>NZ_JARVRJ010000017.1 GCF_030209745.1 Arthrobacter sp. fls2-241-R2A-200
GCTGCGCACGATGAACCATCACCGCAGCGTTCCACCGCATATACGCCCGGTACCGGCGCTCGAACTCCTCGTTCCCCGGGAACTCAGCCTCCTGATCCACCGGGATCGTGTTCACATAATCAGTGGTCGTCACCATCGGCACACCCACCGACCTCGCACCAGCACGCTGCAACAAACTCCGCATAATGTACTGGGCACGCTCGGTACCCTGCTCCGCGATCAACGCATCAAGGGACTCAATCCACTCAGCAGTCTCTTCCGGATCACGATCAGGCAGCTGGGCAGTCAACCCGCTGAGGATGTCTGAGGTCTCTTCTCCTACAGCCACGTCCAACCTCTCTTCATTGAATGTATGGGCGCTTTTAGTGTGGAGCGCTCAATGGTCTCGCAGTAATCTCGTATTGTGAGAATAAAATTCTGTAATTCGAGATTACGCAGGGCGTTCGACGGCGTCAACATGGTCACTGCCTGCGAAGCGGAAAGCTCACGCGGCAAGCCTCGACAACGAAATGTGACCCGCCCTACAGCGCAAACCTTGTCGGCAAACCTTGACTGCACGTGACCTGAGTCATAGAGTGATTTCACTATTCAATAACTAGTTTCCGCAATGTGGAAACAGTACGAAGTGGAGATCCACGATGCAGACGACTTCATCAGTCGGCGTCTCTGAGACTCCGGACGACAGCACAGGGGCCGCACCCATCCACCGTTCGGTGGGCAACACGGACCTCTGTGCCATTGCTTCCGAAGCCACAGACCGTACCATCAGCCCGAGCCTTTACAACATCGACCTCGCTCCCACTAAGGCCGCAGGCCGCAAATGGACGAGCTACAGCATCTTTACCCTCTGGGCCAATGACGTCCACAGCCTGGGTAACTATGCTTTTGCCATTGGCCTCTTCTCCTTGGGATTGGGAGGTTGGCAGATTCTCGTGGCACTCGGCATTGGTGCCGTGCTGCTCTTTACCCTCCTCACTTTCTCCGGGTTCATGGGACAAAAGACCGGCGTCCCGTTCCCTGTCATGAGCCGCATCAGCTTCGGCATTCGCGGAGCACAAATTGCCAGCCTGGTCCGCGGCGCCGTCGCGGTCGCATGGTTCGGTATCCAGACGTACCTGGCCTCGGTGGTTCTCCGGGTCATGCTCGTCGCAATCTCCCCGGATTTGAAGCATCTGGACAGTAACTCCATCCTCGGCCTGTCCACGTTGGGCTGGTTTGCCTTCGTGGGGCTGTGGATCGTGCAATTGGTCATCGTCAGCTTCGGCATGGAGATGATCCGTAAGTACGAGGCGTTCGCGGGGCCCATTATCCTGGCCACCATGGCCGCAATCGCCGTCTGGGTCCTCATCAACGCCGGCGGCGCTATCCAATGGTCCGGGATCAGAGGCCTGGAAGGCGGCGAAATGTGGCTCACTATTTTCGCCGGCGGCGCACTGTGGGTCTCCATTTATGGCACGTTCGTCCTGAACTTCTGCGATTTCACCCGGTCTTCGGTGACCAGGAAGTCGATCGTCAAGGGGAACTTCTGGGGGATCCCGATCAACATGCTCGTCTTCGGTGCAATCGTCGTGGTCATGGCCGGTGGCCAGTACAAGATCAACGGCACCATCATCCAGAGCCCGTCGGACATTGTTCAGAGCATTCCCAACACCCTGTTGCTGGTCCTGGCCTGCCTGGCACTGCTGATCCTGACCATCGCCGTGAACCTGATGGCGAACTTCGTGGCTCCCGTTTATGCTCTGACCAACCTGTTCCCGCGGCACCTGAACTTCCGCAAGGCGGCTTGGGTCAGTGGAACCATTGGCCTGGTCATCCTCCCGTGGAACCTCTACAACAACCCGATCGTCATCGTGTACTTCCTGGGCGGTCTAGGCGCGTTGCTGGGCCCGTTGTTCGGAGTGGTCATGGCCGACTACTGGCTGGTGCGTCGGGGCAAAGTCAACGTCCCTGAGCTCTACACCGATGATCCACAGGGCGCCTACTTCTATAAGCGTGGCGTCAATCCCAAGGCCATCATCGCGCTGCTTCCGGCAGCAGCCCTGGCGCTGGCCATCGCGTTTGTTCCCGGATTGGCGGGAGCGGCACCGTTCGCCTGGTTCATTGGAGCCGGCGTCGGGGCTCTCACGTACTTCGCCGTCGCGGACAAGAAGCAAATCCACCACGACGTTTCCGGCGAGCCGATCGCCGTCGCCAGCAACCACTGACCCGTCCGATAACCAGCGCGCCGCCCGTCCCGCCCTCACCGGCCGGGGCGGGCGCAGCCATTGAAAGGAAAACCCATGCGCATTCTCGTTGCTAACGTCAACACCACCCAATCGATGACCGATTCCATTGCAGCCCAGGCCCGCGCCGTCGCGGCTCCGGGAACTGAGATCATCGGCATAACCCCCCGCTTCGGCGCCGACTCGTGCGAAGGCAACTTCGAAAGCTACCTTGCAGCCATCGCCGTCATGGACGCGGTGGTGAATTACCCCGAACCGTTCGACGCCGTCATCCAGGCCGGGTACGGCGAGCACGGGCGCGAGGGGCTCCAGGAACTGCTCGACGTGCCCGTGGTGGATATCACCGAGGCCGCGGCCAGCACAGCGATGTTCCTCGGGCACAAGTATTCGGTGGTAACCACCTTGGACCGTGCCGTTCCCTTGATCGAAGACCGGCTGAAATTGGCCGGACTGGATGCCCGCTGCGCTTCTGTGCGGGCAAGCGGCATGGCGGTGCTGGAACTTGAAGAGTTCCCCGAACGCGCCGTCGAGGCGATCGTTGGGCAGGCCGAGGAGGCGGTGACCAAGGACAAGGCTGAGGTTGTGGTTCTTGGCTGCGGTGGCATGGCCGGTCTCGATGAGCAGATCCGCCAGCGGACAGGCGTTCCAGTCGTGGATGGGGTAGCCGCCGCGGTGACCATCGCAGAGTCACTGGTTCGACTCGGGCTGACCACGTCCAAGGTCCGAACCTACGCCACACCGCGGCCTAAGGCTGTCATAGGGTGGCCCATAACAGCGGCCCAGTCAGCACAAGCCGCACGCTAAGTCCGCAGGAGCCAGACGTATGAATCAGCCACGCCCGCCCGCGGCCCCGAGGGTCGCCGTCGTTACCGGAGCCGGTTCGGGTATCGGTAGGGCCGTCGCCCGGCTCATGCTGGCCGCAGGATATCGCGTTGCTTTGGCGGGGCGGCGGGAGGCCCAGCTACTGGAAACGGCAGGGGATCACCCGGACGCGCTTACGGTTCCGTGCGACGTGACCGAGTCCGACGACGTCGAGCGGCTCTTCGACCTTGTCCGCGAACGCTGGGGCCGGGTTGATGTTCTGTTCAACAATGCCGGCGTTTTCGGACCGGCCGGGGACGTGGGGGAGATCGGCCGTGATGAGTGGGAATCCACCCTGCGCGTCAACGTCACGGGGTCCATGCTCTGTGCCGCCGAGGCCGTGCGAACCATGAAGGCCCAGGTGCCCCAAGGTGGGCGCATCATCAACAATGGCTCCATATCTGCCCATTCACCGCGTCCTCGGTCCGTTGCGTACACAGTGACCAAACATGCGATGACGGGGCTGACCAAGAGCATTGAGCTGGACGGGCGTGAATTCGGGATCACCTGCGGGCAGATCGACATCGGCAACACCCGCACGGAGATCATGGACACCATTGGGGTCGGCTCCGGCGCGCTCCAAGCCGATGGCAGCAGGCGCGTGGAGCCGATGTTCCCCGTGGAGGACGCTGCCCGGGCCGTGCTGATGATGGCGGATATGCCGCCGTCGGCGAGTATTGGTTCATTGGTGGTAACCGCCGCCGGCATGCCTTTCGTCGGCCGCGGCTAGCCCGCCCAGCCACCCTCCTGTACCGCCACCACCCACTTTGAAACCCGCCTGCCCGCGGCGCGCCTGAGAAGGAGTGCGTCGCGGGCTTTTTCGGCGTCAAAGTGGGTGGTGGAGGTTCGCGCCCGACCTTCCCGACCAAATACAACTTCCATAATATGGAAACTAGATTTCCCCTTGCGGAATGATGTGAGCCGGATTACATTGAAATCATCCACCGAAAATGTGGGGCTGTTCCCAAACTGATTGGTTCAGATCAATGAAGATCCCAGACCCCGCGGCGCTGAAGGCGAGTTCGGCCCCGCAGAAGAAAAAGCGGCTGTACCAGTCGCTCTTTTTTCAAATCCTGATCGCCGTCGTCGCAGGTGTGCTCATCGGTCATTTTTGGCCGAACATCGGGTCCGCCCTCCGACCACTGGGTGATGGATTCATTCAACTCATCAAAATGATCATCGCCCCGCTGATTTTCCTGGTGATCGTCACCGGAATTTCAGCAGTCGGCGACGTCAAGGCGGTCGGTAGGGTCGGGGTCAAAGCACTCCTGTACTTCACCTGCGCCACCGTTTTCGCCCTTGTCTTCGGACTCATCGTGGGCAACCTGGTTCAACCGGGCGCAGGCCTGAACATTGACCCGTCCACGCTGTCCCAAGATGCCCTGAACGCGAAGACCGGTACCGCAGTTCCCAAGGATGCGGCAGCGTTCATCCTGGATATCATCCCCACCAGCGTCATCGGGGCGTTCGCGAGCAACAGTTTGCTCCAGGTCCTGTTTTTCTCCGTCTTTTTCGGGGCGGCCATCGTAGTCATCGGCCGTGAGCGGTGCCTGCCCGTCATCAGCCTCATGGAAACGCTGCTGGAACTGATCTTCAAGATCATGTCCTGGATCATGAAGGTCGCACCTCTAGGCGCCTTCGGTGCCATGGCCTTCATTATTGGGCAATACGGTGTAGGCACCCTGGGTACCTACGCATTGTTGATTGCTTCCTGCTACGGTGCGGCGCTCATCTTCATCGGCCTGCTGTTCCTAGTGGCGTGGAGCTTCGCCCGAGTGCCGCTATGGCAGTTCCTGAAGTACACCCGCGAAGAATTCCTTTTGGCACTCGGTACGGCCTCCACCGAAGCTGTCATGCCACGCATCATGACCAAGCTGACCAACGCCGGCTGCTCCCGGGCCACCACCGGACTAGTGGTTCCTACCGGCTACTCGTTCAATCTCGACGGCGCCGCGATCTACCTTTCGATCTCGCTGCTCTTTTTGGCCCAGGCATTTGGCCACCACTTGGACCTCGGTCAGCAGTTGGCCGCACTGGGAGTGCTGCTCTTGACCTCCAAGGGCATGGCCGGCGTTCCAGGGTCCTCATTCCTGGCACTCTCAGCCACAGCCGCCGCGCTCGGTATCTTCCCGGTGGCCGGCGTCGCCCTCCTTCTCGGAGCCGATCGGCTCATGGACTCCATGCGGGTGGTGGTGAACCTCCTGGGCAACTGCGTAGCGACGTTCATCGTGGCCAAGTGGGAAGGGCAGTTTGACCGCAGCGTCATGGTCCGCGCTTTCAATGGCGAAATCACCAACGAGGACACCGCGATCATGCTCGGCAAGGAAGACCTGTTTCAGCAGCAAGAGCTTGAACGGCTCAGCAAGGGACAGGAGCCGTCGCCGAAATTCCGCGGGGGTCCGGCCGTGGATGGGGTTCCACAGTTTGAGATGAGCAAACCCCGGCAAACAACCACCCCGAGCAGCTCCGAATAGCCCACACCTTCCTGCAGTTTGATGCCCCCAGGCCATGGTCCGGGGGCATCAGCCCTGTCGGAAACACAGGAAACCGCGCCGAAACGTTCCCCTTACAGCGGCAGTAACTCGGAGAGGTTGGCCCGCAACCCGGAGGCGGCAACCCGCCCGGCCGAAACAGCGTCGGCCCATGAGATCCGGCCGGTTACCAGCGACAGCCAGGTGGCGGCGTCGCACTCAATCACGTTCGGGGGAGTGCCCCGGGTATGGCGCGGGCCCTCCACACACTGCGTTACACCGAATGGCGGTACGCGGACCTCGACCGAGTTCCCGGGTGCACGGGCGGTGACTTCCTCGAGCGAATAGCGCACCGCCGTCGCAATCACAGCCCGCGACGGCGGGGTCCCGGCGTCGGAGGTCGGACCAGCGTCTGTTGAGGGCTCGACGGCGGCTTGCCAGGCTGCCAGCGCCGCTTGGCCCTCGTGGATATCAACGCGGCGACGTGCAACGGCCATCATGAACCTCCCTATCGAGATGAATTGTCGAGACGGATTATCGAGGCGAATTATCGAGAAGAACTAGTCAAGAAGGGCGGAGACGGCGTGGCCCAAGCGGATCCGGCCCACGGCCCGGCCACCGCCGAGCACAGGTTCAACGATCCGTTCGAGGACGCTGGAAACGGCAGCTACGTCCACGGCTCCGCTTGCTGCGAGCAGTGTTAAACCGACAAGGGACGTGGCGCGGACGTTGCCGTCAAGTACCTTGACTGCCACTGCCGCACCCGTTGGCGTCGCAAGGACCAGCACACCCTCGGCTCCGATCTTGGCCAGTACGTCCAGTTCTTCCATGACAATCGTGTTGGACTCACCTCTGCCTTGGACGGCCCAGGGGTAATCGAGCATGGACGTAGCGATGGTGGCAGCACGGGCGTTCGCGGACGGATCGCCGGGCGACTTCGCCAGCCGGGAGAAGCCTCGGGCCAATCCGATCAGGGAGATCGCGGCAACGGGAGCCCCGCAGCCGTCGATCCCCAAATGGGAAATTGGCTCGCCGCAGTATTCCTCAATAACCGAACGCACACGTTGTTGCAAGGGATGGTTGGGCTCCAGGTAGCTGCGGAGGTCCCACCCGTTTTCAGTGCACGCCCAAAGGAACGCCGCGTGCTTACCGGAGCAGTTGAAGGCGAGCTTGGATTGCCCGCGATCGGAGCGAACAAGCCAGCTGCGCGCCGTTTCGTCCTGGGGCCAGGCTGCAGGGCATTGAAGGTGCTCTTCCCGGACGCCGGCCGCTTTCAGCATTCCCTCCACAACATCCATGTGGTCCAGCGAACCCGTGTGGCTTCCGCAGGCGACGGCCACTTGCGCGCCTCTCAGCGGAACCCCGGACTGCATGGAGGCGAGGGCTTGGAAGGGCTTAAGGGTGGAGCGGGCGAAGACGGGGGCGTCGATGTCGCCCAGCCGGGTCACCACGGAGCCATCGCCGGCAATAAGTACCGCGGCACCTACGTGGCGGGACTCGATAAAGCCGCTGCGTTCGATCACTGCAAGTTCGACGGCGGACTCAGCGTTGAACGTTTCGTGCGAACTCATGGGCATGAAGCAAGTCTATTGCTCAGCCGCGGGGTTCCCGGGCCGCACCGCGCGGGCACAGGCATCGCGTGCCCATGAACCTGCCCATCCAGTGACACAGCTTAGGACCCGCGCCCTTCACAAAGTACCCTTGAAGACTGTGAAGGTACTCGTCATTGGCCCAGGCGGCCGCGAACACGCCATTGTCCGCTCTCTGCTTGAAGACCCCAACGTCTCCGAGGTCCACGCGGCGCCCGGCAACGCGGGCATCAGCAAGCTCGTCCCCACGCACGCCATTGATGGGAACAATGCCCAAGCCGTGGCTGCCCTTGCCGGCAAGCTTGGCGTGGACCTGGTTGTGGTTGGCCCGGAAGCCCCACTTGCCGCGGGCGTTTCCGACGCAGTCCGCGAGGCCGGCATTCCGGTGTTCGGCCCCAGCAAGGAGGCCGCCCAGCTCGAAGCCTCCAAGGCTTTCGCCAAGCAGATCATGGCCGAGGCAGGCGTTCCTACCGCGATGGCCCGGGTTGCCACCAACGGCGAGGAAGCAGCCGATGCGCTGGACACTTTCGGTGCTCCCTATGTGGTCAAGGACGACGGCCTGGCGGCAGGGAAGGGTGTGGTGGTCACCAAGGACCGTAACGAAGCCCTCGCCCACGCGCAGACCTGCTTCGACGCCGGCGGAACGGTGGTCATCGAAGAGTTCCTTGACGGCCCCGAAGTGTCCCTGTTCGTCCTCTGCGACGGCCGCACCACGGTCCCGCTGTCCCCGGCGCAGGACTTCAAACGTATCTTCGACAATGATGAAGGCCCCAACACCGGCGGCATGGGGGCATACACGCCCCTTGAATGGGCACCCGAAGGACTCGTCCAAGAGGTCATCGACAGGGTAGCCCAGCCAACCGTGGACGAAATGGCCCGCCGCGGCACACCCTTTGTGGGCGTGCTCTACTGCGGGTTGGCCCTCACTTCGCGGGGCACCCGCGTTATTGAATTCAACGTCCGGTTTGGTGATCCGGAAACGCAAGCCGTCCTCGCCCGCCTCAAGACGCCGCTCGGTACCCTGCTGCTGGCAGCTGCCAAGGGCGAACTCGACACCATCGAAAATCTGCGCTGGTCCGAGGACACTGCGGTCGCCGTCGTCGTTGCTGCCGAAAACTACCCCGACGCTCCCCGCACCGGCGACCGGATCCGCGGCCTGAAGAAGGTCGAAGACTTGGACGGCGTCCACGTGGTTCACGCCGGCACCAAACTGGACGAAGAAGGCAAGGTCGTTTCAGCCGGCGGTCGTGTCCTCGCGGTGGTGGCGCTCGGTTCGGACCTGGTGGAGGCCCGAGAAAGGGCGTACGACGGCGTCGAACTGGTTCAGCTTGAAGGCTCACAGTTCCGTACCGACATCGCAGGTAAGGCCGCCCGCGGCGAAATCCGGGTGCCCCATGCGGCTACCGGCACCATCCCGAAAGTGCAGGCCTGACCATGACCGATTCACTTCCCACAGGCGGCCTTGAAACAGAAGCCCTGCAACTCCCCGGCTGGACCCACGTCTACTCCGGCAAAGTCCGCGACCTGTACGTACCGGCCGAAGAAGCGATAACGGAGAAGTTCGGCCAGGAGTGCGTCCTGGTTGTCGCCAGCGACCGCATCAGTGCTTACGATCACGTCCTGAGCAGCGAGATCCCTGACAAGGGGAGGGTCCTGACTCAACTGAGCCTCTGGTGGTTCGACCAGCTGGAGGTGGAGCACCACGTGCTCGCGTCCACTGTGGAGGCTGGCGTGCCGGCCGCCGTCGAGGGCCGTGCCATGATCTGCAAGAAGCTGGAAATGTTTCCAGTGGAGTGCATCGCCCGTGGCTACCTCACAGGTTCCGGGTTGGCTGAATACAAGGTGTCCCGCACCGTCTGCGACATCCCGCTGCCCGAAGGCCTCGTTGATGGTTCGCGCTTGGAGAAGGCGCTGTTCACCCCGTCCGCCAAGGCCGAAGTCGGCGAGCACGACGAGAACATCACCTATGACGACGTCGTAGCGATGGTGGGGGACGATATCGCCGCCCGCCTCAGCGACCTTACCCTGAAGATCTACACACGTGCCGAGGAGATCGCCCGGGAACGTGGCATCATCTTGGCCGACACCAAAGTGGAATTCGGCATCGACACCGCCACGGGCATCATCACCCTGGGCGACGAGGTGCTCACTCCCGACTCTTCGCGGTTCTGGGACGCTGCGACGTACGCGCCCGGCAAGTCGCAGCCATCCTATGACAAGCAGTATGTCCGTGACTGGCTGACGTCCGCGGAATCCGGCTGGGACAAAGCCTCAGACACTCCTCCTCCTGCCTTGCCGGCCGACGTGGTGGAGCGCACCCGCGCCCGTTACGTGGAGGCCTACGAGAAACTTACGGGGCGCACCTTCGCCTAGCCCGGCCACCCCGCTCGATCAATGGGGTTAGCTGGCTTGGTGTTCCTTGGCGGCGCGGCGCTCGGCGAGGCGGATTTCCAGCACGGCATCCATGGCCTGCTGAACCCTGTCCGATGCGCCCGCCGCGCTGAAGTCGTGCTGGGCCTCTTCCAGGAACCGCAGTGCCTCGGTGGTTTCGCCCGCAGCCTTGAGGGACTTGCCCAGCAGTAGGGAAACTTCACCCGCGGTGTGCCGCGCCAAGACCTTGCGGTCCTCGTAGATCTCCCGGAGCTTCTCGACGGCGGCGGGAATGTCACCGTTCAGGTACAGCCACCGGGCGCGAATGAAGGCGACCTCGAGTTGGTCCGTCTTGTTGCCGCCGACAATGGACAGTGCCAGTTCGGCGCGCTCGATGGCGGACAGCGTCTCCGGCTCCACGATGCCTGAGGACAACCGCACAGCGGCCGACGCCTTGTTGAATCGCGCCCAGAGCTCGATGTCATTGGCGGGGGAGAGGAGTTGGGCCGCACGCTCGTGGTGCTTGACTCCCTCGGAGTAATCGTGGCGCATGAACGCTACATTGCCCACCACCCAGGAGACTTCACCGGCCAGCTGGGTCATTGAATGCTCGTCCATATGCTCGATCATGGCCAAACAATACGTCCATGCTTCATCGAGCTTGCCGCTCTCCGCCAAGGCCCCTATCAGCGCCCTGTGGGCACCGATGATCAGCGTGGATCCTGTGGGTAATTGCTCGCTCAGCTTCACGGCATGGAGGGCATGCTCGACGGCGGTGGCCAGTTGACCTTGTCCGTGGCACACTGCGGCAAGCATCTGCCACGCCCGGACTCCCAGGCCTGCGGACTCGGTAGCCATGGGGTGCTCAAGGAGGTGCTCTACGATCTGCTGGCATTCCTTCAGCTGGCCTTGTTTCATCATGCACTCGGCCTGCATGTACGTCATGTTCCACCAAGCGCTGTTGTTCTTGGCTTCGAGGGCGATTTGGGCGGCCGCTGCGGCGTGGCTCGAGGCGAGCGGGTAGTCCCGTAGGTCCCATGCCTGGCGGGCGTACAGGCCTGCCAGGACGTACTCTGCGTCGCTCATGGAAACGGGCTGGCTCCACGCCTCCAAGGCCTTCGGCGCGAGTTCAAGGCGCCGGGCAAGTTCCTCGATGACCTCTGCTGTGGGTTCACGCCGCCCGGTCTCCAGCAGGGAGATGTAGCTGGGTGAGTACAGGTTCTTGCCCAGTTCCGCCTGCGTCAGTCCGCGTTCGAGCCGTTCGGCACGTAGCTTCTCGCCGAATCCGTTTCCCACGGGGTCCTCCTGCAGGTGTCTTTTCCACCAAATCCTTGACAGTGTCTGTAGACAACATTTTACAATGTATGTCAACAGAGACCGAGTAATGACAGCAGTAAAATCCGACGTGTATTGGGGACATGATGTTCAAGAAAATCGCCGCTTCCGTTGCCCTTGCCGGCGCACTGACACTTTCAGTTGCGGCTCCCGCAGTGGTGTCGGCCGCACCGGCCTCGGGCACGGGCACCGTAAGCGCCATAGGTAACTGGCCGGATCCGATGCGCATCGTGGCGCCTACCAAATCGTCCGGCACCACGTACACGCCGTCGTCCATTGGTAACTGGCCCGACCCCATGTAAGCCATCCGATCCTCTGTAAACCAGAGGCACTGAAAGCCTGAAGAGAAACAAAAGAGGGTCTTCCATTTGGAAGACCCTCTTTTTGTTGGTCGGGATGACAGGATTTGAACCTGCGACCTCTTCGTCCCGAACGAAGCGCGCTACCAAGCTGCGCTACATCCCGATCCGCTGCGAAAGCAACTGTTCAAGGATAGCTGAATCGCTTCCTGATGCGAAATCGACGGGCGGTGGTCGCTGCTCCCAGCGACCAGCCACAGAAACGCTAGACCAATGAGTCTTTCCAGGCCCCGTGCAGTTGCGCAAAGCGTCCCCCACCGCTGATCAGTTCCGCCGGTGAGCCGTCCTCCACGATGCGTCCGTCGTGAACCACGAGGACCCTGTCCGCGGTCTCCACGGTGGAGAGGCGGTGTGCGATGATGATGGCCGTCCGTGCCGAATTCTTGCCGGCCACCCCTTCGAGCAGATTGGCCAGGCCCTGCTGGACCATGCGTTCGGAAGGTATGTCCAAGGACGAGGTCGCCTCGTCCAGGATCAGGACGGCAGGGGCAGCCAGGAAAGCGCGGGCAAATCCGATGAGTTGGCGTTGACCCGAGGAAACGCGACCACCACGCTTATTGACGTCGGTGTCATATCCCTCGGGCAGCCCCGAGATGAATTCGTGCGCACCAACGGCCTTCGCCGCTTTTTCGATGTCTTCGCGGGATGCTTCGGGTCGGCCCAGGGCGATGTTATCGGCGACCGAACCGCTGAAGAGGAATGCCTCCTGTGTAACCATCACCACGGCCCGGCGGAGGTCGGTGGTGGAGAGGTCCCTCAGATCGATGCCGTCCAAGGTGATGGCGCCTGAGGTGACATCGTAAAAGCGGGCAATGAGCTTGGCCAGCGTGGACTTTCCGGCCCCGGTTTGGCCTACCAAGGCCACGGTCTGGCCTGCAGGGATGTGCAGGTCCATGGGGGGAACAACGATTGTCCCGCTTCCGTAGCCGAACTCCACTCCTGCGAAATCGATCTCCCCGCGTGAGCTTTTCAACGGAACAGGATTCTTGGGCGGGCGGACTGTTGGGACCTCTTCAAGGAGTCCTGACACCTTCTCCAGCGCAGCTTGGGCGCTTTGGAAGGAGTTGTAAAACATCGCCATCTGGTCCACCGGCTGGAAGAAACGCTTGGTGGAAAGAATCAGGGCCAACAGGACACCGACCGCGAGCTCGCCGCTGAGCACGCGGAAGCCTCCCATGAGCAGGACGACGGCGACGCAAACGTTTCCGATCAACACCAGGCCCGGTTGGAAGATGCCGTTCAGATTGATGGAGCGGACACTGTTTTTCCGGTATTCCTCAGCCAGTTCGCCGTACTGTGCCGCGTTCTCCTTCTCCTTGCGGAACGCCTTGACGGCGCGGATTCCGGTCATGGTTTCCACAAAGTGCACAATCAACCCCGCCGAGACCACGCGCGATTCACGGTAAGCCACCTGCGAGTGCTTCTGGTACCAGCGGGACAGAAGGAACATCGGTACGCCCGCGGCGAGCATGATGACGCCAGTCCGCCAGTCCAGCGCAAATACGGTGAAGGCCGTAAAGACCATGAACAACAGACCGGAGGCCAAGGAACTCACACCCGAATCCAACAGGTCCCGCAGTGCCTCGAGGTCCGAGGTTTGACGGGCAATGATGCGTCCGGACGTGTACTTCTCATGGAACTCCAAGCTCAACCGCTGGGTGTGCCTAAAGACGCGGACCCGGAGGTCCAGCAGCATGGACTGGCTGAGTTGGGCTGTCGAAGTGACATAGAGGGCCGTCATTGACGCCGTGGCAATGGCGGCCGCGAGGTACAAGACACCGGCAAGCATCAAGGGACCGTTGTTGCCGGCTTTGAGCGTAGGCAGGGCATGGTCGATGCCGAACGCGATCAACGCGGGCCCGGCTACACGGGTGAGTTGGGAGACCACCACCATCACGATCGTCATCCAGAAACGCAACCTGACCGGACGGATCAGCGAGGCAAGCAAGGCGAGGGACCGGCGTCGTACGGCTTTACTGTCTGCTTTGGTGAGGAGCGCGTTGTCCTCGTTGGCCGTTCCAAAGGTTGTGGCACTCACCGGCGGGCCTCCTCGGCTTCTTCGAGCTCGTCCAGTTCGCTATCGAGGTCCTTCGGACCGGAATCGAGGCTTGCGATGACGTAGCGGTAATGATCGTTGCCCGCCAACAGTTCCGTATGGGTTCCGACGGCGGTGATGGTTCCGTTTTCGAGCAAGGCCACACGGTCCGCCAAGGCAACGGTGGAGGGTCGGTGCGCCACGATCAACGTGGTGGTCTCGCGCAGGACGTCGCGCAGGCGGGCTTCAACGCGTTCCTCGGTGTTGACATCGAGGGCGGAGAGCGGATCGTCCAGCACCAAGACCTTTGGCCTGGCGGCGATGGCGCGTGCCAAGGCGATCCTCTGACGCTGGCCACCGGACAGGCTGAGGCCTTCCTCACCAATAAGTGTGTCCACACCGTCAGGCAGGGAATAGGCGAACTGCGCCTGGGCTACATCGAGTGCCTCGTCCAGGGCTGCTTCGCTGGGATCAGGGGCGCCGAGCAGGACGTTGTCCCGCACTGAACTGGAGAACAGTGTGGTGTCCTCGAATGCAACGGAGACGATCCTGCGAAGTTCATGGAGGTCGTAATTCCGGACGTCTATGCCGTCGATGGTCACAGCGCCCTCGGTCACGTCGTAGAGCCGGGGGACGAGTTGGAGCAACGCACTCTTGCCGCTGCCGGTGATCCCCACGAGGGCCATCGTTTCGCCCGGACGGATCTCCAGGGAGACATCGCGCAGGAGCGAACCGCCGTCGTCGAACCCGAATCCGGCCTGCTCAAAGCGCAAGGCGCCCTTGCCGTTTTCCGGGAACACGGGCTCTTCGGGAGAGGTGATCGTGTTCCGGGTATCCATGACTTCGAAGTGCCGGTCCACTGCGGTCTTGGCGGTCAGCGCCATCGCGAGCAAGGTCCCGGAGAACTCCACTGGAGTTGCCACCACGGCGGCCGTGGCGAAAAAGGCCACCAAAGATCCGATGCTCAGCTGCCCGCTGGCGACGAGCAGCACCCCCGTCACCAACCCAAAGCCCAAGGCAAGTTCAGGCAGGAGCGTCACCACCAGGGTGAAACCGGCCTGTTGCTTGGCTTTCATGATCTCCGTCTGCCGGAGCTCCTCGGCTTGGCCGTTGAAATTTTCCAAGGCCTCGCGGCTGCGGCCGAAAGCCTTCAATACCCGGATGCCGTGGACGGACTCTTCCACGGTGGTGGCAAGGTCCCCGGCCTGGTCCTGGCTGAGCCGGGTCACCCGGCTGAAACGGCGCCGGAAGCGGAAGGAGTTGACCATGATCGGCACGGCGGCGGCCAGGAAAATGAGCGCCAATTGCCAGCTCATGGAGAACATCACGCCCACGCCGATGATCACCGTCAAGGTAGTGACAACGAGCATGATCGCTCCGAACGCCATCCAGCGCCGGAGGAAGCTGAGATCGGTCATGGCCCTGGAAAGCAGCTGCCCCGAACCCCAACGATCGTGGAACGCCACCGTGAGCTCCTGAAGATGCCCATACAAAGTGACACGCATCCTGGTCTCCACCGTGGTGGCCGGATTGATCACGAACTGCCGCCGCAGGGCTACCAGTCCAGCCTCCGCCACGCCTAAAGCAAGGATGACGACGGCGGCGGTCCACACCGCGGCCGGGTCACCGCCGCGCTGCAAGGAGTTGTTGACCAGCACCCGGAAAACCTGCGGGATGGTGAGTGCCACAATGCTCGCCAGCAAAGCAGACACCAAGCCCATGAATAGGCGGGGGAGGATGGGCCGTACATGGGGGTACAGGCGGCGGATGGAGTTAAAGAATGACGTTTGCTTGGACATGCCCGCTTCTCAACAGCTGGATCTTCAGATGGTGCGGAGATAGTTTCCCGTAGCAACTACCCTATGCCATGCCCCTGCAGGCCTGTAGCTGGGGGCCTATGTGCGGGGCGTGAGGGTGAGCAGTACCGCTTCCGGCCGGCAGGCGATGCGGACCGGGGAGAAGCGTGAGGTGCCGATTCCGCCGGAGACGTTGACCGGCGTCGTCAGTCCGTTGCTTTCCCAATCGTGGAGGCCTTTGGCACGCCAGGTGGGGAGGTCGCAATTGGAGACCAAAGCGCCGTAGCCGGGGATGCAGATCTGGCCGCCGTGGGTGTGCCCGGCAAGAATCAGGTGGGCTTGGGCTTGCGTGAAATGATCCAGCACGCGCTGGTACGGGGCGTGGACGACGGCGACCCGGACATGCGGACGCGTGTCCTGGTTGGCCGTGCCGCGATGCCAGTCTGCGTACCGTTCCCGCTTCAAATGGGGATCGTCCACCCCGGAGAAATCAAAGCGCAGGCCGTTAAGCGTGATGGACTGGGCACGGTTGGTGAGGTCGATCCAGCCGCCCATCCCAAATGCCGTGCGCAACTTGGGCCAGTCGAGCTTGATCGGCTCTGTTTTCGGCCGGGAAGGTCCGCGGAAATAGCCCGCCGGGTTCTTGAACCTGGGCGCGAAATAGTCGTTGGAGCCCGGAACGAACACGCCGGGAAAGTCCATCAACGGTTCAAGCGCTTGGATCAGCGGATCGATGGCCTGGGTGTGGCTGAGGTTGTCGCCAGTGTTGACCACAAGGTCCGGCTTCAGTTCAGCCAAGGACTGCAACCACCGAGCCTTCTTGTCCTGACCCGGGACGAAATGGATGTCACTGAGGTGCAGGATCCGGAACGGCGCGGAGCCTTCGGGGAGGATAGGCAGCGTCTCGCGCCGGACTTCGAACTGGTCCTTCTCCCACCAGCCGTAAGCTGCCGCCGCTACACCTGCTGCTGCGCCGATGGCGGTGGTTGCGGCAAGACCGCGCCCGAGGGTACGGGCGCGGTCTGCCAACGAGTCAATCATGGACGCCATTAGTCGTGACCGGGCGTTCCGCTGTTGCTCGCACCGCTGCTGTTGGGGGTGCTCGGGCTCCGCTGGGGAGGGGCACTGCCGAGCAGGTTCGACGGCGGCGTGGGGAAGGGGTTGGTTCCGTAGGCGGGAGCAACCGAGAGCATGTAGTTGGTGAACTGCGGACCGGCGATCATGTAACCGTCAATGGACGGGTAGAACTTGCCGTTGACCGTGATGTTCCGTCCTGGCCGCTGCTGGGCATCCAGCGGGTCACCGAACCATGATGCCGTTGCCAGTCCGGACGTGTATCCGACCACCCAAGTTGAGCTGTTCATATCGTTCGTACCGGTCTTCGCTGCCACCGGGAAGTTGTTGTTGGTGTTCAGCGCGGGCCGGATCAGGGAGCCTGAACCATGGTTCAGTACTTCCTGCATTGCGTAGGCAACGCCACGGGCAACCTCAGGCTTGATGGCGTCCTTGCAGGAGGACGACTGGGCAGGCAAGTCCTTCCCCGCTTGGTCCTTGACGGAGGTGATGGCGATGGGTTCACAGTACTTACCGTCAGCTGCAAAGGTCGCGAAGGCGCTGGCCATGGTCAAGGGAGCGGTTTGTGTGGATCCGATGAGGTTACCCAGGGTGGTCATGGAGACCTTGGGATTCGGATCAGTGACGTTTCCAGCTTGGTCCCGCGTCGGCAGGCCGCTGTGCACTCCTGTCGCGTTAACGATGCCCTGGATGCCGCAGAGGTCCAGTTGGGAAGCGGAGGCGAAGGTGGCGGTGTTGATGGAGTTCATGAGGCCGTAGAGGACCGTCATGGGGCGGTAGTAGCCTTCGTCCGAGTTCTGCAGATCGAAGCTCCCCGGTACTGATGAATCGTAGAAACCGTCCTCCGGAGTTGGGCAGGTGTTTCGCCAAGGGAACCCCTGCCGATATTTCCTGACCGACGCGTTGATCGTCGTGGTCATCGATTTGCCCTCATTGAGCCATTCCGCGAATGTGAACGGTTTCATGGTGGAACCCGGCTGGAAGCCGCCAATGCCATTGAGGTCATTGCCCTTGGCGTCCAGGACATCGACGTTGAAGTTCTGGGTCTGGTCGAACTTACCGGGTTGGGGCAGCATCACGGTGTTCTGGGCCATGCTGACAATCTGGCCTGTACCCGGCTGGACGGAGATGATGGAAGCCCCCCACTTGTCAGGGTTCGCGCCGGCCGTGGCGTCAACCTGCTGCTGGGCGACGTTCTGCGCGGTAGGGTCCAGGGTGGTCTTGATAGTCAACCCACCCCGCATGACAGTGTTCTGGCGATCCGTCGGCGTCTGCCCATACGCCGGGTTGTTGAAGAGCAAGTGCAGCACGTAATCACAGAAGTACGGCGCGGTGGAAGCGTATGCACAACCTTGGCGGGCCGGAGTGACCTTGGTGGTGATGGGAGTAGCCACAGCTTGGTCGTACTCGGCCTTGGTGATCTTCTTTTGGTTATACATGGCCGTGAGCACCAGGTCGCGGCGCTGCTTGGACGCGTCCGGGTGGACCACCGGATCAAAGGCTGCCGGGCTGTTCACGAGGCCTGCCAGGAGGGCGGCTTGTGGAAGCGTCAGGTCCTTGGCGCTGGTGCTGAAGAACAGCTTCGATGCGGCTTCGATGCCGTAGGCGTCCCTGTTGAAGAACACAATGTTGAGGTAGCCCTCAAGAATCTGGTCTTTGGTGAATTTCTTCTCCAAAGCGATGGCAAGCTTCATCTCGCGGAGCTTGTCTCCGATGCCTTTGTTGACACCGTTCAGCTTGACGTCGCTGCTCTGGCCGGAGGCGACCAGTGACTCGTTGATCACGTTGTTGACGTACTGCTGCGTGATGGTTGACGCGCCTTGTTTGTTACCTTGAGCGGTGCTCACCAGTGCCCGCAAGATACCGGTGGTGTCGATTCCGCCATGCTCGTAGAACCGGTTGTCTTCGATGGCGATGACCGCATCTTTGACATACGGGCTCATCTGGTTCAAGGGGATCTTGGTCCGGTTCTCCTCATAGATGGACGCGATCGGGGAGCCGTCCTTCGCCAGAATCGTGGTGTTCTGGCTGGGCGGATCTACCTGGAGTTCGGCCGGGAGGGTATCAAAGAACTGGATGGAACCACTTGCGGCACTGCCGGAGACGGCCGCGGCGGGGACCAAAAGGCCGGCCACCAGGACGCCACAAATCGCACTCACGCCAAGGAAGCCTAGAATCTTTCCGAGGGTGGTGGCAGTGTCGAAAAACGGGTTCGTGCGAGTCGCCATGTTTTCCACTTTACCGGCAAGGGCTAGGCTTTCTGTCATGACCAAATGGGAGTACGCCACGATTCCGCTCATTATCCACGCCACGAAACAGATCCTGGATCAGTGGGGTGAGGACGGCTGGGAGCTTGTCCAGGTCGTCGGCGGCCCCGATGGCAAAGGCCTTGTCGCATACCTGAAGAGGGAGAAGCAGTAATCATGACAACCCCCGCAGAAACCACATCTCCCGCGGATTCGGGCGCCCCTGCCTCGGCCGTGGAGCAGCGCCTTGCAGAGCTCGGCCTGACCCTCCCCGAGGTCGCCGCACCAGTCGCCGACTACGTTCCCGCCGTCGTGTCCGGTAACTACGTCTACACCTCCGGGCAGCTGCCGTTTATTAACGGCAAACTCGAAGCTACCGGCAAGGTCTCCGTTGGCCAGTTGGGTACCTCGGATGAACCGACTGTGGATCCGGAAGAGGCCAAGCGCTACGCCGCCGTCTGTGCCATCAACGCCCTGGCAGCGGTCAAGAGCGTCATCGGTGACCTCGACCGCATCACCAGAATCGTCAAGGTGGTGGGCTTCGTGTCTTCAGAACCCACGTTCACTGGCCAGCCCGGAGTCATCAACGGTGCATCCGAGCTTCTCGGCCAGGTTTTGGGCGACGCCGGCAAGCACGCACGTTCCGCCGTCGGCGTGTCCGTCCTCCCCCTCGACTCTCCTGTTGAGGTCGAACTCATTGCTGAATTCAGCTAAGGAACCGGTTCACCCAATTGCCTCAGCTTTCCCGCCGTCTGTTTGCACTTCCTCCTCACCTCGAAGGGGCAGCACGGAACTGGCTTGATTTGGGCGAGCGGACCCCCAGGGCCGCCCGCTATGCATCGTCCGTGGTCCTTCTTCGGGATTCCCCGACCGGTTTGGAGACCTGGCTCGGGTACCGGCCAGGCTCCTCCCCGTTGGGAGTTATCTCGTTTCCGGGCGGGTCCCTGGAGCCGTCCGATGACAATGCCGTCGGCTGGCTGGGGCCCTCGCCCCAGCATTGGGCCGAGGTATTGGGAACGGACGACGTCGGACTGGCTCGCCGCCACGTCGTAGGCGCTATCCGGGAGCTCTTTGAGGAAACCGGCGTGCTGCTGGCCGGTCCTGATGCCTCATCCACAGTGGAGGCCAACTCCACCGTGGAGTGGATGAAAGCCCGTGAAGCCGTCGCGGCTCAGGAGAAATCGTTCACCGACATCCTGACCAAGCGCGGACTGTCGTTGCGCACGGACCTCCTGAAATCCTTGGTGAACTGGGTCAGCCCTGACTTTGCGCATACCCGGTTCAACACGCGCTACTTCGCGGCTACTGTTCCCGTGAATCAGCAGCCGAGCATCCTAGCGAGCAAGGGTGTGTGGGGGCGTTGGGTGTGCGTGGCCGATGCCATCGCACTGCGGGACACCACGGCCTTGGGCGACGAAGTGAACCAGGAAAACACCGTGGGGCTCACGCTGGGACAGTTGTTGGTGCCCGGGTCCGAAATCATGCTGGAGAAAATGGCGGCCGCCAATGGTTGCATCGCTTACCTCAGTTACAAGCGGAAAGCCCACGTTTACCAATCCCGTCTCGTCAATGAGGACGGCGAACTGATGCTTGAGGTTGCCGCTGCCCGGACCGTTGCCGGTGAACCGCAGCGCGAACGCTAAACACTCAACAAAAAGAGCCGCCCCGTTCCCTGGATTACAGGGAACGGGGCGGCTCTTTTTGTTGAGCTTTGGTTATCGCGAACGCTGGCGGAGGCGCTGCATGTCCAGGATGACCACGGCGCGGGCTTCCAGCCGGAGCCATCCGCGCTGGACGAATTCGGCCAGGGCTTTGTTGACGGTTTCGCGGGAAGCGCCCACCAGTTGGGCCAGTTCTTCCTGGGTCAGCTCATGGGCGACCAGCACGCCGTCGGTAGCCGGGCGGCCAAAGCGATCCGCCAAGTCCAGGAGGGCCTTGGCAACGCGGCCCGGAACGTCTGAGAAGACGAGGTCCGATAGCGAGTCGTTCGTGCGGCGGAGACGGCGGGCGAGGGCCTGCAGCAGCTGGGCGGAAACCTCCGGACGGGTCCGGAGCAAAGCGTTGAGGCTCTCATTCTTGAGGCCAGCCAGGCGGGTTTCCGAAACGGCGGTAGCCGTGGCAGTGCGCGGGCTGGGGTCGAACAGTGCCATCTCGCCGAAGAGCTCGCCCGGGCCGAGGATGGCAAGCAGGGATTCGCGGCCGTCCGGGGAGGTGCGGCCGAGCTTCACCTTTCCGGAAACGATGAAGTAGAGCTGGTCACCCTGGTCGCCTTCGCGGAACACCGAGGCTCCACGTGAAAGGTCCACCTCTGTGAGTTCGTCCGTCAGCAGGCGGAATGCGTCGTCGTCAAGGGTGGCGAAGAGGGGTGCGCGGCGCAGTACCTCGATGTCCATGAAGTCTCCTGAGTATAAGTTTCGGTCGTGGCGCTCCAGCCATTGTTTCAGAATTTTTGGGCTTCTGTGACGTAGTTGGCATGCGAAACGCTGAAACGGCGCGGGTTCCGGGCGTTCAACACCGTATCAGCATGCTGAAACAGCAAGCTGAAATCACCGCAGGCTGAACTGCGGGAGCTACGAATCACCGGCTGTCGGCGAGCCTTCCTGGCGGTTGCTTGTCAGGGTGCCCAACTACAATTGGCGCAAGGCGGCATAGAGGAGCATTGGTGTTTGGCTTGACGATATTGGATTTGGCTCTGATCTTGATGCTGCTGTCCTACCTGATTTACGGGCTGCGCAATGGCTTCGTTGTCACCTTGGGCGGAATTGCAGGCTTCGTGGTGGGTGCCATTGCGGCCTTCGTCGCAGTTCCGCTCGTCAGCGGCTGGGTGACCGACAGCGGCTGGAGGCTTGCCGCCACGGTGGGGGCCGCCGTCGTGCTGATCGCTTTGGGCCATGGCTTGGGCACCATGATCGGCCGCAGAGTCCGCCATGCCGTGCGGATCAAGCCCCTGCACACGGTGGACCGGTTGATCGGTGGCGTGGTCAGCGTGGTGGTTGCGGCGTTGGTGATGTCCATGCTCGCTTTCAGCATCAGTTCGCTGGGTGTTCCGTTCGTGTCACAGCAACTGGCTGAATCGCGGGTGATCCGCTACATCGATTCGGTGACGCCCACCCCGGTCAAGAGCACCATGGCGCAATTGCGCTCGACGGTCATCGGCGATGGCATACCCCAGCTCTTTGAGGGCATCAGCCCCTCAGCTCCCGTCCAAGTGCCCAATGAATCCACCGACACCCCCGCGCTGAACCAGGCCGCAAAGTCGGTCCTCAAAATCACGGGGACGGCGTTCGAATGCGGCCAGAACCAGACTGGATCCGGATTCGTTGTTTCCCCCGGGCGCGTCGTCACCAACGCGCACGTCGTGGCGGGCGTGTCGCAGCCGGTTGTTGAGATTCCCGACGGCGGTGCGTTGCCGGGCAGCGTGGTGTATTTCGATCCGCAGCGCGACCTCGCAGTCCTTGCAGTGAACGGGCTGGCCTCATCTCCACTGCCCCTGAGTTCTGACTTGCCGGACGGCAGCAACGCGGCCTTCGCCGGCTATCCGCACGGTGGTCCGTTTCAATCAAAACCGGCCACCGTCCAAGGAATCTCACCAGTCCTGGTCCCCGATATCTACGGAAACAACCCGTCGTTGGAGTCCGTCTACAAGCTGGCGGGCGATGTCCAGCCGGGTAACTCGGGTGGCCCCCTCCTGACAGCCCAAGGCCAAGTGGCAGGTTTGGTTTTTGCCAAGACCACGACCAACGCAGCCCTGGGTTTCGCGCTGACGATGTCTGACCTGGAACCGGTTGCGGAAAAGGCGGCCGGGCTCAGCAGCCCGGTATCGGCCGGCCAGTGCACCCGGAAGTAAATTCCCCGCACCCGGAAGTAAGTTCCTGCACCGTATAGATTGGGAGTCATGACTGAAGCCACCCCCGCCACTGAAGCCGGTCGCGGTACCATCCTCGTGATCAACGGACCCAACCTGAACCTTCTCGGCAACCGCGAGCCCGAGAAGTACGGCACCTCCACCTTGGCCGACGTCGAGCAGCTTGCCATGGCGGCCGCCGCTTCCCATGGGTTCACCGTGGATTGCGTTCAGTCCAACCATGAAGGTGACCTTCTGGACGCCATCCACGCGGCGCGGGGGACCGCCGTCGGAATCGTGATCAACGCCGGGGCCTTCACCCACACCTCGGTGGCGCTGCGTGATGCGCTGGCGGCAGTGCAGTTGCCCGCCGTCGAGGTCCACATCACCAACGTGCACCAGCGCGAAGAGTTCCGCCACCATTCCTACTTGTCGGGGGTCTGCAGCGCGATCATCGTCGGAGCAGGCGTGCTGGGATATAAGCTCGCCATCGATTACCTGGCGGAAACGGCCTGACGCCCGTCTGGCGGCGACGGCTTTCCCGCGATCGTCAGCTTGGCAACATTCTCAGCCAGCACCCGCCGGGCGTCCTCGCCAAGCAATGAATCCGTGATGAGCTCGTCTGCCTCCTCCAGCTGCGCGATCGAAGCAATGCCGGTCACGCCCCACTTGCTGTGGTCGGCCAGGACGATGGTGCTCCGGGCGGAGGCCATGAAGGCGCGATCGGTTTCAGCCTCCAAGAGGTTCGGGGTGGTGAAACCGGCCTGGGTGTCCACGCCGTGAACCCCCAAGAATAAGGCGTCCAAATGGAGCTGCTTCAACGCGGACGTCGCAATAGGTCCAACCAACGCATCCGACGGCGTTCGCTCACCGCCGATCAGGATGACCGTGGATCCGAAACGGCCAGCGCCCGACGACGCGCCGTGGTGGAAGAGATCGGCGATCCGCACGGAGTTGGTTACCACCGTGATGCGTGGACCGTGGACCAGTTCCTTGGCCAGGGCCCATGTGGTGGTGCCGGCGCCCAAGCCAATAGCCATGCCTTCCTGCACTATCCGAGCGGCCTCAACGGCGATCGCGTGCTTTTCCTCGGTCAGCTGAGTCGACTTGAGCTCGAAGCCGGGCTCGTGGGTGCTCGAATCGCCAGGCAGCTTGGCACCACCGTGGATGCGCTCCACACGCCCGGAGTCCTCCAAGGCCTCGATGTCCCGGCGCACCGTCATGGCGGAGACACCCAGCATCAGCGCCAAGTCCGAGACCCGGACCACGCGTTCGCGTTGGACGGCGTCGATGATGGCCGAATGGCGGGCTGCTTGGAGCATCGGGTCCTTTCTGGACAGTTCGTCAGACACTTGCTTGACTCTGGCATCAGTCTAGGACCGAACGCACGACGACGCCGCCCACCACGGGTGGCGAGCGGCGTCGTCGTCGAACGTTCTTGGCTTGGCGGAAAGCGCCGGACGCTACTTACGGAGCGATTCGGCAATCTGGGCCATGATGCCGGGGTCGGCCAAAGTGGTGGCGTCGCCGGTGTCGCGGCCTTCTGCGATGTCCTTGAGGAGGCGTCGGACGATCTTTCCGGAGCGTGTTTTAGGCAGTTCGGGCACGATCAGCAATTGCTTGGGCTTGGCGATCGGGCCGATTTCCTTGCCCACGTGGTTGCGCAGTTCCAGGACGGTTTCGTCGCCGTTGTTCACGGCGTCACCGCGGAGGATGACGAAGGCGACGATGGCCTGCCCGGTGGTGTCGTCGGCGGCGCCCACCACCGCTGCTTCAGCGACGGACGGGTGCGAGACCAGCGCGGATTCGATTTCGGTGGTGGAGAGGCGGTGCCCGGAGACGTTCATGACGTCATCCACCCGCCCCAGCAGCCAGACGTCGCCGTCGTCGTCCTTCTTGGCCCCGTCACCTGCGAAGTACATGGCCTCGAAGCGGGACCAGTAGGTGTCCTTGAAGCGCTCGGGGTCGCCCCAAATACCGCGGAGCATGGAGGGCCACGGTTCGCGGACCACCAGGTAGCCGCCTTCACCGTTGGCCACCGACTCGCCGGCTTCGTCCACCACGTCCACGGCGATTCCGGGCAGCGGCACCTGCGCGGAGCCGGGCTTGGTGGCCGTGATGCCGGGCAGCGGCGCGATCATTTGTGCGCCCGTTTCGGTCTGCCACCAGGTGTCCACGATCGGGGCAGGGTTTTCCTTGCGTTCGCCGTTCTTGCCGGCGTTGCCGCCGATGACCTCGCGGTACCACATCCACGCCTCAGGGTTGATGGGTTCGCCCACGGACCCCAGCACGCGGATGGAAGAGAGATCGTACTTGGCGGGGATTTCCCGGCCCCACTTCATGAACGTCCGGATCGCGGTGGGGGCGGTGTAGAGGATGGAAACCTTGTACTTCTCCACGATTTCCCACCAGCGGCCCTGGTGCGGGGAGTCCGGGGTTCCCTCGTACATGACTTGGGTGGCGCCGTTGATGAGCGGTGCGTAGGTGACGTAGGAATGCCCGGTGACCCAGCCGACGTCGGCCGTGCACCAGTACACGTCCGTTTCCGGGTGGAGGTCGAACACCGCCTTGTGGGTGAATGCGGTCTGGGTGAGGTAGCCGCCGGTGGTGTGCAGGATGCCCTTGGGCTTGCCGGTGGTGCCGGAGGTGTAGAGGATGAAGAGCGGGTGCTCGGAATCGTGCCCGACGGCGGTGTGCTCGCTTGATGCGTTGCCCACAGTGTCGTCCCACCACAGGTCCCGGCCTTCCACCCAGTTGACGTCCTCGCCGTTGCGCTTGACCACCACGACGTGGTTCACAGAGTGTTCGCCGGTGCTTTCCATGGAGGACAACGCCTCGTCCACGGCCGGCTTCAGGGCGCTGGGCTTGCCGCGGCGGTATGTGCCGTCCGCGGTGACTACGAGTTTGGCTTCGGCGTCCTCGATGCGGGAACGCAGTGCGTCCGCGGAGAAACCGCCGAACACCACTGAGTGCACAGCGCCGATCCTGGCGCAGGCAAGCAGGGTGATGACTGCTTCGGGAATCATCGGCAGGTACACGGCCACGCGGTCGCCCTTTGCGACTCCGAGGGTTTCGAAGGCGTTGGCGGCCTTCTTTACTTCTTCGGTGAGCTGCGCGTATGTGTACGTGCGGGTATCGCCGGGTTCGCCCTCAAAGTAGATCGCTACCCGGTCACCGAGGCCGTTCTCGACGTGACGGTCCAGCGCGTTGTAGGCCGCGTTAACCTCACCACCGACGAACCACTTGGCAAAGGGCGGGTTGGACCAATCCAGGGTTTCAGTGAAGTCCTTGTCCCAGCTCAGCAGCTCGCGGGCCTGCTTGGCCCAAAACGCGGGACGGTCGGCGTCTGCTTCTGCGTAAATCCCGGCCGAGACCACCGCATTCGCTGCGAACTCAGCCGATGGCGCGAAGTGGCGGTTTTCGTGGAGGAGGTTTTCGAAGGCATCGACGTGGGGGGCTTGGCCTTGAGCGGTGGAAGCTGCAGCGGTGGCCGTGGATCCGGTGGTGTCCTGAGACATGGTGAACCTCATCATTCATCGATCTTTGCTGCCACGGACGCTGCCCTGCGCCCGCACCCGGGCCGGCGTCCGGCGTCGTGCGGTCAGAGGACGTTCCGTAGTGCTCTGTCCGTCATCAACACTATCGCTTTGGGGGACATCGCACGTGTGCGTCGTCACAAAGGCGGGCGGAGTCGCAGTGTCCTTCCGCGAAGCCGGTCTGTGCGCCAGCTTGGAGTTTGCTGTGGGCGAGGCCATCGGAGGGGTTTGCGCTGGAACAGTGTCTGAGGGGTGGCATAGGCTGAAGTGGTCTTGGGACTCATCAGAGGAGTGTCCTGTCCGCCCGCGCAATTCGGCGGGATTACTGGACCTGACTGTCCAAGGCGTCGCCGTACGAAGGAGAAATACATGACCCAGCTGAGCCCTGACCCGAACGACTCACAGCCGACGGGACCGGACACCACGGCTGGCACGCCCCATTCCACGGCCGGTAGTGGACAGAAGTACGACGCCGTTGTGGGCCCCTTCACCGTCCGCGACGTGACGGTTTTTGGTTCCGCACTCCTGATGTTTGTCGCGTCCTTGCTGCCTATGTTCGCTGGTGTCTACAACCTCTGGAACGTGGGCAACCTCTTCTTCTTGCTGTTGGGAATCATCCTGCCGTTGGTGGTGGTGGCCCTCTTTGTGGCACGCCGGCTGCGACCCAATGTGCACCTGCGGATCGGTTCGCTCTCGATCGATCAATTTGCCTCGGTCACGGCGTCTTTCGCGGTTCCGTTGTTTTTCCTGACTATCGCCAATTCCTATAACACCGGGGTCCTGGTGGGCCTGGTGGGTTCTGTCGGCTTGCTTGTCGCTACGGTGCTGGCTCCCCACCTGCCCTTGCTTTCCACCGATTTCAAGGGCCGTGTGGAAGTGCCTGCGCACCTCGTGGCACGTGAAGCCGCCACACCGAGCCGAAAGCCGGTATCGCCGCGTCCGCCGAAAGCACCAAAGACACCGAAACCGGCCGCCGCGCCCGCTGCTACCGTTGTTTCACCCTCCGCGCCTGTGTCATCGGCGCCTGCGTCATCGGCGCCTGCGGCGGCCGTTGTTTCAGGAACGGCAGGAGGCGGAGCCAGCCCGACGTCGCCCGCTCCCAGCGTTACTTCAGGGGCGTCGCCAGCCGCCAAAGCGTCCGGTTCAGGTCAAGCTGCACCGCCGCAGCCCGTGGTGCCGCAGCCTGTAGTTCCACAACCGGTGGTTCCGCAACCAACAGTTCCCCAGGCGCCCGGTGAGCGTCCTTGGGCGGCCACCATGGCGACTCCCATCGTGTCGGGCAGCACCGCCGCCGTGGCGGATTCCATCGGCGCCACCGTTGATCCCGCCAACCGCCCGGACGAGTCCGCTCCGGCGGCCTACGAGGCGTTTTGGTTCGCTGTTGCCCAACCACGCACGGCCTACGATGAGCGTTCCGGTGCGCCCGCATTCACTATCGACCCAGGAGGTTGGGTGCTCGCCTTGGAAGACCGCGGCCATGAATTCCTGGTCCAGGACACCGACGGCAAGGTTGGGGTTCTTCGCGAACTCAGCAACATCGAGCGCGGTTAAGCAGGGACGCCATGGCCGCTGCCCAAGCTGGTTCGATGCTCGCCCTCAAGCGCCGGGCCCGCAAGATCAACAGGATTCTTGCGGACAAGTACCCGTACGCGCATGCGGAGCTGGATTTCAGGAATCCGTTTGAGCTGGTTGTAGCCACTGTCCTCTCGGCGCAGACCACGGACGTGTTGGTCAACCAGGTCACAAAAATCCTGTTCGCCCGCTACCCCGATGCGCGTACCTTGGCTGAGGCAGACACGGCGGAGTTGGAGGCAATCCTCCAGCCCACGGGTTTCTTCCGCGCGAAGGCCCGCAACGTTCTGGCACTGAGCAACCGTTTGGTTGATGAGTACGACGGCGAGGTCCCGGGTCGTCTGGAAGATCTGGTGACGCTTCCCGGCGTCGGGCGCAAAACCGCCAATGTAGTGCTGGGTAACGCGTTCGGCGTGCCGGGAATTACGGTGGATACCCACTTTGGCCGTTTGGCCCGTCGATTCGGTTGGACCGAATCCGATGATCCCGTGAAGATCGAATTCGACGTCGCCGAGCTCTTCGAGGCCAGGGACTGGACCATGCTTTCCCACCGCGTGGTGTTCCATGGGCGCAGGGTCTGCCACGCCCGGAAACCAGCGTGCGGGGCCTGCCCGGTAGCAAGCCTCTGTCCCAGCTACGGGGACGGTGAAACGGATCCCGTGAAGGCAGCCAAGCTCCTGAAGTACGAGCTCGCCCCCGGCAACGAGGCATTGCTTGAGAAGTTTTTGGCGGAAACCCATCGTGCGGCGGATATTCGGATGGAATCACAAAGGAGGCCCGAGTGAGCGCCCTTGAGGACCTGGCCGGACTCGTGACGCGCTTCGAGCTGGGCGAGGACCATGTCTCCTCCCATTGGGCGCAACTGGCAGTCAGCCCGGAAACCACCCGGCCCGCCGCGGTCTTGATGCTTTTCGGCATGCTGGACGGCGCTGCAGCTGATCCGCGCCGAGCGATTGCGCCCACGGATCTTGACGTACTTTTGCTGGAGCGTGCCCATACCTTGGGTGAGCATCCCGGCCAGGTGGCGTTTCCGGGAGGGAGCGTGGATCCGGGCGATGAATCGGTGGTCCACGCCGCCCTTCGTGAAGCGGTCGAGGAGACCGGCCTCGATGCCAGTGGCGTGAGGGTGTTGGGTGTGATCCCTGAACTGGGGCTCATCCGCAGCAATTTCCGGGTCACTCCGGTGTTGGCGTGGTGGGACTCGCCCTCACCCGTCCGTGTTGTGGATTACGCCGAATCCGCCCAGGTGTTCCGCGTGCCCGTGCGGGACCTGCTCGATCCTGCCAACAGGGTCACAGCAACCATTTCGCGGTTCGGGCGGACTTTCAGCAGCCCGGCATTCACCATCAATGGCCTCCTGGTGTGGGGCTTCACTGGGATGGTGCTCAGCGGACTGTTCGAGGAACTTGGATGGACCGTTCCGTGGGATAAGGACCGAACGCACGAGATCTCCCTGTAGCGGGGAGGCTACTTGGCCTTGTCATAAGAGTCGACGACGGCGACGCTCACCGGAAACTCGACCGGAATTGGGCCAAACATGAGTTCCTTGGCTGCGACGGCGGCCTCCTCGATCGCACTGATGCACGCATCCACCGTGTCCTCCCTGGCGTGCACCATTACTTCGTCGTGCAGGAAGAAGACGAGCTCTGCATGGCGGCCGTCCGCACGCAGGGCGCGCAGCCGCCGTCGTAATTCTGCCAACCAGCACGCTGCCCATTCGGCGGCCGAGCCTTGGACGACGAAGTTTCGGGTGAATCTTCCGCGGGACCGCGCGAGGTTGTCCGCGCGCCGTTGCTCTTCCGCTGTGGTGGATTGCTGGCTGAGGAACCAACCGTTCGACGGTGCCGGGCTGCTCCGCCCGAGGCGCGTGGTGACAGTCCGCCCAGCTTCGCCCTCCCGCGCCGCCTGCTCGACGAAACCCACGGCCCGGGGATAAGTGCGCGTCAGCTGTGGCATGAGCCTGCCGGATTCGCCGGTTGTGGCGCCGTAGATGGCACCGAGGAGTGCCACCTTTGCCTTCGCCCGGTCGCCACCAAAACCTTGGGCGGCGATGCCGGCATAGAGATCCTTGTCCCGGGCAGCTTCGGCCATTTTGGTGTCTTGGGCCAAAGCCACCAGCACGCGCGGTTCGAGCTGCGAGGCATCGGCAACGATGAGCTTATGGCCCGGATCGGCCCGCACCGCCGACCTGATGTTGCGAGGAATCTGGAGGGCCCCGCCGCCGCGGGAGGCCCAGCGGCCAGAGACGACGCCGCCCACCACGTACTCGGGGTGGAAGCGGCCGTTGTGCACCCATGCGTCCAACCACGCCCACCCGTTTGCTGTGTGCAGGCGGGAGAGCTTCTTGTAGGCCAGCAGCGGGGCGATGGCAGGATGGTTCGATTCCTGGAGCTCCCATTTCCGGGTGCTCTTAACCTCGATGCCGTTCCGATGCAGCGCCCGCATGAGCTCTTGGGGCGAGTCCGGGTTCAGCGCCGGGGAGTTCAGGATGATCCGTAACTCCCTGCACAGCTCTTCCAAGGCGGGTGGCCTGTGGCCGGGATGCGGACGCTGCCCGAGGACGTCCGCAAGTATCTGCCGGTGCGCGTCCTCATGCCACGGGACACCGGTGTGCTGCATTTCGACGGCGATCATGCCGCCCGCCGATTCTGCTGCGAGCAATAGCTGCAGGCGTTGACGGCGTTGGCCCTCGTTTGTCACCTGTGCCACCGCCCGCTGCTGGGCCGCGAACTCTTCCCTCAGTTCCGCCAATCCGAGGGTTGGGCGGGAAGGGGCGATTTCCTCGAAGAGGGCTCCCTGCTCTGACGGGACGGCAGGTGGTTGCAAGGCCCGTGCGGGAACAATATCCTCGTCGAACCTCGCATGCGCGGCCTGGCGTGGATAGTCGGTATGGGCAGTGAATTCCGAGTTCGCCAGGATGGCTCCGCAGAGGGTCAGGTCGTGGCAACGCTCGAGCTCAACGCCCTCGGCCACAAGCCCGGGGTACCAGTCCTGCGCGCGGTGCCAGACCCAGCGCGGACGTTGGTTCTCGTATTCACGTACGACGCCGGCCAACTCACCCAGCGTGACCACGCGAGCGTCATTCGTGGCTGTCCCGGCGGGGGAGATCCTTTGTATGGCTGCCCCTTCAGGGTGGGGAGCGAGCAGCAGATACATGCGTTCCATTCTGCCTTGTTGATGGGGGTTTTTTGGCCCGAGACCAGGCAGCAGGGCGAGCCAGCGGGGACCACCCGCTAGCTCACCCGGCGGTGCCCCGGTGGGGGACGGACCACCTTCCCTCAACAAGAGCCCGGACACGCTGTTTATGCACATAGCGCCGGCCGGCATTTACCAACATCCGTGGGCTTGGACAGAGTAGCTGCATGAGCAGGCGAGAACTTCGGCACTTCTCATCCGGCAACCACCCCGCAATAGAGGACACGGCCGGGTCATGGCCACCGCCTGGCAACGCGGAGATACTCCTGGTCACTGCTGACCCGTATCTGCGGGGAGAGGTTGAACGTGTTGTGGCGGCCGCTGGTGGGAGCCTGCGAACAGCACCCGACGTGGCAGCTGCCATGCGCGAATGGGATAACGCTGATGTCGTCTTGGTGGGCAGCGACATCCGCGAGATTCCCCCACGACGCAGGGCCCCGGCCGCGCTGATTGGCAGGGCTTCGGAGGGGGACGGGCTTTGGCGGCTGGCCACCGCCTTGGGGGCTGAGAGAGTAGCTGTTCTCCCCGAAGCTGCAGCGTGGTTGGCCGAACACCTCAGCATGTCTGGCGCCCCCGAACCCGGAGGGGAGGTCCTCGGACTTATTGGCGGTAGCGGCGGGGTAGGAGCAACCACGGCTGCAATCTGGCTGGCCCAGGGTGCCGCTGGAGAAGGAATCAGCACGTTGCTGATCGACGGGGACCCTTGGGGCGGAGGTATTGAGCTGGCAATCACCACGGAGGACGTTCCCGGACTCCGGTGGCCGGACTTCTTTGAAACGCGGGGGAGCCTCGATCCCACCCAGTTCCGGGATTCGCTGCCGGTCTCCGGAGGATTCGCCTACCTGTCATGGCCGGGAAAGCGCGAAGCCGTTACCACCGCTGATGCCAGCGCTGTGGCCGCCGTCCTTGATGCTGCCAGGAGAAGTTTCGAACTGATCCTCGTGGATGTAGGACGCAGCGGAGAGGGGCTGATGGCGCTCGCGTGGGAATGCGACAGGATGCTGATTCTGTCCACACCCCAGCTCAAATCCGCAGTTGCCACGGCTCGCCTCCTGAGCGATCTTCCGCCGGTCGATACCGGGCTGATTGTCCGTGGCTCTGGCACTTCGGCCGTGGACGCCCCGCTGATAGCGGAATCCCTGGGGCTACCGCTGTCGGGGCTCCTGCCCGAGGTGCGGGGCGTCGCGGCCGGAACAGAGTTGGGACGCCTCTTGGAGTTGGGCCGGCGTAAACAGGTGAATCGCTTTGTTCAGGACGTACTTGAATTGAAGGGTACAAGGCAGTGAGTCCCACAGTGAACCCGCGCCGCGCGGGCCGGGCACTCCTTGAACCGAGTGACTGGCGTCGGGGCGCGGGGAGAGTGGATCGTCGCCTACCGGGCCTCCGGATTGATGCAGGCCTACTTGAGACCGTGCGGGAGTCGATCCTCGCTGGCGCTGGACCTGTGACGCCATCAGTGGTCGCCGCCGCGGTCCAAGCCAGCGGCAGATTGCTGGGAACGGCTGGTGCCTTGGAAGCTGCGGAGTCCATCAACGCCGAGTTGAACGGCTTGGGACCCTTGCAGCAGGTCGCCCAAGATCGGTCGGTCACGGACATCTTCGTGAATGGGCCGGACTCTGTGTGGCTGGATCGTGGCCATGGCTTGGAACGGGCATCCATCCGCTTCGACAACGAACACCAGGTCAGGGCTCTTGCTGCCCGCCTGGTCGCCGCAGGTGGACGTCGCTTGGACGATGGCTCCCCTTGCGTGGACGTACGGCTCGCGGGCGGATACCGGGTCCATGCCGTCCTCCCACCCATTTCCACGGCAGGGACTCTGCTCTCCGTCCGAATCCGGCGGGAGGAAGTCTTCACTTTGGCCGAATTGCGGGAGCTGGGCATGTTCACGGAGGAAGTTGAAACTGTGCTTCGAGCGATCGTTGACCGTAGGCTCAGCTTCCTGATTTCGGGTGCAACCGGCTCCGGAAAGACCACCTTGCTATCGACGATGCTGGGGTTGAGCCACCCGGCCGAGCGGCTCGTGCTGATCGAAGATGCCGCAGAACTTAACCCCGTCCATCCGCACGTGGTGACGCTTGAGTCCCGCCACGGGAACCTCGAGGGCGGAGGCGCCCTGGACCTCGGAGACCTGGTCCGTCAGGCCTTGCGCATGCGCCCGGACAGGCTGATAGTCGGCGAATGTCGAGGCGCGGAAGTTCGGGAATTGCTGACGGCACTGAACACCGGACACACCGGTGGTGGCGGGACTATCCATGCCAACACTGCTGAAGCGGTCCCGGCGCGGCTGGTGGCCCTCGGAGCACTTGCTGGCCTCAATGCTGAAGCAGTACGGCTACAAGTGGCCAGTGCCTTGGAGGTCGTCATCCATGTGGATCGGACACAGTCCGGACGGAAAATCACGTCGATCGGTGTTCTCGTGGATTCCGCTGGCGAACAAACGGTGGTCGCGGCACTACGGTGGGGCTCCCACGGATTCACTCGCGAAGCGGCGTGGGAGGTTCTCGCGGCCAGGCTTTCCTTGGATAAGCCTAACGATGATTTCCACCTCCCCCAAGGAGCCCCTCGTGGAACGCACCCGGCCCATGGCGACGGCGCGGCGCGGTGACAGCAACAATCCTTCTGGTAGCGCTCACCGCATGGCTGCAGCTCCGCCGTCCCCGGATCGACCTCCGGCATATCAGCGCCAGCCGCGGAGTCGACTTCCCACAACGTGGACGAGCGGCAGGTTTCATCCGGATGGTGCGACGACTCCGTTTCTCGGCAGGCGCGCCGCAGCCCCTGTCTCTGGTGGTTTTGGTCCAACAATTAGCCGCCTTGCTGCGGGGTGGGCGTGGATCGTCGAGGCTTTGGGAGGAACTATGGGTGGTCCACGCTTCCTCTCCGGAAGAGGACTACCACCAGATGGATTGCAGCAGGGCCGCGTTGTCCCCGACAGCATTGAAAGTACTTGCCGCGGCAAGGGCAGCGGCAACTGTGGGAAGCTCTCCGGCCCAAGCGATCCGCGCGGCTGCAGCCAAGGGTTACCCCCGGAGAAGAAGCCTTGAACGAAGAGTTTGGATGGAGCTTGTAGCCTGCCTCGATATCGCCGAAACAAGTGGTTGCCCACTCGCCGGCCTACTGACACGGTTTGCCGCCCAGCTTGAAGCCGAAGAAGATTCCGAAGCAGCCCGCCAAACGGCGCTCGCAGGCCCCAAGGCCACGGTGCGCTTGCTCTCATGGCTACCGGTCGTGGGGCTGGTGCTGGGGATGGCCTTGGGAGTGGACCCTCTGGGAATCCTGCTCGGCAACATCTTCGGAGCAGCCACGCTTGCAGCAGGGCTTGTGCTGACTGTGGCCGGCCGGGTGTGGTCCACGCGGTTGGTGTCATCAGCAGCCCAAGGGTCGGCATGATGCTTCTGCCCGCGGCAATGGTGGCGCTCTTGGCAGTTGCCGCGTTCCTGTGGTTCGCATCGCCGTCGCATGTTCGAAGGCAGTTGATTGCCCGCTCCGGTGGTCCGTCCGCCCGGCAAGGCACGCCCGGTTTGGGCAGTTCCGCAGCCCTTCTCGAGTTGGACGTTTCCCTCGACGGCCTTAGTGACTTGGACGGCCTTAGTGATGTTGCGATGATGCTGGAACTTGTGGCGTCGATGCTCGACGCCGGCGCGGGTATCGGCCGGGCACTGGAACTGGTGGCCAGGTGCGCTTCGCCCCCTGTCAGCCGATCGCTACGTCCCGTTGTAGCAGCCCTCGCCATCGGAGCCGACTGGGAGACAGCTTGGCGAACGCCCACACAGCCAACGCCTGAAGTTTCCCGCCTGAAAGATGCCCTGGCTTTTGCGGCGCTGACAGGGGCACCTTCCGCCTCACTCCTGTATGCGCAAGCGGCAAGGGAACGCCGTGAGCAGTTTCGGGCTGCCGAGAAACGGGCTGCGGCGCTAGGTGTGAAGCTAGTGGTTCCTTTGGGCTTGTGCTCCTTGCCTGCCTTTATCTGCCTGGGCATCGTTCCGGTCTTGATTGCCATGCTGCCCCCGGCTTGAGCGGAGTAAGGCGCTCTTACCTTCCCTCCACATCCGACGAATCTCAGCAGTTATCCACTTGCGAAAATCCGGCCCTGTGAACGAGGAGCCAGCAACGGAAGAGTTGAGCCTGCGAGCCACTGAGAGTCAGTTCGTGAAAACAAAGCCTGAGCTAACCACTGAAAGAACCACGAAAGGAAACCCATGAAAATCCCGGCAAAGATCCTATTCGCCACATCGAGGATTCTCTTCGGCCGGATCAGCGGCCGGCGTCACGCTGCGGGCGGAGGCCACCGGAGAATCCCTAAGCTGACAGCCGTTCGTAGGGTACTCGCTCCGTGGAGTGCCCCACGTCGGGGCCACCTGTTGTGCGGCGAAGCGGGCATGGCCACGGCGGAATATGCCATCGCCACCCTCGCGGCAGTTGGATTTGCGGGCCTCTTGGTGGTCATCCTTCGGAGCGAGGAAGTTCGTGGTTTCCTGCTGAACCTGGTTCGCACCGCACTTTCTTTGCCATGATTCCAGTGGTAGCCGCAAGCAGCGGGGACGGTGTGACGCCACGGTTGTGCCCGGTCCGGACGCCGGTCCCGGCACAACAGCTCATTTCGGCCAAGGAGCTCGGCGCGGTCACAGCGGAGTTTGCGGTCGCGTTGCCCGCGGTGGTGTTGCTGTTGTCCTTCCTTTTGGCAGGTGGAGCTGCGGGCATTACGCAACTGCGGCTGGAGGAAGCCGTGAGGGCAGGAGCGCGGGCTTCCGCCCGCGGTGACAGCTCCACGGCAGTAGAAGGTACCGTTCGTCGTCTTGCGGGCGAAAGTGCGAATTTAGCGGTGGCCAACGACGCCGGCTGGGTGACGGTCAGGGCCTCGGCGCGGGTGGGAGGTGCATTGGGGCCAATCATCCCGTGGACCTTGACTGCCGCAGCTTCGGCCAAGGCAGAGTCAGCCATCCCATGACATGTCGGAGAGCCGGGGCGGCCCAGGACCACGGCGATCGTGGCTCGGGAACTGTGCTGGCCTTGGTCCTGGGGATGGTGGTGTTGGTGCTGACAGCCGGGTTGTTGATGCTTGCCCAAGCAGGGGTGATGACAGCCCGGGCGGAGTCTGCTGCCGACCTCGCGGCACTAGCGGCGGCCGATGCTGCCCGCGGGCTCGCACCGGGGGAACCGTGTAGTGTCGCCGCGGATGTCGCTGAGCACGAAGGCGCAAAGCTCTCATCGTGCTCAGTGGCGGGGAAGGAGGTGGTGGACGTGGTGACAGAACTCGCCCAGCCATCGTTCCTGTGGGGTCCGGCAACTGGACGCGCACGCGCAGGACCTCCGCCCTAGACCTACACGGCCTCCGATCAGCTGGCATCCCGGAGCAGGACATCCAGGAGGGTGATGGCGGCTGCCTTGTCCAGCGGATTATTCTTGTTTCCGCACTTGGGGGATTGGACGCAGGACGGGCAGCCGGCTTCACACTCGCAGGCTTTAATCGCGTCTTTGGTAGCGGTTAGCCATGTCTTCGCCTTTTCGAAGCCGCGCTCGGCAAACCCGGCCCCACCGGGGTGGCCGTCGTAGACAAAGATCGTCGGCACTCCCGTGTCGGCATGCAAAGCCGTGGAAACACCACCAATGTCCCAGCGGTCACTGGACGCCACCAGGGGCAGAAGCCCGATTGCGGCGTGCTCGGCAGCGTGCAGCGCCCCGGGGAACTGTGCCTCCACAAGGCCTGCAGCGTGCAGGGAACGGTTCTCCACCACGAACCAGACCGCTTTCGTGAAAAGGTCACGGGCGCCAAGATCCAAGGGCTCTTCACCCAGGATCTCATTGGAAATGAGGGCTTTACGTTGAAAGGAAACCACTTGCGTCGTCACTTTCACATCACCGAAATGCACCGTGATGTCGCCCCACTGTGCCGATCGGGATGTTTCGAGGACCTCTATCTGGGTCACGTCCCGTGCCGTCGTGTAGAAGTCGGGGTTCACGCGCCTGACCATGACACAGTGGTCAGCCTCGTTGAGTTCCTCTACAAGGTAGCTCTCGCCCTGGTGGACGTAGATGGCCCCGGTGTGGGCCTGGTAGTGGGTTTGCGGCGAATCCATCGTCCCCAACAAAGAACCCGTTTCCGCATCCACGATGCTTACGGGTCCGCCGCCGTCGGCCCTGAGGTTCACCATGCCGGCGGCGCTCTCCGGGTGGGTCCAAAACCATCCAGCCGGGCGCTTCCGCAAATACCCCTGGTCCACGAGGCGATCAAGGAGACCCTCCGCCGACGGACCGAAGAGGCTGAGCTCTGCGTGACCGATGGGCAGCTCGGCCGCGGCTGCACACAGGTGCGGCCCCAAGACATAAGGATTCCCAGGATCGAAAACCGTGGCCTCCACCGAGACGTCAAACACGGCCTCGGGATGGTTTACCAAGTACGTATCCAAGGGATCGTCGCTGGCAACAAAAGCAGCGATGGCATCTTGTCCTGCCCGGCCCGCGCGTCCGATCTGTTGGAACAACGAGGCCCGCGTGCCCGGCCAACCGGCAATCAAGACGGCATCAAGTCCCGAGATGTCGATTCCGAGTTCCAAGGCCGAGGTACTGGACACTCCCAAAAGCTCCCCGGACCTCAAAGCCTGTTCCAACGCGCGCCGCTCTTCGGGGAGGTAGCCGGAACGGTAAGCGGCCACCCGGCCGGGCAGGCTCGGATCCACCTCGTCCAACAATCTCTTGGTGATGGACGCTATCGATTCTGCACCACGCCTGGACTTGATGAACGCAATGGTCCTCACCCGGGAGGAAACGAGGTTGGCAAGGATGTCTGCGGTTTCTGCCACTGCCGTCCTGCGTTGCTTGGCGTCATTCTCGCCTTTGACCTCCGTAAGCGCGGGCTCCCAGAAAGCTACGGTGGTGGACCCGTGCGGCGAGCAGTCCTCCGATACTTCCCGGACTGGTGCGCCGATCAAGCGGCCGAAGGAAACACCGGGCTCGGAGGCCGTAGCCGAGGCTGCGATGAATACGGGCTCAGGGAAGGACGAGTCAGCCCCGTAGTACGCACAAATCCGGCGGAGCCGCCTCATCAAGTTGGCTACGTGGGAGCCGAAAACTCCTCGGTAGCTGTGTGCCTCGTCCACGATCACGTATCGGAGTCGCCGGAAGAACCGTGCCCACCAGGTGTGGTTGGGAAGGATGCCAAAATGCAGCATGTCGGGATTGGCCAGGATGAAATTGGCGTGGTCGCGAATCCAGCGCCGGGACGCGGGGTCCGTGTCGCCGTCGTAAGTCTCTGCGCGAACGGTCGGCAACTTCAACGCGCGGATCGCGGCCAATTGGTCCGCCGCCAAGGCTTTCGTAGGGGAGAGGTACAGCGTCACAGCACCGTCGTCGTGGATCTTCCCCGGATCGGCGAGCACGCGCAATTCGGACCGGTGTATCGCGTCCAGCGCCGGCAGTTGGTACGCGAGGGACTTTCCGGAAGCCGTACCGGTGGCGATAACTACGTGTTGACCGGAATGGGCGAGTTCGGCTGCTTGGATCTGGTGCCGGTAGGGCTCATGGATGCCCAAGGACTGGTAGGAACCCACGACGTCGGGGTGGACCCAACCCGGCCAAGGTTCGTTCACGGCCTTCCTGGCCGGAATGGTGTGGACATGGCGCAACTGTTCGGGGTCCGGGGTCCGGCCCAGCAAGGAGATCAGGGAATGAGGTGCAGCCACCGAATCATTCTGTCACTGTGCGGTGGCAACCCATGCCGACGGCGGCAGTCACCCGTTCGCCGGGCGCTCCTGACTCGCTATCGGCTGCGGGCCTACCGGCCACGCGTGCTACCGGCTACGCGCCCGAAAGGTCAGAATCCTCATCAGTGCCGGCAGACATCATCAGCACGTGGCAAACAACGTCCCAACCCAGGTGGGAGTAGAGCTTTTGGCCGTCCAAGGAGGCGAGGAGGAGCCCGTTTTCGACGTCGTTCGCATACGCCTGTGCTGCGAGCGCCTTCATGATGAAGGTTCCCAGCCCGCGCCGCTGGAAGGCAGGCTCGGTGACGATCTTGTCGAAGACTGCGGTTCCATTGACCACGAAGACTCGTCCGCTGGCGGCGACTTGCTCACCCGCATGGACCACTGCGTGGTGAACGCCTTTGGCCTGCGAGGTGGCCAGCTGCAGGTCGTCGTCCGGCAGCCAGGGGTCCTCGGCGTCCTGCGTTTGCATGTCCACGATCATCATCGTTTGGGAGGCTGAGGTGACCTTGAGGCCGTGGAGTCCGGCCAGGTATTTGTAGCGTTGAACGTCGTTGGTGAGGACGGTCAGTATCCGGTTCTTCGCTTCAGCGGTCGTGGCTGCCAACGCCGCGAATTCTTCATCGGAAGGATCGTGGGCGAAGTACTCCCAGTCACCGGTTTTGTCGGCCCGCAGTGCCGCAGTGAAGCGTCCCTCCGCGCGTGTTTCGTAACCCCGGCACCCGGACCAGCCGGCCACCCACACTTCCAAGAGGTGCGCAATGTCTTCTACCAAGGCATCTGGATTCATGTAGAGAGACTATGCCAGCGTTCCGGGAATCAACAGAGCGTTGTCATCGGAGTGAGTGTTGCTTATGCAATTGTGACTTCTTCTTTTGACGGCCGCCGGGGGCTTCGGGAACCGGTCCTTGGAAGCCGCCGATTTTGGCCCACCCAGTACCCTTGGATAGTGGCTTTAAACAGGATTGTTCTCTTCTACGGTTTTACCCCGATCGCGGACCCGGACGCTGTGCGTCTGTGGCAGCGTGCCCTGTGCGAGAAATTGGGGCTGAGGGGCCGGATCCTCATTTCGAAAGACGGCATTAATGCTACGGTCGGCGGCCGTCTGGAGGACATGAAGCAGTACGTCAAGACGACGCGGGAGTACAAAGGCTTCCATGACATCGACTTCAAGTGGTCCGAGGGAGGCGCGGCTGACTTTCCGCGGCTTAGCGTCAAGGTGCGGGATGAGATCGTCTCGTTCGGAGCTCCCGGGGAACTGAAAGTGGACCAGAACGGCGTCGTCGGCGGCGGCACCCATCTGCAGCCCGAGGAACTTCACGCACTCGTGGAAGCAAAAAAGTCCGGTGGCGAGGACGTGGTGTTTTTCGACGGCCGGAACGCGTTCGAGGCCCAAATAGGCAAGTTCAAGGACGCCATAGTGCCGGACGTGGAGACGACCCACGATTTCATCAAGGAGCTGGATTCCGGAAAGTACGACGCCCTGAAGGACAAGCCCGTGGTGACGTACTGCACCGGCGGGATCCGATGCGAGGTACTTTCAAGCCTGATGGTGAATCGCGGCTTCAAAGAGGTGTACCAGCTCGACGGCGGCATCGTCCGTTATGGCGAGACGTTCAAGGACAAGGGCCTGTGGGAAGGATCGCTCTACGTTTTCGACAAGCGCATGCATGTCGAGTTCAGCGAGGAAGCCAAGACCATCGGGGAGTGCGTCCGTTGCTCGGCGCCGACCAACAAGTTCGAGAACTGCTCAAATCCCAGTTGCCGGACCCTGACCCTGTACTGCGGCGACTGTGCCTCGAGTCCGGAAACTCTTCGTTGCCCGGAGGGCTGCAAAGCTGTCGAAGTGGCCGGTTAGAGCCGGCTCACCCGGTAAGCAAAATTCGCCTCGAATTTCGAGGCGACTGTGATCGAAAGTACGCCGTCTTTAACCACCTGGACAACGCTGACCCTCGCAGAGGTGCAGCTCAAGGTGAGGTTCAACAGCGTGGAGTCACCGGCCTTGACAGTAAAGGACACCCTGCGGGTAGCGCGGCAAGCCATGGTGACCGCGTAGGTGCCCGCAGGCAGTGAAACGGTTTGCCCCGACGCTGATTCCCCGGCGTTCACATACCCGCTGCTGGCGTAGAGCGATTGTCCTTGGGATTCCGGCAGCGCGGCCCGAGCCCATGCGTCCAAGTCTTCACCGGTGACTGCTTGTTCCTGCGTCGGGTCGGGTGGAACGGTAGGGCTAACAGCAGCAGTGCTCACGGCTGCTCCTGGGCCACCGGACTCGTCGTAGGCATACTCGCAGGCACTGACCATGGACGCCACGATTAAGAGTCCGACGGCGGCCCGCACCAGGCGCTGAATGGTTACCGAGCGAGCTGCGTTGCTGCCCATGCACCGACTTTACGCCCGCGTCAGCTCTGCCATAAAGGCTAAGCGGCTTTAGCCGGCTGCCGGAACAAGGCGATACGCGAAGATTTGCGGCACGTCCACGCTGGTTGTCGAAATGGTGAGCGCCGAGGCACTGGGGACTTTGATTTTCACAACGTCGGAGTTCGCGTTGCAGGCCGCGGTCGCGTCTGCGATTTTGCTGCTGCCTGCCGAAATAGCGAAAAAGGCTTTGCCGCCGCCGTCGCAGATCATGGTGAACGTGTAGGTCCCTGCCGGGATGCGGGCAGATTTTTTAGTCAAGGGTTCCCTGTTCAGGATCTTCCCGGCGTCCTCTACTACGGTGCCGCTCACGGTGGGGAGAACCTTTGCCCTCCAGGCAGCAACGTCGGCCTTTTCGATCGTGGCCGGTGCTTGGCACGCGCTGGCAGCCAGCACGGTGGCCGCAGCTATGCCGACAAGGCCGATGCGCCGCAGGGACAAGGAGAATTTGAGCATGTGTTAACGCTACCGGTTTTGGATCTGGTCCTTTGTCCACATACGCCATGGCCGGGAGCCGGGGCACGGCGTACCCGCCCTAGACTTGCAGGGTGATTGACGCAGCCACCTCGTTTACTTCAGGCAATACTCCCGATGCCCCCCGCGGCGACCAGCCGGGCCTTCTGGCCGCTCTGGCTTCGGACCTTCGCACCCTTTCTTACACGGTGGATGGCGTCGCCGAGTTCCTCGGAGAATCGGCCTCGGAGGCGCTCAGCCGGGATCAATTGGTCCCCGCTCTGGTGGTGACGGAACGGCGCTCAACGTCGGAGGACCCGGCCGTCCGCGCCCTCGCGGTGTTGGTGGGGTTGTGGCTGCTGGCAGTCCCTCAATCCGAGGCAGACGTTGATGCTGCGCTCCCGGGCGTGCTTACGCGAGGGCTGGCGGATTTGGGCCTTGCGACAGTGGATTCGGGGATCGTGCGCGCCAAGGTAGATCTTCGCCCCTATGGCTGGGACGCCAATTCGGATGGGAGCGGGGGAGCGAATCTCTGGGTAGCCAGCGATCTTGCCGCGCATCAGCAACCGGGTGTGCTCCGGCACGACCACGTCTTGGGGATCGGGCGTGCGTCCACCACCCTCGTGCAGGCCACCATCAGGGAAAACGTCAAGCGCGCACTGGATGTCGGCACTGGGTGCGGCATCCAAACGTTCCACTTGCTGCATCACTGCGAACATGTCACAGCCACAGACATCTCGGAGAGGGCCCTTGCTTTCACGCGCTTCAACCTGTTGTTGAACGCTCGGGAACTGGGCTTGGATCCGGATCATCTGGACAGGCGTGTCACGCTTCGCCCTGGATCTCTTCTGGAACCAGTGGCGGGGGAACACTTCGGGCTCGTCGTCTCCAACCCTCCCTTTGTCATCACGCCACGTACGGGCGGCGAATCAGTTGCTGACCAATTCACGTACCGGGACGGCGGGCTTGCAGGGGACGGAATCGTGGCTGCCCTTGTGACGTCATTGGCCCACGTACTTGAACCTGGTGGGATCGCCCAGATGCTGGGCAACTGGGAGATCCCTTCGGGCAACCGATGGATGGACCGCCCCACAGACTGGGTAAGGGACTCCGGCCAGGATGCTTGGTTTATCCAACGGGAGCAGGTAGGGCCTGAACAATACGCGGAGACGTGGTTGCAGGATGCCTCCCAAAACCGCGACGACGGCCACTATAAGGCGTCGTACGCGGCCTACCTTGACGACTTCGCCTCCAGGAGTGTCCAGGGCATCGGGTTCGGCATGATCTTTCTGCGCAGGCCGTTCGCGTCCTCTGGCCCCATCATTGATCGCTTTGAAGAAATCACGCATCCGATCGAGCAGCCGGTGGGCCCGCATCTTGGAGCAGCTGTGCACCGCGCAGATTGGGTGGTGGCCAACACCTTGGCGGAAGCCCATCTGCTGGTTGCCGAGGACGTCACCGAGGAACGCCATCAACGACCCGGGGCGGAGCATCCAGGAGTCATCCTTTTGCGCCAAGGCGCCGGCCTGCGCCGGACCAACCTGCTCAGCACCGAACTCGCCGGATTTGTCTCCGCATGTGATGGCCAGCTCACCGTTGGCCAGATCATCTCGGCCTTGGTAGCGCTTCTGGGAGGTGCGGAGGACTTCGACGAGCAAGGCTTCCGGGACCGCCTGCTGCAGGACGTCACCAACCTGGTCCTGGAGGGCTTCCTGCTCCCCGACACAGATCAGGCGAGTCAGGTCACCCCTACTCAGGTCACCGCGACTCAGGCCACCGCATGACCGGCAACGCACCGCCGCTGCCGGTAGGTACCCGCCTCCTTCGGTGTGACGCTGACTACACTGAGGGAGTGATAGCCAACAACCCAGCATCCCAGCCGGACCACGAGGTGCCTCGGGGCAAGCGCGCCGAGAAGACGGTTGAGATCACTGATCCAAAAGCTATCCGCGCCTTGGCCCACGCTGCCCGCCTCGAGGTGATCTCGGAGCTCTACGCCACACAGGTGAGCCATACCGCCACGGAACTGGCAGCGAGGACGGGACTCACCCCCAGCGCCATGAGCTATCACCTCCGTGCACTCCAGAAGTGGGGTATCGTGGCGCCGGCCGAAAATTCCGGTGATGCCCGGGAACGCCGCTGGAGAGCTGCCGGCACCGATTTCACTATTTCGGGAGGCAGCATAGCCAGCCCGGAAATTGCAGTTGTGGACCTAGAGCTCGACGCGTTCCGCCGTCGGGCATCCGCATTTGCCAAGGCCCGCGGGGAACGTAAGCAAAAGGGACAAGCGGCCGAGGAAGCGGCGGCGGTGGTCTTGGCGAGCAATTTGCTGTACCTTACCAAAGCGCAGCGCAAGGAGCTTTCGGAACGCATTCGTGAGGTCTTGCGCGAGTACGAACTTGAGGATCCCAGTCGTATACCTGAGGGCGCCGAGCGCATGGCCACCCTGTGGTCGATGATCCCGGATGACCGCGTGGCACCGGGGCAATAACTGCCCGGATGGACCTCTGAAAGACCCTCCTGGTTCCCGGCCGAAAACGCAGGATTCTGCAATCTATGGTGAACTAGGCCAGTATGGGCACCAGCCCAATCACACATTTTTTCTGTAGGAGCACCGTGCCCAGCAAGGCAAAAACCGGCAAGAAACTCGTGATCGTGGAGTCTCCCGCCAAGAGTAAGACCATCGCCAAGTACCTTGGTGAGGGCTTCATTGTCGAGGCCTCGATCGGCCACATCCGGGACCTTCCCCAACCCTCGGACCTTCCTGCAGAACTGAAGAAGACCTCGCTGGGCAAGTTCGCCGTCGATGTCGAAAACGACTTCAAGCCTTACTACGTTGTCTCGCCGGACAAGAAGAAAAAGGTCGCCGAACTCAAGGCCCAACTCAAAGACGCCGACGCGCTCTACCTCGCAACCGATGGGGACCGCGAAGGTGAAGCCATTGCGTGGCACCTGCTGGAGGTTTTGAAGCCCAAGGTTCCGGTGTACCGGATGACCTTCGGTGAAATCACCAAGGAAGCAATCCACCGCGCCATGGACAACCTTCGCGACGTCGACACCGCACTGGTGGACGCCCAGGAAACCCGGCGCATCCTTGACCGTCTCTACGGTTACGAGATTTCCCCGGTCCTCTGGCGAAAAGTGGCCCGCGGCCTCTCTGCCGGACGCGTTCAGTCCGTGGTCACCCGCATGGTGGTGGACCGTGAACGTGAACGCATGGCCTTCCGGGCAGCCTCCTACTGGGACTTGACCGGGCAGTTCGGTGCGGACTCTGGATCCTTCAAGGCCAAGCTTGCGGCCGTGGACGGCGCCAAAGTTGCCAGCGGCCGTGACTTCAATGACAACGGCCAGCTCACCTCATCGAACGCCGTACACCTCGACGAGGAACGGGCAACGTCCTTGGCTGCCGGCCTTGAGAACGCGGATTTCCGCGTCCGGTCCGTCGATACCAAGCCGTATACCCGCCGCCCCGCAGCGCCGTTCACCACCTCCACGCTGCAGCAGGAGGCCGGGCGCAAGCTTCGCTTCTCGTCCAAGAGCACCATGCAGGTAGCGCAGCGCCTGTATGAAAACGGCTACATCACCTATATGCGTACCGACTCGTCAGCCCTGAGCAACGAGGCCGTCACGGCTGCGAGGCGTCAGGCGTCTGAGCTTTATGGGCCCGAGTACGTCCCCACGAGCCCCCGCGTCTATGCCAACAAAGCGGCAAACGCGCAAGAAGCCCACGAGGCTATCCGCCCCGCCGGTGACTCCTTCCGCACCCCGGCACAGGTGGCCAAGCAGCTGAGCGGCGACGAGTTCCGGCTCTACGAACTCATTTGGAAGCGCACAGTCGCCTCCCAGATGGCAGACGCCAAGGGTTCCACGGCCACCATTCGTCTCGGTGCGACCGCCGCGGATGGCCGCGACGCCGAGTTCTCCGCGTCCGGCACCGTTATCACTTTCCCGGGGTTCTTGGCCGCCTACGAAGAGGGCAAGGACGAAAGCCGCGGGGATGACGATTCCGACGAAGCACGACGCCTGCCGAACGTCGCTAAAGATGATGAACTGACGGCCTCGGAAATCCTGGCCGTGGGCCACGAGACCTCCCCGCCACCCCGGTACACGGAAGCATCGCTGACCGCGGAGCTGGAAAAGCGCGGCATTGGACGCCCATCCACTTACGCCTCAACCATTTCCACCATCCAAGACCGCGGTTACGTCCGGAAACAAGGGTCCGCCCTGGTTCCCAGCTGGATCGCCTTCTCCGTGATCCGGTTGCTCGAGCAGCACTTCACGGACTACGTGGACTATGAATTCACGGCCGATATGGAAGGCGATCTGGATAAGATCGCCAACGGCCAAGCAGCCGGAACTGCATGGCTCAAGCACTTCTATTACGGCGAAGACGCAGACCCCGGCCTGTTGAGCATCGTGAACAACCTCGGTGAAATCGACGCCAGGGAGATTAACTCCGTGCCCATCGCGGAAGGCATCACGCTGCGCGTCGGTAAGTTCGGCCCCTACCTGGAAAGCTCAATTCCAACCCTGGATGAGAAGACCGGCGAGGTAGTGGAGTCGGCCCGGGCGAACGTGCCCGAAGATCTCGCTCCGGACGAGCTCACAGCGGCTAAAGCCAAGGAACTCATGGAGACCGCTGCCCCGGAAGAGCGCGTCTTGGGTGCCGATCCGCACACAGGACACACGGTAGTGGCCAAGAACGGCCGGTATGGAGCCTACGTCACCGAGATCATCCCCGAGATGACCGAAGAGCAGTTGGCCAACCAGCCGGTGGAGTATTACAAGAACGGCAAGCCCAAACCGCCCAAGAAGCCCGTCAAGGCCAAGCCGCGCACGGGATCCCTCTTCAAGTCCATGACCGTGGACACTGTGACCCTTGACGAGGCGCTCCAGCTCATGAGCTTGCCGCGCGTCCTGGGTGAAGATGTGGATGGCAACCCGATCACGGTTCAAAACGGCCGTTTTGGTCCCTACCTGAAGAAGGGGACCGATTCACGCTCCATCGGGTCCGAAGAAGAGATCTTCACCATCACGTTGGAACAAGCGCTGGAGATCTATTCGCAGCCCAAACAGCGTGGCGCGCGTGCCGCAGTTCCACCGCTCGCGGAGTTTGGGCCTGATCCGGTGTCCGAGAAGAACATCGTGGTCAAGGAAGGCCGTTTCGGTCCTTACATCACCGATGGCGTCACCAATATCACCGTGCCTCGTTCCACCTCACTGGAGGAGCTGACCCGGGAACGCGCCGTCGAACTTTTGGCGGAAAAACGTGCCAAGGGGCCTGTCAAGCGCACCACCACCCGGAAGGCTCCGGCCAAGAAAGCCGTGGCCCGGAAATAGGATTTCCCGGTCCCAGAGGCTGGCGGGCCGGTTCCCGTGAATTGCGTCCCGGCCGGCATCGTGGTCGAGTAGGACTATGACTGAACAGACCGTTTCACCGGAAAACGAGCCCGCAGGCGGCACCGAGGCAACAGGGGGCGGCCAGCACGACGCGCAGCCGCTGAACGAACTGGAGCTGAAGCTGGCCGCCGCCGAGCAGCCGGATGCGAACCCCGTGGAGGTCATCCTTGCCTTCCTCAACAACGAGGTCTACCTGGTGAGCTCCGAAGCTGTAGACGGTCCGGATTCCTCTGTGGAACCCTTGGTTCTTGCGAACGCGGACGGGCAGCCGGTCCTGGCGGTCTTCAGCCACCCCAGCCGGGTGGACGAGAGGTTCCTTGAGGCTGCCCCGCATGTCCTGGGTACGTTGGGTTCGGCCATTCTTGGGAACATTGGCAATGAGCTGGGCATGGTCATCAACCCGGGCAGCGAGTACGGGTTCGAAATCGACCCCGAGGGCATCGCGAACATCCGCCGGGACTTCAAACGGGCAGACGACGCCGGAGAGCCTGCGGAATAGGCGCGCAAGCATCAGCCCCCACCGCCCGGACCTGCACAGCTATGCCACCGGAGGCGCGAAACGTGGCCGCAAGTTACTTCCCGGGCTTCGAATCGGTGAATAATGGCAGAATGCGTCTTGGCGTTCTCGACATCGGGTCAAACACCGTCCACCTCCTGCTGGTGGACGCCCACCCCGGCGCGCGCCCAGTACCGTTCGCTTCGCACAAACGGCCACTCTCGCTGGTTCAATACCTGGACGGCGACGGCAATATCAGCGATGCTGGCCAGCATGAGCTCATTGAGTTCGTGTTGGAGGCGTGGGAGTTCGCGGCCGCCCACAAAGCCCAGGACCTCTTGGCTTTCTGTACATCAGCCATCCGTGAGGCCACCAACGGCGCCGATGTCCTGGCCCGGGTAAAGCACGAGACCACCGTGACGCTCCAGGAACTGACGGGAAGCGAAGAAGCGTCCATGACCTTCTTCGCAGTCCGCCGTTGGTACGGCTGGGGCGCCGGTCCGATCCTGGACCTCGACATCGGCGGCGGCTCCTTCGAAATGGCGTATGGAACTGACGAGCTGCCTGAGTTTGCCACCTCTGTTCCGCTAGGTGCGAGCCGTTTGACCAGGGATTGGCTGCAGGATGACCCGCCCACGGCCAAGAGCGTCAAGGAACTTCGGCGTTACATCCGCTCTACGTTGAAGCCCGTTGCCCGCAGCTTCCAGGAGGTTGGACGGGCAAACCTGGTGGCCGGGACGTCCAAAACGTTCCGTTCCCTGGCCCGGATCGCCGGGGCTGCCCCCAGTGCCGCTGGACCCTACGTCAAGCGGGAGTTGCACGCAGCCGACCTCGGCTTGTGGGCGCAACGGATCTCGGCGATGAGGGTGGAGGACAGGCTATATCTGCCGGGCGTTTCGGACGCCCGCGCCCACCAGCTCTTGGCCGGTGCACTGGTTGCCGAGGCGGCCTTGGAACTCTTTGAGTTCCCGAAGATGGAGATTTGCCCGTGGGCTTTGCGTGAGGGCTTGATCCTCCGCCGCCTGGATCAGTTGGTATTCGAAGAAGCGCTGGACCCCGCCCCGCACGTTGGAAAACGCAAGGACAAGTCCAAAAAGAAAGCAGCCAAGGAAGCCAAGAAGATATTGGATATCGACCAATCCCGCCACGAGTCACTCGACTTCCCGGCCCCCGCAGACACCCCGCCCCTTGCCCCTATCCCAGCCCCTGCTGCAGGCGGGCTGGTCTCCTGAGATGAGTAACGACGTCGAACCCGAACTGAATGACCGCCAGATCCCTGTCGCGCTGTCCAGCGCCTCCGTCTACCCGCTCAGCGTCCACGATGCCTTTGCCGTGGCCCAGGACCTGGGCTACGAGGGCGTGGAGGTGATGGTCACCAACAATGCTGTGAGCCAGAACCCCAAGGCCCTTATTCAACTTAGCCATCGATACCATCAGGAGATTGTCTCCATCCACGCACCCACCTTGCTGCTGACGCAACAAGTGTGGGGTACGGCGTGGAACAAGATCGAAAAATCCTGCCAGATGGCCGTGGAAGTCGGGTGTGACACCGTGGTGGCGCACCCGCCGTTCAGGTGGCAATCCAACTACGCCGAAAACTTCGTTGAGGGCGTCAAGGAACTCGCGGACACATACCAAGTACGCATCGCGGTGGAGAACATGTACCCGTGGCGCGTTCGCGGGCGGGAAGCCGTGGCCTACCTGCCGCACTGGGACCCGCTGGGCCAGGATTACGACGACGTCACATGGGACTTCTCGCACGCCGCCACAGCGGGGGCCAACAGTTTGGAAGCCATCAAGTCGCTGGGCAGCAAACTCCGGCACGTCCACCTCACAGATGGTTCGGGGTCCGGGAAAGATGAGCATCTGGTTCCAGGTACCGGCACCCAGCAGTGCGCGGACGCGCTGCAGCATTTGGCGTCGAGCGGTTTTGACGGCGTTGTAGTGGCGGAGATTTCCACCCGAAAAGCGAAGGTAGCCGGGGAACGCGAGGAGATGCTGGCTGAGACCTTGCGCTTCGCGCGGCAGCACTTGAGCGTGCCGCTGGTGCGCAGCGCAGATCAGTAAGGCAGCGCAGACCAGTAAGGCAGCGCAGATCAGTAAGGCAGCGCAGACCAGTAAGGGGGTGCGCCCGTTCCTGGGTCGGCCCGGCCCCGCGTCGAGTGGGCGGGTTAAAAAGCGAAAGCACCGGCGGCCGAATCGGGAAATGGGGGAAAACCCGCCCGGCCACCGGTGCTGCTGGCGGACATCCCCATGCCCGCCTCATCACTCGCACCCTCAATGAGGTAGTACCAACGTTAGGGACCAAGCATGGGTGTCCCCTGCAATAACCTTGGGAACAAGCTGGGAATCCGGGATCCAGAGACCGTTAGACCCGATCCTTGGCGAACTGCAATGATGGACCAATGAGCAACCGAATCGCATTCCTTGGCTGTGGATCCATGAACGAGGCTATCCTGGGCGGCCTGCTGGCCGCCGGGAAAGACCCGTCCGACGTCGTCGCAACTGTCCGGCGGCCTGGCCGTGCGGAGGAACTTGCCCACCGTCACGGAGTCATGGCGATCGCCGGTGATGAGGAGCCGGATAACAACCAATTGGCTACCAAGGGCGCGGGGATGGTCATCCTCGGCGTCAAGCCCGTGGGGATTGCGGACCTTGCCCGTGAGATCAGCCCGGCGCTGGCTAAGGACACCATTGTGGTCAGTGTCGCGGCCGCTGTTTCCATCGCCCAGCTCGAAGCGGCGTTGCCGGAGGGGCAGCCCGTCATCAGGACCATGCCCAACACGCCGGCACGGTTGGGACGCGGCGTCATTTCTGTCTCACCGGGGACTCATTGCACAGCTGAACAGCTGGACATGGTGAAGACCGCTCTGGCCGGTGCCGGCAAGGTAGTGCAGGTCCCCGAGGACCAGGTGGATGCTTTGTCCGCGATCAGCGGCTCAGGGCCTGCCTATGCCTTCTACCTGGCCGAGGCGATGGCCGCAGCGGGAACCGAGCTGGGGCTCGATCCTGAGCTGTCCGTGATGTTGGCGCGGGAGACCGTGGCCGGAGCAGGTTTCATGCTTGCAGAACCGGGCGCGGACCCCACTGCCCTCCGTGTGGGAGTGACCAGTCCCAACGGCACCACCGAGCGCGCCATCGCCGTTTTTGACGACGCCGGGATTCCCAAGATCATCGCCGACGGCGCCCGCGCGGCAGCCGCGCGGGCAGCGGAGATCACGAAGCAGCTCAGCTAAGGTTCCGGCCAGCCGCGGGGAGCCGCCTAGGGGCGTGCCGCGAACCGTTCCAACAAGTCCACATGGCCGGAGACGATCAGCATGTCGTGGCTGGACACCTTGGTTTCGGGGCGGGCGTACGTGAAGTCCTCGCCGGGGGACTTCACCCCCACAATGGTCACGCCGTACTTTGACCGGACCTTGGACTCGTCGAGGGTAAAGCCCACGGTTTCCTTGGGCGGGTACATCTTGACGATCGCGAAGTCGTCGTCGAACTCGATGAAGTCAAGCATCCGGCCGGAGACCAGGTGTGCCGCGCGGACCCCGGCGTCGGCTTCCGGGTAGATCACGTGGTTGGCGCCGATTCGGGTGAGAATCTTGCCGTGCGAGGGCGTGATGGCCTTAACCCAGAGGTGTTCAATGCCCAGGTCAACCAGGTTCACCGTGATCAGCACGGAGGATTCGATCGATGTCCCCACGCCCACCACAGCGGAGCTAAACTCCTGTGCGCCGAGTTGGCGCAGCGCATCAATATTGGTGGCATCGGCCTCCACCACGTGGGTGAGGACGGGTGCCCATTTCTGGACCAGGGTGCGATCCCGCTCGATGGCGAGGACTTCGCGTCCCTGCTTGACCAGCTGCTCGGCAGTGGCGGACCCGAAGCGGCCAAGGCCGATGACCAGCACCGGGGCGTTGTGGGCGGGGCGGTTGGCCGCCCCCGTGGTCTTAGCCAATGATTGGCCTCTCTTCCGGGTAGTGGTACAGCTGGCTGCGCTGGCGCAGGGCCAAACCGGCAGCGAGGGTTACTGTGCCCACGCGGCCGGCGAACATGAGTAGGGCCAGGACGTAGACGCCCGACGGCGGCAACTCACCACTGAGGTTGGTGCTCAGGCCCACAGTGGCGAAGGCGGAGATGGTTTCAAAAAGTACCCGATCCAGGGACGCTCCGCTAATGGAGAGCAGCAGGAACGCGGCCACGGAAACAAAGGTGGCCCCGGCAACGATCACGGAGATGGCCACCCGCATGGTGCCTTGGGGGATGGTGCGGCCGTACACCTTCACATCGGCATCGCCGCGGGCTTCGGCGATGATTGCAAGGAACATGACGGCGATGGTGGTTACCTTGATGCCGCCGGCAGTCGAGGCTGAACCGCCGCCGGCAAACATGAGCGCGTCGCTGAGGAGTTTGGTGGTGGGCTCCATCTGGTTCTGGTCCACCAGGCTGAAACCGCCGGAGCGTGTCATGACAGAGGCAAAGATGGAGTGGATCACCTTATCGCCGAAGTTCATGTTGGCGATGGTGCGTACGTTATCCCACTCCATGAGGCCCCACAGCAGGGCACCGGCCACCAGCAAAATGAGGGATACCTGGATGGTGAGCTTGGTGTGGAGGTTCCATTTCTTCCAGTTGAGCCCGTTTTGTTGGAGCACCATCACCACGGGGAAACCCAGGCTTCCAAGGAAGACGCCAAGCATCAGCGGGACCAGTATCCAGAGATCGGTCTCGTAGGGGACTACGCCGTCCGAGTGCGGGGTGAACCCCGCGTTGTTGAAGGAAGAGATGGCATAGAAGATTCCGTGCCACACCGCCTCCCAGAAAGGCTCGCCCAACACCAGGAAACGGGGAATTAGGGACAAAGCCAGGGCGCCTTCGATGACCACCGAGGTGACGATCACGATCCGGAGCAGGGTACCCACTTCGCCAAGCCTGCCGGCGTGGTTCATCGCTTCCTGGGCGATGAGTTTGCCGCGAACGCCCAGCCGCTTGCTCACCATCAGCGCCAAGAGCGAAGCCAAGGTGAGGGTACCCAGGCCGCCCACGAAGATGCCGAGCAGGATGACCAGTTGCCCGAAGAATGACCAGTACGTAGCTGTTGAAACCACGGTCAGGCCGGTCACGCAAACACTGGACACCGCCGTGAACAAGGCTTGGTGCAGGGGAGTGGATTCTCCTGAAGCAGAGGCGGCGGGCAGCGACAACAACCCGGTGAACAGCACGATGACGGATGCGAAAATGACCAAGGCCAAACGGGCCGGTGAGCTGTTTGCAACGTTGTCGATGAAGTCGCGGACGCGGGTGAAAATCCAGAGGCCCTGACGGTCCTGGTGCGTGGGCTGCCAGTTGGCCGGGCTCTGGGACCTCGACTGGCTTTGGGACATGGCGCTCTTCCTCGGTTGAACAAGCTTTCCTGAGTAGTAAACCACTATTCCCGGGCCTGACCGGGCGATGTGGCCTTTCAGCCTCCGGTAGCCTGTTCAGGGTGAACTCCAGAGTTGGGATATCAGCTTCCAGCATTACGCGGTCCGCACTCCCAACGACGGTGGTGTGGGACCCCGCGATGACGGCTTACGACTTCGGCCCGGGTCACCCCATGGCGCCCCGGCGGCTGGAGCTAACAGCACGGTTGGCCAAGGCTCTCGGACTTTTTGACCACAGCCATGTGGCAGTGGAGGCGCCGGCGGTGGCAACCGACGTCGAGCTTTTGACCGTTCACAGCCGGGAGTACATCCAGGCTGTGCGTCGCGTCGGTGCGGATCCTTCTCGCCCCGATGACGCCCGCGGGTTGGGGACCGAAGACGATCCCGCGTTCTCAGGAATGCACGAGGCCAGCGCACGGCTTGCCGGCGGTTCACTGCTGGCCGCCGAGTCCGTCCTTTCCGGCAGGTCCGTTCGAGCGGTGAACTTCAGTGGCGGAATGCATCATGCGGCGCGTGGGAAGGCCAGCGGCTTTTGCGTGTACAACGACGTCGCCATTGCCATCCAGCGGCTGCTCGACGGCGGTGTGCAGCGCGTGGTCTGCATCGACGTCGACGCCCATCACGGCGACGGGACGCAGGGCATCTTCTGGGACGACCCCAGGGTCATGACAGTGTCCCTCCACGAATCCGGCCTCACGCTATTCCCCGGAACGGGTTTCGCCAACGAAACGGGGGGACCAAACGCAGTCGGGACCGCTGTCAACGTGGCGCTTCCGGCTTTTACCGGAGATGCGGCATGGTTGCGTGCTTTCCACGCGGTGGTGCCGCAGCTTGTGGCCGCCTTCGCGCCCGAGGTCATCGTCAGCCAGCACGGCTGCGATTCCCACCGGCTTGATCCCCTGACGCACCTCAACCTCAGCGTCGACTGCCAGCGTGAGGCCGCTGCCGCCGTCGCCGGCCTTGCCGCCCGCTACTGCGAGAACCGCTGGATTGCCACCGGGGGAGGCGGCTACGAGGTCACTGGCGTTGTGCCGCGCGCTTGGAGCCATCTGATCGGTATGGTCGCGCAGCGACCCGTACCGCTCTCAAAACCCGTGCCGGAGGAGTGGCGAAGCTATGTGAAGGAAACCTACGGCGAGCCCACCCCCGCGTTGATGGGAGACGACGTGGACATCTGGTGGCGTTCCTGGGAGGTCGGCTACGATCCCGCGGACGAGGTGGACCGCGCCGTCATCGCTACGCGTAAGCAGATATTCCCGCTGTATGGCTTGGATCCCTGGTTCGACTGACGTGTCCCGCACTCGGGCGGCATGAAACAGGATGCCAACAGGCGTATATGTCGCTAGGGTGGGAGGCATGGTGACTGACGACGTATTTGCCGTCATAGCTGAGGCAACCAGACGCGACATCCTGGTCTCCCTCCGCTCTGGGGATAAGGCTGTAGGGGAACTCGTGGCGGAGCTGGCGGCGAGCCAGCCCACTATTTCCAAGCACTTGAAGGTGCTCCGCGAGGCAGACCTCGTCACCATGCGCGCACAGGGCCAGAAGCGCTTCTACACCCTGAACACCAAGCCGCTCGCGGGCATCGCCTCGTGGCTGGAAACGTTCGACGTCGGACAGGCCAAGCCCGCCGTCGTCGCGCCTTCCGGAGGGGAGCCAGCAGCCGCCGTCAACGGGCCTGCGGCCGTCACCGCCCCCGCTGGCGCGGTGCCCGGATCCGGGACGACCGAATCGGCGGCTGACATGCCTGCTACCCGGGTGGACGCCGTCGGCCAGGCCGTGATGGCGCATGCCACCGAATCATCAGGGATTCTTGAGGCCCCGGATGACACCATGCCCCAACACATCGGACGCACCGTGGGCCGGGCCGCCACCAAGGCCGCTGATCTGCTGGCCAACCTTCCGAATCTGCCCAACCTGCCAAAGTTCGGCCGGAAGCGCTAGCTGACGGGTTGGGTCACATTCCCCCCGGATGGAGATGCCGGGGAAGCAAGTGCAACCATGGGCGGGACTGAACACCGTCCGCTACAGCTGGGCGCACTGAGGATAGGAACCCCCCATGGATTCAAGGCTCGAAGGTATCCGGGACACCGTGCTTGCGCGGAACCCGGGTGAAAAGGAATTCCATCAGGCCGTCATCGAGGTCTTTGAAAGCTTGGGCCCGGTCCACGACAGGCACCCCGAATTCCTCGAGGGCGCGGTCCTTGAGCGCCTGTGCGAACCTGAGCGCCAGATCATTTTCCGTGTTCCGTGGACCGACGACGCGGGCCGGGTCCATGTCAACCGTGGCTTCCGTGTGGAGTTCAACTCAGCGCTGGGCCCCTACAAAGGCGGCCTGCGTTTCCACCCCTCCGTCTACCTGGGGATCGTGAAGTTCCTCGGGTTTGAGCAGATCTTCAAGAACGCATTGACGGGCATGCCCATCGGTGGCGGAAAGGGCGGCTCGGACTTCGACCCCCGGGGGCGCACCGACGCCGAGATCATGCGTTTCTGCCAGTCCTTCATGACTGAGCTGTACAGGCATATTGGCGAGTACACCGACGTGCCGGCGGGGGACATCGGGGTGGGAGGCCGTGAAATCGGTTACCTCTTTGGCCAGTACAAGCGCATCACTAACCGCTACGAATCCGGGGTCCTCACGGGCAAGGGCATCTCATGGGGCGGGTCTCTGGTTCGTCCCGAAGCCACCGGCTACGGCACTGTCATCTTTGCCCAAGAGATGCTCAAGACCCGGGGACAGTCCTTTGATGGGCAGCGGGTGGTGGTTTCGGGCTCAGGCAATGTCGCCATCCATGCCATCGCCAAGGCACAATCCTTGGGGGCCACCGTGGTTGCCTGTTCCGACTCCGCCGGATACGTCGTGGATGAGGCGGGGATCGACGTCGAGCTTCTGCGCCACATCAAGGAAGTGGAGCGCGGGCGCCTCACCGAGTACGCCGCTCGCCGCGGGGGTGCAACCCACGTAACCGGTGGTTCCGTGTGGGACGTCAACGGCACGGTGGCGCTGCCGTGCGCCACGCAGAACGAGCTCGACGGCGATGCTGCCGCCAAGTTGGTCAGCAATGGACTGATCGCTGTAGCTGAGGGCGCCAACATGCCCTCCACCAGGGAAGCCGTGTCCGTGTTCCACGAGGCAGGCATCCTGTTCGGACCGGGCAAGGCCGCCAACGCAGGTGGTGTTGCCACGTCAGCGCTGGAGATGCAGCAGAATGCGAGCCGTGATTCGTGGACCTTCGAGCACACCGAGCAGAGGCTCACGGAGATCATGGTGGGCATCCACGATCGCTGCGCAGCAACCGCCGACGAGTACGGTGCGCCTGGAAACTACGTGGTGGGCGCCAACATCGGCGGCTTCGTCAAGGTAGCGGACGCCATGCTCGCCCAAGGCCTCATCTGAGGTTGCTACCCAACTGAGGTTCCTAGCCAACTGAGGTTGCTACCCAACTGAGGTTCCTGCCCAACTGAGGTTCCTACCCAACTGAGGTTCCTGCCCAACCAGGGGACAGATCATGCCGTTCTGAGCGCTCAGAGCGAACAGGTGCTGTCCTCTGGTTGGGTGGAGGCTAGCGCTGCAGCAGCCGCACGTGGTCCGGATTCAGGTCCGAAACCTTGCTGACGCCAAGCAACGCCATGGTCCTGGTCATGTCTTTCTCGAGGATCTGGATGGCACGGTCCACACCCGCGCGGCCGCCCGCCATCAAACCGTAAAGATACGCCCTGCCAATCAGGGCGAAGTCAGCACCCAAGGCCAGTGCGGCCACGATGTCCGCACCGCTCATGATGCCCGTGTCCAACATGACGGCAGCCTTGCTGTTGTCCGACGCCAGTGCCGTTGTGACCTCCGGAAGCAAGTGGAACGGGATGGGTGCGCGGTCCAGTTGGCGGCCCCCATGGTTGGATAACACGATGCCATCGACGCCGTGGTCCACCACGCGCCGGGCGTCCTCCACGGTTTGGATGCCTTTGACCACGAGCTTGCCCTTCCAAGTTTCACGCAGCCAGTCCAAGTCCTGGTACGTCAGTGTCGGATCAAACATGGAGTTGATGAGCTCAGCCACAGTCCCGGTGTAGCGCGACAGTGAGGCAAACGTCAGGGGTTCGTGGGTGAGGAAGTTGAACCACCACGCCGGGCGGTAGGACGCGTCCACCATCGTTTTCAGTGTCAACGCCGGCGGTATGGTCATGCCGTTTCGGACGTCCCGCAGTCGCGCACCTGCAACAGCGGTGTCCACGGTGACCATTAGGGTGTCGTTACCGGCCTTTGCGGCCCTTTCGATCAGCCCAAGGGAGCGCTCGCGGTCCGTCCACAAGTACAGCTGGAACCAGTTCCGGCCGTTCGGGGCAGCGGTTGCCACATCCTCGATCGAGGCGGTGCCCATGGTGGAGAGGGTGTAAGGAATCCCGGCGGCTTCGGCTGCCTGTGAGCCCGCGTATTCGCCCTCGGACTGCATCATGCGGGTAAAGCCGGTTGGCGCGATGCCGAACGGAAGCCGTGATTTCTGGCCCAAAATGTCCGTGCGGAGATCAATTCTTGAAACGTCCCGCAGGATGCCCGGCCGGAATTCGATGTCCTGGAAGGCCTGACGGGCGCGACGAAGGGTGATTTCTTCCTCAGCAGCACCGTCGGTGTAATCAAAAGGAGCCTGCGGGGTGCGGCGCTTGGCCATGTCCCGCAGTTCCCAAATGGTGCTGGCCCTCTTCAGCCGGGCGGCCTTGCTGAACTCCGGCTTCTTGAACTGCATCAGCGGCGCCAGGTCCGCGACACTCGGTATGCGTCGCTTCAGTGCCGGCGGCCGCACGACGGCGGCTGGCGGCTGGGGTGCGCGGGTTACGTTTTGGTCGCTCCCGGCATCGGCTGGCGCAGCGGTGATCTTGGGATCAATCGTGTCGGTCATGCGGGTCTCCCTAGGGTTCATGTGGTCTAACCACACTCTAGGGCATGTGGTCTGACCACATCAAGTAGTATTCGGATATGCGCACGCACGAGCTGGTCCTGCAATGGATCGAAAAGCAGATTTCCGACGGCGAGCTCACCTTGGGTGGCCGTTTACCCGGCGAGCGGGCCATGGCTGAGCAACTGCAGGTTTCCCGGACCTCGGTCCGTGAGGCCGTCCGGATCCTGGAGGCCATGGGGGTGGTCCGGGCCGGCGTCGGGTCCGGGAAAGATGCGGGAACGGTAGTGATTGCCGAGCCCGGAACTGCTTTGGGTTCCACCCTGCGCCTCCACGTGGCCACCCGTCATCTGCCGGTAGCGGACATTGTGGAAACCCGCGTGCTCCTCGAATCGTGGGCAGCCAAACGCGCCAAAGCCGGCACGCCTGCGCTTGAGGAGGGCGCCGAGCTCTTGGATGAGATGGATGCAGGCCCGGACGTCGGTACGTTCCTCGCCTTGGACTCACGCTTCCATGTCGCCCTGGCACAAGCGGCGGGAAACGCCGTCGTGAGCGCCATGATGGCCTCACTCCGAGGCGCCATTGAGAATTACGCGGGCGAGCTCACCAGGAACCTGCCCAACTGGGAGGCTACCTCCATGCGGCTAAGGGCCGAGCACCGTGCCATCCTCGCGGCCGTGAACACTGGCGACGGCGCTGGGGCGGCTGAGCTCGTGGCCTCGCACATCACGGGTTTCTATGCCGAAGCTGGAGTTGCCCCCGATCACGCGGAACACTGATCACGCGGGCTTGTAGAAGGCGCCGCGGTGCTTTTCCGGATCTCCATTCGTGGCCGGAACTCGTCCCGGACCGGCTCGGGTGCCTCGCCGGGCTGCTGGATCTGTTCCCGCATCCTGCGCCACGCCAGGCTACCGATTTCGTTGATCGGTACGGCGGCCGTGGTGAGCGGGGGAGTGGTGTACCGGGCGAACGGAATATCGTCGAAGCCCGCCACGGAGATGTCATCCGGAACGCGAAGTCCACGCTCATGCAAGCCACTCAGCAACCCCATGGCCACAAGATCGTTGAAAGCAAGGATTCCGGTGGCGCCGCAGGCAATAACGAGCTCGGTTGAATCATGGCCTGAATCGAAGTTTGAGCCTCCGGGAAGCAGCTGCAGTTCGATCCCCGGGTTCTGCTCCCGGAAAACTTCCAAGCCGGCAAGGCGCTGCCTGTTGGACGCGCTGTGTTCCGGTCCCGCGAGGAATGCCAGTCGCTTATGCCCAAGCGCTACAAGGTGCTGGGCCACGTCCTGGATGCCTTGTTCGTAGTCGACGTTCAGGCTGGGGGTGTTGTCCGCCGTCGTGCGGTTGATGAGCACCAACGGGTGCAGGCTCGGCGCAAGTTCCTCCAACTGGGCGTCGCCCATCCTGGGCGCGCACAGCACCACGCCGTCGCATCGACGCCGGGCCTCGCCGGCCAAGATTGCCTCCTCGCTGGTGACCTCCGAGGAATCGGCGATGAGGACCCGGTATCCGTCTGCCCCCGCAGCAATGCTGAGGCCGCGGAGGATGGCCTGGAAGGTCGGATTGGCAAGGTCCGGGACCACGATGCCGATGGTGTCCGTTTTGCCCAAGGCCAGGCTCCGGCCCACTGGATTGGGCTGATACTTCAGTTCTGCGGCTGCTAGGCGGACCCGCTCAGCGATGCCTGGATCCACCGCGGCATTGCCGTTCATGACGCGGGAGACAGTGGCGTGCGAGACGCCGGCCTTAAGGGCAACATCGGCAATGCCAATGCGTTTGTTGGCGTTGTTACGTGCCATGCCGCCCTCCCCATCTATCGCCGCACCCTGCCGGAGCAGCCTGCCATGAGCCTCGCGGCCCGGAATCGGGCCCGCGCGCACGCCGAGGCGTTGACTGAAAGCTTATAGTGCCTCGGTAAACGATTTCTTGGTTCACTCGAAACTGTCCAGCACCCGGTTGCAGGGCTCGCTTGCCAAGCCCTGCGGAGGACGTAGGATGCCCTCATGCCTCTTTTCGACCTCCCTCTCGAGCAACTCCGTGATTACACTTCCGCGGCAGTACCGCCGGCCGACTTGGACGCTTTCTGGGACGGCACCATCTCAGCGGCCCGGGCATTCCCGCTCGACGCCGTTTTCGAACCCGTGGATAACTACCTCACCGTCATCAACACCTTCGACGTGACTTTCTCCGGCTTCGGCGGCGACCGCATTAAGGGCTGGCTTCACGTCCCCGCGAATTGCGAGCCGGGCCAGCAACTCCCTGTGGTGGTCGAATTCATCGGATACTCCGGCGGGCGGGGCTTGGCCAACCAGAACACCCGATGGGCCCAGGCCGGCTACGCGCATTTCATCATGGACACCCGCGGTCAGGGGTACGGCGGTGTGTCAGGCGATACGCCCGATCCGCACCCTTCGGCGGGCGAGGTCAACTTCGCCGGGCTCATGACCCGGGGTTCGGGGCACCAGGAGGAGTACTACTTCCGCAGGGTCTACGTGGATGCCTTCCGTGCGGTGGAAGCGGCACAGAGCCACGCCGCCGTCGACCCCTCCAAAGTCGTGCTGACCGGGGTGAGCCAAGGTGGCGGGATCACCGTCGCGACCGCTGGGCTGACGGCCGGAAGGCTCGACGGCGTCATCGCCGCACTGCCCGACGTCCCGTTCCTGCAGGATTTCCCGCGAGCAATCGACATCGCCCCGCGTGGTCCGTACCCGGAAATCGCCGGATTCCTCGGCAGGCACCGCGACAAATACGAGCCTATGCTGGCGGTTCTTAACTACTTCGACGGCGTGCATCTGGGCCGGGCGGCCACCGTTCCCGCGCTGTTCTCCGCCGCGCAAATGGACGATATTTGCCCGCCCTCAACGGTCTTTGCCAGCTACAACAGCTACGGCACCGGCTCTTCCGCAAAGGGCAGTGCGCCGGACAAGGACATCGAGGTGTATCGCTTCAACAACCACGAGGGCGGCCAGGAGCACCACTGGATCAAGCAACTCCAGTTCCTGCGCAAACTTTTGTCATCATGACGGACACGATTTGCCCGGTGTGAAGAAGCGCGGTTATGGTGTGGCTATGACTAACCGTTGGTATGCGTATTTTTCGTTGGCTCTGGAGGGGCCCGCGTCTAACTGACACGCATCCAACTTTCCTTCAGAGCCAACAGGGCAGAGATCATTCTCTGCCCTTCGCCATATCCGGCGGGTTCTGAGACGGGACCCGCTCCGCACCGGACAGGACCCAGACATGACCAGCATCGCCGCCGAATCCCCTGAATCGCTCCATTCCACCGAGCCCACAGAGGCAAAGCAGCCCGCCACCTCCAATCTGCGGGTGGCCCGTTTCGAACCGCTTCCGGCACCCCAGGACCTCATCGCCGAGCTGCCGTTGGACGCCTACTCAGCTGCCGTCGTCGACCGTGGCCGCGACCAGGTCCGTGCCATCATGGACGGCGTGGACGATCGCCTCTTGGTAATCGTGGGCCCGTGCTCCATCCATGACCCCAAGGCGGGCCTCGAATACGCCCGCCGGTTGGTCAGCCAAGCGGAGAAGCACAAGGCCGACCTGCTCATCGTGATGCGTACCTACTTCGAGAAGCCCCGCACCACCGTCGGCTGGAAGGGCCTGATCAACGATCCCCACCTGGACGGCAGCCACGACATTGCCGCCGGCTTGCGTGCTGCTCGCGGCTTCCTGAAGCAGGTCACCGCATTGGGCTTGCCCACGGCCACCGAGTTCCTCGAGCCCATCAGCCCGCAATACATGGCGGACCTCGTTTCGTGGGGCGCCATCGGCGCGCGCACCACCGAAAGCCAGATCCACCGCCAGCTCGCCTCCGGCCTTTCCATGCCCATCGGTTTCAAGAACGGTACCGACGGCGACCTCCAAGTGGCCATCGACGCATGCGGTGCATCTGCTGCTGAGCAAGCCTTCTTGGGAATCGACGACGGCGGCCGGGCAGCCCTGGTGGCGACCTCCGGCAACCCTGACACCCATGTGATCCTGCGCGGGGGACGCAAGGGCCCAAACTACTCGCAGGAGGGCGTGGCCGCGGCATCATCCAAGCTGGCGGCCAAGGGACTGAACCCGCGACTGATCGTGGACGCCAGCCATGCCAACAGCGGCAAGAGCCACCACCGGCAGGCCGAAGTTGCCTTGGAAATCGGCGCCCAGCTGGAGGCAGCGGAGACCTCACCGATTGCCGGTGTCATGCTGGAGAGCTTCCTCGTGGGCGGAGCGCAGAACTTGGATACCGCCAAGCAGTTGGCCGGAGAGCAGGAGCTGACGTACGGACAGAGTGTCACGGACGCCTGCATGGAATGGGACGTCACGGCATCGGTGTTGGAGCAGCTCGCAGCCTCGGCCCGGAAGCGTCGGCAGGCTACCGCGGAGTAGGCCTCTGGAGCCCGGTCCGCGCGTCCCGTTTCGTGGGTTCGCTGCGCAAAGTGCCGTGCGCCCGGCCTTCTCCGCAGCGACCCCCCGTTCCGGGGATGCCCTGGTTCCGGAGTCGTGTCCCACTTGTCGGAAATGCTTTCACATTGGCCCCAGCAGCCTCTAGAGTATCTATCACAGGGTTGTTTGATGGCTCAGCATCGGCACACCGTCTAACTGGGGTGTCCTACTGGCTGAGAGCAAAGGAATATGGGAAATGTCCGCGGAGACTAACTTCTCGAATGCGCGTTTCATGACGGTGGCTGAAGTCGCCGACGTTCTTCGCGTTTCCAAAATGACCGTGTATCGATTGGTTCACTCAGGGGAAATGCCCGCCGTCAGGTTCGGCCGCTCCTTCCGTGTTCCGGAGGAAGCAGTTGCACAGTACCTCAAGGGTGCTGTTGTGGACGGGCAATCCGAGACTGCCTGACGCTGCATGTTCCGTCCGGGCTTTGATGCGCGGACTGTGGTCACAGAGTGCCCCGTGAAAGCGGTACCCTGTTAAGGAACGTTTTACGTCAATGTAAGAATCTGTCAGTTGTACTGTCTGCTTCCGCGGATGCGTTCCAACAGACAGGACCTTCTAGCTTGTAAGGAACTTTCGTGGGTTCAGTTATTAAGAAGCGCCGCAAGCGTATGGCCAAGAAGAAGCACCGCAAGCTGCTTCGCAAGACACGCCACCAGCGTCGCAACAAGAAGTAGGGATACTTCATCAAGCGTGAATGCCCGTTGCCTTTCGAGGCGGCGGGCATTTTTGCGCCCACCCGTCATGACAACGAGGGCTAGGGCCGCGGGCCGCGGAACCTTGAGAAGCCCCGCCATAAGCCGTAGATCGCCCCACCGACGGTAGCTGCCTTGAGTCCCAGGGTCGCGGCACGGCGCCCCGCGCGGTAATCGTAGACAGGCCAGTTGTTGTCGCGGGCGTGCCGGCGAAGCTTTCCATCGGGGTTGATAACCACAGGGTGTCCCACCATGGTGAGCAAGGGGATGTCGTTGGCGGAATCGCTGTAAGCCCAGCAATGATCGAGGTCCAGTCCTTCGCGCTCCGCCACTAGTTGTACTGCCACGGCCTTCGCCGGACCATGCAGGATGTCGCCCACGAGCTTACCGGTGTACATCCCATCACTGACTTCGCCCACGGTACCGAGTGCTCCCGTGAGTCCGAGCCTTGTGGCGATGACAGTGGCAACCTCAACCGGAGTGGCTGTCACAAGCCACACCTTCCGGCCCACTCGGAGGTGCTGTTCGGCCAGTGCCTTGGTTCCGGGCCAGATCCGGGATTCGATCATTTCGTCGTACACTTCTTCGCCCAGGGCCTTGATGTCTTCCACCGAGATCCCGGCCGCGAGCGTCAGCGCAGAATCGCGCACGGCATGGACATCTTGCAAGGTCTCGCCGCGCATGACGAACTTGAATTGTTTCCACGCGAAACCGGCTGCCTGGCTGAGTGTGAAGGCTTTGCGCTCGTACATCTTGCGTGCCACGTGGAAAAGGCTCGCGCCCTTCATGAGGGTGTTGTCCACGTCGAAGAAGGCCGCTTCGCCTGTGTGCTTCTGCAGTTGCGCGTCTGCGACCACAGCGGCGTTCTTCTCCTCGGGCATGCCTTGAGTCTAGTCAATTGCCGGGTCCCCGTGCTTCGCCGCACTGGAGCGCGAGCAGTGTGCATGAGATGGGCGTGGAAGAGGGTGGTGGGGATACCGTTGAGGCATGTCCATTCCCGACGTCGTTCTCCTCACCAAAGCTGACTGCCACCTTTGCGCCGAGGCGCGTACCGCCGTCGAGCGTGTCACTGCAGCGCTGGGCGTCCCGTGGGCGGAGCGAAGGATCGACGACGACGCCGGCTTGCAGGAGCAGTACGCGGAGGAGATTCCCGTGGTGTTGGTCGACGGCATCCAGCGCGATTTCTGGAAGATCGACGAACAAAGGTTGGCCCGGACCATCAAGAAGGCCATGGCACGCTGACCCTCCGATACCGGGAGCAGCAGCTTTTGTTCAGTTTCGCCGCGGAGCCATAGAGTGGAACAACGAAGCGATGCAATGGAGAGTACCGTGACTGCTCTGGAACCGTCCCCGGGAGCAGCAACCGAAGGCAACGATCCTGCCAAGAGGCAGATCCCGCCCGCGGCTGTGGCCCGGATGACCCTCTATTTGCGTGCGCTCAATTCCCTGCTGGCTGAAGGTGTGGAACGGGTGTCCTCGGAAGCACTTGCCGAGGCCTCGGGCGTCAGCTCCTCCACCCTCCGCAAGGACCTCTCCTACGCAGGGTCGTACGGAACCCGCGGTGTGGGGTACGAGGTCCAGTACTTAAGCCGTCACATTGCGGCTGCGCTCGGACTGACACACGACTGGAAGGTCGCGATCGTCGGTGCCGGTAACCTCGGAAAAGCCCTGGCCAGGTATGGCGGTTTTGAGTCCCGGGGTTTCGACGTCGTGGCGATCTTCGACGCCGATCCCATGGTCATAGGTAACGAGGTGGGCTGGCTCCGTGTCAGCGATTCCGCCGAGCTCGAACGTGTCCTGGAACGGACCCACACAAACATGGTGGTGCTTGCATTGCCGGCCACGGTTGCCCAGGAAGTGTGCGACCGGGTGATAGCCGCGGGAATCAGGAGTATCCTCAGCTTCGCCCCGGTGCTCCTCCAGGTGCCGCCCCACGTCAACCTGCGCAAGGTGGACATGGCCACGGAGCTGCAGATTCTGGCCTACCACGCACAGCGGGCGCAGACGCCGGGCCAGGCCGTTTAGCCAGAGCCGGGTCTCCGCCCGCGATAGTTCGTTGCTGGATAGTTCGTTGCTGGATGCTTCCTAGTTGCCGTACGGGTTCTGGAACGCGCCACTGAACGGCTTGGCCTTGCGGAAGTACGGTGCCGACGACGGCAGGTACAGCAACACGATGGCGGCGATACCCAAGAGGATCGTGATGGTGGTCAAGCCCAACTGCGCAAGCCCCAGCAGTGAAAGCGCGGCGAGGACCGTGCCCAGGATGCGTGCCCAGTTCTTACCGCGCCGGATCTTGAAGGCAACCAAAGTGTAGAGGCCGATCATGATGATCGAAATGATGACCAGGAAGGTAATCGCCAAGTTGATGAGGTTGCTCACTGTAACCGCGGGATCCTGCGTGCCCTGAGCTTGGATGGCCTGTTCCACCATCGATTGGCCCGCGCTGGAATTGAGCATCACGATGGTGAGCGGTAGCGAAATCAGCGTCAAGAGAGCGCAACCAAGGAGCATCCAGAAGGAGACGTTGACCAGCTGGGGCACGCCCGTTGCGGATGCTGCTGCTTCACTGGGCCAGCTCATCGGTTGGTTGTACATCGGTGCCGTGGGCGGGGAGACCTGGCCGTATTGCGGCGCTGGGGGCGGGGAGGCCTGGCCGTATTGCGGCGCGGCGGGCGGCGGGGAGGCCTGGCCGTATTGCGGCGCGGCGGGCGGCGGGGAAGCCTGGCCGTACTGTGGCGCGGGCGGAGGGGAGACCTGACCGTACTGCGGGGCAGGGGGCGGGGACGCCTGACCGTACTGTGGGGCGCCCGGTGGCTGGGGGTGGTTGGTGTCGCCCGGGTTGGTGGGCGGGAGGGGCGGGTTGCTCATGGCATTCCTTTGCTCGTTCGACTGCTGGTTCGGCCGCCGGGATCAGCAAAACGACCCTGCCCCCAGCGTGGTTCTGATTCCACCGTACCCCCCTGCGCAGAGGGTGTTCGTGATCCCACGCACCTTTTCCGCCGTCGTCGCAAAATCATCATGAAGGCGTACTTCCACGATGAAGGCCGCCGCCGTCCGGGGACGGCCGCGGCCTTGGAATGGTGTTCCGTCGCGAGCTTCCGACGAGGCCCGGGTTCCGCTATGCGTTACCCCGCACTGCCTTGAACCAGAGCTGCGAGTTCGGCAGCCACATCAGGACGACGGCGACCGCACTGACCAGGAATCCGAACCAGTTGCTGCCCAAGCTGCCCGCCCCATAACCGCCAGCGCTGGCAGATCCGATAATCGCAAGCAGCAACGAGACAACAGCCAAGACGGTCAGTGCAAGCCTTGCCCACTCTTTGCCCTCTTTCATCTTCATGGCAAGGACAATTTGGGCAACTGCCACCGCCAGGCTCAGGAGCAAAAGAACGAGGAGGACGGCGGCTAAGCCCGGGATGAACGCAAACGCGGCAATGATCGCGAAGAACCCGATCAGTCCGAACAGGAGTGCCAAGAGGCCCCAAATCACCCAAATGAAGTAGGACACTTTGAGTTCTGTTGGGAGGCCCTGCGTCTTGAACATTCCCGAAAGTCCCCCGGCAGGCAGGACATCGTTGAAGTTGCGGGGACGGTCGGTGGGCATTTCAAAGCGGAAACCGCCTGACTGCCCTTGCTGCCCCGGTGCGGGCTGTCCCGGCGCGGGCTGCGAGTACTGCTGTCCCGGTGCGGGCTGGCCCATTCCGGGCTGCTGCGGAGGCTCGTAGCCCGGCGGTGGCTGGTAACCCGGGGGCGGTTGGTAGCCCTGCGGAGGCTGGTAACCCGCAGGAGGAACATTGCCTGGCTGCGGAGGCTCGGAGCCGGGCTGCTGTGGCTGCGGTGCTTCATCTGGGGTACTCATGGCATCACTGTAGACCGCGGGTTGAGGGTTGCATAGGCAATTTTGAGCCAATTCGCAGGTAACTACAGGCTGTTTGCCGAACAATCAGCAAGTGCTCTTGGGAAATAAGAAACGACGCCCCCACCAGCCGTTGGCTATGCGGGGGCGTCGTCGAAAATGCGGCTGCTTATGCGGCTGCGGGAGCGATGAACGCGAGTTCCAGGTTGATGACTACCTTGTCGCTGACCAGCACGCCACCGGCTTCGAGGACGGCGTTCCAGGTGAGGCCGAAGTCCTTGCGGCTGATGGTGGTTTCGCCGGAGACGCCGGCGCGGGTGTTACCGAAGGGATCGACGGCGACGCCGTTGAATTCGGTTTCGATGGAAACTTCCTTGGTCACACCCTTGATGGTGAGATCGCCCACGAGGTCAAAGCTGTTGCCGTTGGACTTGACGTGGCGGGAAACGAACGTGATTTCCGGGAACTTCTCCACATCGAAGAAGTCCTCGCCCTTGACGTGTCCGTCGCGGTTGACGTCGCCCGAGTCGAAGCTGGCGGTCCGAATGGTCGCGGTGACCTTGGAATCGGTCAGGGTCTCACCGAGTTCCAAGGTTGCTTCGGCATCCTTGAACTGGCCGCGTACCTTGCTGATACCTGCGTGGCGAACGGTGAAGCCGATTTCGCTGTGCGAGGCGTCAAGGGTCCAGGTGCCGGTGGTGACGTCAGCGGGAAGGGTCATCATGGTGTTGCTCCTATGGGTAGTGGTAGGTACTGCTTGCTCGACGCTTGCGATGTTTCCTGTTTACTTGAAAGATCAACCGAGCTTCGTACCCAGTATAAACATGCATATGCATCTTTTATTCCAACTCCACGGAACATTTCGGGAAATTTCTGAGTTCTACTAGATGTAGAAGATTTCGGATCGCCCCGCTTCTTTGAGAAACTGGTAAACATGCCCCAAGCAACTGTCCATCTGCTTCGCCATGGCGAGGTCCACAACCCCGATGGCGTCCTCTATGGCCGGCTGCCGGAATTCCATCTCTCCGAACGCGGCCGGGACATGGCACGGATGCTGGCCGAGCACTTCGTTGCGCGCGCCACCGCAGGCGCCAAGATCTCGTATTTGGCTGCGTCTCCGCTGACGCGCGCCCAAGAGACGGCGATGCCCACGTCCGAGGCACTGGGCCTGGAGATTCATACAGAACCGCGCATCATTGAAGCTGAAAACCACTTTCAGGGACTGCACCCCACCAAAGCCGAGTTCCTCAAACCCAAGCACTGGTGGTATTTCTGGAACCCGCTTCAGCCTTCCTGGGGCGAACCATACAAACAGCAAGCAGCCCGCGTCCTTGCGGCAGTGCAGGACGCCCGGACTGCGGCCATCCACTTGGCTGGAGATGGCGCCGAAGCAATCCTGGTTAGCCACCAGTTGCCTATCTGGGCTACGAGGTTGACCGCGGAGGGGCGCAGTTTGGCCCACGACCCCCGCAAGCGGGAGTGCACGCTCGCGTCCTTGACGTCCCTCGTGTTCGACGACGCCGGCAAGATCATCCGCGTTGACTACAGCCAACCTGCAGCCGTTCTTCTTCCCGGTGCAGCCAGCACCCCGGGAGCATAGCCATGGACAACACGTTTTCGCGCCGCGGTGTCCTGGCCGCCGGGGGAGTCCTACTCACCGGCTTGGCAGTGGGACTTTCGGCCTGCGCGCAGCCGGACTCCTTGGCTGAACAAGCCAAAAAAGGCGACAACAAGAACTACGTCGCCGGCGACGGATCAGTGACCGAGTTCGCCAAGGCCGATCGCACGGCCCCGGTTGCCCTCAAGGGCACCCTCTTCGACGGTACCGCCGTCGAACCCGGGGTGCTCAAAGGCAAAGTCACCGTACTGAACTTCTGGTTCGCAGCGTGTGCTCCCTGCCGTGTGGAAGCGCCACAGCTTGAAGCCCTCCACCAGGAATTCAAGGGCCAAGGCGTCCAGTTCTTCGGTGTCAACCTGAGGGACGAGAAGGCAACGGCGGACGCCTTCGATAAGACTTTCAGCCTCACCTACCCGAGTTTCGATGACAAAGACGGTGCCGTGCTGCTCTCGGTGTCCGGAATCGTCCCTCCGGGTGCAGTGCCCACCACGCTCGTCCTGGACAAGGATGGCAGGGTGGCATCGCGCGTCCTCGGCGGAATCGAAAAGGGCACGCTTAAGGCACTCATCACCTCAGCAGTGGCTGAGTAGGCCCATGAACAGTCCTTTCGCTGAAACGATCCTGAACGGCTCGCTGTTGCTGGCCGTGCCCGTGGCGTTGCTGGCAGGACTTGTCTCGTTCCTTTCACCCTGCGTGCTTCCCCTGGTTCCGGGCTACTTGGGCTACGTCACCGGCCTGACCGGCGTCGACCTTCAGAAGCAGCGGCGAGGCCGCATGTTGGCGGGAATCGGCCTGTTTGTTTTGGGCTTCTCCGTGATCTTCGTTCTCCTCGGCGGTGCCTTCGGGCAGCTCGGAACGTTGCTGACCGGAAGGCAGAACGCGTGGATCACACAGCTGCTGGGTGTGCTGGTGATCGTCATGGGCGTTGTGTTCATGGGCGGTTTCGGCTGGTTGCAGCGGGACGCCAAGATCCACGCGAAGCCCCCGGCAGGCCTGTGGGGCGCTCCACTCCTGGGGTTGACCTTCGGCCTGGGATGGGCGCCCTGCATCGGACCGACGTACTCCGCGGTACAGTTACTGAGCCTGTCCGGTGGTTCGTCCGCCGCCAAAGGCGCCCTGCTCGCCTTCGCATACAGCCTCGGCCTCGGGATCCCGTTCCTGGTGATTGCCTTGGCCGTGCGCCGGGGAATGGGCGTCATGTCCTTCTTCCGCAAACGCCGGCTGGCCATCCAGCGGATCGGCGGAGGCATCTTGATTTTGCTTGGCGTCCTGATGGCCACAGGAGTATGGGGGAGCTGGGTGACCCAGTTGCAGTACTGGTTCCAAACTGATGTGAAGTTGCCGATCTGATGAGCGAGTCTGTGAAAGCCAAGAAGAATTCCACCGCCGGTAACACGCCGGAAGCGGCCGAAGAGACCGGCAGTTCCGCGGTAGATCGAGCCAAGTCTGAGGCCGCCCTGCCCGCGCTCGGTATCAAAGGCATGCTCCGGTGGTCCTGGACCCAGTTGACCAGCATGCGCACGGCGTTGTTCCTGCTGCTGATGCTGGCGGTGGGCGCGGTCCCCGGTTCCCTGTTTCCCCAGCGGGCTGCTAACGCTGCAATCGTTACCCAATACATCAAGGACCGCCCCACCATTGGCCCGATCATGGATGCCGTGCAGCTGTTCGACGTCTACTCTTCAGCGTGGTTCTCGGCAATCTACATCCTGCTCTTCATTTCCTTGATCGGCTGTGTCACTCCCCGGGCGATCGCTCACTACAAGGCGCTGAGGTCCAAGCCGCCGCGGACCCCCAAGCGCCTTTCGCGCCTGCCGGAGTATGGCACCCTGGTGCTGCCCGCCGACGCCGGGATTCCGGCGTCGAAAGCCATCACCGATGCCGCCGGGCTGCTCAAGAAGCGCGGTTACCGCGTGGACATCAGGGACGCCGACGGCGCGCTGCCTTCCGTAGGTGCCGAGCGTGGCCTCATCAAGGAAGTGGGAAACCTGGTTTTCCACACCGCCCTGATCGGGGTGCTTGTCTCGGTGGCTGTGGGTGGGCTCTTTGGATACAGCGGCCAGCGGATCCTGGTGGAAGGTGACACCTTCGTCAACACCTTGGTGGGCTACGACCAGTTCACCCCCGGTTCCAACTTCCAAAGCGGCTGGCTGCAGCCGTACTCCGTTCAGCTGAACAGCTTCCAAGCCACCTTCGATCACGAGACGCCCGGTAAGTTTGGCCAGCCCATCGATTACACGGCTGAGGTGACCACGAAGGAATCACCCGATGCGCCCGCCCAGAAGCAGGTCCTGAAGGTCAACGATCCCCTCTCCTTGGGCGGAACCAACATCTACCTCACAGGCAACGGTTACGCCCCCATGGTCACTGTCCGCGACGGGCAGGGCAACATCGCCCTGCAGGGTCCGGTAGTGGCCAAGGTGCAAGGGGCCAACTACTATTCCTCGGTGGTCATCAAGGTGCCCGACGCCAAGCCCGACCAACTCGGCTTTGTTGGTTTCTTCCTGCCAACGGCCTTCGCCACTCAGGACGGGGTTTCCTTCAGCGGGGATCCGGAACTCCTCAACCCGCAGCTGAACCTGAACTCGTTCTACGGCGATCTGGGCCTGGACAAAGGCGTACCCCAAAACGTGTTCGAGCTGAACGTCGGAAACCTCAAGCCGCTCAACGGCCGTAACCTCCCGAACAAGGCCATCACCCTTACTCCCGGCCACACCGTTACTTTGCCTGACGGCAAGGGCAGTATCACTTTCGACGGCGTCAGGAAGTACGTGGGCCTGGACGTCCACAACAACCCCGGCCAGCTGTATGCGCTGATCTTCGGGTTGCTCGCCGTTGCAGGCCTGGTGACATCCCTGTACGTCAATCGTCGGCGGGTGTGGGTGCGCACCGGAACGCATGAAGATGGCCGCACTATGGTGGAGTACGGACTGCTCGCACGCGGTGAGGACCATCGCCTCGCGGGCGAAGCCGCAGCCTTGCGTGAACTTTTTGCCCGGGAATGGAATGTTGCCGGTGAGCCCGACACCACGAGCCCGGTTAACCCGGACGCCCCGAACGCCGTCTCTTCCTCAACCACGAAGGACCAGTAATGCCTGTCATCAACGAAACCCTGGGCCAGTACAGCGAGCTCTTCATGCTGTTGGCCGCCAGCACGTACACCGTGGCTTTCATCGCGTTCGCCTGGGACCTGGCCAAGAGCAGCAAGGCATTGCGCGCGATCGACCTCAAGGCAGCGGCAACCGCCGAGGCCGAGAGGGTGCCCGTGGCCGCCGGCCGCGCCGCCTTGGCAGGACCCGACGCCGGTGGGCCGGCCGGACGTGCCGAGCGTCCGACGTCGGGCGTCACCGTTGAGGGTGGCACAGCGGCGGGGGACATGAGGTACACCGCCGCGCGCCGCGTCCCCGCCCGTGTGGCAGTCGCGCTGACCGTGTTGGGGGCCCTCATCCACGCAGCGGGTGTACTGACGCGTGCGTTTGGCGCCGGCCGCGTGCCGTGGGGAAACATGTACGAGTTCCTCACCACCGGAGCCTTCGTGGCCATCGCCGTGTTCCTGGTGGTCCTCATCCGGCGTGACCTCCGGTTCCTCGGAACGTTCGTGGTGGGTCTGGCCATCATCATGCTGGTGGCGGCGTCAATTGCTTTCTGGACTCCTGTTGGACACCTTGTTCCGGCTTTGCAGAGTTATTGGCTGATCATCCACGTTTCCATCGCGGTGCTGTCCTCGGCCTTATTCACCTTGACGTTCGCGATGTCAGCGCTTCAGTTGGTGCAGTCGCACCGTCAGAAGAGCCTTGCCGCGGGGCGACCGGACAAGCTTGGCTTCATGCGCTTGGTACCGAACGCGCTGAGCTTGGAGAACCTGTCCTACCGGATCAACGCCGTTGCTTTTGTGGGCTGGACGTTCACGTTGATGTTCGGTGCCATCTGGGCAGAAAAGGCGTGGGGCCGCTTCTGGGGCTGGGACCCCAAGGAAGTATGGACGTTCGTTATCTGGGTTGTGTATGCCGGTTACCTTCACGCCCGTGCAACCCGTGGCTGGACGGGAACCCGGGCCGCATGGTTGTCGATCATCGGCTACGCCTGTGTCATCGTCAACTTCACGCTGGTAAACACGGTCCTCAACGGTTTGCACTCGTACTCGGGGCTGTAGGGCTTACCGCGCTCTAGAACTACGGGCGCTTAATTCAACCCGTCGGTGTCTTGCGGTTCCTGGCCGCGCGCACGCTTCTCCGCGTCCCGTTTGGCTTTGAGTTGCCGCAGGCGCTGCTCTTCGGCTTGGTTGCGGCGGCGGATCTCGAGGTTCCGCAAGAACTCGGGGTCGTCATCGGGCGCTGCGGGGTAGTGGCGGGTGACTTGGGCTTCGGGCTTGCCGTACGGCCGGCCAAAGATGAACCACAGAACCGCGCCAAGCAAGGGGAGCACGATCATGACCACGATCCAGGCGAGCTTGGGAAGACCGCGTGTGGCCCGTTTGTCCGTCCGAATCGCGTCCACCAAGGCGTAGACAAAGAAAACAAGAACGACGACGACGCCAACTACCCGGACCATGCACCAAGTCTAGTCTTCCAAGGCCCATCACTGGGGGCGGATTTTGACGCCATCAGGCTGCTCCCAGTTGAACGGGTAAACTTGCAGGGTGGCTTTCCTGAAGTATTCCCTCATCCGTTTGGCGCTGTTTGTGCCGTTGTTCGTGCTGTTCGCTTTCCTGCAGGTGGGCTTGGTGGCAGCGGCGGTGTTTGCCGGACTGGTGGCCTTCGCCCTCAGCTACCTTTTCTTCCAAAAGCAGCGGGATGCGGCCACCTCCGCAATGCGCGAGCGGCTTTCCGGCCGGGCAAAGCCCCTCCGGACTGCCGGTGAAGTCGAAGATGCGGCGGTTGAAGACAACCTGGTGGAGCAGAACCCCGAAATCGCAGTGAACAACGACAAACGGCCGGGCAACGCCTAAGGCATTACCAGCGAGGCCGCAGGCCTTAGAAGCCGCGGCTCAAGATCAAGCCGATTGAGAAGAGAACGCTGTAACCGAGGTTGATCAGGCCGGTCTGTTTCAGCACCGGGATGAGGCTCTTGCGCTTCTTCCCGTTGATCATGAGCCACGCCGGCAACAGGCAGGCCGGGATCAGCAGCAGCACAATCAGCATCCATGGCTTGGTGGGTGCCAGGACGATCACCAGCAAGATCGCGACGGCGAGCATCAGCACATAGCTTTCGCGGGCGTGCCGGTCTCCCAAGCGCACGGCGAGCGTCCGTTTTCCGGCCGCGGCGTCCGTGGGAATATCCCTGACGTTATTGGCCATCAACAGCGCGCAAGCGATCAGCCCGGTACCGATCGCGCCCACCACGGCGGCGACGCTGATCTGTCCGGCCTGCGTGTACGTGGTGCCAAGGGTGGCCACGAGCCCAAAGAACACGAAGACGAAAACGTCCCCCAGCCCCATGTAGCCGTAGGGGTTCTTGCCGCCGGTGTAACCCCATGCGGCCAGGACGCAGCCGATGCCCACCAGGATCAGCCACCACGATTGGGTAATGATCACCAAGATCAGTCCGCAGATCATCGCCGCCCCGAACAAGCCAAATGCCGCCCACTTCACGTGCTCGGGCTTTGCTGCACCGGAGCCAACCAAGCGCAGGGGCCCAACGCGGTCTTCGTCCGTGCCACGGATTCCGTCCGAATAATCGTTGGCGTAGTTCACGCCCACCTGGAGCAGGAGCGCAACAAGTGCCGCCAGGATCGCGTTCAGTAGCCGGAACGCATGGAGCTCATACGCTGCCGCCGAACCGATCAGGACGGGCGCGATAGCCGCGGGCAGTGTGCGGAGCCGGGCCCCTTGAATCCATTGTGCAGCTGTCGCCACGTGCAGTACCTCGTGTATTTCGCGATTGATCGTCGGGTGGAGTTCGTGAGGGAAGAACGTGTCTATTGTCCCCGATGGAGGGCGGAAAGCCGTTCAATCATGGTTAGCCGGTCGGGTTTCCCATTGGGCAGCATCAGCAATTCCCTGTCCACGCACGCGGTCTTGGGCGCCAGGACGCCCAGCAAGTGCTCCCGCTGTGACATGACACGCTGCAGTCCTTCTTCGCTGGGGTCGTCCAGGGCCAAGTAGGCTGCAACGGCTTGCCCCCACTGCCGGGAGGGGACGCCGGCAACGAAAGCCGCTTTGACGCCGTCGAGCGTTTCCAGCTTGCTTTGGATGTACGCGGCGGAGCCTTTGACGCCGCCCGTGATGATGACGTCGTCCGCGCGGCCCAAGACCGTGAGCTTGCCGTCGTCGGACAATTCGCCGAGGTCGCCGGTCACGTACCAGCGGATACCGTCTTCTTCGAAGAACGCTTGGGCTGAGGCCTCGGCATCGAGGTAGCCCGCAGCCACGGTGTCTCCGCCGAGCAGGACACGGCCCGCCAACTCACCGGCCCCAATGCGCACCTCGACGCCGTCCAGCGGCGTGCCGTCGTAGACGCAACCGCCGCAGGTTTCGGCCGAGCCGTAGGTGGTCACCACCGTCAGGCCTGCGTCCCGGGCAGCGGCACGGAGCGCCGGGGTGGCAGGTGCGCCGCCCAGGAGGATTGCGTTGAAGCGTCGCAGGACGGCGAGGGTTGCTGGAGCGGGAGAATCGAGGAGACGTTGCAATTGCGTCGGAACCAAGGACGTGAAACGGATCTTGTCGGTGAGTTCCTCTGCCGCGGCCGTGAAAGCCTCAGGAGTGAAGCCGTTCGACTGGTCCATTACCCACGGGCGGGTTCCGGCGTAGAGCGACCTGACCAGCACCTGGATACCGGCCACGAACTGCAGGGGCAAGGCCAGTAGCCACTGCCCTTCGCCGCGGAGCGCCATGGCGGTGGCCACGGATGACGCCGCAAGGGCGTCCACAGTCAGGATGGTTGCCTTCGGAGTCCCTGTGGATCCGGAGGTGCGGACCACGACGGCGGCATCCTCGACTCCCGTTTCCACCGGGACTGCCGTGGGCTGGCCGTTTGCGCTAACAGTTATTTCGACGGCGGGGCCCTCGCCCTCCAAGGCTGCTGCGAGTGCTTTGAGTACGGGCTCGATGTCCACGAGGCGTCCTAGAAGTAGTAGGGGAAGCTGGACCAGTCGGGGTCGCGCTTCTGGAGGAATGCTTCCTTGCCTTCCACGGCTTCGTCCGTCATATATGCCAGCCGGGTGGCTTCGCCGGCGAATACCTGCTGCCCGGCCAGTCCGTCATCGGCCAGGTTGAACGCGAATTTGAGCATGCGGATGGCCTGCGGGGACTGTCGGGCAATGTCGGCCGCGTACTCGAGCGCCACCTCTTCGAGGCGCTCGTGGTCTACAGCCTCGTTGACTGCGCCCATGCGGACCATGTCCTCGGCGGAGTACTCGCGTGCAAGGAAGAAGATCTCCCGCGCTGCCTTCTGCCCGATTTGCCGGGCCAGCAGCGCCGAGCCGTATCCGGCGTCGAAACTTCCCACGGTGGCGTCGGTCTGCTTGAACTTGCCGTGCTGGCGCGACGCAATGGTGAGGTCGCTGACCACGTGCAGGGAATGGCCGCCACCAGCCGCCCAGCCGTTCACCACGGCGATGACTACCTTGGGCATGGTGCGCATGAGGCGCTGGACTTCCAGGATGTGGAGCCGGCCGGCGCGGGCAGGGTCGATAAATTCTGCGGAATCACCGGCGGCGCCCTCTACCTGGTAGCGGTATCCATCCCGGCCACGGATGCGCTGATCCCCTCCGGAACAGAACGAGTGGCCGCCGTCCTTCCCGGACGGGCCGTTGCCCGTGAGCAGGACCGTCGCGACGTCGGGCGTCATGCGGGCGTGGTCCATGGCGCGGTAAAGCTCGTCCACCGTGCCGGGACGGAAGGCGTTCCGAACTTCCGGCCGGTTGAACGCGATCCGGACCGTCGGCAGGTCCTTGACGATCGCTCCCGCCGCATCACGTTCCACCTGCCGGTGGTAGGTCATGTCCTTGAAGTCGTCAAAGCCGGACACTGTGCGCCAGCGGACGGGGTCAAAGATGTCAGAAACCTTGGCAGGCAGATCGTTGTTCACAGTCCGAGTCTAGTAATGGCCTCAGCTGATGCAGAACTCGTTGCCTTCAGGGTCCGCCATGGTGTGCCACTCATGCGGCCCCTGCCTGGCCGTCCAGAGGTAGGTGGCGCCCCGGTCCTCAAGCTGTTTGCGGACCGCGTCCTTGTCCCGGCCATCGAGCCGGACGTCCCAGTGCACCCGGTTCTTGACGGACTTTTCGGCGGCATCCACTTGGAACAGGATCCGCCGGCCCTCCTTCTGGCCCAGCTCCCCAGCGGGCACGATCGCGCAGCCATCGGCCCACACGAGTTTTCCCTTGTGGGTGGTGGCCTGATCTTCAGTTGCGAAGCCTTGCTCGATCATGGACCGGATGGTGGACTCGGACTGCGGCTCTACCTGCCATTGAAGGGTCTCCGCCCACCAATCGGCGAGGGCGTGGGGGTCCTTGCAATCGACTACTACTTGGATGTTCAGTGCCATGCTTATGAGGCTAAGCGTGCGGGTGGGCGGCTGGGTAGGCCTCCGGGCTCAGTGGGGGAGGAGTTGCGCGGGGACGGCGTAGATCAGGATTACCGCCAAGAGGTTTTTTGTGGCGTGGACAAAGTACGAGAACATCAGATTCTTTCCTGTCCACACGTAGACCGCCACCAGGATGATGCCCATGCCCAGGTACGGAGCCAGGGCTGAAAGTACCAACCCCTCCCTGCCCACAACATGGATCGAGGCAAAGAGGAACACGGAGAGCGCGCAGCAGATCCAGATATTGACGTGTCGCGACAGCTTACCGATCACAAGGTGCCGGAAAAGGTACTCCTCCACGAACGGCCCCAGCACCACCAGCAGCGGAACCATCAGCCACGCAGGCACGTGCTGCAGCAGGCCCTGGATCCCCAACTGGTTTTCCGAGCTTTGTGCCGAGCCGAATGCTGCCATCAGGAAAGCCGTGAGAATGAGCATCACAACGATGGCTAATGGCACCATCCCCAGCGTGAACCACGGCCGCGTGCCCAGGATCCTGAAGTCGCGGCCCACCACGCGCCAAGCAGAGATGATGGCGAAGAGCCCGACGACGGCATAGAACACCGCATTGACCGCATATGCCGCTGTGGCCGGGTCCGGGAACACGTGCAGCATCAGCGGTCTCAGCGACTCGCCTGCCAGCGTGAAATAGACCGTGAAGCCCACGTAGGCGGCCACGGCAACGGCATCGAAGGCATTGAATTTGTACAGATGCGCCTTGGTTGGCCGCGCGTTGGTCGAAATGGTGCCCATAGGACCAGCGTAGCTTTGCTTGGCAGCCCCACGCATGGCCCATCTGTTGCCTGCGTCACGGACCATCCCTAGCCGTCCCGTAAGATAGACGCGTTGCGCGAACGTTCGGTGTTCCGCTGCTTTCGGCCTTCAACGGGGTTTCCAAAGTGGAAAACCTCGAATTATGTGAGCCAAAGCCGCGTGTTTTCCGTCACGTTGGCCGCCCTTAACAGCAACACCCCGACCCGCAAGGAACAGCTGTGCCGCAAAGTACTCCCACAGATCTCAAGAACGCCCCGGTCGCATCCCCGGCCGCCGGTTCCACCCTCAGTGCCGAGGGATATCAGAAGACCCTGGGCCGCCGCCACGTCACCATGATCGCCATGGGTGGCGCAATCGGCGTCGGACTCTTCATGGGTGCCGGTGGCCGCTTGGCCTCTACCGGCCCGGCCCTGATCTTTTCCTACGCCATCGCGGGCGTCATCGCGTACCTCCTGATGCGCGCCCTGGGTGAGCTCATCATGTACCGCCAGACCTCAGGCTCCTTCGTGAGCTACGCGGGCGAAATGTTCGGCAAGAAGGGTGCCTACCTTTCGGGTTGGATGTACTTCATCAACTGGGCCATGACCGGCATCGCCGAACTCATCGCGATCGGACTGTACTTCCAGTTCTTCTTCCCGAACGTGCCCGTTGAACTCTCTGCCATTGCCGCGCTGGTGCTGCTGGTGGCAGTGAACCTGTTCAGCGTCAAGGCGTTCGGCGAGTTCGAATTCTGGGCGTCCTGCCTCAAGGTTGCCGCCATCCTGATCTTCCTTGTGGTGGGTACGTTCATGGTTGTCACCAACGCCCATGTCGGCGCCGGACACGCCTCGGTGGGCAACCTCTTCCAGGGCGACGGCGGCATGTTCCCCAAGGGCGGACTGGTCATGATCCTGGTCCTCAACGCCGTGATCTTCGCTTACAACGCCATCGAACTGGTGGGCATCACCGCAGGCGAAATGGAGAACCCGGAGCGCGAAGTGCCCAAGGCGATCCGCGCCGTCGTCGTTCGTATCGTGATCTTCTACGTCGGTTCGGTGATGCTCCTGGCGATGCTGCTGCCCTCTGACCAGTACCACGCTGGAACATCGCCGTTTGTTACCGTGTTCGGCCAGATGGGCCTCGGCTGGATGGGCGACGTGATGAACATGATCGTCATCACCGCCGCGCTGTCCTCCTGCAACTCCGGGCTTTACTCGATCGGGCGCATCTTCCGGACCATGGCCAATAACGGCCACGCTCCCAAGTGGCTCACCAAGATGTCCACACGGCACGTTCCGTACGCGGCCATCCTCGCGATCGGTGCCGTTTACCTCGTGGGCATCCTGCTAAACATCTGGCTCGGCGGCTCGCACGCGTTCGACCTTGCATTGAACACCGCTTCCATTGGGGTCATCTTCACGTGGGGCTCCATCTTTGCGAGCCAGATCGCGCTCCGGAAGAAGCGCGGCAATGTCTCCACCCTTCCGATGCCCGGTTCGCCGTGGACAAGCTGGGTGGGCCTCGTGGCGCTGCTCGCCATCACGGTGCTCATCGGTTTCGACACCATGACGGACAAGGCTTCCGGCGAGGTCTTCCTGTTGGGTCTCTGGACGCTGGCCACCATCCCCTTCTTTGCCCTCGTGTTGTGGCTGGGCTGGCAGAAGGTCAAGAACAACGAGCCTAAGAGCGAGCTGTTCAGCTAACTTTTCCGTTGTGGGGCCCGCTCTACGCACTAAACCAGGTGTTTGGCGTGTAGAGCGGGCCCCACATGCGTGAGTTGGGGGTGTCGGTGCCCGAGGATAGGGTCGATGCATGGATTACACAAAGGTCGCTGCGCCCAAGATCTCCCCGGTGCGCTTGGAAGAATTGCACGACGACGACGCCCCGGACTTCCAGCGTGGTGAACGGTATGACGGTGTTCGCTTCACCCGAGCCTCCGCGGACGGGGAGGAGTTGAGCGGGGCCGATTTCATCGAGTGCGAGTTCAACGGCGTCTCCTTCAATGAGGCCCAGTTGCGCGGTGCCACCTTCCGTGAGTGTGTCCTTTCCGAGCCGTATGCCCCCGTTTTCGCCGCTGCGCGCACGTCCTGGCAGGACGTTGAGATCAGCAACCCGAGGTGGGGTTCGGCCGAACTTTACGAGGGCAACTGGCGCTCGGTCCGAATCGACGGCGGCAAGCTGGACTACGTGAATCTCCGTGGTTCCAAACTCATCGACGTCCGGATTTCCGATTGCATCATCAGCGAACTGGATCTGGGTGGCTGCACCGGGACACGGATTGCGCTGAAGAACTGCACCATCGGTACCCTTGATGTCACCGGCGCCAAGTTCAAGGACGTGGACCTTCGGACCACGGAATTCCGCGCCGTGAATGGCTTGGCGGGGCTGGCGGGCGTTGTGATCGATGATTACCAGCTGAGCCTCATGGCACCGTTGCTGGCCGGGCACCTGGGGATACGAGTGCTCTGACCTGGGGCTGGGATGTGACGGCACGCTCGCTCACCGCTTCCGAAATAATGATCATTATGCTTACTATCTGTTGGTACTGAGGTACTCAGCTACTTAGGTACCTCGAGCTGTATCCGTCCGTTGAGGGCTGGATGACGAGGGCTGTGACCAGGCATCAGGGTGCCGGATAGGGAGATTCTTATGAGCGTTGAGCGGGAAATGCCTGAACTTTCGGAGGAAGAACTCATGTCCCAAGGGGCAACGGCCCTCCCGGATAAGGAAGTGGCGTCCGTACTGGACTTGAACGCGGACCTGAACCTGGGGATCAGCGCGGCCGCTCCCATCGATCTTGGCGTTGCCGCCAACGCGAACGTCGCAGCACCCATTGATGCCGGTGCGTCCGCCAACGTCCTGTCGTTCGGGTCAGAATCACAGGCCTTGGCACAGCAGGGTGCTCTTATCGATCAGGGCATTACCGGGGATGCCACCGCGCATTCAGTGCAGGACAGCGGAATCGACCAGGGTTCGGGCACCGCCCCTACGGCCTCCCCGGCTCCAGAGTCGCCGGTGCCGACCAGCGACGGGACCGCTGTACCTGCAGCAACCACTGGTACCGAGGCGCTGCCCGGCGCTGGAGTCGTGCCCGGTGCCGGCGCAGTGCCTGCCGGGACAGTAGCGGATGCTGGAACAGCTGCCGCTGGCGCCGCTGGCGCACTGAATGGCAACCTGCTCAACGTCGATGTGAACTTGGATGCCAATGCCGGCATTGCGGCGCCGATCAACGGAGCCGTGGCCGCTAACGCCAATGTCGCAGCCCCGATTGATGCGGCGGTTGGTGCGAACATCGGGTCTATCGACAGCCAAGCAGTCGCCGTTTCCCATCAGGATGCCATTATCAACCAGGACATCCACGGCAATGCGACGTCGTCGGCGGATCAGCAGTCCACCATGAAGCAGTAGCAGCCGGATGAGTCTTGTGAACGGAGGGCCGTCCGGGCAGGACGGCCCTCCGATAGCGCCTGCGCCACATGGGAGCCTGACCATCCCTGTCCGGGCCGACGGCGTTCAGCTCATCGGCGAAACGAAGGGCTCGGGCTACAAAGAAGCCCCATCCCTGGTCCGACGTGCCGACGGCCAGACGATCCAGCTCACGCGGCTGCTGTACCTGATCCTTGAGGCAATTGACGGCCGCCGGGACGTCGACTCCATCGCAGAGCATGCCAGCAACGGCTTCGGAAAATTGGTGAGCCCGGACAATGTCCGGATGCTGATAACGTCCCAGCTCCTGCCGATGGGCCTGCTGCAGCTCGCGGACGGCTCCCAGCCCGAAGTGAGGAAATCGAACCCGCTTCTTGGCATGCGGTTCCGCTACTCCGTCACGGATCCGGAGCGAACACGGAAGCTTACTGCCCCGTTTGCGAGGCTTTTCAATCCGGTAATCGTGGCGGTTATCACGATCGCCTTCCTGGCCTCATGTTGGTGGCTCCTGATGGTCAAGGGCCTCGCCTCGGCTACCCACGAAGCGTTCGCCAACCCGGGCCTGGTCCTTCTCATTTTGGTGGTCACGGTGGTCTCGGCCGGCTTCCACGAATTCGGCCATGCCGCTGCGGCCCGGCGTGGCGGCGCCACTCCCGGGGCGATGGGGACAGGCCTGTACTTGATGTGGCCCGCGTTCTACACCGACGTCACGGATTCCTACCGGTTGGGCCGAGGTGGCCGAATCCGGACCGACCTGGGTGGGCTCTACTTCAATGCCATCGTGGCTGTTGCCATCATGGGCATCTGGTGGGTCACCGGCTACGACGCCCTGTTGCTGGTAGTGGTCACCCAGATCCTGCAGATGGTTCGGCAGTTGATGCCCATGGTCCGCTTCGACGGCTACCACATCCTTGCCGACGCCACCGGCGTTCCGGACCTCTTCCAGCGGATCAAACCCACCCTGCTGGGACTCCTCCCATGGCGAAAAACCGATCCAGAGGCCCAACTCCTCAAGCCTTGGGCGCGCGCCGTCGTGACCATCTGGGTCTTGGTGACCGTTCCCCTGTTGGTATTCAGCATGGCCACCATGCTGCTTACCCTTCCTCGCGTGCTGGCCACTGCCTGGGACAACGGTTGGAAACAGCAGGCCATGCTCTCCCACAGCGCCTCCACGGGGGACTTTGCCGACGTCGCTGTGCGAATCGTCGCGATCCTGTGCATCGCCCTGCCGATTCTGGGCATCTTTTACATCCTGCTCCGCTCCGGACGCCAGTTCCTCACCGGACTTTGGCGAAGGACCAAGGGCAAGTCATTGCAGCGGGGTGTGGCAATGATGGCAATCCTTGCTGTCGTGGCCGGCTTGGCGTGGGCTTGGTGGCCAGGCGCCGATACCTACCGCCCGATCCAGTCTTACGAGCGCGGCACCCTCCTTGATGCCGCAACCGCGATGCTCCCTGCCGCTGCCGTCCAAGGTATGCACGAAGGCCAAACCGGCCAGACGGTTGTGCTCTGGCCAGCCGGTGCCCGCAAACCCACCCGTGACAATCCCCAGCTGAGCATGGTGTTGGTGCCGAGGGAAGCTTCAGCCAAGACAGGCCAGTCTGCCCAAAGTGGCGGCACGCCCGGCACAGTGGCGCCTTCCTGGGTGTTTCCCTTCGACAAACCGGCTCCACCGGCGGATGGGGACAATCAGGCCCTCGCCGTCAACACCACGGACGGCTCAGTGGTCTACGACGTCGCATTCGCATTGGTCTGGGCGGACGATGGCCATGACGTGCTCAACACCAACGGTGCCTACGCTTTCGCCAGCTGCAAAGACTGTGCCGCGGTCGCCGTCGGATTCCAGGTTGTGCTGATCGTTGGGCAGGCGAACGTGATCGTCCCTCAAAACCTCTCGACGGCGGCTAACTACAATTGCGTCCGCTGCCTGACGTACGCCTTGGCCAGCCAGCTCGTACTTACCCTTGACGGTCCGTTGAGCTCGGAGGGGATGTCCAAGCTCACTGCGTTATGGCAGCAAATCGCTGAGTACGGGCGGAACCTGCAAAATGTCCCGCTTTCGGAGATCCAGGGCAAACTGCAAGGGTTCAAGGAACAGATCATCGCTATCATCCGTGCGGAGCCCGGCGCCTCCCCGGCTGGAACCACCGGACCCACAACACCGGCAAATACCTCGCCGGGGGCTACCCAAGCCCCTGAGGTTGCACCCACCGATCCGTCAGCGCCCGTTCAGCAGCCGACGCCTGCATCCAACCCCTCCAGCGTTCCCAGTCCCGCGCCTCCGGCAGACCAGGCACCCGGTCAGGCGCCCGGTCAGGGGCCAATCCAGCCGACCGGGCCGACCCAGCAAGCGGTGACCCCCGAGCCCGTAGCTCCTGCACCTGCGGCGAGCCCCCCACCCGCCACCGCAGCACCGGCGCCGGCAGCACCCGCACCGGCAGCTACTTCTCCCGCGAGCCCGTAGAGTGACCGCGGCTCGCGTGGAAGCCCGTACGGCTTCATCTGTTGACCACTCCGCCTAGCCGTGTAATCTTTATAGAACGAACGGTCGGTATATTATTCCGTGCCGACCCTTTCTTCTGCGAAGGATGTTCCCATGGTCGAGGCTTTTCTGGTTGGCGGCGCACGCACGCCTGTAGGTCGATACGGTGGGGCGCTGTCCGCTGTCCGCCCCGACGATCTTGCAGCTTTGGTGATACGGGAAGCCGTGGCGCGTGCCGGCGTCGACCCTGACGCCATCGACGAGGTGATCCTCGGCAACGCAAACGGCGCAGGTGAGGAGAACCGGAACGTCGCCCGGATGGCAACCATCCTGGCCGGACTTCCCCTCCACATCCCCGGAATCACCGTGAACCGCCTCTGTGCCTCCGGGCTGAGCGCCATCATCATGGCCAGCCACATGATCAAGTCCGGTGCTGCGGACATCGTGGTGGCCGGCGGGGTCGAGTCGATGAGCCGGGCACCGTGGGTCCAGGAGAAGCCAACCACGGCGTTCGCCAAGCCCGGACAGATCTTCGATACTTCCATCGGCTGGCGCTTCGCCAACCCGCTCTTCGCCAAAGGCGAGCTCTCGCGCGACGGCAAGATGACGTATTCCATGCCGGAGACTGCCGAGGAAGTGGCTCGGGTGGACAACATTTCCCGCGAAGACGCCGACGCGTTTGCCGTCAGATCTCATGAGCTCGCCCTTGCGGCCATCGCGGGAGGGCGTTTCAAGGACGAAATAGTTCCCGTCACGGTCAAGACCCGCAAGTCCGAAACCATGGTGGACACCGATGAAGGACCCCGAGAGGGCACCACCATGGAGGTTCTGGCCGGGCTGCGTCCCGTAGTCCCCGGCGGCTCCGTGGTCACGGCCGGCAACTCTTCGACCCTGAACGACGGCGCCTCCGCCATCATCGTCGCGTCCGAAGCTGCGATCAAAAAATTCGGCCTGACACCCCGCGCCCGCATCATCGACGGCGCCTCGGCAGGATGTGAGCCGGAAATCATGGGCATCGGGCCAGTCCCGGCAACGCAGAAAGTCCTTGCCCGCGCCGGTCTCACCGTGGATCAGCTTGGCGCAGTGGAGCTCAACGAAGCTTTCGCCACGCAGTCGCTGGCGAGTATGCGTCGCTTGGGCCTGGACCCGGACATTGTGAATAACGACGGCGGCGCCATCAGTTTGGGCCATCCCCTCGGTTCCAGCGGATCACGCATTGCCATTACGCTGCTGGGCCGGATGGAGCGCGAACTCGGCTCCGCAACGGGACCGAAACTGGGACTGGCCACCATGTGTATCGGCGTGGGACAAGGTACCGCGATGTTGCTGGAAGGCGTGTAATGGCACTGGATCCGGAGGACTTCACCACCCTTGTCCTTGACGACAGGGAGGACCGGCTGACGGTCCTCCTGAACCGCCCCGAAGTGCGCAACGCGATAGACCAAACCATGGTGGATGAGTTGCATATGGTGTGCGCCGAACTCGAACGCAACCCGAAGGTACTTATTATCGCGGGTACCGACGGCGTCTTCGCCTCGGGAGCCGACATCGGACAGCTGCGGGAACGACGCCGGAACGACGCCTTGCAGGGCATCAACTCCACGATCTTCGTCCGTATCGCCAAGCTGCCCATGCCTGTCATCGCCGCCTTGGATGGTTACTGCCTCGGTGGGGGCGCCGAGCTTGCCTATGCCGCAGATTTCCGGATCGGCACCCCGAACGTGCGCATCGGTAACCCTGAAACCGGCCTGGGCATCCTCGCCGCGGCCGGCGCCAGTTGGCGGCTCAAGGAATTGGTGGGGGAGCCGAAGGCCAAGGAGATCCTCCTGGCCGGTGCTGTGTTGCGGGCTGATGAAGCACTCGCCATCCACCTGGTCACCGAAATCCACGAGGCGGCAGAGCTGATGGATGCAGCGCACAGGCTGGCAGACCGGATTGGCCGGCAGGATCCATTGGCAGTCCGGATCACCAAGTCCGTTTTCCATGCCCCGGCCGAATCCCACCCACTGATCGATACCCTGGCCCAAGGCATCCTCTTTGAGTCGCAGGCGAAGTTCGACCGCATGCAGGCGTTCCTCGACAAACGAAACGATAAGAAATCGGCAAAGATGCCGGACATGCCCGCCCAAGACGTGCCCGCCCAGGACATGCCCACCCAGGACAGGACCGAGAAATGACAGCCACTCACAGTATCCCGCACGTCGTCGGAGTCCTCGGCGGTGGGCGGATGGGTGCCGGGATCGCCCACGCGTTCCTCACCAAAGGTGCCACGGTGATGGTGGTCGAGCGCGATCACGAGGCCGCCGCCGGAGCGCAGGCAAGGGTGGCCGACGCCGTCGCCAAGTCCGCTGCCCGCGGCACCTTGAACGAGGCACCCGAAGAGGCGATGGCCCGGTTCAGCACGTCCACCGATTACGCCTCGTTTGTCCATTGCGGGCTCGTGGTGGAGGCAGTGCCGGAGGATTATGAACTGAAGGTCACGGCCCTCAAAGCCGTTGAGACGCACCTTGCCGCCGATGCTTTCTTGGCCTCGAACACATCCTCCCTCTCTGTGACAGGGCTTGCGAACGAACTGCAACGTCCGGCCAATTTTGTTGGTCTGCACTTCTTCAACCCCGTCCCCGCGTCCACCCTCATCGAAGTGGTGCTTGCCAGGGAGACGTCTCCCGAACTCGCTGAAGCGGCGAAAAGCTGGACCGAGGCACTTGGCAAGACCGCCGTCGTCGTCAATGACGCACCGGGCTTCGCCTCATCGAGGCTGGGCGTGGCTATCGCGCTTGAAGCGATGCGGATGGTGGAAGAGGGCGTCGCGTCCGCCGAAGACATCGACGCTGCGATGGTGCTCGGATACAAACACCCCACCGGACCCCTCAAGACCACCGACATAGTAGGGCTGGACGTGCGCCTGGGCATCGCCGAGTACCTGCAGTCCACTTTGGGCGACCGTTTCGCGCCGCCACAGATCCTTCGGGACAAGGTGGCACGCGGGGAGCTGGGGCGCAAGACCGGCAAGGGGTTTTTCGACTGGACGGATTGATGCCCGTGCCGGTTAGGCTTGCCGGGTGACTTCCTTCGAACCCATCACCTTGACCGGAAAATTCGTGACGCTGGAGCCTTTGAGCCAGGAGCATCATGATGACCTCGTGGAGGCCGCCCGCGACGGCGAACTCTGGAAGCTGTGGTACACCTCAGTGCCGACGCCGGAGGGGATGGCCGCCGAGATCGATCGCAGGCTGGGACTGCAGGCAGAAGGTTCCATGCTGCCGTTCGCCACCCGCTCCAACTCAACGGGCAAGCTCATCGGCATGACCACCTACATGAACATCGACGCCGTCACACCCCGCGTGGAAATTGGCTCCACGTGGAACGCGGCATCGGCTCACGGCACAGGAACCAATCCGGACTCGAAGCTGTTGCTCCTGCAGCACGCTTTTGAAGTGCTCGGCTGCCCGGCCGTGGAATTCCGCACCCACTGGTTGAACCATCAGTCGCGCGAGGCTATCGCCCGGCTCGGGGCCAAGCAGGATGGCGTATTGCGCAACCACTCCCGGAGCGCCGATGGTGCACTGCGCGACACGGTGGTTTTCTCGATCCTTGAACACGAGTGGCCCGCGGTGCGCAACGGCTTGGAGTTGCGGCTCAGCTCTCGCCGAGGGGCGGGATCTCGGCGGTAAGTGCGCGTCATAGTCGCGAGAGCTAACCCCTCGGCGAAGCCGCCCGCATGTGCTTAGCTGCTGGTATGACTCCCATGGAAGGGACAAGCCCTTCGCCTGAAAGCGTCCACTGGGACGGTGCCGTCAACGCGTGGCGGATTGCCGGTGATGTGTACAGAATGGGGCGCAGCGAGTGGGTGACCGAGGCCGGTTGGTCGCAAATGTACGACGACGGCGTCCGGACAGTCATCGATCTCCGCACCTCCCGCGAGAGGCGCTCGCGCGATACCGATCCCCAGGTCCCCGCCGATGTGAAGGCCCGCATCGACGTCGTCCATTGCCCCACGGAAGATCCGGACCATAGCCGCTTCAGCGAGTTGTTCGGCCCCTACCTGAAGGATCCGGAGCAGTACGCCGATTACCTCAACCTGTTCGGAGGCAAAGTTGCGGCGGTGTTCAAGGCCATTGCCGCCTCGCCGGGCAAGGTGGTTGTCCATTGTTCTGCCGGGCGGGATCGAAGCGGCGTGATAGCCCTGATCCTGCAGCGCTTGGCGGGCTTCAGCGACGAGGAAATGGTCCATGGCTACGAGTTCGCGGCACGGGGAATCAATGAACGCCACCGCACGCACGGTGCCCCGCACGCCCATGATCCCTATCTGTCGGATGCCGACCTGGGCGCGTTATTGACGCAGCGGCGGGCCAGCCTGCGGGCATTTTTGGGCTCGTTCGATGCCACAGGGTTCCTCGAAGCCAACGGGGTCTCAGCCGCGGAAGTGCAAGCGATCAGAGGTAAGCTCACTACCCGCACTGCTAATATGCAGAACTGATCACAGTTCCCCATTGGAGGACCAGCCATGACCGCAGGCGCCCGCATCACCATCGTGACCCGAACAAAGAATCGGCCCGTCTTCCTCGCACGCGCGCTGGAAGACATCTTTGGGCAGACTTTTCAGGATTTCGAAGTCGTGGTGGTTAACGACGGCGGCGACCCCGGCGACGTCGAACGCGTCATGTCCGCCCGGTCCGACGCCGAACGTGAGCGGATCACCACCTTGCATCACACCGAGTCGGTGGGCATGGAAGCGGCATCGAATGCTGGCCTCAAGGCGGGAACGGGCGAGTTCATCGTGATCCACGATGACGACGATTTCTGGGCTCCCACTTTCCTCGAGCGCACCGTCGCTTACCTGGATGGGCATGCCTCCGATGTCGGGGTCATGGTTCGGACGGAAATCGTCATCGAAGAACTTGTGGGTGAGGCGATCGAAGAGGTCCGCCGCGAGATCTTCTGGGCTGACATGCGGCAGATCACGCTTTCCGACATGCTCAAGATCAACCGGGCCGTCCCCATCTCGTTCCTGTACCGGCGCAGCCTGCATGACGCCGTGGGATATTACAACGAAGACCTTCCCGTGGTGGGGGACTGGGAGTTCCATCTTCGCGTCCTCAGCCACGCCCATGTTGGATTCCTCGACGGCGAACCGCTCGCCTTCTGGTCGCAGCGGCCGGAAGCAGGGGGACACGACGGCAACAGCCTCTTCTCCAAGGCGGCCGATCACGCCCGCTACGACGCCGTGGTGCGCGATGAGTACCTCCGTGAAGGAGTGGCCCGGAACGGCCTAGGCGCCACGCTTTACCTGACCCGGGTGCTGGCCACCCAGGAGGAACTCATCATGGCCCAGCAGCGGCGTCTCGACGAAGCCACTGCGAAGCTTGACCACCTGCTGGATCGGCTGGAGGCGCTGAACCAGACCGTGCTGACACGAACCAGCGTGGGCGAATTCCTGAGGAAGCCCATGCTGCTGGCAAGGAAGCTGGGGAAGCGGAACCAGCAGCCCCGGGACTAGCAGGTCGAGCACTAGCAGCTCGAGCACTAGCCAGTTGCGCTTCCACCTCCCGCCGCTGCGAAAAATTCCTGCTGTACTCCTCCCGGCATTCATGTAGGCTGTCTATATTACCGAACGGCCGGTCAGTAATGTTGGCGCTCGTCAGCAATGACCGTGCCGCTTTCATGTGCCTTGGAAGGACCCGTCGACGATGACCACTACCGCAGTCGCCCCGGAAACCACAGCCGTTGCAACCGTACCCAGTTACGTCCAGGACGCTTGGTGGACCCCCGAACCCGGCGCCAAGACCGTCCCGGTTCGCGATGCGAGCACCGGCAAAGTCCTGGCAAACGTCAGCACCGACGGACTGGACCTTGCCGCCGTCGTGCATTACGGACGCACCACCGGCCAAACTGAACTTGGGAAGTTGACGTTCCATCAACGGGCGCTCAAGCTCAAAGAGCTGGCCATGTACCTGAACGGGCGCCGCGAGGAACTGTACGCGTCCTCCTCCCAGTCGGGTGCCACCAAGATCGACAACATGATCGACATCGACGGCGGTATCGGCGTTTTGTTCACGTTCGGCTCCAAGGGCCGCCGCGAGCTGCCGAACTCGCAGGTTGTGGTGGACGGCCCCATGGAGACGCTGTCCAAGGATGGCTCGTTCGTAGCTGAGCACATTTACACCCGCATTCCCGGCGTCGCTGTGCAGATTAACGCTTTCAACTTCCCCGTCTGGGGCATGCTCGAGAAGTTCGCGCCGTCGTTCCTGGCCGGCGTCCCCACGATCGTGAAGCCGGCCACGCCCACGGGATATGTCGCGGCCGCGGCCGTTAAGGCGATCATCGAATCCGGGATCCTCCCCGCCGGTTCCCTCCAGCTGATTTCCGGCTCCGCCCGGACGTTGCTGGATGAGCTGGACTACCGCGACCTCGTTTCCTTCACGGGTTCTGCCTCAACAGCCAAGTCGCTCAAGTCGCACCCGAACGTAGTCCAGGGGGGTGTCCGGTTCACCTCGGAAACCGATTCGCTCAACGCTGCCATCCTCGGACCCGATGCTGTTCCCGGTACCCCGGAGTTCGACGCTTTCATCAAGGCCGTGGTCACTGAGATGACCGTCAAGGCCGGCCAAAAGTGCACAGCCATCCGCCGCGTCATCGTCCCGCAGGCGTTGACCGCTGACGTCGCCGCCGCCGTCGGCGCCCGCATCAACGAGCGCGTTGTCCTCGGCGACCCGCGGGCCGAGGGCGTCACCATGGGTGCCCTGGCATCCCTGGACCAGCTGGCCGACGTCCGCGCTGCCGTGCAGTCAATGCTCGACGCCGGTGGCGAGCTCGCGTACGGGTCCCTCGATTCGCCGTCGGTCACCTCGGTCGGAGGCGCGGTGGGCGTCGTGGAAGATGGCGCGTTCATGTCGCCGGTACTCCTGAGCTGGTCGGATGCCGAGGCCGAAGAAGTGCACTCACTCGAGGCTTTCGGGCCGGTTTCCTCCGTGATCGGGTACTCGGACCTTGCTGATGCCATCCGCCTAGCAGCCCGCGGATCAGGGTCACTCGTGGCCTCGGTATGCACAAACGATCCTGCCGTAGCCCGGGAGTTGGTGCTGGGAATCGCGGCTCACCACGGCCGTGTCCACATGCTCAACCGCGAGGACGCCCGGTCCTCAACGGGGCACGGTTCTCCCGTTCCGCACCTGGTCCACGGTGGCCCCGGCCGGGCAGGTGGCGGAGAGGAGCTGGGCGGAATCCGCTCGGTCCTGCACCACATGCAACGAACCGCCATCCAGGGTTCCCCCAACATGTTGACGGCCGTCACCGGCGTCTGGCACACCGGGGCCGACCGCAACTTCACTGTGGAGACAGAAGGGGAGCACCCGTTCCGGAAGCACCTTTCCACGCTCCGCATCGGTGACGCAGTCCGTTCAGAGCTGCGCGAGGTCAAGCTTGAGGACATCACAGCCTTCGCGAATTCCACGGGGGACACGTTCTACGCGCACACCAACCAGGAAGCCGCCGAGGCCAACCCGTTCTTCCCTGGGATTGTGGCCCACGGCTACCTCCTGCTGAGCTGGGCGGCCGGGCTGTTCGTTGAGCCGGCGCCGGGCCCCGTGCTGGCCAATTACGGCCTGGAGAACCTGCGGTTCATCACCCCTGTTGCGGCCGGCGACTCCATCCGCGTGACGCTGACGGCCAAGAAGATCACCCCCCGCGAAACGGATGAGTACGGCGAAGTGGCCTGGGATGCCGTCCTGACTAACCAGAACGACGAAATCGTGGCGACGTACGACGTCCTGACCCTCGTGGAGAAGTAGCCTCCGCTGAACTGATCCCAGGAACTGATCCCCGTAACGACGAAACGCTTCTCCACATGGTGGGGAAGCGTTTCGTGTTTGTGGCGACTTTGGAGGGATCTCACGACGGTGGGACGTGGTGGTCTGCTATCTCAGGAAAAGATCGCTGAGCCATCGAAGAGTGATCTGTAGGGACTCGGGATCGAGATGGGTGTTCTCATCGTTGTAGCCGTTGCCGGGCGTGGAGGCCACTTCAGCCGGGGACCGGTGATCTTCCTTGAAGACATGGTTTGCGTTCTGTGGGAACGCAAACGTTACGTTCGCCATGCCCGTTGCTGCCGCCCGCAACGGGTCGCCGTCGGCGTGTTGATCTATCTGAAGGTCCCGGCCGCCGATGAGGGCCAGTGTGGGCACCTTAACGGCCGACAAAGAATCCGCGGCGTTCTCCATCCATAGCTCGCGAGCGAGTGGGAGATTTGCCGGTGCCTCGAAGCTGGACAGCACCATCCGGACGTTTTCCGGCAGGCGAGGGTCTAGATCCATCGGCTGTCCGGCCTCATATCGAGTTGCGGCGGCGCGCACGAGAGCAAAAAGCTCGTCCCCATTAGGGACCTGGGCGGCCATGAGGGCCAGCTGCGACAGCAACACTTCCCTTCCGGAGCGTCCGGGCGGAGCAGCGAGCACGATGCCGGCAAAGGGGATTGCCTGGGGACTGGTCACGTAGTGGAGGATGTGCAGCGCACCTTCACTACTGCCTAGGCCGGCGATACGAGACGAGTCAACGAACTCTTCCGCAGCGAGTACCTGCACGGCGGCAACCAGTTCGTCCAAATGAGATTGCATGCTGAGTCGCCCGATCAGCGCGGCGGCGTTCTCCAGACCGTGAGGTCCAGAAACGCGTTTGTCATAGCGCAACGAGGCGATGCCAGCTTCGGCGAATGCTTCAGCCAGCAGGCGACCGCTACCGTTCGCCCCTGGCAGCAGGGGGGAGCGCCAGTCCCGGTCCGTGGGACCACTGCCGGCGACGAGAACCACCGCGGGAAAGGGGCCACTGCCGGCGGGCCGCAGTAGCGTCCCGCGCATCGCGATCCCGTCCAAGTTCCACGTAGCCTCGGCGGCCGTGAAGGATGCTCCCATACTTGAACATGTTACAACTAGTGCCATCTTCGCTTCCGGCTGGAAATAGTTTGTCTACAGCCAGGCGAAGAGAGAATCAGACGGCGGTGTGGAGCCCGTCGAAGGCCATGGTGATGAGGTCGTCCGCCAGTTTCTCCGGGGACAGGGAACCGCCGGGCTTGTACCACTCAACGATCGAGTTGATAGTGCCAAACAGCAGGCGGGTCACGGTGCGGGGATCGATATCCTGGCGCAGCGAGCCGTCCTCGCGCGCGGCCGAGATCAACTCAGCGACCTTGTGGTCGAACGCGCGGCGGCGTTCCAAGGCGTCGCGCTCAATCTCCGTGTTGCCGCGCAGGCGAAGCAGCAACGTCACGAACGGCAGCCGGTCCACAAGCACCGCGATTGTTTGCCGAAGCACGAACTCGAGCCGGGCGTCTGCAGGACCCGACGTGGCAGCCGGCTCCTCCAGGATGGCTTCCAGGCCGCCCAACGCGTGGTCCAAGGCGAGCTTGAGGAGATCGCCCTTGGACGGAACGTGGTGATAAATGGCCGACTTGGAGATCCCGAGGTTCTCAGCCAAGATGCCCATGGACGTCGCGTCGTACCCGTGGCGGTTGAAGACGTCGACGGCGATGCGGAGCACCGACTGCTGGTCATAACCGGGCCGGCCGCGCTTGGTGGTGGTCTCAGTAGGCATGCTGGCATTTTCTCATGATCTCAGCGAGCGGAAGCCGCTCAGCCCTTGGGGCGCAGGTCGTAGATGCGGCGCAGCTTGCCGTTGGAACGCTCGAGGGAACCGGGATCCACTACTTCCACCACGCAAGAGGACCCTACATGGATCTTGATTTGCTCACGCAAGGTGCGTGCCGCCGTCGTGCTTGATTCAGCGGACACGGACTCGCGGCGTTCAATGCGTACCGTGAGTGAATCCATCCGCTTGCCCTCGGGGCGGGTGAGCTCGAGTTGGAAGTGGGGGCTCAGTTCCGGGATGCGGAGCGCGATTTCTTCGATCTGGGATGGGAACAGGTTCACGCCGCGGAGGATGATCATGTCATCGCTGCGGCCGGTGATGCGGCCCATGCGGCGGTGTGCCGGACGGGCAGTGCCGGGGAGCAGGCGGGTCAGGTCCTTGGTGCGGTAGCGGATGATCGGCAGCGCTTCCTTCGTCAACGACGTGAAGACGAGTTCGCCGGGTTCGCCGTCGCCCAAGACTGAGCTTTCGCCCCGCGAGGGGTCGAAGGGGTCGATGATTTCGGGGCGGAAGTGGTCCTCCCAAATGTGGCAGCCGTCCTGCGTTTCAACAGCTTCGCCGGCAACGCCCGGGCCCATCACCTCAGAAAGGCCGTAAATGTCCGAGGCCTTGATGTTCATGGTGACTTCGAGTTCGTGCCGCATCTCCTCGGTCCACGGCTCGGCGCCGAGGACTGCGTATTTCAGCGAGGTGGACGTGGGGTCGATGCCTTGGTGGGCCATGGCGTCCGCGATGGTCAGCAGGTAGGTCGGAGTGGCCAGGATCGCGTCCGGCTTGAAGTCCTGGATGAGTTGGATCTGGCGCTCGGTTTGGCCGCCGGAGATCGGGATGACGGTGCAGCCGAGTGCTTCAGCGCCGGCGTGGGCGCCGAGGCCGCCGGTGAACAGCCCGTAGCCGTAGGCATTGTGGACCTTCATTCCGGGGCGGACGCCCGAGGCACGGAAGGACCGTGCCACCAGGGTTGCCCAGGTAGCGAGGTCGTTCTTGGTGTAACCAACCACTGTGGGACGGCCGGTGGTTCCGGAACTGGCGTGGATGCGTGCAACCTGGTCCTGCGGTACGGCGAACATGCCGAAGGGGTACTCCAGGCGGAGGTCTTCCTTGGTGGTGTACGGGAACTTGCCGAGGTCGCTGAGTTCCTTCAAGTCGGTGGGGTGCACACCGGCGTCGTCGAATTTGCGCTTGTACAGCGGGACGCGATCGTAGGCGTAGGCCACTGTGTGCTGCAGCCGGCTCAGCTGGAGGGCCTCGAGTTCGTCGCGGGAGATGGTTTCTTCGCGGTCCAGGACGGGTGCACTGTCTTTGGAGGTGGAGCCGGAAGGTGCGGCCACGGTGTTCTGGGTCATCTGGGTTCCTACTTCTTGGAGATGGTGCGGCTGCGTCCACGAAACTCGGCGATGAGTTCCCCGGGGGTACCGTCTGGAGTGGTGCCGGGCGAGGCGGCGTAAATCTGGATGTCGTAAAGCCCGCTTCGGCCGGCACTGGCGCGGCGATTGGCGACGGCGGTGATCGCTTGGCCTCGGAACGCCGGCTTGATGAAGTTAATGTCGACGCCGGACGCCACTGTGATGGTGGAGGATTCATCGGGGGTGGGGTTCGCCGGGTTGCAGGCCAAGGCGAAGGCCGTGTCACCGAAAGCGAAGATCATTCCGCCGTGTGCCATGCCGAAACCGTTGAGCATCTCTTGGCGGAGCGTCATGCGGATGGTGGCGTGGCCGTCGTCGATCTTGAGGACCTCGATCCCCATCCATTCCGACGCGGGGTCGTTGGCCAGGATGTGGTGCGATGCACCGGAAAGGGTTGTTTCCACCATGCGTCATTGCCTCCAGCTTTATTTACCGAATGTTCATTAGGTAATCCCAGATCGCTTGAACTGTCAAGACTGGACCAAGTTCCGGGACGGCCTAGTAGCCTCTATGACATGCCCGATATCGAACTTCCCATCACCACGGAGCGGCTGGTCCTGCGGCGCTTTGAAGCCGAAGACCTGGACCGGTTCCACGGCTACCAGTCGCTTCCGGAGACTGCCCGCTTCCTCTTCCGCAACGAGCTCAGCAGGACCCGGTCCATGGAAGTCCTCGGGCGGTACGCAAACTTCCAGTTCACAGGGGAGGGGGACTGGGTTTGCCTGGCGATTGAGCGGAAGGACCGGCCCGGGTTGCAGGGCGAGATTGTCCTGAAGTGGCTTGAGGGGACAGGCCAAGGTGAGATCGGCTGGATTCTGCATCCGGATGCCCGCGGCCAAGGGATCGCTACCGAGGCCGCCGAAGCTGTCCTGGATTTGGCCTTCGGCCAGCTCGCCTTCCACCGCGTCGACGCGAAACTCGATGCCCTCAACACAGGCTCAGCGGGAATTTGCCAACGGCTGGGCATGCGGTTGGAGGCCGCCCTGGTGGATAACTGGCACTACAAAGGCCAATGGGCAACCGAGAGTATCTACGCGATCCTCGACGCCGAATGGCGGGGCAGGCAGGACTCAGGACTCAATCGGCCATGACTTGTGGAGTTTCAGTTGTTCAGTCATCTCAGCTTCGGGCAGCGGTCTGCTGAAGTAATACCCCTGGCCGCTGGTGCAGCCGATGCTCAGGAGGTAATCGGCTTGTTCTTCTGTTTCGATACCCTCCCACACGGCATTCAGTCCGCACGCCCGGATCAGTTGCAGCACTGCGGCAAGAAGGGCTGGTTGCGAGGGATCACTCCCCAGGGCGGCAAGCAGGGTCCTGTCCACCTTCACGGCGTCCACGGGCAGCTGCCGGAGGTAGCTGATGGACGAGTAACCTGTGCCGAAGTCATCGATCTCCAGCCCCACGCCGAGCCGCTGCAGGCTGCTCAGCGTGTAGCGGTCCAAGGCGTTCCCTTGGATAACGGCGCTTTCGGTCAGCTCAAGGACAAGGGCGGCCGGGTCCAGCCCGGACGCCGACAGGGCTTCCCGCACCTCTTCCACGAACTCAAGCCTTTGCAGGTCGGGAGCCGAAACATTGATACGCATAGAGAAGTTATGGCTTGACGTCAATGGGTCGCTGCGCCATAGCTTCAACTGCTCGACGGCGGCACGCAGCACCCAGCCGCCCAATTGCGAGATCATCCCGGTTTCTTCGGCGATAGGGATGAACTCGTCTGGCATGACGATCCCACGCGTGGGGTGGTTCCAGCGGACCAACGCCTCGACGCCCTCTATCTCCCGGGTGTCCAAGCGGATGATCGGCTGGTAGTACAGCACCAATTGGGAGCCTGCAATGGCCTCTTTGAGCTCGGCCACCAGCTGGTTGCGCATCTGCCGTACGTGCAACATGGACGGCTCGAATGCCTTGAGTTTGCCCCTCCCGTCCGCTTTGGATTCGTACATGGCAATATCGACTTCCATCATCAAGTCATCGGCGCTGACGCCTGGATCAGCCATGCGCAGGCCCATGCTGGCCCCACACCGAAGGTGGTGTCCCTCGATCTCTATCAGGCCGTCCAAAGCCGCCAAGATCCGGTTTCCGACTGAAGCCGCCATGGCAGGGGATACGTCCGGCAAAAGAACAGCAAACTCGTCGCCGCCCATACGGGCCACCATGTCTTGTTCCCGGACTGCCCCCGAGATCCGGCGGGCGACGGTCTCCAGTACTTTGTCCCCGATGGTGTGGCCCAAAGAGTCGTTGATGGCCTTGAACCCGTCCATGTCCAGGAGAAGAATCGCCGGCTTGGTGCTCGTTTCGAGGCTGGCCGCTTGGGCCTCCGCCAGCGCCGCAGAGAATGCAGATCGGTTGCTCAACCCGGTCAAGGGATCGGTCATGGCCATGTGTTGCATTGCCAAGCGGGCATCATTGAGCTGCTGGGTGCGGGCTTCCACCCGCTGTTCGAGCTCCTCGTAGATGATCTGTAGGTCTTCGGCCAACAGGTTGGTTCCCATGATTACAGCGTCGATCTCATCGCGCGCAGCTGAGACCTCGATCCTCGTTTCCAGGTCTCCCGCAGCCAACCTGACGATGCCCTCCAAGAGGAGGCCCAGGCGGGGATCGTCCGCGGAGTACGCGGTTTCCTCAGACATGGTCACTCCCCATAGGACCTGTTCGGCCGGTCATCGATATGCAGCAGGTGTTCACGAACTGCGGCGCTCCGCTCCGGTAGTGCGGCCTCGTCGAACAGCCGCGCCGTTTCCTCGAAGGTTGCCACAGCGTCGTCGCGCCTTCCTGCTTCCACCAACGCCCGCGCCAAGAGGAAATGCGCTTCGGCCGCCGTTTGGGTGGCCAAGATGGAGGATCGGGCACACAGCGGTTCAAGAATTGCCAACGCCTCAGGGATGTCTTGAATGAGGAAATTCCAGTGTGCCCTAACCAGCGCCATTTCCAAATGGTCCCGCTCGGATCCCCCCACGATATCCGTGGCCAGTTCCGCACGCTCAATGCATCGAAGCGTTGCTGCGTCGTTGAGCTTTGCCTGTAATCGCATTTCGGCCGATGCCCGATTGAAGCGGGCCCATAAATCGACATCTTTGGAGGGCGAAAGCCATTCGGCAGCCTGATCGTGATATCGAACGCCCTCTGAGACGTGATCGGTGAGGAAGGCTACGTTCCCGATGACCCAGTAGCCCTTTCCGGCTGTATCCTCGTCAACTTCATCCGTCAGGAGCGTTTCCAGGACGAGGCACTCCCGCCAGGCGTCCTCCAAGCGTCTGCTTTCGGCCAAAGCCGCAATCAAAGCACGCTGGGCTAGCACTTGAACATAACGCAGTTCGGGATCCTGGGCAGCCAGTTGCGCAGCCGCGGACGCCACTTCCGCGGCTTCCGGAAGCCGGCCAGAGCCCTGTAAAGCAACGGCCAAGAGGGTGCCGGCCTTCGCGCCGAGCTCCGGGGAGGTGGCGGTCAATTGGAGGTTGTTCAGATCCGTAGCCAGCTTCAGGTATTGCTCAATGTTTCCCTGGTCCCTCAGGCACTCAGCTTGGAGGTAGAGCATATTCCACCACAAAAGGTGATCACCGGCGGCCTGGGCAAGATGTGCGGCTTCACCGGCCAAGCGATACGCGTCCTCAAAGTCCCGCTCTTTCCATTTGGCGCGCGCAGTGAGCCCGGCGACAAGGTGGGGGGCTAACTGCGGACTCTGCATGTGCTCATTATCCATGTCAAAGATGGACAAAAGCTCGTATAGTTTGCGGGGTGACGTTTTTACATATCACATACTGAAGTTCGCATCAGTTTGAAAGGGCACAGCGGATGAAGAAATTTGCAGTAACCCTGCTCATGGCAGGCATTTTGGCGGTAGCAGGATTCGTTGCTCCGGCCAATGCCGCGCCAACCCAGGAAACCAACACCACGGCAATCGGATGGTGGCCTAACAGCGTGACCACCACCAAGACGAATACCACGACGATTGGGTGGTGGCCGAACTAATTGGGGATAGGACGGCCTGTCCTGACAGGCTGATGAAACAGCACGATGCCCCGGGTGACTACCCGGGGCATCGTTGTTTTAATCGTTCTTCTCAGCGCGCTGTGTTGCGAAAGCGTGCCTAGGGACCACCAACGGGAAGCTCCACGGATACTGTGGTCCCGGTACCCAGCGTGGAGTCGAACACCATTTTGCCCATGTGGCGGCTGATGATGTCATGCGCGATCGCCAACCCCAGTCCACTCCCGGGCACGGCTGCCGACGTAGCGTTGGAGGCCCGGTAGAAGCGGGTGAAAATGTGCGGCAGGTCGTGCTCCGGGATACCAAGTCCAGTGTCGGCGATGCGTACCACCGCAGAGGTTCGTCCACCGTTGGAGGCGGTCACTGAACTGGTGATCCCCACCTGGCCGCCCACGGGCGTGAACTTGATGGCGTTGGCAACGATGTTGGTGAAGACCTGTTCAAGCTTGGCTTCGTCAGCTGTGATCTCCACGTCCTCCGACGCCTCCGAGAAGGACACCGAGATGTGGCGGGATTCAGCCAGGGGGCGCAAAGTTGCCACCACTACTTGGAGCAGTTTGGCGATGTCCACAGGTTTAAGGTCCAGGTTGCTGGCGTCCTGCATGGACACCGTAAGCATGTCCTCGATGAGCGTGCGGAGCCTGTCCGAGTTGCGGGTTACGACGTCGAGCATGCTGCTGATGCCGTCCGGAACCGGTCCGCCGGCGCCGTCACGAATCATGTCCAAGTAAGCCGTGATGGAGGTCAGCGGAGTGCGGAGTTCGTGGTTTACGGTGGCGAGGAAGTCTGTTTTGGCTTTGTCCAATTGCCTCAACTGGTGAAGCACGCGCTGTTGGGCGCCAATGAGGTGGCCTTGGATCAGTCCATGGGCTACGTTCGCCGCCACGTGCTGCATGAGGGCGATTTCGGCACTGGTCCACGGGTGCCTCTCCTGCACGGTGGCGAGCAAGATGACACCCAGGGCGGAGCTGCCCTCGCCTACGGGGAGCAACACTGTGGAAATCGGGTGGATCTCCTCAGCCCATTCGTGCAGGGCCATGGTGATCCGGGAATCGGGTTCCTCCCGGTGATCGGTCACGGCCAGGACTTCCGCCTCGGCCCACAACCGATTGGATACCTCGATGATGGTCTCTTCACTGGGGCCAAGCTTCGCTGGGAGCTGGGGAAGGCCGGGCCGGTTACATTGGGCGCGGATCAGGGGGACCCGTTCATCGCGGAACGTCGCGAACCATACGTGGTCCACATCCAAGGCCCTGCCGAATCCGCGGACAACATGGTTGGCGATGATTTGTGGATCATTGGTTTCCCGGATCGCCGCCGAAACGTTACGGAGGTTTTCGCGCAGGGCCTCGACCTTGCTGCGGTTCCGGACACGTTCGGCTGCACGGCCCACCAGGGCTTTGACCCGCTGGACCAGTTCGTCATTGCGCACCGGGCTGAAGATATAGTCCGCCTGGCGCCATGCCTCCACGGTCTTCGGATCCACGGAGTCTTCCGGCCCAACGAGCAGGAGGATGGGCGCGCCAGGATTGTGGAGGCTGTCGGCCAGTGCGTTTTCGACGACGATCACCGAGGGCGTCCGCGCGTTGATCAAGGCCGCAAGCGAGGCCGGGTCACACGCCGCAAGTACCTCGAAACCCGCTGACGCCAGCGCAGTTGTGCTTGCTCCCAGGCGGTCCTGGTCTGAATCTGCCACGACAGCAAGAGGAGCGTGCTGCGCATTGGAGCCAGTCGGGCCCACAGAACCACCTCCAAGACGATATTGCCCACCCGAATTGCGGATTTGCCAACACCCTATCAGCGGCAGGCCGGTACGGAGGTCCGGCGCTGAACAAGCCGCATGAGTGTTTACCTGCGTCTTTACTTTGGCCTGCGGATTAGTCAGCCTTGAGGCAGACTGCAATCGAGGAGAATAGTGAAGCCGGAAGCAACACCAAACCAGCAAGAGGTCGCGTTTGAGCTCAAGCTCCAAGACCCCGGCTATTTACGCCTGACCTGGCCCCGGGGTGCCAGGATCAAGGAAGCGGACGCCCAAAGGGCCATGGATCGGGTTAACGAACTCTGTGGCGCCAACCGGCATCCGATGATCGTGGATATGGCCACCACCGACGACGTCACCAGGGGTGCCCGTTCGGTGTTCGCCAAACCCTGCCAGGCATCGCGGATCGCACTGCTTGGCGCCTCACCCGTGGACAGGGTTATCGCCAATTTCTTCCTCGGCATCATGAAAGCGCCGTGCCCCACCAAGTTCTTTACGTCCGAGACAGAAGCCCTGGAGTGGCTGTTGGGCGTGTAAGGACGCTTATATTTAGATCATGTTCTCCGCTCTCCGGAAGTACCTGCTGGTACCTCGCCTCATCAGGCTCTCTTCTTCCGCGCCTAAAGACGCCTCCACTGCCTGGGATAAGTACTGGGGCGACGTACGGTCCACCGGAGCCGGCGGGGATGTCCTATGGGACTCCGGCAGCGACCATGAACTCAACGGCTACCTCCCCATCCTGGCCCAACTGGACCCGGCGCTTCCCGTGGTGGACGTTGGGTGTGGCAATGGCAGCTTCACCCGCCTCCTGGCCCGGCATTTCCCGCACGCGCTGGGACTCGACTATTCCGCCAACGCTGTGGAACGGGCCCGTCAGGAGTCCGCGGGAATGACGACGACGTCGTTCGCGGTCTGCGACATGACGGCACCTGACGCGGCGGGCACCGTAGCGACGGCGCTCGAAGCCGCCGGCTGGAAGGGCGAAGCCAACGTCTTTATCCGGGGAGTGCTGCACGTCCTGGACCGCGAGGGGCGCGCTGCGTTGGCCGAGAACCTGCGTCCCGTCATCGGATCCCGGGGCAGCGTCTTCCTGGCCGAAACCAACTTCCGGGGCACTCCCGTGGACTACGTCAGCCACCTGGGCGCCACCCGGAATTCCATTCCAGAGCCGCTGGAGTGGGCCATCCGCGGGTTGCCGATGCCCGGACATTTCGGTGCACCGCAGCGAACCAAAGCCTTCCCGGCGGCCAACTGGGATCTCTTGGCGGAGGGCGAGGCCCATATCGAGACCCGCCCCCTCACCAACCCCCACTCCTCGGACGTGATCCCCGGGTATTACGCCGTCCTGCGGGCCCAGCAGGCCTGAGTCCTACTTCAGCAGGTCCTACTTCAGCCCGGCGCCGGGCAACAGTGCGGTGGCGCCCAAGGCATCCGCTACGAACGCGTAGTCCCATGCCCGTTCCCGCCACTGGACGTACCTGCCGGACGCCCCTCCGTGGCCGCCGTCCATCTCAATCTTCATGACCACCGGCTCCGCCCCGGTGGTCACCGAACGTAGCTCCTGGACCCATTTGGCCGGCTCTACGTACAGCACCCTGGTGTCGTTGAACGAGGTGACGGCGGCAATCTTGGGATAGTCCACGGCCCGCACATTCTCGTACGGAGTGTAGGACTTCATGTAGGCGTACACCTCGGGGTCGGTGATCGGGTTACCCCATTCCTCCCATTCCAAGGCGGAGAGCGGAAGGTCCGGGTCCAGGATGGTGGTCAGCGCATCCACAAAGGGCACTTGGGCCACCACCGCCGCGTATTTTTCGGGCGCCATGTTGGCGATGGCGCCCATTAGAAGGCCGCCGGCTGAGCCGCCCATTGCAGCTATGCGGGCAGGGTCCACCCACCCTGAACCCGCGAGCCAGTCGGTGGCGGCGATGAAGTCGGAGAAAGTGTTCTTCTTGCTGAGCTTCTTGCCTTGGTCATACCAATGGCGGCCCAACTCGCCACCGCCGCGGATGTGTGCGATCACCATGACGATCCCGCGGTCCAAGAGTGACAACCGGGCCACCCCGAAACCCGGGTCCATGCTCACTTCGTAGGAGCCGTAGCCATACACCAGGCCGGCAGAAGCGCCGTCCTGCTGTACCGATGCGTGCCGGAGCACGGATAGCGGCACGCGGGTGCCGTCGTCGGCCGTGGCCCATTCGCGGGTGGCCACATAGTCCGCAGGCGAGTAGCCGCCCAAAACGGGGCTTTCCTTGCGGAGCAGCAACTGGCCGTGGGGCTGGTCGGGGGTAGGCAGGACGAAGTCATAGACGCGCGACGGCGTGAAGTAGGACGTGTAGCCCATGCGGATTACCGGGGCGTCGTAGTCAGACCCGGAAACCCCTGCCGTGTACAGCTCTTCGTCGAACGAAGGCTCCACCGGTGCCTGTTGCCCTTCGGTTCCGAGCCCTGCAAGCGGCAGCACCTGGACGCGCTCAATGGTGTCCTTGCGGACGGACAGCACCAGATGGGTTGAGGTGAGGCCCGCGCCGTTGACGCGGACGTCATCGGAGTGCTCGACGACGGTACGCCAGTGCTGCTCGGCGAGCGGCTTGGTGAGCTCGGCTGGATCAACGAGGCTGACCATCGAGTTGATGGCGTCCTTATTGTGGGTCAGGAGCAGCGTTTCGCGGCCCTCCAGCAGGAAGGGTTCGGCGTCGTAAAGGATGCGTTCATCACGAGAGATAACGGTGGTCAGTCCGGCATCGGGATCGTCGAAGCGCAACAGGCGGGTCTCGCTGAACTCGGAGCAGCCGATGCTGAGCACCAGGTGACGGCGATCCGAGGCGAGGTCGAAACCGAGCCACATGGCGACGTCGTCCTCTTGATAAAGAACCTTGTCCTCGGAAACGGGCGTGCCCAAAACGTGGGACTTCACTTGGTAGGGTCGCCACGAATCGTCGGCGAGGGTGTAGAAGATGCGGGTGCCGTCAGGGGAGAAGGCCACGCCGTAAAAAATGTTCTCGATAACGTCGGGGAGGAGCTCGCCCGTGCGCAGATCCTTGATGCGCAGCGTGAAGCGCTCGTCCCCTGCGTTATCCACTGCGTAGGCGTAGAGATTGCCGTCCACGGTCACGGCGGCGCCGCCGACACTGAAGAAGGGCTTGCCTTCAGCCTCGAGGTTGCCGTCCAGGATGATCTGTTCACCCGGAAGCTCCAAGCCCGCCTCCACAGTGGGGGGAGTCCAGTCAGCCACGCGGTCACCGGTGTTTTGCGCTTGCACGCGGCACTGGATGCTGTACTCCATGCCTTCCACGGACCTGCTGTAGTACCACCACCCATCCTTGCGGCTGGGCACGGACAGGTCAGTCTCCTGCGTGCGTCCCTTGATTTCCTGGAACATGGCTTCACGGAGCGGCTCCTGATGAGCCGTCTGCGCTTCCTGGTAAGCGTTCTCAGCCCGGAGGTGCGCGATGACCTCCTCCGATTCCTTGTCCCGCAGCCACTCGTAGTTGTCCACGAACACATCTCCATGGTGTTCGCGGCGCGTGGGAACACGCTTGGCGACGGGAGGCTGGATGGACGGTTCCGTATCAGCGGCAGGTGCGGAGGAAGTCTGGCTCATGTGGCCACTCTATAGAGGGCCCCTGACACCGAGCCGGAATTTCGCTCAGAGCGCCGGACGGGGGCCACCGCTAGCGATAGCTGTCCACGACTTAGCAGGGAACCAGCACTCTCGCGTCATGACTTGCGCTGGGGTGCCACTCAGTATAGGCGAGCACGGTTTGTGCCCTTTCCGTTCCGAAGAGTTGGAGGTTCAGATGGTCCCGCTTCAATCACCCAGTGTCCACGTTGGAAAACGGGTGCGCCTGCAAGCCCGGCAGCATCCGGAGACGTTGCGGCGCTCGCCGGTGGATTTGGAAGTTGTGATTCCTGCGTACAACGAGGCAACGAGGATTCCGAATACGTTGGTACAAACGGTGGACTTCCTCGCCAGCCAATCATGGTCCTCACGCATTGTGGTGGTGGACAACGGCAGCGTGGACGAGACGGCGGCGGTGGTGCGGCGTATCTCCCGTGACGCGGGTGCCATGGTGCCTATCTCCTTGGTGGGCTGCTCCCTGCAGGGAAAGGGAGCTGCTGTCCGGCGTGGCCTACTGAGCGGAACGTCCAGGTTTACCGGCTTCTTTGACGCAGACCTCGCTACTCCTTTGGAAACCCTCACCGAGACGATGTCCCTCCTCGAGGACGGGGCGGCAGCGGTGATTGCGTCCCGCCATGCGGAGGGCTCTACCGTGGTGCGTCCACAGCATCTCGGGCGCAGGGTGGGGGGAACGGCGTTCCGCGTGCTGACCAAAGCAAAGGTCAAGGGCATCCAAGACACCCAATGTGGCTTCAAATTCTTTGAACGGGACGCCTTGACCGCGGCAATGGTGCAGTGCCGCAGCACCGGCTTCGCCTTTGACGTGGAGCTCCTTTTGCGCCTCCAGAACAATGAGGCACGCATCGTGGAGCTCCCGGTTGCCTGGACTGACGGAGCTAAGTCAACCTTCCGCCCCTTCCAGGATGGCGTGGCCAGTTTCGCCTCAGTGATTCAACTTCAGAAAGCATCAGCATGACCTATGCCACAACGGACATGAACTCCCCGGCACAGCTTGCCGGCAAACATGTGCTGGTCCTCAACTGGCGCGACATCCAACATTCCCAGGCTGGTGGCGCCGAACAGTACATGCACCAGATCTCACGTAGATGGGTGCAAAACGGAGTTCAAGTTACGTGGTTTACCGGGCGTGACTCGGGCCAGGCTGCGGAGGACGTCATCGACGGGATCCGGATACTGCGCGGGGGAGGCCCCTTGTCGATTTACGGCCAGGCAGCGCTCAAGATGCTCCGCAGCGGAGCGAATTACGATGCCGTTGTTGACTGCCAAAACGGGATCCCGTTTTTCTCCCCCTTGTTCCTGCCGCGCACTACGCCCATCGTCCAAGTGGTCCATCACGTCCACCAAGAACAGTTCCGGACAAAATTCTCCCCACCCATGGCTGCGGTGGGACGTTTCCTGGAGAGCGCCGGCGCCAAGACGGTGTACGGCCAACGCTCCATCGTCGCCGTTTCGCCGTCAACCCGCTTGGAATTGCGGAAGCTCGGATTTTCCGGACCCATCCACGTGGTGCCTAACGGCAGCATCGACATTCCTCCTTTGGTGGCAGAACGGGCGGCTGAGCCGACCATCGCCGTCGTGAGCCGTTTAGTGCCGCATAAGCGGCTGGACCTGTTGTTGGGGCAGTTCGCCGTCGCCGTGCGGACCGTGCCGAAACTGCGTTTGGACCTTGTTGGTGACGGTCCCGAGCGGTCCCGTCTGCAACAGCTGGCCATGGACCTGGGCCTCGACGACGCCGTGACGTTCCACGGTTATCAACCCGACGCGGTGCGGGATGCGTTGTTGGGCAGGGCATGGTTGACCGCGTCCACCTCGGCTTCGGAGGGATGGGGATGCTCGGTGATTGAGGCGGCCGCGTGGGGTGTGCCTTGCTTGGCCTTGCGAGTGCCCGGCATCCGGGACTCAGTTGTTGAAGGCAGGACCGGATGGCTTGTGGACCCGCCCCGGGAATTCGCAAACGCAATGATCGATGCCGTGTGGGCGTTGGCTGCACCGCGAACGGCCAGCGTGATGGCCGCCGAGTGCCGCGAATGGGCCGGATGCTTCACATGGGACAGGAGCGCAAGGCTGCTCACGGGGGCGCTCCTCGAGGAAGAAAAATTGTTGCGCGAGGGCGGAGATCCACGCGCCAGCCACTCGGATCTCTCAACCTTGGCGCAGTTCGATCTGCCCGCCGAAGCGGATCTGGATACCATCCTGCGCCCAACGGACGAGATTGCGGTGATTGGGGGGAGCTACGTATCGGTGTTGATGAGGGGGCGCGACGAATTCGAAGCCTTCGCTGCCGTGACAAGGATCGGCGGCGAAGGGGTGCAGCTCCGTCCCGCTGGCCCGAACACGCTCCTCGCCGGGCCTGGAAGCGCGTTCTCTCCTGTCGACGCCGTCGACGGTAAGTAGCGCCAATTTGTTGGTGGAGGTAAAAGATCACGTCATGACCACTGCTGTGCGTGGGCGTGCAACAGCGCAGGGCAGGGACAACACGCCGGACAGCAGGGTGGACGTAGCCGGCAACAGCGGTGTCCTCGCTGTCTCCGCGGGAGTGGTTGGCCTCGTTAGTTATGCCTGCACCCTTTTGATGGCCAACACGCTGGGCACCGCCGACTACACGTTGTTCGCCTCGGCCGCGATGATGGTCGGGATCGTGGGTATCGTGGCTGCGGCTTTGGTCCCCCTACCGCTTTCACACGTTGTGGCTGCTTATCCCGCGGGCTCTGAAGGCAGGCGTGACGGGATTGCTTTCTCGGTTTTTGTTTCGTGCCTGGCTGGCGCTGCGGCTGCCCTCGTGTCGGGCGGTCTGACGCTGGCGCTGGGCAAACCGTCCATGGCCGGCGCGGTGGCACTGGGTTCTTTCGCCATTTTCGCTGTGACGGCCCAAGAGGGATGGCTTCAAGGCGAACTGCGTTTTAAGTGGTACGCCTTGCGGACCGTCGGCGAAGTGGTGGTCAGGCTGATGTTCAGCCTGTTGGTCGTTGCCCTGGCTTGGGGTGCCGGTGGGGCCGTCCTGGGCTTCGCCGTGGGTGCCGCCGGAGGACTGTTGGTGCCGCGTTCGTTCTATCGCGACCTCCGTTGGCGCCCGCATGTGGTGCGCCAAAAATGGCGGTGGGCTGAAACCAGCGACATCGCATCGGTTCTGTGCGTGGTGTCGGTATTGGTGGGCATTGATGTGGTCTTGGTGGGCTTTCTGGACGACGGATCGGTGGCCGCCGCAGGTTTCCAGGCCCTCTCGACGATCGCCAAGGGTCCCGTTTATGTGGCGGCAGGGACCGCGCTGGTGGCCTTCCCGTTGCTGCGCACCCCAGGGGTGGACGCCGGCGGCGTCCTGAGGGATGCCTTCGCTTCTTTCGGGCAACTCGCCGTGGTGGCCTTTGCCATCATCGCCACCGCGCCTGCGTCGCTGGCCGGCCTGATTGTTCCGCAGAAATATCACGGCTCGTTGGAACTCCTGCCGTGGCTTGCCGCAGCCGGCTTGGGTTACGCGGTGTTGATGGGACTTTCCACAGTGCTGTTGGCCATGCGGGCCTACCGTCGTTGCCAGGTTGGCCTCGTGTGCGCGTCGTTGCTGGTTGTCGGCGGTCTGTGGGGCGGATGGCAGGTGGACGGCGTCTTCGGCTTGAGCATCGGTTGTGCCGTCGGGTCTGTAGCGGCCGCCGTCGTGCTGGTGGTGTTGGCGCGGCCCATCCTGATGGCTGCCGGGCCGGGCGCCGGAGTCGGCCGGTCTGCGCTCCTTGCCGTGGCCTTGCTGGTAGTCCTCGCTATGGCCGGGCATCTGCAGCCGATGGTGTGGCTTCTGGTGTCCGGTGTCAGCGGGGCGGCAGTCCTGGCCCACCAGCGCGGCATGCTGCCGTACTGGAACGACCTCAGAATTCGACGGCGACGGCGGGCCCGGCGCCGCCGCACGTCCAAGCATGGCGAGCGGCGAACAGCGCGAGTGGCGTTCTTGGGCAGTTGGGTGTTTACCAACGCAGCGGTTGCCTTCATTGCCGTGGTTGCCGGGGCGTTCGGTGTCCGGGCCTTGGGCCTTCAGCAGGGTTTTGAACTGTGGGTGGATGAGCTGTTGTACGTCCAACTCGGTGAATCCGTCAGCACCGGCCACTTCCCCACGCTGCCGGATGGGCCGTTTTTCCTTCACCCACCCGGCTACTTCCTGCTCGAAGCCGCCGCCATCAAACTCTTCAACATTTCCGGACCCATCATCGACGTCACTTTGCACCTGCGCTGGCTCAACGCCGCGTTGGGTGCCGTGACCGTGGGGCTGGGTTTCCTCTTGGTGCGGAAGCTGGCAAGCACGACGGCGGCATGGCTCACAGCTGCGCTTCTCGCGTTCGAGCCGTTCGTCCTCAGGAACAACAGCCATGCGTTCCTGGAAACTTCGGCGATGCTGCCGGCTCTGATCGGCCTGCTCTTGCTCGTGGATAGACGCGCACAGAAGAGCAGGCGATCTTTCCTGAGGATTGCTGCCGCCGGTCTGCTGCTGGGGATTTCCGTGCTGTGTAAAGACTTCTTCTTTATTTGCAGCGTTGCCCCCGTCCTCGTTGCCACTGTGTGGAAGAAGACGATCCCGTGGCGTCAAGGGCTGGCCGTGGTCGCCTTCGGGTTGGTCCCCTATGCGGTGTACCTGCTGGTTGTGACTGCCAATGGATACTTCCCCAGTTGGGTGTGGGCCAAGAGCAACGGCGTATTGCGCATGTCCGGGGCGGTGAAGACCTCGGGATTTACGGCGGAGGGGTCCCCGAGCCTGGTCTCGCGGCTCATTGAGCAAGGCGGCAGCTTCGGTACAAGTTATGCGCTGTTGGGCTTGTGCCCCTTGGTGGGGCTCCTCCTGTGCTTCAGCCATTACGCCGGTCGGCGTCTGATCGGGTTGGCCGGCTTGGGCCTTGGCGCGGCGGGCGCCTACAGTGCAGTGTTCGGCACGTTCGAGGAACAATACGGGTACGGCGTCATGGTGGCCGGGGCTATCTGTTCGGTCCTGGTTGTGGTGGAGCTGCGGGAAAGACGCCCCAAAGCACGCCGACCGCTGGCAGTCCTCAGCGTTTGCTACGTGGTTGTCACCGTGGTGTTGGGGCTCCGTACCGAACTGGCCGTGGATGACGGTTTCGTCAGGGCCAACGGCTGGATACAAGCCGAACTTCCACCCGACGCCCGGATCAGCGTCACCAACAGCACAGCGCAGTTCGCCTACAGGGCGGATCCGCGGTTCGGGATTTGGCCTTCTGCGCCCCTGATGAAACAAAACGGCGTCAGCTACATCCTCACCCAGTCCAAGCCCACCAGCCAGGGCTACGGATATGCCAACCCCACCATGCTCGTTTGGTTGAAAACCCATGGCACCCCGATGATCACCACCCCCGGCCCTACTAACGGTGAAACCACCGTTTGGTACGTGGATCCCGCCGATCTTGAAGCCGCGGCAGCGGCCAACATCGGGGTGCCCTCCAAGGACTACGGGACGGAAAAATGATAATGCGAGTTTTGCACTTGGGATTTGAGGATCCCCGTATGCCCGGAGCCGGCGGCGGGTCAGTCAGGACCCACGAAATCAACAGCCGCCTCGCAGCGAAGGGGTTTGACGTCACGGTACTGACCACCCGTTATCCCGGTTGGGAGGCGCGCGTCCAGGACAGGGTACGCTATATCCCCATCGGCATCGGCACCGGAAAAAGCAGGTTGACCAGGCTGCTCGGATACGTAGTGCGCCTGCCCTGGGAAGTACGCAAACGCCGTTCGGCGGCAGACCTTGTTGTGGAGGACTTTTTCGCGCCCTTTGCCACCATGGCCGCACCGCTCTGGACTTGGCGCCCCACCATCGGAATCGTTCAATGGCTCCACGCCCGTGACAAAGCACGGCAATATAAGTTGCCCCTGCACTGGCTTGAACGGTGGGGCGTTCGCAAACATCGCCGGCTCATCTCCGTTTCGCAGGGAATTGCTGACAACTTGTGGGCATATAACCCGAACGTCCACGTGGATGTCATCGGAAACGGAGTCGACCCCTCCGCGTGGAAACCGGAACCCAAGCTCGGGCGTGACATCCTCTTCCTCGGCCGTCTGGAGTTCGGCCACAAAGGGCTGGATCTGCTCTTGGAAGCGTGGGCGCAGTGCAGCGAGCGCATAGACGCCACCCTGCTGATCGCGGGGACCGGGCATGACGAAGCCAAGCTGCGCGAAGCCATCCGCAAGTCCGGTCTTGAAGGCCGGATCAAAATGCTTGGCTGGCTGTCGGGGGACAGGAAGTTCCAAGCGCTCAGTGATGCACGGCTGGTGGTGGTGCCTTCCAGGCATGAAACCTTTGGGTTGGTGGCCATCGACGCCTTGGCCACGGGGACCCCGGTGATCGCGTTCGACATCCCCTGCCTCAGGGATGTGGTTCCACGGGGTGCGGGTTGGCTGGTGGACGCCTTTGACGTCAACGCCTTCGCCGACGAGATGGCGCGGCGTTACATGGACTCCGGGCTGCGGACCGCGGCGTTGATCGGACGGGAATTCGCCGCCGGGTACAACTGGGACGCGCTCGCCGACATGCAGGCTAAGTCATACCGGGACTCGCTGATGGCTTTGGCGCCAGCCGGGTCAGAAGCAGTGCACCCCAGCAGCCGGGAAGGGGCGTAAATGCCACGTCAATCAACAATCGAACACTCGCTGGCGGGCGACGCGCCTTGGTTGTTCCTCTCGCCCCACCTCGACGACGCCGTGTTGTCCTGCGGCGCGCTGATGGAAGCACAAGCCCGGGGACGCGAGATTATCGTTGCCACGGTGTTCAGCGAAGCAACGCCTGCACCACACACTCGCGCGGCGCGGTCCTTTTTGCGGCAATGCACCATGTCAGACGCCGGAGAGCTATTCGAAGCCCGGAAGGCGGAGGACCGGGCAGTCCTGGCGGACATGGGCATCCAATCCATCCATCTCGGCGAGGTGGATGCGCTGTTCCGACGCCGGCGCAAGCCACCCCGGCTGGGGAGCAGCGCCTGGGACAGGCTCCTCCCTGAGCTCACCCACCGCTACCCCAGCTATCGGTTTGATATCGCCATGGGCCGGATTGCCAGAGGCGACAGCGAACTCATCCGCGAGTTGAGGAACGTTGTGTCTGCGCTCATCAGTCAAACGCAGGCTGAGCTGCTGTTCTGTCCGGCCGGGGTGGGTAACCACGTGGACCACCTCATCACCCGCGGGCTGGGCGCGGATCACCGGGATCGCTTGGTGATGTACTCGGATTTCCCGTACGACATGGTGGCGGGACCGGACCAAACGCACATCGACCGCATGGGACTTGTGCCGTGGACCTGGGCCGAGGGCCTCCACGCCAAACCTGGCCGGATCCGGCAATACGCTACCCAGGCCGACGCGTTGTTCCCCGACGGCAAGATTCCCTTGCACCCCGAAACCTATTACGTGCCGTCCGTGTAGACGCTCCTAAAAGCTTGACTGAAATCGTCCGCTCCGCATATTCTGAACGAACGGTCGGTAATTTATTAGGAGCAACCATGGCATCGCAGAATCTGCAGTCAGTGCCCGCTGAGCTGTCCCCGGAGGAGCAGGAGCGGGAGGAAGCGGGTAAGGCGTACTTTGATCGCATCATCTCGGAGGACTCGCGCATCGAACCGCGTGACTGGATGCCGGCGGCATACCGCAAGACCCTGCTACGGCAGATCTCCCAGCATGCCCACTCGGAAATCATCGGGATGCAGCCGGAAGCCAACTGGATTACCAGGGCACCGAGCCTGAAGCGGAAGTCCATCTTGATGGCCAAAGTCCAGGACGAGGCTGGTCACGGCTTGTACCTGTACTCCGCAGCAGAAACGCTGGGCCAGAGCAGGGACCAGATGATGGAAGATTTGATCGCCGGCAAGGCCCGGTACTCGTCCATCTTTAACTACCCCACGATTTCCTGGGCGGACATGGGAGCCATCGGTTGGCTTGTGGATGGTGCCGCCATCTGCAACCAAGTGCCCCTGTGCCGCGCCTCCTACGGTCCTTACGGCCGCGCAATGGTGCGCATCTGCAAGGAAGAGTCCTTCCACCAGCGCCAGGGTTTCGAGATCCTGCTCGAGCTCTCCAACGGCACGCCTGCACAGAAGCAGATGGCCCAAGACGCAGTGAACCGCTGGTACGCGCCGTCGTTGATGATGTTTGGTCCGCCGGATGACGATTCGCCCAACTCCAAGCAGTCCATGGCATGGAACATCAAGCGTTTCAGCAACGATGAACTCCGCAGCCGGTTCGTCGGGATGATGGTGGAGCAGGTCCGCGTCCTTGGCTTGACCCTCCCGGACAAGGACATCCGCTTCAACGAAGAGACCAAGAAGTGGGAGCACGGGCCCCTGGACTGGAACGAGTTCAAGGAAGTCCTGGCGGGCCGCGGCCCCTGCAACTCGCAGCGCATCGAGCGCCGCCGTGAGGCACACGAAAACGGTGCTTGGGTTCGCGAAGCCGCAGTGGCTTACGCCCGCAAGCAAGCAGAGAAAGTGAACGTAGCATAATGGCTCCCCACGGCAACCCCGAAGCACCGGCCAGCGCCGCCAGTGAGATTAACCGCGAAGCACCTAAGGTCGCTACTACTGCGGACCAGCATCGTGAAGCGCCATGGTCCCTCTGGGAAGTCTTCGTGCGCTCCAGCCGGGGTCTCTCGCATGTGCACGCTGGTTCCTTGCACGCTCCGGATGCAGCTATGGCCTTGCGAAATGCCCGGGATCTGTACACACGGCGCAATGAGGGCGTCTCCATCTGGGTGGTTCCGGCAGAGGCCATCTCCTCCAGCGACCCGGATTCCAAGGGAGCATTTTTCGAGTCCCCTCAGGGCAAGGATTACCGCCACGCCACCTACTACACCAAGAGCGAAGGCGTGAAGCACCTGTGAGCAACAAAGAAACCGACTTCGCTATCGAGGGCCACGGCGACATTTCCGTAGGAGTCCACGGCGCTGGTGCGTCCGGAGATGGTTCTGCAAGCGCCACCCGCATCACGCCAGGTAATGCACTGCGTCCGGAAGACATTGCCCTTGAGATCACCAGGGGAGAGATCAAGCCCAGCGAGGACGTCGCCGAGTTCGCCCTGCGCGTGGGCGACGACGGCCTGATCCTCGCCCAGCGCTTGGGCCACTGGATTTCCCGTGCTCCTGAGCTCGAGGAAGACATCGCGCTCGGCAACATCGCCTTGGATCAGCTGGGCCACGCCCGTTCGTTCCTGACCTATGCCGGTGCTGCTTGGGGCAAGTCCGAGGACGATCTGGCGTACTTCCGCCGCGAACACGAGTTCCGTTCAGCGCACCTGTTTGAACAGCCCAACGGTGATTTCGCAGTGACCATCGCGCGCCAGTTCATTGTGAGTTTCTATCAGTACGAGCTCTACACCGCGTTGACCGCGTCCACGGATCCCACCATTGCCGCCATCTCCGCGAAGGCCGTGAAGGAAGTGGATTACCACCGCGATCACAGTGCCCAGTGGGTGCTGCGCCTAGCGGGCGGCACTGACGAATCCAGGAAGCGCATCATCCAGGGTTTCAAGCTCTTGTGGCCGTACGTGGACGAACTGTTCGAAGACGATGAGCTGACCACCCGCCTGGCCGAGGCCGGCGTCGTGGTTCAACCGTCGAGCCTCCGCTCGGCATTCGACCGGCTGACGGGCGAAATCATGGCCGAAGCCGAACTTGATATCCCCGCCGTTCCGCAGGCACCCGGTGGTGGCCGCCGCGGTAGGCACTCTGAGCACCTTGGTTTTGTCCTTGCTGAGATGCAGGTCCTGGCGCGCGAGCACCCAGGCGCAAGCTGGTGACCAGCGTGGCAGCACGGGCGCTCAGCACGGTGGAGCAGCAGGCATGGGACATCGCGTCCACTGTCTGCGATCCGGAGATCCCGGTCCTGACCATCGAGGACCTGGGCATCCTGCGGGGCATCCGCGTCACGCCTGCGGTAGGGGAGGCTGACTCGCACGACGGCGGCCCCGCAACTACCGCCGTCGAGGTCACCATCACGCCCACCTATTCCGGCTGTCCCGCGATGGACGCCATTGGTGACGATCTCCGGAAGGCCTTCGAGCAGCAAGGCTACGCAAGCGTGGATATCAACCTGGTGCTCGCGCCGGCGTGGACCACGGATTGGATGACCGAGTCCGGCAAGGCGAAGCTGCAGGAGTACGGGATCGCGCCGCCCTCGGGCCGGGCTGCCGCTGGCGGACATTCCGGGCCCGTCCGGCTGAGCCTCGCGGTCAAATGCCCGCAGTGCAACTCGCTGAACACCAAGGAACTCACCCGTTTTGGTTCCACGTCCTGCAAGGCGCTGTTTGTCTGCCAGGACTGCAAGGAACCGTTCGACTACTTCAAAGTCCTCTAAGGAAGCAGCCATGACCACCGAAACACAGACGGCCAGCCGCCGTCGTGCGTCTTTCCACAACCTGACCGTCACGGACGTCCGACGCCTCACGGACGATGCCATTGAGGTCACGTTCGGTGTTCCTGCCGAGTTGGCTGGCCAGTATGACTACCTTCCAGGCCAGTACGTAGCGTTGCGCACCACGTTGCCTGACGAGAGCGGCGAACCTCACGAGGTCCGCCGCAGCTACTCCATCTGCGCGGAGCCGCGCAGCTTTGCGGACGGCAGCAGCGAGATTCGTGTGGCCATCAAGAAGGACTTGGGTGGGCTGTTCTCCACGTGGGCCAACGCTGAGCTCAAGGCCGGAGACGTGTTGGACGTGATGAGCCCGCAGGGTGCGTTCATCTCACGGCACGGCAAGGACGGTTCCGCCGTTCAGCACAACGTCATGAATTCCATGAACCACCCCGAGGAACTGGCGGGGGAGCCCGGGAACTTTGTGGCGATCGCCGCAGGGTCCGGCATCACTCCGGTGATCGCGATCGCGCGGACCCTCCTGGCAGCGAATCCCGAGACCACTTTTGACTTGGTGTACGCGAACAAAGCCGCCATGGACGTGATGTTCCTTGAGGAGCTCGCGGACTTGAAGGACAAGTACCCTACGCGCTTGGCGTTGCACCATGTGCTGTCTCGTGAACAGCGCATCGCTCCCTTGATGACGGGGCGCATCGATTCGGAGAAGTTGCAGGCGCTTTTGAGCAGTGCCATCCACGCCGAGGACGTGGACGAATGGTTCCTGTGCGGGCCGTTCGAGTTGGTCCAGTTGTGCCGCGACACGCTGGCCGCACGTGGCGTGGAGCCGGAGCACATCCGCTTTGAACTGTTCACCACCGGCCGGCCGGACCGCCCCGAGGGCAACGCCGGCAGGCCCGTTCTTGCCGACGAGTCGCAGGATACCTACAAGATCACCTTCACCTTGGACGGGCTCACCGGCGACGTCGCCAGCCCAACCCATGCCCGCGAGTCCATTCTCAACGCTGCCCTGCGCGTTCGTCCGGACGTCCCATTCGCGTGCGCCGGCGGCGTCTGCGGGACCTGCCGGGCCAAACTGGTCACCGGTACGGTGACCATGGACGAGAACTATGCGCTTGAACAGGACGAGCTGGATAAGGGTTACGTCCTGACCTGCCAGTCCCACCCCACCAGCGAAGAAGTGACCGTCAACTTCGACGTCTAAGGAGTCCCATGATCGAGCTCTCCATTGCCAGCGGCATTGCCGAAATAGTCCTCAACATCCCCGAAAAGCTGAACTCGCTGGACGAAGACGCGCTGAGGGAACTGGATAAAGCGTACGACGACGCCGCTGCCGCCGCCTCCCGCGGCGAGGTGCGGGCCCTGTTGCTCCGAGGGGAAGGCCGGGCTTTCTGCGCCGGCCGCGACATAGCTGCAGTCACTCCGGAAACTGATGATGCCCAGGCCTACTTGGGCGGGCTCGTGGAGCCGTTGCTGAAAAAGATGGCTGCGTTCCCGGCGCCCACCTTCGCTGCCGCACATGGTGCGTGCCTCGGCGTTGGTCTTGGGCTGTTGCTGGCCACGGACGTTGTCTATGTGGCGGAAAATGCCAAGTTCGGCTCTCCCTTTGCCAAGCTGGGCGCCACCCTGGACTCCGGCGGGCATTGGTACTTCACGGAGCGGCTGGGCATGCACCGCACCCTGGACTTGATCTACACGGCCGATCTCATCTCGGGCGCCGAAGCCGTGGCTCAGGGGATGTTCAGCCGCGCGATGCCGGCCGACGTGTTGCTCGATGAGACGAGGGCGATTGTTGCTCGCGTTGCTTCCGGCGCAACGGGTGCCTTTGTCGCGTCCAAGGAGCTGGTGGCCCACCTCCGGGATCAGCGCCTTGGCCTGTGGGCTTCAATGGCCGAGGAGAACACCGAGCAGGCGCGTCTGTGCAAAACCGACGATTATGCCGAGGGTTTCCGGGCGTTCCAAGAGAAGCGCGCGCCGGTTTTCAAGGGGTAGTTGGGTCCGCGCATCCTCTGGTCCACACGTCCGCCGGGCCCTGCCGCACGAGGCAGGGCCCGGCGTCGTCCGTTCGCTAGGGGTGGCCCGGCAGGCTTTCGCAGGCGATGAGGTCCTTGTCCGAATCCAAATGCGCAACGTCCCCGTACCAGGGGTAGTACTTGTTGAACCATGCCTGGGCTGCGGACCAATTGTTGAAGCTGGTGCAGTTCACACTGTCACCCGGGTTAGCTGGCGGCTGCGGCGTGGGTGGTGGCGGGGGAGTGACGGGCGGCTGCGGCGCCGGCGGCGGCGTGACCACCGGCGGGGGAGGCGGCGAGCAGTTGTTGCCCGTAATACCGCCGGTGCCCCCGTTCACGGACCGGTACATGAAGGCGGCCATGGCATCCCGGGCCACCGGCTGCAGCGGGTTGTAGGCCCGGCACCCGTAGCCAATGTCCCAGCCTGTGGAAATACCATGTGCTGCGAGCCAGGTGATTTGCTTGTAGAACTGGCTGCTGACCGGAACATCCTGGAACGGCGATGTTCCCGGGGCCGAGAACGTCGGATTGCCTCCGTATCGATAGAGGAAAGCAGCCATCGCATCACGATTCACCGGGGTGAGCGGGCGGAACGTCGTCGTGCCGTTCGATTCTGCCCAACCGGTTGAGATCCCCCTAGCGGCAAGCCAGGTGATTTCCTTATAGAACTGGCTCGACGGCGTGACGTCAGCAAATGGCGATGTGGCCGGGGGCGTGAACACGGGCTTGCCCGCCAAGCGGTACAAGAACGCTGCCATGGCATCGCGGTTGACGGCACTGAGCGGACGATAGGTTCGGGTCCCGTTTGACTCCAACCATCCGGTGGAGATTCCTTGCGATGCGAGCCAGGAAATCTCCGCATTGAATTGCGTGGATCCGTTCACGTCAGTGAAGGAAATAGGTTGCGCCACAGGCGCATCGATGGCGACCGTCGGGACCGCCACCAAGGTGTTCCCGCAACTGCCTTGCAGGGCTGAGGAAAGCGCCGCGGATTCCGCGGAATCCACGGTGAGATGCCACCGGTACTTCACGAGTACCCAGTCCGTCACGTACCGGCAGGATGTGCCTGCCAGCGGGGGCATCCACTCCGCTGGGTCTCGGTCGCCTTTTGCCTGGTTGACATTGTCCGTAACAGCTTCCAATGCCACGTCCAGGCCTAGGTCGTTGGCATAGTCCCGCCGCTGATCTGGCGTCCAGGCGCTCGCGCCGGAACCCCATGCTTCGGCCAGTGGCACCAGGTGGTCGATGTCGACGTCGGACGCATTTGTCCACGTTGCTCCGTCATACCAAGAGTTCCATTGACCGGTTGCCACGGTGCAGCCGGAGCCGAAGGTGACGGGGGCCAGCGACTCCCGCTGGAGCACCTCTGATCGGGTGTCGCAGCCGTTACGGTCCGCGTCGATCCATAACTGGAACTGGTCCCGGGTGTAACCGGCATTTGTTTCGGGTGCGATGGTGAGTGTGGAAAAGAGTGTTGAAACGCTGGCCTCATTCGAGGCGCTCGCGGATTGCGGCAAAAAGACAGCCGCCGATGCGGTCAGCGATAAAATCGCCAACCACGAAAGAGCCTTCGGCATCTGGGTCCCCATATTCGATTAGTGCGCTCTGAGCAGCGCATATCATGGGATCGTACAGCCCCGAGGGAGTTTTAGAAGGAACCTTTCATTCTGGTGACGCGAGCTTCTTTTGCCTACGCTGCGACTAGTCTTGTCAGTTCTTCGAGAAAGTGGTCATTTGTGGCCGCGCTGTAATGGAACGGTTGCCGACCCCACCTGTGTCCCACGGCAGCCAACGGCGCTCCACCGGGGTAATCGATGAACCTGACGCCTGGCGCCTTTTCGATTTCCTTGTAGAGGTCGTAGAGCAGCCGGTTATTCCGATCGAACCACCGTGACCGCGGGAAAGGAACGCCGTCGGTGTCGACGGTCGCCCAATAGACGCGGTTAACGACGATTTTGGAGGGGTCCACGAGGTTAAGGAGCTCTCGAATACCCTCAAGCCGCCTAGCCGTCCCAACAGCGCTCCAGGGTTCGTGACTGAGGGCTGGATCGAATTCAAAACCGGTAGCTTTGAGCTCATTTGATTCTGTGATTGTCGTTCCACCAAGCTCGATGGTGTTCATACGCTCGTCGATGAAGTCGACCACGAGCACGTCGAAATTACCGCCAGACAGGGAGGCGGCAAGGGTCTTCCTGATATCGGAGTGGAGCATACGCTTTTGGAAACCGCTGGTCAGCACGTCAACATCCGGTAGCGCCGCACCAAGCTCAGGCGGCTTCCTAAATGCGCTCCCGATGGATGATCTGGCGACATAGCCCTCAAGTGTGAGTTCGCTGGGCTTTTCGAACGGGTCTCGGGATACGCAGCTCCCGTAAATAAAAACAGAGGTCACCGGCCCAGACTAACAGGAGCCTGATGATTCCGATTTATTAATTCCCCTTTTGCAGCGCATGTGCCGCGACGTACGTCCCCAATTGATCTTTCGAAAGTGCCGAGCTGATGTCGGAGATGGCCGTTGTGTCTGCGACAACAATCGACTGCCCGTCCTGGGAGGTGCCGGTACCAAGGGTCGGCAGTGTGAACATGACCGTGTCGCTGGCTTTTAGGTCCTTCAGGCCCAAGGCCAGGCCGCCCAGCGCAGCAGCGTCAAAGCCTTTGTCCACGCTGATGAATGGTGAGACAGCGCTGACCATGCTGCTGACGGTTACGGGGTTGGTCAGGGTGTTGCGGGCAATTGTTTTGCTGATGATGGCCTTCATGAAGGCCTGCTGATTGCGGACGCGTTGGTAGTCCCCGTCGCTGAACGACTTGCGTTCACGAACGAAAGCTAAGGCTTCGTCGCCGTTCAGCGTCTGCTTGCCTGCTGCGTAGTAGTGACCCTTCATTGGGCCCGACGCCGGAGCGAACGGAATCTTCACGTCTACTTCGACGCCGCCAAGCGCATCTGTGAGGCCCTTGAAACCCTCAAAGTCCATCATGGCTACATGGTCGATGCGCTGCTGGAGCAGGGATTCCACGGTTTGAACCATGAGGGGAACTCCGCCCAAGGCTAGCGCTGCGTTGATTTTTGCTTGGCCATGGCCGGGAATGTCGATCCAGAGGTCCCGCATGAGCGAAACGGCGTAGACGTTCTTACGGTCTGCCGGAATGTGCACCAGCATCAGGGTGTCCGCCCGCTGGTCCGTTGGTGCTTGGGTGGATACATCAAGCCCGCTGGAGCCACGGGTGTCACTGCCCATGACCAGAATGTTTACGGCTGCAGTGCCATTGACAGGCTCGGCTTTCTGGGGCCGGGTTGACTCGTCCGGAAAAGCTGCCTCGATTTTGGTGGTGCCGGAGTTAAAGGTCTGAGCCAGATTGAAGAGGTATCCGCCCCCGATCAAAGCTGCGACGAGAACAGCCGCCGCGAAACCCAAGAGAACGTTTCGGGTGGTCTTACTGGCCTTCTTTTCACGCCGGGGACGGGGTCCTACGGGCGCGTTTTCGGTATCGGTCGGGAGCGTCATGAGTTCCTTGGTGTAGGCAGCAATGACGATTCTAACAAGGGGTACCGATCAAGATCACGAATGAGGCGTCCCGCGAGAGTCCTTCCCGCTCAGGAAATGCCGGCGTACGGAATTTCCTGGGCGGCACCCCAGCGATTGGTAAGGCTTATTGAATACCGGGTTCCGCTGGGTATGGCCGCCGTGCCAACACTAAGCGTCAACGCTTCCAGCTTCGGATTCAAGCCTTGCTTTTGGCCGTATGCCGTATTGGCGTCGGTGAATTCGGAAACTTTCGTGTGGGTGCTCCCGTTCGCGTCGGCCCATGTCACTTGGGCCAAGCCTCCTTCTAGGTTGAAACCTGTCACGTGGATTTGTCCCGTGGCGCCAGAGAAGGTGCTTCCCGTAATCACAGGTTTGGCGTACCCGGAGATGAGCTGATTCTTCAACGGGGTGCCGGTTCCCTTGCACGTGAAGTAGGGGTCCCACATGAAAGAAATGACTTTCTTTGCCGCGCCCATCTGCTGGAGCTGCATGTCCATACGTGGCAAGGTGGTCTGCCCACGGGGTCCTGCGCCGCACGTGTTCCCCGTTGCCGTGGGCGTCATGCCTTCAAGATTGGCCCAGAGGACCGCGCCAGTACCTTCAATGCCTGATGCAGCAGCCCTGAAATAGTCCCCGGTCGGGGCCACGTACTTGCTTTTCCATGAACCATCTCCAACCACGGCTGCTGCGTACGAGTCCACCGGGGCGCTGGCTTCACTGGGCAGGTATGCTCCGCCTTTACCTGTGCCCATCCCATCTTGAATCGCTATGTTCACAACAACCCCACTGGATGTCCCGGCTATTTTTTCGATACCCCTCCGGGCCGTGTCAGGACTGATATCAGCTGCGCCAACCCTTGTGTCCAGGTAAGGACTGATGACGGCGGACCGCGTAGGTAGGTATTTGTGCACCAACTGGTTTTGGCTTTTGTAGAGTTCCAAGATGGGATCGAACACCGGGCTGTCGCTCAACGGCATTTCAATGTGGTGGTAGAAACCTGCGAGTCCTGCAACGTTGTTGACCGCGGCTTGATATTGGAGGAACCGTTCAGTGAACAGGGACAGAGTTCCCATGTAGCTGAGGTCAGGGAGATAGTCGACGTCGGTCCGCTTTACTGGAGCAGGGAGGCCGGCGTAGTAGTGCATTCCTGACCTCGTTGCTGCAGCGGCCAACCCGCCGGTGGTATCCGTGCCCGGAGCTTGGCCGCCTCCGGCTACCACAACGTCGTACCTGCCGTCCGAGGAGTCGCAGCCGTCGCCCGTCGTGGGCAAGACAAAGACGGCGAAGGACCTGCCGTTGTTGAAGATGATCTGATCCCTGGGACACTTCAGGGCAGACCGGCCCCAGCTGTCGCCGTCCAGATAAGTGAAATACCGATTGACAACGATGCCTTTGGTAGCCGGGACCGAGCAATTCTCGCCGCTGACACTACAGTCCGCCGGCAGTGAGTTTGCGGAAGCCGGCGTTAGCAGAGTTCCAAACGTAATCACGGTGTCTCCACCCGCTGCTTTGATGTCTGCCAACTTAGTTCTGCCATCTGAGCTATCAACAGGTGGAGAAATAAAATATCCGCTGATCGGATAGCGCGGCAGGTCCTGGACTTTGGCTGCGCCTGTGAGCGTCTTCGTCACCGGCCCCGGACCCATCCCCACTGCTGCCGCGACCATGAGGGCCGCAAAAAGGGTTATCAACCATCGCTTCTTTCGGGAGCCGTCACGCAGACGGGTCCCGACTTGCCCGAAAAACTTGGGGGGCGTCATTTATTCCTTGATGTCGGGGGCGGCAGAATTGACTCTATTCCATACGATAAACTAACTCGGGTTGCCCTCTGCGGATGGACGTCCCGAGGCCTTTCCTGTTCAGGCGGGCGCTGGATCCGGATGCGGGGCGCGCAAGGATTTACTATGGGGGAACAAATTGATGAGAATCGCGATCACACGCGCTCGAGCGGTAGGTGCTGTCCTACTGCTATCCTTCCTAGGCTTCGCCGGGGTTCAACCGGCCATGGCAACAGATACCAACCCGCCTGCTACATCCGAGCAGCCTGGCGAAAGTGCGTCGCCTGACCCCGGGACAATCGATCCACTACCTATCGATCCACTCCCCGTGCAGCCTGTGCCCTCCGAAGCTCCTGTCGTTGTTCCCACGGAACCCGCACCGGTTCCTGTTGACCCGGCCCCCACACCTGTACCCGATCCCGTTCAACCACCGGTTATTGCTCCAAGTCCGGAACCGGCCGCGCCCGGGCCTGATGCACCAGCCCCAGTTGTTGGTCCCCCTGTACCTTCGGCGCTGCCGACGATTCAGGACGTTGTCCCCACCCAAGACGACAGCGCTGCGTATGTGGAACCTGCTCAACCTGGGGAAGATTCGGCCACAGCGTCAGCGGAGCCCACCCCAACACCCACCCCTCAGGCCACGAAGAAGGCCGCGCCACCCGTGGCCAGTGCCACGATTACGGGCCCGCTGAAGGCTGCGTTGGCTCCAGTCGCTGAGAACAACCCGCTGGTACAGGTCATCACCGTTCTGGTGTTGGTTTTGTTAGGCGTTGCCTACTTCCGAGCCCTGCGCACCAAGGGTGTACGTGGGCCCCGCCTTAACGGCAAGTAGTCCCATGGGCAACTCAATCCCTACGGACAACTCCGCCACGAATCCTGCATCACCCATGCGCGTCATGCTTCTCACGCATTCTTACTGGCCTGAGCACAGCCCACCCCAACGGAGGTGGATGACGCTCACAAGGGAGTTCCGCCGCGCAGGCTGTGTAGTCGATGTAGTGGCGCCTGTTGCGCACTATCCGAACGGGCGAAGAAGCCTCCCCCGTAAAGAGGCGGGAATGGCTTTTTCGAGCCAGCGCGGCCCGTACGGAGAAACCATTCGGCGCGTGCCGTACCTGCGACACCGGGGTACGTCCTCCTTGGCGCGTTTCGTTGATCAGTTCTTTTCGGCCGTCATGTCTGTCCCGGTTGGCCTTCGTGGACGGAAACCGGACGCAATACTGGCAACAGCCCCAAGCCTTCCCACCCTCGCCGCAGGCTTTGCTCTGTCGAGGATCCGGAGAGTGCCCTTAATTGTTGAAATGAGGGACGCTTGGCCCGACCTGGCGCGGGACGCCCGGATAGTGCAGGGCAGCGTTAAAAGCGTTGTGGAACGAGTCGTTGAATTCGTGCAACGCCGTGCTGACCTTGTCGTCACCGTTACTGAGGGCTTCGCAACGACTTTGCGGGAACGCGGCGTCAAAAACGTCGTGACTATCAGCAATGGCCTTGATCTGAAGTCGATTCCATGTTTGCAACCCCCGCCGCTGCACAGGGAGGTTTTCCATGCGTTGTATCTGGGAAACCACGGCAAGAGCCAGCGCCTGGATGTCTTAATCCGCGCCAGCGCACTGCTGGGCGACGGTTTCCACCTCACGCTGGTGGGCCAGGGGTCAAGCCGCCCCCAGTTGGTCAAACTTGCCCGGGAACTCAACGCACCGGTGACTTTCCTTCCCCCGCTGCAAGGTCCTGCGGTGATGGAGAAATACCGGGAGGCGGACACCTGCATAGTTTCTCTGCGCGACGATTGGAAGTCGTTCGAAACGACTGTCCCGTCCAAAACGTACGAGGTCCTTGCTATCGGCCGGCATGTCACTGCAATCGTCAAGGGCGAAGCCCAACGCATCATCCTGGATGCCGGTGGGGGAGATGTGGTGGCTGCCAACCCTGAAGCCGTCGCGCAGCTGTGGCGGGATTTGGCCGCAAACCGGTCCCGATTGGCCGCGAGCACCAGCGGAAGGGAATGGGTACGGGATAATGCTGACTATCCCAACTTGGCAGTCCGCTACATGGAGGCGATCTCGGTGTTGATCCACCGGGATGCGCTGGCCCCAGAAGGTCGTGTCTCGTGATTCAGCTCGTTAAAAATGTGCGTTTGGCTGCGGAGACTGTCTCTGAGCACCTGACCGAGTCTCCGTTCGTGCTTGTGCTCCTCCTATTGCGCAAAATGCCATCGCGTATCGTGCGTCCGATTGCTGGCTTTATTTCTGGGCTGCAGCCCACGAGCGGCCACCCGGTTTTCCTCTTGGCCGCCCACTCAGCGGGTGACCACAAAGGCCTTATTCGACGCTTCGAGAGGTCCTTTGAAAACAAAACCAAGGGTGAGCGGGCGCGGAACAGCGCCGAAGTAGCTATTGCTGCAGGCCTGCCGGAATGGGCGGATACTTTCCTGGAGCTTGCTGCAAACTCAAACGTTGCGCGGCATGCCGCCACTACTGCGAGGCGCCAGTGGTACGCGGGCGAGATGAGCCGCGCCGTCGCTGTTCTCGACGGCGGCTCCGGCAGTGCAGCCAAACTGCGGAACAGGCTCCACGCTGAGTTGCTCGTATTCCAGGGCTGGCGTCCGTCACTGCCGCAGGTGGAAATGATCCTTAAGCCTCAGCGGGTACTGCATTTACTTACAAACTCCGTCCCGCATACGGCGAGCGGTTACGCCCGGCGAGCCCATTCCATTCTCACTGCCCAGCGAGAGGCAGGATGGGAACCTTTGGCCGTGACCAGACTCGGGTATCCGGTCCAAGTAGGGGCCTTGGATGCCAAAAAGCAGGACACCGTGGACGGAGTCCGCTACGTGCGCATCCTTCCCCCTCGGATGGCGCGGACCATGGACGATCGATTGCAGCAGCAAGCGAGCGAACTTCTCCAGATTGCCAGTGATTTCAGACCTGCGGTGCTTCACACGACGACACACTTTGTGAATGGTTTGGTCGCCCGGGAGGTAGCCGATGCCCTCAACATTCCTTGGGTTTATGAAGTCAGGGGCCAACTGGCTGACACATGGGCATCCAGCCGCGGCGAGACCGCACGCAGTAGCGAACGTTACAAGCTCTTCATGGATTGTGAAGGCGATGTCATGCGCTCAGCTGATCTGGTGGTGACGCTCGGGGAAGCCATGAAAAGGAACATCGCGGCCATGGGCGTTCCCGAGGACAAGATCCTAATCAGCCCGAATGCCGTCGGAGGGGCGTATTTGGAAGAGCCAATGGAGTCCCGGCAGGCCCGGCTCCTTCTTGGGCTGGATCCGGATGGACTATACATAGGCACGGTCAGTAGCCTCGTGGGATACGAAGGACTGGACGATCTTGTCACGGCCTTTGGTTACTTGGCGCCACGCCTGCCGGGGTTGAAGCTTGTTGTCGTGGGAGACGGCGTTGCCGCACCGATGCTGCACGACCAAGTCCAGAGGTTGGGACTCGCGGATCGAACTGTCTTTGCTGGTCGGGTACCACCGGAAAAGGCTCGGCTATACCACGCGTCGCTCGACGTTTTTGTCGTTCCTCGCAAGGATCTGGCAGTCACGAGAGCCGTGACACCACTCAAACCCGTCGAGGCGATGGCTTCCGGCCGGCCGATTGTAGTAAGCGACCTTGAGGCCCTGCGTGAGATAGTTAGCGACGAAGTCAACGGCAGGGTGGTCAAAGCCGAGACCCCGACACTATTGGCTGAGGCGTTGATGGACTTGCTCGAAGATGAAGCATTACGCCGACGCCTTGGAAACGCCGGCAGGGAGATGGTCCTGGCCGAGAGGACGTGGCCGGCGAATGCCGCTGCACTAGGCCGGGCTTACGAAAACTTGGGGTCCAAAATATGAGAAGGGTCAGCTGATGTCGGCCAAAAAGGCTTTTTTGCCCGAACCGGCGGTTGTTCAGCCGTTGGCTGTAGACATGCGCCGTTTGACTCGAGTCGGTGCTCGTCCGCGGTTCCTGGATTACTTGGTGCAGCTATGGGACTTCCGGGAATTCATCTATTACGACGCCCGCGCCCGGGTCCAGAGCGGCACTCGCCGCGATCGCCTTGGTAGCGCGTGGTTGCTCCTAAACCCGATCTTCAATGGGTTAACCTATTATGCAATATTTGGAATTCTTCTCCAGACCAGTGGTGGCATTAAGAACTATGTCGGATATCTTGTTATAGGCATTTTTGTCTTTCAAGGTACCTCCGGAGCTATCACTAGTGGTGCGCGGTCAATTCATAGTAATAAGTCAATGGTGGAAGCATTTAACTTTCCGCGGGCAACTCTGCCTATAGGCATGAACATCAGGGAGATCATGGCGAACGTGCCACTGATACTCGGAATGCTCCTTATTATTGTGCTGATCCCTCCGGTCGAAAAGATCACGTGGCTCTGGTTGATGATCATTCCTGCCCTTCTACTTCAGTCTGTCTTTAACTTGGGCGTCGGTTTGATTCTAGCCCGCATCATTTCACGCATTCACGACACCACCCACTTGATTCCATTCTTCATGAGAGCCTGGATGTATGGTTCGGCAATCTTCTACTCATATGATCGATTCATAACTCATCCGACTATCTTGGCCATCGTGAAGATGAATCCTCTATTCAACGTTATAGATATTCTGCGTAATTGTTTGCTTTACGCGCAACCGCCCACATGGCAGTCCTGGGCAACTTTGGCTGTTTGGGCGCTAGGCGCCCTCTTGGCCGGATTACTTTTCTTTTGGCAGGGGGAGGAATCATATGGTCGCGGCTGAGCAGGTTCTTGAAGTCGAAGGGCATCCGTGTGTCGTGGTCGATGGGGCCGCCATGGAGTACAGGGTAGTCACCACAGATTCTGATGCAGCTGCTCAAGAGCGCCGCGATACGAGTCTGTTGAAGCGATTCGGCCGGAGACCGAACACCGTCGTCGTCAGGGCCCTCTACGAACTCTCCTTGGTGGCGGAACGCGGTGAGTCCGTCGGCATCATTGGGCGCAATGGCTCTGGGAAGAGCACGCTCATGAAGTTAATCAGTGGCCAGGTGCGCCCTACGTCGGGCGCTGTATTTGCGTCAAGCACGCCCATCATGCTTGGCGTGAATGCTGCTCTCATGCCAGATCTGTCAGGTCACCAGAATGTAGTCCTCGGATGCTTGGCCATGGGAATGAGTCGGCGCGAAGTTGACGATAAGTTCCCGAGTATCGTCGAACTTTGCGGGCTTGAGGACTCCATTTACTTACCCATGAAATCCTACTCATCTGGTATGGCGTCGCGGTTACGCTTCGCCATCGCAGCCAGTATCGACCCCGAAATCCTGTTGGTAGACGAGGCGCTGAACACCGGCGACGCGCAGTTCGGTAACCGGAGTAAACGGCGAATGGATCAGTTGCGAGGACAGGCTGGCTGCGTCTTCTTGGTAAGTCACTCGCTTGAAACCATTACGAATATGTGTAGCCGGGTGATTTGGCTGGATAAAGGCCACCTCATAATGGATGGGGATCCGTCGGACACTGTCCGTGCTTATCAAGATTTTACCGGTCATTTAGCGAAGGGCAACAACTTGTCTGCCGCACGGGTCAGGGACGAAGCTCGGGCGGCCCTCCAAACGACTCAGATACTGGCACGGAGCAAAATGCACCGGAGCCGACGTTGAGGTGGACTTTGCGGGACGTGAGGACAGCATTTTGGCATTTCCGCAAGGGGGGCGCGGCCCAAACGCGGATTTGGCTGCGGCGGCGTAAATCGCAGCATGCTGATAGGGCGCGAAGTGCGACTGCACGCTTTGCGTCGCGTCCAGAAGGGCCCTTACTTAGCTTCGAGCCGTTCGAGTATCCACGCCGAGATGCTCGACGTAGTGACCTTAGAGTTGGTGTAATTTTAGATGATTTTTCCATCTCAGCGTTTGCTTACGAATGGGACCTCGTTCCACTCAAAAGAGACACATGGCGTCAGGTGCTTGGAGAGCGTGCTGTCGACTTCCTCTTCGTAGAATCCGCGTGGAGCGGTAACGGGGGGTCCTGGAAGTATCAACTAACGGGTTCCAGCGGTCCTAAGCCTGAGTTCTTGGCTCTCTTGAGTTGGTGCCGCCAGAATGACATACCTACGGTTTTTTGGAATAAAGAGGATCCACCCCACTTTGATGACTTTCTGTTGGCCGCAAAAGAGTTTGATGTGGTCTTTACCACGGATGAAAATAAGATATCGGACTACCATCGCGCCCTCGGACATAATCGAATTCGTGTGCTCCCGTTTGCGGCCCAACCGGCCATCCACAATCCGATCCGGCCGCCCAAGGGAAGGCATGCCCGTGATGTAGCCTTCGCAGGAATGTATTTTGCGCATAAGTATCCGGAGCGTCGTGAACAACTGCGGCTCCTTCTGGATGGCGCTATCGCGGGGTCAAAAGGCTCTGGTAGTGGGTTGGAAATATTCTCTCGTCAACTTGGTGGCGACCCTGAATATCAATTCCCGCCACCCTATAGCTCTCAAGTCGTGGGTTCGCTCACTTATGAGCAGATGCTCACAGCGTATAAGGCGTACAAGGTCTTTCTAAACGTCAATTCCGTCATCACGTCTCCTAGCATGTGTGCGCGACGCATATTTGAGATCACGGCGTCGGGCACGCCAGTTGTAACCACGGACAGTCCGGCGCTCGCGCGGTTCTTCCCTCAAGGGGAAATGCAAAGTGTGTCAACCTCCGAGGAGGCTGCAAACGTGATCCAGTCTCTGTTGCGAAGCGCGGAACTAAACGACCGCTCCGTCCACGTGGCCCAGCGTCGGATATGGGCCGAACATACATACTCCCACCGAGCCGAGGAGGTAGTTCGCGCGATCATGCCTGACAAGCAACAGCCCGTAAACCTTCCTCCCGTGAGTGCTCTCGTGTCAACCATGAGACCGCATCAGCTTGAACATGTGTTCAAAACCATTGGATCGCAACGCGACGTGAAGGTAGAACTCGTCCTGCTGACTCATGGGTTCAGTCCTGATAGCTATGCAATTGACCGGCTGAAGACGAAGTACGGGGTTAAGGATTTGATCCTCCTTGAGGAGCCGAAGAGCACCAGTCTAGGGTCGTGCCTCAATATGTGCGTCTCGTCTTCCAGCCACCCGGTGCTGACCAAGATGGACGACGACGACTACTACGGTCCGAGTTACTTGCGGGATCAATTGAATGCGCTGAATTACTCTGGCGCCGACGTCGTGGGAAAGCTCGCCCACTTCATGTACATATCGAGCCGTAACGCGGCTTTGTACCGGTTTGGGCACATGGAGCACCGTTTCAGCCACATGGTGATGGGTCCAACGATCATGGCAAAACGGGAAACTTTCGAGCAGCATCGATTCGGAGATCAAAGCCGTGGAGAGGACACCCAGTTCCTCCAGGCGGTGGCTACGGCGGGCGGAAAAATCTATTCTTCCGACCGTTATAACTATTACCAATTCAGAAGCGGTTCGGGTCACACATGGGATGCCTCGGATGATGAATTACTCGCCTCCGGAGAAGTTCGCTTCTGGGGCAACCCTGAAGAGCACGTCACAATCTAGAAAAAAGAACAAAAAATGTGGGGAGCATTGAGTTGAATACCATTAATCGCGTAGCAGTCATCGGCTTGGGGTATATCGGTCTGCCAACGGCAGCCATCTTGGCGACAAACGGAGTGGAGGTCATCGGTGTTGATGTAAACCAGCGCACCGTGGATGCAGTGAACGCAGGCCAAGTCCCCTTTGTCGAACCGGACCTTGGAGTTCACGTGGCAGGTGCGGTGAGTCAGGGCCACCTGAGCGCCAGCACTGCGACGCCTCGCGCTGACGCTTACATTGTGGCCGTGCCCACGCCGTTCAAGGACGATCGTTCCGCAGATCTGAGCTATATCGAAGCCGCTGCCAGAGGCATCGCACCACAACTGCAGGGTGGCGAGCTCCTGATCCTTGAATCTACTTCCCCTCCGGGAGCCACTCAACATATGGCCGACTACATCCTCAACTTGCGCCCAGACCTAAGCTTCGGTGACGAGGACTCCAAGCCAGGGATCCTCGTCGCGCACTGCCCTGAGCGAGTTCTGCCCGGTAGAGTCATGATCGAGCTCGTGACGAATGACAGAATTGTTGGAGGACTAACTCCTGAGGCCGCAGAAAAGGCCAAGCATCTTTATGCACTGTTTTGCCAAGGCGAGATTCTCACGACGGACGCCGTGACCGCTGAAATGGCTAAGCTCGTGGAGAATTCTTATCGAGATGTCAACATTGCTTTTGCAAACGAGCTTTCGATCATCAGCGACAAGTTGGGTATTGATGTATGGGAGCTTATCCGCTTAGCGAACCATCACCCGCGTGTGAATATCCTTCAGCCAGGGCCCGGTGTCGGAGGCCATTGCATCGCTGTCGACCCTTGGTTCATCGTCGCAGCAGCGCCCGACGAGTCGCGACTGATTCGGACAGCCCGAGAGGTCAATGATTCAAAGCCGAAATGGGTCTTCACCCAAGTAGTGTCCGCATTGGCGGACCTCCCAGCCGGAGCGGAGGTCTGTGTCTTGGGACTTGCCTTCAAAGCTAACATCGACGACCTACGCGAGTCACCAGCCATTGAGATCGCCGCTCACCTGTCCGCTGCCTTGGAAGATCGCCGCATAAATGTAGCTGAGCCCCACGTGGAGGAATTGCCCAAACAGCTTGCCGGACGCAAGAACATTGAGCTGGTTTCCATTGAGGAATCGATTCGTCGTTCTGCTGTAGTGGTTGTATTGGTGGATCACGACGCTGTCAAGTCGATTTCGCCCGAACTCCTCGTAGGAAAGACAGTCATAGACACCCGTGGGGCGCTGTCACTTGGAGCTCACCCAGCAACAATTGCCGTTTAGCGCGGCACCCTTTGAGAGATGCTTGCGTACCGAGCGAAGACATGAGAGCAGAATGACCCGACCTAGAAATATTGATCCGAAGGTTCACGCGATCACCGGTTACCCCTCTATTGGGGCGTTCCTTGCTGCCAGGAACATTACGGGCGGTTATCACGTAATTGACCACGGTGGCCTGCCCATCGACGTTCTTGTCCAGAATCGGGGGCATCGGACGACGGCCGTTTTTCTGCACGGTGCTGTCCAATCGGAGTATAGGTTGCCCATGATTGCCGGCTTGGGCGTCTCCCGAGATGTAGACGTTAACAGAGTCTTCATCTCTGATCCCAGCCTGATCCTCAGCCCGACGATGAACCTCGGTTGGTACGCGGGCAACTCGCAGCAGCGACTTCAACAGATCCTTCAAGACGTTATTGCAAAGATTGCATCGAGTTTCGGTAGCGAGAAACTTGTCTTCTTCGGTACCTCTGGCGGCGGCTTCGCCTCGCTTTACTATTCGTCGCAGTTCCCTGGCTCCATGGCGATTGTCGCCAATCCCCAGACGAATATTGCGCGGTATGAACCTGAGCCCGTATCAAACTTTGCAGAGGTTTGCTTCGGGGTCAGCGGTATTGATCCGATGGATCGGTTGCCGCATAGTGTGACCACCGATCTCGTGAAGATCTACAGTAAACCACTCGAAAATACTGTTGCTTATATGCAAAACAGTACCGACCGATTTCATATTGATGCTCACCATGACCCTTTTGTGAAGAATCTTCACTACAGCAACGAAGTATTTGAATTGTTGGGTGACGATTGGGGAGATGGCCATGCTGCTCCTCCCAAGGGGTTGATCACAGATGTATTGAAGGTGGCGGCAGATGATGACTGGCAGGCCGGTCTGCAGGGGCTCGGGTTCGCCCGGTCTGATGCGACGGGCTCAGATTCGGCTGTCCGCCAGGGACGACGGGTGCAGGCCTAGCAGGAAGAACACCTACATACGCTAGCCGCAGACTGAATACTAGCCTTTAGCGGTTGGAAATTTGCGGCTCAGCGAATGCCAAGACCGACAAACGTGCACAACCGAATACCGAACCGTTCGATGCAACAACCGACTTTCACGGAGCATTGCCCAAATGTTGAAATCTAGAAAAGACTCACCGCTGACAAGATTTGTCCGAACGCCCAGAGGGATTCTCGGTTTGGCGATCGGTGCCCTGATTTTCGCGGGGGGCCTGACTTTCTTCCTTGAAGCGGAGAAATTAGGTATGCTCCTAGTTATACTCGGTCTCGCAATCGCCGTGCCGGTGCTCTTCGAGGGAACCTATACAGTTCGACGTTCTCTGGTTGGCGTGCGAAATGTCGTTCAGAAGACGGCCGAGCGGACAAGCGGTATATCTAACATCGCTAGGTCAAGCGACCTAATAGAAAAACGAGTCGGCCTTACTGCGGCCAGTCTTGCAGAGGTCGTAGCTGCATCGAGCCAACCAAAGCCGGCCACAGTCACTGAATCCCCATTGCCTCTCGAGCAGATCCGGGACTGGGTCGGAATGACGCGGCATTCGGTTGGGCGAAACGTCTCCATCGCCGCAGCCTCAGGGCTGTTCGAGTCCCTCAGCAGACACATGCCGACGACGGCGGTCCACATAGGATCTGGAACCTCAACGGCGTGGGTAGCCAATTGCTTGGCGCACCTCCAACCGAGACCATGTCAAATTGTTGGCCTCGTCGAGACGGAAAGCGAAGTTGAGGCGTTCGGGCTCGTGGCCGGCGCGGCATCTTCAGACGATTCTGTGAGTTGCAGAATCTTGCCTTCGAGCCCCGCCGCAGCTGCGTCCCTTTCCGGTATATCGGCGCACTCGACGGACATGGTGCTCATTGATTATGGCGGCTTGACTTCCGGCACGGTACTAACGGATTGTATCCCCGCGCTTTACTTTCGCTGGCTTCGTCCGAAAACTCCAGTGGTTATTGTTGATTCCGCTGGAATAGATGTCCGACCTGCTGTGCAGTCATTTCTAGAGGTCCATTCAAGCTTCTATGTGAAGTACATTTCGAAGTCGTACAACTATGCAGAACTGATTGGAGCGTGAGCGTTATGGATTCTACTGACGTCCACCTAGGCCTCTATAACCTGGTAAGTGGTTCATTTGGCCAAGAGATCTCCTATGGTCTGCCAAAGTCCCCGAGAGAACTTCCGTCAGTGGGTGTGATCCTGGATGAGTTCTCAACACAGTGCTTCTCACCGGAAGCCCGTCTGTGGCCGATTTCTACACGCGACTTTACTGAGGCGTTGGATAGACTTCGTCCCGAGGTTATGCTGATTGAGTCCGCATGGAATGGTAATGATGGTGACTGGGCTTACCATATCACTGGCCCCAATGGTCCAAGGCCAGCGTTCTACTCACTGATCCAGGCTTGTCGGTCAAGGGGAATACCTACGGTTTTCTGGAACAAAGAAGACCCGCCCCATTTCGATGAGTTTTTGCCCGCGGCCAAGGAATTTGATGTGATTCTCACATCTGAAGAATCGCTTATTCCTGCTTATTCTGGTGCAGCCGGCCATGAGAATGTCGCGACTCTTCCGTTTGCGGCGCAGCCACGAATTCACCGACCACTGCGCGATCCTCAATCAAGAGTTGGTAATGTCGCGTTCGCAGGCCAGTACTTTGCCCATAAGTTCCCTGAGCGGCGCGACCAGATGAGTCTCCTGTTCCCTCCGTCGGCGGAACTGGGTCTGTCGATCTACTCCCGCGCTCTTGGCGGCGATCCAAATTACGCATTTCCTGAGCCCTACGCTGAATTTGTGGTAGGCTCCCTGCCTTATGAAGCAATGATTCGCGCCTATGGCCACCATAAAGTTTTTCTAAACGTAAATTCGGTGCCTCAGTCTAAGAGCATGTGTGCCCGACGCATATTTGAACTGAGTAGCAGTAAAACAGCAGTCGTCAGTGTTGAGTCCGAGGCCATCTCGGGTGCTTACGCGTCTGATGAGGTGTTTACGGTAAGTACACAACCGGAGGCTAAAGAAGTGATCGGACGCCTTGTGCGGGACGATCTATTCCGTGAACGCGCGACTCATAGGGCTTGGCGCCGTACACTCAAGCAGCATACCTACGCCCATAGGATGCAGCAGATTTACTCCATCGCGGGCCTTCAATGGAATGTGCCTGAGGATAGCGTCACGGCTTTGCTGGTGGCGTCCTCATTGCCTGCTTTGGATCGACTCATCAGTCAAGCAAGAGAGCAAGCGGTCGAACTAGAAGACTTGGTGGTCGTCGCTCCAGCCGGACCTGAGGCTTCCGAGATTCGTGCCCTGTTGAAGCGACGGGGACTTGCTGACACCATTACGGTATTGCGGTCATCCGGCGATATCGATGGGTATCGACCCGCGTCCCAATTCGTCGTCGTCTTTTCCGAGGCGTTTGATTATGCTCCGAATTACGTCGGGGATCTCAGACTGTACACGCTTCATGACAGTAAGCTCCGCGTTACGGGTAAAGCGATCACAGCAAGTTCCCATAAACCAGACACGGCCTACCTGGGAAATACTTGGCCTGAAGATACAGAACGTTTGAGTATACTCGCGGGCGCCTGGATTGCTCCATCGTCCTCCGCTCACTGGAAGGCTCTCTTGAAGCATGAAGTGGCTGCCCCCGGGTCGATGTTCGAGTCTTGTGATTTGATGTCGGTCGCTGACCGATTCAACGTTCGCAAGGTTTCTTCCAGTTCAGACCCGTCGTGGACGGTTTAGGGGATCATCATGAGAATAGCTTTGTTTGATGGCATAGTCGAAACCCATGTTGCCAGCTCCCTTGAGCGGGCTCTGGTTGCCGCTGGCCACAGCGTACTGAACACAGGAAAGGTCGGCCACGGGTACAAATTTGCTACGGGGCCGGGCCAGTTGCATGTTTTGAATACGACCCTGGACAAGGTTATCGACTTTCGTCCTGACGTTATCTTCGTATTCAGACCCGCGAGCCTGCCTATGCCGTTGCTTGAGAGAGCAAAACGGACCGGAGCGCGGCTAGTCGCTTGGCTTTCCGACGACCCAGTTTTGTGGGACCTCTCATACGGGCCTGTCGTTGAGAGCTACGATGTGGTTCTTCACTGCGGCACGGCTAGGGTCCTGGAGTTCTACGAGTCCATGTTTGGACGCCCTACAGGCGTAAACTTCCCCTTCTGGACGGACCAAACTGCTTTTCCTTACGTGTTTGGCTCACAGCCGCGAGAGTCTGACGCGATTTTTCTCGGTAATGTCCACGATGAGGTGCGCCGTACGAGGTACTTCGATCTGGGTTCCCTCACATCGAGTATCCGCATTCACGGCAATGTTGGGCGAGATTACTACCACATCGGTGGCGGATTTCTGGATAGCGATCAGGAAGTGGTTGAGGCTGGAGCCAGAACTGGCCTGGCGATAAACATCCCACAGTACTTCCGAGACCATCAAGGCCTGGAAACGTGGTTTGAGGGTCTCGATAAGCTGGGCTTCTTCCAGTATCCAAGCCGCGTTATCCAGTATGCCGCGATGGGTATCCCCATCGTGTCGGTTGTACCCGATGCGCATGACCTGGCTTCGTTCCCGGAGATTGTTTGTGTTGACTCGATTACTCAAGTTGATGCTACTGTTCAGTCCTTGCTCGCCTCCGGATCGCTCGAGAGCCTAAGCCGCTCCACGCACGACCGTTTCCTTCGTAACTATTCGGCCGCCTCTCGTGTAATGGCGCTTGAATCGGTCCTTTCTGACGATTCATGGACAACCTTGAACGCCACCGAGCGGAGTCTGTGGTTCACCCAATTCGACGCACTGCAGGCTGGCCGCGAGGACCATGAGCCGGTTCGACCGGGGGACAAAATAATTCCCCGCGAACGCGTCGAGGTAAGCCCCACTGTCAAAGCTCGTTCTATCGCGGTACTTGGCGTTGGATTCAGACGAGTGACATCGACGTCTTCTGTCGCCATGCGTGCGCTGCGCACACTGGGGCACACCGTGGAAGCTTTGGATCTTGCCCAGTACAAGAACGTCTTAGTCCCGGACCCCAATGGCGAGTTTAAGTTCGTAATCAATGCCTCCAAGTTTGTTCAGTCGGTCGATGAGCTGCCAAACCTCTTGATTATTTCGGGACTCGACTGCGGTATCACCCAAGCAGGACGTGACCACCTGGCCGACAGAGGCGTGCGAGTGGCAGTTATCGGCGCGGAGTATGCCAACGGTGGGGAGAAGGTCAAACGTCTCGCCTCCAGAGTCGACTACCTCGGGCTATTGAACGAAACCGTCGCGGACGGGTTGGTAGGGGACGGCTTCGAAACCGTAGAACATCTGCCCCATCTCGCAGATCGTTCATTCCGCATAGCGACGGATCGAGTGAGAGAGCGACGACAGCGAGTGGTGGTGGCAGGCAAACGCAGGCTACATTTCTCCAAGCAGGCTGCTGCTTTCCGTGACGTTGCCGACTGGCCTTCACTTGAACTCTTTTTCGAAGAATCACCTGAGGAATTCGGTGATCTCCAATCACTGGCCGAAGCTCTTAAGTCCACCGTCGTCCTTGCCCCGTTCGATGCGAGCGTACCGGGCCCTCTTCCCTCAGAAGCGCTGCCGTTTGCATTGGCTTCAGGAGCCTTGGTGGTCGTACCCCGTGGTGTGGGGACCATGAATATCTGCCCTGCTGGTGTTGCTTCCATCTCTGTTCGGGAAAGAGGTGAGCTCGCAATGAAGCTTGCCAGGCTTTCCTCTTCTAAAGCGAACACTTCTAGAATTCTGGCTGCGGCCCGCGAGATGGTTTCTGGACCATTGAACGCAGAACGACGCTTTGAGAGCCTTGTAGATAGGGTGTTCCCCGAGAAAGCGTCACAAGTAACACAGGATCAATCGTCCGTCTCTTTGGTGGGCAGCGCCGAAGACGGTGGCGGCTGCGTTCTAGGTCATCACCGACGTTCCATCACAATCACCCATGACCAGATTCCAGGTAAAGGAACGGACTTGGTAGTGACAATTAACCACGGCGTTAGCTTGGAGTCAGCCGGCATGTACAAACTGGTGGTCAACGTGGGCGGATCAGCCGCATACATGGAGGTACTCAGGCAGTCGCCGGTCACTCGTAATGTGCGAATCCATGTTCCAAGAAGTCAGAGTGCTCCCGAGGTTACCATCGCTATCGTTGCTGCTTCAAAGTCTTTGAAAATTCGGCCCATGGCGTTTCCTACTGCGGAAATCATGGACTTGGGTTGGGCGGACTCGCTTGAAAATGTCAATGCCCTAGTGGCCGTATCGAACTCAGCCTGGGGTTCTGGCTATGGGTCCACAGCGCAATAAATAGACAAGATTTCCGGCCCAAAACAGCGCCTTCTGCATTTGCAGGAGGCGCCGTTTTTCAGCCGCGATCCGAGTAGAATGCGTCGTTCGTCGCCCCCCAGCCGTTTGTCACGTTAATCATGTAATACTTCCCAATACCAAGCGACGTATCACCGATATTTGCTGTGACCGACTCCAGCCGCGGATTTTGTCCCACGTCGGTACCGTAGTTCGGGTTGTAACTTGTGGCCGTGACTGTCTTTTCGTAGTTCCGGCCGTTTGAATCAGTCCACTTCACGGTGACCGTGCCACCACTCAAGTTCTGTCCCGTGACGAGTACACCGCCCTCTCCATAGAATATGGAGTCGGTGATAATCGGTGTTGTATTGCCAGATTTCAGACGTTGGGATAGCGGCCCCCACGTTCCTTGGCACGTGTAGAATCCGTCCCACATGTACGAAATGACCTTCATCGGGGAGTTACCGACTTGCTGCAACTGCCGGTCGATTCTGGCTTTAGTGGTCTGGCCGCGCGAATTGTTATCACACGGATTCTGGCTTGTTGCTGGGGCCATGCCCTCGATATTGGCCCATAGCTGTACACCTGTGCCATCTACTCCGTCAGCTGCAGCCTCGAAGTAGTCGCGGACTGGTGCCTGGTACTTACTTCCCCATGAGCCGCTTCCCACGATAGCTGCCGAATACGGATCGACGGGATTGTTGGCTTCATTACCGAAGAATGCGCCAGATTTTCCGGTTCCCATTCCGTCTTGAATTGCTATTGCCAGGCTATTGTTCCCTGCAGTGAGTGCTATCTTTTCAGCCCCGTTGCGAACTTGAGTGGTTGTGAGCCCCACAGTCTTCCTGCCGTCCAAATAGGGGCTCACCAGCGCTCCGCGAGTAGGGTGAATCTTCGCAATCGCTTGGTTCATGATCCGGTAGAGATTCAGGATGGGGTCAAATGTGGCGCCATCGGTCACGGGCATTTCGTACGACAAGTAGAAGCCAGCGAGCCCAGGCAAGTTGGTGGCCTTGGCCTGATATCGCAAGAAGCGGTCCGTGAACTGAGTAAAGGCTGGAAGGTAGGTGACGTCCGGAAGATACCCGTAATCAGTGCGGGCCACAGGCATTGGCATGCCTGCGTAGTACTTCATACCCAAAGAGGTAGCTGTTTTGGCCAAGGACACGTTGAGGCCTGATGTCCCCGCAGCACTTGCGCCGGTTACCACAACGACGTCGTAAACTCCATTAGCCGACGTGCAACTGCTGCCCTGGTTGGGGAGGACAAACACTGTGAACGGCGTGCCGGCTCCGGTGAGAGAAATATCGCGGGGGCAGACTTGTGAAGGGGTCCCCCAAAGTGAGTTGTCTGAATACGTAAAATAACGGTTGACTTTTAGGCCGACTGTTGCTGCCTGTGCACAATTTACCCCGCCGACCTTGCAGTCAATAGGGATATCATTCAAGGTCGCCGGTTTAATGCGCGAGCCGAATGTGATGACGGTATCGCCGCCAACCGCCTTGATATCGGACAGTTTTTGAAGGTTCGCTGCGTCGCTCGTACTTCCGAAAATGAAGTAGCCACTAATGGGGTAAACAGGGGCGATCGCAGCATTTGCGGCGGGTGAGGAGAGTGTTCCCATGACTAAGGCAAATGCTGCCAAAAGGGTGGCGGTCAGATGCCGTGCACTGACGGTGGGGTAGCTGGACGTCTTAGAGCTGAACTTTGCCACGGCGGATCCTTGGGCTCGTAGGGTGAGACCATGGACCTATGGACAAAGAATGGCGCCCTAAGGCGCCAAACTCAATAACTTGACACTAACTTTCAAGAGGCAACAAACGCGGTTGACGGGCCGACTTCAGCATGACAGGACTATGGCATTAGCTGTCAGCGCTGGACCGAGACGGTCACACCAAATTCGTCGATCCTTTGCCCTACTCCCAGAAGTTCGGCAATGGCGGCAACCGTGCGCTCAGAAGCCCGGCCATCTCCATAGGGGTTGACTGCGTTCGCCATGGCGTTGAAGTGGTCGGCATCGTTGAGAAGGCTGTCCACCTGAGAAACGATTCGCTCTTCGTCAGTGCCAATGAGTGTGACCGTGCCGGCCACGACCGCTTCAGGTCGTTCGGTGTTATCACGCATGACGAGAACCGGCTTGCCCAAGCTGGGCGCCTCTTCTTGGACGCCGCCCGAATCAGTGAGAACAATGTGTGCAAGGGACAGCATTCGTGTGAACTCCCCGTACGCCAAGGGTTCCGTCACGATGACATTCGGCTTACCGTCGATAGCAGGCAAGACTGCCTCTCTGACAACTGGGTTTTTGTGAGCAGGCAGTACGATTACGAGATCGGGTTCGGCGTCAGCGATGCGGGCCAAGGCGCGACCAACGCCGCGCATGGCATCGCCTTGATTTTCGCGACGGTGCGTGGTGACGAGAAGAATTTTACGGCCGCTGGCGGCTAATTCCTCAAGCTGCGGGTCCGTGAAGGGAATCTTCTTGTCGACGGTTGTGAATAGCGCATCGATAACAGAGTTCCCGGTGACTACTATGTCTTTTGCGGGGATGCCTTCAGCAAGGAGATTCGCGCGGCTCGTAGTTGTGGGCGCCAGGTGAAGGGTGGTGATCTGGCTTGTGATTTTACGGTTTGCCTCTTCTGGGAAAGGCGAAAGAAGATTACCGCTCCGGAGACCTGCCTCAACGTGAACGACTGGAATGCCATGGTAAAACGCCGCGATGGCTCCGGCCGTAGAGGTGGTCGTGTCCCCTTGCACGATGACAGCGTCGGGCTTGTTCACCGCAAAGAGCTTGTCCAGTCCAGTCATCGTTCGGGTCATGATGTCCGTGAGAGACTGCCCTGGCTGGAGGATGTCCAAGTCGTGGTCCGGGGTAATGCCGAAGAGTTCGTTTACTTGGTCCAGCATTTCCCTATGCTGCCCGGTAACTGTCACGATGCAATCGAACTCGTCGGATTCGTGCAGGGCATGGACTATGGGAGCCATCTTAATGGCCTCCGGCCGGGTACCGAAAATAGGCATAATGCTGGGCACGTTTTTCCCCCAAAATGAGCGATCCTGCGACAGAAAGAGACCACCCCATCATATCGGAGCAATGCGCTAGGCCGGAATTGGCGCGATGAGACTGCCCAGGGGTGCTAGCCAGCGACTATTAGGGCAAAGAGCAAAACGGGGACAGCCAGGGCTACGGCGACAACTACTATGAGCGCCACTTGGCGTTTGAACTCGTGGGAGCCGAACGATTGTGGAGTGCGACTTTGCGCGACGGGAGACGGACGATTCATACGCTCGGGCCGCAGTGACGGGCGCCTTGAAACCTGGGCTGACATAGTTCGAGAGCCAAACCGGCGGCGCCGAAAATGCCGGCCGGCCGGACGCAGTTGTAGGGGCGTCGGATCCACGGTTTGCCCCTCCCAATTCAGGTCGAAAGGCGAGATGCCTTCGACGGCCTATCCCTCTACCTTACTGAGTAGAGCACTCCGGCCGCACCCACGTGTCCAACAACCCGCCGGTTTCCACTACGAACCTGTCCAGCCACGCGGCCGGGGAGAGATCGGGTTCAGAACCAACCATTTGGACCTCGACGGCGGTGCACTGCCGGATCAGGGTCCCGGCGCGGATGACGTGATAGTCAGAGGTGACAGCGGTGATCGATTTCCAGCCATGTTCCTTGATCAGCGCAGCCAAGGCATCGGCTTCGCCCCTGGTATTGAGCGGCTGCGGACGGAAACAAATCAAGCCGGGCTGGCCTTGCTCATCGTTACAGAGTTCGTCGCTTTCAGCGTTTCCTGAAAGGCCTGTGGTGGAGACAACCAGGACGGGGATGGCAAGTTGGCTTTGGAGCTGCTGGGCGGCCGGCAGGCGCTCCCTGCTGAGGCCGCCGAGCACCACGATCGCGTCGGTGTGGTGCGGAGGGGCCTGGGGAGGGTTGTAGAAGAACTGGATTGACGCGATCAGCCAGAGCACAGGCACCAGGAAGATGCATACTGCTGCGATGCTGAGCCCACGCGCGGAGGAGGCGGTCTTGATGGGCATGGGGCCAGTCTAAGGTTCCTCAATGTGGGTTCACCTCCAGCTTGTGACTGCCCGCTTGCCGCTACCGGGTGTCAACATCCTCAAAAACAAGGAAAGTCTGGGTATCCAGAACCCCGTCCATGGACTGCAATTGGTCGAATATCACACGTCGAAGGTGAATATTGTCCGTGGCGCGGACCAGGAGAATGACGTCGAAGTCGCCACCTACCAGCGCGATGTGGTGGATCTCCGGGATGGCCCTGAGCTGTTCTTTGAGTTCCCGCCAAGAGTGCTGCTGAACTTTCAACGTCACGTAGGCCGAGGACCGCAGCCCTGCTTTGATGGGATCCACCAGGGCGGTGAACTTGGTCAGGACCCCTTCGCCCGTGAGCCGGGCAATGCGCGTATAGGCGTGGGCCCGGCTGATGTGGACGTTTTCAGCAACCTGGGTGATGGACATGCGTCCGTCCGCCGTCAGCTCCCGGATGATGTCCCGATCCACCGTGTCCAGTGGTACGGCGCCTTGCTCTGCTTCGGCCTCACTCACGGCTGCCTCCAATTCGTCTACAGCTCAGGCGCGTTACCCAGCTCACAAACACAATTCGTCTTTCAGAATAGCCAAATATTCCAAGCCTTTCCATGATTCTGCCGAAAGCTGGATACGAAACATCCTCGAGGAACATACTGGAGGCACATAGTGGCTAGAGAAGGATGGACCAATGACGATCCACGCAGATCACTCTGCGCCGGAGACGGTAGCAGGGGACCAAGCTGGTGACGTTCGGGCAAAGTTCGGCATCAGCGTTGAGGATTACATGCTTCCCGCCCGGCACCAGATTCAGATGGTGAACCCGGATGGCACCCTCCGTTCCAAAGATGAGCAGGGCACCGAACCTGGCCACGAGTACCCCACACCCGGCGACTCTGAACTGATGGCCGCCTACGAGAGGCTCGTCGTCGGGCGTCGCGTCAACGACCAGAACTCGGCGCTGGTCCGGCAGGGCCGGATGGCCGTCTACCCTTCCAGCCATGGGCAGGAAGCCTGCCAGGTCGCCGCTGCCATGTGCCTCCAGGAGGGTGACTGGCTGTTCCCCACCTACCGCGACGCCGTCGCAGTCATGACCCGCGGCGTGGACCCGGTGGAGGCCATGACCATCTTCCGTGGGGATTGGCACAGTGGTTACGACCCCAAGAAGTACAACGTCGGCATCCAGTGCACGCCGTTGACCACCCAGCTGCTCCACGCCGTCGGGGTTGCGCATGCTGCGAAGCTACGCGGCGAAGACACCGTGGTGATGGCCATGTGTGGCGACGGCGCCACCAGCGAAGGTGACTTCCACGAGGCCCTCAACTTTGCCGCCGTCTTCCGCCTCCCTGTCATCTTCTTCGTGCAGAACAACAAGTACGCCATCTCAGTCCCGCTGAGCCACCAATCCGTGGCGCCGTCGCTGGCCCACAAGGCTGTGGGTTACGGCATGGCCGGGGAGCGCGTGGACGGCAACGACCTGGTGGCCCTGATGGCCGTGATGGACCGGGCCGTGAAACTGGCGCGGGAAGGCTCCGGCCCACTGTTGATCGAAGCCCACACCTACCGCATGCAGGCCCACACCAACGCCGACGACGCCACCCGATACCGCCCGGACAGTGAAGTTGCCGAATGGCAGGCCAAGGATCCGCTGACACGCATGAAGGCGTACCTCACGGACAAAGGCCTGCTGGATGACGCCGCATCGGACCGGATCGCCGAGCACGCAGAATCAGTTGCCACGCAGCTCCGTGAAGGCCTGGGCGAGGACGTCCCGGTGCAGCCGCTGGACCTCTTCAAATACGTCTTCTCCAAGCCCACCCCGCAGCTGAAAGAACAGTCCGACATGCTCGCCGGCGAACTCGCCCGCGCTGAAAGCGCCGGTAACACCGATAACTCCGGAACGGAGAGCGCAAAATGACCGTCACCACCACCGCCACCAGCACCACCACGGCAAACGTCAGCGCGGCCACGGCCAGCGCGGCAGCATCCGCGGCAGCAACTGCCGAGGCAACGGGACCGCAGAGCCTCACCATGGCCAAGGCGCTCAACACCGCCATGGCCGACGCGATGCGGGCAGACCCGTCCGTCCTCGTTTTCGGTGAAGACGTCGGCCTGCTCGGCGGAGTCTTCCGCATCACCGACGGGTTGATGGCCGAGTTCGGGGAACAGCGCTGTTTTGACACCCCGTTGGCGGAATCCGGCATCGTGGGCATGGCAGTGGGCATGGCCATCAACGGCATGCGCCCCGTCATAGAGATGCAGTTCGATGCTTTCGCCTACCCGGCCTTCGAACAGATCGTCAGCCATGTGGCCAAGATGCATAACCGCACCAAGGGCGCCTTGAAAATGCCCATGGTCATCCGCGTCCCCTACGCGGGCGGCATCGGGGGAGTGGAGCACCACTGCGACTCCTCCGAGTCCTACTACGCACACACTGCCGGCCTGAAGGTCTACACGCCGGCCACCGTGGCCGACGGTTACCGGATGCTCCGCGAAGCCATCGACTCCGATGATCCGGTCATGTTCATGGAACCCAAGAAGCTGTACTGGTCCAAGGACCAGGTGGACTTGGGTGCCCTGCGCGCAGAGCACGACGCCGGGACCTCCACCGAAGGCCGCGCCGCCGTCGCACGTCCCGGGACTGATGCGACGCTGATCGCCTATGGTCCCTCCGTCCCTACAGCGCTCGCCGCCGCCGCGGCCGCCGCCGAAGAAGGGCGCTCGCTGGAAGTTATCGACGTCCGCACCCTCGTCCCCTTCGACGACGAGACCGTCTGCGCGTCCGTGCGTAAGACCGGCCGCGCCGTCGTGATCGCCGAGGCGCACGGGTTCGCGTCCGTGTCATCGGAGATCGTGGCCCGGGTCCAGGAGCGGGCGTTCCACTACCTCGCCGCCCCCCTCCTCCGGGTAACTGGCTTCGATGTTCCGTTCCCTTCTCCCAAGCTGGAGCACTACTACCTGCCAAGCGTCGACCGTATCCTCGACGCCGTCGACGATCTCCAGTGGGAGGACTAGCCATGAGTTCAGATCTGCAGGTATTCCGGCTGCCGGACCTCGGAGAAGGCCTCACGGAGGCGGAGTTGGTCAACTGGCTCGTCGCTGTGGGCGATGAGGTCCGTGTGGACCAGCCCATCGCCGAAGTCGAGACCGCCAAGTCCATGGTTGAGGTGCCCTCACCTTATGCCGGCACGGTGGCCGAGCTCCACGGAGCGGCCGGCGAAACGCTCGACGTCGGCAAGCCGCTGATCTCGATTGCCCGGGTAGGTGCCGCCCAGGCTCCGGCCACTCCTGCGGCTTATTCCGACGGACCGTCCGCTGTGTCCACGGGAGTCGAGGTAACACCCGCCGCCGACGCTGCAGCGGAGACCTACCGGACCGAGGAGAAGGCGGGCTCCGGCAACGTGCTCATCGGCTATGGCACCCCTGGGGGAGCAACCGGCGGCCGGACCCGCCCGCGGAAGGGGAGCATCGCCGTCGTCGACCGCGCGCCCGAACCTGCCGTGACTGAGCCAGCTGAACCGCTGGTGTCCCGGACACGAGTCCCGGGAAAGCTCAGTGCCGTGATCTCACCGCTGGTGCGGAAGATGGCTCGGGACCACGGTGTGTCGCTGGATGCCATCAATGGTTCCGGTGCCAGCGGGCTGATCATGCGCCGCGACGTGGAAGCTGCGATCTCCACGCCGGAGACTCCAGCGGCTGCTCCGAACGTACCTGCCGCTGCGGCTCAAGCAGCTGCCGAGGGTTCGCTGGACGGACGCACAGGGTTGGCCGTTTCTTCCCGAACGGCTGTTCGGGGTGTCCGGAAAGCCGTTGCGGCCAACATGACCCGCAGCCGCTCCGAAATCCCTGAGGCAACAGTGTGGGTGGACGTCGATGCGACCGCGCTGCTCGAGATGCGCGCCGAACTCAAGAAGCGCGCGCGGCAGGACACTCCCGGCCTGCTGGCTTTCATTGCTCGATTTGTCACGGCTGGGTTAAAAAAGTACCCGGCGCTCAATACGCGTTTTGAGACCACTGCGGACGGTTCCCAGGAAATTGTTGGCTTCGACGGGATCAACCTCGGCTTCGCAGCCCAAACAGATCGCGGGCTCGTCGTCCCCTCCGTCCGTAACGCCCACACCCTCAGTGCGCGTGAACTGGACGCCGAGATCCGCCGCCTGACCGCCGTCGCACGTGAAGGCAAAGCGACGCCCACCGAACTGGGCTCCGGCACCTTCACGCTGAACAACTATGGAGTGTTCGGCGTAGACGGCTCAGCCGCGATCATCAACTACCCCGAAGTCGCCATGCTCGGAGTGGGCCGCATCATCGACAAACCTTGGGTGGTCAACGGCCAACTTGCCGTCCGCAAGGTCACCGAACTGACCCTCGCCTTCGATCACCGGGTTTGCGACGGCGAAACGGCCGCGGGCTTCCTGCGATATGTTGCGGACGCTATCGAAAACCCGGGCGGGGCGCTCGCGGATATGTAAGTGCCAGAGCCCTGACACTAAAAAAGAGAGTTAAACATCTGTGACCAGCCTTCCAGCTGGTCACAGATGTTTAACGCGTCTTGCTACCGTTACTTGGCGGCGTGCTCCGGGCTCTCTGAGCTCACCGTCTGGTTGCTTGCATCTACGGTGTCAGCAGCGGTGCCCGCGTTCTTACGGGTTCGCTTGCTGGCCGGACGGGTACGGATGAGCGCGATCACGCCAGCGATAAGACCGAGCAGGCCGGCGCCAAATCCAACCCAGCCTGCGGTACGGCCGCCGTTCTCCGACGTGGACGCCGAAGCGGCCGTGGTGGATGCCGACGTCGCGCCGTCCTTTGCGGTGGTGACGAACGACGGCGCGGGGTGCTCAGGCTCAGGCTGGCCGTCAACGGCCTTCTGGTCCCACTTAACTACGGTGCCGTCAGTGTAGGTCTGGGTTGCCGGAAGCGTGATGGTGGTGCCTTCGGCCGGCAGGACGCCAACGGAAAGGGAGAAAGACTGGTACTCGTTCACGCCAATCTCGTGCGCCTTGTCAGCAGTCCAGACCACCGAAGTGACAGCCTTGGTCAGGGTAGTTCCGGATACTGTGACCGGCTTGGGCAGGGTGGTGGTGACGAGGCTGGCCTTCCAGCCGTCGATGGGCTTAACCGACACCGAGTTGAACGGTGTATCGGTGGGGAGCGATACCTGGATCTTGCTGGTTTTGGCCTTGGCGGATTCGTTCGGGACGTTGAAGGTCAGGTGCGTGTACCCGCCAGCTGCGGGATCGTCAGGATCCACTTTGACGTGGGCTGACGCGGCGGAGACGCCGAAGGCCAACAGGCCGGCAGCCATGACGGCTGCCGAGGTGGTCTTGATGGTGCGTCGGATGGAGTTTTTCATGGCAGGGATGTGCCTTTCACAAGGAGTAAAGGGTAATGAAGTGTGCTGTTGAATCATTGCGCTGTTGCAGCGCGTTGCCGCGGCGGACTTTCTCCACAGTGAGAAGCCGCTCAGGCGGCGTGCAGCACTGACGGCGGTCCCCGCCGGGAGGGCAAGCGAAGGCCGAGCCGGCTGCGGAGCGGAACCGGCGGTGCAAGGAACGGATGCGCGACTTGGGGTGTCCTGAGGGGTACCGGGCGTGGAAGCCGGATGAGTGGGCGGAGCCATGCGGCCACGGCCCACAAGGATTCTTCGCCTCGGGCCAGCACCAGTGCTGTCCCGAGCGTGGCCAGAACGTGGGCAGCCACCATGAGGAGGCCGCCGTCGTCCGAGCTGTGGGTCGGCATGATGGTGTGCAGGGCAGCAATGGTCGAGGTTGCAGAGTGGCCCGCGTGCGCGGTGAGTACCGGCGTCGTCGAATCCGCAGGGCCAAGCGAAGCAGAAAAAGCGTTGAAGGACCAGTGAAGCCACAACTGCCCGGCGCCCAGGAGCCCGATCAGCGCGGGCCAGGACAGCCGGAACTGGGTAAGGACGGCCACCGGGACCATTGTCAGGGCGCACAACGCAGTCAGGATGACAGGCTCGGGAAGGACCCCGCCGCCGGCCAGGTGACCACCGGCCGCCAAACCCAAGACGACTGAGCCAATGACCCCGGTACGGAGCATTCGGAAAGAAGCGCGTGCAGTCACCGGCGCTCCTTTCAGGGAATCATCGAAAAGCCAACAGGCATCTGAAAGATCTTACAATCCGGTGGAGGCGTTTCCACCGAGCGACTTAATCATTGGCCTCAGTGCGGAGCCGCCGCCGTACGTATGCGCCCACCGCGATGAGGCCGGCGAGCACCACCACAGCTCCCACGGCGAGGCCCCAAGGGAACTGCGGTGACTGCGCCGCCGTCGTGGATGCCGCCGTGGACGCCGAAGTCGCTGCCGTCGAGGCTGCTGCCGTCGAGGCTGCCGATGAAGCGTTCGCGGTTCCCGCGGTGAACGTGAACGTCCCCTCGATGGGGTGCGAGTCCGAGGATACGACCCGCCAGACCACGGTGAACTTGCCTGCCGGTGCGCCGGACTTGATGTTCTGCGTGACGTTGTTGTCCACGATGCTCACGGGACCATCGGACTGGTTGGTCCCGGACTGATCCTTGACGAGGATTTCGGAACCGAGGGCGAGCGGGGTGTGGTCGAATGTCAGGTGCACCGCCGAAGGGACCTGGGTCAGCACAGACCCGTCTGCCGGATCTGTAGCCTCAAGCACGTCGTGTGCCAATGCCGGAGCAGCAGAGCCCACGGCCAGCGCCACCGACGCACCAAACAGTGCCATCACCAGCGCCAGACCCCTCAACGGCCTCTTAGCGGACCAACGACCCATAACGTTTCCTCCGCATCAACCACTTCAATCTTTCTACCCAGTGTAGAACGGTGGGCGTCCAGGAGAGCGGCACGTGGTCAACTGGAACGCGATACACCCATTAAGCTTGGTACTGCTTTTGCCTTCTACCACCGGGGAATCGTGCGAATCGTAGTTCTTGGAGATATTGGCCAGCCCGTTTACCACGTTGGCGACGAGGCGATGACCCACGCCGTGGTGGCTGAGCTCCAGTCCAGGGGAATCAGGGATATAACCCTGCTGTCCCGAAATCCCGAGGAAAGTACCCGGCTGTACGGCACTGCCGCCGTGAAGACGCTGGAATTCCCGTGGCCCCCCAACCGTCGCGAAACGTATCTCAAGGAAATTCAGTCCGTCCTCGCGGGGGACTCCAATGCGCTGCCCTCCGATGACCAGGTCCACCCTCTCATCCAGACGATTGCATCCTCGGACGGCGTGGTGATCGCCGGCGGCGGCAACATGAACTCGCCGTACGGTTGGTTGCTCTATGAGCGTGCTGCGGTGGGAGCAATCGCCAAGGCATTGGGTAAGCCGTTGGTCATCTCCGGGCAAACTGTTGGCCCCGTGCTGACTGGACCGGACTACGACACAGCGCTGGAGCTGTTCCGCTCCGCGGCCTTGTCCAGCGTGCGCGAGCGCACGTCCCTGCAGATGATGCTCGACGCCGGAGTCCCGGCAGGCCTCACCCTGGACGATGCCAGCTTCCTCATCAGCGATCCGACCAGCCGCCCCGAGCCGTCCTCAGCGTCGCCTACGTATTCGCCCAGTCCGGAGCGGCCATTCGTCGTGGCCAGCTTCGCAGGCGGAACCGGCGCCATGGACAAGGATGACTTCAACCAGCGTGTGGCAGAGCTGCTGGACAGAATCGCAAAGGCCGGCGATCTCGACGTCGTGATGATTCCGCACATGTCGCATCCCGGCAAGGCGGATCTGGACATCGAAACTCACGAGGATATCCGGCGTCGCATGACGTGGGACAGGGTCACCGTGTGCGGGCAGTTCACGGCGGAAGAGGCCGCCGCCCTGACCGCACAGGCCGAATTGGTGGTTGCGAGCAGGTACCACCCGATTGTCTTTGCCCTCTCGGCGGGTGTGCCATGCCTCGGACTCGCTGTGGATTACTACGGAGAAGTCCGGCTGGGCGGTGCGCTGGCCAACTGGGGCCTCGGCCACACGTTGAGGTCCCTGCGTCATATGGTGACCCCAGAATTTGACGAATTCGTGGATGAATTCTGGAGCCGAAGGGACCAGATCCGCGCATACCTTCTAGAGCTGGGCCCGGCGCAAGGCCGCTTCCAGGGCAACTGGTGGGACGGCGTCGTCCGTGCCCTCAGGGGTGCGTCCGAAGAAGCTCCGGTCCTGGCCACTTTGGCGCCGGCTTTTCCGGAACTGGATTCCGGAGAGCACCCTGTGGCAGCCAAGCTGACAGCGAACAACGAATCGCATATTGGCCACCAGTCCGTGGAATTGTTCCGGCTGACCCATGCACTCGAGGACACCACCGCTACCTTGGCTGCCGTTGAGGCTGAAGCCGCTCAACTCCGGCTACAACTCGGGGCCCTGGAGTCCAGCCGGGTAGTCCGGCTGGCGCGGTGGCTGAGGTTGCTGAGGCACTGAGCCGGGCACCAATCCCTAGCCAACGCACAGCCGGTCTTCCACCAGCCAGCAGGGTTCCGTGGGTAGAGTAGAGGCCTGAACATCGCCGGATTGCACTGATACGGAGAACTCATTGTCAGCTTGGCTTGAACTTGGACCGGACAACTACGTCTTGGAAACCGAGGGATCGTTACTTAACACCGGGCTTGTGGTGGGCTCTGAGCTTGCCATGGTGATAGACACCGGTTGCGGCCCACGTCAGGGCCGGGAGATCCTCGCCGCTGTCCGTGAGAAGACGCAGCTGCCGCTGGTGGTGGTGAACACCCACGCCCACTATGACCACTTCTTTGGGAACGCGGTTTTCGCGGACGACGGCGTCACGGAGTTTTGGGCCCACGCCAACTGTGCAGCGGCAATCGAACGCGACGGCGACAATCAGCGCCGCTTCGTAGCCACCAACGAACCCGAGATGGCCGCGGGGGAGGGCGACGCCGTCGGGATTGTGGTCCCTAACGCCCTTGTTCGTGACCAGCCGGTTCTCGTGGACCTCGGTGGAATCACGGCGACCCTTTTCTACTTGGGCCGCGCGCACACCGACGGAGACCTGATGGTGGGCACCGCCTCGACGCTATATGTGGGCGATGTGGTGGAGCACGGCGCGTATCCGTCCTTCGAGGATTCCTATCCCGAGGAGTGGGCCGATGCCCTGAGGCACATCTCCGCGCTCCGGCACCGCTACGAATTCCTGGTCCCGGGACACGGCAAACCAGCCAGCGACAGTTTTGTTAAGACCATGGCGGACACCATGGGTACAGCCGTGCGGCAGGCCACCCAGTCCATACGTGACATGCCCTCCGATGCCACCAAGGCCATTCCGGTGCTGCCCTACGGTCCTGAACAGTCGCGCTGGTTCATCAAGAGGCTCCAAGAAACCAACGCCCAACACGGACGGGTTTCCTTGGCCACACCGGATTTCGGCCCTAGCTCCACCGGCTCCTACCCCTCATGACAGGTTCCTTACAATTTTCGTGATTGGTTCCTCCTAACCATGGACTAATTGCTGCCAGGGGTTTTAGGATGAAGGCGACCATCGGTTTCGCGACTACCTGGGGGTGTCGAGATGACGGGTTCACGCACATTCCCGCGTGCTACCAGCATTCTCCGCTCTGTCATGGTCGCGGGCGCTGGGACGGCCCTCTGGATGGTCCTCTCAGCCACAGCCGCAAGCGCTGACTCAGGAACGTCAGGCAAGCACTCGCCCACGGATGGACTGACCTCAACCATTTCGTCCACTGTCTCCTCCGGTCCTGCCATCAGTATCCCTGTGCCCAATGTTCCGTTGCCAGCGCCCGTCAAGGCCCTGGTGGCAAAGGAAGCGGCGCCAAATGGAGCGGTTCACGTTCCCGTGCCGGCAGTAGCACCCATCGTCCACCAAGTGAGCAACAGCGTGGACCACCTGGCGGGTTCGGCCCCGGCGGTAGGCAGCGTCGTTCCCGCCGGTACGGTTGGCGGCGTGGTCAATACCGTGGTGGTTCCTGCCGCCGGTGCAATAGACCACACGGTGCAGGTTGTGGTTCCCCCGGTCAACCAGGCAGTGGAACCCGTCCAGCTGACCCCGGTGACTGATGGTGTGAACCCGGTTGTTGATCCCGTTGTCGGTGCGATCGGCGCCGTTCTTCCGCCGGTTGGTTCACTGACGCCGCCCGCTGCGATCCTCCCGGTTACTGTTCCGCCAATGACTGCTACTCCTCCGACGACGACGGACCCAGGGTCGCTGCTCCCGGCGCTGCCCGACGCGGTTAAGGCGACCGGTGACGGCGTCGAAAGTTCTGCCGCCATCGCGGTTACCGAAGCGGCAGCGGGACGTGGCGCGACGGCTCGGACTTCTGGGTTCGGCAAGGTTGCGACATCCCAGGCCGGGAGCAATTTTGCGGCCGCCGGTATCACCACCGTTCTCGATGCGGAGTGGGCACAGCCGGCCCCGGCAGACCCTTCAAACTTTCCGGTCGGCCCCGGCACGGTACCCGTTGGTGCCACTGGCGCGAGCTTCAGCAGTTCCCAGAACGGCCCTCCGGGCCCCGCAGCTGCCTTCCTTCACGGCGCACTGATTATTCCTGTAGACCTACTTACCGGCCCAAACGCGGCCAGCTACCAAGAATCACCAGCCCCGGTCTTCTCTGACCCTGGCTCCTCTCCTGACTAGGTTCCCAGCCAGCCGCTGATTGTTGCGCGGCATAAGGCACATTGGGCGCTCCGGAACCGGACGTCCCTGGAACCTAAAACTTCAGGAGAAGACCACCATGAATACGACCATCCGCACGTGCCTGATCGGCACCTGCTTTGCTGGGGGCGTCATCGTCCTCAGCGCGACGGCGGCCAATGCCGCCGACACCACCAGTGGTAACAACGGAACCCTTTCCGGCACCCAAGTGGTGGCGCCAGTTACCGCTCCAGTCAACGTCAACAGCACTTCGCTGGGAGTCCTCGGCACCTCGAAAGCGACTTCCGGCACCGCCGCCCCATCGGGAACGTCGGGAGCCGCGCCGGCAGCCGTTACCAGCGGTTCCAAGGGCATTGGCTCAGGTACGCAAGTAGTCGCTCCGATTACTGCGCCCGTAAACCTGGGCTCGTCGTCAGTGGGTTTGTTGGGGGGTTCCACTGCGACGGGCCCGGCATCGTCATCCACCGCTCCGGCAGCTTCGGCTCCGGCGGGCGTCACGACCAGTGGCTCGGGCGGCGCCGCTTCGGGCACGCAAGTGGTCGCTCCGGTGACCGTTCCCGTCACGGTCGGTTCGACGTCGGCGGGTGTCCTGGGGGATTCGTCGGCTAGTTCAGCTCCGGCCTCGTCCACCGCTCCGGCGGCTTCGGCTCCGGCGGGCTCCACGACCAGTGGCTCGGGCGGTGCCGGTTCGGGTACGCAAGTGGTCGCTCCCGTGACCGTTCCCGTGACCGTCGGTTCGACGTCGGCGGGTGTCTTGGGGGATTCGTCGGCTAGTTCAGCGCCGGCCTCGTCCACTGCTCCGGCAGCAGGCTCAAGCTCGGCTCCGGCTGGCTCAACGACTAGCGGCTCGAACGGCATCGGTTCAGGAACGCAAGTAGTTGCGCCGATTGCGGCGCCCGTAAACCTGGGCTCGTCGTCAGTGGGTGTGTTGGGGGGCTCCACTGCGGCGGGTCCAGCCTCGTCCACTGCTCCGGCAACAGGCTCAAGCTCCGGGGCCACAACTAGTGGCTCCGGCGGTATCGGTTCGGGGACGCAGGTAGTTGCTCCGGTGACGGTTCCTGTGGGCGTGGGTTCGACGTCGGCAAGCGTCTTGGGGGATTCGGTACTCATAGCGGGTTCCGCTGGGACTCCCGGCGCAGCAACTCCGGCTGGTTCGAACGGAGGCACAACATCCGGCGATAACGGAGTCGTCTCCGGCACCCAGCTGGTCATCCCGGTTACTGTTCCCGTGAGCGTCGGCTCCGCAACCCTTGGTATCGGTGGCGCCTCCGCCGGTGGAGTGACCCCTCCGGCAGTCATCCCTCCAGTAGCCACGCCCCCGGTTGCCACCCCTCCTGCTGGTGGCACCAACAATGGAGGCGCTGACAATGGTGGCACCAACAGCGGCGGCACCAACAGCGGCGGCACCAACAGCGGCGGCTCGAACAACGGTGGCGCTGGCAACGGCGGCGCTCCGACCGATAACGTCATCAGCACCCCGGCCATGGGTGGGCTCACCAAAGGCGTTATTACAGCGGGTTTGAGCACCGGCGCGGCTGACGCCGGAATTCGAGTGGAGGCTGCTGCCGCTATCACCGGCGCCGCCCAAGGTGCCGTTCTGGCAGCGCCCGCGGCCGCCGTCGTCGGAAGCTCCCGCGCCTTGGCCAGCACCGGTCTGAATGCCGCAGTGATCGCTTGGGCCGTTGGCTTGTTGCTCCTGGGCCTGGCCTTCGCGGCCGGCGGCCAGAGGAAGCCAGCCGCCAACGCCTGATTCCTGGGTAACCGTTCCACACTGAAGTTGCCGCGGTCCCGGAAACGGAACCGCGGCAACTACGGGCCGGTGACGCCGCGGTCATAGGATGAAGGCGATGACCACCACCCAAGCGAACCAAAACTTCAGCCTCCGCAGCATCGCGCTCCCGGCGTTCGGGCCCGCGCTTTTGTTCTGTATAGGCGAGGGGGCGGTGCTTCCGATCATCGCACTTTCGGCTCGGGACCTCGGAGCTTCGGTTGCTGTCTCCGCTCTGATCGTGACACTGATAGGTCTCGGTTCCTGGATCTTCAACATTCCGGCGTCCATCATCACCATGAAGTTCGGTGAACGGTGGGCAATTGTCGGAGCCGGTGCTGCAGGTGCGATCGCACTCGGTGCGGCTGCGTTCGCGCCGCACATGGGCAACGGGATCTGGTTACTGGCCGTCGCCATGACGTTGGTGGGGATGTCCGCCAGTGTCTTCAACCTGGCCCGGCAGAAGTTCCTGACTGAGGCAGTTCCGGTCATGTTCCGGGCGAGGGCCCTGTCCACGCTGGGCGGCGTCACCAGGATCGGTATCTTCATTGGACCGTTTATCGGCGCCGGAGTGATGCAGTTCGCGGGGATCAGCGGGGCTTATTGGGTGGGATTCGTGGGAATGATGGCGGCGGCAATATTGTCGCTCACCATCCCGGACCTAGTGATCCCTGACGCGTCCGACGGCGGCCCCCGGCCTCCGGCGTCGACGTTGAAGAGCGTGGCGGTTTCCCATGCAGGAGTATTCCTGACGGTGGGTTTCGGCATCCTTCTGCTCAGTGCGCTGCGTGCTTCGCGGCAAGTGGTGATCCCGTTGTGGGCTGACAACCTGGGGCTCGACGCTACGCACGCGTCGTTGCTCTATGGCCTTTCCGGGGCGATCGACATGCTGGTCTTCTACCCGGCAGGCAAGCTAATGGACCGCAAGGGCCGGCAGTGGGTTGCCGTTCCTTCCACGCTGATCATGGGAACAGCCCTGATACTGATCCCCTTTACCGGGGGATTTGTGTCCCTGCTGCTCGCTGCGCTGTTGATCGGGTTCGGCAATGGCATCAGTTCCGGACTGATTATGACCCTGGGTGCCGATTTCTCGCCGGATAACGGGCGCAGTCATTTTCTGGGTATTTGGCGCTTCATCTCCGACTCCGGGTCCACGGGTGGGCCGGTGTTGCTTTCCGGGCTGACGGCTGCAGTCTCGCTCTCCGCAGGGATCTGGGCCACGGGCGTCCTGGGGTTTGCCGCGGCGGCCGTGTTCGCCGTCGCAATTCCCCGCCTCAAGCACCGCCGGAACTACTGAGGAGAACCCCTGCGACTCACCGGTGACGAAACTCACCGGAGATTCACAGGAAAGTCACCTCTCTGGATAAACTCAACCAAGCTGCGTTCGCGGCCAATTTTCGGTGCTCTTTGGGGGCGCTAGAGCAAAAGGGCGAAAAAATATATGCGAGACCACCGGAGAGCAGTACGCTCACGTCTCATTCTTGTCAGTGTGGCCGCCCTGTTGGGGACGGCACTTCCCGCCCTCCCGGCGGCGGCAACCGAAACGCCGGCTCCCACGCCGAGCGCGGGGCCGGTGACGCCGGGGACTGATTCAACCACCATTCCTACGGACCAGTTCATAGTGAAGTTCAAGGACCGGGCCGGCATTCAGTCCGTCGATCCGCAGAAGTCCTTCAACCAGGCCGCAAATGCGGTGGGCGTGCCGGTAAAGAAGGTACGCACCACGGGCTCGGGCGAGCAAGTGGTGCGCACTGACCGCAAGCTCGGCGGCCCGGAAGCCAAGAAGTTGGTGGCGGCCCTGGCAGCCGATCCCAGCGTGCAATACGCAGAACCGGACGCCATCATGAGGCCCCTGGCGCTTGCACCGAACGACTCGCTTTTCAAGTATCAGTGGAACCTCGGTGCGGGGACAGGCGGAATCAACGTCCTTGGCGCGTGGGATGTCAGCCAAGGTCAGGGCAGCGTAGTGGCCGTGGTCGATACCGGGATTCTTCCGCACAGTGACCTGGACGCCAACGTTCTCCCCGGCTATGACATGATCAGCGACCCCGCGGTGGCACGTGACGGCGATGGCCGCGACACCAACCCGCGGGACGAGGGCGACGCGACGTCGGCCGGCCTCTGCGCGTCCGGTGAAGCTGCCCGGAATTCCTCATGGCATGGCACCCACGTTGCAGGCATCATCGCGGCAGTTGCCGGGAACGGAAAGGGCATTGCCGGCGTGGCGCCCCAGGCGAAGATCGTACCCGTTAGGGTTATCGGCACCTGTGGTGGCTACACGTCCGACATCGCCGATGGCATCAGGTGGGCCGCGGGCGGTTCGGTGAGCGGAGCTCCCGCCAACGCCAATCCAGCTCGTGTGATCAACCTCAGCCTCGGAGGCCAGGCAACCTGCTCCTCCACGTACCAGAACGCCGTGAACTTCGCTCGAAGCCAAGGCGCAGTGGTAGTGGCAGCGGCAGGAAACGACAACATCGACGCCTCCCAGATCAGCCCGGCGAATTGCCAGGGCGTCATGGCAGTGGGTGCCAGCACCCGGACAAACGTCAAGGCCTACTACTCAAACTTCGGCCCGAAAGTTGATATCTACGCTCCCGGCGGAGACATGACCAACAATGTCGTTGATGGCATCGTCTCCACGCTAAATGACGGCACGGACACTGCCGGAGCCGAAGCCTATTACCTGAAGGCCGGAACTTCCATGGCCGCACCCCATGTGGCCGGCGTCGCGGCTTTGATGCTTTCCAAGTTCCCCGCCTACACACCGGATGAAGTCAGAGCGACCATGCTGGTCACCGCCTCCACCGCGGGCGGCGTGAACCTAGTGAATGCAGGACTGGCGCTGCGCAATACGGCCCAGGACGCTACCCCTCTCCAATCGCAGGTCCCGGTCATCGACGGGCAACCTACCGTTGGTAACACGCTGTCCACCACCGCGGCAGGCTGGGTGGGAATCGACAGGGCAACGGTTGCCTTCCAGTGGCAGCGGGACGGTGTAGCAATTCCCGACGCCGTCAGCCCCGCCTATACGCTGGCCCCCGCCGATGTAAACGCTGCCATCTCCGTGACGGTGACAGCTACCAAGAGCCATTTCCCCGCGGTCTCGGCTACGTCGGCGGCAACGTCTCCTGTGCAGGCAGGAACCCTGACCCAAGCCACTCCGGTGATCAGCGGTTCGGCCTATGTGGGCAATACGCTCTCGGTGGACGCTGGCACGTGGGGTCCGGCTCCCGTATCCCTGGCATACCAATGGTCCCGAGGTGGCGTTCCCATCGACGGTGCTACCGGTGCTCAGTACACCCTGACTGAAGCCGACACGGGCGCGACGGTCACAGCAACAGTGACCGCGACCAAGGACGGTTACCAGCCGACGTCGGTCACTAGCGACGCCACGGCAGAAGTCCTGACTGCCGACAAGGCCGTGGCTCCAGAGCCGGTGACCTTCACCGACGCCCCGTACATGGCCGACGACAAGTACACCATCCCTGCCTCGGCGAACTTCGACTATCAGGTGGACGGAACAACGATGCCGGCAGGAACCTACCCGGCGCGCGGCCAGGTGAAGGTGGTGGCCAAGGTACATAGCGGCTTCGCGCTGTTGGCCGGGGCCCAAGCTGCGTGGACTGTGTACTTCAGCACCAAGGGACCGGCTTTCACGGCACCGGCACAGTCGCCGTTCACGGATGTGACCACCACCCAACCGTTCTACACGGAGATGGCGTGGCTGGCCGACCGGAAGATCTCCACGGGTTGGGTTGAAGCGGACAAGTCCGTGACCTATCGCCCCTCGGCCTCGATCACCCGTGATGCCATGGCAGCCTTCCTGTACCGCATGGCAGGCTCTCCCGATTACACACCGCCGGCCGTCTCGCCGTTCACGGACGTCGCTACCACCCAGCCGTTCTACAAAGAAATGTCGTGGCTTGCCCAGACAGGAATCTCATCCGGTTGGATCGAATCTAATGGGTCCCACACATACCGGCCACTGACTTCGATCAGCCGCGATGCCATGGCTGCCTTCCTGTACCGTCTGGCCAACAAACCGGACTTCGTTCCACCGGCAACCTCGCCGTTCTTTGATGTGAGTCCGGGCCAGCTGTTCTACAAGGAAATGACATGGCTGGCGGACCAGAAGATTTCCACCGGCTGGCAGGAGACGCCGACTACCAAGAGCTACCGCGCGCTTTCCCCGATCAATCGCGATGCCATGGCTGCATTCCTTTACCGGATGCCGTAAGGCTCACGGTCGGGACGAGCCGGCAGGGCCAGCACGCCGCAGGGTCAGTCATATGCGGCGTGCTGCCCTGCCAAACAACCACGTGCCACCCAGGGCGGCTGCGTAGCCTGCCACTACGATGAAGGCCGTCCCGGCCCAGAAATAGTCCACGGTACTGTCTTGGCTGAGCCCAGGAAGGATCTGGAACAGCGAATACGCTGCCACCACCACGCCGGCAAGCAGCGATGTGACACTAAGCCACACCCAGAGCCGCGAGGCTGCCCAGTGTTCGCCATATCCGTCCCACACGTTCCAACTGCTGCCCGAGCGGAGAATGAGCCACCCTGCGGGGAGCATGACGGCGCCCACCACCAAGAAGGCAGCGACGACGTCGGCCGGGCGATGCCATTGGTTGATCAGGGTAGAGACACCCGTGGCCACGGCGAACGTGCTTCCGAGGAAACCAACCAAGGGCCTCCATCGGGGCGACACCATCAGAAAAACCGCCGCAGCCGCGGATGCCGCCAAAGTGGTGTGCCCCGAGGGAAGTGAGTTCAGCTCAAGGGTCTGGACGCCCCGATCGGGCCTGTCCGGGATGACGAATTTCAGCAGCTGCGTGGCGAGGTTTGCGGCGACGCAGGCAAGCACCGCGATTCCCGCCGCCCTCCAACGGCGTCGGGCCACGGTCACGAAAAGAACCACGACGGCGGCGATCGCCAGCGACAGCATGGGCAAGAGGTCCAGGAACTCCGTGGAGGCCCTTCCCGCAGAGCCACTCAATTCGGTGGCTTCGACCAATGCGGATTCGTCGATGAATTGACCGGCGGTGGTGCGGACAAAGAAATAGTACGTTGCGGCGATGCCGAGGAAGCTTGCCGCGGTGGCCAAGGTAAACAGCACGCCCGAACCCGCGCCCGCCTCGCGTTCCCGATGCGGCCGTTTGCTCGACCTGCCGCTCACGCGGAATTGCTGGTAACTCATTCTCTTAAGACTGCCACACAGACGGGGGACGCCGGACGACGTCGGGCGCCCTAGGCTGCGACCGAGTAGCCCATCGCTGCCATCATCGAGTGCAACATCGTGGACACCCAGATGGACACAGCCACCATGTCCACCACGTAGACGGCGATGAGCGCCCACACCGGCAGCAACCCGCGCTTGGGCGCCACTTTGTGCACGATCACTGAGCGTCCCACCACGTAGACCGCCCCGTTCAGGAAAGCCCAAGCCCAGTGGAATGGACGTACGACGCCGATTTTCAGCAACCGCTGGTGGTCCAGGTAGGCCAAGAAGACCATCAGCCCCCAAGCCAGGAAGCTAAAGATCAGGGTCAGGAAGTAGCCCGGGGTGTACATCGACAGAGGGTCAATAGTGTGCACGCCTTGGCGGGTGGTGATGTACCTGAATTGTGGCTGCCACGTGGACAGTATCAAGATGGAGATCAATGGCAGGAAGGTGATGACCCAGATGAAGGGGTTGTATACCGGGGTCTTGTCACTGAGCTGGTTTCGCGGCTGGACGTAGCGCGCCGGCTGGTAGGGGCCCTGCTGGTATGGCCCCTGCTGGAATTGGCCCTGCGGGTACTGGCCCTGCGGGTACTGGCCCTGTGGGAATTGCCCCTGCTGGAATTGGCCCTGCTGCGGTGCGGCAGGCCGGAAGTGGGCAGTCCATGCCTGCCCATCCCACCACCGGACTTGGCGCGGATCAGCAGGGTCCGGGTACCAACCGGCTGGCGTCGTCGAACCGGGCATAGGCTGCGTCATGCGTCCCCCAAAGTGAGTCGTGAATTCGAGGATATCGTGTTCGGTGTCATCTCTTTTGTAAGTGCCCCTCTACATCGTCGGCGGGACGGTGTAAGGATAGGTTATGACGTTCTTCGACGACATGCCTGAATCGCCCCAAGGGTCGCGCAAACCCCAGCCGGTCAGGCCAGCTTGGGCCGGTCCGCCGTCGAACGAATTGCCGGGCGTAGTGCACGTTGGAGACTTCCTCCACAGCAGTGAGCGGATGGCCCTGGCAGTGAAACTCGTGGAGGTGTATTCCACGGGCTGCCTGCTGGACCTCACATGGACGGTCCGGCGGCGTGAAGAGTCGGACACCCAATGGCGTGAGGTTATGGACCAGGGCTTTAACCATCCAGGGTCGCGAACAGTAGGGGATAGCGGCCTGATGGTGGGCATCTCCTACGCCGATGGGGGCAAAGCGATTGCCACGCAGGACGTCCCGTTCGCTCCCCGGCATGAAGGCGTGGCCGGGCCGGTTCTTGCCGTGTTGGGCGGCGGTGGTGGCGCCGCCAACGATGAGATGGTCCAAGCATCGGCACGGTACTGGTTGTGGCCGTTGCCCGTGGAGGCCGACACGCAGATCATGGCCCAATGGGAAGCGCTCGGGGTGCCTGAAAGCTCCCTCACGCTGTCCGCGGAAGAACTGAGTGCCGCGTTGGCGAACATCCGGACGTACTGGTCCGAATAGACGTACTGGTCCGAATAGTCGTACTGGTCCCAATAGTCATTGTTTAGAGTGGCTCTATGCCAGAGCCACTTCCAGCCATGCCCTCGATCGAGGAACTCCTCGACTCCGCCCACGTTGTATCGCTGCCCATGCGGGTCAAGTTCCGCGGCATCACGGAACGGGAAACACTGCTCGTGCAAGGTCCGCTGGGCTGGGGCGAATTCTGCCCTTTCCCCGAATACGACGACGACGAATCCTCGCGGTGGTTGGCGGCGGCCTTGGAAGCGGGGTGGCTCGGCTTCCCGCCGGCGCTCCGCGAGAGCGTCCCTGTCAACGCAACTGTTCCAGCCGTCCCCGCCGAGGGTGTCCCCGAGGTGCTGGCCCGCTTTGGACGCGTAGATGCCGTCAAGGTCAAAGTCGCTGAACGGGGGCAATCCCTGGAGGACGACGTCGCCCGCGTCACCGCCGTCCGGCAGGCCCTACCGGACGCTGCGATCCGCGTCGATGCCAACGGCGGATGGGACGTGGAGGAGGCCGTGGCAGCGCTGGGTGCCCTGGCCGACGTCGGGCTTGAATATGCAGAACAGCCCGTACCCACTATCGAAGGGCTGGCCGAAGTGCGGCAACGTCTCGCAGCCCAAGGCACTCCTGTACTGATAGCTGCAGACGAGAGCGTCCGTAAAGAGGACGATCCCCTTCGCGTTGCCCGCGCGGGGGCCGCCGACCTCATCGTGGTCAAGGTGGCACCGCTCGGCGGAGTGCGGCGGGCACTGGACATCGTGTCCCAAGCCGGGCTGCCCGCCGTCGTGAGTTCGGCGTTGGATACCTCGATCGGCATCCGTGCCGGAATGGCTTTGGCCGCGGCGTTGCCTTCGTTGCCGTACGCCTGCGGGCTGGGCACGGTCTCACTGTTCGCCTCCGACGTGACGGCCCATCCTCTGGTGGCCGACGACGGCGAGATCCGGCTACGCGACGCCGTCGCCGATCCCGGACTGCTGGAGCAGTACGCGGCCACGGGGGAACGCCGCGACTGGTGGGTGGAGCGGCTCCGCCGAGTGCACGCCGTGTTGGCAGCTACGGGCACGCACGGGCGTGCATAGACTCGCCCATAGACTGGAACGGTGACTTCCCAGGACTCCCTCACCTCTATCGCCGCCGCACGAATCGCCGTAAATGCGCTGCTCGACGGCGGTGTGCGCCATGTGGTGGTGGCGCCGGGCTCACGCTCGGCACCCATGGCGTACGCCCTCGCTGAGGCCGAGGCGGCCGGGCGGGTTCGCCTCCATGTGCGCATCGACGAGCGCGACGCCGGATTCACGGCCCTGGGACTTGCCCTGTCCACCGAAGCCCCCGTCGGCGTCGTGACAACCTCAGGAACGGCTGTGGGCAACCTCCTTCCATCCGTCATGGAGGCCAACCACGCCGCCGTTCCGGTGATTGTGGTCTCCGCCGACCGGCCCCAGGAACTCCATGGCACCGGAGCCAACCAAACCACCGCGCAACTGGACCTTTTTGGCGAGCACGTGCGTTTCGCCGTCGACGTTCGGGCCGGCGAGGATCCTTCGCGAGCTGTTGCCACTGCCCTCTACGCCGCCACGGGCGCCCTCGAAGGCACACCGCCCGGACCGGTCCAAATAAACCTGGCGTTCCGTGACCCACTGGTCCCAGGGAACGGTGATGCTTTGCCCACCACTACCGGCCACGGTGTTTTCCATTACGACGCCGGCCCGCAAGCGTTGGATCTGCCGGCGGCGTCCAGCGAACTCGCAGAGCGACGGACCGTGGTCCTGGCCGGGCACGATGCGGGCCCGATAGCCGAGGCCTTTGCCCGGGCCCACGGACTGCCGCTGCTCGCCGAACCGTCCTCCAACGCACGCTTCGGCCCGAACGCAGTGGGCCCCTACAGGCTCTTGCTCGAACACTTCGGGCCCGGGTCACCAACCCCGATTGAGCGCGTTGTCCTCTTTGGCCGGGCAACGCTCTCCCGGCCTGTAACAACGCTGTTGGCCCGCGAATCCGTGGAATCAGCGATTTACCAGCCCGTTCCCGTGGCGTGGTACGAGGCCGGCCGGCGGCGCGAGGCCCCCATCGAGACCCTCCACGAACTGGCTGACTTTGCGGGCCGGGGCGCTGCGGAATGGTTGGATGCCTGGCTCCTCGCCGGGGCAGCCGCGCAGCATGCCATGGACGGCGTCCTCGCTTCAGAGGAGGACGCGAACGGTCCTGGCGTGGGAGCCGCTGTGTGGGAGCATGCGCGCGGACACCTTGTGCTTGGTTCATCGAACGGCATCCGCGACGTCGACCTTGCCGGCCGGCCACCAAGGGAACCGGCGGCCACTGTCTACGCCAACCGCGGGTTGGCGGGGATCGACGGCACTGTCTCCACAGCGACCGGGATTGCGCTCGGAAGTGGACGGGAAACCACGGTGTTGCTCGGCGATGTGACCTTCCTGCACGACGTCGGCGGCCTCCTCCTCGGCTCAGGCGAACCGGTGCCGGATCTGCGCATCGTGGTCCTCAATGACTCCGGGGGTGCCATCTTCGGGCTCCTCGAACACGGCGCCGTCCAGGATTCAGGCGCCTACGGCACCGCCGTCGAACGCCTCTTCGGCACGCCCCACACAGTGGACATCGCCGCGCTGGCTGCCGCGTACGGCATCGGATACAAAAAAGTAAGCACGACGGCGGAACTCGCCGTCGTGCTTACCGGGCCTTTGAAAGGCCGCACCATTGTGGAAGTGAGCACAGACCGTTCAGGCCTGCGCACCCTTCATTCGCGCATCAAGGATGCTGTTGCCGCGGCCGTCTCCCAAGTGTTGCTCGGGGCATAGCCGCGGCAGCGGGCTACAGAACGCGGCTCAGGAATTCCTTGGTCCGCGCGTGCTGGGGGTTGGCGATGATCTCCCGGGGGTCACCGGATTCGACGACCACCCCGCCGTCCATAAAGGTGAGCCGGTCGCCCACTTCGCGGGCGAAGCCGATCTCGTGGGTTACCACGATCATGGTCATTCCGGACTTTGCCAGGTCTTTCATCACGTTCAGGACGTCGCCCACCAGCTCGGGGTCCAGTGCGGAGGTGGGCTCGTCGAAGAGCATCAGTTCCGGTTCCATGGCCAGGGCCCGGGCGATCGCCACACGTTGCTGCTGGCCACCTGAAAGCTGGCCGGGGTAGTGGTTGGCGCGGTCAGCCAGGCCCACCCGGTCCAGGAGTTCAAGGGCCTGCTTTTTGGCTGCGCCCTTGTTCTTTCCCTTGACCTGCACGGGAGCTTCCATGACGTTGTACAGCGCTGTCTTGTGCGGGAACAGGTTGAAACGCTGGAACACCATGCCGATCTCCCGGCGCTGCGCAGCGATCTCCTTGACTTTCAGGTCGTGGAGGCGGCCGTTGACTTCGCGGTAGCCGATCAGTTGATCGCCCACGGAGATGCGTCCGGCGCTGATGCTCTCCAAGAGGTTCACGCAGCGGAGCATGGTGGATTTGCCGGAACCGGACGGCCCGATGACTACCGATACTTCGCCTTGGTTGACGGTCAGGTCAATGCCGCGGAGCACGTGGTGCGGGCCGAAGTACTTGTGAAGCCCTTCGATGCGCACCAGGGGTTTGTCGGTGGTGGTGCTCATTCTGCCTCATCCTCGGGGTCGTCCATCATCAAAGACGGTTCTGCTGCGGCGCTGGGTGCCATCGCGGCTGAAGCCTTTGCTGCTGCAGGGTTGATGACTGCAGGGGCCAGGTTGTCTACACCCTTGCCGTAGTAGGCCTCGATGTAGTGCTGACCCACCATGAGCAGGCTGGTGATGACCAGATACCAGATAGCGGCCACGATCAGCAGCGGCACCGGAAGGTAGATCCGGTTGGCCAATGCGTTGGTGGCGAACGTCAGGTCCAGGGTGAACGGCACGGCCAGAACCAGGGAGGTGGTCTTGAGCATGCCGATGGTCTCGTTGCCCGTCGGGGGGACGATGATGCGCATGGCCTGGGGCAGGATGATCCGCCACATGATCTTGGCATTGCTCATGCCCAGGGCTTCGGCGGCTTCGGTCTGTCCCTTGTCCACGGATTTCAGGCCGGCACGGAAAATCTCCGCCAGGTACGCCGATTCGTTCAGGCCCAAGCCCAGGATCGCAGCCACGAGGGCGGTGATGACGGTGTTGGTGTCAACGCTGAACAGTTCGGGACCGAACGGCACCCCGGCACTGATCTTCGGGTAGAGAACGGCCACCAGGCCCCAGAACACCAACTGCGTGTACACAGGGGTTCCGCGGAAGAACCAGACCCAGAGCCATGCGGTGTACCGCAGGACCGGGTTGTCGGACTGGCGCATGACGGCCAGCAGGATGGCGAGGACGATTGCGATGACCATGGAGGCCACGGTGAGCAGGAGCGTCCAGCCGACGCCCTGTACCACCTTGGTGTCCAGGATGTACGTGCCCACAACATCCCAACGGAAGTTGGTGTTGGTGACCACGCTCTGGATCATCAAGGCCAGCAGGCCAAGGATGACCAGTGCGCTGATCCACCGCCCCGGGTGCCTGACCGGGACTGAATCGTTCAGTACCGGGGCTTTGTTGCCTCCATGGTGGTCCATGTGTGCACCTGATTTGTGATCGGTGGCGGGAATACTCAAGACTTGACCGCCGGGTTTACCTCGGAGGTGGTGATGGCGCCTTCGGCGTTGCCCCAGCCGGTGAGGATCTTCTTGTAGGAACCGTCAGCCATGAGCTTGGTCAGCGTCTTCTGGATGAGGGCGGCGAGGGCGGTGTCGGACTTTGCCACGGCAATACCCTGGGGAGCGGCGTCGTAGACATCCCCGAGCTTTTCGAGCTGGCCGTTGGTCTGGGCCAAGGCGTAGCCGATGATGGGGGAGTCCGCTGCCATGGCGTCGATGCTGCCGTTCACCAGGCGCGTGGTGACGTCGGTCTGGTTCTTGAGGGTGACGATGTTGATGGCAGGCTTGCCGTCAGCTGCGCACTTCTTGTTGCGGCCCGACAGGTCAGGGTCTTCCTGGACGGTGCCGGTCTGGACGCCGATGGACTTGCCGCAGACGTCATCGAGGGAGAACTTCTTCGGGTTGCCCTTCTGCACAGCCCAGGCGGTGCCGGCGTTGAAGTAACTCACCATGTTGACGGCCCCGAGGCGCTCAGGGTTGATCGTGAAGGAAGAAATGCCGAGATCGTACTTAGGGCCAAGGGCCGGAAGGATGCCGGTGAACTCTGCGGTCTGCACCTGAACCTTGAGGCCCAAGGTGGCACCGATCGCCTTGGCGATGTCGACGTCGTAACCCACCGGAGTCTGTCCATCGGCACCGAGGAACTCCGCCGGAGCGTAAGAGGTATCCGAACCAACGGTCAGGGTTCCCTTGGACTTCAAGGCCGCAGGGACCATGGCTGCCAAAGCATCGTCCTTGGTAATGGTGGTGGGGTCGAAGCTTGCGTTGGCGCCCCCGGAAGCCGAAGCGGCACTCGAAGGGCCAGCTTGCGAGGCATTGGTGCAGCCGGTCAGTGCCAGAGCACCGATTGCAATGACTGCAGCAGCCTTGAGCGTCGAAGTGACCGGAAGCGAACGGGATTTCTGCATTTTCTTACCTTTTGTTGCAGCGGATGCGAAACTAATCGGTTCATAGTGTAACGCCGAACGTGAGATGTGCGTCACAGAAAACTAAGTTTTACTATTGGATAACTAGCTTAGTGAAAAATCAAGACCCACGACGAGGCTATTGTCTCGCATTCCAGACAGTTCCGCAGGCCGGAGGCAGGCTCCGGTGGGGCGTAATTCAGCTGTTGATGCCCAGCGATTCGAGCATCGGACGGAATTTGGCCCACGTCTCGGCGAGTTCGGCCTCGGGAACTGAGCCTTCAACGATTCCGCATCCCGCATACAGCCGGACGCTGGTGGGGCTTTCGATGATGGCACCGCGCAGGGCAATTCCCCATTCGCCGTTGCCCGCGGCATCGAGCCAACCTACCGGCCCCGCGTACGGGCCGCGGTCCATGTGTTCCAGTTCGCGGATCAGTTCACCTGCCACCAGCGTGGGTGTTCCACACACTGCGGCTGTGGGATGAAGGGCGTTAATCAGTGCCAGGCACGTGGGGACATGCCCTTCGACGTCGGCCAGTTCGGCCTTGACGTCTGAGGCCAGATGCCACACGTTGGGCAGTTCCAGAATGAACGGTTCGCTGTGCGCGTTCATCGCCTCAGAGAAAGGGGCAAGCTGTGTGGTCAGTGATTGGATCGCAATCTCATGCTCGTGGCGTTGTTTCTCCGACCCTGCCAAGACGCGTTCCGCGTATTCCATGGGTGAGCCGTCGATGCCTTCAGCGTCGCGCCGATCCAACGTTCCGGCCAGGACGCGTGCTTGTGCGGTCCGGCCCTCCACCTGGATGAGCATTTCCGGAGTAGCACCCACGAGGCCGTCCACACCGTACGTCCAGCATTCGCGGTATCGGCTGGCTAATTGCTGCAGGACCTTGGCGGCTTTGACACCGTGAGGCAGGGTTGCCACGACGTCGCGCGCCAGCACCAGCTTTTCCAGCTTGCCGGTGCGAATCTGCGCCACACCGTCGGCGACCGCCTGCTTCCAGTCCGCTTCGCTGAGCGAACCGCTCGCCAAGGTGGCGGTTCCGTCCGCAGTTACAGGTGACAGGTCCACGAATGGTGACGCGTCGTCGTCGTCGTCCTGGTGCGTGCGAAGCCAGCCAGCCAAAGCGGCGAGGGCTCCCGCTTCGGTGAGTTCGACGTCGTCGAGGGTTAGCTGCGTGAGCCACGACTTCCCGTCCCGGATCCCGACCACGATTTCAGGAAGGACAAGGCCCGATTCGAACGCTGACGTCTTGGAGAAGGCAAAGGAGCCGAAGGCCACCGGGCCGGTGCCGGGCAGTTCCACGGCATCGGTGACGTCGGCCTCGATCACGAGGTGGCGCCACCAGATATCGGCCTCAAGGAAACGGTCAGGACCGGAGGCTGTGAACCGCGCCAGCTCACCGAATCCCACCAGTCCGTTCTCCCGCCTGGACCAGCACAGGACGTCGTCCCGGACCAGAAACGACGGCAGCCCCCCGGAGGATGAATCAACATCGAGGGGGACTGTCAAAGTGCGGAGCGTGCTCGTCATGATGGAACTACACTACTCCCGGGTTCAGGAAGAACTTGACCCTTCTTCTACAGCGCAGCAAAGTCCGCTGAATGTCTGAGACAATTGCAGGGTGAACCGAGCATCCTTGGAAAAGCGTCCGGACGAAGTTGCGACGATGTTTGATGATGTCGCCCCAAAATACGATGTCGTCAATGATGTCCTGTCCATGGGGCAGACACGGCGTTGGCGCCGCATCGTTGTGGACGCCATGGATGTCAAGGTGGGCCAAAAGGTCCTGGACCTTGCTGCCGGAACGGGCACGTCCAGCGAACCCTATGCGGACGCCGGCGTAGACGTAGTGGCGTGTGACTTTTCCCTCGGAATGCTTAAGGTGGGTAAACGCCGTCGGCCGGACATCGACTTCATCGCCGGGGACGCGACGAACCTGCCGTTCGCTGACAACAGTTTCGATGCCTCCACCATCTCCTTCGGTTTGCGCAATGTCGTGGAGCCCCGCAAGGCCTTGGAAGAGATGCTGCGCGTCACCAAGCCCGGCGGCCGGCTGGTCATCGCCGAGTTCTCCCATCCCGTGGTTCCGCTCTGGCGCAACCTGTACACCGAATACCTGATGCGTGCGCTGCCGGCCATCGCAACCAAAGTGTCCTCCAACCCGGACGCCTACGTGTACCTTGCCGAATCCATCCGCGCTTGGCCGGACCAGGACAACCTCGCCCAATGGCTCAGTGATGCCGGCTGGACGGACATTACGTACCGCAACCTCAGTGGCGGAATCGTTGCCGTGCACCGGGCGCAGAAGCCTGCCGAGCATCGTGAAAGCGTTCCGGTGGCCAAGTTGCGCCGCCACATCAAGCCGCGCCACCAGGCCGGATGACTTTTTTCGCCTGCTGATTTAGGACGACGTGAAAGTACTGATTGTTGGCGCCGGGCCAGCCGGGTCCACCGCTGCGTATTACCTCGCGACGGCCGGCATAGATGTCACCGTGCTGGAGAAGACCGCTTTTCCCCGTGAAAAGGTCTGCGGAGACGGACTCACGCCGCGCGCGGTCCGCGAGATCCAAAAGCTCGGGCTGCCCCACGCTGCGGAGCAGGGGTGGCGCCGGAACAAGGGCCTGCGCCTGATTGCCGGCGGCCGCACCATCGAACTGCCGTGGCCGGAAGTCGCCGACTTTCCCACGTATGGCCTGATCCGCACCCGTCTCGGTTTCGACGAGTCACTGGCCCGCCACGCCCAGGCCGCGGGCGCCGTCGTGCTTGAACACCACAGCGTGACCACGGCCTTGCAGGATGAAGACGGCAGGGTGATCGGTGCCCGTGCCGCAATCCTCGATGAGTCCGGACGTAAGACGGGGCAAACGCGGGACTTCCATGCCGACGTCGTACTCGCCGCAGACGGAAACTCAACCCGGACCGCAGTGTCGCTCGGGATGCAAAAACGCGACGACCGCCCGCTGGGCGTGGCCGTCCGCACCTACTTCACCTCGCCCCGGCATGACGACGACTGGATGGAAGGGTGGCTTGAGCTTCCTGGAAAGTCCGGGAAACCGCTGCCCGGTTACGGCTGGGTGTTCGGGGTGGGCGATGGCACGTCCAATGTGGGACTCGGCATCCTGAACTCCTCCAAGGAATTCGGCAAGCTCGACTACAAACAGGTCCTCCGCGAATGGACCGCCGGAATGCCCCCTGAATGGGGCTTCACGCCCGCGAACCAAGTGGGGGAGATCCGCGGCGCTGCGCTGCCCATGGGCTTCAACCGCACGCCGCATTACTCGCCCGGGCTGCTGCTGCTGGGCGATGCCGGCGGCATGGTGTCACCGTTCAATGGCGAGGGCATCTCCTACGCGATGGAATCGGCCCGGTTCGCGGCAGAGTTCATCATTGACGCTTCCTCCCGCTCGGTGTCGGCCGGCTGGACCACGCACGACGCCGATGCGCACCTTGCGCGGTACGCGGACTATGTGCGGGACCAGTGGGGATCGCACTTCACGTTGGGCCGGCTCTTCGCCTCACTCATTGGTAAGCCCGCGGTGATGAAGCTTGCGCTGCGCACAGGCATGCCCATTCCTGTGTTGATGCGCTTTGTGGTGCGCATGCTCGCCAACCTCACGGACCCTTCCGCAAAGGGCTTCGAAGACCGGGTCATCAGGGTTCTTGAGCTACTGGTGCCGCCCACCTCCAATACCTCTTCAGCCCGCTCTTTTCAGGCAGCCGGCTCCGACACCGCGGTTTCCGCAACAACTAGTTAGGGTTAAGCCGTGACGAATTCTGCCGAACACAGCTGGACGCATGCCGGGCACGGCCTGCCCGAGTCCAATGAGCCTTCCCTCAACACCACTGCGATTGCCACGGGCCTCCAGCTACCCGCGGGTTTTGCCGCCATCGCCGGGGATGCCGAGCTCGGTCCGGCTATCACCACCAACCTTGCACGGGTGGAAAAGAAGCTCCGCGAAGCCATCTCCAACTCCGACCCCCTGGCTGATGCAACGTCGCGTCACCTGGTGGAAGCCGGCGGCAAACGCATCCGTCCACTGCTGACCTTGCTCTGCGCACACCTCGGCGATGCCTCGCGTCCCGAGGTAGTCCAGGCCGCCGTCGTGGTTGAACTGACCCATCTGGCCACGCTGTACCACGACGACGTGATGGACTCCGCGCCGTTCCGTCGCGGCGCTCCCACAGCCCATGAAGTGTGGGGCAACTCGGTGGCCATCCTCACCGGCGACCTCATCTTTGCCCGCGCCTCCATTCTGGTGTCCGAGCTCGGATCCCGCGCGCTCGGCATTCAGGCCCGGACCTTCGAGCGGCTCTGCCTGGGCCAACTGCATGAAACCGTTGGCCCGCGTGAAGACGAAGATCCCGTGGACCACTACCTGTCCGTCATCGCAGACAAGACTGGTTCGCTGGTCGCTGCCTCGGGACAGCTGGGTGCGATCTTCGCCGGGGCCGATCCTGACTTCGAAGACCTGCTGGTGGAGTACGGGGAAAAGGTAGGCGTGGCCTTCCAACTCGCCGACGACGTCATCGACGTCACCGGTGTGAAGGTCAAGTCCGGTAAATCCCCGGGCACCGACCTTCGCGAGGGAGTGCCAACCTTGCCCGTGCTGCTGCTGCGTCGCGACGCCGCCGCTGGAGATGCCTCGGCAACTGCGCTCTTGGGACTGATCGATGGCGACCTCTCCTCCGATGAGGCCCTGGCCGAAGCTGTGGCCGGTTTACGCGAGCACCCAGTCACCCAGGAGTCCTGGAAGATCGCCCGCCAGTGGTCCGCCGAGGCCGTCGCCGCTTTGGCGCCGTTGCCGGAGGGCGTTGTCAAAGCGTCGTTGACCAACTTTGCGCACGCAGTGGTGGACCGCAGCAGCTAGTCCCATTTTTCACGCGGATTTCCCGCAAACTTTGACGCGGCAGGCGTTCGGACCCATCCATGGGCCGGGCGCCTGTTTTTCTGTGTGCAAGGATCCTGGGTCCTTTGAGCTGGACCTATCTTTTCGTGGCGCTTCTTTTGATGGCGCTTAAACGGAATGGCCCCGGGTCGCTGCAACGTTACGAGTCATACGCTGCACCGAACCGGGACCACAATCTCCGTTCGCATCAGAACCACCGGAGGCATTTAGTGGATCCGTGAAAAGCTTATGACAGTCCTGTCACATATGCAACTCACTGGGTCAACAATTCTTTCGCTGCCGCAGGGGGTTTACTGAAGACGCAAATCCCCCTCCACCAACTTTGAATTTCGAGTGCCAAGGACACGCCGCGCCAAGGGTGTGTCGCAGCCAGGTTGGCCTTCAAAGTTGGTGGTGGAAGTACACGGCGGTTGTCCACATACGACTATTCTCGTCCCCGTCTGGCTGCTCAGGACCCAAGCCTTGGCATATGGACATCACACAATTCCTGCGTACTCGGCACGGCGCTGCCACCATGGACTCGCTGCGAAAAGCGGGATTCACTCGTCGGACCGTGGCAGCCGCGTTGGAGGCAGGTTCAATTCTTAGGCTGCATCGCGGCGTCTACGTAGTTGAAGGCGCAGCGCCCGACGTCGTTGCTGCTTTTAGGGCGGACGGCTTGATCACATGCCTTTCCGCGGCACGCTTTTACGGACTGTGGACCTTGCACGGGGACGAAGATCTGCACCTCAGCTGCAGCACCGGCAAGAAGCGGCGGCACGTGATCCATCATGGAGCATGCCTACACCCGCGCCACCCATACATGCCCGTCGCCGGGGTGGCCGATGTCTTGCTGCACGCCCTCAGGTGCCTTCCGGAGCTGGAATCGCTCGTGATGGTGCAGAGCGCAATCAGCCGGGCACTCCTGTCGACGGAATTCCTGAAGTCGAAGCTGCCCGGCAACAGGAATGGCAGGATCCGAAAAACCCTGGACTTGGTCCTGCCCCGGGCCGACTCCCTCTTGGAAGTGCTGGCCCACGCCCACTTTGCAAGGGCGGGCTTGCGAGTGCGCATGCACGTGCCATTGGCCGGGGTGGGGGAGGTGGACTGCTTGGTCAACGAATGCCTGGTGGTTGAACTCGACGGCGGCACGCACCTTGAGGGGAAACAGGTCAAGAAGGACCAGTACAGGAATAACGCGGGCCTACGCGGCGGCCTGCTGACCCTCCGGTACTACTACGCCGACGTCGTTCATCATCCTGAGCGGATGGTTGCCGAGGTCCTCGCAGTTCTTCGCAACAGGGAGGGTGGACGCTACGCGCCGGCGAGATACGCGCCCGGGTGGGTTCCGCCGTCGTAAATCCCTTGCTTCCGTACCGCCACCACCAACTTTGGCCATAAACTGCTGGCGACACGCACCCTGAACCGCGTGTCGGGGCCGGGTCGAAATGAAAGTGGGTGGTGGCCGTACGAGTCCCCCAGCAAAACAGCCCCCGGCAACCCGGTAAAGGGCGCGCAGGGGCTGCTGAAAAGTGAAACTTAGTCTTCGTCGTTGAACGCCCACTCGAACATGTCGAACACGAATTCCGAGAACGTTCCTTCTTCGCTCTTCCACTGGCCACGGGCGTTGTTACGGCGCCAAACGATGGGGTCCGGGATGCTGAGATCGGCGGTGCGGAAGCCCCAGGTGAATTGCTCGTCCTCGTCCTCGAGGAACATCAGGAAGCCTTCGTCGTCCACCTCGAGCTCTTCGGGGTCCCAGAAGTAGTGGTAAGCCTCCATGAGATCCTCGCAGCCACCCAATGCCTGGTAAAACTCGCGCAAAACCAGGGGGATGGTGAAGGAGTGTTCGGCGAGGGCGTCATCGAGTTCGTCCGGCGTCAGGCCGTCCTCTTCCTGCCATTCATCCTCGAGATACTTTGGGACCAGCGCGCGGAACTTCTCGAGGAACATGTCAGTCATGCTCTTATCCTAGCTAATCCCGGGCACCCGAAATTGCGCTGGGACCGCTGCCGGTGCGGTGCCATCCGCGGACAGCCAACGGCACATACCAACTGCGTCGCCAGGCCGTGACGCGGAAAGCGAAGACGACGGCGGCCACGGCGCAAGCGGTCACTCCGCTGAAGAAGCCCAGATGCCACAACAACGTGGTCAGGCCGGCCCCCACAAAGGCAGGCAACGCGTAGATATCCCGGTTGTTGAACAAGGTAGGAATCTCGTTGGCCGTGATGTCGCGCAGCATGCCGCCACCCACCGCCGTGGTCACGCCGAGCAGGATCGCGGCGACAGGATTCATGCCGGCGGTTAGCGCCTTCAGCGTCCCGGTGATGCAGAACAGGGCCAACCCGCCGGCGTCGAACAGGGTCAAAAGGGACGTAAACCGCTGGACGGAGGAGAAAAGGAAGTAGACCAGCATCGCGGCGAGAAGGGGCGGGGCCAGGTACGCAGGGTTGGTGAAGGCAATTGGCGGCCCGGCATTGAGAATGATGTCCCGGATGACGCCGCCGCCCAGCGACACGAGGGATGCCAACAGCACCGAGCCCACGATGTCGAATTGTTTGCGGGCGGCAAGCAGGGAACCGGACACCGCAAAGAAGAAGACGCCGACCAAGTCGAGCCACAGAAGGACAATGTCAATGGGAATCAACTGAACGGGTTCTTTCTGGGTGCGGCTCTGAACAGATGCTTGCTCAACGTTACGCTAGCTCCCATGAACAGCCCCGTTTTGATCGCCTGCGCCCACGGAACCCGGAATGCCGCCGGCCAAGCCGCCATCCGTCAGGTCATGGCGGAGATTGAGGCCGCGCGTCCCGGTTTGAAGGTCTTGGAGGCCTACGTGGACGTGCAGGAACCGGAGCTTTCCGCCGTGGTGGCGGCCCTGCCCGAGGGGGCTGCCGCCGTCGTCGTGCCGCTTCTGCTGTCTACCGGCTTCCACGTCAAAGTGGACGTCCCCAAGGCGATTTCGGGCCGCCCGGAAGTAGTGGCCGCCAGGCCGTTGGGTCCGGACCCGCGCTTGGCCGAGCTGCTCGCCAGCCACCTGCGCGCTGCCGGCCTGGGGGAGAACGACGGCGTGCTGCTGGCTGCCGCCGGATCGTCACTTCCCGACGGCTCGGTGGACTCGGAGGAGCAAGGACGGCTCCTGGCCAAGCTGCTGCCCAACAAGGTCCGCGTCGCCTATGGTGCCAGTGCCCAGCCAACAGTGCCCGACGGCGTCGCCGCCTTGCGTGCCGAACTCGCCGCCGACGGCACACCAGGCAGGGTCTTCATCGCCTCCTACCTCCTGGCAACAGGCTATTTCCACGATCAGTTGGCCAAGGCCGGCGCCGACGTCGTGACTGCTCCGCTGCTGCCCTCACTGGTGTTATCGGAGATCGCGTTGGAACGGTTTGACGGCGTGGTCACTTCGTAAATGCAAGGCCTCCGGCGCGTTCATGACGAAATGTTTCCCTAGGTGACTTAGCGTTTCCGGACCTTTGCTGACGAAATCTGGCCGGACCTACAGTCGATGCATGACAGATACAGCTGTAGCCGGTGCGTCGGCGGACACCGCAGTCCCGTCCCGCCCGGCGCGCACCCGTCCCGCCGCCAAGCCCCACGGCCAGTGGAAGGTTGATGGCACCACGCCCCTCAATGCCAACGAAACGTGGAAACAGGACGATAACGGGCTGAACGTCCGTGAACGCATTGAATCTGTCTACTCCAAAGAGGGTTTCGACTCCATTGAAGGCACGGATCTGCACGGGCGCTTCCGGTGGTGGGGCCTTTACACGCAACGCAAGCCCGGGATCGACGGCGGCAAGACCGCAACGCTTGAACCGCACGAGCTCGAAGACAAGTACTTCATGCTGCGTGTGCGCATTGACGGCGGCGCGCTGACCACTGAGCAGCTTCGTGTCATCGGCCAAATTTCCGTGGACTTTGCCCGCGGCTCTGCAGACCTGACTGACCGCCAAAACATCCAGTTGCACTGGATCCGCGTTGAGGATGTGCCGGAGATCTGGCGCCGCCTGGAATCGATCGGCCTGTCCACCACCGAGGCTTGCGGCGATGTTCCCCGCGTCATTCTAGGGTCGCCGGTTGCCGGGATCGCCAAGGACGAGATCATCGATCCGACGCCGATCATCAACGAACTCGCCGAGCGCTTCATCGGCGATCCTGAGCTGGCAAACCTGCCTCGCAAGTACAAGACGGCCATCACCGGGCACCCGTCCCAGGACGTGGTCCATGAGATCAACGACTTCGCCTTGGTGGGCGTCATCCACCCTGAGCTGGGTGCCGGTTATGACCTCTGGGTCGGCGGTGGCCTCTCCACCAACCCGCGCTTGGCGGAACGGCTGGGCGTGTTTGTCTCGGCCGACGTCGCCGCTGAAGTGTGGCTCGGTGTCACCAGCATCTTCCGCGACTACGGCTACCGCCGCATGCGCACCAAAGCACGCCTGAAGTTCCTCATGAACGACTGGGGACCGGCCAAGTTCCGCCAGATCCTTGAAGACGAATACCTCGGTTTCAAGCTTCCTGATGGCCCGGCCGCTCCCAAGCCGACGTCTCCCGGTGACCACATCGGCGTCCATGAGCAGAAGGACGGCAAGTTCTTCATCGGCATGACGCCCACCGTGGGACGGACGTCCGGCGAGGCCTTGGTCACGCTGGCCGATACCTTGGAAAAGCACGGTTCCTACCGCCTGCGCACTACTCCTCACCAGAAGCTCGTCATCCTTGACGTGGCCAAAGAGCAGGTGGAACCGCTTGTCGCCGAGCTGGACACCTTGGGCCTCTCGGCCCGACCCTCCGTGTTCCGCCGCGGCACCATCGCGTGCACCGGCATCGAGTTCTGCAAGCTGGCCATCGTGGAAACCAAGGTCACCGCGGCAACTGCCATTGCTGAACTGGAACGCCGGCTGGCCGATCTCGTGGAGACCAAGCAACTGCCCCAGGCACTGTCTCTCCACATCAACGGTTGCCCGAACTCCTGCGCTCGTATCCAGACCGCCGACATCGGCCTCAAGGGCATGATGCTGCCGACGCCCGACGGCGACCCCACCCCGGGTTTCCAAGTCCACCTCGGTGGCGGGCTGGCCAACAACGAGCGCGAGGAAGCCGGCCTGGGACGTACCGTCCGCGGCCTCAAGGTCACAGTGGAAAACCTGCCCGACTACGTGGAGCGCGTTGTCCGTAAGTTCGTGGCCGACGGCGCCGAGGGCCAGACCTTCGCAGAGTGGGCACTCGCCGCAGATGAAGGAGACCTTCAGTGACCGCTTCCCGGGCCGTCGCCCCGACTCCGGCACCCCGGCCCGCGCTGCGTTCACACGAAGAGCTCAAGGCCTTGGCCGAAGCCGGCGCCGCAGAGCTCGGCTGGAACGCCCCGGCGAGGGACGTCATCGCGTGGGTAGCCCGTAACTTCGAGCTGCCCGCGGTGACCGTCGCCTGCTCCATGGCCGACGCCGTCCTGCCCGCCTTGGTCGCGGACCAGCTTCCCGGCGTCGACGTCTTGTTCCTCGACACGGGCTACCACTTCAAGGAAACGTACGAGACCCGTAACGAAGTTGCGGCGAATCTGCGCGTCAACGTAGTGGACGTCCTTCCCGAGACCACGGTTGAACAGCAAGACCGCCTGCTGGGCAAGGACTTGTTCGCCCGGGATGCCGCCCAGTGCTGCGCGCTCCGCAAGGTGCAGCCGCTCCGCCGGTCACTTTCCGGCTACGAGGCCTGGTTCACCGGTGTCCGCCGCGATGAAGCCCCCACCCGCACCAACACTCCGGTGGTTACCTGGGACGAGGGCTTCGGCCTGGTCAAAGTGAACCCCATGGTCGACTGGACGTTTGACCAGTTGGTGGAGTACTCCGAGGACAACATCCTTCCCGTCAACCCCCTCCTGAGCCAGGGCTACCCGTCCATCGGCTGCCAGCCCTGCACCCGCAAAGTGGCCCCGGGCGAAGATCCCCGCGCAGGCCGATGGGCAGGATCCGACAAGACAGAATGCGGACTACACACATGAGCACCCAAACAACCAATGCGCCCACTCCCGGGGCGGTAGCTGCTGCTGCGGCTCTGCAGTCGACCCGCCTGAGCAGCCTGGACACGCTCGAGTCCGAGGCCATCCATATCATCCGCGAAGTCGTCGCCGAGTTCGAGAAGCCTGCGCTACTGTTTTCCGGCGGCAAGGACTCCGTGGTCATGCTGCACCTGGCCACCAAGGCATTCTGGCCGGGCAAGGTGCCTTTCCCTGTTCTGCACGTGGACACCGGCCACAACTTCCCTGAAGTTATCGACTTCCGTGACCGCACGGTTGAGCGCCTCGGCCTGAAACTGGTGGTCGGCTCGGTGCAGGAGTTCATCGACCGCGGCGAGTTGGCCGAGCGGGCCGATGGCACCCGCAACCCGCTGCAGACCGTTCCGCTCTTGGACGCTATCCAGCGGAACAAGTTCGACGCCGTGTTCGGTGGTGGTCGTCGGGATGAGGACAAGGCCCGCGCCAAGGAGCGCATCCTGAGCCTCCGTGACGAGTTCGGCCAGTGGGATCCGCGCAACCAGCGGCCCGAGCTGTGGAACCTGTACAACGGCCGCCACACCGTGGGCCAGCACGTCCGGGCGTTCCCCATCAGCAACTGGACCGAGCTGGACATCTGGCGGTACATCGAACGCGAGAACATCGAGCTCCCCGGTCTGTACTACGCGCACGAGCGTGACGTTTTCGCCCGTGATGGCATGTGGCGCGCAGTGGGCGAAGTTTCCCAGCCGCGCCCGGACGAGGAAGTCATCACCAAACTGGTGCGCTACCGCACTGTGGGTGACATGTCCTGCACCGGTGCCGTCGAGTCCGACGCCCGCACCGTGGCCGACGTCGTTGTTGAAGTCGCCGCCTCCACCCTGACCGAACGTGGCGCCACCCGAGCAGATGACCGCATCTCCGAGGCCGCCATGGAAGACCGCAAGAAGGACGGCTACTTCTAAATGAGCACCGAAACTTTGGCTGCCGGGCTGGAAACAGCCCTGCCCACCACCCTTTTCCGCTTCGCCACTGCCGGATCGGTCGACGACGGCAAGTCCACTTTGGTGGGCCGGCTCCTTCACGATTCCAAGGCGATCCTTGCCGACACGCTCGACGCCGTTGCCCGCACCTCCGCGGACCGCGGTTTCGGCGGCGAGAACGCCACCGGAACAAGGGCGATCGACCTTGCGCTCCTCACCGACGGCCTCCGCGCCGAGCGCGAGCAGGGCATCACGATCGACGTCGCCTACCGCTACTTCGCCACAGACCGCCGCAGCTTCATCCTGGCGGACTGCCCCGGCCACGTTCAGTACACCAAGAACACGGTCACGGGCGCGTCCACCGCGGATGCCGTCGTCGTGCTCATTGACGCCCGCAAGGGTGTGCTTGAGCAGACCCGCCGGCACCTTTCCGTGCTGCAGTTGCTCCGCGTTGCCCACGTGATTGTGGCCGTGAACAAGATCGACCTGGTGGACTTCAGCGAGCAGGTGTACCGCGACATCGAAGCAGATGTTCAGAAGGTGGCCCGCGAACTTGGCTTGGGCCGTGAACAGTCAAACGCGAGCGGTGTGACGGATCTATTTGTGGTGCCTGTTTCGGCGCTGGACGGCGACAACGTGGTGGATCGCTCCGAGCGCACCCCTTGGTACAGCGGCCCAGCGTTGCTGGAGGTCCTCGAAACCCTTCCTGCAGCCGACGAGCTCGAGGCCGACCTGGAGAGCTTCCGCTTCCCGGTGCAGCTGGTGATCCGTCCCCAAGGCGCCTTGGCTCCTGACGCCGTCGCAGCCGGGCTCGACGTCGAGGCGTACCGCGACTACCGTGCCTACGCAGGCCAGATCACTGAGGGCTCGGTCAAGCTCGGAGACGAAGTCACCGTCCTGACCCCGGGCCACGAACCGCGCACGACGTCGGTGATCGGCATCGATTTCGCCGGCCGCTCCCTCCAGGAAGCTGCTGCTCCGCAGTCCGTCGCCATCCGCTTGGCCGACGAGATCGACGTCGCCCGTGGTGACACGATTGCCGCTGCAGGCACTGTCCGAGAAAGCACCGCGGACCTGTACGCCTCGCTCTGCTGGCTCTCGCCCAAGCCCCTGCGCGAAGGCCAGAAAGTTTTGGTGAAGCACGGCACCCGTACCGTGCAGGCGTTGGTCCGTGCAGTGAGCGGCAAGCTGGATTTGGCCACCTTCAACGTGGAACCCGCGTCCAGCTTGGAGCTCAACGACATCGGACACGCCCAGCTGCGGCTCTCGGCTGCGCTGCCGTTGGAGAACTACCTGCATCACCGCCGTACCGGGGCGTTCCTGGTGATCGACCCGTTGGACGGCAACACGTTGGCCGCAGGCCTGGTGAAGGACCACCCCGGGGACCACGAAGACGAACGTTATGTCATCTAGGGTCCGTACGTAGCGCACATGCCACAGAACACCACCCTCAGCACTCTCCTGTCAGCCGGGAACGACCTGGTCTTGGACGGTGCCTTGGCCACCGAGCTCGAAGCCCACGGCTGCGACCTGGAGGACGCGCTGTGGTCAGCGAAGGTCCTGTTGGAGCAGCCGGACCTCATCAAACAGGTACACCGGGACTATTTCGACGCCGGTGCTTCCGTTGCGATTACAGCCAGTTACCAGGCCACGCCGCAGGGTTTTGCACGGCGTGGGCTCGCCGAGGCGGAGGCTCTGGATTTGGTGGCGCTGAGTGTACGGCTGGCCGATGAAGCACGGCAGGAGTACCTCGCCGTTCACCAAACGCGGCGTCCTTTGCTGGTGGCCGGTTCCGTAGGCCCCTATGGCGCCTATCTGGCTGATGGTTCTGAGTACCGCGGCGACTACACCCTTTCGCCTGCCGAGTTCCGCGACTTCCATCGCCCACGCATTGCCGCGCTGGTAGGGGCTGGTGCGGATTTCCTGGCTTGCGAGACGCTTCCCTCGTTCGCCGAAACGGAGGCGGTGCTGTCCCTCGTGGCGGAGTTCGACGTCGAATCCTGGTTCACGTTTACGCTGCGGGATGGTGGCCATATCAGTGATGGAACACCGTTGGCGGAGGTGGCAGCGCTGCTGCGCGCGGAACCGCGCGTGGCCGCCGTCGGGGTTAACTGCGTGCCGCTGGAGCTCGTGACCGCGGCTTTGGGCACTTTGCAGGAAGCCACCGATGCGCCCCTGGTGGCGTACCCGAACTCGGGGGAGACCTACGACGCCGTGACCAAGACATGGGGCCCCTCGGCTGGTGTCCAAGGCAACGGAACTTTGGCAGGAAACGCCGCTGACTGGCTGGACCGTGGTGCCCGGCTCATCGGGGGCTGCTGCCGCACCACACCGCGCGACATTGCCGCCCTCGCTGCCACTATGACCTCAGGTGACCGTGCGTGAACGCAGATGGAAGCCCCGGATGTGATTATGACGCCAAGTGACCCTGCGTGAACCTTGGTTTCTGCGGGATTGAAGCGGAAATATGACAGTCCCTACTGTGAAGGCATGACTTCTCCGGACTGGTCCTTGCTTGCCCTCGACGGGCGATGTCGCGAGGCCTGAACCTCGCCCACAGCATTTCTCCATCTTCCTTAGGACCACTCATGTCGAACACCCCCGATCCCCAAAAACCCGGGTCAGGTACCACCCGCATCGTCGCCGGTGAGACCGCACCCAAGGCCAAGCGCCGCCGCACCATCGAAATCGTGATCGCACTGGGCGTTGTGCTGCTGATCGGTGCAGGCGCCGCAGTTGCCTCCGCCGTCTCACAGAACAACCAGGCCACCCCGAGCGCCGCCACTTCACCGGCTGCCGAACTCCGGCTCGGCTACTTCAGCAACGTCACCCATGCTCCGGCCTTGGTTGGCATCAGCAAGGGCATCATTGCCAAGGACCTCGGCAGCACCAAGCTCACCACGCAGGTCTTCAACGCCGGCCCGGCCGCGGTGGAAGCGCTGAACGCCGGCGCTATCGACGCGACCTACATCGGCCCTAACCCGGCCATCAACTCCTTCGTCAAGAGCAACGGCCAGTCCATCAGCATCATCGCCGGCGCAGCCTCCGGCGGTGCCCAACTCGTGGTCAAACCCGGGATCAACTCGGCCGCCGACCTCAAGGGCAAGGTCCTGGCATCGCCGCAACTCGGCGGCACCCAGGACGTGGCCCTTCGAGCTTGGCTCGGCCACCAGGGCTACAAAACCAACCCGGACGGCAGCGGCGATGTGACCATCAACCCCACCGACAACGCCCAGACGCTGAAGTTGTTCCAAGACGGAAAGCTCGACGGCGCATGGCTGCCGGAACCCTGGGCCTCCCGCCTGGTCCTCGAAGCCGGGGCGAAGGTCCTGGTGGACGAGAAGGATCTGTGGGACAAGGGCGAATTCACCACCACCATCCTGATCGTGAACAAGAAGTTCGCCGCTGAACACCCCGAAACTGTGAAAGCACTCCTGAAGGGCCACGTTGAGTCAGTGAACTGGCTGAACACGGCTTCTGCCAGCGAGAAAGCCACCACCATCAACGCAGTCCTCAAGGACACAGCGGGTAAGCCGCTCGCGGCCAACGTGATTGACCGGGCCTTGAAGAACATCACGTTTACCACGGACCCCCTCGCCGCAACGTACAAGAAATTGCTGCAGGACGGCGTCGATACGGGCACGACCAAAGCCGCTGACATCAACGGGATTTTCGATCTCCGCGCCTTGAACGAGGTACAGGGCAAAAAGACCTCCGCTGCGGGACTCGGCCAAGACTAAGCACCACACTCCACCAATCACCACGAAGGACGGGACCATGCCAGTCGTACTCGAGAACCTGGGCAAGCGCTTCGGCGACGGCGCCCCGGTGCTGGACGACGTCAACGCCACCATCGAGCAGGGCGAGTTCGTGGCCCTGCTCGGTGCGTCCGGCTGCGGCAAGTCCACCCTGCTGAACATCATGGCGGGACTGGAACGGCCGACGTCGGGCGCCCTTGAGGTGCCCAGCGACGGCGCGGCTTTCATGTTCCAGGACGCGTCCTTGTTCCCGTGGTTGACCGCCCGCGGCAACATCGAACTGGCGTTGCAACTAGCGGACAAGTCCAGCACCAAAGCGAGCCGGCGGCTGCGGGCAACCGAACTGCTGGAACTGGTGCACCTCGGTGGCGCCGGAGAGAAGCGGCCCCATGAACTCTCCGGAGGCATGCGGCAGCGCGTTGCCCTGGCGCGCTCCTTGGCCCAGGACAGGCAGTTGTTGCTGATGGACGAGCCGTTTGCGGCGCTCGACGCGATCACCCGCGACCTCCTGCACGACGAGCTGGAGCGCATCTGGAAGGAAACCGGACGGACCATCGTGTTCGTGACACACAACGTGCGTGAAGCCGTCCGGTTGGGCCAACGGGTGTTACTTCTGTCCTCCCGACCGGGCCGGGTGGTGGCCGAATGGAACGTCACCGAAGAGCACCGCACGGATGCCGGTCGTGCGGGGGAGCTCACCGGGACCATTACCCGCCGCCTTCGCGAGGAGATCCGCCGCCATGCCAAGTAAGACCACAACCACCGACGAGCGGACCGTCCCCGTGACCGAACCCACTGAGCGCATCACCTCCCCGTCCTTGAAGGGCAATACGTCCGAGTTACGCGATCTTGAAGCGGGCCTGGACAACCTGCAATCAGACGCGGGCCGTAAGCACGGGATCGAGTGGAAGCGCATTCTGCTTCCCGTCGCTGCCCTGGTGGTGCTCATCCTTGTGTGGCAGTTCTACGTTTCACTGGGCTTGAAGCGACGCGATCAGGTTCCCGGTCCCCTCGATGTGCTCAGCCAATTGTCGGCGCTGTGGGGCGAGGGGAAAGTCCAGGAAACAGTGTGGACCTCCCTGCAGCGCGGCCTGATCGGATTCCTCATCTCCGTGGTGGTTGCGACGCCGGTAGGGCTTTTGCTGGCCCAGGTGGCACCGCTTCGACGGGCCTTTGGTCCGTTGATCTCAGGGTTGCAGGTCCTTCCGTCCGTTGCGTGGGTTCCTGCAGCGATCATCTGGTTCGGCCTGACCGACGCCACGGTGTACTTCGTGGTGCTCATGGGCGCCATCCCGTCCATCATCAACGGCCTGATCTCCGGCGTCGACCAAATCCCGCCGCAATACCGGAGCGTCGGCAAAGTCTTGGGCGCCAACCGGTTCCAGATGGCCCTTCAGATCGTTCTTCCCGCAGCATTACCCGGCTACATTGGCGGCCTGAAGCAGGGGTGGGCCTTCTCATGGCGCTCACTGATGGCCGCGGAGATCATCGCGGTGGGCGGTACCATCGGCTTTGGCTTGGGGTCGCTCCTTGACCAAGGACGTTCGCTATCCGATATGGGGGTGGTCATGGCCGCTATCTTGCTGATCCTCGCCGTGGGAATCCTGATCGAACTCATCGTCTTCGGGCCGATAGAGAAACGCCTCCTGCAGCGCCGCGGACTTTTGGCCGGCAGCAGCCGCTAGTTCTGAGGAATTCTGCGGACGCGCAATGAGTTGTCCCCAGCATGCACAAGAAACGGATAGGCTTCCTCTCCTTCGGACACTGGGCCCGGGTCCCCGGCTCGTTGGTACCCACGGCGGGTGAGGCCCTCAAACAGGGCATCGAGCTAGCCGTGGCTGCTGAGGAACTGGGCATCGACGGGGCGTTCTTCCGCGTGCATCACTTCGCACGGCAGCAGGCGTCACCGTTTCCGCTCCTGAGCGCGATCGCAGCAAGAACCCGCCGGATCGAGATCGGCACCGGCGTGATCGACATGCGCTACGAGAACCCGCTTTACATGGCGGAGGAAGCAGCGGCCACGGACCTCATCAGTGACGGACGCCTCCAGCTCGGGGTGAGCCGTGGTTCACCCGAGCCGGCACTCAACGGTGCAAGCAACTTCGGCTACGTCCCGGCCGACGGCGAGGCTGCAGGTGACATGGCCCGCCGCCACACCACGTTGTTCCGGAAGGCCATTGCCGGCCATGGCGTCGCCCCGGCCGATCCGCACTACGCGGGCGGTGCAACCGGTTTGTTGCCGATCCAGCCGCAATCGCCCGGACTGTCACAGCGGATCTGGTGGGGTGCAGGGACACGCAAGACGGCGGTCTGGGCAGCAGAGCAGGGGATGAACCTCATGAGTTCCACCCTTCTCACGGAGGACACGGGCATTCCCTTCGATGAGCTGCAGGCCGAGCAGATCCACATGTTTCGTGAGGCATGGGCCGCGGCCGGACATGACTTCGAGCCGAGGGTCTCGGTCAGCCGCAGCGTGATCCCGATTGTGGACGAGATCGACAACCACTACTTCGGTCTCCGCGCCCAGGCGGATAGCCAGGACCAGGTGGGGATTCTCGACGGCGCGTTGTCCCGTTTCGGGAAGAGCTACATCGGCGAACCCGAAACCCTGGCGGAGGAGTTCGCCCGGGACGCCGCGGTTCAGGCAGCGGATACCGTGCTCCTGACCATTCCCAACCAGCTTGGCGTGGATTACAACGCCAAGCTGCTGGGCAACGTGGCCAAGCACATCGCACCAGCCATCGGTTGGAAGGCCGGACACCCGGTCGGCTAGAACCTGCCGTCCGGGTTGCCCGGCCTTTGCCGTCAGCGGTTGCTTCTGTTTATGAGGCCGACGCTGCTTCGGCTTTCTTGCCGAGGGCCTGGGCGGCTTTCTGGATCTTGGCACCGTAACCGCCGTTCAGCGCGGTGTCCTTGATTTTGTTGGCCTGGGCATCCAAGTCAGCCGGTGCGGCGGCCTTGAGGGTGTTCAGGTCAGCTTGCAGGTTGGCCGGGAGCTTGGCGAAAAGCTTCGGGTGGCTGATCACCTGATCGGCGACCTTCTGGAGTCCCGCGCCGGGGTTGGCCGACGTGAACGCTGAGCGCAGCTCCGACCGCAGGCCCGCACCTTCCGTCTTGCCTTCGGTCTTGGTCTTCTGTGCAGTTTCGGCCCGCGTCTGGATCTCTGCACCGTATCCGCCGGACAGGGCGGTGGTCTTGATCTTGTAGGCGGCGGCTACGCGGTCAGCGGGGGCGGCGTCCTTGAGTGCCTTAAGGTCAGTTTGCAAGGCGGCGGGGAGCTTGGCGAATACCTGCTGGTGGTTCACCAGTGCTGTTGCTGCCTTGGCAGCACGGTCACCGGCCGCCTGAGGGCTATTCGCCGTGATTTCCAGGAAAGCACCGAGGCCGTGCAGGCCTGCGTGGGTGCGTGCCTTGGCTCCTGTGGACGGGGCGGCCGTCGATGTCGCCGACGGGGACGGGGACGTGGATGTTGCTGAGGCGGCACTGACGCCCACGCTGGCGATGGCGCCGGCGGCCAAAACCGCTGCTGCTCCTACGCCGAGGCGGGTCTTCAATGAGAGGTTTGTCGGCATTTCTACCTGTTTCCTTCCGCTTTCGAGTCTTGCAGGCCGGGCTTGGTATCCGGCCTGCAGCCACTCTACGAGCCGAGGCTGGATGCTAACTGAAAGAACCCGCCTGCCGAACGTTACGAGGCGGCCGTCACCAGCCCCGCGCCAACACCCTCACTGCCAACACCCTCCGCGCCCTTGGTCCCCGAAACGTGGTCAGCGAACACCCGGTACCCGCGGTCATGATCAAAGCCGTGGATTTCCCGCGTGTCCAAAGCCGCCATGAACTCCAAGGTCTGCCGTGTGATGACCTGGCCCGGGACAAGGATAGGGAAGCCCGGCGGGTAGGGAGTGACAAAACCTGCGGAGACCACCTCCTGCCCGGCGGCGACTGCAGCCGCTACTTCCTCAGCTGAGAAGTAGCGCGTGGAATCCGGCTTATAGCTTTCGAAGTAGGCGGCCCGAATGTCCCCGTCCTCGCAAGCGTCGGCTGTGCGGAAGCGCTCAGCGAAGGTGCTGAAGTCCGGCAAAGGTGGCGTCTGTCCCACCCCGACCGACCCTCGGCCGGTGGGGTGTGTTGAGCCTGGGCGTACGGTGCCCTGAGAGTCCTCGAAGCCCTCCGCAAGCTTGACCAGCACCTCGATCAGGTAGGCCACGGAACTGCGCGATGTGCCGATGTTGGTCATGAACAGCACGGTGTTCCGGGACGTCTTATTCACCTGGATCCCGTGACCGTCCATCAGATAGCTGTGGCGGAACGTGTCGCCGTCGATCCCTGTCCTGCTGATGTCCAGCGTGAGGCGGCTGGGGTCAATGACGAATTCGTCGCGCTGCCATGCGTCCTGGAGCTCGGCCAGGCCTTCCCGCAACGGCATGGTTGAGCTGGTCTCCCGGTACTGGTCCTCAATGAGGTCCCGCGACGAGAGAACCCGGAAGTACTTCCGCAGCAGGGGATGGCGGGCCACGGCCTGCGCCACTGAGACGGCGAGGTCGGACTGTTTCTGGACCAGGCCGTAACCTTCCAGCTCCACTTGGCGCCGTCCGATGTCCAGGGACGCCAGGATTTGGTAGTTCGGCGACGTGGACGTGTGGGTCATATACGCCTCGCGGAAAGACTCACTGTTGGACGAGGCGAAGTCCTGGTCGAACACGTGGATCATGGAGCCTTGGCGCAGCGAGGTCAACGTCTTGTGGGTTGACTGGGTGGCATACACCCGGATCCGTGCGACGGCGGGGTCAGGCACCAGCCGCTCCCGGATCCATGCCTCGTCGGCAACGGGTTCGCCGGTGACCGGATCATGCAGTGCCTTGGCCTGTGCCGCGTGCCGGGCGGCGTAGGCGGGATCAGCGAACGACGCCGTCAGGCTCGCGGCCGCCGCCATGGCCGTACGACGGCGGTACACCGGATGGGAGCGCGCGAAGGCAAACCACGCCTCGTCCCAGAGAAAAACGAGGTCCGGTTTGATGGCGAGGCATTCCTCCATGACCCGTTCGGCGTCGTAAACCACTCCGTCGAAGGTGCAGTTGGTCAGCGTGACCATCTTGACCTCGTGAAGGCGCCCGGCACGCCGGTACTCCAACAATCGCCGCTTCAGGCTTGCCACCGGGACAGCACCGTAAAAGGCGTACTTGTCCAAAGGGTATGCATCCAGGTACGAGACACGGGCGCCGGCAAGCACGAAAGCGTAGTGGTGGGATTTGTGGCAGTTGCGGTCCACCAGCACCACATCGCCGGGGGCAAGCATTGATTGGTGGACGATCTTGTTGGCCGTGGACGTTCCGTTGGTGACGAAGTAGGTCCGCTGGGCACCAAACGCCCGGGCTGCGAGATCCTGTGCACGCTTGATGGATCCGTGGGGGTCAAGCAAGGAGTCCAGCCCCCCGGAGGTCGCAGACGTTTCGGCCAGCAAGAGATTCGTCCCATAGAAGTCGGCCATGTCCCTGATCCAAGGGGAGTTACCAACGGACGCGCCGCGGGAAATCGGGAGCGCGTGGAAGACGCTTGCGGGCCTGCGGCTGTATTCCTGCAGGGCGGTGAAGAACGGTGTCTCGTATCGCTCTGCAACGCCGGACAGGAGGGAAAGGTGCAGGTCCAAGTGGTCCTGCCTGCGGAAAATCCGCCGGAACCCCTTGGTCAAGGAACCTGCCAAGGACTCGATGGACACACCCGCAACCAGGTAGACATCCAGTTCCGGTCGGATTCCGGAAACAGCCTCGGCCAAACCAAGAATGCGCCGCAGTGGCCGGGCCGACTCCAAGCCCTGGTCCGAGTGCGGGGCCAGGAATTTACGGAGATCCCGGCCCAAAGGCTGTGTGCTGCGGTATGAAAAGCCCGGGCGCAGAATGACAGCCTGGATATCCGGGTTGAGGAGGACGGCAACCAAAGCATCCTCGTAGCTGGGCACCACGTTGATGGCGTACGTGAAGGCGTCCGAAGGCCGGGCTTGTGCGGCCATATCCGCTTTGAGCGATTCGGCCTCGAAGTGATCCAGGGTGTCCACCACCAGCACCTCGAAGCGGGGACGCTCCGGGCCGCCGGCACCGGCCACGCCATCATCGTCCAAAGGCTCGACGACGGCGCCGGTACCGGACTCGGTTGCGGCCGCGAGGGGAAGGTTGGACAAACCCGACAGGAGGTCGAGCGCGGAGCGGGGATCGCCGTCGTCGACGAAGTGGCGCAACTGTGCCACTACCGCTACCCCCGGCTGCGCCCAATACGGTTCCACGGCCTCCAGAAGGGCGAAGGCCCGGCCGATCTGCGAGCCGAGGTCCGGGTCCGACGAATCGCTGTGACGGCCCGACGCCAATTGCTTGATGGCGTATCCCAGGAACTCCCAGGCGTCGGCGCGGGAACGCCAGGCCCGGCTGGGCGTGCCAATGGTGGGGGACGGGGAGTGGTTGCTCATGTGTAGTTTTTTCTCTTTCAAACTGACGGAACGGCTATGCGGTCAGGCCACTGCGGATACGGCCCCGGTACGCGTACCAACCCGCCACCAGCAGTGGCGCAAGGACCAGCAGCGACGCCAGCACCCAACGGCCGGTTTCGGAAAAGCCCATGGTGACCAGCACGAAGGCCAGGAACCCGAGGGTCAAGTATGACGTGAAAGGGGCACCGAAGAGCCGGAACGCGGGCCTGGTGGCTTTGCCGGTCTTGACCCAGGACTGCAGTTTGATGTGGCACAACATGATGGTGGCCCAGCCGCCGATGATGCCCACAGCCGAGATCTCAAGCACGATCTCGAAGACCTGTGAGGGAACTATGGCGTTCAGACCCACGCCCACCAAGGTGATTGCCGCGGTCAGGAGGATTCCGCCGTAAGGGACTCCTGACGCGCTGATCCTGGCGGTGAAGCGGGGAGCCGAGCCATTGAGCGCCATGGAGCGCAGAATCCGGCCCGTTGAGTAAAGCCCTGCGTTGAGGCTGGAGAGCGCGGCGGTCAAGACCACGAAGTTCATCACCGACGCCGAGACGGCCCCGGCCTGCGGGTCGCCGAGGTGGGAGAAGAAGGTCACGAACGGTGATTCGCCTGCCTTGTACATCGTGAAAGGCAGCAAAAGGGACAGCAACAGAACAGAGCCAACGTAGAAGATGCCGATCCGAAGCACCACGGTGTTGACGGCCTTGGGCATGACCTTGTGGGGGTTGGCTGTTTCGCCCGCGGCAGTGCCCACGAGCTCAACCGCGGCGTAGGCGAACACGACGCCGCTGATCGCCAGGAGCGGCGCCACGGCTCCGGTGGGGAACACTCCGCCGTTTTCAGCGATGATGTTCAGCCCCGGAATGCCGACGTCGGTCCTGCCGCCAAAGACGATAAAGCAGACGCCCACCACTAGGAACGCCACCAATGCGCCCACCTTGATGAGGGCGAACCAAAATTCCATCTCGCCGAAGATTTTGACCGAAACGAGGTTAAGGGACAGCACCACCACCAAGGCAACGAGCGCCACGAGCCACTGCGGCACATCGTTGAGGGGCGCCCAAAAGTGGCCCCAGAACTTCACATACAGGGCGACGGCGGTGACGTCCACAATGGAGGTCATGGCCCAGTTCAGGAAGTACAGCCAACCGGCCGTGTACGCCATCTTCTCGCCGTAAAACTCACGGGCGTACGAAACGAAAGAGCCCGACGTCGGACGGTACAGCACCAGCTCGCCCAAGGCCCTCAGGATCAGGAAAGCGAAAAACCCGCATACCGCATAGGCCAGGACCAGGGCCGGTCCGGAAGCGTGGAGCCGGCCGCCTGCGCCCATGAAAAGGCCGGTTCCAATAGCGCCTCCGATGGCGATCATCTGGATTTGCCGGGGCTTGAGCGTCTTTCGGTAGCCGACTTCCTCCAAGGAAAAATCGTGCGCGGCGGAAGGTTTAGTGGCGGTGGCCAACGCGCCGTGAAGGCTCGGCGCGGCTTTCTCTGTTGAAGCTGGACTGGGTATCACTGGGGGTCTCCTTTGACTCCGGCGCCACCGGTCAGGTGGCTCAATACTCCGCAACGCGTGGCCGGACTGAAGGACGCGGGCACCATGGCTTGGGCGCGTCCCAGGGCAGTCTTCGTGGCGTTTGGGGACAGTCACCAACTCTAGGGCGAGACGGTCCTCGGGAAACTGGCTGGCGAACCAAATTCACGGCCCGGCTCTTGTGCTGGGAGGACAACACTGCTGAGCTGAAGTGCCGGTAATGTTGCTGGCTGTGCGCGTTCATGCGCATGCACCGGCAGGTATTTTTCAATGGCGAAAAATGCCCTGGGCCGGTGAAAATGCGGTGAAGTCAATGCGACGAACTTAATAAGGAGAGGAAGCGTCAGCTTCGTTGAAAGCCCTGGAACCCGACGACGACGATGTCGTCACCCTGCTAAGCGATGTACTGGAAGACCTGGGAGTGGACAACGCCAGGCTGTTGCTGGCACCCAACCCGGACAACGGGATCGTCCGTGATGCGATCATCGTGGATGCCGAAGATGAAGACGGGGTTCAGCCCGGAACCCTGGTGATGCTCATAGGCGCCCGCGGTCGGGCGGCGCTGCCTGCTATCCGCCGGATCATGACCTACCGGCCCGCGGCCATTGCCGTCAAAGGCAACGAACGTGAACTGGAAGCCACGGCCCAGCTGCTGGAACCAGCCGGGATCGGACTCATCGCGGTAGCTCCGGGCCTGCGCTGGGACAACTTCAAGCGCATCGTCATGGACCGAATCCACGAGAACGATGTTCCGGGGGACAGCCCCACGTCGGTCCACCGGGACCTGTTCGCGATTGCGCAGACCACCGCTACCCTGACCAACGGGCACGTGGTGATCGAGGACCCCGGCAACCAAGTACTGGCCTATTCGCCTGCCTCCAATGATGTGGACGAGTTACGCCGCCTCTCCATCCTGGCCAGGCGCGGACCGGAGCGGTACCAGAAGCTGCTCAAGGAATCCGGGGTCTACAAACACCTTCAAGCCACCGAAGCGCCCGTCCATGTTGAAGCCAACCCGGAAGCGGGACTCCGGGAACGGGTAGCCATCGGTATCCATGCCGGTAGCCGTGTCATGGGCTACATCTGGTTGCAGGAGGGCGCCGAGCCCCTCGCACCGAACACCGACAGGCTGATGGTCGGGGCCGCCCGCCATGCCGCCGTCGAACTGGTACGGCACCGCAACGAGCAGTCCCAGTCGATGCGCGAGGACCGCGTGTCCAGCCTGCTCAGCGGCACCGCACAGGTCCATTCCCAAGCCCAGTCCGCAGGCATCGACCCATCAAAACCGGCGGCACTGGTGCTGATCTCCGCAGGAGGTCTGGACCAGAGCCCAGCGGGTCTTCAGCTTCGCAGGGGCGAGCTCTCCAACCTCGCCTCCATCCATGCGGCCGGATACCGTCCCGGCGCAGTGGTGGGAGCTTTGGGCCTTGAGACGGCCATCATCCTCCCGGACCTGGACCCGGCAAAGTCGCTGCCTGCCATCAACCGGCTGGTCAACACGATTGTCCGTGATGCCACCACCCACCTGCACTTCCACGTCCAGGCAGCCGTTGGCCCGATTGTTCCCCGCTTGGATGCATTGTCCGCCACGCTGGACCACGTCCGGAATGTCCTCAAGGTGCTCGAGGCCACGCCGTCGATCAGGGTTGCGTCCTACAGCGACGTTGAAACCACGGTGCTGACCAATGAGCTCCTGGAGTTGCTCGGGTCACGGACAACCCTCCGGCATGAAGGGATCACCAAGCTCTGCAGCCTCTACCCGGAGTTCGCGTTGACGCTGCTGACCTACCTGGAGTTTTTTGGCGACGTCAACCGGTGTGCCGAGGAACTGGCCATCCACCGCAACACCGTCCACTACAGGCTCCGCCGCGCCTGCGAAGTGGCTGGGTTGGATCTGCAGTCCGCGGACCAACGACTACTCGCCCACCTCCAGATCAGGCTCTGGACCTACGCAGGCACAAAGGGCTGACACCATGGACATTCAAAACCTCCTCGACGACATTGTGGGGGCCGTGCAGCCCCATGTCGGCCAAGGAAACGTGGCCGACTACATCCCGCAACTGGCCGCCGTTGATCCCCACCAGTTCGGCATTTCCGTAGCCACCCGGGACGGCGAAGTTTTCTCCGCGGGGGATGCCCACGTGGAGTTCTCCATCCAGAGCATCTCCAAGGTCTTCGCGCTCGCCTTGGTGTTGGCGTTCGACGGCGACGGCATCTGGAAGCGCGTCTTCCGGGAACCGTCCGGTAATCCGTTCAATTCCTTGATCCAACTGGAGAGCGAAAACGGCATTCCGCGGAACCCCTTCATCAACGCTGGCGCCATCGTGGTTTCGGACAGGCTCCTGAGCGTCACCGGGAGTGCTGCGATGGCTGTTCGGGACCTCCTGCGGCGGGAGACAGGAAACGCCACGCTTGAAGCGGATCAGCGGGTGGCAGGCTCCGAACTGGCCAACAGCCACCGCAATGCCTCACTGGCACACTTCCTGGCCAGTTGCGGCAATTTGGAGAACCCGGTGGACCTCGTCCTTGAGTCCTACGTCAACCAATGTGCCTTGGCGATGACCTGCGAAGACCTGGCGCTCGCAACCCGGTTCCTGGCAGCCAACGGCGTCGGCGCTGAAGGCACCCGGCTGCTGTCGCCCGCGCAGACCAAACGGATCAACGCCGTGATGCTTACCTGCGGAACCTATGACGCCGCAGGGGAGTTCGCGTACCGGGTGGGACTTCCGGGCAAGAGTGGCGTGGGCGGTGGGATCGTGGCTGTGGTCCCCAACAAGTGCGCCATCAGTGTGTGGAGTCCAGGGCTGGGGAGGTCCGGCAACTCTGTGGCCGGTGTCGCTGCTTTGGACGAGTTCACCACCCGCACGGGGTGGTCTGTGTTTTAGGCCCTGTGTTCCAGGCCCTGTGTTTTAGGCCTGCGCTCTATGTGACGCAGCATTACCCAGCGTTACCGGGTGTTTCCGGGCCTTTGAAGCATGTTACGGAGCCGCCCTACAGTTTTTTCATGGCAATACAGGACATTTACCCCACGGCGCTGCGGCTTCTGGGCAGGCCGGTGCTGGTGGTTGGCGGCGGTCCCGTCGCGGAGCGCCGGGCCAAAGGACTGCTCGACGCCGGTGCAGTAGTCACCGTGGTCGCTCCGGTTGCCACCGATAACCTTCGCGGGCTATCCGACGCCGGCCTGCTCACCTGGGAGCGCCGCGAGTACCGCACGGAGGACCTCGACGGCGTCTGGTTCGTCCAGACCGCCACCGGCACTTCCGCCGTGGACACCCAAGTGGCTGCCGACGCCGAGGCGCAGCGGTTGTGGTGCGTCAACGCCTCCGACCATGAAGCCTCAGCGGCGTGGACGCCCGCGGTCGCCGTCGTCGACGATGTCAAAATCGCCATCAACGCCGGCGGAGATCCGCGCCGCGCCATGGCCCTCCGCAACGCCGTGGCAACGGCCCTCGAAACGGGGGACCTGCCGCTGAGGCGCCACCGCACGCCGGACGCTTCCGGAACCACAGGATCGGTCGCACTCGTCGGCGGGGGTCCGGGCGACTCCGGGCTCATCACGGTCCGCGGCCGGCGCTTGCTGGGCCAGGCCGACGTCGTGGTTGCCGATCGTCTTGGCCCGCGCGAGTTGCTCAACGAACTCGCCCCTGACGTCCGCGTCATTGAGGTGGGTAAAACTCCTGGACACCACCCCGTGCCTCAACTGGAGATCAACCGCATCCTCGTGGACGAAGCCTTGCAGGGCAAACGGGTGGTCCGCCTCAAAGGCGGGGACCCGTATGTCTTGGGGCGCGGCGGGGAGGAAGCGGAGTTCTGCCGCCAGAACGGCGTCGAGGTTGAAGTTGTGCCCGGCGTGACGTCGGCAATCTCGGTTCCCGCTGCCGCCGGCATTCCAGTGACGCACCGCGGGTTGGCCAAAGGCTTCAGCGTGGTGACCGGCCATGAGGAGCTGTCCGAAGTCCCCGCCCGGCCCGATCACACTGTGGTGTTGCTCATGGGGGTGGCTCAATTGCGTGATTCTGCGGCTTCCTTGGCTGGCTCGGGTCTGCCTTTGGACACTCCAGTAGGTATCGTTGAGAACGGGTATTTGCCGAATCAGCGCGTCACTATCGGTACGCTGGGGAGCATCGCGGATCAGGCCGAAGCCATCGGTGTGGCCAATCCAGCGGTCATCGTGATCGGCGACGTCGTCCGTGTCAGCCCCTTTGCGCCGCAGCATTTCAAGACCGCTGATTACAGCACCATCACCCCTAATCGTCCCCGCGTCCGCACTAACTGAACAGAAGAAGGAACACAGCCGTGTCAATTAGCACTCCCGTAGGTTCTGCGGACCGTCCGCTTCGCGTCGCCGTCATCGGCTCCGGCCCGGCCGGTGTGTACGCCGCGGACATCCTGACCAAGAGCGAGGCCGTCAAGAGCGGCGAACTCAATGTCAGCATCGACCTTTTTGACCGCTACCCAGCACCCTACGGCCTCATCCGCTACGGCGTGGCACCGGATCACCCCCGCATCAAGGGCATCGTGAACGCGCTGCACAAGGTGCTGGACCGCGGCGACATCCGCTTCTTCGGCAACGTCGACTACGGCACGGACATCTCCATCGAGGACCTCCGTAAGCACTACGACGCCGTCATCTTCGCCACCGGCGCCATCAAGGACGCGGACCTGAATATCCCGGGTATCGAGCTTGAGGGTTCCTTCGGCGGCGCGGACTTTGTTTCCTGGTACGACGGCCACCCTGATGTCTCCCGCGAATGGCCCTTGGATGCCAAGGAAATCGCGGTTCTTGGTAACGGCAACGTGGCGCTGGACGTAGCCCGCGTCCTTTCCAAGCACGCAGACGACCTCCTGGTCACCGAAATCCCGGACAACGTCTACGCCGGCCTGAAGAACTCCCCGGTCACCGACGTTCACGTCTTTGGCCGCCGCGGGCCGGCCCAGGTCAAGTTCACTCCGTTGGAACTGCGCGAGCTCTCGCACTCCAAGGACGTTGACATCATTCTGTACGCCGAAGACTTCGAATTCGACGAAGAGTCGGACCGCCAGATCCAGACCAACAACCAGACCAAGACCATGGTTGGCACGCTCACCAACTGGATCGCCGAGCAGCCCGAGGACCTCTCCGAGCTCACGGCTTCCCGCCGCCTGCACCTGCACTTCCTGCACAGCCCGGTTGAAATTGTCGATTCCCCGGAGACCCCGGGGAAGGTGGCAGGCATCAAGTTTGAGCGCACCGAGTTGGACGGAACCGGCAATGCCCGTGGCACGGGCGAGTTCATCGATTACCCCGTCCAGGCCGTCTACCGCGCCATCGGCTACTTCGGCTCGGCCCTGCCGGACGTGGAGTTCGACCACAAGAAGGGCGTTGTTACCAACGACGGCGGCCGTATCCTCGACGCCGACGGAAACCACGTCCCCGGGCTCTACGCCACTGGGTGGATCAAGCGTGGTCCGGTGGGCCTCATCGGGCACACCAAGGGCGATGCCCTCGAAACAGTCACGTACCTTCTGGAGGACCGGGAGAACCTGCCGACTGCGGAAGTTCCCGCGGCAGACGCCGTCGTGGATCTTCTTGACGCGCGCGGCGTGAAGTTCACCAGTTGGGAAGGCTGGCTTGCGCTGGACGCCCATGAACTCGCACTCGGCGCAGCGGCCACGGAGGCCGGCGGATCCCACGGTGTTGAGGTTAAGCGGGAACGCATCAAGGTTGTGCCGCGCGAGGACATGGTCACCATCTCCCGTGACGGAGTAGCCGCGGAGGTCTAAATCCCTGCCTGAATTCCGCTGTAACCGTTGCCCGACCACATCTGTGGTCGGGCGATGGCGTTAAGGTCGGGCGACGGCGTTAAAGCGGCCCGCACGTGCCACGGCGCTGCGAACGGTTAGAGAACGTTGTGTCCTTGGTCCACGCTGTAGTCCAGGTTCTTATAGACGCTGCGGACGGCGGCCTCGGGGTCACGGGCTTCCAGAGCTTCAATCAGCTCGTCATGTCCTGCCCGGGGGAGGCCGTTGAAGCCGTCTTCGCGCTGACTGCGCAGCAGGTCGTTGTGGAAGACCCCGCCAAATGATGCGTACAGCTGATGCAGCAGGGGGTTCCCGGAGGCCGAAGCCACCCGTTCGTGGAAATCCCAGTCGGCCCGCGCCCACGCCGGGTAGTCTCCCTTTTCCCACGCATCGCGCCGGAGGGCCAGGAACCTGCGCATCTCAGCAAGGTCCTCTGCGGTGGCATGCTTGGTGGCAAGCCGCGCGGCTTGGGTGTCAAGGCCGAGGCGCACTTCCACCACGTGTTCTTGCGTGTGCTCTGCGTACATCCGTTGCGCTGCACCGGACATTTCGCTGTTGGAACGGACATACGTGCCATCGCCGCGCCGGACCTCGAGCATCCCGGAGTGGGCCAGGGCCTTAATGGCCTCCCGGAGGGTTCCGCGCGACACACCCAGGGTCGCCATCAGCTCGGGCTCCGCCGGGATCCGCTCCTGGAGCGGCCACTGACCTGTTGTGATCATGTCCCGGAGTTTGGCGGTGATCTCCTCGGCCAGCGCCGGCCGATGTGAAGGTGTCAGGGTCATGCTGTCCTCGGTCCCGTTTTGGTGGCGGTGCGCTTGCTCGTAAGCAGGTGGCCGGTAATCATTAGCGCCACAGCAACGATGGAAAGCAACGCCAAGGGCAAGACCCAACTGCCAGTGGCACTGTGGAGCAAGCCCATGCCGAACGGGCCAATTGCGGCGATCAAGTACCCCACGGATTGGGCGACGGTGGAGAGCGCGGTGGTTTCCGCCGTCGACCGGCCGCTGCGGCTGATGATCACCAGGACCAGCGGGAAGATGCCCAGACCGAAACCAAAGAGTACCGCCGGAATGACGGCCAAGGACGTGGGCAGCCAGATCGTGGCACCGATGGCCACAAGCGTGGCGCTGCTCGCGAGGTAGAGCGTGGGCCGAAGCATGCCGCGCCGGGAACCGAGCGCGAGGAGGATCATGCCGGCGGCCACGGAGACCAACTGCATAATGCCGAACTGCAATCCGCTGTCGGAAGCGCTGAGACCTTCGGAGGTCAGGATGTAGGCGAACCAGCTCATGACGGCGTAGGCAAGGAACGCTTGCAGCGTGAAGATGGCAGTGATCAGCAGGCCGAGGCGTGTGCGCAGCAGCGGCCACATGGAAACGCGTGCGGCGTCGGCCTTGCTCGCGTGGCGGTGCGAGTGAAGGACAACGGGGAAGAAACCAAGGAGCGCTGCGACGCCGAGGACACCCCATGCAGCCAAGCCCAGGGACGGCGTACCGAGTTGCTGCGCCAAGGGAACGCTGACCGCCGCGGCGAACGTTGCGCCGCCGGACATGGCGAACGTGTAGAGCCCTGTCATCATGGAGGTTCGCTCCGCGTAGTGCTCCCGGATGAAGGACGGCATGGCGACGTTGCACACAGCCAGACCGGACATTCCGAGCACGGTGCCGCCCAACAAAGCGCCAGTTGCCGGGACGCCGCGCACCAACAGGCCGCCGGCGAGCAACACCAGGGCAATAAAGATCGCCTTTTCGACTCCAACCCGGCGGGTCAACCATGCTGTTCCCATCCCGGCCACCGCAAAGCAGAGCAACGGAATGGAGGGCAAGATCGATGCCACCAACGCCCCGTAGCCCAGGTTCTGCTGCAAGTCGTGGAACAGTGCCGCCGCGCTGGTGATGCCGGCACGTAGGTTCAGGCCGATCAACACCACGGCAATGATGCCCACCACGACGACGACACGTGGCTTGGGTGCCACGCCCTGCTTGCCGCCCGAAACGGGAGTCAGGGAGGGGCTTTCGGTGTTGGGGGTACGGGGAGTCGACACAGCCATAGCTAAAGGTTAGACGTTTGACGTCTAATGTTCGTGGTTCTGTGGTGGATCTCTCGCCGTCCCCGCAGCCCTACGGGGCTACCGCGGCTGCCGCGAACCCAATCTCTGCACCGCCAGGGCAAGCCAGAGCTGCACCCGATCCTGGGTCTGGGAGGGGTCGTAACCGGTCAGCTCGGTGATCTGCGCCAAGCGGTATCTGACTGTGTTGCGGTGCAGCGTCAAGGCATCGGCGACGGCGGCGACCGAACCGTTGTTGTTGAGATAGCTTTCCAGTGTGGTTACCAGTTCCGCTCCGTGCGCGGCGTCGAATTTCCGCAGCGGAGTGAGCGACTCGCTGGCCATGTCGGCCAGCGGAACGTCCTCACTGGCCAGCAACAACGAGGTCAGGCTCAGCCGCTCCGGTTCGTTGACCGGCAAGCCGTGCGCCACGGCGTCGCGCGCTTCAAAGTAGCTCCAGCGCAAGCCATTTGGCTTGGTGTACGCCCCGCCGATGCCGATGACCGCATGTATTCCGGCCTCTTGAAGGTGATCGCTGAGCCCCTTGGCCAAGGCAGTCGCCGAGCTTCCATCGTCCGGGATAACCGTCACCAAGTCTTTCCCGACGACGGCGCTGACGCCCGCGTCCAGCGCTTGGGGGAGGGAAATGCTGATCAGTTGTTTGGTGTGCGCGGAGGACTCAGCGACCAGTACCACGTTCTTTCGGGTGCTGTTGATTCCCACCCCCGCCAAGCGCCGGGCAGCTTCGATCGTCTCCAGGGTGCCATGAATGACGTCGTCCAAAACCTGGCCGGCCATGGCGCGCTGGGCCTGGCGTTGCTTGACCATGTTGTTCAGCTCCACGCTGATGAGGTTTTGCGCATAACTGACGATTCCGGAGTCCACGAAGGGCTGGCGCAACCAGAGCGTGCAGGCGTCCCTCCGGCCTGTGGGGATGGGGTAGGAGGCCCAGCCGTCCGCCGTCGGAGCCGGCTTGCCGGCCACGCTGTTGTAGAGCTGTGCGCTGAACTGGGTGAGCACAACATCGGTCCGCAGCATGCTTCCGAGCTGCTTGAGGAGTTCGTTGAGGCCACCGCCGGTCAGAAGCGAGCGGGCCAGGATCTGGTGCCCGGCGAGGAGCCGCTCCAGGTTGGAGTAGTGATCGGCTGAGTGGGATTCGGCCACCAGCTTGCCGATGGCAATGAACGGGGTCTCATACGGCACCTCCACCAAGGGCAGGCCCCAACGGTTTGCCTCCGCGATGAGGGCGTCCGGGACGGACTCGTGCGTCAAGCCAATGCCGAAGCCGATGCCGACGGCCCCCGCGCGTTGGGCCTGCCGGACGAACCGACGCTGATCGGCAGCGCTCTTGAGGCGCAACCCAGTGGTGAGGACCAATTCCCCACCGCTCAGGAAGCGCTGCGGATCTTCCAACTCAGTCACTGCTACCCAGCTGATGTCCTGGTCCCAGGTGGTCTCCGCGCTCCCTGCTCGGCGGAGTTTCAGGGACGGGACAGCGACGAGCGAAGCGAGGGACATGGCCATGGTGAAAGGATAACCCGGCGTTGGTCAAGCGCACTAAGGCGAGCCCGGGGGAGTGTGCAGCTGACTATTCCTTGGACCCCTCGCCTGGCATAGGCTCTGATCAGCTAAATCCAGTCTCCAGGCTCCGAAAGAGGGTTGCACACCGTGGTTCAAACCTTGCAAAACTTCATCAACGGCGAATTTGTCACGCCGACGGGCACGAATCTCATGGACATCGTGAACCCGGCCACCGGGGAAACCGTTGCCAAGTCGCCCATTTCGGTGCAGGCCGACGTCGACGCTGCCATGTCCGCGGCCAAGGAAGCCTTCAAGACGTGGAAGAAAGTGACCCCCGGGCAGCGCCAGCTGATGCTCCTTAAGCTCGCCGACGCCGTCGAGGCCAACAGCGAGGAACTGGTCGAAGCCCAGCACCGCAACACCGGACAGGTCCGCTCCCTCATCGCATCCGAGGAAGTTGCTGCCGGTGCTGACCAGCTCCGCTTCTTCGCCGGTGCCGCGCGCATCATGGAAGGCAAGTCGGCCGGCGAATACTTCGAGGGCCACACCTCCTACGTGCGCCGCGAACCGATCGGCGTGGTGGCACAGGTTGCACCGTGGAACTACCCGTTCCTCATGGCCATCTGGAAGATCGGCCCTGCCTTGGCCGCGGGAAACACCGTGGTCCTGAAGCCGTCCGACACCACTCCCGAATCCACGTTGGTGCTGGCCCGCCTCGCCGGTGAGATCTTCCCCGCCGGTGTCCTGAACGTCGTCCTCGGTACGGGTGAAACCGGTGCCATGATGGTGGACCACAAAGTCCCCGGCCTGGTATCCATCACCGGGTCCGTCCGCGCAGGCATCGCCGTCGCCACTGGTGCTGCCAAGGGCCTCAAGCGTGCTCACCTTGAATTGGGCGGCAAGGCGCCGGCCATCGTGTTCAAGGATGCCGACATCAAGAAGAGCGCGGCAGCCATCGCCGAGTTTGCCTTCTTCAACGCAGGCCAGGACTGCACTGCCATCACCCGTGTGCTGATCCAGGACGAGATCCACGATGACATGGTGGCGGCCATGGTGGAGCACACCAAGACCCTGCAGACCGGCTCGCAGAATGACGAAGACAACTACTTCGGCCCGCTCAACAACATCAACCACTTCAACGCGGTGACGTCCGTGGTGGAGAACCTTCCGGAAAACTGCAAGATCGAGACCGGCGGACACCGCGCTGGCGAGAAGGGCTTCTTCTTCGAGCCCACTATCGTCTCCGGCGCCAAGCAGACCGATGACATCGTGCAGATGGAAACCTTTGGCCCGGTCATCACCGTCCAGAAGTTCAGCACCGAGGCCGAAGCGCTGGAGATGGCAAACGACGTCGAGTACGCCCTTGCATCCAGCGTGTGGACAACCGACCACGGCACCGCCATGCGCATGAGCCGCGATCTGGACTTCGGTGCGGTCTGGATCAACACCCACATCCTGCTGACGGCTGAGATGCCGCACGGCGGCTTCAAACAGTCCGGCTACGGCAAGGACCTCTCCATGTACGGCGTTGAGGACTACACGCGCATCAAGCACGTGATGTCTGCGCTCGATGCATAACGCGATTGCATAACGCAGCCGCGTAACCGTACGAAATTCCCAGAAAGGCAACCTCATGACTACTACCGCGAACGAACTCTCGTACCGCATCGAGCAGAAGCGCAACATCAACGGCGCTTTCCCCGGGCCCAAGTCGCAGGCACTGGCCGAGCGCCGCTCCGCCGTCGTTGCGGCCGGCGTCGCCTCCGGCGTCCCGGTCTACGTTGAAGACGCCGACGGCGGCATCATCCGCGACGTCGACGGCAACTCCTTCATCGACCTCGGTTCCGGCATCGCCGTGACCAGCGTCGGCGCGTCCGATCCCGCCGTCGTCGCCGCTGTCCAGGAAGCCGCCGCGCACTTCACGCACACTTGCTTCATGGTGACTCCGTACGAGGGCTACGTCGCCGTCGCCGAGCAGCTCAACCGCCTCACCCCGGGCGACCACGCCAAGCGCACTGTGCTGTTCAACTCCGGTGCCGAAGCTGTTGAGAACGCCGTCAAGGTGGCACGCTTGGCCACCGGCCGCGACGCCGTCGTAGCTTTCGACCACGCCTACCACGGCCGCACCAACCTGACCATGGCGCTGACCGCCAAGGCCATGCCGTACAAGACCAACTTCGGCCCGTTCGCGCCCGAGGTCTACCGCATGCCCATGAGCTACCCGTTCCGTGAAGAGAACCCGGAAATCACCGGTGCCGAGGCCGCCAAGCGCGCCATCACCATGATCGAGAAGCAGATCGGTGGCGACCAGGTAGCCGCGATCATCATCGAACCGATCCAGGGCGAGGGCGGATTCATCGTCCCGGCCGAAGGCTTCCTCCCGGCACTGGCCGCTTGGGCCAAGGAAAAGGGCATCGTCTTCATTGCTGACGAAGTCCAGTCCGGCTTCTGCCGCACCGGCGAATGGTTTGCCGTTGACCACGAAGGTGTTGTCCCGGACATCATCACCATGGCCAAGGGCATCGCCGGCGGCCTCCCGCTGTCCGCGATCACCGGCCGCGCAGACCTGCTCGACGCCGTTCACCCGGGCGGCCTGGGCGGCACCTACGGTGGCAACCCGGTTGCTTGTGCTGCAGCCATCGCCGCAATTGGCACCATGGAACAGCATGACCTCAACGGCCGTGCACGCCACATCGAAGAGCTGGCCCTGGGCAAGCTCCGCGAACTGGCCTCTGAAGTTTCGGCGGTTGGCGATGTCCGCGGCCGTGGCGCCATGCTGGCCATCGAACTCGTCCAGCCCGGCTCCAAGGAACCGAACGCCGAGCTCACCAAGGCAGTAGCCGCCGCGTGTCTCAAGGAAGGCGTCATCATCCTGACCTGTGGCACCTACGGCAACGTGATCCGCTTGCTCCCGCCGCTGGTGATCAGCGACGAGCTGCTCATCGACGGCCTCGAAGTTCTCGCTGCGGCCATCAAGGCCAACGCGTAAGCTGCACCACCCAAGAGGAGGGCCGGGGATTCCCCGGCCCTCCTCTTTTTAACCCGGTCTAAACCGGGCCCGATTCACACGGGGCCCGATTCAAACCGGGCGCAGCCTAGGCGCGGGCCTGTTTCTTGAGTACCGAGTTTTTCCGGGTCATCCGAAGCATGTCGATGGTCAGCAGGACCAAGGCCAGCCACACCACGCCAAAGCCGGTCCAGCGTGCCGGCGTCATGGTTTCGTTGAACACCGTCAGCGCCACAATGAACTGAAGGATCGGTGCAAAATACTGGAGCAACCCGATGGTGGTCATCGGGAGCCGCCTGGCAGAGGCGCCGAAGAACAACAGAGGCACTGCGGTGATGACGCCCGATGCCAGGAGCAGCCAGAAGTGTCCCGGGCCCATCGTTGTGAGCGTCGAGGCACCGGAGCTTCCCAGAACCACCATGGTGACGGCCGCGAAGGGCGCGAGAACCACGGTCTCCACCGACAGGCTGGTCAGTGCGTCCACCTTGGGACCGACGCGCTTTTTGACGAAGCCATACAAGCCGAAGCTGAAAGCAAGCACCAAGGCAATCCACGGCAACTGCCCATAAGAAAAGGTCAGGACGCCCACGGCCAGGAATCCGATCCCGACGGCGGCCCACTGCAAGGGCCGCAGCTTCTCCTTCAGGACGAAGACGCCGAGCAGCACGGACACCAGCGGGTTGATGAAATAGCCCAAGGACGTTTCAACGGCGTGCCCGGTAGTGACTCCGAAGGTATATGTCAGCCAGTTGATGGCAATCAGCACGGCGGCCACTGCAAGGGGGCCAAACACGGAGCGGTCCCGGAGCGCGTTACCCAAAGCCTTCCAGGCCCGCGTGACGGTGATCAGAAGTGCGCAGAAAATCAGCGACCAAACAACGCGGTTGGCCACGATCTCAAGGGCTCCGGCGGGCTGAAGGATGAAGAAATAGAGGGGAAGGAGTCCCCACAGGCCGTACGCACCGATGCCGAACAGGATCCCCGCCCTCGACTCGCTACGCACGGGTTTGCCGAAGGTACCGGCACCGCCAGCTTTGCCCGCCGTCCCCGGGCGGGCACCCGGCGTCGTGGGTTGCGTGGTGGAAGGTGGGCTGGAAGCTATCTGATCCGGTGTAGACACACTGTCGGCAACAGAGCCGGACCGCGCAATATTCCGCAATGTAACAGGGCTGTTGATGAAATGTCGTGACTCTTGCCATATAAGCGGCCCGGTGCGGAGCAGACCCCTAGAATTGGAGTCTGCACGCCCCTACGGCGGCGTGGCTCACTGCTTCGGAAGGGCTAACGGTGTCCAACTCAACCGATAACACTCCCCAACGGCCGCTTCGCGTCGCGATCATCGGTGCGGGCCCCGCCGGTGTCTATGCGGCGGACATCTTGACCAAGTCCGCGGAGGTCAAAGAAGGCCGCGTGGAGGTCAGCATCGACCTCTTCGAGGCTTATCCCGCACCGTATGGCTTGATCCGGTATGGTGTTGCGCCTGACCATCCGCGCATCAAGGGCATCGTTAACGCACTGCACAAAGTGCTGGACCGCGGCGATATCAGGTTCCTGGGCAATGTCACATATGGCCGGGACCTCACCCTCCATGACTTCCGTTCTTTCTATGACGCAGTGATCTTCTCCACCGGTGCCATCAAGGACGCAGACCTGAAGATTCCCGGCGTCGAGCTTGATGGATCTTTTGGTGGAGCGGATTTTGTGTCGTGGTACGACGGCCATCCGGACGTTCCCCGGGATTGGCCACTGGATGCCAAGGAAGTTGCGGTCATCGGCAATGGCAACGTGGCCTTGGACGTAGCCCGCATGCTGGTCAAGCATCCTGAAGAGTTGCTTGTCACGGAGATTCCGGACAACGTCTACGCCGGGCTCAAGAAGTCCCCGGTCACCGACGTCCACGTCTTTGGCCGTCGAGGTCCCGCGCAGGTTAAGTTCACGCCTTTGGAGCTGCGCGAGCTTTCGCACTGCAAGGACGTGGACATCGTGTTGTACCCGGAGGACTTCGAGTTCGACGACGCCTCCGACGAAGCGATACGCACCAACAACCAGATCAAGACCATGGTCAACACCATGACCAACTGGCTTGTGGAGGAGCACACGGAGTCAGAGCAGCCGTCCTCCCGCCGCCTGCACCTGCACTTCCTGCACAGCCCCGCTGAAATCGTGGACTCGCCGGAGACACCGGGAAAGGTGGCGGGCATCAAGTTCGAGCGCATGCAGTTGGATGGCACCGGAAACGTCAAGGGCACGGGGGAGTTCATCGAATACCCGGTCCAGTCCGTGTACCGCGCCATTGGCTACCACGGTTCGCCGCTGGAAGAGCTTGAATACGATACCCGCCGTGGCGTCATACCGAACGACGGCGGCCGCGTCCTGGATGCCGACGGAAACCACATGCCCGGCATCTATGCCACTGGCTGGATCAAACGCGGGCCCGTGGGCCTGATCGGGCATACCAAGGGTGATGCCTTGGAGACTGTTGGGTTTCTGTTGGAAGACCGGCTGAATCTGCCACCCGCCCAGAACCCCGACCCCCAGGCGATCATCGATCTTTTGGATGATCGCGGGATCGAGTACACCACCTGGGAGGGCTGGAACCGGCTCGATGCCCACGAAACCGCCTTGGGTGCTTCCTGGTCGGCTTCGGATGAAAACCCGGACGGCGTGGTTCGTGAGCGCATCAAGGTTGTTCCACGTGAGGACATGATCAGAATTTCGCGTGGCTGACAATCTCCCTGTAACGAACTAGACTCCTCGGTACTGTGCCGCGCACCACCTGCGCGGCGCACTACGGGAGTTCCATGAAGAATTCAGTCCATCCTGCAGTTGCCGGTAGCGATGCCGGGAAGCTGTTGCAAAAGCGTGCCTTGGCCGGGCACGAACACTTGGACATTCTGCGGTCCGACTCCGCGACCGAGATCTCCGGCCTGCGCCGATTGGTCCGCGAATCCTGGCAGCGTTCGGCCAGCCTGAAGGCCAATCCAGACCTCGCCGAAGCACCCCTCGCCATGGACAGAGATGAGCTGGAGCAGTACCGCCAGGACCATCCGTTGGCTGCCATCATGCCGGTCATCAGGAAACTCCTGGTCCAGCCCAGCCATGACAGCGGCCTTTTGGTGGCGGTGGGCGACGACGTTGGCCGGCTCCTATGGGTGGACGGTGACCCGGTGATGCAGCGGCGCGCAGAAGGGATGATGTTCGTCGCCGGCTCCGACTGGTCAGAGGCATCCGTTGGGACCAGCGCGCCCGGTACGGCCCTTGCCCTGGACCGCAGCATCCAGATCGCCGGCGCGGAACACTTCAAGAGGTCTGCCCATGCCTGGAGCTGCACCGCCGTGCCCTTCCATGACCCCGATTCCGGAGCGGTGCTAGGTGTTGTGGACATCACCGGTACCGACATCGCCGTGGCACCACACACGGTCTCCTTAGTGGAGGCAACTGTTGCTGCAGCCCAAGCGCAGCTTCGAATCGAACGCCTGCAGCGTGCCGCGGCTGTTCGGGACAGGCCGCGTCGCCGCAGCGCGCTGCCGACTCCGAACCAGGCCTTGTATCGGAACAGCCTCCAGTTGCTCGGACGGGACCAAGCCCTGCTCAGCATTGCGGGCCGGACTGTTTCCCTGTCGGCACGGCACAGCGAGCTCCTGGCCATCCTTTCCAGCCACCCTGACGGTCTCAGCGCAGAGGACTTGTGCGCCGAGCTCTATCCGGGTGGCGGATCCCCGGCAACACTTCGCGCCGAGATGGTACGTCTGCGCAAGGTCCTCCAAGAGCTCAGCCCGGATGCCGTTCCCGAGTCACGGCCTTACCGGCTGCCCGTCGAGTTGCTTCCTGACTCCGGGCAAGTGCTGAACTGCCTCCAGCGCGGCGCGCACCGCATCGCCTTGGAGATCTACAAAGGTGCTGTCCTGCCGCGTTCGGAGGCGCCCGGCGTCGTGCACTTGCGCGAGCGCCTCTCCCACGTGCTGCGTGAAGCGCTGCTCAGTGACGGTAGCGTCGATTCGCTCCTCAAGTACGCTGAACTGCCTGAGGCGAAGTACGACGTCGACGTCCGCCTTGCCGTCCTCAGGCTGCTGCCGCCGCGCTCGCCACGCCGCGCCGCCGTCGTCATTGACCTCGAACGCATCGACAGTGAGCTGGCTCACAAGGTTGCAACGTAGCTGCAACGTAGCGGCTCCTAGGCTCGGATCAACGGCGACAGCCACCGTGATTCGCAGCAAAGGAGCTAGCAATGACCGTTTACGCCCGGCCAGGTGCCGAGGGTTCGAAGGTTACCTTCAAGGACCGGTACGAGAACTGGATTGGCGGCGAGTGGGTTGCCCCGGTCAAGGGCGCCTACTTTGAGAACATCACCCCGGTGACAGGCAAGGCTTTCTGCGAGGTTGCCCGCGGAACGTCCGAGGACATCGAACTGGCCCTGGACGCCGCCCACAAAGTTGCGCCTTCTTGGGGGAAGACGTCGGCCACCGAACGCGCGGCCATTCTCAACAAGATTGCCGACCGTATCGACGAGAACGTGGAGATGCTCGCCGTTGCGGAAACGTGGGACAACGGCAAGCCCATCCGTGAAACGCTCAATGCCGACATCCCCTTGGCCGCCGACCACTTCCGCTACTTCGCCGCAGCCGTTCGTGCCCAGGAAGGCCACCTTTCCCAGCTCGACGAGGACACCACGGCGTACCACTTCAAGGAACCCTTGGGCGTGGTGGGCCAGATCATTCCGTGGAACTTTCCCATCCTCATGGCTGTGTGGAAGCTGGCTCCGGCCCTGGCAGCCGGCAACGCGGTGGTGCTCAAGCCGGCCGAGCAGACGCCGTCGTCCATCCTGGTCCTGATGGAACTGATCAGCGATCTTCTGCCTGCGGGCGTGGTGAACGTCGTCAATGGCTTCGGGGTTGAAGCCGGAAAGCCGTTGGCTTCCAGCCCGCGCATCCGCAAGATCGCTTTCACGGGCGAGACCACTACAGGCCGCCTCATCAGCCAATATGCATCCAACAACCTCATTCCTGTCACCTTGGAACTGGGCGGTAAGAGCCCCAACATCTTCTTTGACGACGTCGCAGCCCGGGACGATGCCTTCTACGACAAAGCCCAGGAAGGCTTCACGCTCTTCGCCTTCAACCAAGGTGAGGTGTGCACCTGCCCCTCCCGCGCGCTGGTCCAAGAGGGAATTTACGATTCGTTCATGGCCGACGTCATCGCCCGGACGCAGAAAATCATCCAAGGCAACCCGCTGGACACTGACACGCAGGTGGGTGCCCAGGCGTCCAACGACCAGCTCGAGAAGATCCTCTCCTACATCGACATCGGAAAGCAGGAAGGCGCCAAGATCCTCACAGGCGGCGCGCGGGCCGAACTCTCCGGTGAACTGGGCGAGGGCTACTACGTCCAGCCCACCATCTTCGAAGGCCACAACCGGATGCGCATCTTCCAGGAAGAGATTTTTGGTCCGGTGGTGTCCGTTACTAAATTCAGCGATTACAACGACGCCATCGGTATCGCCAACGACACCCTGTACGGGCTTGGCGCAGGTGTTTGGTCGCGCGACGGAAACGTCGCTTACAGGGCCGGACGGGAAATCCAGGCCGGCCGCGTGTGGATCAACAACGACCACGCCTACCCGGCCGGCGCTGCCTTCGGCGGATACAAATCCTCGGGCATCGGCCGTGAAAACCACGCCATGATGCTGGACCACTACCAGCAGACCAAGAACCTCCTGGTCAGCTACAACGAGAACAAGCTCGGCTTCTTCTAGGAGTCGGTCACCAGGGAAGGTTCACCATGAACAACCCCAGCCTGGACGCTGCGGTGACGTTGCCCGGGGAGGATTTCTCCCGGGTGGCGCTCACCGCGGCGGCCGTGGAGCTCCTGCGTAAACTGTGGCTCCAGCACGGGCCACTGATGTTCCATCAGTCCGGGGGCTGTTGCGACGGCTCGTCCCCGATGTGCTTTCCCGCCGGGGAATTCCTGACCGGGGACTCCGATGTCCTCCTCGGAAGGTTCGACGTCGGATCGGTTCAGGAACCGCAGCCGCTGGAATTCTGGATGTCCAAGGAACAATTCGCCTATTGGTCGCACACCCACCTCACCGTGGACGTGGTCCCTGGCAGGGGAAGCGGGTTTTCGGTGGAAGCCCCCGAGGGCAAACGGTTCCTCATCAGGTCTACCCTGATGGATTGGAAAGTCCCGGGGATGTGACGAGGGGCCGTGACGTGCAACCGTGAGTCGGCTATTGGGTATCGGCTATCCGGGCGTCTCAGTATCTGGAATAACTGGGGCCGTCCATTGGCCGGACACTATTCTTGATGAGTCCATTACCAGCCTCCTCCAGAATGTGGCACCTTCATGAACATTTTCAGGACCAAGTCGATCGAGCAATCGATCGCCGACGCCGATGAGCCCGGGCGTAAGCTCAAGCGCAGCCTCAGTACCTGGGACTTGATGATTATGGGCGTGGCCGTTGCGGTTGGCGCCGGGATCTTCTCCGTTGGGGCCAAAGCCGCAGCGAACTTTGCCGGTCCGGCCGTCACGATCTCCTTTGCCATCGCTGCTGTTACGTGTGCCCTGGCCATCATGTGTTACGCGGAATTCGCCACGGCGATCCCAGTGGCCGGGTCGGCGTACGTGTTCACCTACGCCACCATGGGTGAGGTGCTCGCGTGGATCATCGGCTGGAACCTCATCCTGGAACTGTTTACCGCCGCGGCAGTGATCGCCAAATATTGGGGGATCTACCTCAGCAAGGTTTTTGCCTTGATGGGTGTTGACGTTCCGCCGGCGTTGAACGTCGGCGGCGTCGACCTCTACTGGGGTGCGTTCCTCATCGTCGCAATCTTTACCGTCTTGCTGGTCCTGGGGACTAAGTTGTCCGCACGCGTGGGCAATGTCTTCACGATCATCAAGATCGCCGTGGTGCTCTTTGTGATCATCGTGGGTTTCAGCTACGTCAAGTTCTCCAACTTCACGCCCTTCGTTCCCGCCTCCCAGCCGACCGCCGGAGCTGGTGCAGGCGACGTGATGAAGCAGTCCTTCTTTGGTTTCCTCACTGGTGCGGTCCCGGCCCAATACGGAACCTTAGGCATCTTTGCTGGTGCTGCGCTGGTGTTCTTCGCGTTCATCGGCTTCGACGTCGTGGCCACTTCCGCCGAGGAAGTCAAGAATCCGCAGAAGACCTTGCCGCGAGGGATCTTCAGCGGCTTGGCTGTGGTCACCCTGCTCTACATTCTGGTCTCACTTGCCCTCACCGGCATGGTTTCCTACGCCCAGCTGGCCCAGGAAAAGAACCCCACCCTGACTACGGCATTCGAGGCCGTAGGTAACACCGATGCGGCCAAGGTCATCGCTTTTGGTTCGTTGATCGGCCTGACCACGGTGATCATGGTGCTTCTCATGGGCCTCTCACGTGTTGTCCTGGCAATGAGCCGGGACGGATTGTTGCCCCGCGCCCTTTCGAAGACCAGCGCCAAACGATCCACCCCCGCACGCCTGCAAATCATTTGCGGCGGTGCCGTTGCCTTGGTGGCCGGGCTGACGAACGTGGATCTGTTGGAAGAAATGATCAACATCGGGACACTGTCTGCGTTCGTGATGGTCAGCCTTGGCATCCTTGTCCTCCGCAAAAAGCGTCCCGACCTCAAGCCCGCGTTCAGGGTTCCCTTGGGTAAGGTGCTCCCTTGGGTTTCTGCGGTCCTGTGCGTGTACCTGATGACCAACCTCGCCGTAGAGACGTGGATCTTCTTCGCTATCTGGTTGGTCATTGGCATCGTCATCTACTTCTCCTACGGACAACGCCATTCGCGGCTCAATGAGAAGTTCGCCTCTGCGAAGGCCGCCGTCAACACCCCTGCGGGCGAGGACGAAACACACCGCGGAACGTCGGAAGGCAGCTATACCAAGGTCTGACATTGGCAGGGCTGTCTTGTCAGACAGCTGACTGGTATGTGCCCCATGGAGCGCCCGGAGAGAATGGTTCCGGGCGCTCTTGTGTCGGTGCTGCCACGTGGCCGTGGCGGGTCCCGATCTTCAAGGTTGGTAGAAGCGCCGTCCTCCCGGGAACCCCGCAATGATGTCTTCGGCAACACTCTGAAGTTTTTGGTGGTTACTCCGGGATCTCCCGAGGAGTACCGACCGGGCCTCGGCGCGAGTGCAATTGTTTCGGGACATGATCATCCGGCTGGCGAGTTCGATAGGTGCCTGCCGGGCCAAGGCGGCGTACAGGTCCTTGTCATTCCCGCCAGAGGTCGGCATGCGAAGGGTGAGGCGTAGTGCTGGGCCCGCGCTCTCGGCAAACCCGGTTGCGTCCCTGATAGCCTGCCCTGTGAAGACCCCTGTCCTGTCGGCGAAGAAGTGCAGAGCTGCGGACGCGTCTTTCCCAACACCCAAGGGAACGATTAAGACGTTCCGAATGTGGGCGGAGGCAAGGCTTTTGGTGTAGTCCGGCCAACGCTGGTCCAGGCTCGTGTCGGCAATAACGATGAGGCGGGACGTTTCCGTGGCTTCCAGGGCGGGCCCGTTACCCCACACGTATGCCAGCCCTCCCTGCCAGAGTGCGTCGTTGCTGCTTCCGACAATACTTACAGGACCCCCGGGCCGCCACAGAATCAGGGCGCACTGTACTGGCGCGCCTGTGGCTCGGCTCATCAGTGTGGCCGCATAGCGTGTCATTCCGTCAAGGAAGCTTCTGACGTCCTCGCTGCCGGCTATGAGCTGGCGAAGACGTTGCTGGTCCTCTTCGCGATCACCCACATTTCCATCATAGGAGCAGACGCTCAAGGATCGAAGGGCTCCCTGTAAGGAAGGGACCCCTGCAAGGCAGGGACGCCTGTAAAGGTTTGCGCTGCTCGGAAGCACGCGGGACGGGCCGCCTTCCGGAGCCCGGGTTTCATGAGGGGTTTTCGCTTGATGAATTTTGCTCTTGGTGCGTCTCGGGAGGTTTACCGCTGTAGGGCGCCATCCGCCGCGGTGGGAGCTCTTTGATGAGTTCATTGACCGCGTGGGAGATGAGGTCACGTTCGTGGGCGGGCAGCTCTAATGATCCGTTGAGGTAGGCGTCGATTTCGTACTCGCCGGCTTCTCCAGTGAAGCTGAAGTACCGCATCCAGACAGCGTTGAGCCGGAGACCGGCTTCTTCCATAGCCCGGCGGGTTGCTGGTGCTTGTCCGTTTGGTTCATCGAACGACTCCACAGGTTCTCCTACTGGTTGGTCATTCCGTTGACGATCTCCCGGGCTATCTCGTGCAAGGGCTTGTCTCCGCCTTTGGAGGCGGAGAGCATGACGGTCAGGGTTTCCCTGGCCGTGAGCTTCATCCGTTCCATGAGCACACCCTGAGCCCGCGAGATCAAGTCGCGGTTGGACAAGGCTTCTACCAGTTGTGAGCTCATCCGCTCCGTGGCTTCCCTGTCCCGGGCGTTGCCGAGCATCACAGCCGCGGGGGTGGCGAGCCGTTCGATGAGGAATACCGAGTGATCATCGAAGGCGTTGGGAGCCGACGAGTAGACCTTGATCGCACCAATGCGCCTTCCTTCGGTTGTCAGCGGGGCGCTGAGCACGGACCGCAGCGGAAGACCGGTGATCCGGGCCGTCCACTCCGGCCAGCGGGTCTCCCTCGTGATGTCCTGGATGAGGATAGGGCGTTGCTCTGCCCACGCGCTCAGGCATGGGCCTATCCCGAGCATGTACTGAAGCTTGTCGGCCTGTAGTACTACCGAGTCCGTTGCGCCTGCGCTTTCACGGCGTCCGCGGGCGTTGATGATTGACGCGCCAGCACCTGTTGCGCTGGGGTACCGAGTCCTTGAGGACGTACGCGAGGGATTGCACGGCTTTAGCGGCGTTCTCCTCCGTGAGGGAACCACCTGCTGCTGGTCCTGCCAAGGCAGTAAGTTCACTTGCCAGTGGAAGGAAATCGTTCATTGCTTTCTCGCCTCTATAGTGCCAAGGACTGCCCTGGCTGCCGCGGAACCTGATGACCTGACGTGCTGCAGCCACCCGAAGCGGCCCTCGTGTGTGCCTGTTCTACCCAAAAATAGAAAAGACAAACATCCACGACAGCCCGCGCGATTGCTGCGCCCGAGTTGATTTCGGTCAACCGTCCGCAGAGTCACGCAGAGCATGCGCCTACAGGTCCCACTTACGATCCTAGTCCTGGCCCGCACCGATGGATCCTCCATCACCGAGCGATCGCACATCGCTGACACATTGGGATCAGAATCACGGTCTTAGAACCGCCACGATCTTTAGACCCACAGTCTTTCTGACCCACAGTCTTGCTGGCTGTCCGTCACGGTGCGGCATGAACGCTGACCCATTGCACCAAGGGCTTGAGCGCTTCCCAACGAGCGGCGACGTGTTCCACCGCAGCGTCCGTCGAGACCCAGGCAGGCTCTCCCAGATGCTCTCGGGCAGATAGCGTCTTATGTTTGAGCAGCTCACCCCGGGGGTGGTCTTTGTCGAAACCGCGGGGAACGGTTTTGAGTTTTTCGCCCTCGACGGTAAACCCGGCGGAGGTCACGGAGTCCATGATGCGCTCCAACTCCAAGCCGCTGTCCGGAGCGTCAACTGCAGCCCTGAAGCGCGCCAGTTGGGCTGGTGTGTGGGAATGGTATCCGCCGCCCACCAACAGACCGTCAGCGCTGACTTGGAGGTAATAGCCCACGCCCTCCTGGATCGCAGCGAAAGCTCCCTGGGCCGTCTTGTACGGAGACTTGTCCTGCGAGAACCTGACGTCCCTATTGGGACGGAAAATTTTGGCTGGCCCGAACTCCGGCTCCAACTCCGCAAGAAGAGCTGCCAGCGGACCCCGCACGCAGTCGTCGTACGTCTTTTTGTGTTCCAACCACCACTCGCGGTTGTTGTTCTCTTCAAGCTCGGCGTAGAAGCGGAATGCAGCGGTGGGGATGCCCTCGAATGTGCTCATGAGAAGATCCTATGGATCGGGGCCGAGCGACAACCATAGGCCGCTAAGGCTATGTGGAAAAAGAAAAGGGACACCCCGCCACGGAGATCCGTGACGGGGTGTCCCAAGAAGCCGTAGAGCTTAGAGCTTGTTGGCTGCTTCAGCGTCTGACGTGGTCTGGCCGGCACCGAGGTTGGCGCGCAGCTTGGCACCGAGTTCGGCGTCGACGTTGGTCCAGTACTGGATAGCGCGTTCCTTGATAACGGCGCTCTTCACGCCACCGACGGCACCGGTGATCGTGTCGAGGAAGCGGGCCTTGGCAGCTTCATCGTAGACCTCGCGGTACAAGGTTCCGGCCTGGCCGAAGTCGTCGTCCTCAGCGTGCAGGGTGTGAGCGGAGAGGGTCAGTTCTCCATCATTCTCCCAGCCACCGGCGGGGGAGAGGGGCTCCACCGCTGCAGGTCCACCGACTGAGTTCGGTGCGTACACCGGAGTGGTGGGAGCGTTGAACAGGTAGCGTCCCTGGCCGTCCTGGCTGTAGTTGTGCACAGCGTTCTTTGGCTGGTTCACCGGGATCTGTGCGTGGTTGGTGCCCACGCGGTAACGGTGCGCGTCCGCGTAGGAGAAGATGCGGGCCTGCAGCATCTTGTCCGGTGAAGCCGCGATCCCCGGGACGAAGTTCGACGGCGCGAAGGTGGCCTGCTCGATCTGCGCGAAGTAGTTCTCCGGGTTCTTGTTCAGTTCCATGGTGCCCACGTGGATCAGCGGGTAGTCCGAGTGCGGCCACACCTTGGTGAGGTCGAACGGGTTGAAGCGGTACGTCTTGGCGTCCTCATACGGCATCACCTGGACGTGCAGTTCCCACGAGGGGAAGTTGCCGGCGTCGATGTTTTCCTGAAGGTCGCGGATGTAGAAGTCTGCATCCGAGCCGGCAAGTGCTTCTGCCTGGTCTCCGGTCATGGAGTCCACGCCCTGGTTGGACTTGAAGTGGTACTTGACCCAGAAACGCTCGCCGGCCGCGTTGATCCACTGGTAAGTGTGCGAGCCGTAGCCCTGCATTTCACGCCAGGAAGCCGGAAGGCCGCGGTCACCCATGAGCCAGGTCACCTGGTGCGCCGACTCCGGGGAGAGCGTCCAGAAGTCCCACTGCATATCGGCGTCGCGCAGGTGGCTGCCCGGGAGGCGCTTCTGGGAGTGGATGAAGTCCGGGAACTTGATGCCGTCGCGGATGAAGAACACCGGGGTGTTGTTGCCGACGAGGTCGTAGTTGCCCTCTGAGGTGTAGAACTTCACCGCGAAACCGCGAGGGTCGCGCCACGTGTCCGGGGAGCCGTTTTCGCCTGCGACGGAGGAGAAACGGATCAGCATATCCGTCTCGACGCCGGGCTGCAGGAAGGCCGCCTTGGTGTATGCGGAAACGTCCGAGGTGGTTTTGAACGTGCCGAAAGCTCCGCCGCCCTTGGCGTGAACTACGCGCTCCGGGACCCGCTCGCGGTTGAACTGGGCGAGCTTTTCCACAAGGTAGTGGTCAGTCAGGATGATGGCACCGTCAGCGCCGACGGACTTCGAGTGAGCGTCCGAGGTGACGGGGGCACCGGACTGGGTGGTCGACTGAACGGGCGTGATATTCGCGGTCATCGTTCTCCTTTTTTCTATTTCTTGGTTACGTGAGGTTTACGGGAAGCTGTTGTTTGGACTGGCAGTCCTGGCAGATGCCTTGGTAGAGGACATCTGCGATCCGGATGGTCATGGGCTTGGAGTTCCCACTCCAATGCGGCGTGAGGCACGGTGCGTGCCCCACCGCGCAATCGACGTCTTCAACACGGCCGCAACTGGTACAGACGGCGTGGTGGTGGTTGTCGCCCACGCGGGTTTCATAGAGTGCGGGGGAGTGCGGTGGCTCGAACCGGCGCAGCATCTCAAGGTCAGTCAGGTCGCTGAGGACCACATAGACGGACTGGGCCGTTAGTTCGGGAAGCTCCTGGCGGGCGGCCGCGAGTATTCCTTCGGCGGGAGAGTGCGGGTGGTGCTGGACTGCTGCAAGCACAGCCAGGCGCTGTTTGGTGACTCGCCGGCCGTGGGCACGCAGCTCAGCGGCCCATGTTTCCTGTTCGGCTGTGAGTGCGGTCATGCATTCATTGAAACACTTATTATTAGGAGTTCACAATAAGGCGTGGCTAACTTAGCGTGAACAAAGCAAAACCTTCCGTAACCTGCCCGTCTTGCGGCCCGGGCTGGTGCGCGCTGCTTAGGCTTACACGGTGGCAAAACTATTGGCGGACATCACCCCCCTCAAGGAGAGTCCCGCATTTCGACGACTGTGGCTGGGGGCGTCCATAGCCGCCGTCGGTTCCCAACTCACTTTGGTGGCTGTCAGTTTGGAGGTCTACCGGCTGACCCAACAGAGCCTCTATGTCGGCTTGCTCGGCATCTTCGCCTTGGTGCCCCTCGTCGTTGCGGGGCTATATGGCGGATCAGTGTCAGATGCTTACGACCGCCGGAAAGTTGCCCTGATTGCTTCCCTGGTCCTGTGGGCATCCACGGCAGGTTTGGCCCTGCAGGCATGGTTGCACTTAGGCAACATCTGGATCCTCTACGTGCTGGTAGCTATCCAGAGCGGCGCGCAGGGAATCAACGGACCCGCACGCAGCGCGATCATCCCGCTGTTGGTCCGCAAGGAATTGCTTCCAGCTGCAAATGCACTGAACATGCTGACGTTCGGCCTTTCGATGACGGCCGGGCCATTGCTGGCAGGCGTACTGGTAGCGAGCATCGGCTTCGGCTGGACGTACACCATCGATGTCATCAGTTTCACTTTCGCGCTGTGGGGCCTTTTGGGGCTCCCGGCCATGCCGCCATCCCACGACGCCGCCCGGCCGGGACTTCGCTCAGTGGTGGAGGGATTCCGGTTCCTCGGCACACGCCCCAACGTCCGCATGACCTTCATCATCGACCTCATCGCCATGATCTTCGCCCAGCCGCGCGCTCTGATGCCGGCTATCGGAGCCGTGATGATCGGAGGCGGTGAAATCACAGTAGGGGTGCTCCTCGCGGCAACGGCGGTCGGCGCATTTCTCGCGGGCCTCTTCTCGGGACCGCTGGGACGGGTCCGACGGCAAGGGAGCGCAGTTGTGTGGTCCGTGATCGGCTGGGGTGGTTCAATCGCCGCCTTTGGCCTGGTGGTCCTCCTGGCCGGTGAATCAGGGCGTGGAGGCGTGACATCCTGGCTGATTCCCGCGGCTCTTTGCTGCGCGCTCGCCGGAATCGCGGATTCCGTCAGCGCCGTTTTCCGAACCACCATTCTCCAGTCGGCCACCCCCGACCATCTCCGTGGGCGCCTGCAAGGTGTGTTCGTGGTGGTGGTTGCCGGTGGCCCACGCATCGGTGACCTGGTTGCCGGCGGGGTCACCCGATTCCTCAGCGAGGGTGGGGTGCTGCTCGCGGGAGGGATGGTCTGCATGGTCCTGGCCCTGCTGGCCGCGCGAATCCAGCCCGGGTTTGCGGCGTACGATGCCAAACACCCGACGCCGTAGGAACAGGACGGCCGCCGTCGTCGTTAAGGTCATTAGCTAATCCACCTGACAACCAATCCACATGCGAACTGATGAAAGTGACGATGACAACGGTGCGAAACCACAACAACGGCCTCAAGACCGCCGCACTCTTTGGCGTGCTATGGGCGGTGTTGCTGGGACTGGGCGCCATCATCGGGGCCGGAACGCGGAGTGCCGCGCCGCTGTGGATCATGGCCTTGCTGGGTGTGGCGACCACGGCTTACGGCTACTGGAACAGCGATAAAATCGCGATTCGCTCCATGGCCGCCTATCCGGTCAGCGAAGCGCAAGCCCCGCAGCTCTATCAGATCGTCCGGGAGCTTTCGATGCGGGCCAACAAACCCATGCCGCGGATCTACCTCTCGCCCACCATGACGCCCAACGCCTTCGCCACAGGGCGGAACCCCAAGAACGCCGCCGTGTGCTGCACGGAAGGGATACTGCACTTGCTCGACGCCCGCGAACTTCGGGGCGTGCTGGGCCACGAGCTCATGCATGTGTACAACCGCGACATCCTGACATCTTCGGTTGCCGCCGCGGTGGCTGGGGTCATCACGTCCGTGGGGCAGATGTTGTTGTTCTTCGGCGGCGGGGACCGCCGCAACGCAAACCCGCTCGCCATGATCGCGATGGCACTGTTGGCACCTTTTGCCGCGTCCTTGATCCAGATGGCCATCTCCCGCACGCGGGAGTACGACGCCGATGAGGACGGAGCGCGGTTGACCGGCGATCCGCTGGCGCTCGCCTCAGCCCTGCGCAAGATCGAGAATGGCGTCACACAAATTCCGCTCCCACAGGACCAGAACCTCGTCAATGCTTCGCATCTCATGATCGCGAATCCATTCCGTGGCGGCGGAATGCGGCGGATTTTTGCCACGCATCCTCCCATGAAGGAGAGGATCAGCCGCCTGGAGCGAATGGCGGTCCGTTAGCCCCCGCCGGGTTAGGAGAACAGGCCTTCGCCGATGAAGCCACCCTGTTTAATGCCCGGTGGCACGGCGAACAGCCCCGAGCCTGTGTGCTTGAGGTAGTCCACGGAGAGTGTGTCGCCCTTGGCCAGTGCCAGTTGCATGGGCACGTAGTGGGTCCTGGGATCCTTGACGAATGCGATGAAGAACAACCCCGCATCCACGTGGCCCAGGCCGTCAGAGCCGTCCGTGAAGTTGTAACCGCGGCGCAGCATCCGTACGCCGTCGTTCTGGTCGGGATGGGCGAGGCGCATGTGCGAGTCGAGGGGGACCAAGGGGGTTCCGTCCCGCCCGGCGAGCTTGAAGTCGGGAGCGGTGAACTCGTCGCCTCCGGACAGCGGCGCCCCGGTGCCCTTGGTGCGTCCGATCAAACCCTCCTGTTCCCGAAGCGACGTCCTGTCCCACGTCTCTATGTGCATCTGGATACGGCGTGCCACAAGGTAGCTTCCCCCGGCCATCCACTGCTCCCCGGCACGGTCCCCGGGAGCCACCCACACATGGTCGTTCAAGAGCGAGTTGTCCTCCACTTTGAGGTTGTTGGTGCCGTCCTTGAAGCCAAAGAGATTCCGGGGTGTCGCCTGCGCCCTTGAGGTGGAGGACGTGCGCCCAAAACCCAACTGCGACCAGCGCACCCGGACCTTGCCGAAGCCGATCCGGGCCAGGTTGCGGATGGCGTGGACTGCCACTTGGGGGTCGTCGGCGCAGGCCTGGATGACAATGTCCCCGCCGGTCCGCCCGGGCTGAAGATCGTCCCCGGGAAAGTGCGGAAGATCGATCAGGGCTTCGGGGCGGCGGCCCTCCAGGCCGAATCGGGCCTTGCCGTCCTTCTCGAAAAGCCCCGCCCCAAAGCCAAACGTCAAGGTCAAATGTGCGGCGGCGAGATCCAGCGCCTCCCCGGTGTCCTCGGGCGGAGCGTTGTACGGTCCGTCGACGGCGCCAGTCTCGCCGGTGGGCTTGCCTGCGGTCATGGCCTCCGCTGCGGCGGTCCAATCACGCAGGAGCTTGACCAGGTCCTTGCGGTCCTCGGTGGTTACATCGAAAGCGGCCATGTGGAGGCGGTCCTGGGCGGGAGTGGTGATTCCGGCCTGATAATCGCCGAAGAAAGGCACCACGGCGGCATCGGTGCTAGGCGCGGTAGCTCCTGCCGGTGTGGCCGCGACGGCGTCGTGGCCCAGAAACCCGGCAGCCAAGCCGGCGACGGCCCCGGCACCGCCAATGCCCGCAATGGACAGCAAACCGCGGCGCGAAAACCCGCTCGTCTGTCGAGATTCGTTAGGGGCACCCCCGGCTGCACCGCCGGAAACCTCACCGCCGTGTCCGAAAGGGCAGCCGCTCACAGCACCACCGAAGCGGTGAGCTTGGAGAGGGGTTCGGCCAACGCGTCGACCAAGGCCGCAAGCTGCTGCACCTGGTCCTTGCTGAGCTCGTTGTAGTAGGCAAAGCCGTCGCCCTTGGCGTGCTTTTTCAGCTCTGTTTGAAGGGCGGTGAATTTCTCGTCCAGTGAGGCGGCGAGATCCGCATCCTTTTCCTTCAGTGCAGGCTTGAGACTTTCGAAGGCGATCCGGGCGCCATCAACATTGGCTTGGAAATCCCAGAGGTCGGTGTGGGACCAGATCTCTTCCTCACCGGTGACTTTACCGGTGGCCACTTCATCGAGGAGTTCCTTGGCGCCGTTGCCGAGCTTGTCCGCCGTCAGTGTCACGGACCGGGTCCGTTGGACCAGATCCTCCGTGGTGGCGATCAAGTTGGTGGAGACAGCCTGGCGCTCTGCCTGCGTCATAGGGGTGTACCCAGCGGGTGGGAACAGGTCCTTTTCAGCCCGGTGCCAGCCGGTCCATTCCTGCCCCGGCTCAAGGTCCGCCTCGCGGGCGTCCAACTTCGGGTCAAGGTCACCAAAGGACTCCGCTACGGGCTCGATGCGTTCCCAGTGCATGCGCGTGGCTGCATAGAGGTCACGGGCTTTGGCGGCGTCTCCGGCAGCGAAGGCAGCGGCGAAGTCTTTGGTCCCCGTGAGTAATTGCTCGCTTTGGTCTTTGACGTAGGCTGCGTACTGCTGGGTCCCGGTATCCAGGAGTTTCTGGTGGTCGGCATTGAGGCTGGGCTTGTTGCCCGAGTCCGTGACCTCGAAGGAGCCGCGGATCCCGTCACCCTGCATGCCCGGTTTGCACGCCGTGGTGTACTTGCCAGCGGAAACGGTGACCACCAAGTTCCGGGTAATGCCCGGGCCGATGTTCTCCACTTCGCCGAGGATCCGCAAGCCATCCTCGGCGAGCAGATAGAACTCGGTGATTTCGGTTCCATCGTTCTTCACGGAGAACGTCAGGTTGCCACTCGGGGCGCTGGTGGCAGACAGCTTGCACTCGGTTGCGGTGCTGCTCACCTGGATGGGGCCCCCGGTTGCGCTCGCAGGTTTGGCATTGTCCGTGCAACCAGTCAGTACCAAAGGCACAGCGACTGCTGCGCCGAGTACGGCAAGCACTCTACGGAATGTGGGCGAAGCGGGCATGGCGGCGCCAGGCATGGGCGTGTCCTTTAGGTTCGAGGGGAAGCGAGTGTGAGCGGAGCGGGATCAGGGGTGCGCGGTGACCGCGGCAGCCGGACTGCGTACCGGTTGCGCAGCAGGAGACCTATTGGCGCGGATGTACAGGAACAGCACGGGAATGACGTACAGCAACCAGACCGTGGCCTCGAGCCAAGTGGTTGCGGGGGAGAAGTTCAGGGTGCCTTTGAGCAAAGTGCCGTACCACGACGACGGCGGCACGGCGGCTGAGACGTCGAAGGCCAGGCTGTGCAGGCCTGGGAAGATGCCGGCTTCCTGCAGGTCGTGGACGCCGTAAGCCAACACGCCCCCGGCGATGATAATCAGTCCAACTCCGGTCCAGGTGAAGAAGCGGCCCAGGTTCACTTTCAGGACTCCCCGGTGCAGCAGGTACCCGAGGCCAGCGGCAGCCAAGAGACCGAGCAATGCACCCACCAGCGGGAGAGTGCTTGCTCCGGTGGACTGCGCGGCGGCCCAAATGAACAGAGCTGTTTCCAGCCCTTCACGGCCCACGGCCAGGGCTGCCACCAAGACCAGTCCCCAGGCGGCGCCGTCGGCCGCCTTATCCACGTGCGAGCGCAACTCGCCGCCCAGGCTGCGCGCCGTGCGCGCCATCCAGAAGACCATCCAGGTCACCAAGGCGACGGCCACTATGGACAGGCCGCCACCGATTGCCTCCTGGGCCTCGAAGGTCAGCCCACGGGGACCGAAGGTCAGGAGGGCGCCGAATCCAAGGGATACAGCGATAGCGAGGGCAACGCCGGCCCATAGCCTTGGGATCAAGGACTGCCTGCCTGTTTTGACGAGGTAGGTCATCAGGAGGACAACGACGAGGGATGCCTCGAGGCCTTCGCGCAGGCCGATCAGGAAATTGGCGGTCATGATCAATTCTTTCGCTAAGGGAAGCCGTACTTAGGCTCGCCTAATAAGAAAGAATACTGTGTGGCGGTCATTACGCAAAGTTTTCGTGACGTAATGACAATACGCTGCTGGGTAGGGGCGCTGCGTCTTGGCGATCTAGGTGTTTTTGCCCTTGAGGATGAGCAGGAGCTTGAGGCCGACGGCAACTTCGTCCGGGTTATCCGAGGATCGGAGGTCTTCGGCGAACTGCTGAATGTCGGCCAGCTTGTCACCGGTTGCGGGGCGTAGTTCAGTTGTCACCGTCACACCGTGACAGCACAATCTGAGCGTACGCTGAGGAAGACGACGAGGGCCGCAGGAGCACAATTGCTCGCTGCGACCCTCGGTGCCTGCGGAACGGACTTAGCTGCGGAAGTTGACGAACTGAAGATCGGCTTCGTCGAACTTCTTCAGGATATTCATGGTCTCCTGCAGGTCATCGCGGGACTTGGAGGTGACGCGAAGTTCATCGCCCTGAATCTGGGACTTTACTGACTTGGGGGCCTCATCGCGGATGATCTTGTTGATCTTCTTCGCGATGTCCTGGGCGATGCCCTCCTTGATGGAGCACTCAAGGCGGAACTCCTTACCCGAGGGGAACGGTTCGCCCTGCTCCAACGATTTCAGTGAGATGCCGCGCTTGATGAGCTTGGACTGGAACACATCCAGGACAGCGAGTACGCGGTCCTCCGAGTTGGCCTTCATCAGGATCTTTTCACCGCTGAAATCGATCTCTGCGCCCACGCCCTTGAAGTCGTAACGCTGGGCGATTTCCTTCTGGGACTGATTGAGCGCGTTGGCGACCTCTTGCTTGTCTACCTTGCTGACGACGTCGAACGTGGATTCGCCTGCCATGACTCTCCTTAGGTTGGGGGCCCTGTAAGGGCGGTTGGTCTGGCATCCAGCCTAGTACGGACAGCGACTGTTGGAACGGTGGACAGCTTTCACAGTTCGCTCACAGCACACGCTTGGCTGGAACCGAGGACCTGCCCGGAGAGTTGTACCAAGTTGAAGAGCACAACCGGAGGTAAGCATGAGCACCAAGGCCGTCCGTTACGTCGGTAAGTCCGCCTCTGCGGCAGCGGGTTCTATCGGCACGGCAGCAGTAGCGGCAGCAAGTGTGGTCGCTGCAGCCGCCGTCGCGGCATCCATAGTCCTCAGCCCCGTCCCTAACGCCGACGCGCGAATGGACGGCATCCACACTGATCTGCTCCGTGCTGTGCAGCTAAACCAGATCACCGCCGAGCAGGCCCAAAAGTTCGAAGCGAGGCTTGCTGGCCGAATCCTCGGGCAGGCTTGAAATACCGAAGCCTCGAGGCCCGGGTTTGCCGATTAGATTCTTCGCGGGAAGTTCTGTAAGGTTGTCTCTGCCTTCGGTTACCGGATCGGAAAGAAATGGTCTCCGGAAGTGATCTTCTTTTGAAGTTCGGCAGATTACCCGAGCGGCCAAAGGGGGCTGACTGTAAATCAGCTGGCAACGCCTACGGGGGTTCGAATCCCTCATCTGCCACCCAAGAAAAATCCCCGGAACCACTGGTTCCGGGGATTTTTTGTGCTGCGTCGAATTCCGGATTATCGTCCGCGTTAGCCTTGGGCTTTTCGGAGCTCGGCGATTTCCTTGCGCAGGGCGGCGATCTCGATGATCAGGTCCGCCAGTTCAGCCCGGACAGGTTCTTCGGCGGCAACCAGCTTTTCTTCCGCCGCCGCTGCAACACCCTCGGCGTTCTCCTCGATCCGCTGAACGAGCCAGGAAGCAATGGCTGCGGTGACGATACCCAGGACGGCGATGCCGCTCATCATGAGAGCGGCAGCGACTATCCGGCCGATGGGCGTTACCGGATAGAGGTCTCCGTAGCCGACGGTAGTGATGGTGGTGATGGCCCACCAGGCGGCATCCCCAAAGTTGAGGATCTTTGCGCCTGGAGCATTCTGCTCCACATCAAGCACCCCTAAGGCGCCAATGAGGACCAGCATGGAAGCCGACCCTGCGACGTATGTTGCGACGCGTCCCCGCAGCGACTCGCCGACCGTGCGCTGCAGGACTGAGAGCAGGGTGACCAACCGGAGCAGCCGGAGTGGACGAAAGAAGGGGAGCACCACAATCAGGAGTTCGTGCAGGTTCCGGATGAACCACCGCCAACGGTCCTCGGCAAGCCAGAGGTTGATGAAGTAGTCCAGGGCAAAAATGCCCCAGGTAATCCACAGGACAATCTCGAACGGCGTGCCGGCGGGCCCTTCCACCCGGCCGATGACTTGCCACGCATAAGCCGTGAGGAAGATCAGGGCCGTGGCCATCAGGGGCCATTCAACGAGGGCCCGGTATCGCGCTTGGGTCATAGGGGAATTTTAGTCACTGCTCTTTGGTGACCCCTTGCCCGGTTCAACCCTGTCAGGCGGTCCAACCCTGTCAGGCGACGGGAAGCTCCAGCCAATATCCGTCCAAGTGGTGTACCAACTGCCGCCCCAGCCCACCTTTGAGTTGGATCCAGAGGGTGCTTCGGTCCTCTGTCATGCCGTCGATGGTGCCCTCGATGCGGTTGCCTCGCGCATCGCAAAGCACGATCTCCTGGTGTCGGGCGAGTTCGGGCCACACTTCCGCGTGGCCTCTCTCGGTCTGAAGCGTGCTCAAAGTTCCTCCTTGAATGCCGGCGTATGTCCGAGGATTAATACGAGTTCCAGACATTCTGCACGGAATTTATGAACCGGGGGTAAACGAAGAAAGTTCCAGATCATGTTACCGACCGGTAACATGACTGCATGCACCTGCTTCTTCGCACCCTCATGTTGTTGTTCACTTCCAGCAAACGGTCCGCTCTGGGCGTGTGGGAACCGTCGTCGTTGGAGTTGAGGGTCCTCCCCACGGACATCGACATCGCCATGCACGTCAATAACGGCATGTATTTCTCCCTCATGGACCTGGGGCGCTTCGATCTCATGGTGCGCAGCGGCATCTGGCGGCGTATGCGCAGGCGCGGCTGGACTCCTGTGGCCGCCGGTGAAACCATCGCGTTCCGGAAGTCCCTGCAGCTATGGCAGAAGTACAGCATCGAAACCCGGATTATCGGGCTGGACACCAAAGCGATCTACTTTGAGCAGCGCATGGTGGTGGAGGGGGAGATTTACGCGCGTGCGCACATTGCCACGCGTTTGGTCAGCAAGGGTAAGCCTGTCACCCAAGAAGAGATCATCCAGGAGTTCGGGGCCCCTCCCTCGGATCTGGAACTTCCCGCATGGATTCACGAGTGGCGCGGAAACAACGCCCTCCCCGGGGCGCGTCGCTCCGCGCCTCATGACTGGAACTAGACGCCCACATCCCGTCGTTTCAGCGCCAGCGCGGCAATAACGATGAGGGCAGCGGAGATCCCCAGCAGTCCGGTCGCGGCTCCCCAATCAGCCCCGTTCGCCACCGGCGAGTTGCCGTAAGCCCAGTGATACGGCGAAAGATTCAGAAGCCATCCGACGTCGGGGCTCTGCCGCCCCACCGCATTGAAGACATACCCGATAACCGCGACGGCCGCCCCGGCTGCGATGCCATAAACCTTGCGCCCGGTCAGCGCGCCAAAGCACAGCGCCGCCGTACCGCTGAGCAACGCCAAGGAGGCGAACAGCACCGTCGCGCCGAAAAGATGGCCGACGTCGATTTTCAGTTGCGAGGGTCCGTTCAGTCCCAGCACCAAGAGGAAGACGACGGCGGAGAGAACCGCGACGCGGACCAGCAGGGCCAACGCACGTTCCCAGACCACCTGGATCCGGGTCACACTGTGCGCGAGGGTCAACTCCAACAGCCCTGACTCTTCGTCCCCACCCACTGCACCTGCGCCCCAACTGACGGAAGCCATGGACATGAGGAGGAATCCGATGAGCCCGAAGAGGGTGGCTTGTGTGTAGCCGGGCCCGGTGGCGATCTGGTCGTAATTCAGCGCCTTGGTCATTCCCGCGGGCAGGGCATTGATGAGGTCCTGCATCTGGGAGCTGCCGCCAATGGAGGGGAAGATGGGCAGATACAGCATGCAGGCCGCTGTGAGGCCCAGGGCCCAGCCGAGGGTCGAGCGCCACGAATCGGTCAGCGCTTTGGTAAACAGAGGCAAGTAACTAGGCATGGTGGGCTCCTTCCCGCACGCTGGACGGCTTGGGGGTATCCTCACGACTCGGAGAGCCCTTTGCGTAGAGGGTCAGCACGGCTTCCTCGAGGTCCGGTTCTTCCAGGACCAGTTCGCTGAGATTGAGGTGGGCCAACGCTTGGACCAAGGCTTGGACCTGCCCTGACAGGGTGGCTCTCGCCTCCACCGATTTGCCGGTGTGACCGCTCGGTGGCGATTCCCGCAGCACCACACTGTCCACGCCCGGCACCCGGGCCAGCAGCGTGCCGACGTCGTGCGCATCAGTGCCGGCGGCAGTGAACTTGACCTGCCGCACCGCCGCTGTCCTGAGGGCTTCGACAGTGGAGATGGTGACGATTTCGCCGTCGCGCAGTATCGCTACGGCGTCGGCAGTCAACTGCACTTCACTGAGCACATGCGAGCTGAGGAAGACAGTGGCCCCGCGGTCCATGGCCTCGCCGATCATGGCGTGGAATTGTTGCTGGACCAGCGGATCCAGGCCGCTGGTGGGCTCATCGAGGATCAACAGCTCGGGGCGGTGCATGAATGCCTGCAGGAGGCCAAGCTTCTGTTTGTTGCCCTTGGACAGTTTCCGGGTCTGGCGGTCCAGGTCCAGGCCAAGGCGCTCGGCGAGTTCCTCGACGTACCGGGGATCCACAGAACCGCTGATAGCCGCGAAGTGTTCCACCATGCGGCGCCCCGTGGTCCTGTTCTCCAGGTGCAGTTCACCGGGAAGGTATCCGATTCTGCGGCGCAACGCTGTCCCGCCCTGTTGTGGATCCTGCCCGAGGACGGAAATGGTTCCCGCGCTGGGCCGGATGATGTCCAGGAGGCAGCGCATGGTGGTGGTCTTACCCGCGCCGTTGGGGCCGATGACTCCGAACACCGTTCCGGGTTCCACGGCGAAATCCAGCCCGTGCAACACCTCCCGGCGTCCGAACCTCTTGCGTAACCCTTCGACGACGATTGCCTGGGTCACGGGGCATGCTCCCTTCCTTGGGTGGTTGCGTTGTTGTGTTGCAGGGCATCCCGGGCCGCGTCCAGGAAACGCGCATCTGCGTAAAAGCCGTGGGTGTAAATGTCCAAGGCCGGGAGGGTCAGTTGTCGCAGCAGGTCCGGGCTGATTCCCCCGGTTTCGCTGGCGTCAGTGCCTGGGCCGGAGTCGGTGCCCAGCGCCCGGGAGAGGTGCCGCCCCAGGACCAGCATCGCGAGGCTGTTGGAGGCAATGATCACCGCGGTGGACCGGACATCTTCGAAGTCCCGAATGGTGCCGGCCTCGATGCCGGCCTCAATGATCCCTTGGGTTTGGTCCACGACGGCGTCAAAGAAAGCGTTTCCGGCGTCGGACTCATCGCCGAGCGAGCGGCGGATATAGGCGATCTCGTCCGCATACTGACCCGGATGGTTCAGGTAGTCCTGGATGAGGTGCCTTGTTGAGGACGGGTCCGCTTTTTCCTTGCCTTGGCTGGCGGTTTGGGCAAGGACGTGCTGGTCGCAGGCTTGCCGGAGGCCTTCTTTGCTGCCGAAGTGGTGGATCACCAATCCGGGGCTGACACCTGCGTCAGCGGCCACCGCGCGTACTGTGGCTCGGGAGAAACCATCGCGGCCGAAGAGGGCGATGGCCGCATCCCGGATGCGGGCCCTCGTCGTCAGATCTTCCACCGTTGAACGCATGTTTTATATACTAAACACTTGTTCAATCAGCAGCAAGGGTCAGCGGAAATCTGGTGTGCAGCACTTTTATTCCGCGTGACGCGGGAAGCGAACAACGGGCTCCCGCATGGGACATCGGCAAGGCGGGCGCGTACCGTTGAACCATGGCCACAGTTGACATCACCGGAGAACAGTTCGCATCGACCATCGAGGGCAATGACATTGTCCTGGTGGATTTTTGGGCTGCCTGGTGCGGCCCCTGCCGTCAGTTTGCGCCCACGTACGGCGCGGCGTCGGAGAAGCACACCGACGTCGTCTTCGCCAAGGTTGACACCGAAGCTGAGCAACAGCTTGCAGCGGAAGCGGGGATCACATCCATTCCCACGCTCATGGCATTCCGTGACAAGGTGCTGGTCTTCTCCCAGCCCGGCGCCCTGAACGGCCAGCAACTGGAGCAAGTCATCGAAGCCGTCAAAGGCTTGGACATGGACGAGGTCCACGCCCACATTGCCAAGAGCCGTGCTGAATCCCAGGAAAGCTAGCGAGTCCCAGTATTGCGGAACCTCGGTACTAGAGGCGGACCAACTGAACCGGTTCGGCCAAGAGGGCGCTGAGCGATTCATTCAGGTCTTGGACGGCGATGCCCTTGGAGTGCTTGTCGAGGAGTTCCTCGGATTCCCAGCGCTCAGTGAGCACCAGCTTCTCTTCAGTGGCCTCGGTCAGTTCGTAGCGGATGCAGCCGGGCTCGTTGACGACCTCGTCGATCGCGATTTCAAGGGCAAGCTTCACGCGGAAGAACTCGCCGTCGTTGGGAATGAACGTGGCCTGCAGGTCAATGGGTGAACTCATGGCATCCACCCTACCTGCGCGACACGGCCGGGATGTCTTGCGGCCTGTTCTGTTGCGGGCCCCGGCTTGGTAGCGTTTCGTCATGTTGTCCTATACCGCCGGAGACACTGACGTCCCGCTGCTCGATGAAACCATTGGCGCCAATTTAGAGCGGATTGCCGCCCAGTTTCCGCTAAGGGACGCGCTGATCGAAGCAGCGGCATCGCCGGGAGGGGACGCCCGCCGCTGGAGTTACCAAAAACTCAACGACGACGTCGATCGCCTCGCCCGAGCGTTACTGGCCCTGGGGGTGGGCAAGGGCGAACGCGTGGGCATTTGGAGTCCCAACTGCGCCGAATGGACCATCCTGCAGTACGCCACCGCCAAAATCGGCGCGATCCTGGTCAACGTCAATCCCGCGTACAGGAGCCACGAACTGGAGTTTGTGGTGAAGCAAAACGGGATGCGGATGTTGGTGACCGCTCCATCGGACAAAAACAACGAGTACGTGGGCATGGCCAGGGAAGTCGCCGGGACCTGCCCGGAGTTGCGCGAGCTGGTCTTCCTCCCCGGCGCACCGGAGCTCGGACTCGTCCAAGGCGTGCCGGAAGCCGGCCACGAACTGACCTACGGCGAGCTCCTGACCCGAGCAGACGGCGTCGGGCTCTCGGCGGTAGGCGAGCGCATGGCGCAACTCGATCCGCACGATCCCATCAACCTGCAATACACCTCCGGCACCACGGGGTTCCCCAAGGGAGCCACCCTGACGCACCACAATATCCTCAACAACGGGCATTCGATCGGGCGGCTGCTGCGCTACACCGAGCACGACCGTGTGGTGATACCTGTGCCGTTCTACCACTGCTTTGGCATGGTGATCGGAAACCTGAACGCACTGAGCTTTGGAGCGGCAACGATTATTCCCAGCCGCGGATTCAGCCCCTCCGCGGCATTGGAAGCGGTGCAGGACTTCGGCGGAACGTCCCTCTACGGCGTGCCCACGATGTTCATCGCCGAGCTCGCCTTGCCGGACTTCGACTCCTACGACCTCTCAACGTTGCGGACCGGCGTCATGGCCGGCTCCTTGTGCCCCATCGAGGTCATGCGCCGGGTGATCGATGAGATGCACATGGTGGATGTGGCCATTTGCTATGGGATGACCGAAACTTCGCCGGTGTCCACCATGACCCGCGACGGCGACACGTTGGAACAACGCACCAGCACCGTGGGCCGGACCATGCCGCATTTGGAGAGCCGTATTGTTGATCCGGGCTCGGGGGAAGGCGTGGAGCGCGGCGTTATCGGGGAACTGTGCACGCGCGGATATGCGGTGATGCAGGGGTATTGGGGTCAGCCGGACAAGACCGCCGAAGCGATTGACGGCGAAGGCTGGATGCACACAGGGGACCTCGCACGGATGGACGAGGACGGGTACGTCGTTATCGAAGGGCGCATCAAGGACATGGTGATCCGTGGCGGTGAAAATATCTACCCGCGCGAAATTGAGGAATTCCTGTATCTGCATCCCTCCGTCCAGGACGTCCAGGTGATCGGCGTCCCGGACGAGAAGTACGGCGAGGAGCTCATGGCCTGCATCATCCTGAAACCCGGCGCACCCAGCATCACTGCCGAGGATGTTGCGGAATACTGCCAGGGCAAGTTGGCCCGCTACAAGATTCCCAAGTACGTGGATGTCCGCGAGAGCTTCCCCATGACGGTCTCAGGCAAGGTGCGGAAAGTGGACATGCGCGAGGAAGCCGTGGCCCGCTTGCACCTGTAGACCTGTAGACCTGTAGACCTGTGTCCTAGTGGCCGCGGTGATCCTGGACCGTCATCCTTGGTCCGAACGTGGGCTTGCGGAAACCGCTCAGGTACAGCATCCGCACCAGCCGCTGCCGTTGCCCGCGCCAAGGCTCCAGCAACTGGAGCATGCCGGGGTCATCGGTCTTCCGGCCGGTCAATGCGTAGCCCACATAGGCCGCCAGGTGGTAGTCGCCCACAGAGATCGAGTCAGGGCATCCATGTGTCCGCTGCACCACCTCCGCGGCCGTCCAGATCCCGATGCCGGGAATGGTCTGCAGTTTTTCGCCGGCTTGGGTCGAGTCCAGGGCAGTGAGCCGTTCAAGCGCGACGGCGCTCCGCAGCGCCCGCATGACGGTGGCCGAACGCTGTGGTCCAACTCCGGCTTTATGCCATTCCCAGGACGGAACGGCCAACCAGTCGCTGGCGGTGGGCGGTACCAGGAGTCCCATGGGCGTCCTTGGGCCCGGAGCGGGTTTTCCGTAGCGGTACATCAAGTACCGGTAAGCCCGCCTCGCCTCGAGGGCGGTGACCTTTTGCTCCAAGATGGTGGGCACAAGTGAGTCAACCATCCGGCCGGTGGAGGGTAACCGCACTGCCAGGTTCCGGCGTCGTGCTTCCCTGACGATGCGGGGGAGGGTGGCGTGGAAGTCCGGAGCGTCAAAGGCCGACCAATCATCTCCCGCGCCCAGCAACCCGGGAACGCCGGCGACGGCGTCGGCCGCACCGGGGCCCCATGCCTGCGCATCGACGAAAGCAACGGCGGCAAGGCCAGCGGAGGAGAGCCGGAGCGTCACGGGCCCGGAGGGTGTTGTGAAGGCCATCCAGAAGCCGGCGGAGTCTTTGGCAAAGGAGGGATCCGCAGCTCCGCGCATCAGCGGGAAGAGGGTCTGGTCCAAGCGGAATGGGCTGCCCGGATGCCACCGGACGGCCGCATCTGCTGCCGCAGCAACACGTGACGGGGCCTCTGCGATGGTCATGTTTTCATCGTCCCACGCTTGGCCGACATTCCACCAAGGGGACCTCTTACAGTGATGGCCCTACAGGGCTAGACTCCCGAATGTGGCGCGGGAGGGCCGCGCCTCAACCCTCTAAAACAGGAGTGCGAGTCATGGCCGGAATAGTGCATTTCGAGATTCCCACGGAGAACACGGAGCGGGCAAACACCTTCTACCAGAGTGCTTTCGGCTGGAACCTCAGCCCGATGCAAGGCATGGAGTACACGATCGCCATGACCACGCCTTCTGATGAAAAGACGGGCATGCCCACCCAGCCGGGCGCCATCAACGGTGCGCTGTTCCCACGCACGGATAACCTCAAGACGCCAATCCTCACCATTGACGTGGACGATGTCGATGCTGCCCTTGGCCAGGTGGAAAGGTCCGGAGGTTCGGTGGTCCAAGGCAAGGAAACCATTCCCGGCATGGGCTACTACGCCTACTTCAAGGACACCGAGGGCAATATCCTGGGCGTTTGGCAGTCGGACGAAAGCGCGGGCAGCTAGCTCGAGGACTGTGACGTCACCGCCGGGGAGAAAACTGTCAGCGGTCAGGCGGTAGCTTTGTACCTATGAAGTACGCGCAGTCCGTGTTGGACCTCATCGGCAATACGCCCCTCATCAAGCTCAACCACGTCACCGACGGGATCAAAGCAACCGTCTTGGTGAAGCTCGAATACATCAATCCCGGTGGATCCATCAAAGACCGGATCGCCGTGAAGATGATCGAGGACGCTGAGAGGGACGGCCGGCTCCGGCCGGGCGGAACCATCGTTGAGCCGACGTCAGGCAATACAGGAGTAGGGCTGGCGCTCGTCGCCCAGCAAAAGGGCTACAGGTGCATCTTCGTGGTGCCGGACAAGGTGGGCGAGGACAAGCGCGCTGTACTCGCTGCCTATGGCGCCGAAGTTGTGGTGACGCCTACCGCCGTCGCCCCCGACAGCCCGCAGAGCTACTATGGCGTTTCGGACCGCCTGGTCAAGGAGATCCCCGGTGCCTTCAAACCGGACCAGTTCTCCAATCCCGCGGCCCCGGGCAGCCACTACGAGTCAACCGGTCCTGAAATCTGGCGGGACACCGACGGCAAGGTAACGCACGTGGTCATCGGTGCGGGAACCGGCGGCACCATCACCGGCACCGGGCGCTTCCTCAAGGAAGTTTCGGCAGACCGGGCAGCGTCCGACGGCGGCCCCGTCAGGATTATCGGCGCCGACCCGGAAGGTTCTGTCTACTCAGGCGGAACCGGCCGTCCGTATTTCGTGGAAGGCGTAGGCGAGGACATGTGGCCCGCCAACTACGACGCCTCCGTCCCGGATGAGGTCATTGCGGTTTCGGACGCAGACTCGTTCTCCATGACCCGTCGGCTCGCCCGCGAAGAAGGCCTGCTGGTCGGTGGTTCCTCCGGCATGGCCGTGGTTGCCGCGCTTGAGGCAGCCAAGGACTTGGACGAGTCCGCGGTGGTTGTCGTGATCCTGCCCGACTCAGGCCGCGGTTATCTTGCCAAGATCTTCAACGACCAGTGGATGCGTTCCTACGGCTTCCTCTCCGGCGGCGAGGAAGCGTCCGTGGGAGAAGTGCTCAAGTCCAAGACGGGGGAGATGCCGGACCTGGTCCACATCCACCCGAACGAGACAGTGCGGGACGTTATCAACATCATGAACGAATTCGGGGTCTCGCACATCCCGGTCCTCTCACAGGAGCCGCCCGTTGTCATGGGCGAGGTTCTGGGAGCTGTGGACGAGCGCAGCCTCACTTCCAAACTTTTCCGCGGGGAAGCCAAGCTCACCGACAAGATCGCCGAGCACATGGGTGACCGCTTGCCCGTTATCGGCTCGCTGGAAACCATTTCCGCCGCGCGCGAGCTCTTGTCCGACGTCGATACCCTGATGGTGACGTTCGTCGGAGCGCCCGTGGGGATCCTGACCCGCCACGACCTTCTGGCGTACCTGAGCAACTAGGCGCCCGATCCAACCGTCCAACGAACACAGAGGAGCTTCCATGTCTGCCAACAACAACGCCGGGTTCAACACGCGCGCCGTCCATGCCGGGCAAGCCTTCGAGCCGCGGACCGGTGCCGTGGTCCCGCCGCTGCACTTCAGCTCGACCTACGCGCAGGACGGCATCGGCGGTTTGCGCTCCGGGTACGAGTACGGTCGCGGCGGGAACCCGACGCGCGATGCCCTCCAGGAGCAGCTTGCCGCCTTGGAAGGCGGAACGGCGGCATTCTCCTTCGGCTCCGGCCTCGCTGCCGAGGACTCACTGATCCGGGCGCTCGCGCGTCCGGGTGACCACATCGTGCTGGGCAACGACGCTTATGGCGGTACCTACCGCCTCATCAGCCGTGTCCTCGGCGACTGGGGCGTCGGGAACACCCCAGTGGACATGTCCGACCTGGACGCTGTTGCCGCTGCCGTCGCTGCGAACAAGACGCGGATGGTGTGGGTTGAAACCCCGTCCAACCCGATGATGAAGATCACCGATATCGAGGCGCTCGCCGCTGTAGCGCACGACGCCGGTGCCCTCCTGGTGGTGGATAACACCTTCGCCTCGCCCTACTTGCAGACACCGCTGGCCTTGGGTGCCGACGTCGTGGTCCACTCCACCACCAAGTACATTGGCGGCCACTCCGACGTGGTCGGTGGCGCGATCGTGGTCAAGGATGCTGAGCTCGCCGAGAAGATCGGGTTCATCCAGTTTGCCGTGGGCGCAGTGTCCGGGCCGATGGATGCGTTCCTGACCACCCGTGGCCTGAAGACGCTCGGTGTGCGCATGGACCGTCACAGCGAGAACGGCCAGGCTGTGGCCGAGTGGCTGCTCCAGCGCCCCGAAGTAGAGGCTGTGCTGTACCCGGGGCTTCCGGGCCACCCCGGCCACGAACTTGCTGCCAAGCAGATGAAGAAATTCGGCGGCATGGTGTCCGTACAGTTCAAGGGCGGCGAGGCGGCAGCCCGCACCGTTGCTGAATCCACCTCCGTCTTCACACTCGCGGAATCGCTGGGCGGCATCGAATCGCTGATGAACTACCCCTCGGAGATGACTCACGCGTCGGTGAAAGGCACGGAGCTGGCCGTGCCGGTCAACCTCCTGCGTCTGTCCTGCGGCATCGAGGAAGCCGAAGACCTGATTGCCGACCTTGAACAGGCATTCGCCAAGATCAGCTAGCCGTGACCGAAGTCCGGACCCTGTTCGTCCAGCTGACCGCTCGACGGTAAGCAGTTCGAACAGGGTCCGGATTCTGCCGTCAAAGGTGTCACCGTAAGGTCTAGCTTTCTTTAGGAAAGTCAGCTAGTTTGTGCTCATGCCTTTGCGATCCGACTGGTCTGCCCGGTCCTGCAGCCTTGCCCGCGGCCTCGATGTCCTGGGAGATCCATGGGGGAGTTTGGTCCTCCGGGAAATCTTCTTTGGTAATGGCCGCTTCGATGCCATCAAGGAACGCCTTGAGGTGGCGGACAACGTGCTGAGCAAGCGCTTGGCATGGCTGCTCGACGCCGGCCTCCTAGCCCAGCGTCCCTACCGGGACGGAGCCCGTACCCGGCAGGAATACGTCCTCACGCCCAAGGGACAGGATGCACTTCCCGTTCTGAACGCCATTATCATCTGGGCCGAGAAACACCTGGATGCTCCCAACGAGGTATCCCACATGAAGGTGATCCACACCGATTGCGGGCGGCCAACAACCTCGGCCGATACTTGTTCCCACTGCGGCACGCACCTGACTGCAGCAAATACGAGCTGGCACAGCTTCAAACGCAGTGACCAGCCCGTTCCCCTTGCCATCGCACCGCCCGAAACCCGCAGGGAAACAGCCCTCGGAACGGAGATCCCCGCATGAGTGCTCCCCTGGAAACAGTCAAACGCTCCCGCCGTCGGCTCCACCCGGCCTGGATGGTGGCTGTGGTTGCCTTCCTCGCCTTGGTGGGCGCCGCCGGCTTCCGTGCAGCGCCCGGTGTGCTCATGGTCCCGCTGCAGCAGGAATTTGGTTGGTCCACCACGGTGTTGTCCCTCGCCGTCAGTATCAACCTTGTCCTCTTTGGGCTGACCGCACCCTTCGCCGCGGCGCTGATGGAACGCTTCGGCATCCGCAAAGTCACCTCCTTGGCCCTCTGCCTGATCGGGCTTGGCTCGGCGCTCACAGTATTCGTCAACCAGTCCTGGCAGATCCTGCTCACGTGGGGCGTGCTGATCGGCCTCGGCACAGGATCCATGGCCTTGGTTTTCGCGGCCACGATCGCCAACACCTGGTTCGCGAAGAGCCGTGGGCTGGTGATCGGGATCCTGACGGCAGGCAGCGCCGCTGGCCAACTGGTGTTCCTGCCCTTCATCGCCGCACTGGCACAGAATCCCGGCTGGCGCGGCGCCTCGCTGCTCATCGCCGCCGGCGCCCTCGCCGTGGTGCCCTTGGTCTTGCGGTGGCTGAGGAACTCACCGGCCGACGTCGGCGTCTTGCCTTACGGTGCGGAAGAACCCACCGCAACGATCCTGCCGGTAGGGGAATCCGCGGGGGCGGAGCCGGCAACCCTCCAAGCCCCGGCTCAACAAGATTCGCCCAACGTGGCTGTCCGCGCCCTTCAGGTCTTGAAAAGGGCCAGCAAAGTCAGGACTTTCTGGGGGCTGGTTGCGGGCTTTGCCATTTGTGGGGCCACCACCAACGGACTCATCGGCACGCACTTCATTCCATCGGCCCATGATCACGGCATGCCCGAAACCACCGCGGCGGGCTTGCTCGCCGTCGTCGGAGTGTTCGACATTGTGGGAACCATCGCATCGGGTTGGCTGACCGATCGCTTCAACCCGAAAATCCTGTTGGCCGTCTACTACCAGTTCCGAGGCATTGGCCTGCTGGTGCTGCCCCTGCTGCTCAGTTCATCGGTGCAGCCAAGCATGATCATCTTCGTGGTGGTCTATGGACTGGACTGGGTGGCCACGGTGCCGCCCACCGCGGCGATCTGCCGCTCCGTGTTCGGTGCTGATGGATCCGTGGTGTTTGGCTGGGTCTTTGCAGCCCACCAGCTCGGCGCGGCGGTCGCGGCACTGGCCGCAGGCTACGTCCGCGATGCCACCGGCCAGTACAACTACGCGTGGGTCGGCGCGGCGGCCATGTGCACAGTTGCCGCGGTCATCAGCGCCACCATCCGGAAGGACGCTGTGAAAAGGACCCCAGTTCCCGTCGCTTGACTGCCGTTGTGAGGCCCGCTCTGCGTACAAAACCCGCGCGTTTCCCTGCAGAGCGGGCCTCACAACGTTAACGGAACGCGTTGATGCCGGTGAGGTGCTGCCCGAGGATCAAAGTGTGGACCTCGTCCGTGCCTTCGTACGTCCGCACCGATTCGAGGTTGTTTGCATGCCGCAGGGGCGAGTAGTCCAAGGTGACCCCATTGCCCCCGAGGATGGTCCGGGCTTCCCTCGCGATCTTGATGGCTTCGCGCACGTTGTTTAGTTTGCCCAGCGAGATCTGTTGCGGTTCGAGGCGCCCGGAATCCTTGAGCCGTCCCAAGTGGAGGGCCACCATGGTGCCTTTCTGGATCTCCAAGAGCATGTTCACCAGCTTCTCCTGCGTTAGCTGGTACCCCGCCAGTGGCCGGCCGAACTGGAGCCTGGATCCGGCGTACTCGAGTGCTGCCTCATAGGAGTCGCGGGCAGCACCCATGGCTCCCCACGCGATACCGTAGCGCGCCTCGTTGAGGCACGAAAATGGCGCCCGAAGTCCCACCGCATCCGGGAGGATTGCCTCCGGACCCAGCTGCACGGCGTCGAACGTCACATCGCACTGGATGGAAGCGCGCATGGAAAGCTTCGGCTCGATGGGGGTGGCCGTGACGCCGGGGGTCCCGGCCGGAACGAGGAACCCTCGGATGCCCGGGTTATCCCCGGTGGTCCTCGCCCAGACCACCATGACGTCGGCTATCGACGCCAAGCCGATCCAGCGCTTGGCCCCGTCCAAGACCCAGCCGCCGTCGTCGGTTTCACGGGCGCACGTGACCATCGACGACGGATCGGAACCCGCCGTCGGCTCCGTCAACGCAAAGCAGCCGATCAACTCACCGGCAGCCATCCGCGGGAGGTACTGCTGCTTTTGGGCCTCTGAGCCCCACTTGTGGATGGCGGTCATGGCAAGGGAACCCTGCACCGAAACAAACGTGCGGATCCCCGAATCACCGGCCTCCAGTTCCATGGCCGCGAGGCCATATTCGACGGCGGTGCGCCCAGGACAGCCATAGCCCTCCAAGTGCATGCCAAGGACTCCGAGCTCACCCAACTCCGGGGCGATCTCCCGGGGGAAGACTGCGTCCTCGTACCAGCGTGCGATGTTCGGCCGGATCCGCTGGGCGGTGTAGTCCCGGATCTTGTCCCTGAGGGCCAGCTCGTCCGGTGTCAGCAAGGAATCGAGGGCAAGGACGTCGGAGGTGTTCGTCGTTGAATCGCTCATTCCAGCATCCTAGGCGTTGGCCCTGCACTCTTCCCCCGCCGGAATGACGGCGGGAGCAGGAGGAAAGCGGAAGGGCGGTTAGCTGAAGCGCACCGCTTCCCACTCGAGAATTCGCGGAACGGCCAGTCCCTCGGTGACGAACGGATCGCCGGCCAGGAACTTTTCCGCATCCTCCCGGTAACTGAAAATCCCCATCGAGCTCCCGGCAGGGTCGGCAGTAAGGAACGGCCCGAGGGCCAGGAGCCCGCCTCCAAGATGGCGAGCCAAGGAACAAGCGAGTCAAGGAACAGGCGAGCCAAGCAAGAACGACGAACCATGTAAGGATGTAGCCATGGCGGGACCCCAGGTAAACGGCGACGACCTCGACGGCGGATTGTTGCCTCCGCCGGTTCGGGGCATGGGGCGTGCCCGCGTCATTGGAGGCCTTTGCCTGGCGGTGTCCCTGCCGCCCGCCGTCGAGCTGGTGGTTGCGGTGATGTCCTTCCGCAACTTCGCCATGATCATGCTGCTGCAGTTGGCGGTTGCGGTCACGGTCGCTGCCATAGGCGGCCTGTGGCCCGCGGTGGTGGCGGCAGTATTGGGCAGCTTTCTCCTTAATTACTACTCAGCGGACCCCGTGGGTTCGCTCTCCGTTGCGGACCCGACGACGCTTTTCACGTTGGTCGTGTTTCTCGCTTTGGCCTGCGGCGTCGCGCTCGCCGTAGGGTTGGCCGGCCGCCGGGCCCAGGACGCGGCACGTTCCGGGGCGGAAGCGAAAGCCCTGAGCGCGCTGGCCCTGCGTATCCTGAGCTCGGATGGAACCCTGGAATCGTTCCTTGAGAAGATTCGCGGCACGCTGGGGATGGATGCAGTGACGTTGCTAGGAGCGTCAGCGCAGGCATCGGACAGCGGTTCGGGGCCGCCGGCTTGGCAAGTCCTGGCCAGTGCCGGCCCCAATCCGCCGGTGACCCACGCGGCCGCCGATCATACCGCCGTCGTAGATCCCCATTACACCTTGCTGTTGCGCGGCGGACCCCTCTCACCGCAAGGGCAGCGGTTGCTGGCGGCCTTCGGAGCGTTCGTGGTGGCGGTGCGGGAACGGCAGCAGTTGGTCAAGAGCCGGCGGGACAATCTCCGGCTGTCCGAGGGGAACAAGATGCGTACCTCGATCCTGCGTGCCGTCTCGCATGATCTGAGAACTCCACTGGCCGGGATCAAGCTGGCAGTCAGTAGTTTGCGGCAGGAAGACGTGACCTTTCCACCCGATGTTGAGCAGGAACTACTGGAAACGATCGAGGACTATGCGGATCGCTTGGACCATTTGGTGAACAACCTCCTGGACATGTCAAGGATCACCGCCGATGCCGTTAGTCCGTTGCTGGATGGCATCACGTGGGCTGAGATCCTTCCGGAGGCACTTCGGGGCGTCCCGACTGGAAGGCTGCGCAACGAATTGCCCCCGAACCTCCCCCCTGTGCAGGCGGACGCCGGCATGCTGGAGCGGGTGATAGCCAACATTGTGGAAAACGCCGTGAAGTACGCGCCCGATTCCGATGTTGTCCTCAACGCCCGGACGGGGGCGGGAATAACGCTCGGTGACCTGCCAGCGAGCGAGCTGCGCGTGACGGACCACGGCAGGGGAGTGGCGCACCAAGAGGTGCTCACAATGTTCCAGCCGTTCCAGCGGCTCGATGATTCCTCGGCCAGCGTGCTGTCCGGCGGCGGAGTTGGTTTGGGGCTTGCGGTGGCGAAGGGATTCACAGAGGCGATGGGCGGCACCCTCGGTGCGGAGCCGACGCCGGGCGGTGGACTGACCATGGTGGTCACCCTGCCGTTGTGGACCGGTCACGGTGGTGAGCTTCCATGACGTTGGTGCTGATCGTCGAAGACGAGGCCCGGATTGCCCGGGCCATGCAGGTTACCCTCCAGGCCCACGGGTATCGCGCGTTGACGGTGGGGACAGGTTTTGACGCCTTGAACCTGGCGTCCACGCAGCCGGTGAAGATCGTTGTCCTGGATCTTGGGCTGCCGGACATGGATGGCGTGGACGTCATTCGCCGCCTGCGTGCTTGGAGCAGCATGCCCATTATCGTGTTGTCGGCCCGGCACGCTTCCGAGGACAAAGTTGAAGCGCTCGACGCCGGTGCGGACGACTACGTGACAAAACCGTTCGGTTTGGATGAGCTGCTGGCCCGGCTCCGGGTCGCCTCCCGGCGCTTGGTCACCGAGCATGAAGAACCAACATTGGCAATGGCTGATTTCAGCGTGGATCTTGCCGGCAAGAGAATCCTCAAGGACGGTTCGGAAGTCCGGTTGACTCCCACCGAGTGGAACATCTTGGAACTGCTGGTCCGCAACAAGGGAAAGCTGGTAAGCCAGCAACAGATCCTGACCCAGGTGTGGGGGCAAGCCTATGCCAAGGAAACCCAGTACCTGCGGGTCTATATCGCACAGCTGCGCCGCAAACTGGAGCGGGATCCTGCGGCGCCGCGACACTTGCACACGGAGGCAGGGATGGGCTACAGATTTGATCCTTAGACTGGTCACATGAGCGCTGCATCACTTCTTGCCGTTTGCCGAGTCCACCAGTTGCTTCCTGACCCCGAAGGGAGTGTCGGTGTCACTGCCATCGACAAGCGTCCCATCGAAGGGCCGGTGAAGGTCCACAAACTGGGTGTCCACGGGGATGTGCAAGCCAGCCGGGTCCACCACGGCGGGGAAGACCAGGCGTTGTACGCCTATTCACAGGCTGATGCGGATTATTGGTCCGCTGAACTCGGGCGGGAACTCCTGCCCGGCGCCTTCGGCGAGAACCTCAGGCTGGCCGGAATCGACGCCTCGGGCGCGGTGATCGGTGAGCGCTGGAAGATTGGCTTGGATGTGGAGGTGGAAGTCACCTCGCCCAGGACGCCGTGCGCCACGTTCCAAAGGGTGTTTGGGGAGCCGCAGTGGGTCAAGCGCTTCTCGGAGGCGGGCAGGGTGGGGACATACCTGCGCGTCATCAGGACGGGCACCATCTCGGCAGGGGACCACATTCACCGCACGTTCGTCCCGCGCCACGGCATTACGGTGGGCCAGTGGTTTACCGAGCCCACCGTTGAATTGGCCCAAGCCTTGTTGGATGCCGAGGCGGATGGGGAAATCCGGCTCCAAGAGGACTATCACCCGGAGATCGCGAAAGTCATGCGGCGCAGCGGCCTTTAGGCCCTGCCGTGCGAATACCGCGGTGGGGGATAAGGCGGTGGGGGATACCGCTGTGGGGAATGTCACCGGGCGTTTCCGGTGGTTAACTCGCGGTCATGCCCCTGCGTGCCCTACACTTGAAATATCCCCCACTCCGGAAATCCCTTTATCCTGCCCAATTCTTGAGGCACGACTGGTAAGTGTTGGGGCCCGCTACTGTGTGCGGGCATTTTGCATAGGGAGAGCCGGCTAAAGAAAACGCTGTACAGACTGCTGGGATAGCAGCCAAGAGATGCAGCGGGAAGTCCTGCCATGGGATTGCGATAGCGCCGGACTTCTTGCGAGAGCAGGGCACCTTGCCCCGTTCAAGCGATGAGTACTGCGGCCAAGCCCAACCGGGCCGCGCCGATGCCCTATGGATGAGGAAATTTCCCCCTATGACCGAAAATCTCAACGAAAACTTCGAGGCCACGAACGAAGAATCTGCTGACGTAGCAGATACCGTCACCGAAGCGCCCGAAACTGCAGCTCCCGCCGTCGAATTCACCGAGGCCGCTGCCCCCGTCGAGACTCCTGCAGCCCAGGCTGCAGACACCACCGAAGCTCCCGCCAAGAAGACGGAAGACTCGGAAGAAGAAGGCGTTCTCTTTTCCCAGCTCGGCATTGATGGCCGCGTCCTGGCCGCGTTGCAGGATGTCGGTTACGAGAAGCCGTCGCCCATTCAGGCTGCCACCATTCCGCTGCTCCTTGAGGGCCGCGACGTCGTAGGCCTGGCCCAGACCGGTACCGGTAAGACCGCGGCTTTCGCTGTTCCTGCCCTGTCCCGCCTGGCTGAACTGCACGACCTCAACGGCCCCTCCCGCAAGACCCAGGCATTGGTCCTGGCTCCGACGCGTGAACTGGCCCTCCAGGTTGCCGAGGCTTTCACCTCCTACGCCAAGCACATTGATGACTTCACCGTCCTGCCCGTGTACGGTGGCTCGGCCTACGGCCCGCAGCTCGCCGGCCTTCGCCGTGGCGCACAGGTTGTTGTCGGTACCCCTGGCCGCGTCATCGACCACATCGCCAAGGGCTCCTTGGATCTGTCCGAACTTCAGTACTTGGTGCTGGACGAAGCTGACGAGATGCTGCGCATGGGCTTTGCCGATGACGTTGAGCAGATCTTCCAGCAGACCCCGGAGGATCGCCAGGTTGCACTGTTCTCCGCGACCATGCCAGGCCAGATCCGCCGCATGTCCAAGCAGTACCTGAACAACCCGGCGGAAATCTCGGTCAAGTCCAAGACCACCACCGGTGCGAACACCCGCCAGCGCTACCTGCAGGTCATGGGCCCGCACAAGCTGGACGCACTGACCCGCATCCTCGAGGTTGAAGAATTCGACGGCGTTATCGCCTTCGTGCGCACCAAGATGGCTACCGAGGACCTGGCTGACAAGCTCAAGGCCCGTGGCTTCCAGGCTGCCGCCATCAACGGCGACATCCCGCAGCAGCAGCGTGAACGCACTGTTGACGCGCTCAAGGAAGGCCGCATCGACATCTTGGTTGCGACCGACGTCGCGGCCCGTGGCCTTGACGTTGAGCGCATCAGCCACGTCATCAACTACGACATCCCGCACGACACTGAGTCCTACGTGCACCGTATCGGCCGCACGGGCCGTGCAGGCCGCAGCGGTGACGCCATCCTGTTCATGACCCCGCGTGAGAAGTACTTGCTGCGTTCCATTGAGAAAGCTACGCGCCAGCCGGTAGAGCAGATGCACCTTCCCACCGCTGAGACCGTGAACACGCTGCGTTTGGGCAAGTTCGCAGAACGCATCACCGAGACCTTGGCGTCCGAGGATGTGTCGGCTTTCCGCGATCTCATTGCTTCCTACGAAGAAGAGCACAAGGTTCCGGCTGCCGAGATCGCCGCTGCCTTGGCAGTCATGGCGCAGGGCGGACAGCCCCTTTTGGTCAAGGAATTGCCTGCGGCTCCTGAGTACCAGAAGCGTGAGCGCTCCAAGGACGGCTTCGGTTCACGTGGGCCGACCCGTGCACTTACCGAAGGAAACGCAACCTACCGGATCGCCGTCGGACGCCGTCAGCGCGTCATGCCGGGTTCCATCGTTGGCGCCATTGCCAACGAAGGTGGCATCTCCTCCGCACAAATCGGTGGCATCGACATCCGCTCGGATCACTCCTTGGTGGAACTCCCGGCAGATCTCAGCCCTGAGCAGTTGCGTGCACTGTCCCGCACTCGGATCGGCGGCGAACTGATCAACCTCGAGCTCGATAACGGCCGCCGCCCCGGTGGCGACCGTGGTGGCTACGGTGATCGTGAGAACCGTGGTGGCGGGAACTTCAAGGGCGCCGGTGGCTTCAAGAAGGACTTCCGCAAGTCCGACGGCGAGCGGGGCTCCGCTGACCGTGGCGGACGCTCCTACAGTGACCGCTCAGAGCGCTCTGCAGGCAGCTACGGCGATCGTGATCGTGGCCAGGCCAGTGGATCGCGCTTCGGTGGTCACGGCGACGGTGCTCGCAAGCCCCGCAGTGGCGGCGAAGGCGGCCACCGCGATTTCAACCGCAAGGGCAAGTGGTAAACACCGCAAGTGGTAAACACTGCTAAGCGGTAAAGACTTAGTGGTTCCCGTCAGGGGGTCGGCTTCCGGGCCGGCCCCCTGACGGCGTTTAAGGTTCCATCCCGCGGGAGCACCGCCGTAGGATCGAAGGAGGCCGGAACGGTGCACGCTGCAATCTAAAGCAGGAGGACTCCATGGGACTACTGGACAGGGTGAAGAGGAATCTCGGGCTGGCCGATAAGGGGCACCCGGGCGCGGGTAGGCAGGCTGGTGAAGATACTGCCGCCGTCGAGGTTTCCAAGGAGGACCCGTTCGCAACGGAGGCTGCAGCCGCCGAGGCTGCTTCTCAACAGGAAGCTGCGGACGTTGCTGGGATGCAGGCGGCCCGCCAGACGGAGGCGGACATCGATGGTTCCCAAGAAGCCCAAGAAGCCCAAGAAGCCCAAGAGGTGGAGCAAGCCCACGAGGCATTCCCAAACGCCTCCGGTGCTGCCGAGGACGGCCCGGATGCAAAGCGGGTTACCGAGGTTGTGGTGGAGCCTGGCGATACCATGGGCGGGATCGCAGCCCAGTTCGGAGTGGACCTCACAGCGTTGATCGCAACCAACGCGGACACCGTTCCGAATCCGGACCACATCTACCCGGGCCAAGTGCTGCGGCTGCCCTGATTTCTTCCTTTTAGCCATCGGAAAATCCGATCCTGTCAAATTGTGTCGGGGGCGATTTTCCCTGCTTTTTAGCCGATTTGTAGCATCCGAAAACGTCCGGTAGAGTATTTACTCGTTGCCCCCCTAGCTCAGTGGTAGAGCGCGTTCTTGGTAAGAACGAGGTCACCGGATCGATTCCGGTGGGGGGCTCTGAATGGGAGCCTGTGTCAGGGCGGTTTTGACCGGCTTGACACAGGTTTTTCTCATTCGTGGCGGTGTAGCTCAGTTGGTTAGAGCGCACGACTCATAATCGTGAGGTCGGGAGATCGAGCCTCCCCACCGCTACAGAGAAAAAACCCCGCAGGAATCCCTGCGGGGTTTTTTGTTTCTTGGGACAGAATGGGTCCATGAGCCGAATTGCAATCATAGGCGGCCACGGCAAAGTGGCCCTGCACCTGTCCCGCATCCTCAGTGACGAAGGTCATGACGTGACCTCTTTCGTGCGAAATCCGGATCATGTGCCGGACGTCACGGAGACCGGTGCGTCTGCCCAGGTGCTCGACGTGGAAAATTCGACGACGGCGGAACTCGCCCAAGGGATGAAGGACCACGACGCCGTGGTCTGGTCGGCCGGGGCCGGTGGGGGCAACCCGGACAGGACGTATGCCGTGGACCGGGACGCCGCGATCCGTTCCATGGATGCAGCAGCTGAGGCAGGTGTGGCCCGCTATGTGATGGTGTCGTACATCGGTTCGGCCAAGGATCATGGAGTTCCTCCGAGCCACCCGTTCTTTGCCTATGCCGAAGCCAAGGCCGCGGCGGACGACTACCTGCGCGGCACGGGGCTCGATTGGACTGTTCTTGGGCCAGGGAGCTTGACGGATGAGCCGGCGACGGGGTTGATCGAACGGAACCCTGACAATTCGGGCGAGGGCACTCATACTTCGCGCGCAAACGTTGCTTTGGTGGTGGCCGCGGTGTTGGAGCTGCGGGAGACCATCCATCAAACCATCACCTTCACGGACGGATCGGACGACGTAGTGGATGCCCTCACCGCGGGGTAACGGGCCGGCTCCTGCGGCACTCTCGGCTCCCTGCGGCACTCATGGGCTGGTGCCGCCGCGATAAGTTGTAGGTAGCTTGCGCTCAGCGCCTCATGCCGGGCGCAGCAACTTTCGGCCGTTCGGGGAAGCAGGACTATGGATCAGTTGGCGCTCATTGTCGGGTTGCTTCTGGCAACAGTGGTGGCAGTCGGTTTGGGAGACAGGCTCCGGCTCCCATACCCGGTGTTGATGCTCCTGCTGGCTGTGGCGCTCACTTTCATCCCCGGCTTCCCCGAGTTCGAAATAGCGCCCGAGCTGATCCTTCCGATCTTCCTGCCACCCTTGCTGTTCGCGACCGCCCAGAAGAGTTCGTGGGCAGTGTTCCGCGTGCGGTGGCGCACGCTTCTCCTTCTAGCCGTGGCCCTGGTGGTCATTTCCACCGCAGTTGTTGCCGGCGCTGCGTGGCTCATGATTCCAGGCATCGGCATCCCCGCAGCAATCGCCCTGGGAGCGATGGTGGCTCCGCCTGATCCCGTTGCGGTCGAGTCGGTGGCTGGTCGGGTGCATATGCCTCGGCGGTTGACCACTGTCCTTCAGAGTGAGGGTCTTTTCAACGACGCTGCGGCCATTGTCATCTTCCAGGCCGCGGTGGCTGCCACAGTCTCGGGCAACAACGTTGGGCCCGGCATCATCTGGCAGTTCGTGGTCGGAGCCGCGGTGGCGGTGCTGATCGGTATCGCCATGGGTTTCCTGACCAAGGTCATCACCAAGCTCGTTACATCAATGGTTGCCCGGAGCGCCGTGACATTGGTGGTTCCCTTCGCTGCGTACATCCTTGCCGAAGAGCTCCACGCCTCCGGCGTCGTGGCAGTGGTAGTGACAGCTTTGGAGCTGCAGCGCCACGCGCGTCCGCAGGATGCCGCCGAACGTCTGACCAGGACTGCTTTCTGGGACGTGGTGGAACTGTTGGTCACAGGACTGGCGTTCGGATTGGTCGGATTGGAAATCCGCCATGTGATCCATGACGAAGGGACGGCCATTTTCGGCATGGTCGGAATGGCCGTCACCACCTGTGTCCTGGTGTTTGTGGTGCGCTATCTGTGGTTGGGTTTGCTTGCGTTGACGGCACGCAGACGCCGGAACCTCCTGCAGCCAACATCGCCCAAGGAAGTGCTCATCCTGACATGGTGTGGCATGCGGGGGCTGGCCACCTTGGCACTGGCCTTGGCCCTTCCACTGACGCTGCCTGACGGCAGCGACTTCCCGGCCCGCCACGAGATCCTCGTCATTGCTTGTGCAGTGCTCCTGGCCACCCTGGTGCTGCCGGGCCTGACATTGCCCTGGCTGATGAGGGTACTCAATGCAAGGGAGGACGGTTCCTACGAACACGACGCTGCCCGGCTCTTGGCCAGGCGTGCCCAGTCCGCGGCAGTGGCCGCGTTGAAGGAGCACGATCTGATGAAGGAACTTCCTGCAGAGAAAGTGGCGTCGGTCAAGGAACGGATGCGTCGCTTGCAGGCGGAGTTGCTGGGCGACGATCTTCAGAACAAGCCTGTGGTGGAGAAGCTCAAAAAGGGACGGGAACTATCGGTGGCCGTGCAGACCATCGCGTTGGATGCGGCACGCCAGGAAGTGGTGGCGGCCAGGGGCGAGCCCGGCACCGACCCGGAAATTGCCGACCGTGTCCTCCGGCAGTTGGACCTGCGCACCATGACGATGCCGGACTAGTCACTAGCTTCGAACCAGTTTCCCTAGCTTCGAACGAGTTTAAGGTCCAGGGAATGCGCCTCCACATAGTCGAGGGCGCATCGCACGGCGCCTACGGTCACGGCGGTGTCGCCGAGGGTGGAGGCCGCGAGCCGCGGGGGAGTGGCTGTGTATGCCGGGATCTTCGCGGCGACGGCGTCGAGCATACCCGCCACTGACTCAGCCACCGCGCCACCCACCACCACAAGGTCGGGGTTATAGATGGTGGCAACCGTGGCAACGATCCGGGACAGGCGTTCGGCCAGGCGCTCGATAAGTCCGACGGCGACCACATCGCCAGCCGCCGCGGCAGCAAACACATCCTCGGCCGTCACCGTGTGCCCGGGGGGCAACGAGCGGAGCGAGGTCGCGGCCCCAAGGCCCAGTTGCTCGGTGGCCCAGATCCTTGCGAGCGCAGCTATACCGTGGGTGTCGCCCACTCCTTCAACGAGGTTCAGGTAGGCCATTTCACCCGCCGCCCCGTGGCTGCCGTGCAGAAGCCGTCCGTTTTCGACCAAGCCCGCGCCCAGGCGCTCGCTGGCCAGCAGCACCACGACGTCGTCCACGCCCACTGCCGAGCCCCGCCACCGTTCTCCGAGCGCGGCCAGGTTGGCGTCATTTTCAAGCAGTACCTCCCACCCGTGGAGGTCGTGCAGTGCGGTGCGGAGTCCGACGTCGAACTGCCGCCAAAACTGTTGGCTCGCCAGGACTTTGCCGGTGCGGTCAACCGGCGCCGCAATCCCGACGCTGGCGGCGAGGACCCGCGACGGGCAGGCCCCGGCGTCGTCCAAAGCCTGCAACGCGGTGCGGTTGATCGTGTCGATGCGTTCTTGGGATGAAATCCGCATGTGGGCGAAGGGTTCGCTGGCGCGGCTGATGGTGTCGCCCCTCAGATCCGCCACAACCACGGTCACTTTGAGCGCGCCGACGTCCACGCCCACCACGAAGCCTGCGGTCTCATCGAGCGCGAACCTGCGCGCCGGCCGGCCCTTTTGGTAGGTGGCGGGCTCCCGCGGCACCATCACTTCCCGTATCCACCCACGTTTCATCAGGTCTTCGCACACGGCCAGTGCCGAGGCGCGGGTGAGGCCGGTGGCTTCCATGAGCTCAGTCACGGTAACGACGCCGGAGCTCCGCACGACGCCGAGCACAGCGGCTGCGTTGACCCTGCGCAGGAGCTGCGGAGTCGCTGCGGAAACTTCTGCCATCGAGTGTTGACCTCTCTCTGCCCGCGCCAGATAATACTTAAGGAGCTTTATTTAGAATCTAAATCAAATCTACGAGAAAACAAAGACACACGAAAAGGAATCACCTTGTCCACCACACCCTTGGCAACACTCACCGACGCACAGCGATCCGCGCGAATGGCCGATCCGAAATGGTGGCGCCAGGCAGCGGTTTACCAGATCTACCCGCGCAGCTTCTATGACGCCAATGGCGACGGTCTCGGTGACCTCAAAGGCATCACTGCGAAGGTCCCGTACCTCCAGGAGCTGGGGATCGACGCCGTCTGGCTCAGCCCGTTCTACCCCTCGGCACTGGCCGACGGCGGTTACGATGTCGATGATTACCGCAACGTGGACCCCAAGCTGGGCACCCTTGAAGATTTCGATGAGATGGCCGCAACGCTGCACGCGGCGGGTATCAAACTCGTGGTGGACATCGTCCCCAACCACTCCTCGGACCGGCACGAATGGTTCAAGGAAGCCCTCGCATCTCCCAAAGGCTCCGCTGCCCGGGACCGCTACATCTTCCGCGATGGCCGCGGCGAGAACGGTGAGCTGCCGCCGTCGGACTGGGACTCCGTATTCGGTGGACCCATCTGGGAGCGCATCACGGAACCGGACGGCACCCCGGGCCAGTGGTACATGCACATCTTTGCCAAGGAACAGCCGGACTTCAATTGGGAAAACCCGGAAATCCGCGAGGACTTCCTGAAGACCCTGCGGTTCTGGTCCGACCGTGGCGTGGACGGATTCCGCATCGACGTCGCCCACGGCATGGCAAAAGACCTCTCGGAGCCGATGCCCATGAAGGCGGACCTCGAAGCAAGGGCCCACGGCACCGATGGCTTCATCGATGGATCGCACCCGTTCTGGGACCGGGACGAGGTCCACGAGGTCTACGCCGAGTGGCGCAAGCTCTTCAACGAGTACAACCCGCCCCGGACCGCCGTGGCCGAAGCATGGGTCCACGAGTCCCGCCGCGCGCGCTATGCCAGCCCTGAGGGCCTCGGGCAGGCTTTCAACTTCGACCTGCTGCAGTCCGACTTCGACGCCTCATCGTTCCGGAAAATCATCACCGACAACCTGGTGGCCGCCAAGGAATCCGGCGCATCGTCCACCTGGGTGTTCTCCAACCACGACGTCGTCCGCCACGCCACACGCTACGGACTGCCGAAGGGCGGTTCCACCGCCCAGGGAACCAACGCAGCGCAGGATGTTACGGGCGGTGAGCCCAAGGGGCAGGACGGCAAGGGGTGGCTACTCGCCGGTGCGCCCGCTGAAGAGCTCGACGTCGAACTTGGCTTGCGTCGGGCCCGCGCTGCCACGCTGTTGCTGCTCGCGCTGCCAGGCTCCGCGTACCTTTACCAAGGCGAGGAGCTCGGCTTGCGTGAAGTGGCGGAAATTCCTGACTCAGAGCGCCAGGACCCGTCCTTCTTCAGGAACAAGGGCGTGGAAATCGGCCGTGACGGGTGCCGTGTTCCGCTGCCTTGGACACCGGATGGTTCGTCCTTCGGATTCGGTGCCGGCTCCGCTCACCTGCCCCAGCCTGCATGGTTCGCCGATTACGCTGTTTCCACGCAGGAAGGCGTGGAGGGCTCCACGCTGGAGCTGTACCGTAAGGCCCTGCGCCTGCGCAGCGAGCTCCAGACGGATGAAGAACTGGAATGGGTGGAAACCGGCAACCATGACGTACTGCACTTCAGCCGTCCAGGAGGCTGGCACACGGTTACGAACTTCGGCTCGGATCCCGTTGACCTCCCGGAAGGCGAGGTAGTTGTCAGCAGCGGTCCGCTCTCGGACGGAAAGCTGCCCGCCGACACCACTGCCTGGATCGTCAGCAAGGCCTAGGGAACGCGGAGAATACTGACGCAATGACAACTGCGAACGGGCGGGGACGCCTCATCTATGGCTGCATGGGGCTCGGCGGACCGTGGGCCGGCACATCCTACGGTGTTGCGGAGATCGACCAGGCGGCTGCGGCGATTGAAGCCGCACGGGGCATCGGCATCGAGCTTTTCGACCATGCGGACATTTATCGCAGCGGAAAGTCCGAGGCCGTGTTCGGGGAAGTCCTCTCCCGTTCGCAAGGTTTGCGCCAGGAAATCCAGCTGCAAACCAAGTGTGGGATCAGGTTGGGGGAGCGTGGGCTGGACACGCACTACGACCTCAGCCGGGAAGCCATCCTTGAACGCGTCAACGATAGCCTCACGCGCCTTCACACCGACTACGTCGACGTTCTGCTCCTGCACCGGCCCGATCCGCTGATGGACCCCCATGAGGTGGCGGGCGCCATCGGGCAATTGATGGCTGAAGGCAAGGTGCGGCAGCTGGGTGTATCCAACATGTCCGGCGCGCAGATCGCCTTCCTCCAAGACCAGCTGGAGGTACCCATCGTGGTGAACCAGCTGGAGATGAGCCTGCTGCGCAGGGACTGGCTGGAAAGCACTGTGCTGGTCAACCACGTGGAAGGGCAGGAATACAGCTTCCCGCACGGGACCATGGAACACTGCATGGCCCGGGGAATTGAGCTTCAGGCGTACGGTTCCTTGGCGCAGGGGCGTTACACGGGAGCGGGGTCCTCAGGGATGTCACCCGCTGAATCGGCTACGGCTGGGATGCTTGAACGGTTGGCCGAAGGAAAGGGCACCACGCCCGAGTCCGTGCTGCTGGGCTGGCTGATGAAGCACCCGGCCGGGATTTCACCGGTAGTGGGCACCACCAACCCGGATCGGATAAAGGCTTGCGCGGACGCCGCCTCGGTGGCCCGCGCCATGTCACGCGCCGAGTGGTACGGCCTGTGGGTTACAGCTCGCGGCAGCAACATCCCCTAACCACTGACCCGCACCAGACGGGTCAGCGGTCAGGGGATTCGCGCCTAGGGCAACACACGCGTGCTACTTCGGCTCTACAGGGCAGCAGGCGCAGCGACCGAATCCACAGGGGCCACCACCGAGTATGTGCTCGAATCGCCTTGGAGGGCCTGGCTCGGTTTGCCATGGATACTGACCGGGATGTCACCGGCGATGGTCACGCGGTTCAGCTTGCGGGGCTGTCCGTCGTAGTTGTCCGGAGCATAGTGCTGCGTGATGCGGTTATCGAAGAGAACCACTTGGTTCGGCTCCCAGTTCACGCGGACCACATTCTCCGGACGGGTCACGTACGCCTGGAGCAGCCGGATGATGTCCCTGGACTCGGTGTTGGACAAGCCCACGATCCTGAGCCGCTGCGCGAAGCCCCCAATGAACAACCCGCGCTCGCCGGTCAAGGGGTGGACGCGCACCACGGGGTGGGCGGTTTCGAACTTCAGGCGGGTGAACTCCTTGCGCCGCTCCTCGGCATTGGCATGCTCCAGGTTCTTGGGAACCGAGTAGTCGTAGTCGTTGGTATGGATGGCCCACAAAGTGTCCGCGAAATTGCGAAGCTCCTCGGGGAGGTCCCGATAGGCGCCGGCTGATGACGCAATCAGTGTCTCGCCACCATAGGCGGGCAGGTCGATGCTCCGCAGGGTTGAAGCCTGCGGTGGGTTGACCACGAAGGTGACGTCCGTGTGCCAGTTGTTGGCCGAGCCGTTTTCGCTGTCCACGGGCAGGACATTTTCCTCGCCATCCACTGATGCGACAGTCGGGTGGGCCTTGGTCAACGGGCCGAAATGCGAAGCGAACTTCACCTGTGCCTCATCCGTGAGGATGTTTGCCTCACGGAAAACCAGTGCCTTGTGCTCATTCAACGCGGCCCGGATCTGGCTAACGGTGTCAGCGCTGAGGTCTCCGCTGATGTCCAGCCCACGGATTTCTGCGCCGATTCGCGAGCCAAGCTTCGCGAATTCCAATTTGGTTTCGGTAATGACTGTCATGGTTCTTTCCTTACTTTTGTTGTGATGGTTTAGGAAGCTGTGGCACCGACGGCGGTCCGCCAGCGGGAGAAGTGCCGCTCAAGGGCGACCAGCAGGAAGTTCACACCGAGCCCCAGCAGGGAGACCGTGAGGATGCCCGCATACATGTCAGGGATGAGGAAACTGCTTTGAGCGTTCACGATCAGATAGCCCAGCCCGGCTTTGGCCCCCACCATCTCCGCAGCAATCAGGACCAGGATGGATGCTGTCCCGGCCATGCGGATCCCCGTGAAGATCGTCGGTACGGCCGAGGGCAGGATGACCTTGTGGAAAAGCTGGAAACTATTGAGCCCCAAAGACCGTGCCGCTCGGATGAGCAGCGGATCCACCGTTTTGACGCCGGCAATGGTGTTGAGGAGAACCGGGAAGAACGCCGCGTACGCCACGATGCTGATCTTCGATTCCTCGCCGATACCGAGCAATAACGTGAACACGGGCAGCAAGGCCAAGGCAGCGGTGTTGCGGAACAGTTCCAGCAGCGGATTCAGGATCGAGTTCAGCCGCCCGTACCAAGCGATCAGCAAGCCCAATGAGACACCTGCCACCAGCGCCGCACCGAAGCCCGCCACTGAACGGGTGAGGCTGGCCGCGATGTGGCCTTGGATGGTGCCGGCTTCGAAGAGCCGACCCCACGCCAAGAGCACCTCATGCAAGGGAGGGAGGAACACCCGGGTGGACGCGCTGGCTAAGTACGTCGGTCCCAGCTCCCACAGAGCTAAGAACGCCAGGATGCCGGCGGCTTTCCACACCACCGAACCCGCCGCCGCGGCCGCCCCCCGCACCGCGGTGAGGCCCGGCGTCGTGCGTTGAGTTGGTTCCGGCAGAACGGAACGTTCGACGTCGGCCTGGGGGCTTGCGGTACTGGCCGCCTTTGGTCCGGCTTGTGTTTGGGTCAGCGTGCTGGTCATCAGGCTGCGCTCCTCTCTGTGGCGGTGACTGCGGGCTCGTCCGGCGCGCTGCCGTCCGGCAGGATTTTGCGGTGGCCCGCATCTTGCGCGCGCCGGACTTCGTCGTGCAGGAGGGTCCAGACCTGGTGGCGGTGCTCCACGAAGGCGGGGTTCGAGCGGATGTCTTCGTCGCCGTCGCGGTCCGGGATATTGATGTCCACGATCTCCTTGAGCCGGCCCGGTCGGGCGCTCAGCACGGCGACGCGCTGGCCGAGGTACACGGCCTCATCAATACCGTGGGTTATGAAGACGATGGTCTTGCCGGTGGCCCGCCAGATCCGCAGCAGTTCGTCCTGCAGTTGCTCGCGGGTCTGGGCGTCCAAGGCTGCAAAAGGCTCGTCCATGAGCAGCACGTCGGGCTCATAGGCGAGGCTTCGGGCAATGGCCACGCGTTGTTTCATCCCGCCGGACAGTTCGTGCGGGTACCGGTCCTCAAACCCCGCCAACCCAACGAGCCCGAGGTATTCACTGGCCTTGCGGGCACGTTGGCGGCGGTTCAATTTCTTGCCGTCCGGGCCCGTTCCTTCGAGTCCGATCGAGACGTTGGCTGACGCCGTCCGCCAGGGAAACAGGGCGTACTGCTGGAACACCACGGCGCGGTCCTTTCCCGGCCCCGTCACCGGCCGGCCGTCCACCAATACCTCCCCGGAGGTGGGCGTGGACAGGCCAGCCAGGAGGTCCAACAGCGTGGTCTTGCCTGACCCGCTGGGGCCCACCAAGGTAAGGAACTCGCCGTCGCGGATGTCCAGGCTCAGGGAGTCGACGGCGGTGAGCCGGGTGGCGCTGGTGGTCTTGGTGGCCCGGACCGTGAATTCCTTGCTGACATTTTTGAGGCTGATCTTCACGGACATGGCTATCCCTTCTTCGCGGAACTTTGACCAGCAGTGCCGGCCAGTTCGTTGAACTCGTTGGTGTAGTACTTTGACGGCGTCAGGTTGCCCTTGACGATCCCGGACGTGGTGAGCCAGTTCTCCCAGCGTGTGAAGTCTGCATCCTGGATCACGCCGTTGTCCGGGACTCCCGGGCTCTTCCAGAACTTCAGGTTGGCTGTGCTTTCGTTACGGCCACGTCCCTCGATGATCTTGGTGAACCGTGCAATCACTTCAGCGCGAGGAGTCTCGGTAGCCCACTTGATGGCTTTGGCTACTGCCGTGGTGAAAGTGCGGGTGGTGCCGGGGTTTTGCTGGATGAAGTCGTTGCGGAGCACAATCTGCCCACCGGCGAAGGTGCCGAAGAGCCCGAAGTCACTGAACAAGGAACGCAGGCCACCAGTGGCGAGCGCATGGTCCTGGAGCACGCCTCCGAGCGTTCCCGCGTCAACTTGGCCGCGCCGGATCGCTTCCTCGGTGTCGTTCGGCGCCAGCGGAACAAGTTGAACCTGCTTGATTTCATCCGGGCTCAAGCCGTTCTTGGCCAAGTAGGTGTCAATGACTGCTTCGTGGTGCGCGCCGAGCGTGTTCACGGCGATCTTCTTGCCGATCAGGTCGCGTGCACTCTTGATCGGACTGTCTGACTTCACGTAGTAGCCGCTGAAGTTCTTCTCGTCAGAGCCGTAGTAGTTGATGACGCCCTTCACGGGCGCTCCGGCTTCGACGAGCTTGACCACGGCACCGGTAAAGGCGCCGCCAAAGTCGGTTTGGTTCGTTGCCGCGGACTGTATGTCTTGGGGACCGCTGGTGGTGTTGCCTACCCACTTCAGCTTGACGTCCCCCAGGTATCCGAGGTCCTGGGCGAGTTCCGGGAAGGTGACTTGGTTTGCTGAACCTTGGTAGCGCAGTTCCTTGACTTCGGCGCCGCTTTGATTGCCTTGCCCGGCGTCGGCAGCGCCGCCGCAGCCACTCACCGTCAGCGCTAGTACGACGGCGGCCGCGACGCTTAGCAGGGGCAGATGCAGTTTCATGGGGAGCTACTTTCGATGGGGATGATGGGGATGATGATGGTGGAGTGGGCCGGACGTGAGCGACGGCTTGGGAACGATCAAAACCCATGCTGGTGCCGGGTGGGAAGCGGCTCGGTAACTCCCGGAAACGCTGCGAAACAGCCCGAAACGGGGCGAAATGTTGGGCCATTCCCGGCAATCGAAAGACACAAAGACGCCGGATTGACCGCGATGAAGAACTACGACGGGTGGGCCGAAATGAGTGGCGCGGGCCGTCGTCGGGCGTTCATACTGCGGGACCCGACAGTCATACGGGGTTTAGTTCGTATTGATCCTCACAACCGGGCGGATTTCTTCGCCGTGTGACCCGCTGGCCGGATACGGTAGATACATGACGTCTAGCATCGCCGCCGAATCAATTCGGCCAACCCGCAACATTCCCGCCGACATTGCCCGTTCGTGGCTCCTTGTGAACGCCATGAAAACGGAGCTCTTTGACGAATCCGCGGGTTCGCGGGCAGACGCCATCATCCTTGACATCGAAGACGCTGTTGACCCTTCCCAGAAGGACGCCGCTCGCGAAAACGTCGTGAACTGGCTGACCGCCGGTGGCCAGGCCTGGGTCCGCATCAATGACGCCACCAGCAAGTTCTGGGCCGATGACCTCGCCGGACTGCGCGGCACCCCGGGACTGCTCGGCGTCATGCTGGCCAAGACCGAATCCGCTGACCAGGTGACCGAGTCTTTCCACCGCATGGACGGTAAGACCCCCGTTATCCCGTTGGTGGAGTCGGCCCTCGGCATCGAGGAAGCCAACCACATCGCCAAGGCGCAGGGTGCTTTCCGGCTCGCGTTCGGCTCCGGCGACTTCCGCCGCGATACGGGCATGGCCGCCACCCCGGAGGCTATGGCCTACCCGCGGGCCAAGCTCGTGGTCGCCAGCCGGGTGGGCAACCTGCCCGGCCCTATTGATGGGCCCACCGTCGGGACCAACCACCCCATTTTGCGTGAGCAGACGGGCATCACCGTGACCATGGGCATGACGGGCAAGCTATGCCTGGCTATCGACCAGACCACTGTGATCAACGAGGTCATCAGCCCCACCCCGTCGGACGTTGCGTGGGCAACTGACTTCATGCACGACTTCGAGTCCAACGGCCGTGTTATCCGTGATGGATCCGACCTCCCGCGCCTGGGCCGGGCAGAGAAGATCATGAAGCTCGCGGTGGCTTTTGGAGTCCAGCCCTCCCTGTAGGCCACTCCATCCACGTCCTTTTCGCGAGGGGCGGGTTCTCGGCTGGAAGCGTGCGTCATAGGCGCGAGAGCCAACCCCTCGCGGGGCGCCGGTAGACTTGGACGGTGCTGAACGAATTCTGGGCCACGGCCCCTGTTGCCTACAAAGTGCTGGTCTTCAGCGCAATGGGGCTCATCGCCGTCGGGCTTGTCCTCTCTATCGTGGGAAACACCTCCGCTAACCAAGGCATGGCATTGGCTTCCCTCCCGGTCATCGGCGTCGGGCTGCTGCTGCACGTGGGCGGTTTGGTGGTCCGCGGCCAGCAAATCCGCAAGACCTACAAGAAGTAGGGTTGGTGCATGAGTATCAATCCGGACTTGCAGGGCCGCAGCTACCCTGCCGCAGAGGTATACGACGTCGGCCGCGAAAAGATTCGTGAGTTCGCCCAAGCTGTGAAGGCCACCAACCCGGCCCACTTCGATGTCGAGGCAGCCAAGGCCCTCGGCCACAAGGACCTCGTAGCACCGCCAACATTCGCCATCATTGTTGCCCAGCGTGCCGACGCCCAACTGGTGCAGGACCCTGATGCCGGCATCGACTTTTCCCGCGTGGTCCACGCTGACCAGCGGTTTACCCACCATCGTGCCATCGTGGCCGGCGACCGGCTCGTGGCCGAACTGCACGTCGACGGCGTCCGGGCCATGGGCGGCGGGGCCATGATCACCACGCGCTCCGAGATTTCCACCGTCGAGGGCGAAAAGGTTGCCACCACCACCTCATCCATCCTGGTCCGAGGAGAGGGACAGTAACCATGAGCCCCACATTCGAAGAACTCACGGTCGGCCAGGAAATCGACAGCCGCAGCATCGACGTTACCCGCCAGGACCTGGTCAAATATGCAGGAGCATCGGGGGACTTCAACCCCATTCATTGGAACGAGGCCTTCGCCACTTCAGTGGAGCTGCCGGGCGTCATTGCCCACGGCATGTTCACCATGGGTGCCGCTGTGCAACTGGTGAGCGACTGGGCAGGCGACCCTGCCGCCGTCGTCGATTACCAGACCCGGTTCACCAAGCCTGTCCTCGTTACTGACACCACCGGGACCAGCGAAGCGGGTGCGGTCATCGACGTCACAGCTACGGTGGGGGCGCTCGACGCCGAAGCCCGCACCGCGCGCATCGATCTGACAGTCATGGCTGCGGGCCAGAAAGTACTGATGAAGTCGCAGGCGATCGTGAAGGTTGCGTCAGCCAACTGACGACGTAGCCCAGACGGATGGACTTGGACTTGTGCACGGCGGAGTTCCGTCAGCGCGGCCCCGGACTGCCCGTTAGGCTTAACAGGTGACTCAGACCCTGCTTTCCGAATTGACCACGGCCGCCGTTGGTGGGCCAGCAAGCAAGTTCGTGCTGGCCCGGACCGAGGCCGAGATTATCGACGCCGTGCGGTCTGCAGATGCCGCGGGCGAGAAGCTCCTGATCATCGGCGGCGGCTCCAACCTGCTGATATCTGATGAGGGATACCCCGGCACCGTGGTGCAGATTGCGTCCGAAGGCGTCGAGGTCAATTCGGAGGATAGCTGCGGCGGGGCTTCGGTCGTGGTCCAGGCAGGACACAACTGGGACGCCTTGGTTGAGTACACAGTGCTTCATGCTTGGTCCGGTCTGGAAGCGTTATCCGGGATACCGGGTGCTACCGGGGCCACGCCTGTTCAGAACGTGGGCGCATACGGCGCTGACGTGTCGCAGACCATCGCCGCCGTGCGAACGTGGGATCGGGACAGCAATGCCATCCGGACCTTCACCAATTCCGAACTCAAGTTCGGGTATCGCGATTCCATCCTGAAGCAGACCACCATTGATGGCTCGCCACGATTCGTTGTGCTGACGGTGGAGTTCCAGTTGGCTTTGGGAAGGATGAGCGCGCCCGTCCGTTACGCCGAACTGGCGCGGGTTCTTGGTGTCGAGGTCGGCAAAAGGGCTTATTCCAACGACGTGCGGAGGGCGGTCCTGCGGCTGCGTGCGTCCAAAGGAATGGTCCTGGACCCGGCCGACCGCGACACCTATTCAACGGGTTCGTTCTTCACCAATCCCATCGTGCCGGCCGAACAAGCTGCGCATTTGCCGGAAAACGCGCCCAAGTATCCGGCAGGTTCCGACGGGCTGGTGAAACTCTCCGCGGCGTGGCTGATTGATCAGGCAGGGTTTGGGAAGGGCTTCGGTTTGGAAGAATCCAGCGTCACCGGAGGCAGGGCCTCCCTCTCCACGAAACACACCTTGGCAATCACCAACCGCGGCTCGGCGTCCACGGCGGACATGCTGGCGATCGCGCGCGAAGTGCGGGCCGGCGTCGTGGATCGGTTTGGCATTGAGCTGCACCCCGAGCCGCTGCTGATCGGCGTCGAACTCTAGCGGCCCTCGAACGCCGTTACGCTGGCTGCGCTAGCGGGCCCGGCGTTCGGCGATTGGCAACACCTTGTTCAGCAAAAGGAACGTGAGGCCGCAGCTGACGGAGCCCAAGAGGAAGATCTGGCTGAACGCAATGCTTTGTGGCGACGGTCCGCTGGGCATGAACAGACCGGCCATCGCGAATCCGACCAAGCCCAACAGCATGACCACCGAACCCAAAAGGAAGCTCCGGACCTGCGCTGCGGCGGCTGGGTAGAACCACGGCTCGGGGGAGGCGCTGTCCCGGTCGGCCATGGGCTGGCTGAGGGCCGCGGTGCCAATGAGAAGCGCAGCAGACGCAGTCGCGACGAGGCTGGCGGTCTGGATCGCCTGCATCGAGGCAGACAGGCTGACACCCGTGCCAACCGCAACGATGAGTCCCATGCCAAGCCCGACGACGGTGCAGAGCCAGCCAGCGGCTGCCAGCCACCGGCTAAGAGGCCGCACCTGCGGAGCTAGGTCACCAAAAAGCATTCCCTCATCCTATGAGGCTGTGCTGGAAGGCCGCTGTGAGACGCGGCAAGGTTCGCTGTAGATGGTAGGGCTTTAGGATGGAGCATGCCTCCTGCCTCCAGCAGCTTGACTCCCCGGGTCATGGGCCGTTTGCGGCTCGTGAGCCACGGCCTGTTGGCTGACGGTTCCCGACCCGTTCCGGACGCCGTCCGATGGATGGCATGCATCCAAGCGCAGGACCTTGGTTCCGCCCTGTGGGCCGTGGGCCAGCGCTCTCGCGGCACCACGGCGTCAGACGTTCGTGCGGCCCTGGATAGCGGAGCTGTGGTGCGTTCCTGGCCGATGCGCGGGACACTGCATCTGCTCGCCCCCGAGGACCTCCGCTGGATACTTGGCATCACGAGTGGCCGGCTCATGAAAGTAGTAGCAGGGCGGCACCGGGAGCTGGACATCACGCCCGAGGACATCAGTCACTGTCGGGACATCGCCTTCAAGACCTGCGAAGCCCTCAAGGCCGGCGATGGCACCCCCGGCGCCACCCGCGAGCAGCTTTTCGCCGCCTTTGAGGACGCCGGCCAGATCACCAAGACCCAGCGCGGCATCCATTTGGTGGCGAGCCTCTGCCAGCGGGCATGGCTGGTCCAGGGGCCCATGGCCGCCAGCGGGAAGGCGGGCAACGGGAAGCCGGGCGCGCAGCAACTGTTCGTGCCTTTCGACGACTGGATTCCCAAGTCCAGGAGCCTCGGGCGTGAAGAAGGGATAGCTGAGCTCATGTTCCGCTACTTCCGCAGTCACGGCCCCGCGACGGTGCGCGACTTTTCCTGGTGGAGCCAAGTGCCGCTCACGGAGGCTCGTCGGGCGCTCACCGTGGTACGGGAGCAACTGGTGGAGTTGCCCTTCGAAGGCACCAGTTATTGGCTTTCTCCTGAAGTCGCGCAATTGCTCGACGACGGCGTTCCCGGCTCCCGCACGTTGCTGGCACTTCCCGGGTTCGACGAATTCCTCCTCGGGTACCAGGACCGGACCCTGGTCCTGGACCCCGAGTATGCAGGCCTGGTGGTGCCGGGGAACAACGGCATCTTCAAGCGCATGATCGTCTCCGGAGGAGAAGTGGTGGGGACCTGGTCCCGGACGGTCAGCGGCAAAACGGTCAGCGCAATTCCAGAGCCGTTCACCGGGAAACTCAGTCCGGCTGCTCAGCGTTCCTTCGAGGCTCAGGGCCGCGCCTATGTGAGGTTCATGGCCGGCTAAATTTAGAGCTTGCCTGTCGCAATGTTGAGCATGCGGCGGAGCGGCTCGGCGGCACCCCAGAGGAGTTGATCGCCCACTGTGAAGGCGCTGATGTATTCAGGCCCCATCTCGAGCTTCCGGATTCGGCCCACCGGGATGTCCAAGGTGCCGGAAGCGGCCACAGGAGTCAGCTCGGCCATGGAGGCTTCCTTGGTGTTGGGAACCACCTTGGCCCACTCGTTGTCCTTGGCGAGGAGGTTCTCGATCTCCGTCACGGACAGGTCTTCACGGAGTTTGAGGGTGAGGGCCTGGGAGTGGGAGCGCATGGCTCCGATGCGGACGCACAGGCCGTCCATGGCGATGTGTTCCTTGCCCGCGGTGCCTTTGCCGGTGCCAAGGATCTTGTTGGTCTCGACGCCCGCTTTCCACTCTTCCTTGGACTGGCCGTTGCCCAAGTCAGCGTCGATCCAAGGAATCAGGGAACCGGCCAGGGGAACACCGAACTGCGTGGCGTCCACGCCGTTGCGCTGCGCGGCGAGTACTTTGCGGTCGATTTCAAGGATCGCGGACGCGGGATCATCCAGTTCGCTGCTGACCTCGTTGTTGAGCGTGCCGAACTGGTTCAGGAGCTCACGCATGTGGCGGGCACCGCCGCCGGAAGCAGCCTGGTAGGTCATGGAGGTGCCCCACTCAACCAGGTTGTTCTTGAATAGGCCGCCGAGGCCCATCAACATGCACGAAACCGTACAGTTGCCGCCGATGAAGTCCTTGACGCCGCCGGAAAGGCCGGCGTCGATGACGTCGCGGTTGATGGGGTCCAGCACGATGATGGAATCATCGCTCATGCGAAGCGTTGAGGCAGCATCGATCCAGAGGCCGTCCCAACCCCGGCTGCGCAGCTCGCCGTGGACCTGTTTGGTGTAGTCACCACCCTGGGCGGTAACAATAATCGGCAGCTTGGCAAGCGTCTCAATGTCAAACGCGTCCTGGAGGGTGCCGGCGTCGCCCTCGGTGGAGTTCAGGAACGAAGGGGAGGCACCTCCCGCGTTCGAGGTGGAGAAAAATACCGGGTTGATGTTGGCGAAGTCGTTCTCTTCCTGCATGCGTTGCGTCAGGACGGAACCGACCATGCCACGCCAACCGACCAGTCCAACGGACGGATTAGCTGCTGTAGTCATGCACCCAGTCTAAACTTTCGGAACCAGCCGCCGCTGTCCGTTACGTCACGTGCGCTGGCTGGCTACTGACCGGCGTCGCGCTCTTGGAGCATGGCGGCCTTGCGTTGGCGCAACGCAAAGAAGGAACCGAACGTAAATACCTGGGTCACTACCACGAGCACAATAATCCCCGCGATCCTATTCCCACCCAGGATCATGGTCAGGCCTACGATAGCGGAGAGGAGTGCCAGCAGCGGCAGAAGCATGTAGCCCAGGACGAAAAGGGTCTCGGGTTTTTTCAACATTCCGGGTTTCCTAGCTGTCCGTCCGGCGCAACGCGGTGAACCGGTAGTTTGTGCCATTTGCGGCGGTCAGCCAGCCCTCGCTGGGCGCCGCACTTTCAAGGGACCAGTCCGCGCCGAGCTGAGGCGCGAAAGTATCGCCGTCAAAATCGCCGTCGATGACGGTGATCACCGCAACGTTGGCGATGCCCATGGACTGTTCGAAGATTTCAGCGCCGCCAATAATCCACACCTGCTCGCAACCAGGTGCGAATTGCGACTCGAGCAGCGCGGCGTCCAAAGATGACACCACGACGACGCCCTCCGCCTCATGCGCGGACGCCCACTCGGAGTTCCGGGTCACCACGATGTTGGTGCGTCCCGGAAGAGGCCGGTATTTTTCGGGGAACGACTCCCACGTTTTGCGGCCCATGATGACCGGGTGGCCGGACGTGAGCTGGCTGAAGTGTTTGAGGTCCTCGGGTACGTACCACGGCATGGTGCCGTTCTTGCCGATCACGCCCGCGGCTGTCTGGGCCCACACCATGCCGATCCCGTTCATGCGCGCAGAGATTTCCTGCGTGAAAGTGACGCCGGAAAGCGGAGAAGGAGAGTCAGAAGAGGAAGCGTTACTCATACGGCAATCGGCGCCTTGATAGTGGGGTGGTGGCGGTAGTCAACAACCTCGAAGTCGTCCAGTTTGTAATTGAAAATGGAGTCCGGCTTACGGAGGATCTTCAACTGCGGATAGTCGTAAGGCTCGCGGCTCAGCTGCTCCGTGACCTGGTCTACGTGGTTGTCATAGACATGGACATCGCCGCCGGTCCACACGAATTCACCGGGCTCCAAGTCCAACTGCTGGGCCACCATCAGGGTCAAGAGGGCGTAGGAGGCGATGTTGAACGGGACGCCGAGGAAAGTGTCGGCGGAGCGTTGGTACAACTGGCAGGAAAGCTTGCCATCGGCAACATAGAACTGGAAGAAGGCATGGCAGGGGGGTAAAGCCATGTCAGCGAGCTCGGAGACGTTCCATGCAGACACGATGTGTCGCCGTGAGTCCGGATTCGAGGCCAAGTTGGCCATGAGATCAGCGATCTGGTCGATGTGGCCCCCGTCAGGGGTGGGCCAACTGCGCCACTGCACCCCATAAACGGGTCCAAGTTCACCATCGGCGTCCGCCCATTCATCCCAAATGGACACACCCTGTTCCTGCATCCACCTCACGTTCGACTCGCCGCGAAGGAACCATAGCAGTTCCACCGCCACGGATTTGAAGTGAACCCGCTTGGTGGTGATCAGCGGGAAGCTCCGGGCGAGATCGAACCTCAGTTGACGTCCAAAGACGCTGCGGGTTCCGGTTCCGGTGCGGTCCGACTTGTGGGTGCCGTTGGCCATAACGTCGCGGAGGAGGTCTTCATAGGGAGTGGGGATGCTCACGGGTCCAGCTTACTAGTCAACAACCGGGGTCTACGCGCTGACCCGGGTCAACCGGAGCACTAGTCGTCGAACGGCCTGATCTGCTCCACGGAGACAATCTTCCGCTCGGCCCCGCGGGCCACTTGGCACACGATCACCTCTCCGGGCGACAGGAACGGGTCCGACGTCGGAAGCAAGGCCCGCAGCTCGGGCAACATGTGCCGGCCAAGTTGTTTGAGTGCCGTGGGCAGGGCCGGGCGATGGGTGCAAACAGCTATCGGAACTTGCTTGTCGAACAGTGCTTCAACGGCCGCAGCGGTCTTCTTCGGGGAACGCTGATGATGGTGCTCGGTGAGGGCCTCGGACAGCTTGACCTTGGCTCCGCTGGCTTTGGCGTAAGGCGCGATCGTTGCAACGCAACGGAGCCACGGGCTGGTTACCACACGTTGCGGCCACCAAGCCTCCAAAAGCCGACGCACAGCCGCTGCCTGGCGCTGCCCCGTGGCCGCCAACGGGCGGTCGCCCTCCGCTTTGGTCCATGAGGAACGAGGCTTCGCCTTGGCGTGGCGAATGAGCACCAGCGGCCATGTATCGAGTTCGCCTCGCACATAGGCCTTCTCCAAGTACTCAAGCGGCTCGACGTCGGTGGGGTTGCTGAGGTACTTGGCAGCCCTGTCCGGTGTGCACCACATGACGCTGTCCACTTCTTTGCCATCTGGTCGAAGAGGTGCGCCGTTGACTTTGACCGCCCAGTAGTGGACTACTTTGAGGCCGGCGTTCACGTGATAGTGGATCGGTGGCAGCGGAATGCCCAAACCTGCTTGGAGGCCGATCTCCTCGCGGACCTCACGCACTGCGCACTCCGGGACTGTTTCGCCGGCGTCGAGCTTGCCTTTGGGCCACGAGAAATCGTCGTACCGGGGCCGGTGGATCAGCAGGACTTCCAAGTGGCCATTGACGATCCGCCAAGGAATGGCCCCGGCGGCTACTACCGCAATGGGCTCGCCGGGATGGTCCGTCTGATCCGCCACGGGCGTATCGCTGTTCAACTGGGTCCTTTACAGCCGGGTGGCGGCGCGCTGCCGGGATCGGGAAGCCAAGAGCCAAGATTGCATGTCCAGCAACGGCTTGCCGTCCGCGTCCAAATGGTGCCTGGTCCAATTGCCTTGGTTGTCCAGATGCCAGCTCGCCGTTCCGTCGTCCACGTAGCGCCGCATCAGGTCAACTACCGTGGCGGTATCTTCCTTGCTGGCCAGCTGCACCAGGGCTTCGACGCGGCGGTCGAGATTGCGGTGCATCATGTCCGCGGAACCGATGTACACCACCGGTTCGCCGCCGTTGGCGAAAGCGAAGACGCGGGAGTGCTCCAGGAAACGGCCAAGGATGGAACGCACAGTGATGTTCTCGCTGAGCCCCGGGACGCCAGGGCGCAGCGAGCAAATGCCGCGGACCACGACGTCGACGCGGACGCCGGCCTGCGATGCCCGGTACAGGGCGTCGATAATTGCCTCATCCACCATGGAGTTGACCTTGATCTGGACCCTGCCGGGGATGCCGGCACGGGCGTTGCGGATCTCGGTTTCGATCCGTTCGATCAGGCCGGCACGCACGGATCGCGGGGCAACGAGCAGTCGCTTGAACGTGGACTTCGGTGCGTAGCCGGAGAGCTGGTTGAACAGCTTGGACAGGTCCTCGCCCACTTGCTCGTTCGCTGTGAGCAACCCGAGGTCTTCGTAATACCGGGCAGTGCGGGGGTGGTAATTGCCGGTGCCGATGTGGCAGTAGCGACGCAGTCCGTCCACTTCCTGGCGTACCACCAATGAGAGTTTGCAGTGTGTCTTTAGGCCCACGATGCCATAGACGACGTGGACGCCGGCCTGCTCGAGCTTCCGTGCCCAGGAGATGTTGGCTTGCTCGTCGAAACGTGCCTTGATCTCCACCAGGGCGAGTACTTGTTTTCCGGCCTCGGCGGCGTCAATCAAGGCATCGACGATGGGGGAGTCCCCGGAGGTCCGGTACAGCGTCTGCTTGATGGCCTGAACTTTGGGATCGGCCGCCGCTTGCTCCAGGAACGCCTGCACGGAGGTGGAGAACGAATCGTAGGGGTGGTGCAGCAGGATGTCGCGGCGTCGCATGGCGGCGAAGACGTTGGCCGCCTTGGACGTCTCGGACTCGTTCAGGTACCGCGAGGTGTGCGGTACGTGCTTGGGGTAGTGCAGATCCGCGCGGTCGATCGCGGCGATGGCGGACAACCCGCGAAGGTCCAAGGGTGCCGGAACGGAGTAGACCTCGGACTCCTCCACCCCCAGCTCGCGGACCAGCAAGGCCTTGATGTTGGGATTGATATCCGTGGTGACTTCAAGGCGCACGGGAGGGCCGAAACGCCGGCGCAGGAGTTCCTTCTCCAGCGCCTGCAGGAGGTTTTCGGCGTCGTCCTCTTCGACTTCCAAGTCCTCGTTCCGGGTGACGCGGAACGTGTGGTGCTCCAAAACCTCCATGCCGGGGAAGAGCTTGTCCAAGTGGACGGCGATGACTTCCTCCAGGGCGATGAAACGGGCAACGCGGCCAGGAATCGCACCGGCCCGCGGCCCATCCACCGAAATGAGGCGGGGAAGTTGGTCGGGGACCTTCACGCGGGCGAAGAGTTCCTTGTCGCTGATGGGATTGCTGACAATCACTGCGAGATTCAGGGACAGGCCGGAAATGTAAGGGAACGGATGCGCAGGGTCCACAGCCAGGGGGGTCAGGATGGGGAAGACCTTCTCCTGGAACATGATGCTGATGCGCTGGCGTGCGTCCTCATCGAGTTCGTTCCAGTGCATGATGTGGATGTGCTCATACGCCAGGGCCGGGCGGATCTGCTCGGCGAAGACGCGCGCATGGCGTTCGGTGAGTCTGTGTGCTTCCTCCCCGATCTTTTCCAGAACCTCGATGGGGCTCAAACCTGCGGGAGAGGGGACTGCCAAGCCGGTGGCGATGCGTCGTTTCAGCCCGGCCACCCGGACCATGAAGAATTCGTCCAAATTGGAGGCAAAGATCGACAGGAAGCTGACACGCTCCAGCAGGAACAAGTCCGGATCCTCCGCCAATTCGAGGACGCGAGAGTTGAAAGCGAGCCAACTCAGCTCCCGGTCCAGGAAACGATCCGGTGAGATGTCGCCTTCCGGTTCGGGGCTGGGCGCGAATTCGGGGATGTCGATACGGTCCTGGGTGGCCCGGGAGGCTGGCACTTCCGAGGATCCGAAGCGTGCGGGTAGCGTAGCTCCCGTCGATATCGATCCTGCGGCGCCTACGGTGTCCGGCTGCATGGGTCTCTCCTAAGCTCAGGACTGGGTTTCCCTCCCACATTACAAGCAATTGCCCTGTGGGAATCCATGACGTCTGCTGCTTTAAAGTCCAACAGTCGGCCCACTCTAACTTTGGGATAAGGGTCCGTACATGACGTCGGTGTCCCAACGTACAAAGCCAAGTTTCTGGTAGAGGGCCACGGCGGCGTGATTATCGGCATCGACGTACAGCATCACTGCGTGAAGACCTTGGGCTTGCAAGTACTTGATGCCTGCCACAGTCAGGGCTTTCCCCAAGCCCAAACCTTGGGCATCGGGCGTGACGCCGACTACGTACACCTCGCCCATGGCGGGGTGCGGACCAAGCTGGGCGTGGACTTTGGTCCAGTGGAATCCCAGTAATTCATCCTCGGCATTTACCGCCAACAAGAAGCCTTCAGGATCGAACCAGCTCTCGGCCTCGCGGGCCATCAGGTCTGCCATGGTCATCGATCCTTGTTCAGGGTGGTGTGCGAAGGCCGCACGGTTGGCAGCCAGCCAGGCTTGCTCATCGCGGCCCGGCACAAAGGCGCGCAGCGAGATCCCATCCGGAAGGCCGGCGTCGGGCAGGTCCGCGGCAGAGGACATCAGCCGCATCTTCCACAATTCGCGCAACGGGGCATACCCGAAGCGTTCGGCAAGTTCGGCGGCGGCTTCGTGGTTGCCATGGGACCAGGCGTTCAGCCCGTCAAGGCCGCGATTGTCCTGTAGGGCGGACAGCAGCCTGCCCGCCACACCCTGATTGCGGTAGCTCGGGTGGACGGCCAGTTCCAGCACACCGCTGCTTCCCGCTTGAACCACGACGGCGATCCCAGCCAGGTCTTCTCCGGTCATCGGATCGGAATCTTCGTCCGGGGCGTACAGGGCGAACGATGCGACGGTGCTGTCGCCGTCGTCGACGCCGCGTAGCATCACCATGGTCTGCTCGGAAAAGGGCGGGTTCCCGTCGTCTTCTTCGGCTGCGGCCGCCAGCGCCCGCACGTCCGCCAGGAGCTCAGGGTCCAAAGCGCCGTTGGTTATCAGGACGGGCCAGTTTTCCGGGTGCACTTGACTCATGAAGCAAGGCTATACGCACGGGGCAAGCACGCGATTTGGAGCTCCCGGTCAAACCGCGATAGTGTCGTAATCTCGTTCGGCTCTGAGGCTGAATGCAGGGGGGATCCACCAGTGGGGTGGCCTCGATACGTTCGACCCGTATGTCCTCCACAAGCAGGCGAGGGGCCCGAATCTGACCAGTTCAGATTCGGGCCCCTCTTCTTATTTGCCTGTTTTCATGTGGTGGCGTCGGTTTCAGGTGCTGGCCCCGTTTTCAGGTGCTGGCGCAGGCGCGTTACGCCTCAGAGAGTTGGTCGTCCGGAAGCCGTACGAGGGTGAGCCGGTAACCGACGTTGCGGACCGTGCTGATGAGGTTCTCGTGGTCCACGCCCAGCTTTGCCCGGAGCCGACGGATGTGCACATCCACGGTGCGGGTACCGCCGTAGTAGTCGTAGCCCCACACTTCGGTGAGCAGTTGTTGGCGCGTGAATACCCGGCCGGGATGCTGGGCGAGGTACTTCAGGAGTTCGAACTCCTTGAAGGTCAGGTTCAGGGGTTGCCCGCTCACGCGTGCGGTGTAGCTCGCTTCATCAATAACGACGCCGGCGGCCCGGATCTCCGTCTGCGTTTCCTCTTCGCCCGGTACAGCGCGCGCCATGGCCAATCGGATCCTGGCTTCCACCTCGGCCGGACCCGCGGAGTCCAGCACGATGTCATCGACTGCCCAGGCTGAGGACACGGCCGCCATTCCGCCTTCGGTAAGTATCAGCATCAGGGGAGCGCTGAGGCCGGTCGCCTTCAAGAGCTGCGTGAGGGAGCGTGCCCCCACGAGGTCTTTCCTGGCATCCAGAAAAACAATGTCCGTGGGGTCGGTTTCAAGGAGCGCTGTCGGCTCTGCCGGGAGGATGTGCACGCGGTGGTTCAGGAGCTCCAAGGCAGGCAGGATGTCCACCGATGAGCCGGTGCTGTTCGTCAGGAGCAGGATGTGCGACATAGTTCCTCCAATGGGCGGTACGCGCATCATCGGGCGTCGAAACCGGAGTCTCACCGGCCTGTCACGGTGCACAGTTTTCCTCTTCCCGTTGTAACGGAAACCAAGGCCAAGCCTGTGCGCTGTTGAAGTCTGAGTATACCCGCAGGGGTGCTGCGTCACAGGGATTCGTGACGGGTTGATGCCGGAATTACGACATATTGGGCTGGCTTAAGGCAGGATTGTCGAGAGGTCGTAAGGCGCATCGGATTGAGGTCGGGCACACAGTGAAGTCTTGGAGCATCGGGGTATTTGGGCTCGTGGCGCTCGCAGCCATCGTGGCCAGCACCTTCGTTTCCCGGGAAGCCATGGTGGGCGTCGGCGTTGCGGCCTCTGCCGCGGTTGGCATTGGCTGGCCCCATTTCCTGGGGGTCCCGGCCAAGAAAACGCTGGCAGCGGTCATTGGCCTTGCCGGTGCAGGGTCCGCCGTAGCTGCCGCTTATATGCCGGCGCCCGGATTCCTGGATGGCACCCCGGCCTTCATAGCCTTGGGTGTCATGGCAGTTTTCACTATTCAATTGATCCGGGGCACAGGCCAAGCCCAGCGGCTCGAATCAACGCTTGGCTGCTGCGCAGGAGTCCTGTTGAACTGCCTGGGGGCCGGGTGGATCGCCGGAGCACGCTTTAACGGGGTGCGGGAGATGGCGCTGGTGGCCGGCTTCAGCGCCGCCGTCGCGCTCCTTGTGGGCATCATCCGCTGGCCGGATCGCATCGTCGCCCCCTTGGGCGTGGTGATGGCCGGACTCATGGCTCCCTTGGCCGGTTTGGTTTTCTCGGACATTGCGGTGCTGCCGGCGGCCTTGGTGGGCGTGGTGGTGGCATCGGTCCTGGTGTGCTTCCGGCGGATGACCACTCTCAGGCGTGGACGGCTCAACATCCAGGCAGCAGTGGGGATGGGAATCGCGCCTGTGTGGGCAGTGGGCGCCATCGCTTACTTCATTGACAAACTACTCATCTACTAACGGTTAGGATGGCATCATGTCTGTACTCGCATTTGAAATCTTCTTCCTCGTCCTCCTTGGCCTGGCCAGTGTGTCCATGGCTTGGTTCGCGGGTTATGTCGTTTACCGCCTTTTCCAGGGCCAGAAGTAAGCAGTCCGTCCCTCAGGTCAAGGGAGGTAGTTGTTTATGCCTATAGAGATTCCAACAGATCTAACACCTGAACTTGTCCCGCTTTCCTGGCTCATTGGTGAGTGGGAGGGCCGCGGCCGTTTGGGTAGTGGTGACGAGGACTCGGAGCATTTCGTCCAGCACGTCTCTTTCACCCATAACGGCCTCCCGTATTTGCAGTACCGGGCGGAGACATGGCTGAGTGACGACGCCGGCGCGAAGCTGCGTCCGTTGACCGTTGAAACAGGCTTCTGGGCTTTGGAGCGGAAACTCGAAGAGGGCGACGGCGGTCCCGGGCTTGTTCCCGCCGACATCGTCCCGGTGCTTAAGACGGCCGATGAGGTCGAAGAGCGCCGGAATGCCGACGGTGGCTTTGATATATCCGTCTCGATCGCCCATCCGGGGGGCATCACTGAGCTGTACTACGGCCAGATCAAGGGGCCGCAGATCCAGCTCAGCACCGACATGGTGATGCGCGGAAGTCACTCCAAGGAGTACACAGCAGCTACCCGCATTTTCGGTTTGGTGGATGGCAACCTGCTCTGGCGTTGGGATGTTGCCGCCAGTGGCAAAGCGCTGGAAGCACATGCCTCGGCTTTCCTCCACAGGGTGCCCTGAAGGTTCCCTGACGAGAGGTCTCACTGTACGTTCCGCACAGCCAACCAGCAGAAGGAGCAGATAGTGACAACCCACCTCAAGCCGGGAGGCTATGAGGGCCTCAAGGCCGTCTTTTTCAATGGCACCCTTAAGCCCTCACCCCAGGTCAGCAACACCGATGGCTTGATCAAGATCAGCCGCGGGATCATGGAGAAACAAGGAGTTTCCACCCGTCTCATCCGGACGGTTGACCACGATATTGCCAGCGGCGTCTACCCCGATATGCGCGAGCACGGATGGCAGAGTGATGCGTGGCCTGAGCTTTATCCAGCCGTGCAGGAAGCCGATATCGTCGTCGTCGCCGGCCCTATCTGGCTGGGGGATAACTCTTCGCAGACCAAGAAGCTGATCGAGCGTCTCTACGCCCATTCCGGGGAGCTGACAGCAAACGGCCAGTGGGCTTTCTACCCCAAGGTCGGAGGATGCCTGATCACAGGCAATGAGGACGGCATCAAACACTGCTCCATGAATGTCCTCTACAGCCTTCAGCACATCGGCTTCACCATCCCACCCCAAGCCGACGCCGGCTGGATCGGTCCGGTGGGCCCGGGCCCCAGCTATCTTGACGAGGGAAGCGGTGGCCCCGAAAGCGACTTCACCAACCGAAACACCACGTTCATGACGTGGAACCTGCTCCACATGGCCAAGCTACTCCGTGATGCCGGAGGTATCCCGGCCTACGGCAATTTGCCCGAAGAATGGAAAACGGGCACCCGATTTGATTTCGAAAACCCGGAATACCGCTGATCCCGGAATACCGCCGAGCTGGAAGTTCTTCTACTACATATGACTTACAAGAGCCCTCTGTTGTCGCGCCCCGGCGCCGTCGAGGACACCGGCCTGGACGCCGGCGTCGCAGCCCACTACGGCGAACCCCTTCGCGAGCAACGCGCCCTGGCCGCAGGTGCCGCCGTCGTCGATCTCTCCCATAGGGGAGTAGTCACGGTAGCCGGGCCGGATCGGCTCAGCTGGCTCAATACTCTTTCCTCGCAACAGCTCACCAACCTCGCGCCCGGCGTCTCCAGCGAGTTGTTGCTGCTGAGCGTTCAGGGCCGGATCGACTTTGATGCCCGCGTTATCGACGACGGCGGCACCACCTGGCTGATCGTCGAGGCGGCAGAAGCTGCTCCCTTGGCCGAGTGGCTGAACAAGATGAAGTTCATGCTCCGGGTGGAGATCGAGGACGTCACCGAGCAGTGGGCAGTGGTGGGTGCCACCAAACCCGTGGAGCAGTTGTCCGCCCGCCTCCTGTGGGAAGACCCGTGGCCGCACGTCGGCCCGGGAGGGTACGCGTACAGCATCGTGCCCGAGGATTCCCATCCCGGCCTCGAACGGCCGTGGTTCGAGTACTTGGTTCCGATGGCCGGGCTTGAAGACGCGGTGGACGGCTTGCCATTGGCCGGCGCCATGGCTGCAGATGCATTGCGTGTTGCCGCATGGCGTCCTCGCCTCGGTGCGGAGACGGACGAGAAAACAATTCCCCACGAATTGGACCTCCTCAGGACCTCCGTGCACTTGAACAAGGGATGCTACAAAGGCCAGGAGACCATCGCGCGCGTCCACAACCTGGGACACCCTCCGCGCCGGCTGGTGTTCCTGCAACTGGATGGCTCGCAGCACACCCTGCCTGCCGTGGGCAGCGTTGTCTTTGCCGGAGATCGCAAGGTGGGTACCCTGACATCGGTGGCGCAACATTTCGAGATGGGACCGGTGGCTTTGGCAGTGATAAAGCGATCCGTTTCGGCTGAGGAAAACCTCACGGTGATGGACGGCGAAGAGCCCTACGTCGCAGCCCAGGAAGTGATCGTCGCCCCCGATGCCGGCCAAGTGGTCGGGCGCCAGACCGGATTCTTGAAGGGACCCCACCGATGAGCCAGGCAACGTACCCCTCCGGCGATGCAACGAACGCTGACGATGAAACGTTGGCCCTCGCGCACGCGTTGTTCGACGCCGCAAGGGAGGGCAACACTGAATTGCTGCGCGGTTACCTGGGCGCGGGTGCTCCCGCCAACTTGACCAACGCCTCCGGCGATTCACTGTTGATGCTCGCGGCCTATCACGGACACGAAGAAGCCGTTCAGCTGATTCTTCACCACGGCGCCGATGCCAACGCTGCCAACGACCGTGGCCAGACTCCGCTGGCGGGCGCGGTCTTCAAGGGCTACACCGGCGTCGCCCGCGTACTGCTGGATGCCGGAGCCGACCCCGACGCCGGCATCCCCACCGCGCGGGAGGCCGCGGCAATGTTTGCACGCTCGGACATTCTCGCGCTCCTGGGCTGAGGTAACTCCCGGCGGAGGGAACAGGACTAAGGGAACAGGGACTTCGCTGCGAGAACAGGGACCGCGAAAGCGTCGCCTTGCGCTCACTTATTCCACGTGGAATAGTTGTAGTGGAATATACGCACCAAGGGGAGGGGTTATGCCCAAAGCCGCTGAACTGACTCCTCTGGGAGTTGCCTCATTGGCGCTCCTGGCGGAAGAACCCATGCACCCCTATGAGATGTACCAAGTCCTCATGGCGCGGCACGAGGACCGGCTGGTCAAGGTCCGGCCCGGGACGCTGTACCACGCAGTTGGTCGGCTCGAGGAGCATGGACTCGTTGAAGCCACGGGCACGGAGCGGGAGGGCAACCGGCCCGAGCGCACAACGTACCGGATCACGGACGATGGACACCGTGCCCTCGATGCCCGGCTCCAAGTAATGCTGTCCACGCCGCTGAACGAATATCCTGTCTTTCCGCACGCCATCGCCGAAGCGCACCACCTTCCCTCGGAAGTGGTCGTTGACCTGATGGAACAACGCCTCGTGGCGCTCGCCGCGGACTTGGACTTCCTGGTCAATGCCGAAGCCACCGTGACGGCCAAGGGCGTCGACCGCAAGTATTGGATCGATATCACCTACCAACAGGCCATGCGCCGAACCGAAATTGCGTGGATCCGCGATTTCCTTCAGGAGCTGGGGACCGGGCAACTGCCCTGGGATGAACCCCAAACCGCTCCGCCAGCACTCTCACACCACCCAAAGGAATCCCTTGGAAAACGTAGCTAAACCGTGGCCCGCACTGTGGTCACTCGTCGTTGGCTTCTTCATGATCCTGATCGACACCACTATTGTGTCGGTCGCCAACCCCCGGATCATGGCGGGCCTCAACACGGACATCAATGCCGTCATCTGGGTGACCAGCGCCTACCTTCTGTCTTATGCAGTTCCACTGCTCATCACCGGCCGGCTCGGTGACAGGTTCGGCCCCAAGAACCTGTACCTCATCGGTTTGGTGGTCTTCACCTTGGCGTCCCTATGGTGCGGCCTCTCCGGCGACATCACCATGCTGATCGCAGCCCGTGCCGTGCAAGGCCTGGGTGCTGCCATGATGACCCCTCAAACGATGGCGGTCATCACGCGCATCTTCCCGCCGGATCGCCGTGGCGCAGCCATGGGACTCTGGGGCGCAACCGCCGGCATGGCCGTCTTGGTTGGCCCGATCCTCGGCGGCGTCCTGGTGGACAGCTTGGGATGGGAATGGATCTTCTTCGTTAACGTTCCTATCGGGATCGTAGCGTTCGTCCTGGTCACCCGGTTTGTGCCGAAGCTGACTACCCACAGCCACAGCTTCGACATCCTCGGTGTGGTGCTGTCCGCCGTCGGCATGTTCCTCCTGGTGTTCGGCATCCAAGAGGGCCAGACATATAAGTGGGGAACCGTTACCGGCGTGATCTCGGTCTGGGGCCTGATTATCAGCGGGCTGGTGGTTCTGGTTCTCTTTGTCGCCTGGCAGTGGATGCTCGAACGCCGCGGCGGTGAACCGTTGTTGCCGCTGGGCCTGTTCAAAGAACGCAATTTCTCGTTGGGCAACGCCACCATCATGGCAGTGGGCTTTTCGGTAACGGCATTCCCGCTACCCACCATCTTCTACTACCAAGTGGTACGGGGCCTCACGCCAACTCAGTCCGCACTGCTGATGATCCCCATGGCCGTCATATCCGGTGCCCTCGCCCCGGTGGTGGGCAGATTGATCGACAAAACCAACCCGCGCTGGTTTGCAACCTTCGGACTCGTTTGCCTCGCCGGTGCACTCTTCTGGACGGCAAACCTGCTGGGTCCGGACACGCCCATCTGGATGTTCCTCCTGCCGAGCGCTGTGCAGGGCGTAGCCAACGCTTGCATCTGGGGCCCGGTTTCGAATGCAACTACCCGTAACCTGGAGCCGCGGCAGGCGGGCGCCGGTTCCGGTGTCTTCAACACCACGCGGCAGATCGGCGCCGTCCTGGGTTCAGCGGCTATCGCTGCACTGATCCAAGCCCGCTTGGCTGCGGAGTTGCCTGCAGCCCCCGCCGGAGCGCCGGTGGGAGAAGCTTCCATGTCCGGAACCTTGCCGCAGGCACTTCACGCGGGATTCTCGACGGCGATGAGCCAGGCGATCGTGCTGCCAGCCTGTGCGATTCTGCTGGGTGCGGTCGTTGCCGCGTTCTACGGCAAACCCAAGTCGGTCAGCGGCTGGGGTAACAAGCCAGCCGCTGCCGGAACTCCGGCAGTTCAGGAAGCCTCCTCCCAGGACGCCGCCCGCAAGTAGGCATGCCCACAGCCGGGACTGGCTGTTGATTGATCAGCCAAGCAGGACGCTCGCGTGAAGCCCGCCCGTGGCAAAGCCAAGGCTGCGGGCCATCGCGAGCGCTCCTGTGTTGCTGACATCAGCCTTCCACTGGAGCGTCAACCCTGCGGCTAGTGCTTCATGCGCAGCGATCGACGCCGCGAGGGTACCGAGGCCGCGGCGGCGCCACGGAGGTGCCACCAAGACCCCCATGTTCCCCAGGATGCCTTCCCATTCCGAGTAGGCCCCGCAAGCCACCGGAGTAGCCTGCTCTTCATCCGAGTGCATGATGGTGAAGCGGTGTTCGAGTCCTTGGAGGCCTACTTCGTTGACATCATCCGGAGGGCAAAGGCCCTCCAACCCCGTCGCCTCGGGATTTCCCCGGGAGACAGTGAGTTCCGCGGCCGGTTGCCGAAGTGGCAGGTCGTCTGCGAAGAACAAGGCTGAGGACCCCAGCCCGTGCCCACCATGTGACCGGGTCAAGGTCAAGAGCGTCACATGCTGGGCAAGTTCGGTATCGGGCACGTCGGCCGCGGCATCCAGTGCCCATTGCGGTCCTACCAGTGCCGAAGCACCGAACAATCGCAGAAAGACCAGGGCGCGTGCCGAGTCGTCTATCCGCGTGATGCGTCCTGAAGGATCGCTCGGGTCGGAGTTCCGTCCCGTGAGTCCGCCGGCGAAAGCGTCGTCGTCGAGCCCTAAATGGCGAGCCCACGCCAACTGGATAATGGCAGCGGACGTGGACTCCAGGGTCATGAATTCAGCCTATCGGACATAAATTCAGCCTATCCGACATGCATCCCGACTATCCGAACAGGACGGACGCTTCGTCGTAGCGGTGTTGGGGGACTGTTTTGAGTTTGCCGAGGGCTTCTTCGAAGCCGACGTGGGAGATGTCGGTGCCTTTGAGGGCGACCATGGTTCCCCAGCGGCCGTCGACGACGGAGTCGGTGGCGGCCATGCCGAGTCGGGTGGCGAGGACTCGGTCGAAGGCGGTGGGGACGCCGCCGCGTTGGATGTGGCCGAGGATGGTGGCGC
>NZ_JARVRJ010000008.1 GCF_030209745.1 Arthrobacter sp. fls2-241-R2A-200
TCTGGGTTATGAGCCCAGCGAGCTACCGAACTGCTCCACCCCGCGTCGCAAGAACAACACTACCGTCCGGTGAACGGCGAACCAAATCCTGGTGACGTGACCTGCGTCTCCCCCCGCCCATAGGGTTCACGAGAACGCGATCTGCAGTCGCTTAAGGGACCGACGACGGCGATCAACCGGCTGCCGGGCAGCGAAAAGGGCCGGTGCCGTCCGAAGAAACGAACGCGCACCGGCCCAGCTCACCCGCCCGTGGCTTAGCCGCTCGGTGAGGGCGAAGGCGTAGCGCTCGGGGTGGCGCCTTGGGTCGCCGGGGTACCGGGCGTTACACCCAAACGCGTCTCGGCATCAATGGCCTTCTTGAGCGCTGCGGACAGGTTAGCCTGCTGAGTCCCGTAACCAGCAAAGTCGCCCTTGGCCAAGGCAGCCTGGCCATCCTGGATAGCCTTGTTGGCATCATCCAACGCGGCCTTGAGTTCGGCCTTGGCATCGGTGGTGTTTGCCGGCGGAGTCGTGGTGGTCGTGGCAGGCGGCGACGTGGTTGTTTGCCCATTGTTTGCCGAGTCCCCCGCCTTAGCACCGGAATCTCCCCCAAACAGCTGGTCCAAAGCCGCGTCGAGCGTTGGCGCGAAGCCGATCTTGTCACCGAAAGCCACCAGCACCCTTTGAAGGGTGGGGTACGAGGTTTCCCCCGTCGACTTCAAATAGACAGGTTGGACATAGAGGAGGCCTCCACCTACAGGCAACGTCAGGAGGTTTCCATTGAGCACGTCCGATGCACCTTGACGCAAAAGGTTAAGTGCCTGAGAGACGGTGGGATCGGAGTTGAACTTGTTTTGCGCCTGCCCCGGCCCCGGAACCTGAGTGTCCGTAGGAAGTTGCAGGAGCCTGAGCTTGCCGTAGGTATCAGCCTTTACGCCCTTGACGTTGCCGGCGTCGGAGTCTGCGGCGAGGAAGCCGTACAAGATGTTCCGGGCGTTGCCATTGACCGTTTGGGGAATGAAGGAAGAGGTCAATTGGAAGGCAGGCTTGGTCTGGTCCGGCATCTGCAGTGACATGTAGAAGGGCGGCTGCTTGACTGCCTCGGACACTGTGGGATCGTTCGGTACGCTCCAGGCATCGTTGTTCTGGTAGAAGCTGTCCGGATTGGTGACGTGATAACGGCCCAGCAGTTCGCGCTGGACTTTGAACAGGTCCTCCGGGTACCGCACGTGGCTCATGAGATCGCCGGACATCTCAGAATAGGGTTTGATGACGTTCGGGAAAATCTTCTGCCACGCCTTGAGGAGTGGATCCTGGTCGTCCCAAGCGTAAAGGGTCACCGAGCCGTCATAGGCGTCGACGGTTGCCTTGACCGAGTTCCTGATGTAGTTCACCGAACTGTTGGGCAACGCGACTGTTCGCCCCGAACTGGTGAGGGAGTCCGCCGTCGCGTTTTGCAACTGCTGAGGCTGAGAGTACGGGAAGTACTGACTGGTGGTGTAGCCATCAACGATCCACTTCACCCGTCCGTCCACAACAGCCGGATAGGCATTGCCGTCGATGGTGAGGAAGGGAGCAAGCTTCTCTACGCGTTCGCGCGGATTCCGGTCGTACAAGATCTGGGACTTGTCGTTAACGCCGTCCGACAACAAGAGGTCCGAGGACTGGAACTTGATGGAATACAGCACCCGGTTCAGCCAGTTCCCTACGCTCGGCCCACCATTTCCTTTAAAGGTGTACTGCGTGTCTCCGCTGCCGGCCGGCCGGTCCTGCTCACGCTGTTGAGCACCCTCCGGCCCTCCGACGATGGAGTAATCAGGCGAGTTCTCGCCGAAGTAGATGCGCGGCTCGTAGGAGGTGTCCGTACCGAGAACTCCCGTGGAGGGGATGCCGGACTCGAGGAAGTCCGGTTTGCCGTCGACGGTGAACTTGTTGCCTTTAGCCGCAACTACGCCGTAGCCATGTGTGTAGACGATGTGGCGGTTTACCCACGTTTGCTGGTTGGCGCTGAGGCCATCCGGGTTCAGTTCACGGACCGCAATGACGGTGTCCTGGACCTTCCCGCCCACGGTGTAGCGGTCCACATTCAAGGTCTGCGGAAACTGGTAATAGGGGCGATACTGTTCAAGCTGCGAAAAGGCGGACGAAATGAGGTTCGGGTCCAAGAGCCGGATGTTGGCCGCAGTTTGCGCGTCCTTCGCCAGCGCACCACTCGTGGCGTTCGTCGTCGCGTTGTAGGCGGACACGTCGATCTTGTCCAAGCCGTAGGCGGAGCGCGTCATGTTGATGTTGCGGCCGATGTATTCCTTTTCCAGCGTGTTCTCCGAAGGCCGGACCTGGAACTGCTGGATGACCCACGGATAGACACCGCCGGCCAAAATTGCGGTAATGACCAACATCGCCGTTCCGATGACAGGAAGGCGCCAGCGGCCAACGACGGCCGCGATAATGAAAAGTATGGCCACTAAACCTGCAGCTACAGCGAGGATTGCCTTGGTGGGAACAACCGCATTGACATCCGTGTAGAGCGCGCCGGCCCAGTGACCGGAAGAGCTCTGAACCGTTGTGTACCTGTCCAGCCAGAAGTTGATGCCCAACAGGACAAGGAAAACCGCCCCAATCACCGCGACATGGATCTGGGCGGCGCGGCTGGTGAAGATGCCCCGTTCCAAAAGGCGGATGCTGCCGTAGAGGTAGTGCGTCAAGATACCGGCGATGCCAGCAACGATGGCAATGCTGATGAGGAAGCCCGTCACGAATCCCAAGAACGGAAGTGACATCAAATAGAAACTGATGTCGAGGTTGAACTGGGGATCCGTCTGGCCGAACGGCACCTGGTTGAAGAACAGCAAGGCCTTCTGCCACTGGCTTGCTGCCGCGCTTCCGGCGAACAGGCCAAAGAGGATTGGGAGTCCGATCATCACCACGCGCCGCACCGGTTCGAGCTGCGCTTGGTACCTGTTGAGGTTCTCGCGCGCTTCAGAGTCTGGGGCATAGACCGGCCGGGCTTTGTAGGCGATGCGGATGGCGAAGTAGACACCGGCGAACATCAACGCAAACCCGATCAGGAACGTGATGATCTTGGCCAGGTTTTCGCGTAGGTACACTTCGAAAAAGCCAAGCTGCTGGTACCACAGGACATCAGTCCACACGTTGGCGAAGAAGATGAACCCGACGACGACGACGGCCACGACGATCAGCGTGGGAGTCAGGACACCCCGTCTCAGCGGCGATCTTCCGGGCGGGTTGGAGCTGGCGGGACGAGACAAACTCTGTACCTCATTGTGGTCGTCAGTGAACAATCGGTATGCGCGTGCTTAACATCCCCGGCCCGTTGAAACCTGGCAGAGTCCGTCATATGTGCCACGAGTGGCAGTCGAGCTAAGTTCCACGGTCAGTCTAGTTGTTTGTGCAGGTCGGAAGTCCTTTAACGTCCCCTCCCGATGCAAACTGTTTTACCGCGGCCGTCGCCTCCGCCAGAGATTCAACCTTAACTACCTGCAATCCGTTTGGAATGTGGCCCACGACGTCCCCGCAGTTAGCCGCCGGAGCGAGGAAAAGAGTGGCTCCCTGCTGCTTGGCCCCGATCATCTTCTGGGCGATGCCACCGATGGCTCCCACTGCGCCGTCGGGAGTTATGGTCCCTGTGCCGGCAATGTGCTTTCCGCCGGTAAGGTCACCCGGCGTGAGGGTATCGATGATGCCCAGGGCAAACATCATCCCTGCACTGGGACCGCCGACATTGTTTAGGGAGATATTGACGTTGAAGGGAAAAGTGAACCCGCTGGCCAGGAGCACGCCCAGTATGTACGTGCCCGAAGGGTTCTTGGTCGGCGTTATGGTCGCAGTCACTGACTTACCGCCGCGGTCCGCGACGACGACTGCCGGAGCGCCTGCCCCGGCGGCAAGTTCAGTTTGTATTGAGGCCAAGGACGTCACCGGTTTTCCATTGATGGAAACAAGGCGGTCGCCTTCTTGGATCTTTCCCGCAGAGGGTGACGAATCGGAGAGTCCAGCCACGGTAAGCCGTTGCTCAAACGGGATCTTCAGTTGGCGCAACGCTGCGGCGACCGCGTTTTCCTGGGAGGTCGCCATGTCAACCTGCCCCTGCTTCGCGGTGTCCTGGGCAGTGCTTCCCTTGGGATAGATCAATTCCTCGGGGTACACGGCCTTGGAAGGATCCAGCCAACCCCGAAAGACATCCAGGATCGTCGCGGGACTTTGCGGACCGCCTGTGGTGACCACCGTGGTCAAGTCAAGGTCTCCCTTGGCGGCGAAGGACTCATGCCCGGTAACGGAAATGACTGGCTTGTCTCCATCTTTGCCCAAGGTATTGAAAACAGGCCCCGCTGACTCCACGACGTAAGGCACCGGCAAGGCAGCAGCGCCAACGCCGAGGCCCAAGGCCAAGAGCCCCGAGATGACCATGATCGAGTACCTGACGTCACGGGAAGGTGCCGTGGCATCTGTGGCGGGACCGGCGTCGTTCGCTTGGCGCGGATCCACGGAGCCTTCTGAATGGGGCGATGTAAGCATGGGGGCCTTTCTATGCCGTCACAGCGACGTTGGTACCGGGGCGCTACGACGAGGATGCACCAGACATCCACACTACGCGGTCCCCCAGTTCGGAGGCTGCTTTGCCTACAGCGAACGTTGCGGCAACCGGGCAGACAGCCCTCCCCCATCGGGGTACGGTGAAAGGGATCACCAGCCAGTTCGACGATCGGCGACACCATGACTTCCAACCCGAACAACCCGTCAGAAGATGATGACACGCCCAAGGATCCGCTGGCTGAAATGCTGCAGAATCTCATGGGCGGACAAGGGATGGGCAACATCGATCCCGCCGAACTGGCTAAGGCCGCCGGCCTGCCAAACGACCCCCAACTGCTTCAGCAAATGTTCTCGCAGGTCCAAGCAATGATGAGTTCCACCTCCGAAGGACCTGTAAATTGGCAGCTCGCACACGATAACGCCCGCCGTGTGGCAGCGTCGGGCAGCGATCCGTCCGTCAGCGCCCACCAGTCCAAGGAGATCGACGAGGCGCTGAGGCTTGCTGAGCTGTGGCTGGATCCTGTCACGGATCTCTCCGCCACCGGACTCATCGGCCGGGCGTGGTCGCGTGCTGAGTGGGTTGAAGCCACCCTGGGCACGTGGAAGCGTTTGACCGAGCCCGTGGCAAACAGTATTGCCAACGCGCTGTCCGAAGCCCTGTCCCAGCAGATGCCTGAGGAAATGAAGTCCATGATGGGCGGCGCGTCGTCCATGCTGCAGAACATGGGCGGGGCCATCTTCGGGATGCAGCTGGGGCAAGCTATCGGCGCGCTTTCCGCGGAAGTTGTGAGCAGCACAGACATCGGCGTTCCGCTGGCCGACCTTGAAATGGCTTTGCTGCCCACCAACGTCGCGAAGTTCGGAGAAGGCCTGAGCCTGCCGGAGAACGATGTCCGGCTTTTCCTTGCCGTGCGCGAAGCCGCGCACGCCCGGTTGTTTGTGCAGGTCCCCTGGCTTCGAGGCCATCTGCTGGGCGCGATCGAAGCCTATGCCCGGGGAATCCACATCGACATGTCCAGGATCGAAGACCTTGCCCGGGACCTGGATCCCAGCAACCCGGAGGGCATTCAGGAGGCACTGTCCCACGGCGTGTTCATGCCCGAACGCACCCCTGTGCAGACAGCTGCCCTGGAGAAGCTCGAAACTGCCCTTGCCCTCGTTGAAGGCTGGGTGGATGAGTTGACAGCCGAAGCCACGGCACGGGTGCTGCCGTCGGCCACAGCGTTGCGGGAGACCGTTCGCCGTCGTCGGGCAACCGGTGGACCGGCCGAACATGCATTCTCGTCCTTGGTGGGCTTGGAATTGCGTCCGCGGCGACTCAGGGAAGCCGCCACGTTGTGGGCAACCCTGAAGGAAGAGCGTGGAATCGAAGGCCGGGACGCTATCTGGCACCACCCGGATCTGCTGCCGACAGGTGCCGACCTCGACGATCCCAAGGGGTTCTCGGAACGACGCCGTCTCGCCGAAGCCAGCGACGGTGAAGTTGACGATGCCCTGCAAAAGCTGCTGAGCGGCGGTTTTGAAACAACGTCCGAACCGGGCGACGAGGGATCAGGCGACGACGGCTCAGGCGACGAGGGATCAGGCGACGACGGCTCAGGCGACGACGGAAAAAAGGGCGAGCCCGAATCCGGGACTGACCCCGAACCGCCGGCCAACTAGGCATTTTCGCCCTGGCACGAGGTACTCGGGGCCCGGCCTTCAGTGTGGTGCTGGAGGCTCGGGAGTAGGTGCCTCGGTGCCGGGGTCCGGTCCGAGGCCCCGGGATGTTGCGTAAGCTACTCCGTCCAGGAAAGCTTTGGCGCGCTGGGTTTCAGGGTAAGCCTCAACCAACTTCCAAAAGTCGGCGTTATGACCGGCCACCAGGAGGTGCGCCAGCTCGTGGACGAGGACGTAGTCGATCACCCACTGCGGCATTGGCTGGAGCTTGCTCGATAACCTGATGCTGCCATCAGCCGGTGTAGCCGAACCCCAGCGTGAGTTCTGGTTGCCAACCCAACGTACCGACGTCGGCATTGCGCGGCCGCCGAGGTAAGTCCGCGACAGCAGTGTTGCCTGCTCAGCGAGGGCTTCATCGGTGGCCGGACGACGTTTGCCGCGCCCACCGGCCCCTTGACCCTGCTTCTTCAACTTGGCCAGCATGCGTCCCACCCATTCCCGTTCCTGGGTCCGAGTGAAACTGGCCGGAATAGCGACCACCGCTTTGCCGTCCTCCCAGAAGGCCGCTACGGTCCGGCGTCGTCGCGCAGAGCGACGCACGACGACGGGTGCACCATCCTCTGTCAGCTGGTGAACGGGTGAGTCTGAGCTGGTTGATCGGGCCATCAGAGGACAGCGCTTTCGCTGAGAACTTCCAAGACGGCCTCGCCGTAGCGTTCAAGCTTGGAAGGGCCAACACCGGCCAGGCCCGCAAGTTCCTCCAGCGACGAGGGCCGCGCCTCAGCAATTGCAGTCAGGGTCGCATCCGTAAACACAACGTAGGCGGGAACCTCGGCAGCTTGCGCTACGTCCTTGCGCCACTGCCGCAAGGCATCAAATGTCTGCTCCTCATAGCTGGGTGGGCATTGGTTGCAACGCCCAATCTTGCGCTCCGCACCCGTTGCGAGCATGCTCCCGCAGACCCTGCATGAGGCCGGGGTGGCAGCTTTTGGACGCACTGGCCCTGTTTTACTGCGAGCGCTGGCAGATGCGACGGAGTCCGGCCGCAGTCCGTCCAGGAACCGGGAGGGCTTCCGGTTTGCACGGCCGCCCGGCGTGCGGGCGGTGGACCATGAGAGGTTCAAGTGCTCGCGTGCGCGGGTGATGCCCACGTAAAGCAGCCGCCGTTCCTCGTCAACGTCCTCGGGCGTATCAGCGAAGGAGATCGGCATAAGTCCCTCGCTGAGGCCAACCAAGAACACGGCATCCCATTCGAGGCCTTTCGCGGAGTGCAGCGAAGCGAGGGTGATTCCCTGGACAGTTGGCGCGTGCTGTGCCAAGGAACGTTCCTGGAGCTCATTGACGAATTCGGCGAGCGTGAAGGATTCTCCCCGGTGAACGGCAAGCTCGTCTGCCAAGGCAACCAGTGCGGCCAGCGATTCCCACCGCTCCCGTAGCGCTCCCCCGCTATGCGGCGCAGCATCGGTGTAACCCAATGAGGCCACAATGTCACGGACGATCTGCCCCAGGGGCACTGAGGGCCCCTCAGCTACTGCCCTGGTTGCCGCGCGCAACTGCAAGATGGCATCACGCACTTCTTTCCGGGCGAAGAACCTTTCACCACCCCGAAGTTGATAACCGATGCCCGCAGAGGCCAAAGCTTGCTCGTAAGCTCCGGACTGTCCGTTGGTGCGGAACAGGATCGCAATCTCGCTCGCCTTGACACCCGCGGTGAGAAGTTCCTGAATTCGTCCGGCGACGACGGCAGCCTCCGCCTCATCGTCCGGGCACTCCATGAATCTGGGTGCCGGGCCCGACGGCCGCTGAGCCACGAGCTTCAGGGGAGCCGCCCATGCAGCATCCGCCACAGGTCCGCCGCTACGACGCGAGCCGAGGAGCTCGTTGGCCAGCTTCACCACTTGCGGGGTGGAACGGTAGTCGCGGACAAGTTTGACCACGGTAGCGTTAGGAAACTGATTTTTGAAACCGAGCAAGTGTTTTGGTGACGCTCCCGTGAAGGAATAGATCGTCTGGGAGGCGTCGCCCACTACGCAAAGCTCGTCCCTCCCGCCCAACCACAGGTCCAGAAGCCGTTGCTGCAGCGGCGACACATCCTGGTATTCGTCCACGACGAAGTGCCGGTACTGCTCCCGCACCGTCGCTGCGACTTTTGGGTCCTCCTGAAGGATTCCCACGGTGATGAGGAGAACGTCCTCAAAGTCGATGACGTTCCGATCGGTCTTGAGGTCTTCATAGGCTTGGAACACCCTCGCCACGGCAGTGAGGTCGAACCCACCGGGAGTTCCCCTGCCCACCGCATTCTCCAAGTAGTTGGCCGGGGTGAGCATGGACACCTTGGCCCATTCGATCTCGGCAGCGAGGTCCCTGATCGATGCCCGATCAGTGCTGAGCCGAAGCCGGCGGGAGGCTTCTGCAATCATGGTGGCTTTGTGGTCCAAAAGGCTTGGCAACGTTCCGCCGATGGCCTGTGGCCAGAAAAACTGCAACTGCCGCAAAGCGGCCGCGTGGAACGTGCGGGCCTGAACCGCCGCCACACCGAGGTCCCTCAGCCGACTCCGCATCTCGGCCGCCGCCCGCGCAGTAAAGGTCACTGCCAGCAACCGTTGCGGACTATAGACGCCGGAGTGGACGCCGTACGCAATCCGGTGGGTGATGGCACGCGTCTTCCCGGTGCCCGCCCCCGCAAGTACGCATAGCGGACCCGTCAGGGTGCTGGCTACCTCACGTTGTTCTTCATCAAGGCTTCCCAGGATGCGCTCCTCAAGCGAGCTCCCGGCGTCGAACGTTTCTTCCGTCACGGCTGAAGGTCTTCAATGACGCCGCCATACCAGTGCTCGATCAGTGAACGCGCAATGGACAACCGCGTCGAGATGGTGATTTCCCCGCTCAAGACGGCAGCTTGCAGCTCCTCACGGCTGAACCAGCGGGCCCGCGTAACTTCAACACCGTCGGGTTTGGCGACGGTGTCCTCCGTTGTTGCTGTGAATCCCAACATGAGGGACGCCGGAAAAGGCCAGGACTGTGAGCCCAAGTACTGGCATGCGGTGACACGGACTCCGACTTCTTCGCCTATTTCACGGACCACCGCTTGTTCCAGGGACTCACCTGGTTCAACGAACCCGGCCAGCGTCGAATAGTTTTTGGCATCGACCGGACCTCCGCCGCCAAGGAGAAGGCGGCCGTCAGGGCCCACCACGGTAACGATGATCGCCGGATCCGTTCGCGGATAATGTTCTGAGTTGTCTTGGGGGCATCGTCGCACCCAACCGCCGGATTCGACCTCCGTAGGGCTACCGCACAGAGGGCAATGCCGGTGCGTGGCATGCCAGTTGGAAATGGCGCTGGCCTCGATGAACAAGGCCGTGTCAGTGGCGTCCAGACGTCCGGCGACCTCGCGGAAACCCGCCCACTCGGCATGGGCAGGTAGTGTTGCGGTACCCGGGGCAACCGGCTCGGCGACCGTGAACAACAGCACCGGCGTACCGACCGCCAATGACGAAGGCAGCAAAGTTCTGCCCAGATAGATGGCCTCGCGCCCTGCGGCTGCCAGCGACTCCCACAGCTCTGCTGCCTCGCCAAACCACAGGCCGCCCGCAGTAACCACCGCTTTACGCTGGGAGATCAGCACAGCTTTGGCCGTTCCCGACGAAATGAGCTCCGACACCATGCCCGGCTTCATCCTGACAGCCGACCCCCGATCCACCACGGCCGGGGGCACGGGAAGAACGGTGTCCGTCAGGTGGTTTGCCAATGCCGATGGTTCCGTATAGCTCATATACCTACCGTACTGATTACCACCGTCAAAAAACATTTGGGCAGCCTAAGGCTTGTGGACATATCCAAGGCATTCCGTGCGTTCTTCTGTGGGTGGGCACGGTAGATTTCCTGCGGATCTGGAGACTCGCCGCACTGCATCATGGCCACAGGCGCCAGCCACCCTACCGTGGAAGGCGTGAGAAGAACTCCGCTTGAACTAGCTGCCGTCGCAACCGCGGCAGTGCCCGGCTTGGCGCCCACTGGCACAGCCTACTCCCCCGACGACGACGCCGACTTCGACTCGGCGCTCCTGCTCGACGCCGACGGGAAACGCTGGCGCGTCCGCTCCCCGCGCCATCCCGAAGCGAGCACGCGGTTGGAAACGGAGTTCATGGTTCTGCGGGCTTTCAGTCCCGCGATCCGGGCAGAGCTTCCTTTCCATCTCCCCACCATCGCCGGGACAGTACGCCAGGGCGAGCTCACCACCTTTGTGTATGCGCACCTGCAGGGCTCGTTGTTCTCCATTGAGGACCTTTCGGCGGGCAGCGCTGCCCTGGCCAAGGAAATCGGCTCGGCGCTGGCTGCAATTCACGATCTGCCGCTCTCCTTGGTGATCAATGCCGACCTTCCCAGTTACTCAGCCAACGAGTTCCGCCAGCGGAAACTCAACGAGCTCGACCAGGCGGCGACAACAGGCAAAATTCCGGCGACCCTTCTACGCCGGTGGGAACACGCCATGGAAGATGTGGCGCTGTGGCGCTTCAACACCTCGGTGGTGCATGGGGACCTCCATGAGGACAACCTGATGGTGCAGGACGACACAGTGACTGCGGTTACCGGCTGGACCGATCTGCGGATCGGCGACCCAGCGGATGACTTTGCCTGGCTTGTGGCGTCCAACGAATCAGCCTTCATCCAGGACGTGCTCAATCACTACACCGAGGCCCGCCGCGAGACACCGGATTCACACTTGCTCCGAAGGGCCGCGCTGCTCGCCGAGTTCGCGCTGGCACAATACCTGGTCAAAGCCATGGCGGCGGGCCACGAGGGGATGACGTCGGAAGCTGAATCGATGCTTCAATCATTGGCCGCAGATATCGAGAAGCAGGAACAGCGCGAAGCGGCTGCGCGTGCTGCAGCTGAGGAGGCGGACCGGCAGGCTGCCGAGGACGCCGCCGCGGCGCCTCCCCAGCAACCGACAGTCACGGTTGTCCCGATTTCCGACGTCGGCCCTGCAGTTTCCGTGGCAGCCATACCGGACGAGCCGGTAGTTGCTGACGAGGCTGGTGACGTTGACGAGGCTGGTGACGTTGACGAGGCTGCCAGCGAGCCCGATGCCGGCACCAGCAGCCAGGATTCGACCTCCACGGCCGCGATTAACGTTGTGCAGCTAAAAGATGTCAAGAGCACCGAGGCCACGAAAGACTCCTGACCTCCCTAACCGTTGTTACTCAGTGCTTGGGAAACGATCCGCTCGAGCTCATCGGCGCCGCCGAGGTCGTGCGGCCGCACCAGCGATCCTTCTGCAACGTAGTAGAAGGCGGCGCTGACATCTTCAAGGGGAACCTTCCTTAGCCGGGCCCACGCCAGCCGGTACACGGCCAACTGCACAGCTCGCTCCGTGAGCTGTTGCCCGGAGGGTCGTCGTCCGGTCTTCCAGTCGATGAGCTGCCAGCGGCCGTCGGCATCTTGGAACACGGCGTCGATGCGGCCGCGAACTACGATGTCCCCGATCTTGGTCTCTACGGGTACTTCGACGTAAACGGGGGCGCGCTGGGCCCACTCGGATTCCTTGAAGGAAGCGACCATCTCCTCGAGTCCGTAGGCTTCATCAATGTGTGAGTCCGAACCCGGTGCCTCATCGAGGTCAAGCATGCCCGTGGTGCCGAAAAACTCTTCGACCCATGCGTGGAATGCGGTCCCCTTGCGCGCCGAGATCCCGGGTTCGCGGGGAACCGGCCTGCGAAGCCGGGACAGTACGTCTCCGGCGTTTGCGCCAAGTTCGACGAAGAGTGAAGCGGAGACGTGGCTGGGCAAGTGAACGTCCTGGGTTGCCCTGCCCTGTCTCTGCCGATCCAACAACAGCTCTGCTTCTTGGGACCAACGCTCAGTAACTGCAGGAAATTGCCCACCGACGGGAGCGTCCGGCACCGTCCCGTCCATGAAAGCCCGGACCATCGCTGCTCCGCTGTCCATGGCGGCCCTACGACCAGGCAGGAGCCTCAGGCGTGCCCCTGTCCGGGGATCCGACGGACCCTCAAGGGGGTCGTATGGGAAGGTGGCGACTTCATGGATTGTCGTCAGCGGGCTGGATTCCGGCAGGGCTTCTTCAGCAACCGAGTCCGCGTGAATCTCGGCGCTCCCGTCGGAGGCCGGGAGCACGGAGTCGCGGCCATCGCCTTGAACTGTCAGCGGAGCTAGTTCCGAAATGAACGGAGATAGCTCGGCCATTCCGGAGCGCGACCCGTTCCACGCCGCACTCGAGACCCACAGAACGTGTTTCGCCCTTGTATAAGCGACATACGCAAGTCTGCGTTCTTCCGCTTCCCCATGAGCCTGGACCCGCGACTTGAAGTCCTTTTCGGCGTCCAACCACCCTTTCTGGTCCGGCTGGTCAAGATCCCATTGCGGGAGATCGGCTCGATCGCCTCTCAATGGCCACGGCAAGGCAGCCGAGCCACTGCTCCAGCGCGAGTCCCTGTTGCTGGGAAAGGAGCCCGAGTTCATCCCGGGAACAAAGACGACATCCCATTCCAAGCCCTTAGAGGCATGGACTGTCAGCAACTGGACAGCTTCGCGGTTGGTTTCTGCAGGGGCGACATCCAGGCCGCCTTCTTCGGAGGCCGCTGCTTCCAACCACGAGAGGAACGCCAGCAGGTCAATGCGCTGCGAAGTTTGCAGGAAACCCGCTGCAGCATCTTGGAACGCATCCAGGTTCCGACGAGCCTGATGAATACTGATGCCGGGCTTGGAAGCGACCTCGATGTCCAAGAGCATTGCCCGCTCAACCTCTCCCAGGAGGGTACTGAGATCGTCTCCGATGTAGCTTCGAAGGAACCTCAGCTCGGAAGATAGCTTGCTGAGGCGCTCCAAGGCGGCGTCGCTCAAAGACCTGCCGTGTCCTGACGACCAGCCTTTTTTGGGGAGGACGTCAAGAGCCTCCACGAGGCTTGCAGAATCGGTGATGTCACTTTCCAGCGTGACGGCTTCCACGCCAGCACCCGCTTCGTTAGCGGGACCGTCTACGGAACCTCCTGCGACGGCGCGGCGGCGGGCCAAGTGACGGGACCAATCCGCGAAAGCCATAAGATCCGCTGTCCCGATTCGCCATCGGGCCCCGGCCAAAAGCCTCATCAGCGCATCTGAGCGGCCGGGATCCGCCAGAACCCGCAGGGTCGCCACCAGGTCCACAATCTCCGGTGTGTCCAGCAATCCGCCCAAACCGACGATCTCGTAAGGGATGCCCTGAAGCTCGAATTCTCGGCGGATGCACTCCATTTGCGCCCGACGCCGGCACAGCACCGCCATGGTGGGCCTGACCGCTGACCCATCTTTTTCTTCCTCGAAAACGGTCCGGCGGTATCGGCGGACATCGCGGGCAATTGCGGCTGCTTCGTCTTCGTCCGTACCGAAACGGCCGATCACCACGCGCCCCTCCACAGCCACCGGGCTCGGTACCAACGGAGGAACAGAAACGGTATCCCCGGATCCCCGCTCACCAGCCGGTCCGGCCAGCGTACTGGTGCGGTTAAGCGGCGATGCGATGGTGTTGGCCGCGGCCAGTATGTTCCTGCCGTTGCGCCATGCCGTGGTCAGGTATGAGGTCGGAGCCACGGCGTACGTCTCGGTTCCGGCCTCGGCATCGACCTGCCGCACAGGGAATTCCTGAACGAAGTGAAAGAGTTGTCCTGCCGAGGCGCCCCGGAATCCGTAGATTGACTGGTTTGGATCACCGACTGCCGTAACAGCATGTCCCTGGCCGAAAAGCCGGGAAAACAGGACAAGTTGAGCATGGGACGTGTCTTGGAATTCGTCCAGCAGCACCACCTTGTAGCGGGCCCTTTCAGTGCTGGCAGCCAAAGGAACGTCATTGGCGATCCGCGCAGCCAGAGCCACCAAGTCCCCAAAGTCGAGCACCCCACGCCGCCTCTTTTCGCTTTGGTAGCGAACCACCATGTCCGCGACGCTGGCACGGGTCCGCAACATGGACACGAGGTCCGCAGCACCCTGCGTTGGGTTCTTCCGGGCCCCTGCCATATAGGGAAGCTGTTCAAAAGCCTGAACGCGTTCCAGCACCCAGTTGCGCACCCCTTCCGGCTCTTGAAGGTGCTCCGCGCATTCGCCGGCCAACTGCAGGACGGCATTGACCAAGGTGGATTTCGCCACCGTGAAGTGCTCGTACTCGCCGTCGTAGGATTCAACGACTTCGCTTGCCAACTGCCATGACTGTGCGCCACCGAGCAAAACAACGTCGCGTTCTATGCCGAGTCGAAGGCCGTGGTCAGAAACTATGGCGCTTGCGTAGGAGTGATAAGTGGAAACCTTGGGTTCGAGGTCGTCAGCACTCAGAAGCCCGCCCGGAAACCCCATGGCAGCCCCGCCGTCGGACGCTACCCGCTGAAGAGTGGCGAGCTTGGAACGGATCCTGCTGGCAAGTTCACCGGCAGCCTTGCGCGTGAATGTGACACCGAGGACTTCCTCCGGACGCACCCAGCCGTTGGCGACGAGCCACACCACACGGTCAGCCATGGTGGCCGTCTTACCGGAACCGGCACCGGCGATGACCAAGCGCGGAGAAAGGGGTGAGGCGATAATCCGAGCCTGTTCCGGCGTCGGGCGGTTCTTCTCGCCCAGCATGTCCGCAACGTCCGACGGCGAAAACCGCGGCTCTGGAAGGCCGGCGGCATCGCCATGTCCGCCTTCGACGCCGGCCAGGAGTTCGGTACTCATTCGGTGATCTGCTTTCCTCGTGCGCACAGCGGGCAAATATCGGGCAAGCGACACCCATGACCGCCGTATCCTGCTTTGCCGGGGTCGTGACGGGCCTCAAAGGTGGCGCCAGCCATCAAAGTCGCGGCCTCCGTCACAAGGTCCTCGGCCCAGTTCTCGCTGGGGTCCAACGGTTCCTGCTGCTGGACGGAGGGACTCTTGGCTTTGGTTCCCAACTGCGCCAACACAGCACCACCAGGGGCGACGTCGGTGGGAAGCGTGACTGCCTCGGGCCCGGATTCCCCCGCAACGGCATCGCGGAAGGCGCCCATCAGAACGGCAGCTTGGTATGCGCCCAGTTGCGGGTGCCTGGCGACCTCGGACTTGCCGGGCTGGCGCTTGCCGGTTTTGAGGTCGACGATGACCAGCCGGCCTTCGGAGTCGATTTCGAGACGATCCACTTGGCCCCGAAGGACAGCATGGCGGGCGGCTACTTCCGCGCTTTCATCCGTTCCAGTGGCATCGCAGTGGGCGGTGCCACAGCCGTGGGCACTGGCGTCGCCGTGGACGGTGACATCGGGAAGCTGGACTTGGAAGTCCTGTTCAACGGCAAGCAAGCTCCTGCCCTCACTGCGCATCATGATCACGTATGAGGCAAGCTTGCGGACCATGAGCTCGGCCCGCTGGAAATCAAGCTTTCCTTCCCAGTTGTCCTTCATCCCCAGTGTGTGCCACCTCTTTACCAGCTCGGAAACATACTCGGAGCCCGAGGCCTCAGGAAGTTCTTGGGCAATGCTGTGGACCAGGTTGCCCAAGCTACGCGCGAAATCGGTGGCAGCCTCTCCACCTGCGGCTTGGACAAACCAATCCAAGGGGGACTTGTGCACCGTCTCGACCTTGGACGGAGATACGGAAACTGTTCCTCCCACGGGTACCACCGGTTCCCTTGAGCTAAGGTCCAATAAACCCCACCACGTGTCCGGATCAGCTCCAGGTACCGGCGGTTCGGCGGTGGCAAGGCGGCCCAGCACGCGCGCAGCCTCCCACGCCGTTCCGGGTTCGCTGGCGGCAGCACCGGTCGCTGACTGGACGTGTTGCCGCAGCTCAGCGACAAGGGCACGCAGGGTCATGGGCCTGTCCACGGGGGTGTAGTCCCGCTGGTACTCCCCTGGTCCCAACGGGGCTACGTAGTCAAGGAATGCCGAGGGCTGTTCATCCTCGGAGGATACTGCCGTGCAGATGAGAACCTGACGCGCCCGGGAGACCGCCGTTGAAAAACTCCTGAGCTCGTCATAACGGATATCACGCAACCTGCTCAACGGGCCGCGCTGGAGGGCGTGTTCTACCCCGTGTTCCACGGCATCCGCGTACAAAGTGCTGCCCAAGAGTTCTCCCCGCAACCGAGTGTTCGGCCACACGCCTTCCTGAAGACCGGCGACGATAACCACGGGCCATTCCCGGCCAGCGGCGCTGGCCGGTGTCATGATCTCAACGCACGATTCCAGCTGGGCTCTCGCCGCAAGGGTATCCATGGGCAATTCCTGGTTCAGTAAGTAGTCCAGGAATTGTTCCGGCCCTGAGCCGGGCAGCTGGTCCACAAACCGCTCGGCTGTATGGAAGAGGGCCATCATGGCGTCGAGGTCGCGGTCTGCGCGGGCGCCGGCTGGACCGCCGTCGATGGCCGCCTCCGCCCATCGGGAAGACAAACCTGTCGCCTGCCACAGGGCCCACAGGACTGATTCCGCATTTGCGCCCGGCCTCCCTACGGCCTCCACTCCGGCGGCGATCACTCGAGCCAACCTGCGCGCGGACGTGCCTTCTATGCCCAGGGAGGCCAAGGCTCCAGGCTGGAGCAGGGCCTCGACCAACAAAACATCGCTGGATCGACCCCCACCTCCGAGGAGTTCCTCGCTCCTCAGCGACTGCCGGAGCCTGCGCAACTCGATTGCTGTGGATCCTCCGATCCGGGAAGTCAGAAGTGAAACCGCCAGCTCAGGGGTCAACTTGTCCGGATCCAGTGCGATGGCAAAGGCTTCGAGGAGGGGCCGGACCGCGACTTCATCCCGCACCGCAGAGTCGGCAACAGGAACCCGGACCGGAATGCCTTGGCCCGCGAGGTAGCGCTGGAGTTGGGAAATCAGGCCGCCGTTGCGCACAATAACGGCGATGTCGCTGAACTCCCGGCCTTCGCGCAACTGCGCTTCGAGAATGCGCTGGGCGACATAACGCAACTCATGGACAGGCGATGGCAGGACGTGTCCTTCCACCGCTCCTCCATAAGTGCGGTCAGCGTCCCCGTCGCCGGCAGCTGGCTGTTCCAGCCTCCTGGCGAGTTGCCCGCCCAAGCGCTGGGAGGTGCGGGCCGCCACCCTCACCCACGCCTCTGCCACCGCCGGCGAGTGCCGGTGGGTGTTCCATAGCGGACAGTGCGTTACTGATTCTTTCTTCCCTCCCAGAAGGGATGGCAGTTCGGCTACCAAATCCGGGCGGGCGCCGCGAAAGCCTTGCACCACAGTGTCCGGCGAGAAGGTGACCACCGCGTCTTTGCCCTCGGCGATGTCGGCCAAGAGCTCGAATACCGCCGGGTTCGACTCCTGGGCGTCATCGACCAGAATCAGCTGCAGTCGCTCCCTTTCTGCGGCAAGAAAAGCGGGAGAATCCTGGAAAATCTGACGGGCCGTGGTGATGATTCCGGCGGGGTCGAAGGCTTCGGGCATGCGCAGATCCAAGACGTCCCTGTACTCGCTGTAGAGCTCGGCCGCGGCCATCCAATCGGGACGTCCGCATTCATAGGCAAGCCCCACAAGGTCTTCCGCGGTCCGTCCCGACTCGATAATTCGATCAAAAAGCTCGCGGATCTCATGCCGGAATCCACGTGTGGGCAAGGCTGCGGCCAGGTCCGCCGGCCACGGCAACTGATTCCCGGACCTGACGTGCCCCTCGAGCAGTTCCTTGATGATGAGGTCCTGTTCCGGGCCCGAGAGTAGCTTGGGTGGCCGAGGCAACGGCAGGACGCCCTCCGCCTTGGCGCGGCGGATGACGTCAAACGCGTACGACGCCCAGGTACGTGCCGGCGTGGTACTGAGGCTGCGATCCAACCGTCCGGTAAAGGTGTCCCGAAGCGCCGCCGCAGCATGGCGGCCAGGAGCGAGGATGAGAATCCTCTCCGGGTCCACGCCCTCGTGATGCACCCGGCGCACGGCGGTTTCAACCAAGACGGTCGACTTGCCGGTTCCGGGGCCACCGGGGACAAGTATTGGTCCGCTCCCCCGACCGAGCGAAACCACGGCACGCTGATCCGGGGAAAGGACAGGTGCCACGAAGCTTGTTTCGCGCGGCGGAAGCAGACGCAATGATGCCGATGCGGAGCGGGGTTTGGCAGGAGTCGCGGTCACACAGTCATTTCATCATCCGGCACTGACAATTTATGGAGCTGACGCTGCAACTGGTCGGAGATCACATCGAGGTAGTCGAAGTCGGCTTCACTTGGAGCCCACCGCGCGGCCGTCAAGTCGACCCGCCAACGGCCTTCGCCTGTCCTGAGGAACGCTTGATAGGAGCCAAGAAGTGGCGTGGACTCAGCAAGGTAATGCTTGAGCGCTTCCGCCTCGTGACCGGGCGGCGCCTCCCCGCTGGCGCGCAGGACCCGCCACCACGGGCCCGAACTCCCGTAGTGGCTCATCACGGCACCCACTTGCCGAGGACCGCCGGCGCCCAGAAGTTCGGCGACGTCGCCATAAGCGACCGCAGCACCGGCCGGAACGAGATCCACGACAGCGAGGGCCGCTGTGACGTACTCCATGCGCATCAGTCCAACCTACCGCTTCAACAGACCAGGTCGTGTCCTGAGGGAGTGTCGTGCCCAATACTGTCGGAGCCGGCCGGTAGCGTAAAAATATGAGTTCCTGGAATACCCTCCCCCGCGCCGCCTTCGACCTCGAGACCACGGGAAAGAACTCCCGCTCAGCGCGGATCGTCACTGCCTCCATCACTGTTGTGGATCAGCAGGGGGAACTCATCTCCGAGCATGAGTGGCTGGCTGATCCGGGCGTCGAAATCCCGGCAGAGGCCAGTGAAGTTCACGGGATAACCACCGAGATGGCCCGGGCTGATGGCCGTCCGGCTGCTGAGGTCACCCGGGAAGTTGCAGCAGTCCTGCAGGAATTGTTCGACGCCGGAACCCCGGTCATCGCCTTCAACGCCAGTTATGATTTCACCGTGCTTGCAGCTGAATCCGCGCGCCACGGCGTCCCGCAGCTGAGCCGGTTCCCGGTGCTGGATCCCTATGTCATGAACAAGCAAGTGGACCGCTACCGCAAGGGCAAGCGCACCCTCACCGCCCTGTGCGAAGAGTACGGGGTGGACTTGGACAACGCGCATACTTCCGCTGCCGATGCCCTCGCCACGTTGCGGGTGTTGGACGCAATGGCAGGCAAGTTTCCTACGTTGCAGATGCCCGCCTCAAAACTCCACCACCTGCAGGTGGACTGGGCAGCGAGCCAAGCCGCTGATTTCCAACAGTACCTGCGGCGCAGCAAGCCCACAGCAGTGATCGAAGGCCAGTGGCCTGTTTTACCGCCGGAAGATGCGGGCCGGGGCGGCTTCTAGGGCCACGGGTTCCAGGGCGCAGTTTCCAGGCCGCAGCGCGTTCACCCGTTGCGACGTAAGTCACAGTAGGGTCAGGGAACGCCAAGCTCAGTTTGTTATGGGCGGGATTCCGCGGTGAGACCGCAAGTCGGAATGACTACTAGGCAAAACGCCGCGCAGGCAGCGGATCATTCGGCATTACTGAGTGAAGGCACTCATTTGTTCGATTCGGGGGCCCGCTGGGCCCTGATGTCATAATTAAGTTTGGCAGGTTGAAGCCCAGCGACGCAGCCCAACCTTCGCGGCAGCCACTTTCCTGGCCCCCTGCCGAACGTCTCCGTGACCCGATGAAAGTGATTTCTTCATGAAATTCAAAGCCTTTAAGTGGCTCTCTGCCGCCCCGGTGGCCGCAGCCTTGGTGCTCTCCCTCGCAGCATGCGGCGGCGGAGCCTCACAGCCGAGCGGTTCCCCCACCGACGCCCTCGCCGGTAGCGACCAGAAGACCCTTGACAAATTCACCACCGCCAGCGTGACACCGTTGGACAAGATCGATAAGTCCAAGCTTGGCCTGATCACCGATGGAACCCTGAGGGTAGGGACGTTGTCTGACGCCCCGCCGAACATCTTCATCGATCCTTCCGGAAAGTTCACCGGCTACGACAACGAGCTCCTCCGGGCAATCGGCGCCAAGCTCGGACTCAAGGTCGAGTTCGCTTCCACCGACTTCTCGGCTCTCCTGTCGCAAGTGGCGAACAAGCAGTTCGACGTCGGCTCCTCCTCGATCTCCACCACCGACGCCCGCCGCAAGACAGTCGGGTTCACCAACGGTTACGACTTTGGCTACATGGCCGTAGTGACCAAGAACGATTCAAAGGTAACCGGCTTCAAAGACCTTAAAGAGGGTCTGCGCATCGGCGTCGTTCAAGGTACGGTCCAGGACGACTACGTCACCAACACCCTCAAGCTCGAACCGGTCCGCTACCCCGATTACAACACCGTTTACGGCAACGTGAAGAACGGCCAGATCGACGCTTGGGTCGCACCGTCCCAGCAGGCTGAAGGACAGGTCAAGTCCGGCGACAACACCAAGATCGCCGAGAAGGTTGTCAATACCCAGAACTTCACCGCGTATGCCGTGAACAAGGACAACCAGCCTTTGATCGATGCCCTGAACTCGGGCTTGGACGCTGTCATCGCGGATGGCACGTGGGCGAAGCTGACGTCCCAGTGGTACAAGGACCGCCCCACGGCCGCCGAGCAGACTCCCCAAGGCTGGAAGCCGGGCAGCAAGGCCGTCCAGCTCCCCGCCAAGTAACCCGGACGTTCCATGGATATCCTCAACCAATTAGCCAAAACCTTCTTCGACTGGGAGGCGATGGGCCAGGTCATCCCCAAGATGTTCACCGTTGGCCTACCCAACACGCTCGTGCTGGCTGTGATTTCAGGCATCATAGGCACGGCCATTGGCATGGTGCTCGCCCTGATGGGGATTTCCCGGAACGCACCTGCCCGGTGGGTTGCGCGCGTTTACACGGACATCCTCCGTGGCCTCCCGCCGGTTCTCACCATCTTGGTGATCGGATTCGGTTTCAGCCCGATCATGAGGCAGCTCACTGGTTCCACGAGCCCCTATCCCATGGCCATCGCGGCCTTGTCCTTGATGTCAGGCGCCTACATCGGCGAGATCTTCCGCTCGGGTATCCAGAGCGTGGACAAGGGCCAGCTCGAGGCCACACGTGCCTTGGGATTCGGTTACGGTCCTTCGATGCGGCTGGTGGTGGTGCCTCAGGGCATTCGCCGCGTGCTGCCGGCACTTGTCAACCAGTTCATCGCGTTGATCAAGGAATCGTCCCTGGTGTTCATGCTTGGCTTGTTGGCGTCCGAACGTGAGATCTTCCAGATTGGCAAGGACTCGGCGGCGAACAGCGGAAACCTGTCTCCATATGTTGCTGCTGCCCTGTTCTACCTGGTTCTGACCGTCCCGCTGACGCATTTCGTGAACTGGATCGACGCCCGCATGCGTGTGGGACGGCCGGAGAAGAAGGAACCCGATGACGCAGCAGCCGTTGTTGGAAAAGGAGCCCAGTCTTGAGTGAATTCACGTCCGGTTCGTTGACGGCCAAGAACATCCACCTCTCGTTCGGTACCAACCACGTTCTGCGTGGCATCGACCTCCATGTGGAGAAAGGCACGACGGCGTCCGTGATCGGCCCTTCGGGGTCGGGAAAGTCCACGCTGCTCCGTGTCATGAACCGATTGATTGAGCCTGACCAAGGCGACATTCTGCTTGATGGTCAATCCGTGCTCAAGGACAACCCCGACGAGTTGCGCCGACGCATCGGCATGGTGTTCCAGCAGTTCAACCTCTTTCCCCATAAGACGGTTGCGGAGAACGTCTCGCTGGCGTTGCGTAAGATCCGCGGCATGTCCAAGGATCAGGCCCGGAATGAGGCCCTTGAGCAACTGGACCTCGTCGGGCTGAAGCACAAGGCCGACGCGCGGCCGGCCACGTTGTCCGGGGGTCAACAGCAACGTGTAGCCATCGCGCGTGCCTTGGCGATGCGGCCGGAGGTCATGTTCTTTGACGAAGCGACCTCGGCATTGGATCCGGAACTCGTCAAAGGCGTCCTGGCCCTCATGACCGACCTTGCCAAAGGCGGAATGACCATGGTGGTAGTGACGCATGAGATGGGCTTCTCACGCAACGTGTCCGACGTCGTAACGTTCATGGATGCCGGCGTCGTAGTGGAATCCGGTCCGCCGGAACAGCTGTTCAACAGCCCGCGGACAGAACGGCTTCAAGGATTCCTGTCGGACGTGCTTTAGGGTAAATCCAACCACGCAGCAGGCCCCGCCACCCCAACGCTTCACGTATGTGAGCTTTGGAGGGCGGGGCCTGCTGCTTTTTCCGGAGAGCCTATTTACCTGATTTCACGCGCAGCACCGTCAACGCCGCGGCGTCCACCTTTGCCCGGAACGCGGGATCGGCCTGGGCCCTCTGCACCACCGCTTGCTGCATGACCGGGATGCTGGAGGGCTCGGCGCAGACCAGCATGGTTCCACCTGCACCGAAGAACTTCAGGGCGCGATCAGCCACGCCCCACGGCCTCAGCTGCCCCGCGCTGCACAAATCATCGGATAGGACGATCCCGGTAAATCCGGCATCGCCGCGGAGCATAGTTTGGATGATGTCCGGGGAGAAAGGAGCGATGTTGGCTGGGTCAATGCGGTCGTAGTAGGCGTTGGAAAGCATGACCCACTGGGCCCCGGAGGTGATCGCAGCGTTGAAAGGAGCGAGATCGGGATCCGTACGCGTGGTTACCGAATCATGGACGTTGCTGCTGACATCGGTGTTGGGTACCACCCTTCCCAGCCCTGGGTAGTGCTTGACCACCGGCATGACTCCTGCGTCCTTCATGCCCTGGGCAAAGGCGTTTCCCAGTCCGGAAACCTGTGACGGATCGAAGCCGTATTCCCTTTGGAAGTGCCCAATAGGCGCGTTCGACGGGGCAAAGTCCGGACTGGTAACAGTGTCCAGGACCGGAGCGAGGTTCACGTTCACCCCAACGCCGCGAAGCTCCTTGCCCCAGACGGCCGCGTTTGACCTGAGCTTCGCCGGGCCGGCCCCTGCTTGCCCCAACGCTGGCGGCATGGTGGAGAAGCCGGGACCGGAAAGAACCTGAACCAAGCCGCCTTCCTGGTCGGTGGCGACGAAGAGCGGCAGCCCTCCTGTTGTGTCAGTGCCGACAGTGCCGGTCAAGGAGGAGACAACCGAAGCAGCGGCGGCCGCGCCGGCAGTGCTGCGACCGCTCAGATACACATTGCCCACGTGGTAGCGCTTCAGGGCATCGAAGGTTGCCGGGTCGGGGCCCGTGGCTTTGGCTGCCACCATGAAAAGTTGGCCCACCCGTTGCTCGAGGCTCAAGGCGGCGAGGTGTTGCTCCGCCACAGTGGGCGTGCTTGGCGGCGGAGCCACAGGGGCCACCGGCGCAGGGGTCGACGGGGCGGCAGATGGCGTTGAACTAACCGTCGGCGTAGCGCTTGGCGACGCCGGCGGGGTGCTGCTTGAGCCCGTTGAGGAGCGGACCTCCGACGGCGACTGGCCGGGTTTATCGGGGCTGCTTGAACATCCCGTAGCCATCGCCAAAAGGACACCAGCTGCAGCGACTCTCACGCCAAGGGAAGCAATGGACATGGTCTTGAGCATGGTAAACCGTGAATTTCGTTGGGGTCGGGTTTCCACCTACGAGCCTACCCCCCGGGAACCGAAGCTGCCCCGGGCAGGGCCGGATCAGCCGGTGCCCGGGGCGAGGAGAAGGCTACGCAGTGGCGGCCGCAGCAGCCTGTGCCGCCGCCGGCAAAGCTTCGACGATGCGGTTCATCGCAGCGTCGTCATGGGCGGCTGAGAGGAACCAGGCTTCGAAAACCGACGGAGGGAGGTAAACACCCGAGTCCAGCATGGAGTGGAAGAACGGCGCGTACCGGAACGTCTCCTGGGCCTGCGCATCATCGTAGTTGTGCACACCGTGGGTGGACGTGCCGAAGGCCACTGAGAAGAGGTTCCCGGCCCGCTGGATGGAGTGGTCCACTCCTGCCGCGTCGAGTGCGCCGGTCAGGGCGTCGGCGAGTTCCACGGAGCGGGCATCGACGAAATCGTAGACCTCCGGCGTGGCATGCGTGAGGGTCGCCACTCCCGCGGCCATGGCCACCGGGTTCCCTGACAACGTACCTGCTTGGTACACAGGGCCCACGGGCGCGAGGTAGTCCATGACGTCGGCACGGCCGCCAAGTGCCGCCGTCGGCATTCCGCCGCCGATGACCTTGCCGAAGGTGAGCAGGTCAGGAGTCCACCCTTCCTGGCGGCCGGTCAGGCCCCAGTAGCCCGCATAGCCGGTACGGAATCCGGTGAGGACCTCGTCCAGGATGAGGAGGGCGCCGTGTTCGGTGGTAATCCGGGAGAGGCAGGCGTTGAACCCGTCCCCCGGTGTCACCACACCCATGTTGGCCGGAGCGGCCTCAGTGATCACGGCAGCGATGTTGCTCCCGTGCGTGGCGAAGGCGGCCTCGACGGCAGCGAGATCGTTGTACGGCAGTACAAGGGTTTCAGCTGCGGTGGCTTCCGTAACGCCGGCCGAACCGGGCAGCGCCAGGGTGGCCACGCCTGAGCCTGCCGCTGCGAGGAGTCCGTCAAGGTGGCCGTGGTAGCAGCCCGCGAACTTGATGATGAGGTTGCGGCCCGTGAACCCGCGGGCCAAACGTACCGCCGTCATGGTTGCCTCGGTGCCGGTGGAGACCATGCGAAGGCGCTCGACGGCGGCGACGCGCTCCTTGACGATGGCGGCGAGGTTGGCCTCGTCCGGGGTGGAAGCTCCGAAGGAAAGGCCCCGGTCCACGGCTGCGTGCACGGCGTCGAGCACGGCAGGGTGTGCGTGGCCAAGCAACGCGGGCCCCCACGAACACACGAGGTCCACGTAGTCCTTGCCGTCCGCGTCGGTGAGGTAGGCGCCCTTGGCCGAAACCATGAACTTCGGAGTACCGCCCACTGATCCGAACGCACGGACCGGGGAGTTCACGCCGCCGGGCATCAGGGACCGGGCGCGGTCGAACAGCTGATCGGAGACAGGGGTGTTTGAAGTCATGGTTCCTATTCTTTCAGTGATTCAGGAGCAATACGGCCAGTGGCAGAACCACCGGGCAGCGCCGTGACTAGGCTGCGGCCAGTAACTCGGCAACCCGAGGCGCCACTTCGGTGCCGTATAGCTCTATGCACCGCATCATGGATTGATGTGGCAGTGTGCCGTTGCTGTATTTGAGGTCGAAGCGGTCCACTCCGAGGTTGCGCTTGAGCAAGGCAATCTTTTGGGCGACCGTTTCGGGAGATCCCACGTAGAGGGCACCCTCGGGGCCACACATTGCATCGAACTCGCCGCGGTTGCCCGGGCCCCAGCCGCGCTCCGCGCCGATCCTGTTGCGTTGGGCGAGCCAGTGCGGGAATAGTTCCTCGCGGGCGGCCTCATCGGTGTCCGAAATGAATCCTGGGGAGTGGGTGGCAATTTGCCTCATCGGGTGGCCGTACTTTGCCATCGCGTCCCGGTAAAGGTTTACCAGCGGGGCGAACCGGCGCGGCTCCCCTCCGATGATCGCGAAGATGATCGGATAGCCATATTCGGCGCAGCGCAGCACGGATTCGGGCGTCCCTCCCACGCCGATCCACGCTGGCAGTAGATGGTGCTGCAGCCGCGGATACACCTGGAGCCCGCTCACGTTGGGACGGGTCCGCCCTTCCCAGTGGATGGGCTTTTGGGCCCGCACTTTGTCGAAGAGTTCCAGCTTTTCCTCGAACAAGACCTCATAATCGGCCAGGTCCAGGCCAAAAAGCGGAAACGACTCCACGAACGAGCCCCTGCCAAGCATCACTTCGGCCCGGCCGTTGGACAACGCATCCACCGTGGCAAACCGTTGGAAGACGCGGATGGGGTCATCCGAGCTCAGCACCGTCACGGCGGAGCCCAGCCGGATCCGGGACGTCACCGCAGCGGCGGCGGCAAGGAAGACCTCAGGCGCGGACACCGCGAAATCGCGGCGGTGGTGCTCCCCCACGCCAAAAGCGTGGATTCCGACGGCGTCGGCCAACTTGGCTTCTTCCAGCAACTCACGCAGTACTTGCGCGTGCTCCTTCAGGTTCCCGTCGGCGTCGAGCCCTGCGTCACCGAAAGTGTTCACTCCAAGCAGGATCCGGTTGGCACCAACGGGGGCCGAAGGATCGGTGGGTACGGCGCTCATCAGGACTCCTTCAGCCAACCTGCCAATTCGGTGGCCCAGTAGGTAAGGATGTTATCCGCTCCGGCCCGTTTGATCCCGAGCACGGACTCAGTGATCGCGCCGCGCCGGTCGATCCAGCCGTTGGCGGCTGCCGCTTCGATCATGGCGTACTCACCTGAGATCTGGTAGGCCGCGACAGGCACAGGGCTCATGGCGGCAACGTCGGCCAGGATATCCAGGTAGCTCATGGCCGGCTTGACCATGACCATGTCCGCACCTTCCTCAAGGTCCAGCTCAACTTCCAGGATGGCCTCGCGACGGTTGGCCGCATCCATCTGGTACGTCCGCCGGTCCCCCTTCAATTGGGAGTCAACGGCTTCGCGGAACGGCCCGTAAAAAGCGGACGCGTACTTTGCCGCGTAGGCCACGACTGCCGTGTTCTTGTGCCCGGACTCTTCCAGGGCCTGGCGGATCACGGCGATCTGTCCGTCCATCATGCCCGAAGGCCCCAGGACATGCGCACCGGCATCAGCCTGGGCCACAGCCATCTGTCCGTAGATGGCGAGCGTGGCATCGTTATCCACATATCCGTCATCATCCAAGACTCCGCAGTGGCCGTGATCGGTAAATTCGTCAAGACAAACATCACTCATCACCACCAGGTCGTCGCCCACTTCGGCCCTGACATCGCGGATGGCCTTGTTCAGGACGCCGTCCGGGTCAAGCGAAGCGGTTCCCCGCGCGTCGCGTACTGCAGGTACACCGAACAGCATGATGCCACCGACACCCAGCTCCACGGCCTCAGCAGCCGCCCGCTTCAACGACTCCGTGGTGTGTTGGACAACGCCGGGCATGGAACTGATGGGACTGGGCTCGGTGAGGCCCTCGCGGATGAAGGCAGGGAGGATCAGGTCTGCCGGCGCGAGGCGGTTTTCGGCAATGAGCCGCCGCATGGCCGGTGTTGTGCGCAGGCGGCGGGGGCGGTGGTTCGGAAAGCTCATGGCAGGTTCCCTTCGTTGGCGAAAACAGATTCGAGGGCGGACACGATGCCGTCCGGAGTTGGTTGTGGGGCGATGGCCGCAACAGTGATGCCCAGCGCGGAGGCCGCTGCCGCCGTCGGAGGTCCTATCGCGATGAAGCAGCAGCCAGCCAGCTGGGGAAAAAGGCCGGCGATGCGACGCACGGCGCTGGGCGACGCAGCTACAACAGCATCTATCCTTCCGGCCTCGAGCTCGTGACCAACCTCCAGCGGCGTGAGGACAAGGGTACTTGTTTCGGAAGGCACGACGCCGGCCGGCAGCTCAGCGGTCAGGCGCCGTTCCTCGCTCGCCGGGAAATCGACGGTGTGGTACGCGGTGACGGCGGTGACGTCCGCGCCCCGTGCTGCCAATCCCTGCCGAAGGCCCGGTGCGGCGAGGTCGGCCTGCGGCAGGAAGACCCGTGCCGGTGCAGGATCCCACAGGGCAAGCAGGCCCTCGGCGGATTGGGTCTCCGAGGGCGCCAAAGCAACCCGGAGGCCGACTGATTCGAGGACGCGTTGGGTCGAGGCACCAACGGTGGCCACCTGGGTTCCAGCGGGAATAAGGTCGACCAGGGCGGCGCCGCGTCCCGCCGCGTTCTCCATCAGCGCACGCACCGTGGTGCTGCTGCTGACCACCAGCCAGTCAAAGCCGCCGGCGGCAAGCGCGTCCATGGCGGCGTCCAGGGATGCTTGGTCTTGGGCCCGCTCGAAGTCGATCAGTGGCAGCAGCAGGGGCTCCGCGCCCAGGTTTCCGAGGAGCGAAGCCAGGGGCTTGGCCCGGTCGGCGGTCCTGGTGATCAGGATGCGCCGACCGGTCACAGCTGAGGTAGCCGAAGGCTTAGGAAGCGGCAAGATCCGCGATCTCCGCGGCACCTGCCGCCAGCAGCAATTCCGCCACTTCGATGCCCAGCAACGTCGCGCCCACAACTGTCAGGCCGTCTGTCGCCTTCTTTTCACGCACGATCTTGGTGCCGTCCACGGCGCACACGGCCGCTTCCAAGTGCAGCATGCTGCCCTTACGGAACGCATAGGCGCCCACGGGGGCCGCGCACCCCGCTTCAAGCCTGGCAAGCACTGCGCGTTCGGCCGTGACGGCCAGCCGGGTGTCGTCGTCGTTCAGTGCGGCCAGGGCCTGGGCCAACACACCATTGGAGCCCTCGGTGGATCCTGCTTGGGGCGGTGCGTCTACGGTGCGGCACTCGATGGCGAGCGCGCCTTGACCGGGCGCGGGCAGCATGAGATCAGTACCGAAGAACTCGCTCACGGTGTCCAAGCGGTCCATTCGCTCCAGTCCCGCAGCGGCGAGGACCACGGCGTCGAGGTCGCAGGACTTGCCGGGAACAACCTCAGCCGTGGTGTTTCCGGGCAGCCCCGGGACGCGTCCCAGACGCGTATCCACGTTGCCGCGGATATCGAGGACTTCAATGTCCGGGCGCGCGGCTCTCAGCTGGGCTGCCCGGCGTGGAGAACCTGTGCCCACCTTCGCTCCGCCCGGGAGTTCAGCGAGCGTCATGCCATCGCGTGCGCACAGCACGTCCCTGACATCCACACGCTTGGGCGTTGCAGCAATACTCAACCCGGGTGCGGCCCCGGTTGGGAGATCCTTGAGGGAGTGCACGGCAACATCGCAGGTCTCAGCCAACAACGCGTCACGCAAAGCCGCTACAAACACGCCGGTGCCTCCCATCTGGGAGAGGGAGCCGGTTTTGACGTCGCCCTCGGTCCTGATGTGCACCAGGTCTACCGGGAAGCCACCAACAGCTGCCAACTTATCGGCGGTCTGCTGCGTCTGCGTCAAAGCCAGTTTGCTGGCCCTGGTGCCGATGCGAACGGTCACTTGGCTGCCTCGGCTGCGGGGTACTCGTCGTGGTCGAGTCCGATCCTGGTACCAACCTCGGCGATGACCGGCTTGGCACCACGGAAGTTCTCGCAACAGTTGGGACGGCACACGTCGTACCACGGCCCGAGATCGGTGACGTGGGGGCGTTCGGCAATATTGTTCTCCGCCGTGCGTTCGCAGATGAGGTCCACCAAGCCGGAGACGAAGGCGGCATGGGTACCGGGGGTTGGAACGCGGGTTGCTTCGATGTTGAGGTTCTTGCACGTTTCCAGTGCCTCGGTGTCGAGGTCCCAGGCCACTTCCATGTGGTCGCTGACGAACCCGAGGGGCACGATGACGACGCCGCGCACACCCTGGGGAGCGATCTCCTCAAGGTGGTCATTGATGTCGGGCTCCAGCCAGGGAATGTGCGGCGCACCGGAACGCGACTGGTACACGAGGTCCCAAGCGACGTTCGGGGCAACAACGTCCATGATGGCCTTGGCGTTGGCCAGGTGCTGGGCGGCGTAGGCGGACCCTTCGGCGAACTCGCGGGGCTCGTCGTCGGACTTTCCCGCAGCTTCAGCGTCCCGGGTGGGGATGGAGTGCGTGGCGAACAGAACGCGGATCTTCGAGTCGGGGTCGGCTTCGCCGGCAGCAGCAAGCTTGCCGCGGACCTCTGCCAGACCTGCCGTGGTGCCTTCGATAAACGGCTGAACCACGCCCGGGTGGTCAAAGTACTGCCGGATCTTGTCCACCTGGAGCTTCCCGTCCAGGCCGGTTTCCGTCAGTGCCAGCCCGATGTCTTCCCGATACTGGCGGCAGCTGGAGTAGCAGGAGTAGATGCTGGTGGTGAGCATCAGGATGCGGCGGTGGCCGGCGTCGTAGGCGTCCTGCAGGACCGGGGCGATGTAGGGCTCCCAGTTCCGGTTGCCCCACAGTACCGGCAGCTCGATGCGGCGCTTGGACAGTTCTGCCTCGATCGCAGCCTTCAGCTCACGATTCTGCTGGTTGATGGGGCTGATTCCACCAAAAGCGCGGTAATGGTGGGAGACCTCTTCCAAGCGCTCATCGGGGATGCCGCGGCCACGGGTGACGTTGCGCAGGAACGGGATCACGTCTTCCTGGCCTTCGGGGCCACCGAAAGAGGCGAGCAACACGGCGTCGTACTGCTTGGGTTCTTGTCGGCCGCGCTCGGTTACCTGGTTCGGCTCAGTGGAAATGGTGAGCTCACTCATGCCAGGACCTCGGCAATCTCGGCGGCCGTCACGCGGCGGCCGGTGTAGAACGGAATTTCTTCCCGGACGTGGTTGCGGGCATCAGTGGCGCGAAGGTGGCGCATCAGGTCAACGAGGTCGACCAGTTCCGGTGCCTCGAGGCCGAGGATCCACTCCCAGTCCCCCAAAGCGAAGGAGGAGACCGTGTTGGAGATGACTTGGGGGAAGTCACGGCCGAGCATGCCGTGGTCACGGAGCATCTTGCCGCGTTCTTCTGCCGGAAGGATGTACCACTCGTAAGAGCGGACGAAGGGGTAGACGCAGAGCCAAGTGCTGGGCTCAACGCCGCGCGCGTATGCCGGCACGTGGTTCTTGGCGAATTCGGCTTCACGGTGCACGCCCATGGCGGACCAGACGATCTCGGTGCCCGCGAACAGCTTGCTGCGGCGGATGGAACGGACGGCGGCCTGCAGGTCTTCCGGCTTCGCGCCGTGGAGCCACACCATGATGTCCGCATCCGAGCGCATTGCCGACACGTCATAGCTGCCTCGCAGCACCACTCCGCCCTCTGCGAGCGATCCTGTGAGGGCCTCGAATTCCTGGGCAGCCTCGCCGCTGCGCAGGACGTCGGACGAGCGCTTGAAGACCGTCCAAAGCGTGAAGAACTGCTCTTCGGGCCCGGCAGTTTTAGTGACAGATTCGGCAGAAGTGTGGCTCATGGTTCAAGTTTGCCCCGCGCTGGCCGCTAAGTCGAAACGAACTAGTTCTACAAGACGTAGAAGTGATGTAAATCATACTCAGCGGGAAGGCGTCAGGCGGTCGACGGCAAGCTGGGCGCGTGTATCTGCCACCACTGCGGCCAAGCCATTTCCAGCCAGCCACCCGCCAACAAGCGTCAGGCCTCCCACCTCCGCGCACACTTTGCGCACCTCAGCAACACGCTGTTTGTGACCGACTGCCGCAAAGGGCAACGCCCCCGCCCAACGGACCACATCCCAACCCACAATGTCCGTCCGGGACACGGGAACGGTCAACAGCGCGGAAGCATCCGCCAAGGCGGCCTGGAGCAGCGATTCGTCATCCAGGACGATATCGGCCGATCCTCCCGCCTCCTCGCGGCGCCCGTAGGACAGGCGGAGGACGTGCGTGCCGGGACCAGCCTCATCGGCAAGCCAATCCCACTTTGCCGTAGCGTGGGTCAGCGCTTTAGCCATGATGCCCGGCGTTTCCGGCGCCACGAGCACTCCCGTGCCACGCGGACGGCTATCCAACTCCGGCAGGTCGACTACCAGCGTCACGAGGCTTACCAGCGGCCCCGGCGCCGGGCGGAGAACGGACAAGGCGGGCAGGGACTCCTGCAACAGGCCGACGGCGGCCGGGCCGTCGAGCGCAACTACCAGCCTGCCGGCGTCGAACGTTTCGGTACCCGCGGTGACCCTCCAGCCGTCCTGCGTCTTCAGCACTCCGGTAGCACGCGTGGAAAGCAGCAGTTCGACCCCGCGCCGGCGGAGGTCGGCGACCAACGCTGTCACCAAAGTGTTCATGCCGCCCTTCAAACCGGCGACGGCGGAGCCCGCCTTTGCCGGCACGGAACCAGGCCCCGGCCCAGGCCCAGGCGCGGCTTTCTTGCCGGCAGCTTGACGTTGCGCAGCAACAGCGGCAGCCAAGGAACCCTGTGCCCGGAGGCCTGCCCGCAAGCCAGGGGCAACCATGTCAACATCCAGCAGGGCCGGGTCTGCCGAATGAACGCCACCGACCACTGGTGCGACCAAACGCTCCAGTACCCTGCGGCCCATCCTGGCCCGCACCAGCGCCGCGACGCTCGTAACATCAGCGGAAGTTCCCAGGGAGGCCGGAAGCCATCGATCAAGTGAGGCCCTGAGTGCACCAATGAGCCCCAGCGAACGCCGGACTTCAGGATCCCAAGGGTTCGCCGGGATACCGAGAACGCCCGTTTTGGGGAGCTCTTGTGGCCCATCCGGAAGTTGCACCCACGCACCGCCGGGGTGCGGGGCCACGATGGCATCCCCCAGGCCGAGCTCGCGGGCGAGGTCCGCCACCGCGGTGGATCTGGTGGCGAAGGACTCCGCTCCGCTGTCCAACTGCAGCCCGGCAACGACGTGGCTGCCGACGCAACCACCCCAGGCGTCGGTTGCTTCAAGGACGGTGACCGAATGTCCGGCCCTGGCAAGTTCGCGCGCCGCTATCAGGCCGGATATTCCGCCACCCACCACCACTGCGGTGGGTCCGTGTGTGCCTTTTTTGGCGGTGACATGCTCCCCGCGCATCATGGCTACTCCGCGGGGATCGAGTGGATCAGCTGCACCACGCGGGTCAGAACAGCAGGATCCGTTTCCGGCGGAACTCCGTGGCCAAGGTTGAGGACGTGGCCCGGGGCGTGGGCACCAGCGGCAATGACCTCGCGAACGTGGGCCTCCAGGACGTGCCACGGAGCGGACAGGAGGGCCGGGTCGATGTTGCCTTGCAGGGGGACGGTACCGCCCAGGCGACGGTTCGCCTCATCCAGCGGAAGGCGGTAATCGACGCCGACAACGTCAACGCCGACGTCGCGCATGGCCACCAACAATTCGGACGTGCCGGTACCGAAGTGAACCAGGGGTGCGCCGAGGCCGCGGACATGGTCCAGCGCGCGGGCCGAGGCTGGTGCAACGTACTTGACGTAATCTGCCAGTCCCAGGGATCCGGCCCATGAGTCAAAGAGCTGGCCTGCTGAGGCACCGGCTTCGAGTTGCGCCTGGAGGAAGAGTCCGGAGGCGTCGGCCGCCCAGTTGGCCAGAGCCGTCCAGGTTTCCGGATCGGCGTGCATCATGGTCCGTGGCCCCAAGTGGTCCCGGGACGGCTTACCTTCCACCATGTAGGCGGCAAGCGTAAAAGGCGCACCGGCGAAGCCGATGAGCGGCGTGGAGCCCAATTCCGCGACCGTCAGGCGTACGGCCTCACGAATAGGCTCAAGGGCCTCCCACGTCAGCGTGGGCAAGGCCGCAACATCCGCTGCGGTGCGGACCGGCTTGTCCAAGACAGGCCCGACGCCGGGAACGATGTCCACGCCGACGCCGGCGAGCTTCAAGGGGATAACGATGTCCGAAAAGAAGATTGCGGCGTCCACATCGTGGCGGCGCACCGGCTGAAGCGTGATCTCGGACGCCAGTTCAGGGCGTAGGCAAGAGTCCAGCATGGCGACTCCCTCACGGACCTTGAGGTATTCCGGCAAGGAACGTCCGGCCTGGCGCATGAACCATACGGGACGGCGGGAGGGCTTGCCGCCACGGTAAGCCGTGATCAGCGGAGAGTCCGAGGTGCGGCCATCCATCAGCGGATGGGTTGCGCCGAGAACTCCGGCTGGAACGCTGGTGGCCGTACTCTGGGGTGCTGCCGGGCTAGAAGTCATGCCTACGATTGTCCCCAAAATCGCCGGCAAAAGATAACGACAGCCTGTCACGTCCAGGTTGAAGCCCGGACCGGGCTTCGGATGCGATCCCCGGCGTGGCGGGCGTCACTGCCTCCCGTGTGGATTGCCACGGTCCCGTATTGTTCTACCAGCCTACGAAAAAGCTATGATGGGTTTGCTGTGGTTCTTTTCTCATTGGTGGCTACACACGCCGACATCGATCTCGAAACCGTCGCTCAACTGAGCAACGGTTCCTCCGAGCTTGCCTCTGCAACCCTGACGGATTCCCCTGAGGTTTCCGGAGCAGTGGTCTTGGCCACCTGCAATCGCTACGAGGTATACGGCGAAACGTCCAGCGCCGCCGACCTTGAAGCGGCCCGTTCAGCCCTCGTTTCGCAGATCAGCGAACTCAGCGGCCTCAACGAGCAGATGGTCTCCCGCTCCTTCTCCACCCATGTGGGCCCCGACGTCACCCGGCACCTCTTTGCCGTCAGCGCCGGATTGGACTCTGCCGTGGTGGGGGAACGTGAAATCGCCGGGCAAGTCCGCCGGGCACTCATCAGCGCCCAGCAAAAAGGTACTGCGAGCTCGGGCCTCGTGCGGCTCTTCCAGGCTGCTTCCAAGACCGCCAAGGACGTGGGTGCCCAAACCGCCCTTGGTTCGCGCGGACTTTCCATCGTTTCCGTTGCCTTGGACCTCGCCACGGACCTGGCTGAGAACGACGATTGGTCAACCAAGAAAGTCGTGGTCTTCGGGACCGGCGCCTATGCCGGCGCCACGATGTCCCTGCTGCGCGAACGGGGTTGCACGGACATCTCCGTTTACTCGTCCTCCGGACGCGCCGAGGGATTCGTCGCCACGCGCGGCGGAACGGCGCTCGACGCCGACTCCCTTCCGGCTGCCGTTGCGGAGGCCGACGTCATGATTGGCTGCAGCGGCTCGGACAACCAAGTCGAGGCTCAAGACCTCGCCCGTGTCCGTGCCAACTCCGGCAAGCCGCTGATCGCCATCGACCTTGCCCTCACCCACGATTTCGATCCTGCGGTTGGCGAGCTTGACGACGTCGAGCTCCTCACCCTTGAGTCCGTGCGCCTTGCCGCACCCCAGGAGCAAGCCGAATCCCTGACGCAGGCCAGTTCCATAGTGACCAAGGCCGCCCAGTCATTCGAGTCCGAGCGTGAAGCCCGTTCAGTGGACACGGCCATTGTGGCACTGCGCCGGCACACCATGAATGTCCTGGACGCAGAGATGGAAAAGGTCCGCGCCCGGCATGGCTGCACCGCTGCAGCCGAGGAGGTGGAGTTTGCGCTCCGCCGCATGGTCAAGCAACTCCTGCATATTCCCACTGTTCGCGCACGCGAGCTTGCAGCGAACGGCCAGCAGGAGGAGTACGTCGCGGCGCTTGAGGCTCTTTATGGAATTCAGGTAGAGCAGCCGCAGTCCCCCGCCCCGGCCGCGGAGTGCCCGGTGGACCACCAGGAACTCCGCTCCGAGACCGCATAACCGGCTAAATTACCGGTTAGGCGAACGCGTTCACGCCGGTCATCTCTGCAGAGAGTTCCCACAGCTTCCGTGCATCGGCTTTATCGATCGCGTGGGCATCTACTCCTTGGTACCTGGCGAGGGGCGATTCAGGGTCCGTGGGATTGGCGATGTCGCAATCTTCGCAGTAGACCCCGCCATGGCCGTCCAGAGCCGGTGACGTTGCCGCCCACACGGAGGTGGCCGCTCCTTGCTCCGGTGTCTTGAAGCCCTCGCGGACGTTCCCTTCGGCATCCATCCACCCGGCGGCCACCATCTCCTCCTTGGGCAGGTGCCGTTGGAGTTCGGTCATGATGCCCCCTGGATGCACCGCGAAAGCGCGCACGCCCGAGTCCCGGCCCAACCTGTCCAACTCCACGGCGAACAAGGCGTTGGCTGTTTTTGCTTGGCCATAGGCTTTCCACTTGTCGTAGCCACCGGCAAAGTTGATGTCGTCAAAACGGATCGAGGACAGCTTGTGGCCGGTTGAGGACAGCGACACAACCCTGGCATTTCCGGAGGCAACCAGGGCCGGCCACAGCAAGTTGACCAAGGTGTAGTGCCCTAAATGGTTGGTGGCAAACTGCGCTTCCCAGCCCGGACCCAAACGCTGCTCAGGGCTGGCCATGATGGCTGCATTGTTGATCAGGATGTCCAAGGTGCTGTGCGATGCCAGGAACCGGGCCGCAAAATCCTTGACGCTTGACTGGTCTGCCAGGTCAAGGGCTTCAACCACCACAGTATCGCCCACCCCTGCCGCGGCCAGCACGGTGCGGGCATGATCGGGGCGCCGGGCGGGAACCGTGACCTCCGCTCCAGCGGAGGCCAAAGCCTTCACGGTTTCCAAGCCGAGGCCCGAGTAGCCACCTGTAACGATGGCTGTCTTCCCCGACAAATCAATGCCGGCGATAACGTCCGAAGCAGTCGAGCCATGGCCGAAGCCGGAATGGATGGGCAACTGCGGGGTGATGTTCGATTCGTTGATCATGCGTTGAGCTTCCCAGATGGCGCAGAGGGTGGGCAACCAATAAACGATCAGTAGACAGGTTTCTCCGGCTCGATGTCCCGAACCCAGGCGAGGATGCCGCCGTCGAGATGGCTGACCCGGGTATAGCCGGCCTTGCGCGCAGCCTCCAACACGGCAGCCGAGCGCGTCCCTGCCTTGCAGTGGAACACGATGTCCCTATCCTGGGGCAGCTCCACCCACGCTTCACCGGAAAGTATTCGGCCCTGAGGAATGAGGACCGAGCCGTCGATGCTGACAATGCTGTGTTCCCCGGACTCGCGTACATCCACCAGGTCAAAGTCCCGGTCACCTGCATCACGTTCGGCGAGCATGGCCGCGAGATCCTTGGCGGAGACAGTGTGATCCTGGTCTGTCGGTGCAGGAGGCGTGATACCGCAGAAGGCCTCATAGTCGGTCAACTCCGTGACCGGTTCAGCTTCCGGGTCCTTGGACACCTTAATTTCCCGCCAGCTGCCGCCCAAGGCGTCAAAGAGCGCCACCCTGCCCAGCAGCGAACGCCCGACGCCGGTGATCAGCTTCACGGCTTCGGTCACCATCAGGGAACCGACGGCGGCGCACAGCATGCCAAAAACGCCACCTTCACCACAGGACGGCACCGAGCCGGCGGGAGGCGCCTCGGGATAAAGATCCCGGTAGCTGGGCCCGTGCTCGGCCCAAAAGACACTCACTTGGCCGTCAAAGCGGAAGATGGATCCCCACACGTAGGGCTTGCCGAGAATGGCCGCGGCGTCGTTCACGAGGTACCGGGTGGCGAAGTTGTCTGCGCCATCGAGGATGAGATCGTACTGGGCGAACAGCTCCAGCGCGTTGGAGGAATCGAGGCGAACATTGTGGGTGACCACGTTGACCAGGGGGTTGAGCTCGGCGATTGCCTTGCGTGCGGACTCGATCTTGGGCGTCCCCACGTCCTTGACGCCATGGATGACCTGCCGTTGCAGGTTGCTGAGGTCAACGTCGTCGTCGTCCACGATTCCCAAGGTTCCCACGCCTGCGGCGGCCAGGTACAACAAAGCGGGCGAGCCCAGCCCTCCCGCGCCGATGACGAGGACCCTGGCGTTCTTAAGCCTGCGTTGGCCTACAGCGCCAATTTCCGGAATGATGAGATGGCGCGAATATCGCTCAACCTCGGCCGGCGTAAGCCCGGCGGCCGGTTCAACAAGGGGTGGCAGGACAGCGGGCGCAGCGGAGTGGGCAGCAACAATTGAGGCCATACCCCAATGTATGCCCGCCGATGCCGCCAGGTCATATTACCCACCGGTAGAGTGGTCATAACTGCAAGGGAAAGGCGGCTGACTGTGGCTGACGGCACACGGGCAAACGATGGGGCAGCAGCGAAGCCGGACCGGGCAGGATCGCCCCGGTCACCCAGGTTGCCAAGGGACGAACGTCGGGCACAGTTGCTCAACGCCGCCCTGGAGGTTTTTGTGTCCAACGGTTTCCACGGGGCCGCCATGGATGAGATCGCAGAGACAGCTCGCGTCAGCAAGCCCGTTCTGTACCAGCACTTCCCGTCCAAGCGCGAACTGTATATGGCTCTCCTGGACAGCCATCTGGCCACCCTGACCGAGCTCATGCTCAGCGCCCTGAACTCCACTACGGATAACAAAGAGCGCGTCAAGGCCGTCATGCGTGCGTACTACAGGTTCATTGCCGACGACGACCAAGCCCACCGTTTGGTGTTCGAATCGGACCTCATCAACGATCCCGATGTCAGTTCGCGCTTGGAGACGTTCAACAAGACCTTCGCCGACGCCGTCGCACACGTGATCGCCGAAGACACCAAGCTGCCTCCGCTGGAGGCCCAGCTCCTGGGGCGTGGGCTCGCCGGCATGGCGCAGGTCAGCGCCCGGTACTGGCTGGAAACCGACGGTAACCTGGACCTCGATGTGGCCAGCGACCTGATCTATCGTTTAGCTTGGCGCGGAATCAGTCGTTTCCCTAAAGAGTCCTAGGCTACAAATAGAGGACAGACCTAACACTTGATTGGCTTGGAGGCCTTGCTGTGGAAGTAAAGATCGGCATTCAGAACGTCGGCCGCGAAATCGTGCTCGAATCGGCCCTCGATGCTGACGCTGTGGCCAAGATTGTGGCCGAGGCAGTGTCCAAGGGCTCAGAGCTCCGTCTCACGGATGAGAAGGGCCGCCAGATCATCGTCCCCGGCAACGTCTTGGGGTACGTCGAAATTGGGGCTGAAGAGGTCCGCCGCGTCGGCTTCGGCGCACTCTAGAAGCTCAGCAGTCCTACCCAGCAGCAGTCCCACAAGGAGCGCCCATGCTTTCCCTCGTCATCGTGGTCTTGGCTACCATTGCCGCTGGTTTCATCGTGTGGGGAGCTGACAAGCGTCACAGTAGATACGGGACTGTGCTGCCGGCCGGCGTCGCGACCACCGTCGGTGCCCTGGCCTGGATCATCTTCATCAGCGTCGGCTGGGGATACCAGCCGGGCCTGACGTGGATTCCTTGGGTCGCGCCTATCGTGTTGGGAACCATCGCCGCGGTGGCCGTGGCGCTTTTCCTGGGACGTACGCGGACCAAGATCGACACTGCTGCGCTCACCCGGGCATTGCGGCTCTAGCCGCGGTTCACTTAATAGCGGAGGGCCATCACCTTATGGGTGATGGCCCTCGGCTATTAAGCACCTTCAACAACACCTTCGGGCACATCTAACAGGTCCGCTGAACGCGCCTCTACAGGAACTCGGCCCGGCCTTCCATGGCCGATGACGCGAGGGCATGTTCACGTTTGGGGATGCGGCCGGCGCGTTGCGCCAACCTTCCCGCCATGACTGCGTGTTTGAACGCCGCGCCCATCTGCACCGGGTTCTGGGCCCGGGTGACGGCTGTGGCCAGGAGGACAGCATCGCAGCCTAGTTCCATGGCAAGTGCAGCATCCGAGGCTGTCCCGATGCCGGCGTCGAGGACCACGGGAACGGACGCGCGGGAAACAATGAGTTCAATATTGTGCGGGTTCAGGATGCCCAGGCCCGTCCCGATGGGTGCACCCAGTGGCATAACTGCTGTGGCTCCCAACGTCTCCAACCGCAGGGCCAGGACGGGATCGTCATTGGTGTAGGCAAAGACTTTGAAGCCGCGGTTCACCAGCTGTTCGGTGGCGTCCACGAGCTCCACGCCGTCCGGAAGCAGCGTGTGCTCGTCGGCAATGACCTCCAGTTTCACCCAGTCGGTCTCCAATGCCTCACGGGCCAGCTCCGCCGTCATGATGGCATCTTTTGCCGTGAAGCACCCTGCGGTGTTGGGCAGTACCTTGATGTTGTTGTCCACCAGGAGTTGGAACAGCGAGCCGGTTTCCGCTGGGGAATACCGCCGCATGGCGACAGTGGTCAGTTCCGTGCCGGAGGCCAAAAGGGCGGCGCCCAGCCCGTCCAGGCTCGGCGCACCCCCTGTGCCCATGATCAGTCGAGAGCCGAACGTGACGCCGTCGATTACCAAGGGATCGTGATCGCCGGAAGACGGCGTTGTTGTTGTTTCCTGCGCTGCGGTTGATGCCGTTGTCATGCTTTAGCCTCCTTGGACTGCGGTAACAAGTTCTACGTCGTCCCCATCGGCGAGCGCCGTTGCAGCCCATTGGCTGCGGGGCACAACCTCGGAGTTACGGGCGACGGCGACACCGAGCTTGCCGCCGTCGGCAGCCTGTCCGCGGTGGTCCAAGACCCGCCCTGTGATGGCGGTGACGAGCGTGCTAACGGAGGCGTCCTCCGCGACCGCGTGGTCTGCACCGTTGAGTTTGATGTTCATGCTGATCCTAGGTTGAGCGTTTGAGGGTTTTCAGAATGCGTGAGGCCAGATCGCCGCGGATCGAACCGGTCGGGCCGGAAGATTGACCAGCGCGGGTCCGAGAAGCCATCAAGCAATCCGCCCACTATCTTGGCGGCGACTGGTGTCAGGAGGACACCATGGCGGAAGAATCCGGTGGCGATGACCAGCCCTTCAGTGTGACCCGTGGAAGCGGCGACGCGCCCAAGGAGCGGTGCGTTATCCGGGGTGCCCGGCCTGGCGCGGGCTGTGACTTCCAGGAGTTCGAGTTCGGCCACCGCCGGAACCAGTGCTTGGGCGTCCCGCAGGAGTTGGTACACACCGCCGGCAGAGACGGCATCGGTGCCCGACGATAATCCGTCTTCTCTTTGTGTTGCCCCAATGACCACCGTTCCGTCATCCCGGGGAACGATGTAAATGGGCACGCCACGGACCACTCCCCGGACGGTTGAGGTGACCAAAGGCCGGAGGTGCTCCGGCACCCGAAGCCTGAGGATATCGCCATACACAGGACGCAGCGGCAGTGTCAGCCCGTCCGGGAGTCCGGGGAACTGCCGGGCGCCCAGCCCGTTGGCCAGCACCGTCTCTTCCGCCACAACAACCGAGCCGGAGTCGAGTTCGACGCCGGTGACGCGTTCGCCGTCCCGCATCAGGCCGGTTGCTGCGGACGCCACCCCAAATCCGTCCCTTGCCCCGGCCACCCAGGTGGTGTCTGCTGGTGAATGCATGGCCAGTCGGGCCAACAGGCAGGCTGCCAGCTTCCGTGGATCCACCTGATGGTCGGATGGGATATCAAAGACGCAGGAAATATGTGGACTCAGCAGCGGCTCACGCTCCCTCGCCTGCCGCAAGGCCATGGGTTCCACCGCCAGCCCGGCGGCGAGCTGCGCGGAACGGAGGTCCATCAGTGCACGACGATCCGCCGCGTCCGCGCCCACTGCAAGGGTCGACGTCGTGCGGTAACCGGTGCTCCCGCCAGCTGTAGGGAGGCCGGCGGCGAACGACGGCCACAAGCGGGACGATTCGAGCATGAGTTCCAGGAGGGCTTCCTCCTGGTAGTGCAATTCGCTGACCGGCGCCAGCATGCCGGCGGCAGCAAAGGTCGCTCCGGTAGCGGGGCGGGGGTCGATGAGTGCCACCGAGCGGCCGAGTCGACGGGCTTCGTGGGCGATGCCCAGGCCGATGACTCCCCCACCGATCACGGCGACGTCGGCATGCAGGGGCCCTTCGCCGCCCTGGATGTGGCTGGATTCTGCCATCTGTTTCCTTCCCTACGCCGGTACTAGCCGGATCAGGTCAAGCGGTCGGCGCTGAAGCCCTCTCAGCCGGACGGTCATATGACGTTTTCCGGCTCCCGCAGTACGTGCCCAGTTTAGAGGAACTACTGTGGTTCCATGACCCAGCACCAAGCCATTGCCTCTGCCCGCCTCTACTTGTGCACTGATGCGCGGGCGAGGCAGGGCGACTTTGAAGACTTCGTGGACGCGGCCTTCCAGGGCGGCGTGGACATCATCCAATTGCGGGATAAGACCTTGGAAGCGGCGGAGGAGCTGGAAAAACTTGCCATCCTCCGTTCGGTTGCCGAGCGTCACGGCCGGTTATGGGCCGTGAACGACCGGGCGGACGTCGCCAGTGTTTCCGGGGCTCCCGTGTTCCATATCGGGCAAAAAGACCTCCCCTTGGGTGCTGCCCGCGGGCTTCTCGGCGGCAACACGGCAATCGGCCTTTCCAGCCACGATCCCCGGCAGATCGATGCGGCCATCAACGCTTCTGCGGGCACGGCAGCCTTGGACTATTTCTGTGTTGGCCCGGTCTGGGCAACGCCGACCAAACCTGGCCGTGCCGCCGTCGGACTGGAGCTGGTCACATATGCCGCAGAAGCCGTGAAGCGTGTGGAGGAGAAGGCTGGGAGGAACGAACCGCTGCCCTGGTTCGCGATCGGCGGCATCGATCTTGACAACGTGGAACAGGTGGTGGCCGCGGGGGCCAGCCGCGTCGTCGTCGTCCGCGCCATCACCGAAGCCACTGATCCGACGACGGCGGCCAAGTCACTGATCGAAGCGCTGGACGCCGCTTAGCCGCACAGCAAATTGATGCTGCCCGGGTTTCGAGACTCCGGGCCCGTTTCGGGCTAACCTGACTTTCGTGTCACATCATCGGATAGCACCCAACGTCATCGACCCGACAGACCAGCTCGCTGCGGCGCTGGCCGCGCTGAGGACCGAATTGGAACTGCCGGGCCCCTATCCGGATGCGGCTGTGGCCGAGGCCCGGAAAGCGGTGGAAAACCACCAGTTGCCTGCAGCGGACATGCGGGATGTTCCGTTCGTCACCATCGATCCTGCGACCTCCACCGACCTCGATCAAGCGCTGTTCATCGACCGTGCCGGAGACGGCTACAAGGTCCTGTACGCCATCTCCGATGTGCCCTCTTTCGTCGTGCCAGGTGGTGCCCTTGACGCGGAGACCCGCCACCGGGGCCAGACCTTCTATGCGCCGGACGGACGTATTCCGCTGCACCCGGAAATCATCAGCGAACAGGCCGGGAGCCTGCTGGAGGGACAGGACTGCGGAGCCTTCGTGTGGAACTTCGCGCTGGACCAGGCGGCCGACGTCGTCAGTGTCACCGTGGTTCGCGCCACGGTCCGGAGCCGGGCCAAACTCAACTATCACGGCGTCCAGCAACAGATCGACGCCGGGACCGCACCGGCTACGCTGCAACTGCTCAAGGAGGTCGGCCTCAAGCGGGTGGAACTGGAACGGTTGCGTGGCGGGGCCAGCCTGAACATGCCCGAACAGGAAATCGTCCAAGCGAACGACGGCGGCGGGTACAAGATCGTAGCCGCCCCCTCTTTGCCCGTGGAAGACTGGAACGCGCAGATTTCCCTCATGACAGGGATGGCTGCTGCGCAACTGATGCTGGCGGGCAAGGTGGGGATCCTCCGGACCATGCCGGCCCCTGACGAACGCTCGCTGCTGCATTTCAAGAGGCAAACACAGGCCCTCGGCAAGCCTTGGGACGGCCAGGTGAGCTATGGCGAGTATCTGCGGACCCTTGATGCAACCGACCCCAAGCAGTTGGCCATCCTCCATTCGGCAGGCTCCCTGTTCCGTGGGGCCGCTTACACTCCCTTCGACGGCGATGTTCCCGCAGAGGTCCTCCAGGCGGCCATCGGCGCACCGTATGCCCACGCCACGGCGCCCCTCCGAAGGCTCGTGGACAGATTCGTCCTGGTCATCTGCGAGGCCCTCAGCAACAAGCGGGAAATCCCGGCCTGGGCCCGTGAAGCCCTCCCCTCACTGCCTGAGATCATGGCGACCTCGGACCAGCTCGCAGGCCGGCTCGAACGGTTGGCTGTTGACACGGTAGAGGCGGCGCTCGTGGCCAACCTCATCGGCCAGGAATTCGATGCTGTGGTCATCTCCGGGTCCAAAGCAGGCAACGGAAACGGAAACGGCAACGGGAGCGGCCCTTCCGGCCTCGTCCAGATCGCGGATCCGGCCGTGACGGCCCGATGCGACGGTGAAATGGAGTCAGGGACCAAAGTCCGGGTGCGCCTGACGCAGGCCGACATTGCCAATCGCGAGATCAGGTTCGAGTTGCTCCCGCCAAGCCATGGAACGGACGATCCGGGCTTTGAGGCTGCCAGAGGATAGACTGAGCCAGTAGTAATGGATGCCCGGTCGTTGATTCAGATGATTTTGAACTCAACAAGCCCGCCCCTACGCGATCTTGAGATATACCGGCTGGTCACCAGTGCCAGTAACTAGATAGCCCGCGATCGGCTTCCACTGGAATTGCATGTGCGCCCGTTCGTGCTCCGGTAACGGCTTCGCTGCCCCCGTTGAGCATGCAGCGCCAATGCCTAAATGAATAAGGAAACTCCCTGTGAGTGAATTGCATACCCATGAAGTCCTCACCGACTCCACCGGCACCGAAATTCTCGAACCCGAGGAAACCATCGTCTCCACCGAGACGCCCCACGAGATCGAAGAGAAGACATTCGCCGACTTCAACGTCCGCGCCGACATCGTCGCGTCTCTGGCCGACGCCGGAATCACGCATCCCTTCCCCATCCAGGCCATGACCTTGCCCGTGGCGCTGAGCGGCCACGACATCATCGGCCAAGCCAAAACGGGTACCGGTAAGACGTTGGGATTCGGCATCCCTGCCCTGCAACGGGTTGAAGGACGCGATGACCCGGGATACTCCAAGCTCGCAGTTCCCGGCGCGCCGCAGGCATTGGTGATCGTCCCCACCCGTGAACTCGCGGTCCAGGTTGCCAACGACCTCCAGACTGCCTCACGCCAACGCAATGCACGTATCGCGACGATCTACGGCGGAAGGGCCTACGAGCCCCAGGTGGACGCGCTGCAAAAGGGCGTCGAGATTGTTGTCGGTACACCCGGCCGGTTGATCGACCTCTATAAGCAGAAGCACCTGAGCTTGAAGAACGTCAAGATGGTGATCCTTGACGAGGCAGACGAAATGCTGGACCTGGGCTTCCTTCCGGACGTCGAGACACTCATCGCCGGCACTCCCGCGGTTCGTCAGACCCTGCTCTTCTCGGCCACCATGCCCGGCCCCGTCATCGCGATGGCCCGCCGTTACATGACCAAGCCGACCCACATCCGCGCAGCCGACCCCGACGACGAGGGCCTCACCAAGCGCGACATCCGCCAGCTCATCTACCGTGCGCACAGCATGGACAAGACCGAAGTCGTGGCACGTATCCTGCAGGCCCGTGGCCGCGGACGAACCATCATTTTCACCAAGACCAAGCGCACCGCCGCGAAGGTCGCCGAGGAGTTGGTGGACCGCGGCTTCGCTGCGGCAGCCATTCACGGTGACCTCGGCCAAGGCGCGCGCGAACAAGCCTTGCGGGCCTTCCGCAACAACAAGGTGGACGTCCTCGTCGCCACCGACGTCGCCGCCCGCGGCATCGACGTCGACGACGTCACGCACGTCATCAACTACCAGTGCGTGGAAGACGAAAAGATCTACCTGCACCGGGTTGGCCGCACCGGCCGCGCAGGCAACAAGGGCACTGCCGTCACGTTCGTGGACTGGGACGACATGCCCCGCTGGGGCCTGATCAACAAGGCCTTGGGACTCAGCGTTCCCGAGCCGGTCGAGACCTACTCCTCCTCGCCGCACCTCTACGCGGACCTGGACATTCCCGAGGGCACCAAGGGCCGCCTCCCGCGGAACAAGCGGGTCCTTGCCGGTGTGGACGCCGAAGTTCTCGAGGACCTCGGGGAAACGGGCAAGAAGAACTCACGCTCGGGCGGATCGGGCCGCGACGGCGGGCGCGACGGTGGGCGTGACAGCGGCCGGGGCCGCGATGCTGGCCGTAGCCGCTCCGGCAAGTCCGGGGACGGCGACTCAAGCGAAGCAAAGGCGGACGCCGGACGCAACCGCACCCGCCGTCGTCGTACCTCCGAAGGCGAAGCGGCTCCAGCAGCAGCTGCCTCCGAGGCACCGGTTTCCGGGGACGCCGCAGAAAAGCCGGTACGCGCACGCCGTACCCGCACGCGCCGCCGCAACGGTGAAGTGGTTTCCGGTGAGTCCGCAGGCACCCAGTCCGGCAACTCCGAGGCCTAAAGTCCTCAATGACTGACACTGTTTGGGCGCCGGACGGCAGCAATCTGGTGGTACACGCGGACAACGCGGACTTCCTGCCAACCCTGCCGGACGGCGCCTTCACTCTCATCTATGTTGACCCGCCCTTCAACACCGGGCGGGTCCAACGCCGACAGGAAACGCGGATGGTCCGCAACGCGGACGGCGACGGCGACCGGGTCGGGTTCAAGGGTCGCTCTTACGACACCATCAAGGGCGCCCTGCACAGCTACGACGACGCGTTCAGCGACTACTGGTCCTTCCTGGAGCCCAAGCTCTTGGAAGCTTGGCGGCTTTTGGCCGATGACGGCACGCTGTACCTTCACCTCGATTACCGCGAGGTGCACTACGCCAAGGTGATGCTCGATTCCATCTTCGGCCGGGAATGCTTCCTGAACGAGATCATTTGGGCGTACGACTACGGCGCCCGCGCGAAGAACCGCTGGCCGACCAAGCATGACAACATCCTCGTCTACGTCAAGAACCCGGCCAGGTACCACTTCGACAACGCAGAGGTCGACCGGGAGCCGTACATGGCCCCGGGGCTCGTCACGCCAGCCAAACGCGAGCTGGGGAAGCTGCCGACGGACGTTTGGTGGCACACCATTGTGTCGCCGACGGGCCGCGAGAAAACCGGCTACCCCACCCAGAAGCCCGAAGGTTTGGTCCGCAGGATCGTCTCGGCCTCCAGCCGTGAAGGAGACTGGTGCCTGGACTTCTTTGCAGGCTCAGGAACCCTGGGCGCGGTCGCGGCCAAACTGGGACGGAAGTTCGTCTGCGTCGACCAAAATGAACAGGCGATTGACGTCATGCGCAAACGGCTGGGCGCCAAAGCAGCCTTCCATCCAGCCGTTTCAAGCAGCACTTTTGACGAACGCCTGCACGGCGTTGGCAATCATCTGCACGGCGATGGCTGAGAGCAACAGACCCGCGATCCTGGTGACCAGTTCCACGCCGTTCTCGCCCAAGGCCCGCTGAACCAGACCAGCGAACCGCATGGCGAGGTACAGCGAGGCGAGCACCACCACGATTCCCAATCCCACGGCAAGGTATTGCGAGACCTCGTGGGACTGCTGAACGAAAACCATGACCGCCACGATCGCTCCGGGCCCGGCCATCAGCGGGGTCCCCAAGGGCACGAACGCCACGTTTTTGTATTTGGCGGCGTTTTCCTCGCCGCTGGTGGACCCCGTAAGCAACTGCAAGGCAATCAAAACCAGCAGCAATCCGCCCGCTCCTTGAAGGGCGGCCAACGAGATGTGCATGTAGTTCAGGATCGACTGCCCGAAAATGGCGAAGAGCACAATGACGCCCGTGGCTACCAGGAGAGCCTGGAAGGCAGAACGGTTCCGGTCCTTCGCCGACATTTGAGCCGTTAGGGACATGAAAATGGGCACCGTTCCGGGCGGGTCCATAATGACGAAAAGCGTGACGATCACGGATGCGAGTAGTTGGACGTCCATCAGGCCACCCTTGTGGCGCAGGTATCGTGTTCCACCTGACTACCTTGTTTCAGCGGACTACCCTGCCTCACCGGATTACCCTGCTGCCGGTTGCCAATTCCTCTATCCGCGCAAGGACTTCGGGTCGCGTGGTGTTCTCGCCGATCAGGTTCGGCTTGCCGGCCCCGTGGTAATCCGAGGAACCCGTGACCAGCAGTCCATGGGTCGCGGCCAGTTCGCGAAGGAACGTGCGTCCTTCTTCGGGATTGTCCCGGTGGTCCACCTCCACGCCCAGCAGTCCGGCGTCGATCATCTCCTGGTAAACGCCCTCCCCCACGATCCGTCCGCGCGATGACGCCACCGGGTGCGCAAAGACGGGCACGCCGCCCGCTGCCCGGACGAGCTCGACGGCGAGGGCCGGGTGCGGCGCGTAGTGCTGGACGAAGTACCGTGAATGGGACGTGAGGATCGACGTGAACGCTTCCGTCCTATCCGCCACAACTCCGGCAGCGACCAGCGCGTCGGCGATATGCGGGCGGCCCACGGTGGCCCCGGGCGCAACATGGTGAATCACGTCATCCCACGTGAGCGGATAATCCTCGGACAGCAGGCTGACCATGTGCTCGGCACGGGTCAGGCGGGCGTCCTTGGACTTGGTGATCTCTTCCAGCAAGCCGGGGTGCGCGGGATCGTGCAAATAGCTCAGCAGATGGACGCTGATCCCTTCCTTTGTCCTGCAGGAAATTTCCATCCCGGGAACAAAGGCAATCCCATTGTCCTGCGCCGCTGCAGCCGCAGACTCCCAGCCGTCCGTGGAATCGTGGTCCGTCAATGCCACGGCGTCGAGCCCCGCCGCAACGGCGGAAACAATCACCTCCGCCGGGGACTGGGTTCCATCGGAAACATTGGAGTGCGTATGCAGGTCGATCCTCACTTTCCCAGCCTATTGGATGCGCGGCCGCATACGCCGGTGCGCCGTTGGCCACATCAACTCACTGGTGGGACGATGTAACGGTGAACGATGCCGAAAACACCCAAAACATGGACTCCGCAAATTCCCAGCCCCTGCAAGAACGCGTGAACAACCGTTCCCAGCGGCCCACATCCGAGGCCTTCAAGGCCTTCATGGCCAGCAACTGGGCGCCCGCCCCGCAGGTAACCCCTGCGCGCGACGCCGTCGCTGACCACGCTGCCCGCCGCCGTCGTGCCATCTCCGAACTGTTCAAGGGCGAACGGCTGGTCATCCCGGCGGGGCCACTGAAGGTACGCTCCAACGATTGCGATTACCGGTTCCGCCCGCACTCCGGTTTCGCGCACCTCACCGGGCTGGGCCTGGACCACGAGCCCGACGCCGTGTTGATCCTCGAGCCTGTCGCTGAAGGAAAGGGCGACGACGCCGGCCACCACGCGGCGACGCTTTACTTCCGGCCGCTCGCCGGGCGCGATACAGAACAGTTCTACGCCGACTCGCGCTCCGGTGAGTTCTGGATCGGTGCACGTCCAACGCTCGCTGAATTCGAGGCCCGGCTGGGCCTCCCCACCGCCGACATCTCCGAACTGGAGGTCGGTATCACCAAGAACGTCGGGGCTCCGGAGATCGGCGGGATCTCCATCCGCCTGGTCCGCGGAGTAGACGAGAACATCGATGCCCTGGTGGACACTGCCCGCTTCAACACCGCCAAGGACCCGGAAAACCTTGACCTTGGTGAACTCGACGCACTCGATGAAAAGCTGAGCGAAGCACTCTCTGAATTGCGCCTCATCAAGGACGAGTGGGAGATCGAGCAGATGAAGATCGCCGTGGCCGCCACCGTCGAAGGCTTTGCCGACGTCGTCCGCGCCCTTCCGCGCGCACTGACCCACCGGCGCGGCGAACGGGTTGTTGAAGGTGCCTTCTTTGCCCGGGCACGCGAAGAAGGCAACGAGTTGGGCTATGACACCATAGCGGCATCCGGCAACAACGCCACGGTGCTCCACTGGACCCGAAACTCAGGCCCCGTCAAGGCTGGGGAGCTCCTCCTCCTGGACGCCGGCGTGGAGGCCGACTCCCTTTACACCGCGGACGTCACCCGCACCCTGCCGGCCACCGGCACGTTCACCGACGTTCAGCGCAAAGTCTACGAAGCTGTCCTCGACGCCGCCGACGCCGGATTCGCTGCTGCGCGTCCGGGCGTCAGGTTCCGCGACATCCACACTGCTGCCACCACGGTGCTCGCCGAACGCCTGGCGGAGTGGGGCCTGTTGCCGGTCTCTGTCGAAGAAGCGATCAGCCCCGAGGGCCAGCAGCACCGGCGCTGGATGCCACACGGAACCAGCCACCACCTGGGCCTGGACGTCCATGACTGCGCACAAGCCAAGCGCGAACTCTACTTGGACGGAGTCCTCACCGAGGGAATGGTCTTCACTATCGAGCCCGGACTGTACTTCAAGAACGAGGACTTGGCTATTCCCGAGGAGTACCGCGGCATCGGCGTCCGGATCGAGGACGACATCCTGATGACCGCGGACCGACCGCTGAACCTCAGTGCCGCCCTTCCCCGTACGGTCGACGACGTCGAATCATGGATGGCCGGGATTTACCAAGAGGCCGCGGGCTGACCACTACTGCTGCCGGGGGTTCTCCCCGGCAGCAGGCGGCTGGGCGTCGCCCTGCGGTGCTGAATTACCTTCGTTCACACGGACCCCGTATTGGGGGCGACCGTCGGGGAGGTCCGGGTATCGAACGGCGCCGGAAACGGGCTTTTGCGGAGCCTGGTCCGCTGGAGTTGCCCCTGACGTAGGCACATTCTGGCCTGCAGGAGTGCCGGAGCCATCGTTACCCGGGGTGCGCTGGCCATAGGGGTCGTGCCATGTCGAGGGACGTTCCGGGGCCTGGCCCGGCTGCTGGAACGGCGCGCTCGGTGTGCTGTAGGGCCCTGGGCGGCCGCCGGCTTGGGACGAGTTCATTGGCAGCTGCTGGAGCAACCTGCGTGCCTCGTGGGCAGCTTCAAAGGCGACGATGACGTCGTAATTGGTGGCCACCACTTGGCTGGTCGATGTGAAGTCGCGCTTTCCACGCTGGGTGGCGTAGGTAACGATGCCGAACAGCATGAAGAAGGCCGCGCCCATCAACACAGAGGTGATAATCGAAAACGGTCCGCCAGCGGGAGTGAAGAAGGAGAGCATGACGCCGACGAAGAGGCCGAACCACATGCCGCTCAGGGCACCAGACAAGGCCACCCGCGGGTAACTCAGCCGGCCGGTGACCCGCTCCACCATTTTCAGGTCGTTACCCACGATTGAGACGTGCTGAACCGGGAACTGCTGGTCCGCGAGGTAGTCCACCGCCTTCTGGGCATCCAAATACGAGGTATACGAGCCAACAGTGTCTCCTTGCGGCACACTGCGGGATTCCTCAAGGGCTTTGGGAGCACCAAAAATGTTAGACATAGCCCCATTGTGTCGCATCGACATGGGAAGCGGCTGGAATTCAGCTAAAAGAGTGCAGACTCGGTAGCCTATGAACATGAGCACACATCCTTCACGCGTCTTTGTCGCGCGCTTGCTCGGACTGGACGTCTTCGACCCCTTGGGCGACCGTCTTGGCCGGCTGCGTGATGTCGTGGTGCTCTCACGCGGTACGCGCGGGGCTCCACATGTAGTTGGCATCGTTGTGGAAGTTCCGGGCAAAAAACGGGTATTCGTGCCGATGACCCGGATCACCTCCATCGACCAAACCCAGATCATTTGCACGGGCTTGGTCAACCTCCGGCGCTTCGAGCAGCGCGGGGCGGAAATGTTGGTCGTGGCGGAGATGTTCGATCGCCGCGTCACGTTGGCCGATGGCAGCGGGGACGCCACCATCGAGGACATCGCCATGGACCAGCACCGTTCAAAAGACTGGTTCGTCAGCAAATTGTTCGTCCGCCGTGGGCATTCCATGTCACCGCTCAGCAGGCTCCGGCGCAATGAAACGCTCATTATCGACTGGGCCGACGCGCGCACCGAAGCGCCGAACGAGCCCCAGGCGGCAACGCAGTTCGTGGCCACCCACGAGGACCTGAAACCGGCCGACTTCGCCGAAGCCCTCCAGGAGATGAGCGACAAGCGCCGGTTCGAAGTAGCCAGCGAACTGCAGGACGAGCGGCTCGCCGATGTCCTGCAGGAACTCCCGGAGGATGACCAGGTGGAGATTCTCTCTGCCCTGGACGTTGAACGCGCCGCGGATATCCTCGAGGAGATGGATCCCGACGACGCCGCCGACCTCCTGGCAGAGCTTCCCTCGGCCCAGGCCGAGGAACTCCTGCAACTGATGGAGCCGCAGGAGGCTGAGGACGTCCGCCGTCTCCTTGAATACGACGAAGACACAGCCGGTGGCTTGATGACGCCGGTCCCGGTTATCCTCCCCCCGGAAGCCACCGTGGCGGAGGCGCTGGCACACGTCCGGCGGGAGGAACTTTCACCCGCTTTGGCTTCCTCCATCTTTATTACCCGTCCCCCGCTCGAAACGCCCACTGGCCGGTTCTTGGGCGTGGTGCACATCCAACAACTTTTGCGCTTTCCCCCGCCGGAGCCGCTGGGAAACCTCGTCGACAAGAACCTTGAGCCCTTGTCCGACCAGGCACACATCAGCGAAGTCGCCCGCACCTTGGCCACCTACAACCTCAATTCGCTTCCCGTCGTCGACGACGATGGGCGCCTTGTGGGGGCGGTGACTGTTGACGACGTGTTGGATCACTTGTTGCCGGATGACTGGCGCGCCCATGATGATGACGCCCCAATAAGGAAACTGGGAGGCCGCATTGGCTGAGAACAACTCCACCCGTTCCCCCAAGGCCATCGCACGCCAAGCAGGCAACAGCTACGGGAGCCTTGACACTCCGCTGACGGGTCGCCAGCGGTTCCTTCCCAAGTTGTCCCCCAATCCGGACGCTTTCGGCAAGGCAACGGAGGGTTTCGCGCGGTTCATGGGTACACCGCAGTTCCTCGTCTACATGACGGTGTTCTGCGTCTTTTGGCTTGTGTGGAATACCTTTGCCCCCACCGAGTGGCAGTTCGACCGCGTGGAGCTTGGTTTCACCCTGTTGACGTTGATGCTGTCCCTGCAAGCCTCCTACGCCGCTCCCCTCTTGCTCCTTGCACAGAACCGGCAAGATGACCGGGACCGTGTGTCCCTGCAGCAAGATCGCCAGCGGGCCGAACGGAACCTTTCCGACACCGAGTACTTGACCCGTGAACTGGCGTCGCTGCGGATCGCGCTGCGGGAAGTGGCCACGCGCGACTACGTCCGTGCAGAGCTGCGCGGCTTGTTGGAAGACATCATCGATGCCCAGGAAGAACTGCGGGAAAATGAAACCGCTCCGGACGAAACGGAATCCCCGCGCGAGAAAGTAAAGGAGCGGATCAAGGAAAAGCGGGATAAATCCCGCAGTCCGCGAACCCAACAGATCCCCAAGGTCCGTCCCAAGGGCTCAGGCCCGCAGCATTCCACGGGCAAGCCCTTGAGGAGACCCGAAACTCCCGAGGCGCCCGACGCTCCGGAAAGCTTGGCATAGGCGTGGGGCAAATATCCTCCCAGGCCCTGGACGCTGCGCTGGCCACCGTCATCGACCCGGAGCTCCGCCGCCCCATCACGGAGCTCGGCATGGTCGAGTCGGTATCGGCTGCCGAAGACGGTACAGTGCGCCTGGCAGTCCTGCTCACCATTGCCGGCTGTCCGCTGCGGGACACCATCACCCGGGATGCCACTGAAGCGCTCTCCGGCGTCGCTGGCGTTTCGGCCGTGGACGTTGAACTGAAGGTGATGACGCCCGCCCAACGCCAAGCGCTCAGGGACAAGCTCCGGGGTCCAGGCGCCCAGCGGGTCATACCTTTCGCGCAGCCCGGGTCCCTCACCAAGGTGTACGCGGTGGCCAGCGGCAAGGGCGGGGTGGGCAAGTCAACGGTCACTGTGAACTTGGCGTGCGCCCTCGCGGCCCAAGGCCTGCGTGTCGGCATTGTCGACGCCGACGTTCACGGATTCTCGGTACCGGGACTTATGGGCATCACGCAGAAGCCCACGCAGGTGGACGACATGATCCTGCCTCCCGTTGCTTTCGGCGTCAAAGTCGTGTCCGTCGGCATGTTCGTGGTGGGCAACCAACCGGTGGCCTGGCGCGGGCCCATGCTGCACAGGGCCTTGGAGCAGTTCCTCACGGACGTCTACTTCGGGGACCTCGATGCGCTCTTCCTCGACCTCCCGCCGGGCACGGGCGACATCGCCATCTCAGTGGCGCAATTGCTTCCAACAGCGGAGATCATCGTGGTGACGACGCCCCAGGCAGCCGCCGCCGACGTCGCCGAACGTGCCGGAACCATTGCCACCCAAACCGGGCAGAAGGTGGCCGGAGTCATCGAGAACATGTCCTTTCTGGACATGCCCGACGGCGGCCGCATGGAGCTGTTCGGAAGCGGCGGTGGGGCGGTACTGGCTGAACGGTTGAGTAGCGCGGTTGGCACGGATGTCCCGCTGCTGGGGCAGATCCCTTTGGACATCCGCCTGCGCGAAGGCGGGGATGCCGGAAAACCGGTGGTCCTCGGAGCCGGGGAAAGCGCGGCCGGTGCGGCACTGATCGATATCGCAGCTAAGCTGGCAACTCGTCCGCGGGGGCTGTCCGGGATGAAGCTGGGGATCGAACCCCGCTGATTCCTGGGCCGGTTCTTCCTGGGCCTGTTCCCTTAGGTGGCTTCCGTGTCGAACGGTGCTGCTTCGCCGTCCGCAAGCCGCTGGATGATCCGTTCGGGAGCCTTCGGCCTGCTTGGTTCAGCGACCGCGGGGGCAGCGGCTGGTGCTCCGGCACTGACAGGCTTAGGATCGTCTTCGAGCAGGGCGTCCTTGATGATCCGGCGCGGATCGTACTGCCGGGGATCGTACTTCTTCCAGTCGACGTCATCGATGTCGATGCCGACTTCTTCTTTGATCTGTTCCCGTGCACCGGAGGCCATCCGGCGCACTTCCTTGACCAAGTTTGCGAGCTTCTGGGTGTATTCGGGCAGGCGGCTGGGACCGATGACGAGCACGCCGATGATCAAAAGGACGATGAACTCCGGGCCATTGATTCCAAACACGCTTCGAAGATTACCTTGTCTGTGGTGCCGCTCATAAACCAGCTGGACGCAGGAGGGCCTCGAGCCCTCGCAGCAGCCTCTGGTACCCGGCCTCGGATGGACGGGCTGCTGATTCCAGGCTCATGGAGTCCCCTGCCCTGACCAGTTCCGGAACTGCGTCCGCGGCTTGGTTTGCCGGCAGGTCGGCGGTGTACTTGATAATGGCGGACGATGTTGTGTAGACGGCCTGCCAGGGTGATCCCTGCGTAATGGAAAGCCGCGCAGTGGCATGTTGCTCGGAATCACCTCGATCCTGGCCCTGCATGTGCTCCTCCAGCACCGTGGCCGAGTGGCCGTTGTTTTCGAGATCCAGCTCGACGACCGGGTTCCCATCCACCTCAGTGGCGCGGGCGGCGATAACGTGGAAACCCAATTGGGCCATCTCCGGGCAGGCCCAGCCGTTGGCCCGTAAAAGACCGATCTGCTCAGGGCTCAAGCTTGCAGTATTGGTGGTGGGAGCGGAGTCGAAAATGAGCTCGGCCGGGCCCGTCTCCATACCGCCGGCCAGTGGCGCGGCGTCACTGGCAGCGGTGCGGGCGGGCGGTTCCGCGTCGCCCCCCACGGCGTAGGCGGTGGCGGCAAGCGCTCCTGCGCTGAGCGCCAGCGTTCCAGCAGCGACCACCGTGATCCGCAGGGACCGGCGGACGTGTGGCTGCCTCGATCGCGCGCTGCAGGGAGTATCCCTCTGGTTGGCCAGCGATTCTGTCTGTTGGATCAAGCGTGCGGCGAGGTCTTGGCTGGCTTCGGGCACAGTGGAACCCCTCAGCCGTTCCAAGTATTGCTGTTCGCGGAGGTGGGCGGCCTGGCACCGGGCACACGCAGCGACGTGCGTGGGATTGCGGTTGTGGCGTAGGGCGCGCCACGACGACCGGCGGAGCGCGCCAAGCCGGAGATGGCGACGAGGCATTGGAGTCCTAGTGAAGCCCAGCGATGCGCGGCATCTTCAGGCGCGGCTTGCGCGTGGTGACGGGGCGCGGATCACGATGGGCCAGCTTCTCGCGCAGCATCGTCCGGCCGCGGTGGATTCGGGACCTGACGGTGCCCAGCTTCACGCCCAAGGCCTCAGCAACCTCGTCGTAAGAGAGGCCTTCCAAATCACACAGCACCACAGCTGCGCGGAAATCCGGCGGCAATTCTTCCAAAGCCCGCTGGACGTCAAGATCAAGATTGTTGTGTTCGTAGCTTTGCTCCGGGCCAGGCTCTCGGCCGGGAAGGCGGGACTCGGCATCTTCTCCGAGGGCGTCGAAACGGATCCGGCTTTTGCGCCGGGCTTGATCGAGGAACAAGTTGGTGGTGATGCGGTGCAACCAGCCATCCAACGTGCCAGGCTTAAAATTCTCAAGTGACCGGAACACCCGGACGAACACCTCTTGGGTGAGGTCCTCGGCGTCGAACTTGTTGCCCGTCAGGCGGTAGGCAAGGCGATAGACCTTGGCGGAGTGGTTGGCCACCACGTCCTCCCAGCTGGGCATCACCCACTCGGCAACTGCCTCAAGGCTTTCCGATGTTTGGACTGGCTCAGCATGCGATGCCGGCATCGTCCACTCCCCTCAAACTGTGGTACACCGTAGCCCGGTGCCGTCCACCTCATGGATGACCGGACAAGTATCATCCCAGATTTGTCTGGGAATTGCCTGATCAACCAACATTTTCCACGCTCGGCGAAACGGCGCGAACCCGGCCGGCACGCGGGACACAGTAGTCTGGTACAACACCCCTACACGCGGAGAGCGAATCCCTTCATGAGTGCCGACAAGTCAAGCAGCTGGTCCTACGCAGAAGATCTGCCGGCCGAAGATGACGTGTTGTTGCGGGCCCGGGAACGTTCCTACGAGCTCGGTGTCACCCCGGTGAGCCCGGGTGTAGGTGCGGTGCTCACAGTGCTGGCGGCCGCTTCCAAGGCGCAGACCGTGGTTGAAGTCGGTTCCGGCGCCGGAGTCTCCGGTGTGTGCCTCTTGCGTGGACTCGGATCGCAAGCAGTCCTGACCACCATCGACCTCGACGTCGAACACCTCAAGGCCGCGCGGGAGGCCTTCCTCGAGTCCGGCAGTCCGGCAAACAGGACGCGCACCATTTCCGGCCGCGCGGCGGACGTCCTCCCCAGGCTTACCGATGCCGCGTACGATCTCGTCTTCATCGACGCAGACAAGCCGAACTTCCCCGTCTACGTTGAGCAGGCCGTCCGTTTGCTCAAGTCCGGCGGAACGCTGGTAATCAATGATGCTTTGGACAAAGACCGGGTTTCCAACCCGGCGGCGCGGGACGCCACCACAGTGGTCCTCCGCCAGATCGGCAGATCGATTCGCGACGACGACCGCCTCGCCTCAGCCATGCTTCCGACAGGAGACGGACTCTTGGTGGCAGTCAAGAAGTAGCGGGGGCTTCCCACGCAAAACCGAGTGCTTCCCAACGCAAAACAGGGCGCCGGCTCACGCCGGGCCCTGCCCTATGAAGCTGGCTGGTAAAGGTCCTAGCCAGTAACGCCTACGAGGCATTCCCTGAGGTTTTCCGCTTCGGCGGCGTTGAGCTCGACCACAAGCCGGCCTCCACCTTCGAGCGGCACGCGCATGATCAGGCTGCGTCCCTCTTTGGTAACTTCCATAGGGCCGTCGCCAGTTCGTGGTTTCATAGCCGCCATTAGGAAAATCCCCTCCATTTGTCCTATGTCACGCCAACCCGGCCGGGCTGGATGCGCATCGCAATGCCAGCCGGCGGCACACGGGGCGGCCGCCTTGGCCGGGCACCTGTTAGGGTGCTTCTTCTTGCTATTACCCCATTATCCCGTACTTAACGCCCGGTAGCGAATCAACGGCATATTCGTCCGGACTCTGTACTTACTGCGTCCGGGCCCTATAACGCCACGTCAGGGCGGGTAATCACCGCCGCCGGGCAACTGGGCCCAAGCCCAGAGCCAGACGATCCACACTATCTGGAGCAGGATGAACATCACCACCACGGTGCCCCGGTAGGCCTTGGACTTCGAAAGGAAGGCGACGCCAAGTGCCAGCGGGAACATGGGCAGGAGCATCCGGAAAGTGCTGGTCTGCGGTTGCAGGAAGACCAGAAGGTAGCCCATGTAGCAGGCGCACCAGAGCCGCAGTTCAGTTCCCAAAGCCCTGACCGGCTTGGAGACCATGACAAGCGCGAAAAGCCCAACGAACACGAAGGGCGCAAATACTCCGGCGACGGGTCCAAGCAGCATTTGACCGGCGTCGAACCATGGCTTGAACGGCACCAAGTCCGTACCACGCCAAGCAGTTTCAGTGCGGGTGTAAGCCGTCGGGTCCCCCGTGGCAGCCCATGCGATGGCCGGCCAGGCCAGAGCTCCCAACGCGGCGACCCCCACCAAGACTGTTAACGGCACCAAGCGGACCAACGACGTCGGCTGGTCGGCTTGTTCGGCTTGACCGGGTTGTTCGGCTTGTTCGCCTTGTTTTCTTGGACGTACAGCCTGGTTGGGTCCGAAACGCTGCCACAACTTCCCCACCAGCAGCAGTCCCAGCATTAACGCGAACGGCACACCGGTGGGCCTGGAAAGACACATCAGCAGAACTACCGGGATGGCACTCAGGTATCGGCCGCGTACCACCAACAAAAGCGCCGCAGCGAGCAGCAGCAGGTTCAGGGATTCGGCGTACGGAACTTGGAGGATCGCCGACACCGGAAAGGTGGAGACGAAGACGACTCCCCATAATGCTGTGCGCCTGCCGGTGAACTCGAGGAAAAGCCTGTAGATGACCAGCGCCGCACCCAAGCCCGCTGCCATCGCAACGGTGGTGAGAGACTGCAAGGTGCCTAACCCCGTGAGGGCGCTCAGTCCTCGGCCCAGCAGCGGGAACAGCGGGTAGAACGCCCAGGTGTTCTCCTTGACCACTCCGTTCTCATCCAGTGGCAAGACGGACGGGTAGCCCTCATCAGCGGCGGTTTGATACCAGCGGCCATCCCAAATGGTGATGAAGTTCCAGTAATCGGGCGCAGGGGCGAACCACGGGTTGGTCCCTTGGTGCAGGGCAGCGGCGGCAAAGATGCACGCGCTCACCAGCCGTGCGGCCACGAAGACCACCAAGACCTGCAGCCACCACGGCCAACCGGACATCCGCCACACCGTGGTAGACAGCAACCGGGACACTGCGTCCGTGGCGCCCTCTTGACCCGCAGGGCGCGCCGCAGGTTTCATCACTGCGGGCCAGGGGCGGAGGCACTGTCCTCGGGAAGTGCCTCCACCAACGCTTGCAGCCTCTCGATTTCACGGTCTTTTGCCTGCAGCTGGTCCCGCAGTTCATCGAGGACCTGGTCCACCTGGTCCATCCGGTAACCCCGCAGCCCCAGCGCAAAGCGAACGGCATCGACGTCGCGCGCTTCCGGATTGTGGGCAAGCAGCACGGGAGGCAGGTTCGGCACCGGATCATCCAGGCCGGACCCCAGGGAACGTCCCTGCACGATGCGCGCCCCGAAATAGAGCGCGGCTCCAACAAGGACGATCGCGAGAAACACCAGGAAAAAGCTCACAGGGTCCATGGTGCCAGAAAGACGCGGCTATTCAGGGCGTTGATTGCCGTTGGCCGCCGGCGGGAGGGGCGCCCCGTGGAGCACGCGGTGAACTGCGTCGGCCGGATCGTCTACCAGTTGGATCAGGTCCAGGTCTTTTTCGGAGACCATCCCCTCCTCCACCAACGTGCCCTTGATCCACTCAAGCATCGGCCCCCAGAAACGGACGCCCAACAGAACGATGGGGAACGAGGTGACCTTTCGGGTCTGCACCAGCACCATTGCTTCGAAGAGCTCATCCAAGGTACCGAGACCACCTGGCAGCACCACGAACCCTTGTGCGTACTTGACGAACATGGTCTTGCGGGCAAAGAAGTACCGGAAGTTGATCCCCAGGTCCACCCACTGGTTGAGGCCTTGTTCGAACGGAAGCTCGATACCGAGCCCCACCGACACACCGTTGCCTTCCACGGCGCCCCTGTTGGCGGCTTCCATGGAACCCGGACCGCCGCCGGTGATGACGGCCACGCCCGCTTCGGCAAGCTTGCGCCCTACCTCCACCCCCATGTCGTAGTAGGCCGTTCCTGGTTTGGTGCGCGCGGAGCCAAAGACGCTGACGGCCGGGCCGAGGTCTGCCAAGGCACCAAAACCCTCAACGAATTCACTTTGGATCCGCAGCACCCGCCACGGATCAGTATGGATGAACTGATCAGCTCCGTTTGAATCCAACAAGTGCTGATCGGACATACCGGAATCAGCTTGTTTGCGGCGAAGTTCCAGCGGGCCCTTGTATTTCGCCGGGGCGACGTCAGAGGGGAGGGGTGCTTGGCCGGCCGGGACGCTGCCGTTGGCGTCCGGACGAGGAACTGGGTGCTGGCTCATACTCATTGCCCAAGGCTAGCGCTTATCGGCCGCAGCCCCTGCGCAGCGACTCGTCCCGTTGGCGACGCCCGGACCGCCACCACTTAAGGCTGGAATTAATCTGGAGATAAGGTTTCTGTTCAATCACGATCTTGGACAAGTGCCGTGACCACGGTCATAGGAAGAACTTCGTTCGCTAGATTCTTAATATGACTACACAAGTGTCCGGCGATGAGCTGGTCTCCCTGAATGGTGTTAACAAACACTACGGTCAACTCCACGTCCTCAAAGACATCAACCTCCACGTCCGGAAGGGTGAAGTGGTGGTGGTCATCGGACCGTCCGGTTCCGGCAAGTCGACCTTGTGCCGTGCCATCAACCGGCTCGAAACAATCGACGACGGCGATATCGCCATTGACGGGAAGAAGCTCCCCGAAGAAGGCAAGGACCTCGCCCGCCTGCGCGCCGACGTCGGAATGGTGTTCCAGTCCTTCAACCTGTTCGCCCACAAAACGATCCTCGAGAACGTTACTTTGGGCCCCATCAAGGTCAAGGGAATGGCCAAAGCCGCGGCTGAAAAGGAGGCCATGGCACTCCTCGAACGCGTCGGCGTCGGGCACCAGGCCCCGAAGCTTCCCGCCCAGCTCTCCGGTGGCCAGCAACAGCGTGTGGCCATTGCCCGCGCGTTGGCCATGAAGCCGAAGGTGATGCTGTTCGATGAGCCCACGTCGGCGCTGGATCCCGAGATGATCAACGAGGTCCTCGACGTCATGATCCAGCTCGCCAAGGAAGGCATGACGATGATCGTGGTCACCCACGAGATGGGCTTCGCCCGGAAGGCTGCTGACCGCGTCGTGTTCATGGCCGACGGCCAGATCGTCGAGGATGCCACACCCGAGGAGTTCTTCACCAACCCGAAGAGTGCCCGGGCCAAGGACTTCCTCTCCAAGCTACTGACCCACTAGCTTCCCCATCGCTTGCACCCGGCCCTTTCGGCCATCCAATGAAAGGAACGTCATGAAGTCACTCATCACCCGGAGGAAGTCTCTCCTGGTTGCCGCATCCGCCGCGCTTGCCCTCTCACTGAGCGCCTGCGGTGGCGGAAGCGGCTCCGCACCGGCTCCCGTCGACAAGCCCTCGTTCGCGGCAGGCACCACCATGGAGAAGTTGAACAAGGCCGGCAAGATCGTCATCGGCACCAAGTTCGACCAGCCGTTGTTCGGACAGAAGGGCCTGGACGGCAAGCCGGTTGGTTTCGACGTCGAAATCGGCAAGAGCATCGCCGCCAAGCTGGGTATCCCGGCCGACAAGATCGAATGGGTGGAAACCGTATCGGCCAACCGTGAGTCCTTCATCGAACAAGGCCGGGTTGACATCGTTATTGCGACCTACACGATCACCGATGCCCGCAAGCAGAAGGTGTCCTTCGCTGGCCCCTACTACCAAGCAGGGCAAGCACTGTTGGTGAACAAGGACGACAACTCCATCACCAAGCCCGAAGACGTCAAGGGCAAGAAGGTGTGCTCCGTAACGGGTTCAACGCCGGCAAAGACCATCGTTGACAAGTACGGCGCGGATCTGGTTCCGGCCGCTAACTACACTGCTTGCCTGGAACCGCTGCGCAACAAGCAAGTTGTGGCCGTCACCACGGACAACGTCATCCTCGCCGGGTACGTGGACAAGGAGCCGGACGCTTTCAAGCTGGCCTCGGACCAGACGTTCACCAAGGAGCCGTACGGCATCGGACTCAAGAAGGACGACACCGTGTTCCGCAACTGGATCAACGATCAGCTTGAGGCTTTCGGCAAGGACGGCACGTACAAGAAGGCATGGGAAGCAACAGCCGGAAAGGTCATCAAGACCGCTCCTGAGCTGCCCGCAATCAGCCGCTACTAAAGAATCGCGTGGTTGCCGCCGGCCCTTGAACGGGAGCGGCGGCAACCGCGGATTCCACGGATTAATTCCCCTTTCCGCCGTAGCCGAAAGAAGCCATGGACGCCATCTTCGAAAGCCTCCCCCAATATTGGGACGGATTCCTCCGCACCCTCTTCCTCGCCGTCATTTCGGGCGTCATCGCCCTGATCGTCGGTACCATCCTGGCCGCCATGCGCGTCTCGCCGGTAGCAGCTCTGCGGGGCTTCAGCACCTTCTACGTTGAAGTCGCCAGAAACACTCCCCTGACGATCATCTTCTTCTTCTCGGCTATCGTGCTTCCCAGGCTGGGTATCAAGTTCGAGCAATTCGAAGTGGCCGCCGTCATCGCACTGAGCACCTACACCGCGGCCTTCGTCGCCGAGGCCGTGCGGTCCGGCGTCAACAGCGTCCCTGTAGGGCAGGCCGAAGCGGCCCGCAGCATCGGCATGACGTTCACCCAGGTACTTGGCTTGGTCATCCTGCCCCAGGCCCTCCGAACAGTGGTGCCGCCGTTGATCAATATCATGATCGCCCTGGTCAAGAACTCATCCGTTGCCGGCGCATTCTTCGTCATGGAGCTCTTCGGTTATGGCCTGCAACTCACCAACAGCCATGGCGACGCCGTCATGTGGATCCTGATCGGTGTGGCCTTCTTCTACCTGCTGATCACCGTCCCATTGGGCTTGTTGGCCCACTTCATCGAGAAAAAGGTGGCGATCGCCCGATGACTTCAGTCCTTTACGACGTTCCCGGCCCCAAAGCCCGGCGTATCTCCCTCATCGGTTCGATCATCGGTTCCGTCATCATTGCCGCCGGCGTGGTGGGGGCTATTGTCATCCTCTCGTCGCAGGGGATATTCAACTCGTCCCGCTGGGAAGTCTTCGTCAACGACTACGCCGCTGACGTGTGGACCCAACTGGGCCTTGGCGTCCTTGCCACGCTGCAAGCCGCAGGTGTCGCCGCGGTCATCGCGTTCCCCCTGGGAGTTGCCTTCTGCCTCCTGCGGATCTCGCTGATCCCATGGGTCAGGATCCCCACTCAGGTGGTCCTCGAATTCCTGCGCGGCATGCCCGTGGTGCTGATGATCCTCTTTGTCCTCCTGGTTTTCGCCACGAGCCCTTTCACCGCCGTCGTGAGCGGCCTCGTCCTGTACAACGCCGCGATCTTTGCCGAGATCCTCAGGGCCGGAATCCAGTCCCTGCCCAAGGGGCAGCGGGAGGCCGGTTTGGCCATAGGCCTGCGCAGCTTCCAGTCACGCATGAGCATCGAATTCCCGCAGGCAATCCGGCGCATGCTTCCCTCGCTGATTGCGCAGTTGGTGGTCCTCCTGAAGGACACGTCGCTGGGCTACATCGTGGCGTACGAGGAACTGCTGCGTAAGGTCAAGCTGATAGCCGACCTTGAACCCAGCCTGCTGTTCTCTGCGTTCTTCGTAGGCGCGGCCATCTATATCCTGATCAACCTGTCCGTTTCCCGGCTTGCCATCATGATCGAACGGCGCGGCACCAAGAAAGCCGCCGGCGGCGTCGCCTCCGCCATCAAGACAGTCGACTTGGACGTCAACGCGCCGCAGTAGCACCAGTCCAAACGGCCCGGCTACTGCCCCAGCCATGTCCGCAGTGCCCGGAGGCACTCCCGGACGGCGTCGGCGTCGACGTGTTCGTTGTCCTTGTGGGCCAGCAGCGGATCGCCGGGTCCGAAGTTCACCGCCGGGATGCCGAGTTCACTGAACCGCGCGACGTCGGTCCATCCGTATTTCGGTTTCGGCTCGGCGCCGACGGCGGCCACGAAGGAGGCGGCAGCAGGGTGGTTGAGGCCGGGCCGGGCACCGGCGGCGGCGTCGGTTCGGACCACGTCGAAGCCCTCCAGGAGCTCACGTACATGGGCTTCGGCCTGATCCGGCGTCTTGTCGGGGGCGAATCGGTAGTTGATCTCCACCACGCAGCGATCGGGGATGACGTTTCCTGCCGTCCCGCCCTTGATCTTCACCGCGTTAAGGCTTTCCCGGTAGTCGAGCCCATCGACGGTGATGGTCTGCGGCTCGTAAGCTGCGAGCCTGGCCAAGATGGGCGCCGCTGCATGGATGGCATTGCTGCCCATCCACGCGCGGGCAGAATGAGCTGCTTCGCCGGTGGTGGTGGCCTCGAAGCGGCTCGTGCCGTTGCAGCCGCCTTCCACGGTGCCGTGGGTGGGCTCCAGCAGGATGGCAAAATCGCCCTGCAGGAGGTTGCCGTGGTTGCGGACCAACCTGCCCAGGCCGCTCTTAACGGCCTCTACTTCTTCATGGTCATAAAAAACGAAGGTGACGTCCCTGTCGGGCTGCCGCCCGGCGTCGAACAGTGTCGCAGCAAGAGCGAGCTGTACAGCCACGCCGCCCTTCATGTCCGTTGTTCCACGGCCGTAGAGCACGCCCTCCCCCGCACGCCCGGATTCCCAGGTTGCAGGCACTGTGCCCAGCGATCCCTCAACCGTGGGCAACGGGACGGTGTCAAGGTGTCCGGCCAGGATCACGCGCTCGGGTAGGCCAAGTTCGGTCCGGGCGATAATGGCATCTCCATCGCGCACCACCGAGTATTCGCCGATGGCACGCAACGCATCCTCGACGGCGTCGGCCAGTTCGGTTTCGTTACCGGACACACTGTTGATATCGATAAGTGCGGCCGTGAGCACGGCCACGTCCTGGCGTAGGTCAAGAGGCGCGAAGGCAGGATTCTGGGTCACCCTTCCACCTTAACGCCCACGAATATGCCACAAATGCGACTTGTTCAGCATGAGACTCGTTTCAGCCGCCGTTGGCCTGCTGGATAGACTTGGCCCATGACTGAAACTGCTTCCTCCGCTGCGCCCGCGACCGCGCCCGCCAACGATCGATCAGCCTATGGATTCGGACTTGCCACCATCGCCACCTCAGCCTCCGGCGAAGCAACGGTGCTGGACGTTTGGTATCCGGCCCCGGCCCTCGGCGTTGCTGCGGAGACCCTGCGGGACGTCGAGAACGCCGATCCCTCGCTGCTTGCACTCGCCGATGACAGCAAGGATGCCGAGCGCGGCACAGAACAAAAGGTCGTCTTCGCACAGATCGACCTCGACGCCGCACCGGCTGACACCGCCGACGCCTACCTGCGCCTCCACCTCCTTTCCCACCGCTTGGTTGCACCGAACAGCATCAACCTCGACGGCCTCTTCGGCAAGCTTCCCAACGTGGTGTGGACCAACTTCGGTCCAGCCGCGGTGGAGGGTTTCGAACTGACCCGCGCGCGCCTGCGCAAGCGCGGCAACGTTGTGGTTTACGGCGTGGACAAGTTCCCCAGGATGGTGGACTACGTGGTTCCTACCGGTGTGCGCATTGCCGACGCCGACCGCGTACGCCTCGGTGCGCACCTCGCCGAAGGCACCACAGTGATGCACGAAGGCTTCGTGAACTTCAATGCCGGGACGCTCGGCACCTCCATGGTGGAAGGACGGATCTCTGCCGGCGTCGTTGCCGGTGACGGGACCGACGTCGGAGGCGGCGCATCCATCATGGGCACGCTGTCCGGCGGCGGCAAGGAGAAGATCGCCCTGGGTGAGCGCGTGCTGCTGGGCGCCAACTCGGGTGTGGGCATCAGCATTGGCGATGACTCGGTGGTGGAAGCCGGCCTTTACGTCACCGCCGGTACCCGGGTTCGCGTTCCCGGGCCCAAGGACGAGAACGGTGAAGACACCAGCAAGATCATCAAGGCAGTGGAACTCTCCGGCGTCCCCAACCTGCTCTTCCGCCGCAACTCCACCACTGGCGGCGTCGAGGTCCTGCCCCGTAAGGGCCAGACTGTTGAGTTGAATGAGGCGCTCCACGCCAACTAGCAGGAGAAAACCCATGCGCCGCCTGCGCCGGGCCGTCATTGTGGTGCTGGCGTTGGCCTTGGTTGCCAGCGCCGTCTTCGCAGTGTTCGCTGTCCTGCAGCGCTCCGAAACACTGGTCTCGGAGCGCTGCGTGGCGGTTGCCGGAACGGCCAGCCACGAGCTCGCCACCGACCAAGCCGCGAACGCTTCCCTCATTACGGCGATCTCCGTGCAGCGCGGACTGCCACCCCGGGCTGCGAGCATTGCCATAGCGACGGCCATGCAGGAATCTATGCTGCGGAACATCAACTATGGCGATCAGGCCGGCCCCGACTCCCGCGGACTGTTCCAGCAACGTCCTTCCCAAGGCTGGGGCACGGAAGCCCAGGTGATGGACCCTGTGTATGCCACCAACGTTTTCTTCGATCGTTTGGTGAAGGTGCCCGGATACCAAACCATGGATATTACCCAGGCCGCACAAGCCGTCCAACGCTCCGCGTTTCCCCAGGCCTACTCACAGCACGAGGACATGGCCCGGGCATTTGCCTCCGCCCTGACCGGCCACTCGGAATCCGCACTGAACTGCGTGCTTCGTATGCCGGACGCGGCTGGTGACCCAAGCGCCGTCGTCGAAGGCATCACGACGGCGTTCGGCACCCAGCAGGCGACAGTCCAGGGCCGCTCGGTCCACCTCGGGATCTCCGGCGCCCAAGGGTGGGCGGTGGCCCAGTGGGCCGTGGCCAACGCGAAGACCCTGTCGATCACCCAAGTGGATGTCGCAGGGCAAACGTGGAACCGTCAAAAGCGCGACGGCTGGCAAGCCTCTGTGGCTCCTTCGGAATCAGTGACCATCACCGTCTCGGCGCCACCCACGTAGGCGGGTTTCCGAACGTCAGGCAAGCATTCGAACGCTAGGCGAGCAACTCCACCACGGGTTGGACGTAGCTTCGGAACACATCCGGTTGGGACAAGAGCCGGTGGCTCATGATCATGGTGCTGGGTTCGAGATACCAAGCGCGGGGTTCGGCGAGCGGCAGTTCGATGATGGTGAGGTCGAAGTCCCGGGAGCTGCGCCCCACCTCCAGCAGCCTGTCCTCCACCATCTCACCGAGCACTTCCGTCACGCCATTGGCTTCCCGGGCAGCCTCGATGTCTGCGTACTCTTCGATCCGGTCAGTAGCCCAGTCCAACGCTGAACCAAAGTGGGCCTGAAGCACCCGTTGCAAGGCAGGAGAGTTGCCAAAGGCCTGGAAACCCGGGGGCGAAAGCTCAAGGGCTTCGTTCGGGTAGGACTTCACCAGGTTCTCCCACCAAGCCTCCCATTCTGTCTTCAGGGCCGGTAGGCCGCCGACGTCGGCGGTCAGGTGGGTGTGGTCCGCGTGCCTGACCTTGGGAGCGGCGTGGGAGAGGGTGGGCTTGCCCGCACCGTCCAATCCCGCTACATCCCGCAGGTACAGTGCGATGAGCATTGGCCCCGATGTGTCCAAGGTAATTCGCCACCCCGGGCCGCCCGTTTCGTGCATCCGAATGCCTCCCTTGGCAGCAGATTCCCAACAAATCCCAGTCTATTCCCGTTGCCGTCAGGCGGAACGGGAAAGTTGCCCTTACTTGGGATGCGGGCCTTCTGCGCGGGACGGGCCCTCACACGGGAGCCGCCGCACTTTCCATTGACCTGAGGTGTGCCGTGAGGACGTCGCTGCACATCCGTGCCGTCATCCACTCGGGGTGGAGGAGCGCATGCATGCAGAGGCCGTCCATGGTAGCCAAAAGCCTTTCGGCCTCGTTGACCAGTGCCTGTTGTCCGTCGGCATCCTGGCCGCCTGTGGACTCCTTGTTCAGGATCATGACCAGTCGTCCGACGACGGCGGCAACAGCCCTGTGGCTGCGCTCGGCCTCGGGTGCCAGGACCGGTTTGATGCGCGCCGCGTTGCGGAATGCCATCCACACACAGGCATCTACTGCCAGTTCTTCGTCCAACGGCAGGAGTTGACCGAGGAGGGACAGGATAGCGGCGTGCTGTTCCGGGCTTCCGGAGCCTTCCCCTTCCACGGCCGCCATGGCGGACTCCAACCGTCCTACGATTCGGTCAACGACAACCCCAAAAGAGAAGACCAGCAATTCGTCGCTGCTGGCAAAGTAGTGCCGTACTGAACCCACTGCCAGCCCCGCTTCATCAGCTACTTCCCGGAGGGACGCCCGTTCCAAGCCATCACTGGCAATAATTCGAAACACAGCGTGGACAACTTCCTGGCGTCGGGCTTCGGCATCAACAATTTTGGGCACTAGTATTTTTAGCACGAACGTGCTTCTACGCTGGTCACCGGCGGGCGAGCGGCGTGGCTCCACTTTCCGATAGCGTAGGACCCATGAAAATCCTTGTCACGGGCGGCACCGGCTACATCGGTTCCCACACCGTTTTGTCCCTGCAAGAGGCTGGCCACGACGTCGTCGTGGTGGACAATCTCGTGAACTCCAGCGAAGAATCCCTCCGCCGCGTCTCTGAGCTCACCGGCAAGAGCGCCGTGTTCCACAAGGTTGACCTGGTGGACGAGCCCGCTGTCGAGGCCGTGTTCGACCAGCACCGGATCGACGCCGTCATCCACTTCGCCGGACTGAAGGCGGTGGGCGAATCCGTGCAGGAGCCGCTCGCTTACTACTACAACAACATCGTGGGAACGCTGAACCTGCTCCGCGCCATGGACAAGCACAACGTCAGGTCAATCGTTTTCAGCTCCTCGGCCACTGTGTACGGCGAACACAACCCCATCCCCTACATCGAGAAGATGGAGATCGGCGCCAACAACCCCTATGGGCGTACGAAGGAGCAAATCGAGGACATCCTCTCCGACCTCGGCAACGCCGATGACCGCTGGCATATCGCACTGCTGCGCTATTTCAACCCTGTGGGCGCCCACCCGTCCGGCCGCATCGGCGAGGACCCTCAGGGCATCCCGAACAACCTGGTGCCGTTCATCGCCCAAGTGGCAGTGGGACGTCGCGAGAAGCTGATGGTGTTCGGCGGCGACTATGACACCCCGGACGGTACCTGCCAGCGGGACTACATCCACGTGGTGGACTTGGCCGAGGGCCACGTTGCTGCCTTGGACTTCATCGCATCACACGCCGGTGTGCGCCGCTGGAACCTGGGCTCCGGCAAGGGATCGTCCGTGCTTGAGGTTCTCCGGTCCTTTGAGAAGGCCGTGGGGCACGAGCTCCCGTACGAGATCACGGGCCGGCGAGCGGGCGATCTGCCCGCGTTCTGGGCCGATGCCTCCTCGGCCCTGGCAGACCTTGGCTGGTCCACCACCAAGACCGTGGACCAAATGTGCGAGGACCACTGGCGCTGGCAGAAGAACAACCCCTTCGGTTACAACGCGGCCCAGCCCGCGTCCGCAGCCACGGCCCCGTAGCTTAACGACGTCGGCCGCCCACCTCGCGCGAGGTGGGCGGCCGACGTCGTTAATGACGTTTTTGCCGTATCAGTTGACCGGGTAGTTGCGCTCCGGCTCCCCTGTGTAGAGCTGCCGCGGGCGGCCGATCTTGGTCTGGGGATCGTTGATCATTTCGCGCCACTGGGCAATCCAGCCCGGGAGGCGGCCAATGGCGAACAGGACGGTGAACATCTTCTCCGGGAAACCCATGGCCTTGTAGATCAGGCCGGTGTAGAAGTCCACGTTCGGGTACAGCTTGCGCTGGATGAAGTAGTCATCGGCCAAGGCCTTCTCTTCGAGGCGCATGGCGATGTCCAACAGTTCGTCGTTACCGCCGAGCTTGCCGAGTACCTCGTGAGCCGTTGCCTTGATGATCTTGGCGCGGGGATCGTAGTTCTTGTACACGCGGTGCCCGAAGCCCATGAGGCGGACGCCGTCTTCCTTGTTCTTGACCTTCTCCATGTAATCCTCAGGCTTGATGCCGTCGGCTTGGATCTGGCGAAGCATCTTGAGCACAGCTTCGTTGGCGCCGCCGTGAGCGGGGCCGAAGAGGGCGTTGATACCGGCTGACACCGAAGCAAAGAGGTTCGCGTTGGACGAACCCACCAAGCGGACGGTGGACGTGGAACAGTTCTGCTCGTGGTCAGCGTGCAGGATCAGGAGGAGGTCCAATGCCTTAACCACTACAGGGTCCATCTCATACTGCTCGGCGGGAAGGCCGAAGCTGAGGCGGAGGAAGTTCTCCACGAGGTTCATGGAGTTGTCCGGGTAGAGCATCGGTTGCCCTACCGACTTCTTGTGCGCATAAGCGGCAATCACCGGCAGCTTCGCCATCAGGCGAATGGTGGAAACTTCCACGTGCTCGGCGTTGAAGGGATCCAGCGAGTCCTGGTAGAACGTGGACAACGCGGAGACGGCTGAGGAAAGCACCGGCATGGGGTGCGCGTCCCTCGGGAAGCCACCAAAGAAGCCCTTCAATTCCTCGTGGAGGAGGGTGTGGTGGCGGATGCGCTGATCGAACTCTTCCAACTCAGTAGGAGTCGGCAGGTTGCCATAGATGAGGAGGTATGAAACCTCAAGGAAGCTCGAGTGCTGTGCGAGCTGCTCGATGGGGTAACCGCGGTAACGCAGGATGCCTGCGTCGCCGTCGATGTAGGTGATGGCCGAGGTGGTGGCCGCAGTGTTCATGAAGCCGGGGTCATAAGCGACGGCGCCCGTCTGCTTCAGCAGCTTGGAAACGTCGTAACCTTCGTTTCCTTCTACAACCTTGATACGCGGCAGTTCGAGTTCGCCGCCGGCATGGCGCAGTGTCGCGCTGGTGGTCTCAGTCATGGAGTCCCCTTCATGAGGCCTCAAGGCCTCTATCGAACGCTTGTCCGACCAACGTCTGGTGTCGCGGCCCCCGGCCCTACTGTTGCAGGGCTCCAACGGCCGAAGTGCTTTCTTAGCGAAGGCCACCATTGATAGTCAGTTAAAAGCTACCGCCAGTAACCCCACGGAACTAATCCGTGAGGTCCGGTTACCGGCGGAATGGCCCTGTTAGTGCCCTAAGTCACAGCTTTGTTATGAGCTGGCACCCAAGCGCGCAACAGCTGCGTCGATGCGTTCGTCCGTGCCTGTCAGGGCAACGCGAACGAAGCCTTCGCCGGCATCGCCGTAGAAGACCCCGGGGCCCACCACAATGCCCAGGTCCGCGAACCGCGAAACAGTGTCCCATGTCGCTTCGCCTGCCGTGGACCAGAGGTAGAGGCCCGCCTTTGATTCGTGGATCTGCAGGCCAAATCGCTCCAAGGCCGGAACAATCCGTTCGCGGCGTCCACGGTAGAGATCTTTCTGGGCCACGACATGTGCGGCGTCGCCCAAGGCCACGCGCATGGCCTCTTGGACGGGGTAGGGAACAATCATCCCGGCATGTTTACGGCTGTTGACCAGGTTGGCCATGATGGCAGAGTCTCCGGCCACGAAGGCGGCCCGGTACCCCGCGACATTGGATTGCTTGCTCAATGAGTAGACACAGAGCAAACCCTCTGTGGATCCGCCGGTAACACGGGGATCCAGGACGCTGGGGACTGCCTCGCCCCCACGCTGGACGTCCCATTCGCCCCAGCCCAACTCGGCGTAGCACTCATCAGAGGCAACCACGGCACCAAGCTCCCGGGCTTGTGCCACGATCTTCCGGAGTGACTCGACGTCCCGGACACTTCCCGTGGGATTCCCGGGGGAGTTGATCCACACCAACCGCACCTTCGCGCGGGTAGCGGCGTCGAGCTCATCCAAGTCATCGGCAGCGATGGCAGTGGCACCGGCCAGGGATGCTCCGATGTCGTACGTCGGGTAGGCGACGGAGGGCCTGACCACCACGTCTCCGCTGCCTAGTCCAAGCAGGAACGGCAGCCAGGCCACCAACTCTTTGGACCCAACGGTCGGCATGACGTCTTTAGGGTCCAGCCCCGGCACGCCGCGGCGGCTGGCGAACCACTCCACCACAGCCTGGCGAAGACCCTCGGTGCCGTGAACGGTCGGGTACCCGTGGGCGTCGGAGGCCGCGTCCAGTGCGTCCCGGATGAGCCCCGGAGTGGGGTCCACGGGAGTCCCAATGGAAAGGTTTACCACTCCCCCGGGGTGTTTGGCGGCCGTGGCAACATACGGAGCCATAGCCTCCCACGGGTAGTCAGGCAGGTTCAGGCCGAAAGCCGGTGCGGCGGAAATCAAGGAAGCAACCGCCCTCAGTGGTCTTGGTTCTGCAAGGGCAGCGCAGCAATGAACGGGTGGTCCTTGCCGGTGTTGCCGATCTTGGCGGCGCCACCCGGCGAGCCAAGATCGTCGAAGAATTCGACATTGGCCTTGTAGTAGTCAGCCCATTCTTCCGGGGTGTCATCCTCGTAGTAGATGGCCTCCACGGGGCAAACAGGTTCGCAGGCACCACAGTCGACGCATTCATCGGGGTGGATGTAGAGGGAACGCTCACCTTCGTAAATGCAGTCCACAGGGCATTCTTCGATACATGCCTTGTCCTTGACATCCACACACGGCTGCGCGATTACGTACGTCACGTCCCAGACCTCTCAACGGTTAGTCCCGGCCATGGCCGGGTGATACTGCCGGCAGCATGCCGGGCACTCAACTTCTGAGCCTATTATCCAACAGTGCGCTCACGCCAACCTAGCCCGCGTCTTAGTATGAAACGGTGACTCCCCCGCATGCGCAGCCCCGACAGTTCCTCCTCAGTGCCCAGCCAGGCATTCGGCTGGTGGTCAGGTACAAAATCGAGGGCGGCCTCACCGACGCGTTGGGCTACCTGGTGGAGACCAGCGATAGCAGCTGCACCGTACGAACGCGGACGTCCGACGTCGAAATCCCCCTGGCGCTGGTGGTTGCGGCTAAGGAAGTTCCGCCCCCACCGCAGCGCCGCGAGTCCCGCTAAAGACGAGCAGCACCAACGAAAAGAGCCGCCGGAACGGCCGAGGCAATGCCCCGGAGCGTTCTGGCGGCTCCTTCGTTCACTTAGGACTTGGCGCGGGCGCGGTTGGCCTTGGCACGCTCGTTGGAGTCAAGGATGAGCTTGCGGATGCGGATGGAATCCGGGGTCACCTCGACACACTCGTCTTCGCGGGCGAATTCGAGGGACTCTTCGAGGGTGAGGTCGCGCGGCGGCGTCAGGTTCTCGAAGGTGTCGGAAGAAGCGGCACGCATGTTGGTGAGCTTCTTTTCCTTGGTGATGTTCACGTCCATGTCATCAGCGCGGGAGTTCTCGCCGACGATCATGCCCTCATAAACCTCGGAGGTGGGCTTCACGAAGAAGGAACCGCGCTCCTGGAGGTTGATCATGGCGAACGGCGTCACAACACCGGCACGGTCGGCGATCATCGAACCGTTGGTGCGGTATTCGATGGGGCCGGCCCACGGCTCGTAGCCCTCGGAGATGGAAGCAGCGATACCGGCGCCACGGGTGTCGGTGAGGAACTTGGTGCGGAAACCGATCAGACCACGGGCAGGAACGATGAATTCCATGCGGCACCAGCCGGTACCGTGGTTGGCCATGTTGGTCATCCGGCCCTTGCGGGCTGCCATGAGCTGCGTGACGGCACCGAGGTACTCTTCCGGAACGTCGATGGTCATGTGTTCCATCGGCTCGTGGATCTTGCCGTCGATGGTCTTGGTGACAACCTGCGGCTTGCCAACAGTCAGCTCGAAGCCTTCGCGGCGCATCTGCTCCACGAGGATTGCCAGGGCGAGCTCGCCACGGCCCTGGACTTCCCAAGCGTCAGGACGCTCGGTGGGAAGTACCTTGATGGAGACGTTACCGATCAGTTCCTTGTCCAGGCGGTCCTTCACCTGGCGGGCGGTGACCTTGGCGCCCTTGACCTTGCCGGCCAACGGGGAGGTGTTGATACCGATGGTCATGGAGATCGCGGGGTCATCCACGGTGATCAGCGGAAGCGGCTGCGGGTTCTCGGCGTCCGTGAGGGTTTCACCAATGGTGATGTCTTCAATACCGGCGACGGCGACGATCTCACCGGGGCCTGCGGACTCGGCAGGAACACGGGTCAGGGCCTTGGTGGCCAGCAGTTCAGTGATCTTGACGTTCTTGAGTTCACCGTTGGCGCGTGCCCAGGCCACAGTCTGGCCCTTACGGAGGGTGCCGTTGTAGATGCGGAGCAGGGCGAGGCGGCCAAGGAACGGGGAAGCGTCCAGGTTGGTCACGTGTGCCTGCAGCACGCCGTCCGGGTTGTACGTAGGAGCCGGGATGTGCTCGATGATGGTCTTGAACAGCGGCTCAAGGTCCTCGTTTTCCGGAGCCAGCCCATCAGCAGGCTGGTCCAGGGATGCGCGGCCAACCTTGGCAGCAGCGTAGACGACCGGAACTTCAAGGATCTTGTCCAGGTCAAGGTCCGGGACCTCGTCGGCAAGGTCAGAAGCCAAACCGAGGAGGAGGTCCATGGATTCGTGGACAACTTCATCGATGCGGGCATCGGGACGGTCGGTCTTGTTGACCAGGAGGATCACGGGAAGGTGGGCTGCCAGCGCCTTACGGAGAACGAAGCGGGTCTGCGGCAGCGGGCCCTCGGATGCATCCACGAGCAGAACGACACCGTCAACCATGGACAAGCCGCGCTCCACCTCGCCACCGAAGTCAGCGTGGCCAGGGGTGTCGATGACGTTGATGGTGATGGTCTCGCCGTTGGACGACGGGCCGTTGTAGGCAACCGTGGTGTTCTTCGCGAGGATCGTGATGCCCTTTTCGCGTTCCAGGTCACCGGAGTCCATGACGCGGTCCTCAACCTCACCGTGGGAAGCGAAGGAGTTGGTCTGCTTGAGCATGGCGTCGACCAAGGTGGTCTTGCCGTGGTCAACGTGTGCGACGATCGCGACGTTGCGCAGATCGCTACGCGACGCAGTGTTGGTGATGGTTTCAGACATGCGGTAATGACTCGATTCAGTGGTGAAATCAGCTGTTTGTATCCGCGCGCATACCTGATCGACTTGATCGGAACACACAGCGAAAAGACCCCGGGACACAGGGCACCTAGCACAAGTCTAAACGCAGTTGCATTTCTGAGCCTAAAAAGCAAGCTATCCACCCTCTGGATGTGGCGCCGCTCACATGCGGCTGTGTGGCCGAAACCTCACGTCTTGATGCTGGATTTTCGGGCAACGGTGGACCATTATGGCAGCAGTACCAGTGCCCCACGGAGACCCCTCGATGCCCCCAGCTTCGGCCCGGCTCCGCATGCTTGCTCCATTGATCGCCGTCGGCGTTCTCTTGGCCGGCTGCGGACCCAGCCCCCAGTCCCAACCCAACTCCTCCCCTGCCTCGCCCTCCGGGCAAGCCGCCTCCGCCGGCAGCGCCCAAAGGGTCGCCTCCGAGCTCGTGCCCCTCAACGTGCCTGTGGGTGGTTTGTTCAAAAATCACGTCAGCAAGCGCAGCGAAGTGGTCCTGGCCGACGTCGACCATACAGCCGTCCTGATTGGCGATTCCCAAGCAATGCCCAAGGACTCCTGGCCCCAGCGAGGCATAGCAGCCTTGGGGTACAAGCTCTACGTCGCAGGCATGGGCGGCACAGGGTACGTCGCCGGCAACGGGAAGACCGCTAACTACATCGATGCGCTGCAACGCGGCGACTGGGTCCTCCCCTACGGTGAACCACCCCTCGTCGTCGTCGAGGGCGGTGGGAATGATGCCACGCAGCACGCCACGGACGGCCAGATTACTGCGAACGCCGAGCGGCTGCTCGCAGCCCTCAAGCAGCGCTACCCAGACGCCGCGCTGGCGATGATTGGCACGTTGGCCCGCGGCGCCGGGAATGGAGGCGGACGCCGCACGGAGGTGGACGCCTTGATCGGCCGGATTGCCGCCAACCACGGAATTCCGTTCGTCAGCACCGGTGACTGGTTGACCCGCTACAACGCTGTGGGAGACCTCATTGATGGTGTCCATGTAAAACCGTCAGGCCACGCGAAACTCGGAAGTGCCCTGGCCAAGCAACTCCTGGCTTTAGGACTGGCCGCCCGCCCGGGCGGAACCGGCAAAACGCCGAAATAGCAAGAGAGCCGGCAGCTCCCCTTGTGGGGAACCACCGGCTCTCATGTCGCGGTGCTGCTCTCATGCCACGGCGCTGCTTTCATGCCACGGCGCTGGCGACGTACGACGTCGGTCAGGCCACCTCAGGCGGCAAGAGCAGGGAACCACCCGGGATGGCGTCCAGCAGTGCCTGCGTGTATGCCTCACGGGGGTTATCGAACACGTCGTCAGTGCTGCCCGTTTCCACGAGCTTGCCCTTCTGCATCACACAGACGTGGTCGGCGATTTGCCGAACCACCGCCAGGTCATGGGTGATGAAGAGGTACGTCAAGCCGAGGTTGTCCTGGAGGTCGGCCAACAGGTTGAGCACCTGCGCTTGGACCAAGACATCCAGTGCCGAGACCGCTTCATCACAAATGATCACTTCGGGGTCCAACGCGAGGGCTCGGGCGATGGCAATACGCTGGCGCTGGCCACCGGAGAGCTCGTTGGGGTAGCGGCGCATGGTCGATTGGGGCAGTGCCACTTGGTCCAAAAGCTCCCGGACCTTCTTTTCCCGGCTCGCCTTGTTGCCGATCTTGTGGGTTCGGAGCGGCTCTTCGATGGTCCGGAAGATGTTGTACATCGGGTCCAACGAACCGTATGGATCCTGGAAGATCGGCTGTACACGGCGCCGGAATTTGAACAGGTCCTTGCTGTTCAGCGTGGACGTGTCCACCCCATCAAAAGTGATCTTTCCGGAGGTCGGTTCCAACAGGTTGAGCACCATCTGGGCCACTGTGGACTTTCCGGAGCCTGACTCGCCAACGATCGCGGTAGTGGTTCCACGCTTGACCGCGAACGACACAGAGTCGACGGCAGTGAAGTCCGTGGTTTTACCGATTCCCCCGCGCAGCTTGAAGACTTTGGTCAGATTTTCGACAACCAGGACATCCTCAGGAAGGGCCTCCTTGACAACAACCGGTTCCGTCGGAGCCAGAAGATCTTCCGACTCGATGCCTTGTTCCTTGGCTACCTGGATACGCCGTGACGCCAACGACGGAGCTGAAGCAACCAAGCGCTTGGTGTAAGGGTGCCTCGGGTTTTGCAGCAACTCAAGGGAAGGCCCCGCTTCCACCACTTGGCCGCGGTACATCACAACCACCTTGTCTGCCCGCTCAGCGGCCAACCCAAGGTCGTGGGTGATGAGCAGCACAGCTGTGCCGAGTTCAGTGGTCATCTTGTCCAAGTGATCAAGGATCTGGCGCTGCACTGTGACATCCAGCGCGGATGTCGGCTCGTCGGCGATGAGCAGCCGCGGCTGGCACGACAGGCCGATCGCGATCAGCGCACGTTGCCGCATGCCGCCCGAGAACTCATGCGGATACTGCTTTGCCCTGCGCGCGGCGTCCGGAAGCCCTGCCTCGGAAAGGACTTTGGCGACGTCCTCGGGTCCGGAGGGAAGACCGTTGGCCTTCAACGTCTCCCGCACTTGGAAGCCGATCTTCCAGACCGGGTTCAGGTTTGACATCGGGTCTTGGGGAACCATGCCGATATGGCTTCCGCGGAGCTCAATCATGCGCTTCTCGGAAGCATGGGCGATGTCTTCGCCGTCGAACAGTATTTCGCCTGCGGCGACGCGACCGTTGCCCGGAAGCAACCCGATGGCGGCAAGCGCCGACGTGGACTTCCCTGAACCGGACTCCCCCACGATGGCCACGGTTTCCCCTGGCATCACGGTCAGGTGCGCGTTGCGTACCGCGTTGACTTCACCGTTGCTCGTGACGAAGTTGATGGCGAGGTTCTTGATCTCCAACAACGGACGCTCGGCGTCGGACGATTCTTCCCTGATGTGGACTGATGCATTCATGGCTTCGCCTTTCATCGCTTGCGCGCCTTCGGATCAAGAGCATCACGAAGAGCATCGCCAAGCATGATGAAGCTCAAGACCGTGAGGGATAGGGCGATAGCCGGATACAGCAACGGCAACGGGTTGGACCGAAGTGACGCTTGGGCGGCTTGGATGTCGTTACCCCAGGACATGACACTCGCAGGCAAACCAATGCCCAGGAATGAAAGCGTCGATTCAGCAACAATGAACGTGCCCAAGGAAATAGTGGCAACAACGATGATCGGAGCCAACGAGTTTGGGAGCACGTGCCGCAGCAACGAACGGAACCGGGAGACACCCAGGGAACGGGCTGCGACCACAAAGTCGGCATTCCGGACCTCGATCACCGCGCCTCTGGTAATACGGGCAATTTGCGGCCATCCGAAGATAACCAAGATCAGTACCAACGTCCACACGGTGCGGTTGGCACGGAAGACGGGAAGCTGCATCATAACGATGGCACCAAGGATCAGGGGCAGGGCAAAGAAGATATCGGTGAGCCGGGCCAGCAGGGCGTCAAGCCAACCGCCGTAATAGCCGGCCAAGGACCCTACGATGCCGCCGAAGACCACCACGCCCACAGTGGTGAAGAGACCCACTGTGACGGAGGAGCGGGTGCCGAAAATAACGCGAGCATAGACATCGCAACCCTGCTTGTTGAACCCCAGGGGATGGCCCGCTACCGATCCCCCATTCGAGTTCGCCAGTTGGCAAGCCTCAGAGGAAGGATCGATCGGGGAAAAAAGCCCGGGAAACAGCGAAACGACAACCACTACCAGGATCATGATCACGGAAATGATGAACAGTGGCTGTTTGCGGAGGTTTTTCCACGCTTCACCCCACAAGCTCGAGGGGGCGTTCTCTTCCTTGACCTTGTCGGTGGCCTGCAGCGGTGTCTCGTCGAGGTCGGCGACAAAGTGCTCGATGTGCCGGCGGCCAGTGTCCTGACCGGTCAGGTTATTTTCAGGAGTCATAGCGGATCCTCGGGTCAAGCCAAGCGTAGAGAAGGTCAACAATAAGGTTGGAAACACAGTAGATCAGCACCAGAACGGTGACGATCGAGACCACGGTAGGACCTTCTCCGGACAGCACCGCGCGGTATAGACGGTTGCCGACGCCGGGAACGTTGAAGATGCCCTCCGTGACGATTGCCCCGCCCATCAGCGTGCCGAGGTCCGCACCGAGGAAGGTGATCACTGGAATCAACGAGTTGCGCAGGATGTGCACATTAACCACTCGGAACCGGGACAATCCCTTGGCCGTGGCCGTCCTGACATAGTCGGCGTTCATGTTTTCGATAACGCTCGTCCTGGTCAGGCGCAGAACGTAAGCGAACGATGCCAGTCCAAGCACAATCGCGGGCAGGATCAGGTCCTGGACTGACGCGGCGGAACTCACTGTCGGTTTCGCCCAGCCAAGCTGCACGCCGATGAAGAACTGGAGGAGGAAGCCAAGAACGAAGATCGGGATGCCGATCACGATCAGGGATGCGATGAGAACTGTTCCGTCAAAGAACTTGCCCTTACGCAGTCCCGCGACCAGGCCGAAGGCAATGCCGAAGACACCCTCGAAAATGAGCGCCATGACGGCCAACCGGGCAGTGACGGGGAAAACTTCACCGAGGACGGCCGCAATCGATCGGCCGGAAAAGTCCTGGCCCAAGTCAAAAGTGAAGATGCTCTTGAGGTAGAGCAGGTACTGGACAATGAAGGGCTGGTCCAAGTGGTACTGCGAGCGCAGCTTGGCAGCAACAGCGGCATTGACCGGTTTATCGCCAAACAGGGCAGCGATGGGATCCCCGGGGAGGCTGAAAACCAGGAAATACACCAGGAACGTTGCGCCGATGAAAACGGGCAGCAACTGGAGGAATCTTTTGAGGATGTACGTCGCCATTAGCGCGTCACACCCCTGTCTGCAGGCACCCGATCCAAGAGTGCAGCGGAGTTGTTCATCGAAGAACCTTTTTTCGTCCGATGTGCGGGCGGGACCTGCCGCGGCAAGTGCCGCCTGCACAAGGACGCCCAACCGGAGTTGGGCGTCATTGATGTGGGGCTTGGCACGACGGCGGCGGTACTCACGTGAGCACCCCCGCCGTCGTTCCCTACTTACTTACCGGTGATGTCGTAGTACAGCGGGACGCCGTCCCAGCCATAGTCGACATTGCTGACGTTGGTGCTCCAGCCGCCCTGGGCAACCTGGTACCACAGCGGGATGGCGGGGAGGTCCTGCAGCAGGATCTCCTGCGCCTTGTTCATGGCCTTGTTACCGTCAGCCACGGAGGATGCGGAGAGACCGTCGGAGATTGCCTTGTTGAAGGCCGGGTTGTCATAGCGGGCATCGTTGGATCCTGCGCCGGTCTTGTAGATCGGGCCGAGGAAGTTGTACAGCGACGGGTAGTCAGCCTGCCAGCCGGCACGGATTGCGCCCGTCAGCTTGCCGGAGGTAGCCAGGTCGCGTGCTTCCTTGAAGGTCGGGAAGGAAAGGCCTTCCGCCTTGATGCCGAGGTTGTTCTTCAGCTGGTTCGTAACAGCATCGACCCAAGCCTTGTGGCCACCCTTGTCCGCGTTGTACGCGATGGTGAAGGTGGTGTTCGGGTCCCATTTCTGGATGGCGTCTGCCTTGGCCCAGAGTTCCTTTGCCTTGGCCGCATCGAACTTCAGGTTGTCAGAGCCCGGAACGTTGTCGCTGTAGCCATCCAGCACGGGGGACGTGAAGTCCTTGGCGGGCTGGCGGCCACCGCTGAAGATGACCTTGGTGATTTCGTCGCGGTTGATCGCCATCGAGATGGCCTGACGGCGAAGCTTACCGGCTTCACCGCTCCAGGCCGGCAGGTACTCCGGGATCGCGATGGTCTGGTTACCAGCGTAGGGCTTTTCGATTGAACGGTCGCCCAGGTCAGACTTGAAGTTCGCGACAGCGCTGGTGGGAATCGTCTGAAGGACATCCAGGTTGTTGCTGAGCAGGTCCTGGTACGCGGCGTCGTCGTTCTGGTAGATCTTGAACGTGATGCCACCGTTCTTGGCCTTGCGCGGACCGTTGTAGTCCGGGTTCGGAACAAGCGAGATCTGAACGTTGTGCTGCCAGCCGTTCTCGGCCATCTTGTACGGACCGTTACCTACCGGCTTTTCGCCGTAGGTCTTCGGGTCAGCCAAGGCAGCGGAAGGAACAGGCATGAAGGCTGTGTAGCCCAGGCGGAGCGGCCAGTCTGATTCAGGCTGCTTGAGCTCAACGGTGAAGGTGGTGTCGTCAACAACCTTCAAGCCGGACATCGTTGTCACGGTGGAGCCCGTAGCACTCGCCTCGTCGTAGCCCTTGATGCTCTCGAAGAAGGTCGCACTCAACTGTGCGTTCTTCGCAGCGGCACCGAAGTTCCAGGAATCAACGAACGTCTTGGCCGTGATGGCTTCGCCGTTGGTAAATTTCTGGTCCTTCTTGATCTTGATGGTGAAGTGCTGGGCGTCAGGCGCCTGGATGGAGTCGGCCAACTCGTTGACGGACTTGCCGTTTGCGTCGTAGCTGACCAGGCCGGCGAAGATCAGGGTGCCGATCTTGCCGCCGCCCACTTCGTTGATGTCGGCGGGCATGATCGGTCGCTGCGGCTCGGAGCCGTCGGCGATGATGACCTTATTGCTGTTGCCCGTTGATGAACTGGAGCTGTTACCGGAGCCGCCACTGCAACCGGACATTGCGAGGGCGAGGATCGCCGCTACGCCTAGAGCTTTGGAAGTGCGCGAGAAACGCATTCCGCCTCCTATGAGTCGTGGAGTTGAGGAGGGAAAATTCATGATCTCCCCCAGGCGCGGACACAGCTAGCTACTGTGACGTTGCCTACATGTGAGTGTAAGCCTACCCACATTGTGTCCGAATGTTGGAACATGCTGGGCAAACCGTAACCGTTCCGCAACCTCCGGATGCCTAAATTGTCGGGGATTTCAAGTCAAACGTTACTCGGTGGTAGCATTCGCTGTCTGACAGCAGGACAGGGCACCTCCTGCGGTGTTCACCCACAGTTTGCCCTGCCGCATCCGGAGATTAATTACTGGTCAGTAGCGTCGAAGGCTCTTGCCAGACCATCTTGGGAGCCTCCGCATGAGCACGAAAAAAACCAGTACCATCATCACGTCCGTCGCCGCGGTCATACTGGCCGCATCCGCCGTCGTTGGCACTGCCGCTGCGCAGGCGTCAAACGGAAACGATCAGAACGGCAGGAAAGACCAGTCCGAAGGACGCGGCCAAACGGACACCGCTCTGGCAACTGCCTTCGGCGGCGTCGACCGCAATACCTCGTGGCAACAGACATCAAAGCTGAAGTTGAACTTCCCCACGTTTCACACCGAGGGAATCGCCTTCAGCCAGGACCACATCTTCCTGTCGTCCGTCCAGATCATTGAGCCGACGGTCAAATTCGCCACTCCGCAAGGCGGCTTTGACCGCACTCCCGGCAAGGGCATCGGTCATTTGTTCGTGATGGACAAGGCGGGAAATTTGCAAAAGGACATTGTCCTGGGTGAGGGCGACATGTACCACCCAGGTGGCATCGACTTCGACGGCACCAATGTATGGGTCCCGGTGGCACAGTACCGGCCCAACAGCAGCGCCATCATCTACCGGATCGATGCTAAGACCATGGACGTGCACAAGCAGTTCGAGGTGAAGGACCACTTCGGCGGCATCGTCATGGACAAAGAGACGGGCCACCTTGTCGGCAACACGTGGGGTTCGCGCCGTTTCGCTGAATGGGACCTGCAGGGCAAGCAGCTCGCTACCTGGGACAACCCCAACTACTTCATCGACTACCAGGACTGCCAGTACGTACCCCGGTCCAAGATGTTGTGCGCCGGGATCACCAACCTCCCGCAGACGCCCGCAGCCGGCGGAACCAGCGCGACATATGAATTGGGCGGCATCGCCATGATCGACCTCAAGTCGCACAACGTGGTTCGTGACGTTCCGTTCCAGCAATGGTCCACTGCCGGGCACGTAGCCACCCGCAACCCCTTTAAAATGACCGCGGACGGAAACCACCTCACCATGAAGGTCGCTCCGGACAACGGCGACGAAGGCAACGGCACCGAGATCCTCACCTACGAAGCAACGGTCGCCCCCGCCCAGTGAACACGGAGCCGCCGTCGTGGAGCACCGGGCGCCGCCGCTGGGCGCTGAGTGGCGGACTCACGACGGCGGCCGCCGCCTTATGATGATGATCAGTCGCCGCTCCATCGTCTAAGGGAAGCCATGCCCCACTCCTCGCAACCGCTACGCAAACTGGGATTCCTCACCATTGGTTTGTTCGATCCCGCGGATCCAGGCGCGGGCCACGAATCGACATTGCAGATCATCGAGTTGGGTGAGCGGCTCGGTTTCGACAGCGCCTGGCTGCGCCACCGCCACCTGCAGTTTGGCATCTCTTCCCCGATTGCCATCATGGCGGCGGCCAGCCAGCGCACCTCGCGCATCGAACTTGGAACCGCGGTAACCCCCATGGGATGGGAAAACCCGCTGCGTTTGGCCGAAGATTTAGCCACTGTGGACCTTCTCGCGGGCGGCCGAATCAATCCAGGCCTGAGCGTGGGCGAACCCATGCACTATGGCACTGTGAAACACGAGTTATACCCGGATTCGGCGGAGCTGGAAGACTTCAGCTACACACGATTGGAACGCTTGGCACGCTTGGTTGCGGGCGAACCGGTACGGGAGTTTTCCGGCAAGCAGGGAGTGGTTGAGGAGTTCTCGAACCGGGTGGAACCGCACTCGAAGGGGCTTCGCGAACGCCTCTGGTACGGGGCGGCCAGCAGGCAATCAGCAACGTGGGCCGGTGCCCACGGATTCAACCTACTCTCCAGCAGTGTGGTCTTCGCCGAGCGGGATCAGGAGCCGGTGTTCGCCAGCATCCAGCAAGACCAGATCCGCGCCTTCCGCGAAGCCGCGGCGGCATCGGCCCAAGCACAGGGACCAGCCCGCGTCTCGCAGGGCTTGGTGGTCATACCCACCGATTCAGCCACGGCGCAACAACGGAAGAAGTACCACCGATACGTTGACGAGCGGACTCCCCGGACCCTGGCTCCCCAAGGGCCCAAAGGCATGCTGTTCGCGCCGGACCTTATTGGTACGAGTGATGAGATCGCGGAGCAGCTGTATGCGCACGCGGGCTTCCAAGAGGTGGACGAGGTGGCGTTCGCGCTGCCCTTTAGCTTCGACCACGAAGACTACATACAAATACTTTCTGACATCGCCACCAAACTAGGACCAGCCCTCGGGTGGGCCCCCGGAGCAACCGCGCCGGCGCGAGCCAACGCGTAGCCCGGCCGAGGGGACCGACACATCAGCTGACTGTCTTGGAGGTTTCCTGATGGGGCGGCTCTGCTACGGCTCCACTAGCTGCCCAACTGGCCAGCAACCGCAATCGCTCAGCGCTGGGCGAGCCTGGCTCCGCAGTGTAGATCATGAGCACGCACCCCGGATCGGCCGTCATAACGAGTTCTTCGTAAGCAAGGGTGAGCTCGCCCACCACGGGATGGTTGAACCGCTTTGTGCCCGCCCCGTGGGTCCGGACGTCATGCGCGCCCCACAGCCGCCGGAATACGTCGCTCTGCGTTGACAACTCACCAACGAGGTTCTGGAGGTCTTTGTCGTTGGGGTCCCGTCCGGCTTCGGTCCGCATGATCGCCACGCACATCCCGGCGAAGAGCTCCCAATCCGGATAGAAGTCCTTGGACGCAGGGTCAAGGAATTGGAACCGGGCCAGATTCGGAGTGCGACCCCCGGAACCGATCAGGGGTGCGTAGAAAGCACGTCCGAGCTCGTTCGTGGCAAGGAGATCCTGATGCTGGTCTTGAACGAAGGCAACGCCGTCGGTAATTGTGTTGAGCACCCAGCGCAAGCTGGGTCGACTGGCGACATTACTCGTTGATCGGCGGCGGGGGCGCCCGGACAGCGGAATGCCGTCGGCCGCGCGGGCAAGGTCAAAGAGGTGGGTCCGCTCCGTGTCATCGAGGAAAAGTGCGCGCGCAATGGCGTCGAGCACGGATGAGGAGGCTCCTCCGAGGGCACCACGTTCGAGCTTTGCGTAGTACTCGACGCTGACGTCCGCGAGCGCGGCAACCTCAGTGCGGCGAAGCCCGGCAACGCGCCTGTTCGGGCCGGCAGGAAGCCCGGCCCGCTCGGGGGTGATCTTTGCCCGGCGCGACATCAAGAACTCGCGTACCTCGGCTTTATTGTCCATGCCACGAGAATACGTCCCTCCAAACTCCGCTGGGGTCCCCTGCTGGTACACCGTTTGATGGAGACTCCCACCCCTGAGACGCCGCGTGTTGACTGGATAAGGATCCCGACACCCTGAGTCGCGAACAAGGAGAAGAATGACCACCACCGCCCCGGCACCGTCCCTGAAGTTAGCCGACGAGCCGAAACGGCTGCCCTTAGCCAGCTTGGCCGCTCTTGCCGTCATAGGCTTTGTACTGGTCGCGATGGAGACCATGCCGGCGGGGCTGCTGCCGGTCATTGCCGCCGGAATGGACATACGCGAAGGCACCGTCGGACTGTTCGTCAGCGCCTATGCCCTAGGCACCGTGATCGTCACCATCCCCGCAATTACGCTGACCCGGGGCATGCGCCGGAAGCCATTGCTCCTCGGCGCTATCGGCGGCCTCATCCTGGCTAATACCACCACTGCCCTTTCAAGCGACGTAGCCCTCTCCCTGGCATCGCGTTTCCTCGCTGGGGCGTTCTCCGGAATCATCTGGGGAATGCTGGCCGCCTACGGCCGGAAGATCAGCCCTCCCTCCCGAGCCGGGCTCTCCTTGGCGGTCGTCTCCGTCGGGGCGCCCGTCGGATTCGCACTCGGCACACCCCTTGGCTCCTGGATCGGAACGAGTCTTGGCTGGCGCTGGGCATTCGCCGGCCTCACAGGGGTTGCCCTCATCGCTGCTGCGTTAATTGCTGTGATCGCGCCCGACGCACCAGGGCAATCCGGGACCTCACGGCTCCCCCTGGTCCGGGTCTTTCGCATTCCGGGTATCGCAGTGATCCTAGCGGTCATTTTCACGTGGATGCTGGCCCACAACACCATCTACACCTACATCGCACCGTACCTGAGGACCACAGGCACCAGTCTCACGGCCGACGTCGAACTCTTCATCTTCGGTGTGGCCTCGATCGCCGGAATCATCATTACCGGTGCGGTCCTGGACCGCCACCCCCGCCCCCTTTTGCACGGAAGCGTCATCGCGTTCATCGCCGCGGCAGTGGTGCTGCTCTTCGGCAATACGTCGGGCCCCGCGATCATCGCGGCCACCATCCTGTGGGGCATCACATTCGGCGGGGCTCCTGCCCAGCTGCAAGCTGCCCTGACCGTCACTGGAGGGGAGGATTCCGACGTCGCAAATTCATTCTTGCCAGTAGCGTTCAACCTGGCCATCTTCGCCGCCGGCGTTCTCGGAGCCGCGTTGCTAACGAACTTCAGCGCCTTGGTGCTCACGATCGTGATGATCGTCGCCGGTCTGGCCGCACTCCTACTGACCATCTACGGACGCCGTACGGCGTTCCTCCCCAGCCCCTCACCGACAGAAGGTCCATGACGTCCGACCAACCCAAGGGCATGCCCGAAATGGGTGTGGCAAAGGAATTTTTCAGCGATAAAGAGTAGGAAAACCATGAATATCGAACCCACCGGCCCCACCACCAAAAACCCGGCCGCGCAGTTCGCCGGCGATGTCTGGCTCGACCCGATCGCAGTTCCCCACGAGCAGGACCAGACGATGGTAGTTGCCACTGTGCGCTTCGCTCCAGGAGCCCGCACAGCCTGGCACTCCCACAAACACGGCCAGTACCTTCGCGTGACCCAAGGCGTGGCCCGCTTCGGCGGCCGCGACGGCAAGATCATCGAAGTTCACCCAGGACAGACTCTGTACACGGCGCCCGGCGAGGGGCACTGGCATGCGGCCGCCCCCGGTTGCTTCATGGAACACATCGCCATGCTCCAGAACGGCGAAGATCCCTCCACCACGACAACTTGGGGAGAGCACGTTAGCGACGATGAGTACAACGGCAAGTAGAGGGCCACTCCAGCGGCGATCGCAAAAGCTCCAGGAGGTTAACGCTAGACGTTAAACCTGAACTCCACCACGTCGCCGTCGGCCATCACATACTCTTTGCCTTCGATCCGAACCTTGCCCCGGGATTTGGCTTCGGACATGGAACCGGCGTCGATGAGGTCATCGAAGGAAACGACTTCGGCCTTGATGAACCCACGTTGGAAGTCGGAGTGGATCACGCCAGCGGCTTGGGGTGCGGTGTCGCCTTGGCGAATAGTCCACGCACGGGTTTCCTTGGGGCCAGCCGTCAGGTATGTCTGCAGGCCCAGCGTGTGGAAACCGACGCGCGCCAACTGGTCGAGGCCGGATTCGGTCTGACCGTTCATTTCCAGCATCTCGCGAGCTTCGTCCTCGTCCAGTTCCACGAGGTCCGATTCCAGCTTGGCATCAAGGAAGATGGCGTCCGCAGGGGCCACCAAGGCCCGGAGTTCGTCCTGCTTTGCCGGATCTCCGAGAATCCCTTCATCCGCATTGAAAACGTAGATGAAGGGCTTTGCGGTGAGGAGGCCCAACTCCTTGAGGTGTGCCATCTCCAACTTGTCGCTCTTGATGGACGAGAAAATGGTGTCACCGCGCTCGAGTACAGCTTGGGCGGCCTTGATGGCGGCCAGCTCCGCGGCGTCGCGCTTCTTGATCTTGACTTCTTTTTCGATGCGCGGGATCGCGTTTTCGATGGTCTGGAGATCGGCCAGGATGAGCTCGGTGTTGATGGTCTCCATGTCTGAGCGCGGATCTACCTTGCCGTCCACGTGGATGACATCCGGGTCGTCGAACACGCGCACCACCTGCGCGATAGCCTCGGCCTCGCGGATGTTTGCGAGGAACTTGTTGCCCAAGCCCTCACCCTCCGATGCGCCCTTAACGATCCCGGCAATGTCCACGAACGAGACCGGCGCCGGCAAAAGACGCTGCGAACCGAAGATCTCCGCGAGCTTAGCCAAACGGGGATCCGGCAGGTTGACGACGCCGACATTCGGTTCGATCGTTGCGAACGGATAATTCGCAGCAAGCACCTGGTTGCGGGTCAGTGCGTTGAAAAGAGTTGATTTGCCGACGTTGGGCAGTCCGACGATGCCAATAGTAAGAGCCACGAGCATAGATTCTACCCGTTGGGGTGTTCTCGGCGCCTACCGCCCAAAGCACGCCCCCGGCGCGGTGCCCCGCCGCAGTGCCACGGCGCGGCTGCTTTGCTAAAACTGTCGTACCCCTGTGACAGGGTTGCTGCATGGATGGATTTGGATTGGTCTTGGCCCTGTTGATGCTGCTGATCGGCGCCGTCGTCGGTCTCGTTGCCGGTTACGTGCTCTTCCGGCGTCGGGGCGTGGGGTTGGAGGAAGACTTCGACGCCGTATCGTCGCGGCTCTCGGAGGTGACGGCGCAACTGGCTGCAGCCGATGCCGAACGGCGCCTGTTGTTTACCCAAAACCGTGAACTCAGCGCTGCCAGGAACACAGACAGCAACGTGCTCCAGGCCTTGGCTCCCGTCGCTGACAAGCTGACGGCCGTGCAACAACAGGTCGCTCTCTTGGAACGGGACAGGGTAGAACAATATGGTCAGCTCGCCCAGCAGCTCCAGGATGCCCGGTTGTCCGACGAACAACTGCTGCGATCCACGCATGCTTTGGCTTCTGCACTCCGGTCCAACAGTGCACGCGGACAGTGGGGCGAGGTCCAGCTGCGCCGTGTGGTGGAAGCCTCCGGAATGCTCCGGCACGTCGACTTCCATGAGCAGGTCCACTCAGGCAGCACGGAGAACACCCTGCGGCCGGACCTCGTGGTTCAACTGCCAGGCGGCAAGCAACTGGTAGTGGATGCCAAGGTTCCGCTTTCGGCCTATCTGGAGGCCCAAGAGCAAATCAACGACGGCGGCTCCACAGGCGAATCAGTGGCGGCGGCCGGGCAGCTCAACTCCGTACTTCGTGACCCCAAGGCGCTCCTGGCTCGGCATGCCAAGGCACTCAAGGCACACATCGATGCCCTGGCAGCCAAGAAGTACTGGGACATTCCCGGGAGCTCACCAGAGCTGGTCATCTGCTTCCTCCCGGCGGAGTCCATTTTGGCTGCGGCGCTCGAAGCCGACCCGGCTTTGCTTGAGTACGCCTTGTCCAAAAACGTGGTGCTCGCTTCGCCTGGAACGCTACTGGCGGTCCTCAAATCCGTGGCTTTCACATGGCGCCAGGATGTCCTGACGGACAGCGCCCACCAACTCTTCGAGCTCGCCAAGCAGCTGTATGAGCGCATGGGCACCCTCGGCGAAAATGTGGGGAAACTGGGAAGTTCCCTGAAAACGTCCGTCGACCGTTACAACGCCTTAGTAGGGACCTTGGAGGCCCGGGTTCTTCCGACGGCCCGGAAGCTCAACAGCATGGATGACTCCGGTTTGGCCACGCCAATGTCCGTGGAGGCCGTCCCCCGCGGGTTGGCAGCCCCTGAACTGCTCACGGTGGACACCGAGGAATCAGCCGCTTAACGAACTCGCCCGCAGTGCGTCCCCGGAAACGGGGGCACACTGCGGGCGGTTGCGCTGCGGGTAGTTGCACTGCGGGCGGTTCAGCCACGGCGGTTCTTAGGACGTCGGCACGGTGGCCCTAGGACGTGGGACGGCTTCCACGGCCGCCAAGTGCCCTGGACACATCGCCAGCCTTCTTCAGGGTTGCCCTCAGCTCCTTGGGCAATGAGAAGAGCAGGTCTTCCTCAGCTGTGACCACTTCCTGGACCTCGCCATAGCCGTAGTCGGCCAAGAGCCGCAGAACGTCCTGGACAAGCACCTCGGGAACGGAGGCCCCGGATGTCACGCCGACAGTGGCCACGCCCTCAAACCACGCCTCGTCAACCTCGTTGGCAAAATCCACCCGGTAGGAGGTTCGCGCACCGTATTCAAGTGCTACTTCCACCAACCGGACCGAGTTGGAGGAGTTTGCCGAACCGACCACGATGACGAGATCGGCCTGCGGGGCGATCTTCTTGATGGCCACCTGGCGGTTGGTGGTCGCGTAGCAAATGTCGTCGCTGGGCGGATCCTGCAGAGTGGGGAACCGGTCCTTCAGCAGGCGTACGGTCTCCATGGTTTCATCCACGCTGAGGGTAGTCTGCGATAGCCAGATGGTCTTTTCAGGATCGCGGACCGTGACCTTGTCTACCTCATGGGGCCCGTTAATGATTTGGATATGCTCCGGGGCTTCGCCGGCGGTTCCTTCGACTTCCTCGTGGCCGTCATGGCCGATCAAAAGGATGTCGTAGTCCTCCTTGGCGAAGCGAACAGCTTCGCGGTGAACCTTGGTGACCAGCGGGCACGTGGCATCGATGGTGCGCAGCCCTCGATCTTCCGCTGATTGCACCACGGCAGGAGAAACACCATGCGCGGAGAAGATCACCAAGGCGCCCTCGGGCACCTCGTCCGTTTCGTCAACGAAGATGGCGCCCTGTTCTTCCAACGAGGACACGACGTGCACGTTGTGAACGATCTGCTTGCGGACGTACACAGGAGGTCCGTAGTGTTCCAAAGCCTTTTCGACGGCGATGACGGCCCGGTCAACGCCGGCGCAGTAACCCCGGGGGGCTGCCAGGAGAACCTTCTTGGGTCCAGTAACGGGAGCCGCCGCCTGAATCTCTTCCGGGGAACGCCGCCGGCGGGGCACCGTGGGCATGGGAATGGAAACGGCTGTGCTGGTCATCCTTCAATGGTAGCGGCCCGACCCTCGCTAACGGGCGGAAGGTGACCATCGTCGCCTTGAGACGATCAGACCTACGAGGCCTACGACGAGCAGGATGCCCGAGGCGAACGCAGCGTCCCACACCCATTCACCAAAGCCCTTTGTTGCTGCTGAGAGGAACTCTTGTTTGAAAAGCTCCGCCACACTGTTCGAACTGGACAGATTGCCTACCACTCCACCGGCAAGCTGGGATCCGGCCATCCAGAGCGCGGCCAATGCGAGTCCTCCAAGCCCCAAGAACAGCAATACCAGGGCGCGCCGACGGGCAGACACCAACGCCAACAAGGCAGATACCACGGCGCCAAGTGCGGCCACCCACCACAGTGGCGCGAAGGCCGAGACCCGCTCAACGAGTTGCCTCTGCGAGGGTTGGCCTAGGGTGACCAGATTTTCCGATGGGACGTCCAGTTTGAATCCAGTAGTGCCGGCGACGTGGTCGCGCACCAGTCTGACCAAGGGTCCGACGTCGAGGACAAGGGCCGTACTGGACGAACCACTCCCCGGTTGGGCGGCGGCGCCGAAGTTGAGGCGATGGCTGTTCCTCACAGTGTCCTGCCACGCCTGGGGGTAGTCGCTCCATGATTGCATTCCCGCGGTGGCACTTTTGAGGACTCCCGCGGCGAGGGATCGGACCGGTTCGGGAAGATTAACCGAGGACTCAAAACTGCCGACGGCGGCCGTGGCCAGGCGGCTCTGGAAATCGGAATCGCTACCTAACGAACCCGCGAGACGGACAAAACCGTCCTCTTTGACGATGTTCTGGTCCACCCAAGCCGCAGGAACTGCGACGGCGGTGAGCAGCAAGGCGACCACCACTCCCAACGCTGAGACAAAAGTTCGCAAAGCCATCCTTTGAGTCGGGGGTCAAGGAACCATCCTAGGACTGTCCACAGGATAGGAAAAATGTCCGGGCCACACGCTATAGCTGGATAGAGTTGGAAGACTGACCGGCATCCAAGCGCCCCAAGCCAAGAGCACAAGACAAACGCACTAAGACAAGCGCCGTACCCTTAGCAAGGACTATCACCATGGAATCACCGTTGCGGCCCCCGGCTCAGCTTCGGAGCAGACATGTCCGCTGACGCCTCCCCGGAATCCACGCTGCCTGGGACCGCGGCAGAAACCAGCCCGGACAACCCGTGGCCCCTTCAGTTGCTCTCACGCAAGTTGAAAGCCCATATTGAAAGGGCACCGGCCGCTTGGATCGAAGGCCAGGTCATCGAACTGAACCGCCGGGGCGGCAATGCGTTCCTCACGCTGCGCGACGTCGACGCCGAAATCTCTTTGCCTGCTTCTGTTTGGTCCACTGTCCTGGACCGCCAGCCGGTGCCCCTGGAACGGGGTTCGCGGGTGGTGGCGCTGGTGAAGGCGGACTTCTGGGTAAAGACTGGTCGCCTCAACATGTCCGTCAAAGACATCAGGCCCGTCGGCCTCGGCGACCTCCTTGCCCGAATCGAACGCCTGCGGCAGGCCTTGGCAGCAGAGGGACTGTTCGCGGATTCCCGAAAACGGAAGCTGCCCCTCCTTCCCCACCGAATCGGGCTCATTACGGGCCGTGATTCCGATGCCAAAAAGGATGTGCTGCGTAACGCGGCACTCCGCTGGCCCGCCGTCGAATTCGATGTCCGGGAGGTTGCGGTGCAGGGCAACACGGCCGTAGCGCAGATCATCGCCGCCCTCACATCGTTGGACGCCGACCCGCACGTTGACGTCATCGTACTGGCCCGTGGTGGAGGGGCTCTGGAGGATCTCCTGCCGTTCAGTAACGAAGACCTCGTCCGGGCCGTAGCCGCTGCTTCCACTCCCGTGGTGAGCGCAATCGGCCACGAAGCGGACCGCCCTATCCTGGACGACGTGGCCGATCTCCGCGCCTCCACGCCCACGGACGCCGCCAAGCGCATCGTGCCCGACGTGAGCGAGGAATTGGGGGTGGTGCGCCAAGCGCGCGAGCACTTGCGGCGCAGTGTGGGCCGCATGGTGGATCGGGAGACGGACCGGCTCCACTCGTTGAGGTCCCGGCCTGTCCTGGCGTCGCCTGATTCGATGGTGGCCACCCGGGCGGATGACGTTGCACGTCTCCAACAGCGGGCACATTCAGCAGTGTCCACTGCGCTCGTTCGGTCTTTGGACCAAGTGCGTCACCTGCGCGCCCAAGTACGGGCATTGTCCCCCCAAAAGACCTTGGACCGGGGCTACGCGGTGGTCCAGGTGGTCGGGGCAGACCACGCAGGGCATACGGTGGTGAGCAGCCCGGGGCAAGCCCCTGAAGGCACGGAATTGGCCATACGCGTGGCCGAAGGCCGTTTCCGGGCGGTGTCGTCCGGTCATGGCGAAATCGCCGAACCATGAATTTCGAAACACCTGACGTAAGGATCACCATGACTGAGAAGACTCCGGCAGCGCCGGCCCACGACTCATTGGATGCCCTCAGCTACGAGGAAGCCCGCGAACAACTGGTCGCCGTCGTGGGTCGTCTCGAAGCCGGCGGCGCGAGCTTGGAGGAATCCCTCGCCCTCTGGGAACGGGGCGAAGCGCTGGCCAAGCGTTGCGAGGACTGGCTTGATGGCGCCCGCAAGCGCCTGGCCAGCGCGCGGGACGCCCAGATGGACCCCAACGCAGACCGGACGAAGCCGCAGTCCTAGGAGTTCATGACGAGCGCGCGTTCGGCCGCCACGTCGAACTCTGCGGACGGCCACCTCAGGGACATGCCTTCGAGAGCCTCCAACAACAGCTGCTGCACGGCGATGCGCGCGTACCATTTCTTGTTGGCGGGGACCACATGCCACGGCGCGATCCCGGTGGAGGTCTTCTCGAAAGCAACCCTGTAAGCATCCATATAGGAGCCCCAGAACGCTCGCTCGGCCAGGTCAGTCTGACTGTATTTCCAGTGTTTACTGGGATCGTCAAGCCTGGCGATAAGGCGTTTCTTTTGCTCGTCCTGGCTAATGTTGAGCATGACTTTGATGATGGTAGTGCCATCCTCGACCAGCCGGGCCTCGAAGTCGTTAATGGCGGCGTACCGCCGTTCCAGTTCGGCGGCGTCAGCCCACCCATGGACCCTGTGGATCAGTACGTCCTCGTAATGGGAACGGTCGAAAACGCCCACCATTCCGGCCTCAGGGGACCGCTTTTCGATCCGCCAGAGGAAGTCATGGGACTTCTCTTCATCCGTCGGGGCTTTGAAGGCCGCCAACTGCACGCCTTGTGGATCCATCGAACCCACCACGTGGCCAATGATTCCGCCTTTGCCCGCTGTGTCCATGGCTTGGAGTATGAGCAGGAGCCGTTTGTCGCTGCCGAACTTGCCCTCGGCAAAGAGCCTTTCCTGAAGTCCGGCGAGGCGGGTCTTTTGGGCGGCCAGAAGCTGCTTGCCATCGGACTTCTTGCCCTTGTAACCGGGCGTGGAGTTCGGATCGACGCCGGCAAGCGAGAACCCGGGCTCCACTTTCAGGGTCTTGGCGGGACTCTTGGCGAACTCAAGTGCATCTACCATTGGCATGCCTTTCTGCCCGGCGGCCCCCGTGGCTCGCCTTGGACCTCAGGCTAGTTGCCCGGATACCTCGACAGGAAGTCCGCCATGCGGTTGATGGCTTCTTCAATGTCTTTGACGTTGGGCAAAGTGACCATTCGGAAGTGGTCTGGGCGGACCCAGTTGAACGCCCTGCCGTGCGATACCAGGATCTTCTGTTCCTTGAGAAGGTCCAGGACGAACTTCTCGTCATCCCTGATGTGGTGGACCTCGGGGTCCAGCTTCGGAAAGAGGTAAAGCGCCCCCCGTGCCTGCTGGGTGCTGACGCCCGGGATCGCGTTGAGAAGATCGTAAGCTTTGTTGCGCTGTTCCAGGAGCCTGCCGCCGGGCAGGATGAGGTCATTGATGCTTTGGTACCCGCCGAGCGCCGTCTGGATGGCATGCTGTGCCGGAACGTTGGCACACAGGCGCATGTTTGCCAGGAGATTGATGCCCTCAAGGTAGTCCGAAGCATTTTTCTTGGGGCCGGAAATAGCCATCCAGCCTGCCCGGTAACCGCACACACGGTACGCCTTGGACAATCCGCTGAAGGTCAGGCAGAGGACGTCATCGCCGGTGAGTGACGCCAGGTTTACGTGGACCGCGTCTTCGTAAAGGATCTTTTCGTAGATCTCATCGGCAAACACCACCAGCCCGTGTTTCTCGGCCAGCGCCACAATTTTCTTGAGTGTCTCTTCGGGGTAGACGGCACCCGTGGGGTTGTTGGGATTGATGACCACGATTCCCTTAGTGTGGGGCGTGATCTTTGACTCCATGTCCTCAAGATCGGGCTGCCAGCCGGAGTCCTCGTCGCACAAATAGTGCACAGGACGGCCGCCGGCCAAGGCCACTGACGCGGTCCACAAGGGGTAGTCGGGCGTGGGGATGAGGACTTCATCACCGTCGTCCAAAAGCGCCATGAGGGACATGGTGATCAGTTCGCTGACGCCGTTTCCCAAGTAGATATCGTCAACGTGGATGTTCTGGATGCCACGCGTCTGGTAGTACTGCGAGACCGCCGTGCGCGCGGAAAAGATACCTCGCGAATCGCTGTAGCCCTGGGCGTTGGGCAAGTGGCGGATCATGTCCACCAAGATCGCGTCGGGCGCCTCGAATCCGAAAGGAGCCGGGTTGCCGATGTTCAGTTTGAGGATCCGGTGACCCTCGGCTTCCATCTGCTGGGCGGCCTGCAGGATCGGTCCACGGATGTCGTAGAGGACATTATGAAGCTTCGTGGACTGCTTGAAATTCGCCATTCCTCAAATATGCCACATGGGTGATGGACTCCTTCGGAGATGTCCGTCACACACGCGTACGACGACGGCGACAGACCCGCCTGGGTCCGTCGCCGTCGTCGTACGCTGCTTTTCAGGAGACCTACTTAACGATTCCCTTGTCTTTCAACCATGCGGCAGCTGCATCCTTGGCACTTTGCTTCTGGTTGCCGCTGACGGCGCGATTCAGCTTCACCAGGTCATCGCTGGTGAGGATCTTGGACACGTTGTTGAGTGCATCCTTGGCCTTGTCCGTCATCTTGGCCTTGCTGTACAGGGGCAGCACCTGCTGGGCCTTGAAGTTGTTCTTGGGATCTTCGAGGATGACAAGGTCATTATCCGCAATTGACGGTGTGGTGGTGAAGATATCTGCCACCTGTACCTGGTCCGAAAGCAGAGCCTGCAGGGTCAGGTTCCCGCCGCCGTCGTTGAACGGCTGCAGGCCCTTGAGCTCGCAGTTGTAGTTGGCCTTCAGGCCAGGGAACCCGTAGGACCGTGTCTCGAAAGTTGCCGGGGCCCCCATGGTGAGGTCCTTGCAGACCTTGGCAAGATCCTCGATGGATTTGAGCTGGTACTTTTGCTGCGTCGCCTTGGTCACCACCATGGCGTCCTTGTCCTCAGCCTTCGCCGGATCCAGCACCCCAAGACCGGACGGCAGCTTCCCCTGGAGCGCCTTGTACACGTCATCGGCGGAGACCTGGGTAGCCGACGTGTCCAAATAGGACAGCAGGTTCCCGGAATAGTCCGGAACAAGGTCAATGGAACCGTCCTGGACGGCCTTGTAATAGATCTCCCGGGATCCGATGTTGGGCTTGGTGGTGGCAGTGATGCCTGCGGCGTTCAAGGCACCGGCATAGATTTCACCGATGATCTGGCTTTCCGGAAAGTCGGCAGAGCCGACAACCAACGGACCGCCGGCGGCGCCCCCGCTCGCTGCCGACGTCGAGGGCGTGGCCAGCGGGCTGCCACCGCAGGCGCTCAAGGCGAGGGCAACGCCGACTCCGGCGGCGAGCCCGGCCAACCCACGGCGGGTCAGGGGCGTGGATACAGGGTTTTTCATGGTGTACCTCCTTGAAGGACAGCTCCGGCGGGAGCTGGGGCTGCGAGATCGTCGGCCGCCGTCTGGCGTCCGCGTGAGTCGAGAGTCAAGCCAGGCGAGAGAACCAGTCTCTGCACCCCGGCAAGGATGAGGTCTACAGCGATCGCCAGCGCAGCGATCAGCAACGAGCCGCCCAGCATCCTGGGGAAATCCTGCAGGACAAGGCCATCGAACAGGTAGCGTCCCAATCCGCCCAACGGCAGGTAGGCCACTACAGACACTGTTGCAATCACTTGCAGGACGGCCGTCCTGATACCGCCGAACATCACGTGAAGGCCGTTGGGCAACTCAACCCGGAACAAGACCTGGAGTTCGGTCATGCCCACGGCCCGGGCAGCGTCCACCACTGTGGCATCAACGCTGGAGATGCCGGCGTACGTTCCTGCCAACAACGGCGGCACCGTCAGGATGACGAGCGCCCAGACAGGCGGCATCAGCCCGCTCCCGGCCAGCAAGGCGAAGAGCACCAACAACCCAAGAGTGGGCAGTGCGCGCAGGGCACCTGCCACGGCGACGGCAACCACACGGCCACGGCCGGTGTGGCCGATGAACAGGCCGATCGGAACCGCGATCACGGCTGCGATAACCAATACCAAGGCGCTGTACTGAAGGTGTTCAAGAAGACGGTTCGGTATGCCGCTGCTGCCGCGCCAGTGTGCGGGATCAGCTAGCCAGGCAAGAGTGTCGGCCAAGATGTTCATACGGGCGCTCCCGCCGGTTTAGGCACAGCGTTGCTGCCCCCAAGTGCCCGTGTCCAAGGCGTCAGCAGCCTCTCCAGGACAACGAGGACCGCGTCCATGAGCAGGGCGAGAACCAGGATGGCGAGGATTCCCACCACCACCTCGGTGACGAAGTTGCGCTGGAGGCCGTCCGTGAAGAGGATACCGAGGTTACCGACGCCCAAGAGGGCGGCGACACTGACCAGGGAAATGTTGCTGACCGAGACAACCCGAAGGCCAGCGAACAGCACTGGAAGTGACAACGGCAAATCCACCCGGAAGAAGCGAGCGGTGGGCTTGAAGCCCATGGCCACGGCGGCGTTGCGGAGTTGATCATCCACGGAGTCAAAGGCGTCCATGGCAGCCCGGACCAGCAGTGCGACTGCGTAGATCGTCAGGGCCACCACCACGTTGAGGGGGTCCAGGATCCTGGTGCCCAGGATCGTGGGAAGGATGATGAAAAGGGCCAACGAAGGAATGGTGTAGAGCAGCGAGGTGGCCGTTGTGACCACCGAACGCAGGACCCGGTTTTGCCTGGCCAACTGAGCCAAGGGAACTGAGATCACGAGTCCCAAAACCATAGGGATGACGGCCAGCAGCAGGTGCTGTCCGGCCAACCCAAAGATCATGCCGCTGTTAGCCAGGAACCATTCCATCAGGTGGCGTCCTCCCTGTGGTGGCGGACTTCTTCGATCAGCGCCAGGACCTCGGGCGCCTTCAAGACTCCGGCCACCCGGCCGTCGTCGTCCACCGCTACACCGAGGCCCGACGGCGAGGACAACGCTGCGTCCAGCGCGCGGCGCAAGGTGTCTCCCTTGCGGAAGAGGGAGCCACCGGGAATCAGTCCGGCACCATCCCGGGGCGAGGACCAACCCAAGGGACGCGAGTCCGCGTCCACAACCAGTGCCCACTCCCCCGTTTCCCGGCCGGCGTTTGTTCCGTCGGAAGCGCTGACCGTTGCAACGGGGTGAAGCGTGACGGCGTCTGCCACGTTGAAGGCAAGGTGTCGGAACCCGCGGTCGCGACCGACGAATGACGCGACGAAGTCGTTGGCGGGGGCCCGGAGGATCTCCTCTGGCGCTGCGTACTGCGCGAGTTTGCCCCCGACGGCGAACACGGCCACCTTGTCACCGAGGACGGTCGCTTCGTCGATGTCGTGCGTGACAAAGACGATGGTCTTGGCAAGTTCGCGTTGAAGGCGCAGCAACTCCTGCTGGAGTTCGTCGCGGACAACGGGATCCACTGCACTGAAAGGCTCGTCCATGAGCAACACAGGCGGATCCGCTGCGAGCGCCCTGGCCACGCCGACGCGCTGTTGTTGGCCGCCCGAGAGTTGTGAGGGGTAGCGTTTGCCCAGTACCGGATCGAGCCCCACGACGTCGAGCAGTTCCGCGGCCCGCTTGCGCGCCACGGCCTTCGAAACTCCGTTGAGCCGCGGAACTGTTGCCACATTGTCCAGTACCGAACGGTGCGGCAGCAGCCCGGCCGACTGCATCACGTAGCCCATGGAGCGGCGAAGCTCAGCAGCGGGCACTTGCGAAACGTCCTTGCCGCCCACGGTGATGGTCCCCTTGGTGGGCTCGACCATACGGTTGATCATCCGCAAGGAGGTGGTCTTGCCGCACCCCGAGGGACCCACGAATACGGTAATAGCGCCCTTGTCCACGGACATGGTCAAGGCGTCCACGGCCGGTTGCCCACTTTGGTATTGCTTGGTGACGCTCTGGAACTCAATCATGGCTTCAGCCATACCCGGGCTTACCTATCTGTGGAGGACAACTTTGGTGGAGCCTAACGACCGTCACTCTTATTGAGAGGCCGCAACGCTGCTATCTGGCCGCACAGTAAAATCTTCCCCCAGAGTAACCAGCCCGGCCGAGGATGTCAGCGGCGCCACGTATTCCGTAATGAATCGGCAATCTTCCTGCTGCTTTCAGGCGAGTTTTCCGTCCACCGGACGCTCCCAGTACAGCCGTAGGGCGACATCCACCAAGGACACCCGCTGTAGCCCCGGCACTTTCTCCAAGGGAATCCAGGCCGCATGCGTGGTGCTGCCATCCACCTCATGGGTTAGTTCACCGCCCACCACAGTGGCTTCATAGACCAACCGAAGTGCTTGGAAGTCCCTGACGGAACCGTCCGCTTGAACGTCCCCGGGCCAGTGCCCGACGTCGATTCCCAACATCCGTTCGATCTTGGCGTGATATCCGGTTTCTTCGAAAACTTCCCTGCGACACCCGTCCACGGGATGTTCGGCGAGGTCCAGCCCGCCGCCGGGCAAGGTCCAGCCCTCTTTGTTGTCCTGCTTCCAATAGGCCAACAGAATCAGGCCATCGCGGATGATGACGGCGTAGGCGGCAGGGCGGGTGTCGAAGTCCAGGCTCATGATGCCAGCTTAGGGGTGCGCTCCAGGCGGCCGGACGTTAAGGGAGTTCCGCTGCCGCGATAGGGCCCGCTTCCACGGGTCCCAGGTCCGGCGCGTCCCGAAGTTCGACGACGGTCCCCGGCTTGCCCAGTTCGAGCACCTTGACGCTGTTGCGTCCGGCCTTGAGCAAGGGGGCCGGTGCGTACAGTGTGACTTGCGGACCTTTGTTCCAATAACGGCCCAGCAAGAAGCCATTGAGCCACAGGAATCCTTTGCCCGAATCCGGGAGTGCAATGTAGGTATCGGCAGGAACGTCCACGTCGAACTCGGCCACGGCCAGGCCTTCCAGGCGTGCGGGTTCCCACTCGGCGAGCGCAAGAGGAATGTGCGTCCAATGGAACGTATACCGCTGGTTGACCAGGACGCCGCCCAGGATCCCCTTCCCCTGTCCGATCAGCGGCCCGTAGTTGATCCGGCCAAGGTTTTCCACCAGGATCTCGATCTTTGCCGGAGCTCCTGTGCCGGTAGCCACCACACCCTCGTCCCCGGATGTGTCGTCCAGTACCCCGGCGAATCTCCCGTCGATCCAAAGATAGGCGCGGTCGTGAAGCCCGGTGATTCTCAACCGGCACTCGGCGGGTGCATCCGGAAGTCCCGGCAGGATGGCCGTTGCCGCGTAGAGGACCATCCCGCCGTCGAGCCCCAACTCTTCGAAGCTGAGCGGCGTGGCGCTGTGGACCGGCTCGCCGGCACCCCGTGCCAGCGTCAGCACGTCCTGCCCTCGGGATAGCGGCAACGATCGCGCAGGAACGACTGGATTATCCGCGAGCAGCTCCGGCGGGAGCTCAGGCAGGTCCGTTATTGACTGGGCTCGATAAAACTCCTGGCGCAGGGCCTGGAACTTCGATGTCAGCGTGCCGTTCTCGGCAATAGGAGCATCGGAGTCGTAACTGGTCACCGTCGGTTGAAGCCTGGTGCCATCGTGGTTGCTGCCCGAGCCCAAGCCAAAGTTGGTACCTCCATGGGCCATGTAGACACACAAAGAACCGCCGAGATCCAGGATCTTGCGGGCTTCCTGTGCGGCCTCTTCGGCGTCGCGTCGGTGATGGGGCTCGCCCCAATGATCGAACCACCCGCCCCAGAATTCGACGTTGAAGAAGGGTTCATCAGGCCGCCGTCGTTTCCATGTCGCCACGGCTTCATCGCCCCGGCTTCCCAGCGTCGCCGTCGCCCACGTTCCGTCCACTGAGCCGCCGTCGAGGAAATAGTCCGTGCCGCCGTCGGCCGTGAACAGGAGTTCAGTGATGCCGCCTTGTTCCAGCAGGCGCTTGTTCCAGCGGATGTATTCATGGTCATCGCCGTAGCTGCCGTATTCATTTTCAATCTGCACGGCGACCACCGGACCGCCATTGGCCGCCTGCCGGGCGGCGATGATGGGCAGAAGGTGACCGAACCATTCCTCGACGGCGGCCGTAAACATCGGGTCAAGGCACCGGAGGCCGATTCCGGGGATACCTGTCAGCCACGCCGGGAACCCGCCGTTATCCCATTCGGCGCAAATGTACGGACCCGGACGGACGATCACGTCCAGGCCCTCCTACTGGGCGAGGTCGATAAAGTGGCCGAGGTTCCGCCAGCCAGTGAAGTCCGGAGCCGCGCCGCGCTTGGGTTGGTGAAAGTTCCACGCCACGTAGGTATCCACGGTGTTGGCGCCCATCGCTTTGAGCCGACGCAGCCGGTCCTGCCAGAGTTCCGGGTGGACACGGAAATAGTGGATGGCTCCTGCGAGGATGCGGTACGGTTCACCCGAGCGGTAAAGGACAGCGTCACCATAGCTCAGCAGGGCGTTGTTCATAGTGAGCAGATTAGCTCAAAATACAACATTTATGCACAGGTGATGAACAAATGACCAATCTCGACATTTCCCCGGCGCAGGAAGTTTGCCCCGCTGCGCCGGAGGGTCAAGGACCATGCGTCCAGTTGTGGCCCGAGCGCGAGGTTCCCTTGGGCGGTGTTCGCGCCATGAACGTCTTCCGGACCCTGCCCCAGCGCGGGCTTCCCACCGTGGGCGCTTGGTGCTTCCTGGATAGATTTGGTCCGGATCGTGTGGCCATGAGTGTCCTGCCGCATCCGCATATGGGCTTGCAAACCGTTACTTGGCCGCTCGAGGGTGCAGTGCGCCACCGGGACAGCGTTGGGAGCGACGTCGTGGTCCAGCCCGGCGAGCTCAACATCATGACCGCGGGCCACGGAATTTCCCACTCCGAGTTTTCGGCCCTGCCTGCCACCACCCCGGATGGATCCAGCCCCCTGGTGGATGAGATCCCTGTCTCCCGCGGACTTCAACTCTGGGTGGCCCTCCCCGAGGAGCACCGGCACCGCGCGCCGTCGTTCGAGCAGCAGCGCGACCTCCCGGTGGCCGAGGGCCCCGGTTTCACCGCCACAGTCATGGTGGGCGAATTCGCCGGGAAGAGCTCCCCTGCCACAATGTTCAGCCCTATCGTTGGAGCGGACATCACTGGGACCGGAAGCCTGGAACTGCCGCTGCGCCCGGATTTCGAACATGCAATCTTGATTCTGGACGGCAGCGCAGTGATCGACGGCGTCGACGTCCAACCAGGCCCCTTGGCCTATCTCGGCGCAGGCCGTTCCAACCTCCGGCTGGAGGTTGCTGCGGAGACCCGCTTCATGCTGCTCGGGGGCGAGCCGTTCGGCGAAGACCTCCTCATGTGGTGGAACTTCGTGGGGCGCACGCACGAGGAAGTGGAGAAAGCCCGGGAAGAATGGCAAGCCGAGGGATTGCTCGACGACGATGCTGCCGCCGCCTCACGCTTCGGCTTGGTGCCGGGCCACGGCCCGGACGCAGGCCCCGAGGCCGGCCGCATACCCGCCCCCCAGCTCCCCGGGGTCAAGCTTCGTCCGCGGACCCGCGGCTGAGTGTGCTGAAGGGGCTGTCCGGCTTGGCCTGCTAGCCCCGCTGCTCGGCCACCAGCCGGGGGACGCCGAACACGGGGTCCTGGGCGAGGATCCGCACGTCCTCAATGCCCCTCCCGGACAACGTGGCAATGAACGCCTCCTGTAGCCGCCGCACGTTCGTCCCCAGCCCGCTGCCCAAGATGACAGGTCCGTCCAGGCCCAGTTGGCGAACCACCTGCTCAGCCAGGACTGCCAGGTCCCGCCCGGCTTGGTCCACCAGATCTTGGCTCGTCGGGTCGCCGTCGTCCGCGGCCTCCACAACGATCCTGGCTTGCTGCGCCCAGTACCGGCGGCCCGTTGCCGGCGAATGGAAGAGTGCGATCAATTTGCCGGGCTCGTCCAACCCGCAGGACTCCAGGAGCGCACTGCTCAGACGATCCGGCGCGAGGCCCTTGTTCATGAGCCGGAGGCTGTGCCGTACCGCTTCGCGTCCCAGCCAGTACCCGCTTCCCTCATCCCCCAGCAGGTAGCCCCAACCACCGGCGCGGGCTTCTTCTCCGGCGTCGTTTCTTCCCCAGGCGGCCGAGCCGGTACCGGCGATAACGGCGACTCCTGTGCTCGCGCCACCGGCTGCAAGCAGCAGCCGTGAGTCGTGAACCACCGTGATCCGCGCTCCGGGCACGTGTGGTGCGATCAAGTCTGCGAGCGCCTGGGCGTCCTCGTCCGTGTCGATACCGCCGGCCCCCGCGTAGACCTCGTCCACCTGGCCTCCGCCGATCTTGCCGAACAGCTCGGCGAGGTTCGCTGCGGCCACGTCGCGGCTGACATTTTGGACGTTGGAACTTCCGGCGCTCTCATCCCGTACCGCTGTGCCGTGTTCGAACCGCACTCCCCGGGTCTTGGTGCCCCCGATGTCGAGTCCGATGACCGTGCCGCCTACCGAGCTGTCGGTAGAGTCCGGCTGCGTGCGGGAATGCGTTGAGGAGTCAGGATTGTTCACCGTGAAAGACTAGCGTGGAGCGTCCGGAGGAGAAACCGCCCATGTCTGATTCCTTGTTTGATACGCCCTTCATTGGAGCACCGATGGCAGGTGGAACTTCCACCACCGCATTGGTCCAGGCAGTTCACGACGGCGGCGGGTTCGGTTTCCTTGCCGCCGGCTACAAGAGTCCGACGGCGATGACGGCGGACATCGCGGCGGCCAAGGCGCTGGGCATCCGGTTTGGCATGAATGTATTCGTGCCGGATGTGGCCCAACTTGCCCCGTCGAGCGAAACCAAGGCCCGGCTTGCGGCCTACCGGGCCATGCTCGAGCCTGAGGCCGCCAGGTTCGGGGTGCCTTTACCCGCTCTCCGCTTCGATGATGACGACGCTTGGCGCGACAAGATCGACGCCCTCTTGGAAGACCCTGTGGAAGCTGTGAGCTTCACTTTCGGACTGCCGGGCAGGGCTGTGGTCCGCGCGTTGCAGAAGGCAGGTTCCCGCGTCATATCCAGCGTCACAAGTGTGTCCGAAGCATTGGCTGCTGCGGAGGAGGGTCCGGACGCCCTCGTTGTGCAGCACGCCTCTGCGGGCGCGCACTCCGCGGCCTTCCTTCCGGCGGACAGATCTGCGGTTTCGCCGGCTGCCGGCACGACGGCGGAACTGGTCGCCCAAGTGCGTGCCGCCGTCGGACTTCCGCTGATAGCGGCGGGTTCGATCATGGACGGATCTGACCTGAGTAAGGTGCTGGCAGCGGGAGCCGTGGCCGGGCAGATAGGAACTGCATTGGTTCGGACCCCGGAAAGTGGTGCCAGGCAGCTGCATAAGGATGCCTTGGGTGACCCTGCTTTTACGCAGACAACCATGACCCGGGCCTTTACCGGGCGCTGGGCGCGTGCGTTGGTCAACGACTTCGTGCGTGACCATGAGGATGCACCGGAGGGCTACCCGGCTATCCATCACCTGACCTCTTCGATCCGCTCTGCGGCATCCGCAGCAGGCGATCCGCACCGTTTGAACCTCTGGGCGGGGACCGGCTGGCGGAATGCCGGTACACGACCTGCCCGAGTGATAGTCAGTGAGTTCCTGAGCGGGCTCTGACCAACTCTGACAACAAGGCTTCACCCCGCGTGGCCACCAATTGGCGGAACAGGCGGACCGCTTCCGGCTCGAAGCTCCGTTCGCGCCACGCAATGCCGATTTGCCGGAACGCCATGTCGGATTCAATCGCCACTTCAACGAGGCCGAGTTCCGCTTTGGGCAGGAACTGGCCGGTGCCGTAACCAGGACCAGCGGGTGGCAGGATGCTGAATCCCAGCCCGGCTGAAACCAAGCCCCGCGCAGAGGTGGACTCCTGGACTTCGAAAGCGATCCGGGGACGGAAGCCGGCCTCCCGTAAAAGCGCTTCACCCAATGACCGCAGGCCCACGCCCACCGGGAGTGTTACGTAGGGCTCGTGCCGCAGTTCAGAAAGGTGGATGCTGGACCGCTCCGCCAAAGGATGGCGGTAGTGAAGGACTACCCGCAACGGCTCACGGTAAAGCGGCAGCGAGCGGATGCCCTTACCTTCGGGGGCAAGGGGTGCAGTGAGGGCAAAGTCCGTTTCGCCCGCGGCCAGTTCCCTCAGGCAATCATCCCGGGGCCCTTGCCGCAGTTCGAAAAGGGTCTGCGGATGGTCACTGCGATACGCACTGATAAGCAATGGAAGCGTTGCCTCACCGAAGGTGTGTTGGAAGGAGACCCCGATGCGTCCCCGAACTACCTCCGATTCCTGCCGGACCCTGTCCAGCCCGGCTTGGAAGTCCTCCAGCGCTGCTTCGATATAGGGCAACAGTGTTTTTGCCGCCGGAGTCAGGCGAATTCCCCGTCCGTCCCTGACCAGAAGGTCCATGCCGATGATCGCGCTGGCACGGGATACCGCCCGGCTGACGGTCGATTGTGGAACTCCCAGGACCTCCGCGGTTTCCGTCATGTGCTCGGTGCGCCCGAGCTCGGCCAGTAAGGGCATGAGGGGTAGGAGTTGTACGAGCTGTTGATGATCCGGTTCCACGGGGCTCCCCTGCCGACTGACGTTATTCATGCATTAGTGCATCAATTCTAGGCAACTCATGCATTGGATAGCAGGTTCGGCCCCGCCTAGCCTTGTTGGGTGGATAGAGCGGAGCTGGGCACAGCAGGGATCAGTACAGCAGAGGTCCGTACAGCAGAAATCAGTACAGCGGAAACCGGCGTCGATAAGTGGGACGGCCATGCAAAAGGCTCGTCCGGGTATCGCCGGGTTCTGATCGCGTTGGCCTTGGCCGGTGTGGCGACGTTCGCGCAGCTGTACTCCACCCAAGCTGTCCTGCCGATCATGGCGAGCGATCTCCGGATCACTGCGGCCGAGGCCGCTCTCAGCATCTCCCTGGCAACCGTCGGCCTGGCCATCGCCGTACTGCCTTGGTCCTTCGTAGCGGACAGGATTGGACGGGTCCGTGCCATGGCTATCGGCATCGCGGCGGCAACGTTGCTTGGCCTGCTGGTTCCGTTGGCCCCCAGCTTGCCCCTGCTGCTGGCGATCAGGACCTTGGAAGGCATGGCTTTGGGAGGTATCCCGGCAATTGCCATTGCCTACCTCAACGAGGAAGTCACCAAAATGCACACGGCCCTCGCGGCAGGGAGCTACGTAGCCGGGACCACCCTTGGCGGCCTTGCCGGCCGCTTGGTGGCCGGCCCGGTGGGCGAATTGTGGGGCTGGCGTGCGGCCACCTGGGCCGTCTCGGTGCTCGCAACCATCTCGGCCATCCTGTTCCTGGTCCTTGTCCCCAAGCAACGCCGGTTCAGCCCGGCAGCGGCGATGGGATTTCGCGGAGCGCTACGGACTCTGGCAGGCCATGCCCGCAACCCCCGGCTTTTGTCCCTCTACCTGCAGGCGTTCCTCCTCATGGGCGGTTTCGTTGCCGTGTACAACTACCTCGGCTTCCGCCTTCATGCAGAACCGTTCGCCCTTCCTGCTTCCCTTGTCAGCCTCATCTTCGTGGCCTACCTTTCCGGGACCCTGAGCTCCCGATGGGCCGCCGGACTGACCACTCGCTACGGACGCCGTAACGTCCTGGTCAGCGGGATCGCGATCATGTCAGCAGGCTTGGCCCTGACGCTCGCCGGCAACCTGCCAGCCATCCTGGCCGGGCTGGTGATCTTCACTGGCGGGTTCTTCGCCGCCCACAGCGTCGGCTCAGGCTGGACGGGAGCCATTGCCACAACCGGGCGCGCACAGGCAGCATCGCTGTACAACTTGTCCTATTACCTTGGCTCCAGTGTCATCGGCTGGGCAGGCGGACTGGCATTCCAAACCTTTGGTTGGCAGGCCCTGGCGGGCGGCGTCATCGTCCTCTCCTGCACGACGGCGGCAGTCATCTGGGTAGTGCACCGCCCGGGACGCCGCGCCACCTGATCCGCTCGGTGGGACGATTGCCTGAAATGAGCCACTAGGATGAGTCAAACGCACTTTCAGGAGGATTCGTGAGCAACCCCGCGAAGAATATTCGCCCCAACACGGGCGCTGCAGAACCGCTGGACGCTATCGACGAACGGATCCTGGCAGCCTTGGTGGATGATGCCCGCATCTCCAACAAACAACTCGCCGAGCTGGTGGGGATCGCGCCGTCCACAGCGCTGATGCGGACCAGGGCGTTGTCGGAACGCGGCATTATTGAAGGCTTCGAGGCGGTCCTTAGCCTTCCGGCGATCGGCCGCTCCGTTCAGGCGCTGATCGCGGTGCGCCTCCGCGCTCACGACCGTGACCAGATTGATCGTTTCACCGCGCGGGTGCCCAAACTTCCCGCCGTCATTTCGACCTTCCACACAACGGGTTCGGTCGACTACCTACTGCACATCGCCGTCGCAAACACCGATGACCTGCGCAACTGGTTGCTGGACAACCTGGCCACCGACCCCGTGGTGGGCCACACGGAAACCACCATGGTCTTCCAGCACATCCCCGGCAACCGAGGACCGCTGCCGGAATAGTTCGGGTTGAGTGCCCCTTAGGCGCGTGCTGTTTGCCTGAAGGAGACAGCGGCAAGCAGCAGCGCTGCCGCACCGCAGAGCACCGTGAATCCGACGACGGCGGCTTGGAGCCCTACCGCGGAAACGGCCAGGCCGAGGCCGATCACCGGAACAGCACTTCCCAAGTAGGTGATCACATAGACCGTGCTGATGACTTGTGCGTGGCGTGCCGCCTCTACTTTTCCGGCCACCTCGTTGAAAACCTGGCGGAAGGCAATTCCCTGGCCCATGCCGGCGGTGATGCTTGCCAGCACGAGGAGCCAAGGACTGGACCAGGCTGCTGCAGCGCCTACCAAGACAACGGACACTCCGAGCACCAGCAAGCTGACCGGAACAACCAATCGGCCACGGACGCCGAGCAATTGGCTGAGGGCCGACGAGCCCAGCGTGACTCCGGCCAGCACACCGATCAATGGCCGGGAGTCTGCATGCACCACGACGGCGAAGTAGCCCGGTGCCAAGGACAAGCAGAACCCGAAAACGGCAAAGCTGAGGAAGCCGGTGGAGGCCGCCATCCAAAAGGCTCCGCGGGCGTCCCGGGAGACCGATGGCTTTCGTGGCGCCAGGACTTTGAACGCCTTGGTCGCCGGGGCGGGCGCAATGGCGGGCCTGGCCTTCAGCATCCATAACGGAACCAGGGCAGCGAGCAGCACTGCCGAGTGAATGTAGTAGGGCGTCCGTGTCGGATCGGGAAGAAGCGACAACATGCCGCCGATCGCCGGGCCAGCGGCCACTCCCCCGGCCGAGGAAAGCAGCGTAAACCGGGAAGCCCAGTCAGGCCGTTGCGGGAGTAACTCGCGCAAAGCAGCTGAGCTGGCTCCTGTTGCGAGCGCAACAGCCACGCCCTGCAGCGCGCGTCCGAGGCAAAGCTCCACCAGGCTGTGGGCACCGGCAAAGATCATGCCACCTGCAAGGCCCACCAATACCGCCAACACCAAGGCAGCCCGACGGCCGATATAGTCCGACCAATGCCCGGCCACCATGAGGACGCCCACGAGTGCCAGCACATAGCTGGAGAAAGCGACCGTCACATCCAGCGAGGACATGCCCAGCCTGGCCTGCAGCAAGGGATACAGCGGCGTCGCGAGGTTGGCGCCCACCAGCAACGTGAAGATTACGACGCCGGCCAGCACCAGCCTGGCAGTGGTGGACGCATCCCATCCCCCACGCCCGGCGGTGGCCGGACGCATGCGGAGTTCGCTTAAGACAGTCATTTCCATGTCCTCGGGCTGATCAGCAACCGGCTCCATCCTTGTGGGACGTTTCCGGGCAGCAATGTATTGGTGGCAACAGAATGCCGCATCACTGCGCGGCAAGAACGAATGAGGTGCGAAGATTGATCAAAACAAGCAAAGACGTGCCTCACCAATGAGCTGGAGTGATCATTTGAACACCCTTGACCCGATGGACCTGAAAATCCTGCTCGAACTCATCAAGGACCCGCGGATCCAGATCGCCGAGCTCAGCGAGGCGTTGGGGATTGCCCGCAACACAGCGCAGAGCCGCCTGAAGCGACTGCTTCGTTCCGGTGTGCTGCACGCAGCTGGCCGGGAAGTTGACCTGGAGAAGGTGGGATACGACGTCGTCGCTTTCGTCACTATCGAAGTGACGCACCGGGAGCTCGACGGCGTGATCGGCGCCCTCCGCCTGATACCGCAGGTACTGGAAGTGCACGAAATTTCCGGTCGCGGCGACCTGTGGTGCCGGGTGGTGGCAACGGACACCCACAACCTGCAATCGGCCTTGCGCTCGGTTCTCCGCACCAAAGGCGTCATCCGGACTGAAACCGTGTTGGCGCTGCACACCCACATCCCTTACAGGACCGAGCCGCTGATCGGCCGGATGGCTGCCGGGGCGGGTCGGCCCCAGTGATGGAGTAGCGTTCTTCCGTGACCATTATCGACAATGCCGTCTACGTAGACGGTGTACGGACAGCCACCCCGGATAGCCTTGAGCAAACATTCGAGACCCTTGCCAGGCACGGAGGCATGGCGTGGATCGGGCTCTACCGGCCCACGCAAGAGGAGATGGCCGGAGTAGCCGCAGAGTTCGGGCTCCACGCACTCGCCGTAGAGGATGCCATTTCCGCACACCAGCGACCCAAGTTGGAACGCTACGACAACAACCTCTTCACCGTCCTGAGGCCAGCGAGGTACGTGGATGAAGCGGAGACGGTCGAATTTGGTGAATTGCACGTCTTTACCGGCCCGAACTTCGTGGTCACCATCCGGCACGCGGAAACCCCTGGCGTCGCCCAAGTACGCCATCGTTTGGAACAACGTCCGGACCTTCTGTGCCACGGCCCCGAGGCCGTTCTGTATGCCCTCCTTGACCAGGTGGTGGACGACTACGGACCGGTTGTCGCCGGGCTCGAAAATGACATTGACGAGATCGAAGACCAGCTCTTCGCCGGCGATTCGACCGTTTCCCGGCGAATCTACGAGCTCGCCCGCGAGGTCATCCAGTTCCAGCGGGCCATCCAGCCAATTCCGGACATTATCAGCCTCCTTGAAGGGGGCTTCCAAAAATATGGGGTGGACATCGAACTCCAACGCTCCCTGCGCGACGTGGAGGACCACGTCCAGCACCTCATCTCCAGGGCCAACGCCTTCAGGGACCTGCTCCAAAACGCATTGACCCTTGACGGCACGCTCACGGCAAATCGGCAGAACGAGGCCAGCGCCGCGCAAAACGAGCAGGTCAAGAAAATCTCGTCCTGGGCAGCGATCTTCTTTGCCCCCTCCTTTGTGGCCGGGGTGTACGGGATGAACTTCGATGTCATGCCGGAACTGCACTGGGCGTACGGGTATCCCATGGCGATCGGGATGATGATCGGCGCCGCGTTGGTGATGTTCCTGATCTTCAAGCGCAAGGGCTGGTTGTAACGTCCCACGGAGTGGTCAGGGCAACCTTCGTCAGGGCAACCTTCGTCAGGGCACCAGCAGTCAGGGCAACATCAACGCCGCCCCTAGGCCCAAGGCAGCTGCCAGGACGCCGGCCACCATCGACCCCAGCGCGTTCACCAAGGCCAACCCCGTCCGTCCGCTTTGCACCAAGCGGACGGTTTCCAGACTCGCTGTGCTGAACGTTGTGTAGCCGCCCATGAGACCCGTCCCGAGGACCAGTTGCAGCGACTGGGGCGCGGCCCCGCGCATCACCAGTCCGGCGAGAAAGCCAAGGAGCGCCGAGCCTGAGATGTTGATCAGGATGGTGGGCCACGGGAGGGCTGTGCGCACTTTGGCCCGGAGGAGCCCATCCACCACGAACCGTGCGATGGCACCAAGTCCCCCGGCCAGGGCCAGCAGCACCACCGTCATCGGATCCGACCAAGGACACGCCTGTGCTGCCAGGCGCCGAGCCAGATGCCTGCAGTGGTGGCCACGACACCACCAAGCAAGCTGGCGGCAAGGTAGCCCGCTGCTGCCGGAGCAGCCCCGGCAGCGAACAAATGCACGGCGTCCAATGACAGGGTGCTGTACGTTGTGTACGCCCCCAAGAAGCCCGTCCCCAAGGCGAGCCGCAGGACCCGGCGGCGTCCGACGTCGGGCCCTCTACGGGAAAGCCCTTCCAGAAGGGCGCCGAGCGCCAACGCCCCGGTGAGGTTGATGAACAGCGTGGGTAGCGGCCAACCACCGGGCGCTGGAAGCACCAGGCCCAAGCCATACCGCACCAGCGCTCCCCCAATGCCCCCTAGCCCCACGATTCCTATAAAGCCCCAGTGAAGATGGACCGGGCGTTTAGGCTTAGTGCTCATCGTGACGGTCCGCGCCCCGGGAATCAACGGGTACAACCAGCACCGGCCTGTCCTGGCGGCGAAGCAATTGACGTGCCACCGAGCCCGCCAAGTCCTTCAGCGTTGCCGATAACCGGTGCCCGCGTGTGCCCACCACGATCATCGACGCTCCAACGTTTGCAGCTTCGCGCGCCAGTGCGTGGGCGGGTTCGCCGGCCAGGAGCACGGTGGACCAGGGAACACCGAAGGGCGCCAACTGCCGCCGGAGGTCATCTGCCAGGGACTCGGGGAAGCCTGCTGCGACGTCGTCAACGCCGTCGGGATCGATCGGGGCTGCAGGTCCGCCCAAAGTACCGTCCACCGGATAAACGGTCACATCCGTATAGGCGAACACCAGCGCCAGTCCCGCACTGGCCGCCAGCCTGGCAGCCTGTTCGACGACGGCGGGCCGCTGCCCGGGCATGACGCCCACTACGACGGGCCCGTTGAGGGTCGGGGAGCTCGAAGCCGGGGGTTCGGTCATGGCACATCCTTTCACGAACGCTGGCTGTCCTTCGGGATTCGGCCGGTCTACGGCCGGCGGCGTCCCAGCACCAGCCCGAAGAGCAGCGGGATCACGGAGCCGATCATGAGCACGTTGCTCAGCGCCGTATCGTTGACCCGGATCACGGCGCCAGCCAGCAACAGCGCTCCAAAGACCAAAGCATAGGCAACCCGTTGACCCATGCGCACCAGCAGCGAAACCTGCCGTTCGAGCCTGGGGATGGCCACTTGCACCGAGCCCTCGTCGATTCGGCTGAGGACGTTGTCGAGGCGTTGGGGCATGCGCAAAGCGAGCGAGGCGATGTCAACTGTTTGGGCAGCGACGTCCCTGACAAGGTTTCCGCGCTCGTCGCGCAACAACTGGGCAGCATACGGTTCCACCGAGTCCCAGAGATTGAAGCGTGCATTCAAGGAACTGCATACTCCGGAGGTCAAGGACATCGCCCGGATGATCAGCAGGAAGTTCTCCGGTAGCTGGAACGGCAGTGAACGGACCACATCTCCGAATTCGGCTGCAAAGTCCCGGAACTCCCTGGGGTCGACGTCGCGCAGTTCGGCAAATCCCATTCCGCCGAAGCGGGCGAAAAGCTGCGTCATGGCCCGCTCGAGCCCGGCAGGATCCGCAGACGGAACCAGCACGCCGACGTCACGGATCGCCGCTACCAGTCCCTTGCCATCGCGGGCGGCCGCAGCTATCAACAGTTTCCGCAGCCCCGCCCTGGTCTGTGGCGGCACCTCCCCCATCATGCCGAAGTCGATGAACGTCAGCTTCCATGGCTGTTCCGACGACGACCCGGCCATGGGGGTAATGAACATGTTCCCCGGGTGGGGGTCTGCATGAAAGAAGCCGTTGGTGAACAGCTGGTCGAACATGACGGCGGCAAACACCGGGGCCACTTCCGCGGGGTCGATGCCGGCCGCGCGGAGGGCCGCGGCATCAGTGATCTTGATTGCCGTGACGTCTTCAAGGGTCAGAACCCGCCGGGTGGTCCGCTCCCAGACGACCTCTGGAACGGTCACCCGGTCATCGTGGGCGAAGTCGGCGGCGAAGCGTTCCGAGTTAGCGGCCTCGTTGAGGTAGTCGATTTCTTCCAGGCTGGTCTGCGCGAACTCCTCCACCAGGGCCGGCACGTCGGCGCGGTTGGCTACCGCGCGGATTCGGCTGAGCCAGCGGCCCACTTTGCGAAGGGCGGCGAGGTCGACGTCGACAATTGCGGCGATCCCCGGGCGCTGCACCTTAACCACAACGCGTCCGAGTCCCGTGTCTGCGGCGTTGCCGGGGAGGAGGTGCGCCCGGTGCGCCTGGCCAAGGGACGCGGCGGCCATGGGTTTCTCTTCCACGAAGGCAAACACCGCCTCCAGTGGTGCACCGAGTTCCGCCTCGGCCAGCGCGCGGATTGCCGGGAAGGGCACAGGCGGGACCTCATCCTGGAGGCCCTCCAACTCAGCGGTGATCTGCGGCGGGAGCACGTCCAACCGGGAGGACATGAACTGGCCGACCTTGATCATCAAGCCGCCCAGATCCACCGCGAGGTTGCGGAATCGCCGTGCAAACCTCAGCATCCGCTCGGACCGGTTCCGATCCGCAACATGGCGCAGGCCGATCCGTGGAAGGAAAAGTTCGAACCACCACGCTACTGCGAGGTGCCAGGCCGCGAAGCGCAGGATCCGACGGTAACGGGCACGGGTGTTTCCGGCACGGGTGTCCGGATCAGCCCGAGCGTGGTGAACCGACGCCAACCGTCAGTCCTGGGCGAGGATTGCGTACAACCGTCGCCGGGCGTCCTCGAGCACTCCCACTGCCTCCTGCACCTGCTTCGGCGTTCCGGTGCGGCCTACTTGGGCCGCCGCTTGGGCAAGCTCCACGCCGGCCTTGGGTAACGCTGCAAACCCGGGTCCACTGGCCGCGGACTCCCAGGGCGACGACGTTTCGGCGCCAGCAACGTCCTCACGTCCTGCCTCCGTCAGTGAGTAGATCTTCCTGCCGTTGGACTCCTCGGAACTGACCAAGCCCTCATCTGAGAGCAGCTGGAGCGTCGGGTAGACCGAGCCCGCACTGGGCTTCCAGTTGCCACCGCTACGCTCCTCGATCTCGCGAATGATCTGGTACCCGTGCATGGGACGTTCGGCCAGCAGCGCCAGTACTGCAGTGCGCAGTTCGCCCCGCCCGGCACGTGTGCCCGACCTCTTTTCGAACCTTGAACGGAACTCTTCGACCGCCTGCCACATGCCGTCCAGGTTGCTTCCAATGAAACCGGTGCCAGGAAATGAATCACGCATCGCGCCCACCTCAATTTGATCGATAACGATACTCAACGATAGCCAACGACATACTCAACGGGAAGAGCCACAGCAAGGTCAGGAAAACGTCAAAAACCCCAGTGCAAGGAAGAGATGGTGCCGACGGATTGAGCATGCTTAAAGGAACAGTGCGCTTCAACATCGAATCGTGACGCAAAAATTTCAAGAACTTATACAGTGAGTTTATGACTGCAGGGGGCAGCGCCAAAGAGCCGTTGGTGCACATCGAGAATTTCCGGATGGACTTTGGAGACACAACGGTCATCAAGGACCTCTCCTTCGACGTCTACGCAGGCGAAACGTTTGGCTTCCTTGGCAGCAACGGCTCCGGAAAGACCACCACCTTGAGGGCACTCCTGGGCATCTACCAGCCCACTGCCGGCACGTTGCATATCGCCGGCAAAGTGTTTGAACCACGGGACGGGGCACGCCTGGGCTACCTGCCCGAGGAACGCGGCCTGTATAAGAAGGAGCGCGTCCTGGACGTCATGGTCTACTTCGGCCGGCTCAAAGGCCTGAGCAAGGCCGCGGCACGCAACTGGTCCCTGGAATACCTCGAACGTGTGCAACTTGCGGACAAGGCCGCAGTGAAGATCGACAAGCTCTCCGGCGGCCAACAGCAAAAGATCCAGCTTGGCGTCACCATCATGAATAACCCCGAACTGCTCATCCTGGACGAACCCACCAAAGGCTTCGACCCCGTCAACCGACGCCTATTGATGGACATCATCGAAGAACACAAACGCGGCGGCGCTACGGTCATCATGGTTACCCACCAGATGGAAGAGGTGGAGCGGCTCTGCGACCGCGTGATCCTCCTCAAAGACGGAACCGCCAAGGCCTACGGCACTATTTCCGCCGTTCAGGAACAGTTCGGCGGGACCGTCTACCGCGTGGCGTACGACGGCGACCTCCCGCCGTCGACGTTGTATCGCGCCACCGGAGTCACATCCACCAGCAGCGGCACAGCCGATCTGGTTCCGTTGCACGGGGCCACCGAAGCCGCCGTCGTTCGTGAACTCATCCAAGCCGGCGTCGAGGTCAAGCGTTTCACTACGGAACGGGTCTCGATGGAGGAGATTTTCATCCGCGTGTACGGCGACCAGAACACCTTAACGGAGGCCTGACATGACACCGGCACCCAGACTTGCCCGTGCACGGCGAACCACAAAAGCGCACCACAACCTGGGGACAGTGGTGGGCTTCGAATTCACCCGCACCATCAAGAAAAGGCGGTTCTGGATCGCCACGTTGGCCATCCCCGTGGTCATGGCCGTCATTTTCGTCTTGGTCTTTGCCAGTAACTCATCAACCCGTGCAACCACCCAGGCGCAGAAGAACGCGGCACTGAGTTTCATGTACACCGATGCTTCCGGCATCATCCCTGAATCCCTCGCCGGAGCCATGGGCGGAAGGAAGGCACAGGACCCGGCCACGGCCTTGGCCGCCGTAAAAAGCGGCACCAGCGAGGCCTACTTTGCCTACCCGGCGAATCCGGCCAAGGACCCTGTCAAGGTGTACGGCGTGGACAAAGGCGTCTTCGCCAACAACACCTACGAGGCAGTCGCCAAACAAGTCCTGGCCATCGCGGCCCAGGAAAAGATCGGCTCTCCCACACTCACCGCAGCTACCGGGGGCGATGTCCGTGTGGACACTGAGACCTTCCGGGAAGGCCAACCATCAGGAGGGTTGGGGGCGGCCCTCCCGCCGTTGATGTTCCTGCTGCTGTTCTATGTAGTCATCATCCTGCTCTCCAACCAGATGCTGAACAGCACCCTTGAAGAGAAGGAAAACAGGGTCACCGAGATGATCTTGACCACCCTGAACCCCACAACACTGATCGTGGGAAAGATCATCTCCCTGTTCTTGGTAGGGCTGGTCCAAGTCACCGTTTTCCTGGCTCCGATCGTGATCGGTTATCTCTTTTTCCGTGACCGGCTTGCACTCCCGGACGTGGATTTGTCCGCGCTGACGTTCGAACCCGGTCCCATGATCGTCGGGGCGCTGTTACTGATCAGCGGTTTCACCCTCTTCACCGCCGTACTGGTGGCGATCGGCGCGGTCATGCCCACAGCCAAGGAGGCGGCAGTGGTCTTTGGCCCCCTCATGGCCCTGATCTTTGTGCCGTTTTACGCCATTAGCCTGATCTTGTCCGATCCCTCCGCGCCTATCGTCCGGGTCTTTACTTTCTTCCCGCTCTCCGCCCCGGTGACGGCCATGCTCCGGAACGGGTTCGGGACACTGAGCACCGGTGAAGCCATAGTGGTCATCGCCATGCTTTTCCTCTTGGGAATAGTCATCCTGCGCCTTGCTGTGCACCTTTTCCGCTACGGCTCCATCCAGTACGGCTCCAAACTCTCCATCACCAAAACCCTCCGACGGCGGCCTGCCGAACTCGCCGGGAAGTAGACCCTGGCACTGTCGCTGGCACTGTCGCTGGCACTGTCCGCCTACACGGCCGGTCAGAACTGCTCCGGTTGTCTGTCATGATTAAAAGCCTGCATGGTGCATTAAGGGCCGATGGGTGCGTTAAAGCCGCTTGGCGCCTTAACGGCTGCCTAGGCTGCGCCGAGGATGGGGCACCCACCAAAAGCACCACATGCAATGGGCTTGGGCTCAGTCTTACGGGGTACAGTCACCGCAAGACTGCAGGACGGAAATGAACAGGGGCTTGAATTGGCAGGGAACGCAACCTTCCGGCACAGCAACACCGCGCTGCTCTCGATCAGCAGCATCGAAGCTCCGAGGATCGTGAGTTCCAAGGATTTCGACCACAAACTTGCCCCGACACTGCGACGACTGAAGTTCCCTCCCCGCCTACTGGAGCGGGTGGCCGGCGTTACCCACCGGCGCTGGTGGGCCGACGGCACGTCTTTTGACGACGCAGCGGTGGAAGCAGGCGCCAAAGCCTTGGCTGAATCCGGCGTCGAAGCCTCCGAGATCGGCCTGTTGATCAATACGTCCGTGACCCGGCGCAACCTCGAACCTTCCGTGGCAGTGAAGATCCACCACGAGCTCGGGCTCCCGTCCTCGGCCATGAACTTTGACTTGGCCAACGCCTGCCTTGGTTTCGTGAACGGCCTGATCCTGGCAGCCAACATGATCGACTCCGGCCAGATCAGGTACGCCATCATCGTCAATGGCGAGGACTCCCAGCTCACCCAAGAGGCCACCTTGGCGCGACTCCAAAGGCCCGAGACCACCCGTGAAGACTTCAGCCGGGAGTTTGCCACCCTCACGCTTGGATCCGGCGCGGCTGCAGCCGTTCTCGGCCCGGCGGACGAGCACCAGGGCGGCCACCGGCTGGTGGGCGGTGTCATGCGTGCCGGCACCGAGCACCACGAACTATGCGTCGGCGGTATCGATGGCATGACCACCGATACCAAGGGCTTGCTCGACGGCGGCCTGCAACTGGTAGTCGACGCGTGGCACGAAGCGCAGCCCGAATGGGACTGGGCAACGATGGACCGTTATGTCACCCATCAGGTCAGCAACGCCTACACGCAGGCCATCATTAATGCCATCAGCCTGGACCCGGACAGGGTCCCCATCACGTTCCCCCACTGGGGCAACGTGGGCCCGGCGTCCCTGCCGATGACACTGGCTGCGGAGGCCCAATCATTGAGCGCCGGGGACCGCGTCCTGTGCATGGGCGTCGGCTCAGGACTGAATGCGGGCATGCTGGAAATCGTATGGTAACCGCACATTGGCCAGGCGTTGATCCGGAATGGTCCCGGACCGTATCCGTAAGATCCACAACAGCTGTTGATGCTCCGGGAACAGTCCGGCGGTGGCACCTGCTTGACAACGAGGCCCAGCTCTCCCGCCGTGGCCTGGTTCCTGTCGGCACGTTGCTCTGTGTGCATGGCAACCCCACCTGGTCCTATTTGTGGCGAACCCTGCTGGCCGCCGGATCCGATCCCGCGCATCCGTGGCGCGTCATCGCCGTGGACCAACTGGACATGGGCTATTCGGCCCGCACCAACACTTTTAGGCGGTTGCCGGACCGGGTCAATGACCTTGGAGACCTGACCGCCGCGCTCGGTGTGGAAGGACCGGTGGTGACGGTTGGCCATGACTGGGGCGGCGTGATCAGCCTGGGCTGGGCATTGGCCCATCCTGAGCTGGTAACGGGCGTGGTCCTGACCAACACGGCAGTGCATCAGCCCGCTACGAGCCCGCTCCCCGCGGCGCTCCGGCTCGCCCTGCACCCGGCCGTGCACCAATGGGGAACGACGACGTCGGACGCCTTCCTGCGAGTGACACACTCTCTGGCCCACCCGCCGCTGCCCGCCGATGTCCGGAAGGCATACATGGCGCCGTACCGGGGACGGCACCGCAGGGCCGGCGTGGGGAACTTCGTGGAAGATATTCCGCGCACCCCGTCCCATCCGAGTTTTCCGACGCTGCAGGACATCGCCGAAGGCCTCCGCACCTTGGATGTCCCCGCCCTCATGCTCTGGGGCCCGCGGGACCCTATCTTCTCGGACCGGTACCTCAAGGACTTGATCAACCGCCTGCCCCATGCGGACGTGCACCGCTTCGAAGGTGCTGGGCACCTTGTGGCCGAAGACCGGGATATTGCCGGACCAATCTTCCAATGGCTCGCCGCGAACGAGGGCGTTGCAGGGTCCCCCGGCGCGGCAGAAGATGCAGGCGCTGAAGACACGGGCTTGGCAGGCGCAACCAAATCCGAAGGCTTCCGACCCCTCTGGGACCTCCTGGACGAGCAGGCTTTGTCGCCCGGCGGTGGCGAAACCGCCGTCGTGGAAATGGCCGCGGATGGTTCCACCGCCCGCTCCCTGAGTTGGGAACAACTGCGCCGGAACGTCCTGGATCTCGCTGCCGGACTGGCTGGCGCCGGAGTGGGCCCTGGCAGCCGGGTGAGCCTGATGGTTCCGCCAGGCGTGGATCTGACAGTTGCCCTGTACGCCTGCCTGCGGTTGGGTGCCGTCGTGATCGTTGCCGACGCCGGACTGGGAACCAAGGGCCTCAGCCGTGCCGTGAAAGGTGCCACACCCGATTTCCTCATTGGCATCGATAAGGCGCTGGCTGCAGCCTCCGCTTTGGGCTGGCCCGGTGAGCGTATCAGCGTTAAGGACCTTCCAGCCGCCCGGCGTCGGCTCCTCGGAGTGCGCACCTCGCTCACCTCCCTGGGCAGGCCTTCAGCTGGACGTGACGGGCAAACTCCTGGGGCCGTCGTCGACCCCACGGCTCCGGCCGCGGTCCTCTTTACCTCCGGTTCCACCGGCCCGGCGAAAGGCGTGGTCTACACGCACCAGCAGTTGGCCGCGACCCGGGACACGCTGGCCGCGACCTTCGGAATCCGTGCGGGTGCCCGGCTGGTGGCTGGATTCGCGCCCTTCGCATTGTTGGGGCCCGCACTGGGTGCCGTTTCCGTTACGCCCGCCATGGACGTCACCTCCCCCCGCACGCTGACGGCACGAGCATTGGCCGACGCTATTGCTGCCATCAATGCGACGGTCGTTTTTGCCTCGCCCGCAGCGTTGCGCAACGTGTTGGCAACACAAGACGGCCTGCGGGAGGCAGACCGGAAAGGACTGGCGGGCGTGGACCTGTTGCTCTCTGCCGGTGCTCCCATCCCCGAACCGCTCTTGGCAGAAGTCCAGCGCTTGCTGCCCGCGGCGTCACTGCGGACCCCTTACGGGATGACCGAGGCGCTGCCCGTCGCCGACATCACCCTTGAGCAGATCCAAGCCGCGGCCTCGGATGCGTCTGCAGGCATCGTCGTCGGCGCCGGTAACGGCGTGTGCGTCGGCTGGCCCGTCCACGGTGCCCGTGTGGCAATCGTGCCTTTGGCGAGCGACGGCAGCGCACCCGCCTCCACACCCCTAACGGATGCGGGAGTGACAGGAGAAATCCTGGTCAGCGCTGCGCACGTGAAGGACTCCTACGACCGGCTTTGGCTGACCCAGCAAGGGAGCACCGACGTCCCCGGGTGGCATCGCACCGGCGATGTTGGACACTTCGACGGGGCAGGACGCCTGTGGGTTGAGGGGCGCCTGGCGCATGTGGTTACCGCGCCGGACGCTGTGGTCACGCCGGTGGGCTCGGAGCAATCCATCGAACGCTTGGACGGCATCAAGGCGGCAGCCATAGGTGGCGTCGGGCCCGCGGGGACCCAGGTCGTCGTCGCCGTCGTCGAAACTGAGCCGGCCAGCCACACCGCTGGTCCCGCCACGCCCCAACTCGCTCAGCGGGTTCGTGCTGCGGCCCGGGAGGCTGGAGTCTCCGTGTCCGCTGTCCTGGTGGTTCCCAACCTTCCCACGGACATCAGGCACAACGCCAAGATCGACAGGAGCCGGCTGTCGCGGTGGGCTACGCGCGTACTTGCCGGCGGCCGCCCCGGAAAGCCATGAGGGTCCTGGTCACCGGAGCAAGCGGGCTGCTGGGCCGGGAAGTGGCCCGGTTGCTCGTGACTCATGGGCACGACGTCACGACCTTTCAACGCAGGGCTTCCGGAGTCGACGGCGTTACTGACGTGCGCGGGTCGGTCACGGACGATGAAGCGGTCCGGGGTGCCGTCCAGGGCGCAGAAGGAATCATCCATCTCGCCGCGAAGGTCTCCTTCACCGGCAAGGCCGCAGAGTTCGATGCCATCAACGTCCAAGGCACCAGCCGCTTGGTCCATCATGCCCGGCGGGCACGGGTGCGGGATCTCGTCTTCATCTCCTCCCCTTCCGTTGCGAACTCAGGAACTGCGATCGCCGGGCTGGGCGCGGAGCCGCCTGACCCCGTGCACGCCCATGGCGAGTACTCACGGACCAAAGCTGAGGCGGAACTTCTGGCCTTGGCTGCTGACGCACCAGGATTCCGTGTGACGGCATTGCGTCCGCATATCGTCTGGGGCCCGGGTGACACCCAACTGGTCGAACGGGTTCTTGACCGGGCCAGCCGCCGTCGCCTGCCGCTTCTGGACGCCGGGGCGGCCCTGATCGACACCATCTACATCGACAACGCGGCGGCAGCGATCGTCGCAGCCCTTGGCCGCATGGACTACGTTCACGGCAAGGCCTTGGTGGTAACCAACGCCGAGCCCCGCCCTATCGGCGAGCTGCTGGCCGGCATATGTGCCGCCGGTGGCGTGCCCGCCCCTGCTTGGGCTGTTCCTGGGCGGCTGGCACGTACGGCAGGAAAACTGGTGGAAAAAGCCTGGACCTGGGCCGGGCGCCAAGAAGAACCACCCATGACGCAGTTCCTCGCTGAGCAGCTTTCCACTGCCCACTGGTTCGACCAGCGCCAAACGCACGAGCTCCTCGACTGGAAGCCCGCCGTCACCCTCGATGAAGGTTTGGCCCGGCTAGCGGACTACTACCGCGCTTGATTCGGCACACCCTGACGTACTTTCCGCCACCACGCCGGATCGGGGTCTGTTGATTCTGCCGCGGCCTGGGATAAGCTCCTGACATGGCACGCCGCAGTTTTCTTCAGTGGCCGGTCGTCCGGCAGGTGACTTCGGGCGATCTACTGGGTCGTGGGCCCTCTGTGACTTCGCCGCACACACAAGCGATCACCCCCCGGACCGCCACCGCGGACCGCGTTGTACAGAGCGTGTGCCCGTACTGCGCAGTTGGCTGCGGGCAACGCGTGTACGTCAAGGATGAGAAGGTCATCCAGATCGAAGGCGATCCCGATTCGCCGATTTCCCGCGGCCGCCTGTGCCCCAAGGGGTCAGCCAGCGAGCAGCTCGTCAATTCCCCCGGGCGCCAGACCAGCGTGCTGTACCGGGCGCCCCGCTCCACGCAATGGCAGACCTTGGACCTCGACACTGCCATTGACATGGTGGCAGATCGTTTCATTGAGACCCGGCGCAGAACCTGGGAGCAGGAAGATGAGGAAGGCCGCCTGCTCCGCCGCACCATGGGCATTGCTTCCCTGGGCGGCGCAACTCTGGACAATGAAGAAAACTACCTGATAAAGAAGCTCTTCACCGCCGCCGGGGCCGTGCAGATCGAGAACCAAGCCCGCATTTGACACTCCGCTACGGTTCCCAGTTTGGGAGCCTCATTTGGTCGAGGTGGTGCGACTCAATCACTGCCGGACATGGCTAACGCCGACTGCATCGTCATTCAGGGTTCCAACATGGCGGAGTGCCACCCAGTGGGTTACCAGTGGGTAGCCGAAGCCAAGGCACGCGGAGCTAAAGTCATCCACGTGGATCCCCGTTTCACGCGTACGTCCGCGGTGGCTGACAAGCACATTCCCATCCGGGCTGGTTCCGACGTCGTGCTTTTGGGTGCCTTGATCAACTACGTCATCTCTCATGACCTCTGGTTCAAGGAGTACGTGAGCGCGTACACCAATGCGGCAACGTTGGTTCATGCCGATTACCGTGACGCCGAAGACCTCGGCGGCCTGTTTTCCGGATTCGATCCCGAAACAGGTGCGTATGACCCCTCTTCGTGGTCCTACGCAGAAGAGGGCGGCGACACCATCGACGAGCCCGGCCCCGGAACGGAACACGGCTCCGATGCTTCGGACCGTGCCGCCGGCCATCAGTTCGGCAGCGGTGGCCCTCCCTTGGAGCACGCTAAAGTCCAGCGGGACGAAACCCTGCAGGACCCCCGGACCGTCTTCCAGATCGTGAAACGGCATTACGCCCGGTACACGCCGGAGATGGTGCAGCAGATGTGTGGCATCACCACGGAGGATTTCGAGTACATGGCGCGTGCCATCACGGAAAACTCCGGACGTGACCGGACAACGTGCTTTGCCTACGCCGTTGGATGGACCCAGCACACCTTGGGAACGCAGTTCATCCGTGCTGCTGCCATTTTGCAGCTGTTGCTGGGAAACATGGGCCGCCCGGGCGGCGGAATCATGGCACTCCGTGGCCATGCCAGTATCCAGGGCTCGTCCGACATCCCCACGCTGTTCAACTTGTTGCCTGGATACTTGCCGATGCCCAGCGCCGGCCGTCATGACACTTTCCGCGAGTTCGTCGAAGCCATCGGGTCCAAGAAGCAGAAGGGCTTTTGGGCTGAAGCTGATGCCTACGCGATCAGCCTGTTGAAGGCTTGGTGGGGCGACGCCGCCACCAAGGAAAACGACTGGGCCTACGATTACCTTCCGAGGCTTAACGGGCCGCACGGTACCTACCAGACCGTGATGTCCATGCTCGAGGACAAGGTGGAGGGCTACTTCGTTCTCGGTCAGAATCCCGCCGTCGGATCTTCCAACGGCCGCATGCAGCGCATGGGTATGTCCCACTTGAAGTGGCTGGTTGTCCGCGACCTGAACCTCATCGAGTCCGCGACCTGGTGGAAGGACGGCCCCGAGATCGAATCAGGAGAACTGCGGACCGAGGACATCGAGACCGAAGTGTTCTTCATGCCCGCAGCAACCCACGTGGAGAAGGCGGGCTCGTTTACGCAAACCCAGCGGCTGCTCCAGTGGCGGCACCAGGCTGTGGCGCCACCGGGACAGTGCCAGAGCGAGCTGCAGTTCTTCTTCCTGTTGGGGCAAAAGATCCGTGAAAAGCTGGCTGGCTCCACCGATGAACGGGATCGCCCGCTCCTTGACCTGACGTGGGACTACCCAGTTGACGAACACGGCGATCCGGAGCCCGAAGCCGTGCTCGCTGAGATCAACGGCCGCCATCTGACGGGTCCGGATGCGGGCAAACCGCTTTCCGCCTACACCGAGTTACGTGCAGACGGTTCAACCTCCTCGGGATGCTGGATTTACACCGGCGTGTATGCAGACGGGGTAAACCACGCCGCCAACAGGAAGCCCGGCCAGGAACAGGGGCCCGTAGCGCCTGAGTGGGGCTGGGCATGGCCTGCCAACCGGCGTGTTCTCTACAACCGTGCATCGGCGGACCCGGCCGGGAAACCATGGAGCGAGCGGAAGAAGTACGTCTGGTGGGACCAGGAAAAGGGCCAATGGGTTGGCGACGACGTCCCCGACTTCCCGATTGACCGTGCCCCTGGAAGCCGGCCTGACCCTGAACTGGGTGGTTCGGCCGCATTGGCTGGAGATGATCCTTTCATCATGCAAGCCGACGGGAAGGGGTGGTTGTTCGCCCCGAAGGGTCTTGTGGACGGCCCGCTGCCCACGCACTACGAGCCGCAGGAATCGCCTGTGTCCAACGCACTCTATCCGCAGCAGCAGAATCCCGGAAGGATGACGTACGGCCGCAAGGATAATCTGAGTGCACCGAGTGGCGGTAGCCCCGGTGCGGACATCTATCCGTACGTCTTCACCACGTACCGCCTCACCGAGCACCACACGGCCGGCGGGATGAGCCGTTGGCTGCCCTACCTTTCGGAGTTGCAACCGGAAATGTTCTGCGAAGTCTCGCCCGAGCTCGCTGCCGAGCGCGGACTTGAGCCATTTGGTTGGGCCACCATCATTTCGGCACGGTCCGCCATTGAAGCGAAAGTGCTGGTCACCGACCGGATGACCCCCCTGACCGTAGCGGGCCATACCGTTCACCAGATTGGGCTCCCCTATCACTGGGGAGTTGGAACGAACGCGATTGTCAGCGGTGACGCCGCCAACGACCTTCTGGGCGTGACACTGGACCCGAACGTCCAGATCCAGGAATCCAAGGCAGCCTCGTGTGATATTCGACCCGGCCGCCGGCCCCGGGGCGCGGACTTGCTCGCCCTGGTGGCGGAATACCAAGCACGTGCAGGAATAACGCCCGAAACCGGAAATGCCCGAATCACCGATCCGGGCAGCGGCTCGACGTTGGAGGACTAGATGGGACAGCTGTCAGGACCAACGGACCCGGCCGTGGACGCCCACTGGGAGCAGCACGAATCCCGCAAGGGGTTCTTCACGGACACGTCCATTTGCATCGGTTGCAAGGCCTGCGAAGTAGCGTGCAAAGAGTGGAACCACAATCCCGGAGACGGGAACCTGGAACTCCTCGGATCCTCCTATGACAACACCGGGGCACTCGGGGCAAGCACGTGGCGGCACGTCGCGTTCGTGGAGCAGGGTCAGGAACGCATCAAGGAAGCACGCGAGACAGGGCGGGCACTCGTGAGTTTGGGAATGCCCAAATTCGGTCCTCCCTCTCAGCCGGACCTTGCGTCTGCGGATACGACCCCGCCTGACACGGCTGATTTCCGTTGGTTGATGTCCTCGGACGTCTGCAAGCACTGCACGCACGCCGGTTGCCTCGACGTCTGCCCCACAGGAGCCCTTTTCCGCACCGAATTCGGCACTGTGGTGGTTCAGGACGACGTATGCAACGGTTGCGGAACCTGCGTTGCCGGATGCCCGTTCGGCGTGATTGAACGGCGCAGCGACGGCACGGCCATGGTCGCCTCCGAACGGAAGGAGCAGCACACCGACCATCCTGATATTCCGAACGTAGGCGTCGCGCAGAAGTGCACACTCTGCTACGACCGACTTGTCGACGATGAGACGCCTGCCTGCGCCAAGGCATGCCCGACGACGTCCATCAAGTTCGGTGACCACGACACCATGGTTGAGACCGCCCGCGAGAGGGTGGCAGAACTGCACGCGCAAGGCCTCACCGAGGCGAGGCTTTACGGGGCCAACGAGCTCGACGGCGTCGGCGGAACCGGATCGGTCTTCCTGCTCCTGGACGAACCCGAAGTGTACGGACTTCCACCGGACCCACGGGTGCCCACAGCCGACCTGCCCCAGATGTACCGCCGCGCAGGGATGGCCGTCGCCGGCATGGTCGCTGCCGCCGCCTTTGCTTTCCTCGGAGGAAAAGCGTGACCCACTCAGAGTTCGATGCCTTCCGTCCCCCTGAGCCGGCGCGTCGTCGTCGAACGGGCGGCGTGCGCAGCAACGGACAGCGCAACAACGGACGGCGCCGCGACGGCGGTGACGGTTCACGGGAAATGCCCATGGTCCCGGAGCCGGAATTCAGCTCATACTATGGCCGTCCCGTGGTCAAACCAGCCCCTTGGGCCGAGGACGTTGCAGCATATTTGTTCCTGGGCGGCGTGGCCGCCGGTTCGGCGCTCCTTGGCCTCGGCGGGCAACTGACCGGCCGTCCCACGCTCCGCCGGAACGCGCGACTGGGTGCGCTTGGGGCGGTAGGACTGGGTGCTGTTGCCTTGGTCAAGGACCTTGGCAGGCCTGAGCGCTTCCTGAACATGCTGCGGACCTTCAAGGTGACATCGCCCATGAGTGTGGGTTCCTGGATCCTCAGTGCGTTCAGTGCCGGCGCCGGCGTGGTTGCCGTGGCGGAGCTCGATCGACTGACGGGGGCCCGGTTGCCGTTGGGCCCGCTGCGGACTGTCTTGCGGGCAGTGGAAGGCCCTGCAGGATTCGAGGCAGCCATTTTCGCCGGGCCTTTGGCGGCGTACACAGCGGTGCTTCTCGGCGACACTGCCACGCCCACATGGAACGCCGCCCACGAGGAATTGCCATTCGTCTTCGTCAGTTCGGCCGCCTTGGCCTCTGCCGGGCTTGCCATGATCACCACTCCCGTCCATGAGGCCGGTCCGGCACGGAAACTTGCCGTCGTCGGGGTTATGGGGGATGTCCTTGCAATGCGCGTCATGGAGCACAGGATGGATCCCGTGGTTGCCGAGCCACTGCACCTGGGCAAAGCGGGGACCATGCTTAAGTGGAGCGAACGGCTGGCCATCGCAGGAGCTCTGGGGACTTTGCTGGGAGGACGCCACAGAGTGGTCGCCGCTGCCTCCGGTGTGGCGTTACTGACTGCCTCCGCGCTGACCCGGTTCGGTGTCTTCGAAGCGGGGCTTTCCTCAGCAAGGGATCCGCGCTACACGATCGAACCGCAAAAGAAGCGGCTCGCGGCGCGCAGGGCCGCTGGCGTCACCAACGATTCGATCACCACCGCCAACTGAGGGATCAGCGGATTTCAATACCGGGAACCGCAGTGGTGTATCCGATCACGGGATATCCCGGCAATTCTCCGACCACCAGCAGGCCACCGGAGGTCTGCGCGTCCGCCAGAAGCAGCAGGTCATCCTCGCTGACTCCGGGAGCGGACCGCAGATGTGGACACACCCAATCGAGGTTGCGCCTTGTTCCACCTGAGACGTAACCGTCCCGCAGTGCCTGCCGGGCGCCGTCGACGACGGGCACTGCAGCCACGTCTATCACCGCGCCGACGCCGGAGGCCCTGCACATCTTGTAAAGGTGTCCGAGCAAACCAAAACCCGTGACGTCGGTTGCCGCCCGTGCGCCCGCCACCACCGCGGCGTTGGCGGCGTCGCGGTTCAGGCCGGTCATGGTGGCGATGGCTTCGGCAAACACTTCACCGGTCTGCTTGTGCCGGTTATTGAGCAGTCCGACGCCGATGGGCTTGGTGAGCGTCAGCGGCAATCCAGCAGTGGCGGCGTCGTTGCGCAGCAGTTGGTCAGGGTGGGCCAGACCGGTTACCGCCATGCCGTACTTCGGCTCTGGATCGTCGATTGAATGCCCGCCAATGACCGGGCACCCGGCCTCGGACGCGATGCTGAGGCCACCCCGGAGGACTTCGGTCATCAGTTCCATGGGCAGCACGTCGCGGGGCCAACCGACGAGGTTGATCGCCATGATGGGACGACCACCCATGGCATAGATGTCCGAGAGCGCGTTGGCGGCGGCGATCCGGCCCCAGTCAAAGGCGTCATCCACAACGGGAGTGAAGAAATCGGCCGTGGAGAGGACGGCAAGACCGTCCGCGACCCTAACGGCTGCGGCATCGTCGCCACTGTCGAGACCCACGAGAACATCGGCCCCGGGCTGGCCCGTGAGGCCCCGAACGGCGTCTTCGAGTTCGCCGGGTGGGATTTTGCACGCACACCCGCCCCCGTGGGCGAAGCCGGTGAGTCGGACTGCGCCTGCGGCATGCTCGTGAAGTTTCGGGCTGGACATAGGGGCGTGGTTCACCTCCTTAGCGTACCCCTGCCGATGATCTGCTAAATTGAACGCGGTGGCGTCCGGGTCCTGGTGGGCCCCCCGGTCTTCAAAACCGGTGAGGCCGAGCATCTCGGCCTGGCGGGTTCGATTCCCGTCCGCCTCCGCCAACTACGGGCAACAACCCGCGGACCGAGGAGGGACCATGAGCCACATCGATCCGCGCCGCCGCATACCGCGCACCGACGATCTGTTGGGACTTCCTGCCGTCGAGGCCGCACGGGAGCGGCTCAGCGGCCGCGTCATCAGCGAACTCGTCCGCCAGGTCCAGGAGCAGGCTCGCCGCGGTGAGCTTCATCCCGATGAGGTTGAACCTGCCTTGCTGGCTGCGGTGGCCGCGCGTACTGCGACTACCCTGCGCCCGGTGCTGAACGCGACAGGTGTTGTTGTCCACACCAACCTCGGCCGAGCTCCGCTGTCCGGGGCGGCCGTTGAAGCGCTCTTGGCGGCCAGCGGTTATGTAGATGTGGAGCTTGACCTGGCCACGGGCACGCGTTCGCGCCGCGGAGCGGGAGTCCGGGCAGCGTTGCTGGCGGCCTGTCCCGCGGCCGAGGACGCTTTGGTGGTCAACAACGGCGCCGCAGCACTGGTACTGGCCACTACCGCATTGGCAGCGGCTTCCCCAGGCACTGCCCCCATGGGCCCCGGCAAGGAAGTCGTGGTGAGCCGCGGGGAGCTGGTGGAAATTGGCGCGGGCTTCAGGCTTCCTGACCTGATCGAATCCACTGGTGCCACTCTGCGCGAAGTAGGCACCACCAACCGGACCCACCTACGCGACTATGAGGCCGTCGTCGGGCCTAACACCGCTTGCATACTCAAGGTTCATCCCAGCAACTTTCGAGTTGACGGCTTCACCTCTGCCGTGCCGTTACGCGAACTTAGCGCCCTTGCCGCGGAGCGCGGGACTACACTCGTCGCGGACCTGGGCAGCGGCCTGCTGGCGCCCGATCCGCTGCTGCCGGAAGAACCCGACGTCGCCACAGCCTTGGCAAGCGGGGCCGACGTCGTCATAGCCAGCGGTGACAAGCTCCTGGGCGGTCCCCAGGCTGGTTTGCTGCTGGGCACGTCCGCGATGATCTCCCGGCTCGCCACACACCCCCTGGCCCGTGCTGTCCGCGCCGACAAACTGACTCTCGCCGCGCTCGAGGCCACGCTCAATGGCGGCGAGCCGCCGGTGGCCCGGGCGCTGCATGCAACATCGGCGCAATTGCGGAGGCGGACTGATCGACTGGCCGCGGCGCTGGCGGTACCGGTGGTGGAGCATGACGGCCGGGTTGGCGGCGGTGGCGCTCCCGGTGTGCCACTGCCAGGCTGGGCACTGAAACTCCCTGCAGCACTGGCCCACACCTTGCGTACCGGCGATCCGGCGGTGCTCCCCCGCGTCCACGATGGCTCCTGCTTGGTGGACCTGAGGTGCGTGCCCGAACAAGACGACGACCTGGTTCTCCGGGCAATTCGTCAGGCCACGGCGAAGCTGCGAGGCCCGGGACGTGCTTTGGTGGCGGGCACCGAAGAAATTGCCGGACGGACGGCCTAGCCGGTGCATGTTGTCGCCACCGCCGGGCACGTCGATTGCGGGAAAAGCACCCTTGTACGGGCCCTCACCGGCATGGAACCGGACCGCTGGGAGGAAGAGCGACGGCGGGGCCTGACCATTGATTTGGGTTATGCGTGGACAGAGCTGCCATCCGGGCGTGATGTCGCGTTCGTGGATGTCCCCGGGCACGAGAGGTTCCTCGGGAACATGCTCGCCGGCATCGGGCCGGCACCCGTGGTCTGCTTTGTGGTTGCTGCCGACGAGGGCTGGCAAGCGCAGTCGAGCGATCACCGTGACGCGGTCGCCGCCTTGGGCATCGAACACGGCGTTATAGTCCTGAGCCGCATCGACAGGGCTCCGGGGCGAGTTGACGAAGTGCTCGCCAGAACCCGGAGCGAGTTGGCCGGTACCGGGTTGGCGAATGCCCCCGCCGTCGCCGTTTCCGCCCCGGCGGGTACCGGACTGGCAGAACTGCGCGCCACCCTCGACGACGTACTGGCCAAGCTGCCTTCGCCCACCGCTTCGGGGCGGGTCAGGTTGTGGGTGGACCGCTCGTTCACCATCGCGGGATCGGGAACCGTGGTGACCGGAACGCTCGCAGCGGGAACGCTCGTTCAGGGTGACCGCTTGGAATTGCTGGGTCACGACGGCTCCCGTTCGGTTGCCGTTCGCGGGCTGCAAAGCCGCGACACGTCGTACTCGTCGCTGGGGCCGGTCAACCGGGTCGCACTGAATCTGCGTGATGTTTCCGCTGGCGATGTCCGGCGCGGCGATGCGCTGCTCACCCCCGGCGCTTGGGCCGCCACTAGCGTCCTTGGTGTCCGACGCACCACCGGCGTCAGCTACACCGACGTACCGGAACGCCTGATGGTTCACGCTGGCACAGCGGCGGTGCCGTGCCGGCTGCGGCCCTTTGATGCAGACCACGCGCGGCTCGTTCTTGATCGGCCTTTGCCACTGGTCCTCGGCGACCGCTTGGTGTTACGCGATCCGGGGAGCCGAATGGTCTTGGGCGGTGCACAAGTCCTCGATGCCGACCCCCCGGCACTGCGCCGCCGCGGCGATGGCCTCCAGTGGGCGAAGCGCCTTTCGCGCTTGGACGCCGGTGGAGATCTGCTCGGAGAAGTCGCCGGCCGTGGTGCCATGGAGGAACAGCACCTGCGCCGTCTAGGCCTGCTGCCCGCAGCCGATGAAACCGGACACGACGGCGCTGCTCCCACCGCCGCTGCTCCCGACGGGGTGAAGGTCATCGGCGGTTGGTGGGTCCACGCCCCGCTTTATCAAGCATGGCAAGAGCGGTTGCGCACGGAGCTAAAGGCATTGCATGAGCGGGACCCGCTGACCCTTGGCCTGTCCCAAGGTGCGGCACGAGACCTGCTGCAACTTCCGGCCGAGGCACTGCTGGGCCATGTGGTTCGCGATGCGGGCCTGGAGCAGGACAGTGGTCACGTGCGGTTGGCGGGCAGCGGTGGTGAGCTTGGCGCCGTCGAACCGGCCGTTTCAGCTGTGGAGGCCAAACTCGCTTCAGCCCCCTTCAGGGCCCCTGAGGCCGATGAACTGGTCTCGCTCGGCTTGGGTGCACGGGAGCTGGCTGCTGCCGGACGCGCCGGGCGGTTGCTGAGGTTGGGCGATGGTGTGGTCCTGCTGCCGACGGCGCCGGCGCTGGCCATGCGCGAACTCGCACGCTTGGAGCAGCCCTTCACCACGAGCCAGGCCCGGCAGGCGCTGGGAACAACAAGGCGGGTGGCAGTTCCGCTCCTGGAGTATCTTGACTCACGGGGTTGGACCCGACGGTTGGATGCCGGTCACCGAAGTGTGGTGCGCTGACCCTTCAAGGGCACGCGACGTTGTAGTCGAAGGCACCGGAGATGTATTGGGTCAAGGCGACTTTGCCGCCGCCCGTCAACGGCGCGGTGGTGCATTTGCTTTTTGCATCGGCCAGTGACGCGGCCCCTGGGATCCAGCTGTTCAGCGTGTAGAGGTTGCTGGTGAAGGGCACGGTGCCGGTGATCCCGCTCCACTGGAAGGTGGTCGAGTAGAGCCCGGTCCGGGCGCCAATACTGATGAAGTAGGCGGCCATTCCTTCGAGGTCGGCCCTGTTGGCAGCAGTATCAGTTGACCAGCTGTTGCTGGTCTCCACATCCAGCCACCAAATGAAGGAAGCCGGGTTTACAACCCCGCGCGCTGTCGCATCGTCATAAGCCTTGGCATAGCCGTACATATAGGAACAGGCCGCGCCGACCGAACCGGGGGTGCAGTTGCCGTAGGGGTTGGTGACGGCTTTTCCGCCGTACGTGTTGCTCTGAGGCCACCACGACCCGGACGTGCCAGGGTTGCCGGTGTTGACGTAGAGGGCCACTGCGGGCTGGCTGGTCCCGCCAGAAGAGGTGGCAGCCCAGGATAGCTGCGTACTGAGACATGGATTGGTGGTGTCCGCACGGCCTCCATTGACACCGACGATGGCGAAGGCCTGTCCGCTGGGAAGAGTCGAGCCGCATTGCGGCCAGGAGACATCGTTGCCCACCGCTGGGTGGGTGAGCTGGTAGAAGCGGTACATGAACGCCGCCATGGCGTCCCTGGCCACAGGCAAGAGTGGCCGGTACGTCTTGGAGCCGTCCGACTCGGTGTATCCGGTGCTGATACCGGTGGAGGCCAGCCAAGTGATCTCTTTATAGAACGTGGTGCTCGGCGTCACATCCGTGAAGGGTGAGTTCTGCGGGGCCGTGAACGCCGGGGAGCCATCCAGGCGGTACATGAACGCCGCCATCGCGTCACGTCCCACGGAGTTCCCTGGCCGGTACGTTTTGGACTTGTCGGAATCGACGTATCCGGTGCTGATGCCGGTGGAGGCCAGCCAGGTGATCTCCTTGTAGAACTTTGTGCTCGGCGTGATATCCGTGAAGGGTGAGTTCTGCGGGGCCGTGAACGCCGGGGAGCCGGCCAGACGGTACATGAAGGCGGCCATCGCGTCGCGGGCCACAGGAAGCAGCGGGCGATACTGTTTGCTGTTATCAGGCATGATCCAGCCGGTGGAGATGCCTTGCGCCGCCAACCACTGGATTTCCGTGAAGAACTGCGACCCCGGCGGAACGTCGGCGAACGAGCCCGAGGACGTGTTCGTCGTTGCCATCCGAGTCGTTGCCGTCCGAACGGGAGAAGCAGGTGCGGTGAGGGACTTTCCTCCGGGTGCGGCCTCTGCTACCAGTGGGAACGTCGATATGCCCGCTATGACCAAAGCCACGCACACCAATGCACGCACCACCACACCACGGAGCATACAAAAGGCCTTCCCGCCAACGGACGGAATGCCCGTCCCCCAATAACGCCGGCGCTGACGAACCGACCTTTGTACCCTATGCCTGCGCCGCCGATTCCAGCAACCAGGCCGGACGGGATACAGGTAAAAGTCGACCTATCCGTCACGGGCCCGAAGCCTTCACCGAGAACAGGACGGGTAGGCTCAGCGTCATGACTATCGACACTTCATCCCGCCGCGTCCCACGCCCGGGCGGTTGGCTGCCCGAGAACCACGATGACCTCGAAGACTGGATCGCGGGGCACCGCGAACGGGTCGAGGCCCGGGGCGAAGACGCTCCTCTGCACCCGGTAATTGTAGAGTTCCAGGAACTGATCGCCAGCGACCCGGTCGTCCGTCTCTACATGACCGAGATGATCGACCAGGTCCCCAAGTCGAAGCCCTACCGCAAACGCCACCTCACCAGCATTGACCAGCTGCTCCGGCTGATCAATGAAGTGCTGACGACGGCACCCGAGTTCAGCGAAGGCGGCATGGTCACCACGCCATTGACGGCGATCCTTGACTGGACGATGGGAACCGAGGCGGGGTTCGCAGCCCACCGTGATCCGCGGATCGTGGCCATGTTCCGCAAGGTCCTGGACGCGTGGTGCGAGTTCCTGACCAGCGAGGATTCGCTGTATGTGCTCAACGATTCCCCGTCGGGGTGGATGTCCGAGAAGGCCCAGCAGGTCGTCGGGATGGACGACTACCAACACGATGCCCTCGCCGAGCACTGGGGCTTCACATCGTGGAATGATTTCTTCGCCCGCCGGCTCACTCCAACTTCCAGGCCGGTCGCTGCACCCGAGGATGACAAGGTCATCGTCAGCGCCTGCGAGTCCACCCCCTACAAGATCAGTTCCGACGTTCAACGCCAGAGCCGCTTCTGGGTCAAGAACCAGCCCTACTCACTCGATGACCTGCTCGCCCGGGACGAGTCCGTGGATGAATTTATCGGTGGAACCGTATACCAGGCGTTCTTGAGCGCTTTGAACTATCACCGGTGGCACGCTCCCGTCGCTGGAACGATTGTGCGTGCATACCTCAAAGACGGTACGTACTTTTCCGAGGCGGAATCCGAGGGCGCCGACGCGGTCGAGCCCACCGTCTCGCAGTCCTATCTTGCCCATGTCGCCGCGCGGGCGATCATCCTGATTCAGGCGGACGACCCGGTCATCGGCCTCATGGCCGTGATCCCGGTGGGCATGATCGAGGTCTCGTCGTGCGTTATCAACCCGGAAATCGTCCCCGGCCACCATGTAGATAAGGGCGATGAGCTGGGGTACTTCCAGTTCGGTGGCTCGACGGAATGCCTGGTCTTCCGGCCCGGCGTCATCGACCAGTTCTCCCTCAATGCGCTGCCCCAGCCGCACGATCCGAACGCTCCCCTTGTGCGGGTTCGGTCAAAGATTGCAACCGCCAAGTCCTGAAAGGAGGACTGGGTGAACGGTAAGGCCAGTACCTGGTTCTTGAGTTGCACCGAGCGGGAGAATCTGGCCACCGAAGTGCGCGCCGGCATCACTGGAACCCGCACGGCCGGACCTGGCGATCCGGGATGGGCAGCGCCAACGACGAATCAGTAGGGTTGGTTCATGATCAACGTTTCAGCTGTGTCGGCGTTGTCGTCCTATCACTGGCTCGGTATTCCGATCGCCGTTGCCGGGGCCGTCCTACTGGCGCTCGGGACGCTCTTCCAGCACAAAGCCGTCGAGGGCCAGGAGGCCGCACCGGGGCGGGCGGCCGGAAGCATGGGCGGGGGCCGCCTGCAGGCTCTCCTGCGCAAACCTGTTTGGCTCGCCGGGACCGGGATGCTCGGAGCAGCGATCCTTCTACAGCTGACCAGCCTGAGGTTCTCACCCCTGATCGTCGTGCAACCCGTCGGCGCTGTAGCCTTGGTCGTCACCACCCTGGCCACGGCCAGGATGACCCGCCGGTCCCCCGGCCGCCGGGCTCTCACATCAGTGGCTTTGTGCATAGTTGGGGTGGGCGTGTTCGTTGCTGTCGCGGCCGTATCCGCGCAGGACGTCGAGATCAGCGACCGTCACCTCATCACCATCCTGATCCTGCTCGGCGTCGTCCTCGCCGCATTGGGCACGGGATTTGGTCTGTGGCGCCGCCGCTGGGGAGCGGTGGTGTTCACCGCCGGCGCCGGGATCCTCTTCGGGTTTGTCGCGGCCCTGGCCAAAACCGTCATCGCCCGGCTCTTCCAAGGTGATTTCGAATGGCTATCGATGAGCTGTCTGGCAGGGCTGATCATCGCCGCCCTGTCCGGGACGTTTCTGGTCCAGAACGCGCACACCCGCGGCACACCGGAGCTCGTCGTTGCTGGGCTGACAGTCATCGATCCGCTCGTCGCCGTGACCATTGGCATCACCGTCCTCGGTGAAGCCGCCGCCGCCCCGCCATTGGCGTTCCTCGGCTTCGGACTCGCGGGCGCCGTCGCCATCGCCGGGGTCATCCTTCTGGCCACCGTCAAAAAACAACAAACCAAGCCCTGACCTAAAGGTCGCGCGCGAAGGGTCTCCCCGTCCTTAACCGGACGCGGCAGCAATAGCCGACGCCGGGAGACCCGATCGGTCCGGAGCCCTCTGCGGCACCTGAAACTGAATCCCTTGGCCGACCGCGCGCGGAGTCACCACCGATATAAGACATCACCGTCACCTCAGCCGAGGACCGCTCAAGTGGGAGGCGTTTTGCGCCGAATAGTAAGTAGGGTTACTATTCTCCGGGTATTCGCAGTGCTTGGCCATGAGGCGGACGTCACAGCAAATGGGACGGGGCCGCGGGGCGACGATGAATCATTTGGTGACGACAAGTAATTGCGGGACTGTGCGTTGGAGGGGTTGTTGTGACTGAGCTGAAACCGGGGCTCCTCTTAGGGGGACGCTACCGCCTGCACGAAGTGCTCGGACGCGGAAGCCTGGCAACTGTTTACCGGGCCACTGACGAACTCCTGTTACGGGAAGTCGCGGTGAAGCTTTTCCGGAATGTGGGCGCCGAACCGGCCCAAATCCCGCGCCAGGAGAATGAGGTGCGGATTCTGGCCGGTCTAAGCCACCACGCCTTGGTGACCCTTCTCGATGCCGGCGCCGATCTGACGGACCCGGATGACCGGAAGGGCTACCTCGTGATGGAACTGGTCCGCGGCCCGGACCTGCGCGTCAGGGAACGCCAGGGGCCACTATCAGCCGCGCACATGGCCCTTATCGGCCACGATCTCGCCGATGGCTTGTCCTACATCCACCATCACGGCATCGTGCACCGCGACATCAAACCCGCGAACATCCTGTTGGTCGACTACAACAACGACGATAGCCGCGTCCGTGCCAAACTCACCGACTTCGGCGTCGCCATGCTCGCAGCCAAGGACCGGCTGGACGATACCTCCGGAACTTCAGGCACTCCCGCTTATCTGAGTCCCGAACAAGCTTTGGGCGAGCCCGTAGGTACCGCCAGTGACGTCTATTCCTTGGGGCTGGTCCTCCTCGAGGGCCTGACCGGTATTGTTCCCTACCCGGGGGCGCCACTGGAATCTGCTCTTGCCCGGCTCTTGCGCGATCCCCACATCCCCGAAGACCTTGCCCCGGCATGGGCACGAGTGCTGACAGCGATGCTCTCACGGGAGCCCGATGACCGGCCCTCGGCACGAGAGGTCTCACTGGCTTTGAGGCAGGAAGTCATCACCGGCACAGGGCGTCACCGCGACACTTCCGGATTGCGCAGTGATACCGAAGAAGCCAGGATGGAAGCGGTCCACCGCTACGGCATTCTCGACACACCCCCCGATGGGGCCTTCGACCGGATTACGGCCTTAGCCGCGCGGTTGTTTTCCGTACCTATCGCCATCGTCAGCATCGTGGACCACGACCGGATTTGGTTCAAATCCCACCACGGAACTGACGTGGAGCAAATCAGCCGGGACCCCGGGCTGTGCGCCTCGGCCATCCTGCAGGACGATCCGTGGGTCATCACCAACGCACCCGCCGACCCACGCACGCTCACCAACCCACTGGTCGCCGGCGAATTCGGGCTGAAATTCTACGCAGGAGTACCACTGCGGACCCAGGACGGCTACAACCTCGGGACGATGTGCGTACTGGACAGGAAAGCCCGGGAATTCTCAGCGGAAGACGTCCGCTCCCTGGAAGATCTTGCGGCGATCGTGATGAACGACCTGGAGATGCGCCTGCACAGTACCGCCGCCAGCCGCGCTTAACAAGGAACATCCGCAGACGGCGCCAGCGACCGACACTAGGCGTCGTCGTCGGCGCATTGCGTGCCCTTGCAATGGTGGAGCTAAGGAGATTCGAACTCCTGACCTCTTCGATGCGAACGAAGCGCTCTACCAACTGAGCTATAGCCCCCGGACCATGCATTTCCGCGCAGCCAGTGTCCCTAGGCTACAAAGTTTCGCGGCGCATTTCCAACCACGACACGAACGTCTCAGTTCCACGCCGTTCACCCGGGCTCAGGTTGTGTCCGGCGCGGAGGAAATCCCCTAGCCGTCCGGGCAGGGGCAGCTCTACGATCCTGCCGCCTCGTCCGGTAATCTCGCGCCACTGCTCAGCCATCGGCCGCATGGACTGGACCTCCGGGCCACCGAGAGTGCGGACACTGTGCTGCTCCGTGTCCGGGACTGCAAACGCGGATTCAAGCAGGCCACGGGCAACGTCGGTGGGTGAAATGGACTGGAATTTCGCGCCCCTGAAGACCGGGATCAGGCGAAGCTTCGCTCCCGATTGGAAGATCGCGGCAACCAGGCTGTGGAACTGGGTGGCCCGCACCACCACTGTTTCCAAGGATGCCTGCGCGTAGACCGCCTCTTTTTTGGCCTTCGACGCATAGTACGGATATGTGGTGCGGTCGCAGTTGACGATCGACAACATGACGACCCTGGCCACGCCGGCCCGGTGGGCCGCAGCCAGAAGCCTCCCGCCGCCGTCGGCGAATTGCTTCTGCGCCTTGCCGAACTGAGCCTCAAGGCAATCGATAACGACGTCGACACCGCCTACGGCCGCGTCCAGGCCCTCCCCCGTGGTGACGTCGCCCGCGAAGTAGGTGGCGCCGTCGTGGTGCTGCGACGAGCCGGAGGCCGGCACATGGCGGGCGAGTACGGAAACCGTATGGCCCGCGCCAACCGCCATACGGACAACCTCACGGCCCACCTGCCCCGTTCCCCCCGCGACGCAAATGGTGGCCATGGGTCAGGCGCGGCGGCGCTGCAACACAGAGTCCAGGTTGCTCAGCGCACTGCTGCCCTTGGCCGTAACCGATGCTTGCGCGGCAACAGCAGCTTCGACCTGTTCAGCACCTTGTTTAAGGACCGGCTTGCCCACCGGCTTGGGGGATTCCGGGAGATCCAGCGGTTCGGGAGCAGGGCGGGACGCTTTGGCAGCATCGACGTACGTGGGCTTCGGCACCTCCACCGGCTCCCAACTGGCTCCCTTTGCATCTCGAGTTACTTCGCCCGGCTTATCCCCCGCGGCCAGCGCGACAGCCAAGGCTGCCTCACGAAGTTCCGAAGCGGAAAGGCGTGCCGGCTCTTTGCGCCCGGCTTCGGCGTCGAACACTGTGGTTTCTTTCGGCACCGCAGGGGTTTCGTCCCTGCGGATCCACGCTGGCGACTGGACCGGCGCTGGACGCACCGCCCGCCGGGCACGGCGATCCTTGAGGGCGAGCCTGCGCAGGATAACGACGGCGATCACCGCACCGAAAAGGGAAAGCACCGGCACCCAAGCGGAGCCCGTACCGAGAACCCGCAGGACGCCTGAAACAATGGCCGTCAGCAGCAGGGCAAGCCCGGCAAGCGCAATGGTGAACCGGGCATAACGAATGCTGAAGGGGTCCGCTGCCGGCCTTTTCCTGGGCATCCCAACCGCTCCGGAATCCGAGGGTGACGCCTGTGCTTTGCCGTGCATGGTCTCCATCGGTTTCTCCTGCTGAGGTGCCAAAGTCAGTACCACCCCTGGGTGCGGTTGATTGGGTTCGTCGGTGAATGCCTCAACTGGCAGCGAGGCCGTGAGGACTTGCTGCCGCCTGTTCCGCAAAACATAGGGCGCCACCCACACCATCCACAGCGCGACAGTGACAACGAGCACCAGGGAGCTGCTGAGAGGGAAGTCCACATTCAAAACGGTAGAAGCAAATAGCTGAGGTCCGCCGCATTGCCGTCGGTGTGTCGTGGCCGAGTCGGCAAATGACTGCAGATGCCCCCGAAGAAGGTCCAAAACCAGCGCTTGACCTGCCGTTTTATCCTCGGAGCCAGCGGCGGAGCAGTCCCTCCGGAACCTCGTCTGAAGTCAACGCGAAGGAGCGATGGTCGGCCCATTCCCCGTTGATGTGGAGATACCGTTCGCGGTACCCCTCATCACGGAACCCCAGCTTTTCCACCACCCGAAGGCTTGGCGCGTTCTCAGGGCGAATGTTGATTTCCATGCGGTGCAAGCCCAGCACCGCGAAGCAATGATCGGTGGCCATGGCAACCGCGGTAGGCGCAATGCCATGGCCGGCCCGATCCTTGTCAACCCAATAACCCAGGGTTGCCATCATTGCCGAACCCCAGATGATGGAGGAAACAGTCAGTTGACCGACGATTTTAGGATCGCGGTAGCCAGCTGTCCGTTCGGTGATGAGGAACGGCAGCGCAGTGGCCTGTCTTGCCTGGTTATGGAGCGACGCCACCATCTGGCGGTAGCTGGGCAGGCGTCCCCCGGGTTCCGGGTTCGAGGCTTCCCAGGGCGCCAGCCACTCCCCGTTGCGGGACCGGACGTCGGACCACTCCCGCCGGTCGCGATAACGGATGGGCCGCAGCGCCAAGTCTCCGCATTCCAGCGTTACCGGCCAGATCGCAGAGCCGTACATCCGCGCTATTGGGGAAGGTTGGCGGTGAAGTTGGGCAGCCACTCCCGGAGCTCGGGACCGAGGTCCTCACGCTCACAGGCAAGCTCGATGCAGGCCTTCAGGTAGCTCAATTTGTCGCCGGTGTCATAGCGGCGGCCCCGGAATACCACACCATAGACCCCATAGCCTTCACCGTCGCCACCAGCAAGGACCTCAAGGGCATCGGTAAGTTGGATTTCCCCGCCACGCCCGGGTTCGGTTTTCTCCAGAACATCGAACACTGCCGGGTGCAGAACGTAGCGGCCGATGACGGCCAGGTTCGACGGCGCCTCTTCCGGAGACGGCTTTTCCACAAGCTGCTTGATCCGGACGTAGCCGTCCTCGCCAATGTCCTCGACGTCGGCACAACCGTAGGCGCTGATCTTCGAAGGCTCCACTTCGATGAGGGCCACCACGGAGCCGCCGGTCTTCTGTTGGACGGCAATCATTTCGCTCAAGAGGTCATCTTTGGGATCGATGAGGTCATCGCCGAGCAGAACGGCGAACGGCTCATGCCCTACGTGCTGCTTTGCACGCAGGACCGCGTGGCCCAGGCCTTTGGCGTCGCCTTGCCTGACGTAGTGGATGTCACCGAGGTTGGTGGCTGACTGGATGGCTTCAAGCTTGGCCGTATCGCCCTTCTCGGCCAGCGTCGCTTCCAGCGCCGGCACCCGGTCAAAGTGATCTTCCAGAGCGCGTTTGCTGCGTCCGGTGATCATCAGGACGTCGTGCAGGCCAACCTTGACCGCTTCTTCGACGACGTACTGGATGGCTGGCTTGTCGACCACCGGCAGCATTTCCTTTGGCATCGCCTTGGTGGCGGGAAGGAAACGGGTACCAAGACCCGCGGCAGGGATGACAGCTTTACGGACAGCATTGTTATCGAGAGTCACCGGACTAATCTAACGGAAGTAGCACGGCAACGGGTAAACCCCCGCCGAGCCGGACTGCACTATTGCGGGATTACTCTGTACCCGACGCCAATATGATGGGACCCAGATGCTTAGCAAAGAAGAGATCCGCAGCTCGCGACGACTCTGCCGCAGTGCCCTGACCCCCGAACAACGGTCAGCTGCGGGGGCATCGATCAGCGTTCATGGTAAAGAGTGGGCAGCACGGGTGGCCGGCGGATCCACGGGCGAGTTCGCACTCTACGTTGGAGTCGCCCACGAACCGCCAACCATGCCGCTCATCGAGGCCCTCTACGCAGAAGGCCACAGGGTCCTCCTACCGGTCTGCGAACCCGATCGGCAGTTGAGCTGGGTGTACTGGACTCCGGACACGGCTTTTGTCCGCTCTGCCTACGCCCCTATCGACGAGCCGGAGGGCGAACGCTTGGACAGTGCGGTCATTGCCGGAACCGCCGGAATCTTCATGCCGGCGACGGCGGTGGACCTGGCTGGCAGCCGCATAGGACAAGGCGGGGGCTACTACGACCGGCTATTGGACGGCTTGGACTCGTCCGGACTACGGCCCCCCAGCATTGCGGTCATCTACGACGAGGACCTCTTACCCGCGGGCTCCATCCCCGCCGAAGGCTTTGATCGCCCAGTGCCGGAGGTCCTGACACCTTCAGGAATTGTCCGGATGCTGGCGGGAGCCTAGACCGGCGTAGCGCCTTTGCTGCCGGGGTAGGCCGGTGCCGGAACTGCCGCGCACTGGATGATAGAATTGGCACTCAGGCCCTGCGACTGCTAATGCGGATCTCCCGCTTCCGCCGCCCAGGACCTGAACTTTGTCCCAAAGGAGGAATTCAGTGCCCACTTACGCGTACGCCTGCAAGGACTGTGGCCATGCCTTTGACATCGTCCAGTCTTTCTCTGACAGCTCCCTGACGGAGTGCCCCGAATGCAAGGGTTCTTTGCGCAAGAAGTTCAACAGCGTCGGCGTTGTCTTTAAGGGCTCCGGGTTTTACCGGACCGACTCACGCGACACCAAGGGCAGCACGGTTTCGCCTGCTCCGGCTGCGCCCGCTGCTGCGCCAGCCGCGGCCGCCCCGGCACCTGCCGCAGCTACCAGCTAGGCCCTAAGTTCTCCACATAGGGCGTTCTCCACATAGGGAGACGAGCAGCTGTCCCCGCATGGATGCACGACGTTAGCGTGGCCGCATGCCTCAAACATCGCGCACCACCCTCCTGGCCCGTGCTGAACGGGCGGCGTCAGCCACTCCTCCTAGAACGTTCCCCTCGATGCGCGTCCAGCAACTGCGGGCAGGGCCTGGACGAGGAAAAACCGGCAAGCTCCAGCGGGCCCAGGCGCGCGGGTTCCGGCAGACGCGCCCTTTGAGGTTGCGCTGGGGGTCCTGGGTGGGACGGAACCGCCGGCTTACGGTTGTCCTGCTTCTATGCCTTGCCGCAGGCTTGGCAGTCCAACAGTTGACTCCCGAGCCACCGCAACGCGTCAGCGTGGTAGTTGCTGCCAGGGACCTTCCAGTGGGCACAAGCCTCACGGGCAACGACTTCACCACCATTGGAGTGCCGACGGACGTCGCTCTGGCTGGTGCACTCCAAGACGCCAAACCCCTGGTGGGTCGCCAGTTGGCCGCCCCACTACGCCGCGGACAGATCCCGTCTGAGTCGGTTCTCCTGGGCCCCGCCCTCCTCACAGGTGCCCCCGCAGGAACTTCGGCAGTTCCACTGCGGATGGCGGACCCCTCCTCCATCCAGCTCCTGTCCCCCGGCCAGTTGGTAACGGTGGTTCTCACAGCGGACAGTTCCTATGCCGAATCCCGGAAGAGCGAAGTGCTCGCTGGCCCGGTTCCAGTGCTCTGGACATCGGCCCACGGTGGAAAGCCTGGCGAGTGGCTCGGGACCAGCGACACGGACGGTTTGGTCGTCGTCGCCGCCGACCCCCTGCAAGCAGAAAAGCTTGCCGGCGCATCCACGCAAGGCAAGCTTTTCTTTGTGCTGGAGCACCAGCAATGAACGACGTCGGACGCGCCGCCTGCCGTTCACCCCCAGTGAGGGGGTTTCTGCTCCTTCAACCACTGCTCATGATCGTATCCGGATTCGTCGCCCCAGCGCCGGGGATCGTCCTCGGCCGCTTTGGTCGGAAGAATGCCGCCAGATGACGGTTTCGTGGAGGTCACGTCGGCTGCCTGCTGATCAGGAGTGCCATCCGCTCGTGATCCGTCCGACGAGGATGCCACCGCTTCTGTCCTGTCGGCTTCTCCGGCGGTGTCCCGCTGGTTTCCGTCCGGTTCCATACCTACTGCTTTCTCCACGTCTTGACTGGCCACCGAAGCCCCATATCCGTGCGATTGAGGCGTTTCGCGTGATCTCCTGGCCGAAGAAGCCGCCGCGAAGATTGGCTGCCCACCGCCCACATTCAATTCTTCAACATCCATGTCAAGGAAGCCATGCTGAGGTGCGGCAGATGACTGAAGAATGTGGTTTTCAAGGCCCAGGTAGGAACCAATGCGGTCTGCACACGAGGAAGGATCGGTAAACACCTCAATGGTCCAAAGGGACATGTAGCGCCATCCCATGCGCTCCAGCAGTTGGGGCCGGAGCCTGCTGCGCTCACGGACGCTCATCCGACGGTACCGCTCAGTACCGTCAGACTCGATGGCAACCGGCGTGGGGATCTCCGCGCCTTCCCGTCCAATGGTATGAACAGGGTCCGCAGCGGCGGCGATGTCAAGGACGCCGTCGTAAAGATGCCATACCCGTGCGCCCCTGGCGCGCAGGCGCTCCCCGAGGTCAGCAACCAGGGGGTCCTCCCCCAGGGCTTGTTCGCTGGCTACCGCGCGGGAAGTAGGAGTACCCAGGTTGCTGTTGCCGGAAAGCTCCCGATCAAGCAACTCATAGAAGTCCACGGCGCCGTGGGCCAGCCGATCCAGGTCGAGGTCCTCAGGACGGAAGCAACTCAGCACGTGCATGGACCGCCGTGCACGCGTCATGGCCAGAGCAAACCGGTTCCGTCCGCCCTCTGTGGACAGGGGGCCAAAGGAGTGGAGGGCGCGCCCGTGCGGGGTGCGTCCGTAACCGAGCGAGAAGATCACGTGGTCCCGCACCAAGCCCTGGGCCCGCTCCAAATCCACTACGCGGAAGGATTCCGGTCCTGCCCCGAAGAACGGGGAAAGCAATGGGTGATTAGGCAATTGGAGCCTGATCGCTTCACCAATACGCGCTGCGTGGCGAAGGCTCGCAGTAACCACGGCCAAGGACGTCCGCGGACGCAGCCGCGCGTGTTCAAAGACCAGATCCACCACGCGGTTGACCTCGGCAGTTACGGATTCCACCCCTTCGTGATCGGCACCGGGCAGCCCGGTGCCGTCGGGAATGTACTCCACCAGGATGGACCGATCCAAGCCAGTGACGGAGCTTCCGTCGGGGAGGCGCCGCAAGCCGCCGTCGTAATAATTCTTGCTGAGCTGAAGGATCAGGTCCTCATCAACCGCGCGATACACCCAGTTGAGCTGCCACGTAGGCAACACCCGAGCCAACGACTTAAACGCACTATCCACGGCAACATGGCTGGCTACCCCTGCCACGGGCGGCTCCACCGCGACACTGAAGGTACGTGCATTGCCGATCTTGCCGTCTCCGAAGGCGATCACCTGGCGAGCCCTGGATATCGCCGGCAGGACCGCCTGCAAGGAGGTCGATTCGGCGTCGATCACCACCACGGCATCGAACTTCTGCTCCGCAGGAAGAACGCCCGTCAGAAGGTAGGGGCTAACTGACCACACAGGAACCAACAACGGGACGAGGTCGGGAGCCTGCGCACTCAAAGCCGGCAATGTCACCCGACCGTCCTTCAACAACGCCCGGAGTAGCTCGGCTTGGCGCGGATGCTCGAGAATGCCCTGCCGCCACTTTTCGGCCAACTGCCAGCGCAGGCGTGCAGCGCCACTGGCGATGTGTGCCTGATCGGCGAGACGGAATTCAGCTTCGAGGCGGCGCAGCGAATCGCCGTCCGACATAGCAAGATAGTCATCGCCACTGATCATTGCTTCCAGCGCAGACTGCCACCACGCCAAATCCAGTTCCGCCGCCACCGATTCGGCGGGGACTTCACGGGCAGCAAGATCGGCGAGCAACTCTCCCAGACCATGCTCGCGCATTTCCTCAATTAGGAGTGTCCGCTCCGGGAGGGTCTCCAAGGTGGCCGCGTCCTCCACGAGCCGTCCCAAGCGCTCCGTCAGCTCCGCATAGGGCGTTTCACGCAGAGAGCCGCCGGCTGCGGTGTGCTTGAGGGCTTCCCCGAGACGCCGCAGCTCGTTGTCCAACTCGCGGTAGAGAACCCCGAGGTCGGCGAGTCCGGAAGGCACAGCGGGGTGGCGTTGGGTGGTGGCATAGTCGGCCCACAACGCACGTTGCTCCTGGACCAGAACCAACGAGCTGTGAAGGTCGGCGATATGAACGCCCGGCCTGACATATTCTTTTGCGACGCGCCGCAACCGGGAGCGCTGCATGGACGGCATCTCCACGTTGTGCTCACGACGCCATGCGGACGTGGCCGTGGCCGAAATGAGGTCGTGCACCGGGCGATCAAAAATGTCGGGAGTGAATTTGTCCAAGCTCTCCCGCACGGCAATGAGAAGCTCCAGTTGCGCGCCCCACTCGGCGAAGGTCTCCCCCAAACGGATCTCGGCATGGTCGGACACCGCCTTCATGCGTTCGCGCAACACAGGAAGCTTCTCTGCCGCCACGCGAGTCAGCAGTTGCGCTTCCTCAGTCTCTTTCCGGTTCACCAAACGGGCGCCGTACCACGGGCTGGACGTAGCGTCCTTGCTAAAGCTGCCCAGCTCAGCGGCCCGGCGCAAACGGCCAGCCAACTCCTCGCGGTCCCGAATATTGTCCAAGACGCTGCGTTTCAGGCGCACAGTGGTTGAAGGAGCGGGGTGGATGGAAGTCAATTCGGCGAGGGACTGCATCGCCTGGTACGGCGAGCACCCCCAACGCTCACGGACATTATGCAATGAGGCAACATGGTCCATCAGGGCATGGCGGTGCCCGATCAAGGTCTGGTGAAGGTTTCCGAGCTGAGGCTCGAGGGCCTTCTCGTTTCGCATGATGGCCTGCACCAACTGGCCCTTGAGCTGCTGCGGCGTGGTGCCGTTTCCCGGACGGAAGAACATGGAGCCGAGACCCAGCGCCTCCAAGTGGGCGGACAGGCCCATCAAGCTGGACTGCCGGTCACCCACCACAAGAACGGATTTGCCCTGGCTCACGAGTGCACCGATGGCGTTAATTGCCGTCTGCGTTTGTCCGCTGCCTGGGGGTGTGCTGACAACGAGGGAGTCACCGGCACGGACCGCGTCCACAACATACTGCTGATCGGTGTCTGCATCCAACAGGAGCAGCTCGTCCGCCGGGTCACGATCGTCCAGGCTGGGGAACCTGCCCGACTTGATCGGCTCGGGTTCGACGTCGCCGCCGTTCGCGACCGTGGCAAGAGCGGCGACCAGCGGATTGTTCATATTGATCCAGGGATCATCGAGATTGCCTGACAGGTCCGCCAGGGTGGTAACCAGCAAATTAAACTCCACCTCGGCGCCATGGATAGGCCGCACAAGGGTGGTCAAGCGATCCAAGACCGGCTGGGGATCAAGCCGGGCCGTGTTGTAGGCCATGCGTGCCACCGCGTTAACGTCAAAGACAATGCCGTGCACGGTTTTCAAGTGCCGCACCAAAGCAGGGTTCATCCGGGCCTGCTCGGTCAGCTGCAGCTCGTAGTCGTCCTCGCCGGGACGGACCGTCAGCATGATGGAGGTCAGCATTACGGGCGCTGAAACGCGCTGGGGCTTCCCGCCCACGGCCGATGTCCAGACCACCGTTCCCGCAGATAAGTATCCGGCCTCGATGCCGCGATCGTTGCTGAGTTCGAAGATTTTCGAACGAATATTCCGGGCCGCCCGGGCCGCTACCAAATACTGCTGGCGGTCCCTGATCAGGGTGGACAGGCGGGTTTTCCGCCCAGCGAGCAATTGCGCCAACCCTGACGGGTGGGCGTTGCTCAAATCAATGGCGCCCTCCGGCGTTTTGACGAAGCGCAGCATCGTATCCGCCCCTGTGACGGGCTTGAGACCAGACAGCCATTTCTTGAGCTCTTCGGAGCCCTCTTCCTGGCCTTGACCTACTGACACAACTTCTGCCTTCTTCTCTTTGCTCGCTTTAGACGCCTTAGACCATACCGGCATACCTTCGAGGGTAGCGGGAATACCCGGGCTGCCCTGTCCGCAACACTGTGGCTCCGCAAAATTCGCCGCGAATTCACAGGAGCCTGCCCTTCACCGCCATGGTGCACGAAGAATGACGTGGGCAGACCAAGTGCCCGGCAAGAACAAAGTGGCCGGCCTCCCAGAGGAAGCCGGCCACTTAAAACGCTATTCCCACTCGATGGTTCCCGGCGGTTTGCTGGTAACGTCCAGCACCACGCGGTTCACGCCGTCCACTTCGTTAGTGATCCTGTTGGAAATCCGTGCCAGCAGGTCATAGGGCAAACGTGACCAGTCCGCCGTCATGGCATCCTCGGAAGATACAGGGCGGAGCACAATCGGGTGGCCATACGTACGCCCGTCGCCTTGGACGCCCACGCTGCGGACATCTGCCAGGAGAACCACCGGCATCTGCCACACATCGTTGTCCAAGCCTGCCGCGGTCAATTCGGCACGGGCGATGGCATCGGCCTTGCGAAGCAGGTCAAGGCGTTCCTTGGTTACTTCCCCGACGATACGAATTCCGAGCCCCGGCCCGGGGAAGGGCTGGCGGCCCACGATTTCCTGCGGCAATCCGAGCTGGGCACCGACGGCGCGGACCTCATCCTTGAAGAGGGCTCGCAGCGGTTCGACGAGCTCGAACTGGAGGTCCTCAGGCAGCCCGCCCACATTGTGGTGGCTCTTGATGTTGGCAGCACCTTCTCCGCCGCCTGATTCAACGACGTCCGGGTAAAGGGTTCCTTGGACAAGGAACTTGATCTTTTCGCCCTCGGACTCCGCTTGGGCGATGATGGCCCGTTCGGCTTCTTCAAAAGCGCGTATGAACTCGCGGCCGATGATCTTCCGCTTGGTTTCGGGGTCGCTAACGCCGGCAAGCGCGGACTGGAAACGCTCCTGCTCGTTCGCCACATAGAGGTTAACTCCCGTGGCAGCTACGAAGTCACGCTCAACCTGCTCGGCTTCGCCTTCGCGGAGAAGGCCGTGATCGACGAACACGCACGTCAGCTGGTCCCCGACGGCCCGCTGGACCAGCGCAGCCGCAACCGCAGAGTCGACGCCGCCGGAGAGGCCACAGATAACCTTGGAGTCACCGATCTGCTGGCGGATGCGATCCACCTGCTCTTCGAGGATGTTCCCCGTGGTCCAGTTGGGGGTCAATCCTGCGCCCTTGAAGAGGAAGTTCTCCAGAACGTGCTGGCCATGAACCGAGTGCTTGACCTCGGGGTGCCACTGCACACCGTAAAGGCGCTTCTCGTCATTGGCGAAGGCGGCAACGGGGGCACCTGCCGTGGAGGCAAGAACCTCAAAGCCCTCAGGAGCCTCGTGCACGGAGTCACCGTGGCTCATCCACGTGTTCTGGGATGAGGGCACACCGTCCAAGATGGAGCGTGCGTCTCCCACAACCAATGCTTCGGTGGCGCCATATTCGCGCAGGCCAGTCTGGGCCACTTTGCCGCCCAGCGCGTTTGCCATCGCTTGGAAGCCATAGCAGATCCCGAAGACCGGTACTCCAGCTTCAAAGAGGTCAGCACCAACTCGCGGAGCACCCTCGGCGTAAACGCTGGAGGGTCCACCTGAAAGGATGATGGCTGCGGGGTTCTTGGCCAGAAGCTGCTCGGTGGTGAACGTATGCGGAACAATTTCCGAGTACACGTTCGCTTCCCGGACGCGGCGGGCAATCAGCTGCGCGTACTGGGCACCGTAGTCAACAACCAGCACCGGCTTCTGGGAAGTCTGGGGTGCGGTGGGAGTAGTCACCGAACAAGACTACTTTGCCGGGGCACCCGGTTGCACGTTTACCCCTGTATCCCGGGAGCAAAAACAGCCCTGCGTTATGCATCTCACACCAGCACCGCGGAAGCCCCGGCTAATTGGCACGGCTTAGTAGCGTTTGGACGCCTTGGGGTTCGCTGCGAGCTCCGCTTCCACCTGCGCATGGAACTTCTTCTCCACAATGAAGGACAAGAACGGGATAACGCCGCCCAACGCCAACAGAACCAGCTTGGCGAACGGCCAGCGCATGAGGGACCACAGACGGAAGTCGGACACCAGGTACACCACATACATCCAGCCGTGCACGATCAGCACCGTGGTGGAGATGTTGAACCCGCCAATGACTCCCTTGGGGTCTGCTGCGGCAAAACCGAAACCGAAGGGCCGCCCGGTCAGGGCATCCGTTCCACCGGCAAAGAGCGCGACGCCGAAAACATAGCGGGCGATGAGCTCGGCACACAGCAAGAGCAGCATCCCACCGGTGAGGTAGGCCATGACTTTGTAGAACTTCAACGCGGACCGGATCTGCGCTTCGGTCCCGCCGAAACGCCTCTTCTTAGGCTTGGGCCCTGAGTGTTCGGGCTGGATGGCCGGCTTGGGCTCGATCATTGCTGCACCTTTTGTTCTGGCTCTGGATGTTCTGGCTCTGGTTGTTGAGGGTCATGGTTGGCTTCGGACTGGACCGCTTGGTGGCCGTCGTCGTGGAAATCCCCGACGAACTCGTCGTCGTCGTCGAAGTCGTCATCTTCGAGGGACAGCCGATAATCATCGGCCACCATCCTCCACCAGATGTAGAGGGCGAACCCTGCGAAGACAACCCATTCGATGGCGTAAAAGACGTTGAGCCAGTTGACTTGCTCCGTGGGAGGCTGGGCCGGAATGTTGAGGGCCTTCACGTCCGGACCCAAGGGGATGTGGGCTCCCCCGGCCGCGACCTCGGACGTAGCTGCGATGAATCCCTGGTAGCTCGAGACGTTCCACGTGTTGATCAGTTCAGCGGAGGAAACCGCCGACGCGCGGCCAGGGCCCGGGTCGACGTTGGGGACCGGCGCTTCGGACGGCAGGAGGCGTCCGGTAAGGGTGATACTGCCCGACGGCGGCGGGCCCGCTTGGGAGGCATCAGCGACCCAACCGCGGGCAACGGGAATCCAGGTCTGCGGTGAGGCGCCTGCGCCGCTCAGCTTCGGTGCTTTGTCCACAGCGAAGGCTGAAACAATCCAGAATCCCTTCTGGTTGTTGTACAAGCGGCCTTCAACGAGCACCTGTTTTTGGGGATCGTAGCTGCCGGTGGCGGTGACCATTTGGTCCGACGCCGATCCGGGGAAGAACTGACCGGGAGTGAGGACCTCCAGCAGGGGCTTGACTTGTTCGACGCTGGACGATTCGGGCACGTCGTGCTGCGTGGACCGGCTGATCTGCCACTGGCTGAGCAGCACGAACACCCCGGACAGCAGAAGCGCAAAGACCAGTCCTGCGATCCAGCGGGGTTTCAACGCGGTTTTCAACACCTGTTAACCGTACTTCGTCCGGCTGTAGAACAGCTAAACGTCCCCCCGCCGGGATACCCAGCTCAGTGGTCGAAGAACACCAGGCTGGAGTTAATGAGTTCTGCAATGACCTCCGGATCGTGTGCCCGCCGCAGGGACTCCCGGAAAGATTCTTTCGATAGCGAACGGGCCATGGTGGCCAGGACTTCGAGGTGGTCCGAAAAGGAGCTTGCCGGTGTGGCAATGAGCAGGATGAGGTTGGCTGGACCGTCCGTCGCCCCGAATTCCAGCGCGTGGCCGAACTTGGTTACCCCAACAGCGATGGAAATGCGGTCCACGAATTCACTTCGGGCATGCGGCAGGCCGATACCGCCCGGGAGGCCGGTGGCCAGCTGGTGTTCGCGCGACTGCACCTGCTCAAGGAAGGCATCAAGGTCCGAGACCCGACCTGCCGCATGGAGCCGGCGGGCAAGTTGGGCAGCAGCATCATTCTTGTCCTGGGCGACAAGTTCGAGGATGACCAGATCGGGGGTGGTCAGGTCGGCGTCGTACCGATCCAGTGGTTCTGCCAAGTCGTGTTCCTCCGAATGGTGGTCGTCCGGCCCGTTTTCCTCGTCCGGTTACCCCTTCAACCGGTTAGCGAAGGGGAACGATGTCATCGACTCCCATACGCGCGGCGTCCGCCGATTCGTCGTCGGGCTGCTGCTGACTGAGCCGTTCAGCTTCCACGCGCGCCAGGTAGTGTTTGATCTCGCTGTCCCGCTGCGTCTCACTCCAGCCAAGGATTTCTCCCATCAGCTTAGCTACAACCGGGACTGCGGACACACCCCGGTCCCATGACTCAATGGAGATCCGGGTGCGTCGGGTCAGGACATCATGAACGTGGCGTGCGCCCTCGTGGGTGGTGGCGTAAACAACCTCAGCCGCCAAGTAGTCGTCCGCGCCGGGCAACGGTTCAGCCAACTCCGGCCGCTCCGTAATCAGCTGCAGGACTTCATGGGTCATGGAGCCATAGCGGTTCAGCAGGTGCTCGACGCGGGCCACGTGAACGCCGGCTTCCTCCGCGGACCGTGCTCGACGATTCCACGCTGCCTTGAACCCGTCGGCGCCCAGGAGCGGGATGGTTTCGGTGCAACTTGAAGGAACGCGCTCGTCCATGGCGCGGGTGGCCTCATCAACGGCGTCCTTGGCCATGACACGGTAGGTGGTGAACTTTCCGCCGGCTACCACCACAAGGCCCGGAACGGGATGGGCCACCACGTGCTCCCGGGACAGCTTGGCCGTCGAGTCGTTTTCACCAGCCAGCAGCGGCCGCAAGCCCGCGTAGACTCCCTCGACGTCCTCACGGGTCAGGGGCCGCTTGAGCACCTTGTTGACGTGTTCAAGCACGTAGTCAATGTCCTTGCTCGACGCCGCGGGGTGGGCCTTATCCAGTTTCCAGTCGGTATCGGTGGTGCCAATGATCCAATGACGTCCCCAAGGGATCACGAAGAGCACCGATTTCTCGGTCCGGAGAATCAGTCCGACAGTGGACTGGAAACGGTCGCGCGGCACCACAAGATGGATGCCCTTCGAAGCCCGGACTTTGAGCTGCCCGCGATCAGTCACCATCGCCTGTGTCTCGTCGGTCCACACGCCCGTAGCATTGACCACTTGCTTGGCCCGCACCTCAAAGACAGTGCCATCCTCTTGGTTCTCGAGCCGTGCTCCCACCACGCGCTCCCCCTCGCGGAGGAAATCGACGACGCGGACCCGGTTGGCCGCGTGGGCGCCATAATGCACCGCGGTCCTGACCACATTGACCACCAACCGGGCGTCGTCGACCTGGGCGTCGTAGTAGCGGATGGACCCGACGAACGCGTCATCCTTCAGGCTGGGGGCAGCCCGGAGGGTTCCGCGCTTAAAGAGGTGTTTGTGCATGGGAACGCCGCGACTGTTCCCCGAGGTAAGGCCCAAGGTGTCGTAGAGCATGATGCCGGCTCCGACGTAGGGCCTTTCCCAGAAACGGCGCGTCAGTGGGTACAGGAAAGGGACCGGCCGGACCAGGTGCGGGGCTATGCGCTGGATGAGCAATCCACGTTCCTGGAGGGCTTCCTGTACCAACGCGAAGTCCAGCATCTCCAGGTATCGCAGGCCTCCGTGGATGAGCTTCGAGGACCGGGAGGAGGTGCCGGATGCCCAGTCCCTGGCCTCGACGATGCCGACTGTGAGGCCACGGGTAACCGCGTCCAAGGCAGCCCCCGCACCCACTACGCCGCCGCCGACGATCAGGATGTCGAGCTCTTTACCGGCCTCGGCAGTGGCTTTCAGGACATCGATGGATGCGGCTCTTGACTCCGGGCTCAGTGCTCCCGGGGTCCTCACCTGCGAACCGCCTGCGGTATTGCTCATCGGAACCCTCCTCAAACGCAACGGCTGGTAGTTTCCTACCCTACTTGTTGGTCAGCGCCTTGGGCAGGGCCCAGGTATGTTCAGCGCAGGGCCCCAGGTAGGTTCAGCGCAGGGCCCCACGTATGTTCAGCGCAGGGCCCCAGGCAGGTTCAGCACAGGGCCCCAGGCAGGTTCAGCGGGGTGCCTTAGTTGCCGGCGTACGGAGAAACGACGACGTCGACGCGCTGGAACTCCTTGAGGTCCGAGTAGCCGGTGGTTGCCATGGATCGGCGCAAGGCACCGATCAGGTTGGATGTTCCGTCAGTGTGGTGTCCCGGTCCGAAGAGGACCTCCTCGAGCGGACCGACGGTGCCGACATTGACGCGGTCGCCGCGGGGGGACTCGAGGTGATGCGCCTCGGGACCCCAGTGCCAGCCACGGCCGGGGGCTTCTTCGGCCCGCGCCAAAGCACTTCCGAGCATGACGGCGTCAGCTCCCATGGCGATGGCCTTGACGATGTCGCCCGAGCTGCCCATGCCGCCGTCGGCAATGACATGGACGTAGCGGCCGCCGGACTCGTCCATGTAATCGCGGCGGGCGGCAGCGACGTCGGAGATGGCTGACGCCATGGGCGAATGGATGCCCAGGGCGCGGCGCGTGGTGGTGGTCGCTCCACCGCCGAAGCCGACCAGGACGCCTGCAGCCCCGGTGCGCATGAGGTGCAGGGCCGGAGTGTAGCCGGCTGCGCCGCCCACGATCACGGGGACGTCGAGCTCGTAGATGAACTGCTTGAGGTTCAGCGGCTCATGGTTTTTGGAGACGTGCTCGGCGGAGACAGTGGTTCCGCGGATAACAAAGATGTCGACGCCGGCAGCCACCACAGTCTTGTAGTGTTCCTGGGTTCGCTGCGGGGTGAGGGAACCGGCCACGGTGACGCCGGCTGCCCGGATCTCCGCGAGCCGGGAGCTGATGAGTTCCGGTTGCACCGGAGCCTGGTAAAGGTCCTGCATGCGCCGGGTCACGGCGGTGCTGCTGGTTTCATCCGTCAAGGCCGCGATCTCGTCCAGGACCTTCTGGGGGTCCTCATAACGGGTCCAGAGTCCCTCAAGGTCCAAGACGCCCAATCCTCCCAAGCGCCCGAAAGCGATGGCGGTATCCGGGGACATCACGGAGTCCATGGGTGCCGCGATCACCGGGGTTTCGAACTTATACGCGTCAATCTGCCATGAGACTGAGACGTCCTTCGGGTCACGCGTCCGGCGATTAGGAACGATCGCGATGTCATCCAGGGAGTAGGCACGACGCCCACGCTTGCCACGGCCAATCTCAATCTCATAAGTCACTGCTCGAGTTTATCCCACCCCAACCTTCATCCCACGCGAACCACGGTCCATCAAACCCACGGTGGCGTGCCCCAGCCGCAGCCGCACAGACGGACCGTTACGGGGTGGTCGAGCTTCCCTCATCCACGGACAACTGTGATTCGAACATCCGGAAATAGCGTCCACGCAGGGATACCAGCTCCTTATGTGTGCCCTGTTCGGCGATCCGGCCGTCCTCCAGCATGTACACGACATCAGCTTTCTCGATGGTGGCCAACCGGTGGCTGATGGCGATGATGGTGCTGCTGCGGTCCGCGAACAGGCGGGTGAAGATCCGGTGTTCGGCCAACGCATCGATGGCCGATGTGGGCTCATCCATCACCATGTAGGACGCGTCCCGGTAGAAGTTGCGCGCCATGGCGAGCCGCTGCCACTGCCCGCCGGAAAGCCCGCTGCCCTTGCGTCCGCGTGGGTCTTCCATCCAGTTGCTCACATGGTTGTCCAAGCCGTTGGGCAACTTCTCGATGAACTCCATGGCCTCGGCGTCGGACGCTGCCCGCCGCACCCGTTCGTCGTCGATGCTCTGTTCCACATCGCCGAGGTAGATGTTTTCTGCCGCAGTGGCGAACTCGTACTTGAGGAACTCCTGGCTGAGGACCGCCAAATACCGGTGCCAGCTGGTCACATCAACGTCGGCGAGGTCGACGCCGTCGAGCAGCACCTGCCCCGAATCCGGCCGGTACAGGCCTGCCAGGATCCGGATCAGCGTGGACTTCCCGGCCCCGTTCTCCCCCACGATCGCGATGTGCTGCCCGGCACGGATGGTCATCGATATGCCCTTGATGACTTCTATGTCACTGCCCGTGTAGCTGAAGCGGATATCACGTAACTCCACGACGTCGGGCGACCTGGCCAGCGGGGGCTCGTGCCCGCCGGGGACAGGCATCGTCATGAAGAGTTCGTAGTCCTTGAGGTTGGCCAGGTCCTCATCAATGGAGCTCAGCGAGGAAACCAGGCTACTGGCCGTAGAGAGCGCCCGGCTGACAATCTGTTGGACGTAAAGGAACTGACCCACGGGCAAGACGCGGGAGATGATCTGCCCGACCACCCACACCAGTGACACGATTTCTGCCCCGTATTGCAAGGCATCTGCCGCGAGCTGTTTGGGGATGTAGCGTTTTTGGAAGTCCAAACGCCTGCGTTCGTCAGCGTCGCGAAGCCGGGACCGCAGGTCCATGAGGTAGCCGACGATGCCGTACAACCGCATCTCGGCAATGTGTTGGGGCCTGAGCAGGTTTTGCTCGATCATCCTGCGCTGCCGCCGCGAATCCACTTGTGTGTTCCAGTGCTCGATCTGTTCCCGCGACAATTTGAACTGCAGGTACACGCTTGGCACGATCGCCACGAGGACAATCATCGCGATCCACCAACTCACAAGGAGCAGGGCGCCGACGGCAAGAATGACGGACACGAGCTGCGTGAAGATGGCGGCGATACGGTCCAACACCCGGGCATAGGAATCGGAGAACCGCTTGGCGCGGTCATATAGGTCCACCGTCTCCTTGTCGTCATACCGCCAGAAATCGAGCGCCAGGAAACGTTCGTACATCTGGTCTCCGACAATGGCCCCCACCTTGAAGCTCATTAACTGCTGTATGTACCGGTCAACGCTGCTGAAGGTGCCCCACAGCAGCCCGAGAACGGCCGTGATCACGACGTACAGCACGGCCCGCTGCCCGGCGTCGTGATTTCCGGCGTAACCGGCGGCCAGCGCCGAGGTGGTCAAGGCCGCGAAGTAGGTAGTGACCAGTGGCAGCGTGGCCGAGATCAGGGAGCCTGCGACCTTCATGATGACAGCCAGTGGCGACGCCGAAAAACTCACCTTGAGAACCTGCCCGACGGCGCGTGTATACGGCCGGAGGGCAAGGCGCCGGGGCGGTGCCTTGTTTGGCCGGATGGACTCCGGGTGCCGCGGATTCGCAGGCGTTTCAGACATACACCCAGCCTATTCTCATGGGCAGACAATCCTCATGCGTCCTGGGTTCGCTGATGTCCGGCGGTGCCCTCCGGCGGTTCCGCTGCTTGCCGTTAAATGGCAGTTCCCCGCGGAGGTTTTCCGCGGGGAACTGCTTTCTTGCGGAAGATCAGCGGGAGCCGTAGTTCGGCGCCTCCACCGTCATCTGGATGTCGTGCGGGTGCGATTCCTTGAGGCCGGCCGGCGTGATGCGGACAAACTTGCCGCGAGCCTTGAGCTCAGGGATGGTGGGAGCACCCGTGTAGAACATGGTCTGGCGGAGCCCACCCACCAGCTGGTAAGCAACGGACGCCAGCGGGCCGCGGAAGGCCACGCGTCCTTCGATGCCTTCGGGGATGAGCTTGTCGTCACCGGAAACGTCCGCCTGGAAGTAGCGGTCCTTGGAGTAGGACGTGTTCTTGCCGCGGGACTGCATGGCGCCGAGGGACCCCATACCGCGGTAGCTCTTGAACTGCTTGCCGTTGACGAAGATGAGGTCGCCCGGCGATTCCTCACAGCCGGCCAAGAGGGAACCGAGCATCACGGTATCGGCACCGGCAACGAGGGCTTTTCCGATGTCACCGGAGTACTGGAGTCCGCCGTCGGCGATCAGCGGCACGCCGGCAGGGATGGCAGCCTTCGCGGATTCGTAAATGGCCGTGATCTGGGGGACGCCCACACCGGCCACCACACGGGTGGTGCAGATGGAGCCGGGCCCAACGCCCACCTTGATACCGTCAGCACCGGCGTCGATCAATGCCTGCGCCCCTTCGCGGGTTGCGGCCTGGCCACCGATGATGTCCACATGCGCGGCAACGGGATCGGATTTCAGGCGGGCAATCATGTCCAGCACTCCCTGGGAGTGGCCATTTGCGGTGTCCACGAAAAGGGCGTCAACGCCGGCGTCGATCAAGGTCATGGCGCGCTCCCAACCATCGCCGAAGAAGCCGATGGCAGCGCCCACGCGAAGGCGGCCTTCGTCGTCCTTGGTCGCCAGGGGGTACTGCTCTGCCTTGGTGAAGTCCTTGGTGGTGATGAGGCCCTTCAACCGGCCTTGCTCGTCCACCAGAGGAAGCTTCTCGATCTTGTTGGTGGCCAGCTTGTGCGAGGCTTCCTCGCGGCTGATGCCCACGTGCCCGGTGATGAGGGGCATCTTGGTCATGGCGTCGCTGACGCTCCGCAGCGGGAAGTCCGACTCGGGAATGAAGCGGGTGTCGCGGTTGGTGACGATGCCGAGGAGCCGCCCGTCGGTGTCTACCACGGGCAGGCCGGATACGCGGTAGCGGGAGCAAAGCTCATCGAGCTCCTGCAAGGTCGCTTCCGGACCGATGGTCAGCGGGTTGGTGATCATCCCGGATTCGCTGCGCTTGACGCGGTCCACGTGCTCGGCCTGGTCAGCGATGGACAGGTTGCGGTGCACGACGCCGAGGCCGCCCTGGCGTGCCATGGCGATCGCCATGCGCGACTCAGTAACGGTGTCCATGGCAGCAGAAAGCAAGGGTGTCTGCACGCTGATCCGCTTGGAAATACGGGACGAGGTGTCAGCCTCGGACGGAATGACGTCGGTGTGTCCGGGGAGCAACAGGACGTCGTCGTACGTCAGGCCAATGAAGCCAAATGGATTGTGTTCGGGCTGGGTCATGAGTGTGCGCCTCTTACCTGGGTTCTGGGGGCTTAACTGGTAGGGGTTGCAACTGATGACCAGCCCGTCATTACGGGACTGGCCTGTGCATAGTTACTTCAATGGCATATCTACTTCAATGGCGGAACGGGCCGCCGGTATTGAATAAATAGTAGAACCTCAGCGGCGATCGCCATATTCCACGACGCCTGACTGTGAGCAACGGCACGTGCGGTTCTCGTTGCCCGCAGTCCTAGCGGGCCAGCTATTGTTGCCAGCCCGTGGCGGCAAACCAGCGTGCATTGAACGTGTCCCCCATGCTGGCCACGTAGGTCTTGGACAAATGGTTGTCATCCAGGTAGACGAACATATTCCCCACCACCGGTGAACACTCGACGCCGTCACAGAGCAGGTCGGTCATGTCCAGGAACGCTGCGTTAGCGAAGGACCCTTGGACCGCTGCGAAGGGGCTTTGCGGTGCGAGAACACTGGCTTCCTTGGACTTGCAGGCCGCATTGTCCGCACCCTTGGACAGCGCACACTCGGTGACGTTGAAGTTGTACCTGGGGTTATCACGGATGGCTACCACCTTCACACCGAGGTCGTTGAAGGTTTTCACCGTCTGGGCGAAGCCGTCCACCAACTGTTCGTTCGGGGAGGAAGGGGAAGCATCAGTTCCCACCATGAACACTGCGCTCGGCTTGTTGGCCTCCACGTATTTCAGGGCGGCGGCATTGAAGGTGTTGCACTCCGCGCTCGCGGCCGGCGTCTCAGGCATAGTCCGACAACCACCCAGGAGCAGGGAGGTGACCTTCCAGTGCTCGGTCTCCGCGAGGGGGGCCAGCGCCCCCATCCACTGCTGAGCGTGGGAGTCGCCGAGCACCACGATGGACTTGGTGGCATCATCGCCGACGTCGTTCTGTTGGCAATTGGCCTGGAGCAGCTTGTCGCTTGGCTTCGACGTGCCTTGGCACGATCCGCCGAGGTTCGCCCAGTCCTTGGGGAGCTGGGCTGCGGTAGGCAACGTCTTGGCACCGGCGCTGACAAGGTTGACATAGCCGGGAAGGAGCGCGGCCGCCCCCGGATTATCGTTGAAAGCCTGGGTCTCGGCGGCCCGTTGATCCATGAGCTGCTTGTACTGGAAGCCCAGCAAGGGTCCGGAGACCAGGGCCAGGCACGCCACGATGGCTATGAGTGCACGGCGCCGTTTCTCCTCGGGCCATTTCCATTGCCTAAATGGCTTCTCGACGAATTTGGTGGTCACGAACGCCAGCGTCAGTGCAGTGGCTATGATCACTGTTCCGGAGAGCCACCCGGCGTGGGACTTCCCACTCCAGGCAAGCGCGATGACCAGGATGGGCCAGTGCCACAGGTACAGCGCGTAAGAGTTATCTCCCAGGCGGACCAGGAACTTTGAACTCAGTATCCGGTCCGCTCCCCAGCGGCTTCCGGTTTGTCCCGCCGCGATCACCGCGGTGGCGGCGAGCGTGGGCCACAGGGCAAGGAAACCCGGGAACGCCGTCTGGACCTGGAGGACGATGCCGCAACTGAGCATCGCCACCACACCTACCCAGCCCATGGCGATCCGGACCGGCTGGCTCAGCTTGAGGAAGGGCAATGCCAGCGCCACAAGCGTGCCCAGGGCAAATTCCCACAGACGGGCAAACGTATCGAAGTACGCCACCGCTTGGTTCTGGGCAGTGAAAATGATGGAGTACGTCAGGGAAGCAGCAAAAATGATGGCGAAGACATAGGCCAGGCAGGCACGGTAGCGCAATCGGAAACGGCGGCACAGCACGGCCACCACGGCAAAGATAACCGGCCACATGATGAAAATCTGGCCCTGGATGGACAGCGACCAGAAGTGCTGCACCGGGCTTGCCAGGCTGTGGTCCGCAGCGTAGTAGTCCACCGCCAGGCTTTGCAGAAGCCAGTTTTCAAAGTAGAACAACGAGGCCCAGACCTGATGGACCACATCCACCCACCGCGTTGCCGGCAGGAAGGCGAAAGTGGCCGCGAGGGTTGCGAGCAGCACCACGACGACGGCGGGAAGCAGCCGCCTGAACAGGTGCAGCCAGTGCCGGACGAGGTCCATGGCGCGGCCTTGTTCATAGCGTCTGGTGAACTGCAAGGTCATGAGGAACGCGGAGATCAGCAAGAAGACATCGACACCCCCGGAGACCCTGCCGATCCAGACGTGGTAACTGACCACCATGAGCACAGCCAATGAGCGAAGACCTTGGATCTCGGGCCGGTAATTCGGCTTTCCAACGGCTCCAGCAGCCCTCCTGTCACGTCGGGTGGGGGCTGGGATCGTTGGCGTAATCACGTTGGTGGTTCCTCAAAGCAGCGGCACAAAGTATCCATACTACGCGGCTAGGTCACAAGCCCCCAGGGGATGCTTGCCCCGACCGCGTCTTCGCTGTCTATTAGCTCAAATCCAGCTATGCGTTGTCCCAGCCTTCCCTGTGCGCCACCTGTGCTATGCCATTCTGCGCTCGGCCGTGGGCGCGGGCACCACCGCGGATTCACTGGTCATCGTTATCCTGCGGGCCAGGTATCTTGCATCCTGTGTGACCCCCGGCAGCGTGGCGGAGGCTGCGGAATACAGGAACTCCTGGCCAAGGAAGTAGAGCCCGTGAACTTTGTCCGCTACTCCCCTGGTTTGCGCCGGGCTGCCGTGCTCGTCAAAAGCCGGGAGCTTCACCCAGGAGTAATCCTCGTGGTAACCGGTGCACCAAATGATCGTGGCCGCATCGATTTCGGTCCCATCCTCCACAACTGGTTGACCCCCGGAGACGCCGGCCAGCCTGGGAACCAGGCTCACGCCCGAGGCCGTCAGGTCTTTGGTCTTTGTCCGGATGAGGGGCGCTGCCATGGACTTGAACCTGGGGGCCACCTTCCGTCCGATAGGAGTGTTGAGGTTAAGGATGTGCAGGCCCAGGAACCGGACAATGGGCAAGCCGAAACGGGCCGCCGTCCGCCCGTGCCGCATCGGCAACTCGCCGCTGGGCTTGCCTGCCAGCACAGTGTGGTGGCTGCGGCCTGTCTCCAGCGCGATCTCCGCCCCCGAGTTGCCGAGCCCGACCACCAGAACGGTCCCCTGCCGCAATTGCCCCGGATTCTTGTAGTCCTGCGAATGCAGCTGAAGTATCCTCGGGTCCAATTCCGATGCGAAGGGTGGCGTTTTGGGTATGCGGTGCCCACCCGTGGCAATAACTACGTTGCTGGCGTGCCATGTGTGATCTTTTGAGATGACGATGAATCTCTGCCCGTCTTGGCGGATCTGGTCCACACGGGTAGCCGGACGGAAGGGAAGATCGAAGCGGCGGACGTACTCTTCCAAGTAGTCTGCAAGTTCATCCTTCGGGGGAAAGGCCAGGGGGTCGCCTGGGAAGGGAGCCTCCGGAAGTCCGTCGTACTTGGCCGGGGTGAAGAGTCGCAGCGAGTCCCACCGTTGACGCCATGCCTCCCCTGCCCTGGCATTCTCGTCGAGAATCACGAAATCCCGCCCTTCCCGGGCAAGCCAATACCCAAGCGCCAGACCCGCCTGGCCACCGCCGACGATGACGGTGTCCACTTCTGTGTGCTGCCTCGTGTCCATGGTGCATTCCTTCCTGCTGGTCCTGGCAACGGATGCCGATACAGCCACGCTAGGCGGCCGGGGGCTCGCGCCGCGTCGGGCGAAATGCGCATTCCTCGTGGCAGGACATGGGTATTTAAGCCCACTCAAGAGCGCGTAGGTGTGGGTGTCCTCAGCCCTGCATCAGCAATGGGCTACGAAAAAGGTAGCGGACCACCATTGACCAGGCGGTGCTGGAAGGCAAAACTGGTCGCTGCGGCCCTGGAGGGCACCGAGAGTTTGGAGAGAATGTTGCTCACATGACGGGCGACTGTCTTCTCGCTAAGGTAAAGCTCACGCGCGATGCTCCTGTTCGAGCGGCCGCCCGCAATGAGGCGCAATACTTCCAGCTCCCGGGCAGTCAGCTGGGACTCGCCTTTGGGCTTTTCGCCGCTTAGTTCCAAGACTTCAGCAACGGCCGGTAGTGCACCAAGATCGACGAATTCGGCCTTGGCAGCCTCGAACTCCATGGCCGCCGAGTCGGCATCGCCCATTGCGGCGCATGCCCTGCCCACGAGCACCCTGCAACGCGCTGCCTCGTAGGGCGCTTCCAGGCTGTACCAGAGCCGCCAAGCGCGTCTGCCTGCTTGAAGGGAAGATGCGGGATCCTCGGCGAGCAGAACTTGGGCTTCAGCCTGGGCGGCAAGTGCCAACTCCAAGGGGCGGCTTTGATGGTTCAAGGGCGCAGCCAATTCATGTGAGGCGGTCTTGGCGGCCTCGAGATTGCCCGCGGCAAGTTCGACGTCGACCAACGCCGGCAACAGGCGACGCCGGTTGGCTGCGTCCGCGCCCTCCACGGCCCGGCGTATGGTGGCCCGCGCCTGTTGCGTCCGGTGCTGGGCCAACTGGAGGAAGGCTATCCCGGGAACGGGTTCGAAGCCCGTCTCTGCCGCCATGGCGTAAGCCGCTCCTGCTTCTTCGAATGAACCCCTCAGCCGAAATACTTCCCCTTGTTGGTACCACGCACCGAAAGTGGCATCAGGGTCGCCTTTCCTGACCCGGCCTTCGGCCGAACGGGCCACCGACATTGCGTCGTCCCATGCACCGTGAAGAATGAGCAGCTCTGCACGGTGCGCCTGGCATTGCCCACTGAACATGACCATGTCGGGACGGTCTCCGCACCAGCGTTCCAACGCCACCGTCCACTCTTGGGCGCGTTGGACATCGTGGGCAACGCGACAACTGCCCAGCACCGCGCAGTAGATGATGCCCGCCGGAATGGGAGAGACCTCCCCTGCGCCCACCGCAACCATGACCTCGTCAAGGAGCTGAAGCCCTTCATCCGTATGCCCGAGGGACACTTGCGAGGTTCCTACGCCCAGCAACCCCATTGCCTCCAGGTCCTTGTCATGGCACGCAAGCCCCATGTCCAAGGCGCGGCTGAACAAGGCACGCCCGGCCTCCGGGTTGCCGGCACGTAATGAGCCGAGCCCGGCTGGAATGAGCAAGTATCCCTCGGCGGCACTGGGACCTTTCATTCCCTGCAGCAAATGCTTGGCGCGCGATAGCCAGCCGTTGCCACGTGCCTCCTCGCCCATGTCCATGAGGAAAAGGACCAGCCAAGCGGCGCAGCGCGCTGCACTGTCCGTATCTCCAAGGGTCAGGAATTCGTCGTGGGCCCGGGAAAGGTAGTCAACGCTTTCCATGGTCAGCCCGAGCAGCATCGCAACCGATGCCGCCAACTCGATGTCCGCAGGCGGCAATCCCCCTTCGGTGTCCGCCCGGGCCAAGTAATCCAACGCATCCCTCCAGCGGCGCTCGAAGTACGCCGAGCGGCCGAGGTCCAACGCTGTGGCCGGTGCTGTCATGACTCACCCTGCAGGGTAGCGGCCCGGTGTTCGCCCGAAACCGCCGTAATAGCGTCAGGTTACTGCCGACGTCGGACGCGTCACAATAGGCCGCCCTACTGGTCCTGCACGCTACTGGTCCTACACGGCAAAAGCCCCGGCCACCAAAAACAGTGACCGGGGCTTTGAAGGGCAGGTTAGTGCTGGTGCCCTGCGTGTGCGTCTTCTTCTTCAGCGGGCTTCTCGGCAACCAAGGTCTCAGTGGTGAGAACCAAGGCTGCGATGGAAGCGGCGTTGCGAAGTGCCGAACGGGTGACCTTGACGGGGTCGATCACGCCAGCGGCGATCAGGTCCTCGTACTCGCCGGTCTTGGCGTTGAATCCGTGGTTGGCTTCAAGTTCAGAGACCTTGGAAACAACCACGAAGCCATCAAAGCCGGCGTTCTGGGCGATCCAACGCAGAGGCTGGATGAGGGCTCGGCGGACAATGCCAACAGCAGCTGCAGCATCCCCCTCAAGCGCCGCAACGGCTTCGGACTCGTCCAGCGCCTTGAGGGCGTGGATAAGTGCGGAACCGCCACCGGAAACGATGCCTTCTTCGAGGGCAGCACGCGTGGAGGAAACAGCGTCCTCGATGCGGTGCTTCTTTTCCTTCAGCTCAACCTCGGTGGCTGCACCAACCTTGATGACGCCGATGCCGCCAGCGAGCTTGGCCAAGCGTTCCTGCAGCTTCTCCCTGTCCCAGTCGGAGTCCGTACGGGTGAGCTGGGCGCGAAGCTGCGCAACACGATCCGCTACGTCCTCAGCGGTGCCGGCACCATCGACGATCGTGGTGTTGTCCTTGGTCACCGTGATGCGTCGTGCGGTACCGAGGACCTCCAGGCCCACGGTGTCCAGGCTCAGGCCAAGGTCCGGGGAGACAACCTGTGCCCCGGTGAGTGTTGCGATGTCCTGCAGCATGGCCTTGCGGCGATCGCCGAAGCCGGGAGCCTTGACGGCGACAACGTTGAGCGTGCCGCGGATGCGGTTCACGATCAGGGTGGACAGGGCCTCACCCTCGATGTCTTCGGCAATGATGAAGAGCGGCTTGGAGGCCTGCAGTGCCTTTTCCAGCAGGGGCAGGAATTCCTGCAGCGAGGAAATCTTGCCCTGGTTGATCAGGATCAGGGCGCCTTCCAGGACAGCTTCCTGGCGTTCCGCGTCGGTGACGAAGTACGGGGACAAGTAGCCCTTGTCGAACTGCATGCCCTCAGTGAGGACCAATTCCGTCTGCGTGGTGGAGGACTCTTCGATGGTGATGACGCCATCCTTGCCCACCTTGCCGAACGCTTCTGCCAGCAGTTCGCCGACCTCGTCGCTCTGCGCGGAAATAGCAGCAACGTTGGCTACCTGGGTGCCTTCAACTTCGCTGGCGTTCTCCAAGAGACGTGCTGCGATGGCTTCGACGGAAACTTCGATGCCGCGCTTGATCTCACCCGGAGCCGCGCCTGCAGCTACGTTGCGCAGGCCTTCCTTGACCAGGGCCTGGGCCAGGACGGTGGCGGTGGTGGTGCCGTCACCGGCGACATCGTTGGTCTTGGTTGCTACTTCCTTGGCCAACTGTGCGCCAAGGTTCTCGTAGGGGTCGTCAAGTTCGACTTCACGGGCGATGGTCACGCCATCATTGGTGATCGTGGGAGCGCCCCACTTCTTGTCCAGCACGACGTTGCGGCCGCGCGGACCAAGCGTCACCTTGACAGTGTTGGCGAGCTTGTCGATACCGGCCTCAAGAGACCGGCGGGCAGCATCGTTAAAAGCAAGCTGCTTTGCCATGGTTGTGTCCTTTCAAGACGGAAAACCCGCACCGCCGTTGGTCGGAATAGATCCAACGCGGCTGCGGTGCGGGGCTCCAGGAAGTTACTTTACGACGATCGCCAGAACGTCGCGGGCGGACAGAACGAGGTACTCGTTGCCGCCGGTCTTGACTTCGGTTCCACCGTACTTGGAGTAGATAACGACGTCGCCGACAGTTACGTCGACCGGAACGCGGTTGCCGTTGTCATCGAAGCGGCCGGGGCCGATTGCAACAACTTCGCCTTCCTGCGGCTTCTCCTGTGCGGAGTCCGGAATGACCAGTCCGGAAGCGGTGGTCTGCTCTGCTTCGAGCGGGCGAACAACAATACGATCCTCAAGAGGCTTAATCGAGACCGACACTCGGACTCTCCTTTTCATGAGCTGATTCATGGACTAAGAACTAGGGTGCCGATGCGTACATCCGTCGTCGCGGTGCCGGTGGACGCTTGGCGTAGTTAGCACCCTCCGGGGGAGAGTGCTAACTAGACTCTATGTAAGTGGTTAGCACTCGGTCAAGGCGAGTGCCAGCATTTCGTCCTTAGGCGAACTCCTACCTGCCCGTCAGGTCGTCGAGGTGGTAGCTCTCGCCGTCGTCGTTACCGTCAGACCGGACGACATCCCGATCGAGGTACAACACCAGCGCGGACGCCAAGGCGACGACGGCGGAAACCACCAGCGCGATGATCCCGCCTATGCGGGCGCCGCTGTAGAGGTCACGGATCTGCCGCGCTTCATCGGTGGCATCGCTGACGCTCTTGCCGCTGACTGAGTAGGCGGCCGCGTTGAAGGAATCGAGGACGAAAAGGATGACCAGGAAGGCGATACAAACCACGGCAATCACAGCTCCTGCGATCAAAGCAGGACGGGCCGATGCCACGAGCGGGTGATGGTCCGGATGACCTGGAGCCAATGGCGCTGCCGGACCCTCCGCGTCCGGGTTGTCGCCGCCGGAGTTGTCGGCGTCGGAGGGCTGCGGGGCTGCGTTGTCTTCCATGAAAACAACCCTAGCTGGCCTGATACCAAGTCACGACGCTGCTTCGCAGCCCATTAGGCTTGATGCCATGTCCCACGCACCGCAGGAACAGATTGCCCCCTTGCTGACCACTGAGGGCTGGGAACTCCTTGCCTCCCTGGGCCCCTACCAGGAGGCCGAGGCTTTCACCATCAACGCCGACCTCCGGAAAGCGGGACACGCGCCCGAACTGGTGGCCGCAGTGCTGACACAGTCACGCCTTCGGACCCGCGCGGAGGCCAAGTTCGGCGAATTCGCGCGTCAAATGCTGTTCACCCAGGCAGGCTTGGAGCAGGCCACGCGGCTGACGGTTGCTGCCCGCCACGCTGAACGTTTCGCCGCAGCGGGAATAGCCCACGTGGCCGACCTCGGTTGCGGCCTTGGTGCCGATTCCATGGCCATGGCATCGTTGGACCTCGCTGTCACGGCCGTGGAGATGGACGAAACCACTGCAGCCTGCGCCACCATCAACCTCATCCCGTTCCCCCACGCCAGGGTGGTGCATTCAGATGCGACAGCAGTGGACCTCGACGGGATCGACGGCGTATGGATGGACCCGGCACGACGCACCACGTCCACGTCCGGCACCAAGAGGATCTGGGATCCCGAAGCGTTCTCTCCCCCGTTGTCCTTCGTGGAGGCAGTAGCATCCACGGGCCGGGCCGTGGGTGTGAAGATGGGGCCCGGCATACCCCACGACTCCGTTCCGGACGGCTGCGAAGCCCAATGGGTTTCGGTGGGCGGGGATGTCACAGAGGTGGCGTTGTGGTTCAACGCGGTGGCCCGGCCGGGCGTCCGGCGCGCGGCCCTTGTCCTCAGTTCGCAGGGCGCCGCCGAAATCACCAGCGGCGAGGATTTCGACGGCGGTCCTGTTGCCGCCGTCGGGCCGGTTGAGGGCTACCTATACGAACCCGATGGCGCCGTGATCCGCGCGGGCTTGGTGGCCGACGTCGCGAAAAAGCTGGGCGGGCACCTGGTGGACGAGCACATCGCCTATATTTGCGCACCCGGACTTCACGACACTCCGTTCGCCCGTGCTTACAGGGTGCTTGACGTGATGCCCTACAACGTCAAAGCCCTCAAGTCGTGGGTCAAAAACAACGGCATCACTGTGCTGGACATCAAGAAGCGCGGCACGTCCGTGACCCCGGAAGAGCTGCGGAAACAGCTGCTCCCCGGGAAACCGGACAAGTCACTCACGGCCAAGACCGCCACCTTGGTCCTCACCCGGATCGGCGAAGACAGAGTGGCCATTGTGGTGGAGGCTGCGTCCTTTGCCACGGGCAGCGTGGAAGCCTAGCGGCGCGAGAATTCCGAGGCTTCCCGCACCTGCCCCGGTGTGGGACGCACACCGGTGTAGAGGACAAATTGTTCCTCCGCTTGGATGGCAATGACCTCGGCTCCGGTGATAACCGGCTTTCCGGCTCGGCGTGCCGCTGCGATGAGCGGAGTCTCCGAAGGCAGGGCGACGACGTCGAAGACCACCTCCGCGGCCGCGATAGCTGCGTCATCAAAGGACTGGACCGCTTCATCTGAGCCGGCCATGCCCAGTGGCGTGACGTTGATGATGAGGTCGGCGGTGGACCCGTTGACCTCGGCCTGCCATTCAAAACCGTAGAGACCCGCCAGCGCACGGCCGCTGGTTTCGTTGCGGGCCACAATGGTGACCGCAGTGAAGCCGGCATCCCGCAGGGCAGCTGCAACAGCTTTGGCCATGCCACCGGCACCACGGAGCAGGACGGTATGGCTGCTGGGGACTTCGTGGTCTTTCAGCAGCCGCGCGATGGCGATGTAGTCAGTGTTGTAGGCGGTCAGGACGCCGTCGTCGTTCACAATGGTGTTGACCGAATCGATGGCCTTTGCCGATGGATCCATGACATCGACCAGGGCGATGACGTCTTCCTTGTACGGCATGGACACCGCCGCTCCCCTGATCGGAAGGCCGCGGATACCGGCAACGGCAAGCGCGATGTCCGTTGGGGCGAACGCCTTATAGACAAAGTTCAAGCCGAGCAGATCATACAAGTAGTTATGGAACCGGGTGCCGATGTTGCTGGGCCGGGCTGCAAGCGAAATGCACAGGGACATGTCTTTGTTCAGGATGGGCATCCACCCATTTAACACCTCGGTCACCGGCAAGAAACGTCGTTCGCCCTGCATTAGACTTGAGCCGACCGCTGGCGGCCCTGCAGCGGGGCCGTGTCCGGCTCAGACAAGACCAACGAGGGGACTACGTGCAGATTGATTTTGCGCCATCCAGGCAATCGACACTGGGTGTGGAATGGGAGCTGGCGCTCGTCAATGCACGTACGGGAGAACTGGTCTCCGTAGCAAATGAGGTTCTCAAAGGCGTCGCTGCAAACCACCCCGACCTCAACGAAGACGACGAGCACCCGCACATCAAGCGTGAACTCCTTCTCAATACCGTCGAACTGGTGACCGGGATCTGCGAAACCGTCCAAGAAGCCAAGGAGGACCTGAGCCGGTCCTTGGCAGCCGTCCGCGAAGTCACGGACCCCATGGACGTTGAAGTGTTCTGCGCTGGAAGCCACCCCTTCAGCCCGCCCCTGCTGCAACCTGTCACTGACAAAGAGCGCTACGCCAAGTTGATCGAGCGGACCCAATGGTGGGGACGCCAAATGGTGATCTATGGTGTGCATGTCCACGTGGGCATCGACCGCCGCGATAAAGTCCTGCCGATCCTGGACGGCTTGGTGAATTACTTCCCGCACTTCCAGGCCCTCTCCGCCTCCAGTCCGTTTTGGGCAGGCGAGGAAACCGGCTATGCGTCACAGCGTGCCTTGATGTTCCAGCAGCTTCCCACCGCCGGCCTGCCCTTCCAGTTCGAGACCTGGGAAGCGTACGAATCCTATGTCCAGGACATGTTCACCACCGGGGTGATCGACTCCACCTCCGAGATCCGCTGGGATATCCGTCCGGTTTCGAACTTGGGCACCATCGAAATGCGTATCTGCGACGGTTTGGCCAGCCTCGAAGAAGTGGGCGCAATTGCTGCGCTCACCCAATGCCTGGTGGATGAGTTCTCCACCATCCTGGACGCGGGCGGTTCCATTCCCACCATGCCGCCGTGGCATGTGCAGGAAAACAAGTGGCGCGCTGCCCGTTATGGGTTGGAAGCCATCATCATCCTCGACGCCCAAGGCAACGAGCAGTTGGTCACCGAACACCTGGCAGAAACCGTTGCGAGGTTGGAGCCGGTGGCAGCGAAGCTTGGCTGCACCGAGGAGCTGGCGGACGTCCTTAAGATCATCGAACGCGGCGCCAGCTACCAGCGCCAACGCCGGGTTGCCGCGGAGCACCACGGCGACCTGCGCGAAGTTGTCATGGATCTGGTTCAGCAGATGCGCAAAGGGCCGGACGCGTAGCAGCGCCTCCTGAAACCGCCTGGCACCGCCTCCTGGCACCGCCCTGCGAAACTTAGGCCGGCACCGACACCGTCGTCACCGGCATGGACGAGTCCGGAGCGAAAGACACACCGCTCGGGCCAACTCCCGCCATCACCAACTGCGCCCCGAGCGCGGCCACCATGGCCCCGTTGTCCGTGCAGAGGTTAAGGGGCGGAACGTGGAGCTTGATCCCGGCGGAGGCACAGCGCTGGGCAGTAAGCTCCCTGAGCCGGGAGTTGGCCGCGACTCCCCCACCGAGCAGGACATCGCTAATGCCGTGCTCTTTGCAAGCCAGAACGGCCTTGGACGTGACGACATCCACCACGGCTTCCTGGAAGGACGCGGCAATATCGGCAACGGGCACTTGGTCTCCGCGGGCTTCGAACTGTTCAACGCAACGGGCCACGGCCGTCTTCAGGCCGCTGAAGGACCAGTCATAGCGGTGCGGTCCCTTGGCTTCGGCTGTGCCCATGTACTTGGGCTGTGTCAGTCCGCGCGGGAAGCGGATGGATTTTGGGTTGCCAAGCCGGGCGAGTTTGTCGATCGCCGGTCCACCCGGATAACCCAGGCCTAGAATCCTGGCTACTTTGTCGTAAGCCTCTCCGGCGGCGTCGTCGATGGTGGAACCGAGAAGTTCCACATCGCCGGTGATGTTCCGGATCCGGAGGATCTCTGTGTGGCCACCGGAGACCAAAAGCGCGCCCAACGACGCCGGCAACTGCCCGGCGTCGGACGACTTTCCGTCGAGCAGCCCAACACCAACGTGCGCCACCAGATGGTTGATCGCGTAGAGCGGCTTTCCGGTTGCCACCGCGAGCGCCTTGGCAGCACAGACACCCACCATGAGGGCACCTGCGAGGCCGGGCCCCGATGTCACGGCGATGGCGTCGATGTCGTCCAACGTGACCCCGGCCTCGTGCAACGACTCTTGGAGCGTCGGCACAAAAGCATCCAGATGGGCCCGTGAAGCGATCTCGGGGATGACGCCGCCAAAGCGGACATGCTCGTCCATGGACGAGGACACTGTGTTGGTCAGCAGCGTGGTTCCGCGGACAATTCCGACGCCGGTCTCGTCACAGGATGATTCGATGCCCAGGACCAGCGGCTGCTTGGGAAGTGCGGCGCTCACCAGGTGGCTCCTTCTGTGGGGGCGGATTCGTTGGGATGCGGCCCGGTCAGCGGCAGGCGCATGATCAGCGCGTCGGTGCCGTCGCGGTAGTACCGCGGGCGAATGTGGATCTGTTCAAAGCCGAAGCGAAGGTAGAGCTTCTGGGCCCTGGGGTTGTCTGCCCGCACCTCCAGGAGAACGTCCGCCGCGTGCCGGCGTCGGGCTTCCTGGGTCAGTTCGGTCAGGATCGCTGAGCCGATTCCCTTGCCTTCGAATTCAGGCACGACGGCGATCGTCTGGACATCGGCGATGGGCTCGATGCACATCAGGCCGGCGTAGGCGACGATCTCCCCGGCGACCTCGGCCACCAGGTAGCGCCTGGTTTCGGGCTGGGCGAGTTCATCGAAAAACATCTGCAGCGGCCAGGCATCGACGGGAAATAGCCGGCGTTCGAGGACCTCGACGGCGGGAATGTCGGCCTCGGTCATCTCACGCAGGCAAACCCCCGCAAACTCGAGTTGGGGAGGCAGTTTCACGGTTTCCGTCCCATCAGAGCGCCCGCTTCCTGGGCCCAGGCACTTGGGCGTCCGACTCCCGCAAGTACAAGGGCGTGGAGTCCAGCAGCGGTTTGCCTGCCGTGAGCCGGGCCATCGCAAACTGGCCTAAGGCCGCTGCGTTCGGCTGCGCATCGGCGAAGTCCTCGTCGGCGCGCAGGACGTCCGGATACAGGCCCGCACCAGCACCGAACACGGGGAGGTCGGGCAAGTCGGCAGCGAACCCCACATGGGGACCGTCCAGCAATTCAGGCAATTGGCCCTCCGTGGCCGCGTATCGAGCCCAGTAGACCTCTTTGCGCCGTGCGTCGGTGGCAACGAGGAACTCAGGAGCCGCTGCGGTGGACTCGGCCACCTCCAAGGCGATCGCGTCCAAACTCATGAGCCCATACAGGGGCTTGTTCCACACGAAAGCCAGCGTCCGGGCGGTCGCAATGCCGGAGCGCAATCCCGTGAAGGGTCCGGGTCCGACGCCGGTCACGATCGCATCGATGTCCGCTCCGGTAACCCCTGCGCCGGCCAGGAGCTTTTCGATTCCCGGGGCGAGAACTTCGGCATGGCTCCGGGTGTCCTCCGTGGCGAAGGAGTCGATGACTCCTTCCATCGCGACGTCCGAAATGAGGGCTGCACTGGCAACTGCGGAGGTGTCTATGGCCAAAATAAGCATCAGTTTCCTCCCCCAAGGGACGTGGACTCCAGCAGCTCCGGAGCTTCGGGCCAGCGCGGCCCGAAGCCGCGGAAGACTATGGTGCGGGGTTCGTCGTCGTCTTCGGTATCGAAGTCCATAACCTGCTCCGCGCCGGCCGCAACAGACTCTCCGCCCACGGAGCGATGCAAGTCCACTTCAAGGCGGCTCTCGGAGAGATGCTCCACCCGGTCACGCCCCCATTCCACCACCGTCACGGCGGTGTCCATGGTGTTTTCCAAGTCGATGTCGTCGATTTCGGCCGCCGATTCGAGCCTGTACGCGTCAACGTGGACCAGGTCCGGGCCGCCGGGGCGGGGGCCTTCGGGGAGATTCGGGTGGATCCTCACCAGCACGAAGGTGGGCGAGATGATGCCTGGGCGGACTCCGAGGCCTTCCCCCAGGCCTTGGGTGAAAGTCGTCTTGCCGGCGCCAAGTTCTCCTGTGAGGACCAGGAGGTCCCCGGCCTCCAGCAGCCCGGCGAGCGCGGCAGCGAGCGCGTGGGTTTGTTCCGCCGTCGTGACCGTTACGGTCCGCTCCCATTGTGGTCCGTTCACGGGGTCGCCGTCCCGGTGGGCTGGGCAGGCAGCTCGTTCAGGTAACTGCGGGGAACCCTCGGGCTGATGCGCGTGACGATCTCGTAATTGTTGGTGCCCGCAGCCGCTGCCCAATGGTCCGCCGTCGGTCCGCCGTCGGCTCCATCACCGAAAAGCACGGCTTCGGCGCCCTTGAGGGCGGTTGCTTCCTCCGCTGTCAGCGGCCCGAGGTCGATGACCATCTGGTCCATCGCGATTCGGCCGACCACCGGGTAGTTTGTGCCGGCGACGCGTACTGGTCCACCTGTCGCGATGCGGGGAACGCCGTCGGCGTATCCTAACGGCACCAGGCCCAGGGTGCTCTCTTCCTTGGTCCGGTAGTTCAGGCCGTAGGAGACGCCCTGTCCCTGCGGCACCTTTTTACAGTTGGACAACAGTGTGCGGACGGTCATGGCGGGGTGGAGGCCGAGCTCGGCGGAGGTGACGCCGTCGAACGGTGACAGTCCGTAGATGCCCAAGCCGACCCGGACCAGGTCAAAGTGTGAGTCGGGACGGGACAACGTTGCGGGTGTGTTGGCGATGTGCCGCACCTCGGTGTCCACACCGGCGTCCTCGGCGATGGCGATGGCTTCGCGGAAGAGTTCCAGCTGGGCGTCCGTTTCGGGCCGCTCCGGCTCATCGGCCACAGCAAGGTGCGAGAAGATTCCCACCACCCGGAGAAGGCCTTGGTCCTGGTAGTCCATTGCCTGTCCCACCAGGTTGTCCCACTCCCCAATGGGGCAGCCATTGCGGCCCAAACCGGTGTCGACTTTAAGGTGCACGCGTGCCGGACGCTCCTGGTCGCGGGCGGCGGCGACCACGGCGTCCAGCTCCCAACCGGAAATTCCGACGTCGATGCCCGCGGCGACAGCTGCCTGGAAGTTGCTCTCGGTGGTGTGCAGCCAGGCAAGCAGTGGCGACTCGATTCCCGCGGCGCGCAAGGCGAGCGCCTCGGAGATATGCGCGACACCAAGCCACGCCGCTCCGGCGTCGAGTGCGGCGCGGGCGACTTGCACGGCTCCGTGACCGTAAGCGTCGGCTTTCACAACGGCCATCACAGCTGCGGGGGAGGCAATACCGGCGAACTGGCGGACGTTGTGCCGCACTGCTTCGAGGTCGATCAGCGCGGACCGTTCAAGCACCGCCGATCTGGCGATGGGGGTGGTGGACCCGATACCGATATCTGCAGCTGCTTCGTAAGTCACCCTAGAGATTCTAGTGCTGCCAATGATCCGGGCTTAATCAGGGGTTGGTGACGGCCTCAGTTTGGGCGGACGTCCCGTGGGGATCGGCCTACTGGGCATCGGACAGGTGCGCGATGGTTGCCTTGGCGCGCCGCTGGGCGCCGGCGGGTATGTCTTTCAGGATCGGCTCCAAGAACGCGAACCGCCGGATCCACTGGCTCGACTGCCGTTCCTTCCGGGCGTTGGCGCGCTGCCACCAGTCGGCGATGTCGCCCCAGCCAGGCGCAGCCAACGAGCCTCCCACTTGCTGGACGGCGAGGGAGGCGCACAAGTTCGCGAAGCGCAACCTGTCCCCGAGCCGCCACCCCGCCAACGATCCCATGATGAAGGCCGCGCTAAAGCAGTCTCCGGCTCCGGTGGGATCGTAGGCCGAGACCGGCAGCGACGGCACCCACTCCTCCTCCCCCGTCTCCGAGTCCACGGCAACGGCGCCTTGCACACCGAGCGTCACCACGGCCACGGGAACGCGATCGGCCAGCGAGTACAGCGCAGCCCAGGGGTCGTCCTTGCCCGTGAAGGCCATGGCTTCAGGAGCGTTGGGCAGGAAGGCGTGGAAATTCTCCAGTTGGTCCAGCCGGCGCTCGGACCACTTTCCGCTGGGATCCCAGCCCACCACTCCGAAGAGTTTTGTACCCGCGGAGTTCACGGCATGCATCCATGGTTCGAGTTCTTCGCCAAGATCGGCGACGGCGGCCAAGGCCTTGGGCGGTTCGCCCATCAGCTCTGTGGCACTGATCGGGGCCGGGTGCCCATGGGTGACCATGGAGCGGTCCTGGTTGACGCACATGGACACCGTTACCGGCGAGTGCCAACCCGGCACCCGTTGGGACAACGAAAGGTCCACGTGCTCTTGGCTTTCAAGGATCTGCCAGTTGTAGTCCCCATATCCGTCATCACCGAAGGTGGCGGCGAGGCTCGTGCGCAGGCCTAGTCTGGCCGCAGCGATTGCCTGGTTGGCCACCCCGCCGGGGCAGCTCCCCATTCCTTCGGACCAGACTTCGGTGCCCGGTTCGGGCGAGTGCGGCAGGCCCGTGAAGATGATGTCTTGGAAAACCGTTCCCGTGAGTAAAAGATCGCAGGCTCCGTTCGCATCCTTGCGCACGGCCGCAAGGGGATCGAAGCGGCGCTGGGGCAAAGCGTCCATGCATCGCACACTACGCTGCAGCCACTTTGCTGCATAGACTCAACCCATGCGGCTCATGATCGCCGGCGGCGGCGGATTCAGGGTTCCCCTGGTGTACCGGGCCCTTTGCTCGGGTCCCTATGCAGGGCTCGTCAGCGAACTGGTCCTTTACGACGTCGACGCCGCGCGCTTGGCCGCCATTGACGCGGTGCTAAGGGACATGCCGGTGGCCGAAGGTTCCCGGCCCGTCGTCGTGGTTTCCACCGATCTGGCAAAGTCCTTGGCGGGGACGGATATGGTTTTTTCCGCGATCCGCACGGGTGGCACAGCCGGGCGTATCGCGGACGAACGTATCGCTTTGGACCTGGGCCTGCTGGGCCAGGAAACCACCGGCGCGGGCGGCCTTTCCTACGCGCTGCGCTCCATTCCCACCATGTTGGAGCTGGCCGAAGCCATGCAGGCCCATTGCCCCGATGCGTGGCTCATCAATTTCACCAACCCGGCAGGCATGGTCACTGAGGCGCTGGTCCCGGCGCTGGGCCGTCGGGTCATTGGCATCTGCGATTCCGCTGGCGGGCTGGTGCAGCGCGCCGCACGCGCCGCGGGCGTCCCGTTAGGCGAGGGAAAGCTCGACGGCGTGGGCTACTACGGACTGAACCACCTCGGTTGGCTGTATCGGTTGGCGCCCGCAGGCCACGACGTCCTGCCGGATCTGCTCGCTGATCACGCGGCCCTTGAATCGATGGAAGTGGGCCGCTTGTTTGGGCAACACATTCTGCAAAAGCTCCGCTGCCTACCCAATGAGTACCTCTATTACTACTACGAGACAGACCACGCCACCGCTGCCATCCGGGCCCTGAAGGAAACACGCGGGGCCGCCATCCATCATCAGCAGGACGCCCTGTACCCAGCCTTGACGGCTTCCTCCCATGCCTACGCGCTCTGGGAATCCGCCCGACGTGCCCGGGAGGAGGGCTACTTGGCCGAGGCGCGCAAGAACGGAGAGGAGCGTGACGAGGATGATCTCGCCGGCGGTGGGTATGAGCGCGTTGCCTTGTCCGTGATGCGGGCCTTGGCTGGCGCGGGAAGCACCGAGTTGATCCTGAACGTGCCGAACTCCCCTGTGGCCGCATCGTTGCGCTCTGGAACTGGCTCGCCCGAAACCGGCCCGCCCGAGCTCGCCGTGCCGGGCTTGCCCGAATCTGCGGTGGTGGAGGTGCCCTGCGAAGTCACGTCCGACGGCGCCCTGCCACTCGCGCAGGAACGGCCCGCCGGGCAGTTCCTGACCTTGATGCGGCACGTCAAGGAAGTGGAGCAGTTGACCATCCGGGCCGCCCGGGACGGTGATCGGGAAGCGGCCCTCCAAGCCTTCGCCGCGCACCCGCTGGTGGGATCCACAGCCATCGGAAAACAACTGTTGGAAGGATACGAGACGGCTTTCCCGGCCCTTCGGTCCTTGTGGGCGCATGGCTCCGGCCTCAGTTAAAGACCGCCTCAGTTAAAGCATGCCTCGGTTAAAGCACACCTTGGTTAACACGGAGCTTTGCCAACACGCGCCTCTGGTGAGTACAGGCCGCATAGCCTGACGCCACTACAGCGCGGCGCAGGAGTACTGTTTTCTGCAGGGCAAAGATGGTTTTGCTGTGGTTGTCAGGAGGAAGTTTGTGCCGTTGATCCGCCGTGTGGCGTTGCTTTCCTTGCATACTTCCCCCATGGAGCAACCCGGCGCCGGGGATGCCGGAGGCATGAACGTCTACGTACGGGCACTGGCCATGGCCATGGCGGAATCCGGCGTGGAGGTAGAGATCTTCACCCGCTCCACCAAAGCCGGCCAAGCCGCCGTCGAACATCCCGGGCCCGGCGTCTGCGTCCACAACGTCCTGGCAGGGCCGCCCCGGAAGCTGCCCAAGGAGGAGCTCCCCGAACTTTTGCACCAAATGGTGGAACAGATCGACAAGATCCGCCACCAGCAACTCCACGGCCGCTATGACGCCATCCATTCCCATTACTGGGTCTCCGGGGTGGCCGGCTTGGAGTTGTCGGAACTGTGGGGTGTTCCACTGGTGCACAGCATGCACACCATGGCCAAGGTCAAGAACCTGGTCCTGGAATCCGGCGAGCGGCCGGAACCGAGGCGTCGCGAGGACGGCGAGCAGCGGATCGTGGACGGCGCCTCCCGGCTCATCGCGAATACGTCCGCGGAAGCCGCTGAACTCGTTTCCCACTACGGCGCGGACATCGACCGGATAGATGTGGCACCTCCGGGCGTGGACCTTAAGGTGTTCACGCCCTCGTTCCGCAGGAAGTCACGGACAGAGCGCAAGGTCAGGCCGGACAGTTTCCATCTTGTCTTTGCCGGAAGAATCCAACGGCTCAAAGGTCCCCAGATCTTCGTCAAGGCCGCGGGCATCCTGCGCAAGCGCCGTCCCGATATCGACCTTGAATTGACCATCTTGGGTTCGCTCAGTGGCGCCAAAGACTTCAACCTCCAGCAAATCATTGACGAAGAGGGACTGCACGACGTCGTCACCCACCGCCCGCCGGTGATCGCACCCGAGCTCGCCGGCTGGTTCCGATCCGCCGACGTGGTGGTCATGCCGTCCTTCAGTGAATCCTTCGGATTGGTTGCCTTGGAAGCACAGGCGTGCGGTACCCCGGTGGTGGCTACCAATGTCGGCGGCCTGTCCAGGGCTATTTCAGACGGCCGCACCGGCATCCTGGTGGACGGCCACAACCCCAGCCACTGGGCTGATGTCCTGGAGGACCTGTTCGACGACGCGCAGACGCGCGAAGACATGGGCAGGCTTGCCGCGGTGCACGCTGAATCTTTCGGCTGGAAGCACACGGCCGACATCACGATGGAAAGCTACCGCGAAGCGGCCTCAGGGCTGCTCGTCCCACGGCATTAACGGCCCTCCGCCGGTTCACGGGTACGGCCTGATAGGTTGATGCGAAACGTAGGCGATCCGGGGAATCCCGTTTCCCGCCGCCTACGCGCAGCGCAAGCCCTGAGCCGAAGGACAACGATGTCTGAGAATAAGGTCCCCTCCGATCTGGACATTGCCCACAACGCCGCCATCTTGCCCATCGAGGAAATCGCCAGGCGTGCAGGCATTCCTGCGGACGCCTTGGAGCTCTACGGCCCCTACAAGGCCAAGATCCAGCCCGGGAAGCTGCGCCTCCAAGACAGCAAAGCCCCCGGCAAGGTGGTCCTGGTCTCTGCCATGTCGCCCACCCCTGCCGGGGAGGGGAAGTCCACAACAACCGTGGGGCTTGCCGACTCCTTGGCGCGGGCCGGACACAAGGTCATGATCGCGCTTCGCGAACCCTCGCTGGGACCGATCCTTGGCATGAAGGGCGGGGCCACGGGAGGCGGCTACTCGCAGGTGTTGCCCATGGATGACATCAACCTGCATTTCACGGGTGATTTCCACGCCGTCACCTCGGCCAACAATGCGCTGATGGCTTTGGTGGACAACCATATCTTCCAAGGAAATGCGCTCGGAATCGATCCGCGCAGAATGACGTTCAAGCGCGTCTTGGACATGAACGACCGCTCATTGCGGGAAGTGGTCATAGGCCTGGGTGGACCAACCCAAGGTGTGCCGCGGCAAGACGGTTTCGACATCACGGTGGCCTCGGAGATAATGGCGGTTTTCTGCCTGGCCAGCGACCTCGACGACCTGCGACGCCGCTTGGCGAACATCACTTTCGGCTACACCTATGACCGGGCGCCCGTCACGGTCGCGGACCTAGGTGTTGAAGGAGCACTGACGCTGTTGCTCAAGGACGCGATCAAGCCAAACCTCGTCCAGACCATAGCCGGAACGCCCGCGCTGGTTCACGGTGGCCCGTTCGCCAACATCGCGCACGGATGCAATTCCCTCATCGCAACGCGCACGGCTACCCGGCTGGCGGACATTGTTGTCACCGAGGCCGGTTTCGGCGCTGACCTTGGCGCCGAAAAGTACATGGACATCAAGGCGAGGATCGCGGACGTGGCGCCTTCCGCCGTCGTGGTGGTCGCGACAGTCCGGGCCCTCAAAATGCAAGGCGGCGTCCCCAAGGACCAACTCAACGAGCCCAATGTGGCGGCGGTGGCCGCAGGAGTCGCCAACCTCAAACGGCACCTGGGCAATGTGGCCAAGTTCGGGATTTCCCCGGTGGTCTCGATCAACAAATTCGGAACGGACACCGCCGCGGAACTCCAGTGGCTGCTCGATTGGTGCCAAGCAGAAGGTGTCCAAGCCGCCGTCGCCGATGTATGGGGCAAGGGCGGTGGAGGCGACGGCGGTGACGACCTGGCCGCCAAGGTGGCCGCTGCGCTGGAGGCGCCGTCGTCTTTCCGTCACCTTTACCCGCTGGAGCTCAGCATCGAGGATAAGATCACCACGATCGTGCGCGAGATTTACGGTGCCGACGGCGTGGAGTTCTCGGTTCCAGCGTTGCGGCGTTTGGCCGAGATTGAGAGGAACGGGTGGAGCGGGCTACCGGTGTGCATGGCCAAGACCCAGTACTCGTTCACCGATGACGCCTCCAAACTGGGCGCCCCAAGCGGATTCACGGTCCACGTCCGGGACCTCATCCCCAAGACGGGCGCAGGTTTCATCGTGGCGTTGACCGGGGCTGTGATGACGATGCCCGGGCTTCCCAAAGAACCGGCAGCGATGCGCATGGACGTTGACGCCGAAGGCAACCCCTCGGGCCTCTCCTAGGTGCCGCCCAGCAGCGTAGCAAACGGCAGGCGCCCTCCCACCTTGGGTGGAAGGGCGCCTGCAGAAGCTATTCGGTTTTAGCGTTCGATGTCGCCGCGGATGAAGGCCTCGACCTTTTCGCGAGCGATGTCATCGTTGAACTGCTCCGGCGGGGACTTCATGAAGTAGCTGGAAGCCGAGAGCAGCGGACCGCCGATGCCACGGTCCAGGCCGATCTTCGCTGCACGGATGGCATCGATGATCACACCCGCAGAGTTCGGTGAGTCCCACACTTCGAGCTTGTACTCCAGGGAGACGGGAGCGTCGCCGAAGTTGCGGCCTTCGAGGCGGACGAAAGCCCACTTGCGGTCATCAAGCCACGCAACGTAATCGGACGGTCCGATGTGGACATCGTCAGCGTGCAGTACGGCCTCGACGTTGGAGGTCACGGCCTGGGTCTTGGAGATCTTCTTGGACTCGAGGCGGTCCCGCTCAAGCATGTTCTTGAAGTCCATGTTGCCGCCGACGTTGAGCTGGTAGGTGCGATCCAGCGTGACGCCGCGGTCTTCGAAGAGCTTAGCCATGACGCGGTGCGTGATGGTGGCGCCGATCTGGCTCTTGATGTCATCGCCCACGATCGGAATGCCGGCTTCGGTGAACTTGTCAGCCCATTCCTTGGTTCCGGCGATAAATACGGGCAGGGCGTTGACGAAAGCAACGCCAGCGTCGATGGCACACTGTGCGTAGAACTTTGCCGCCTGTTCGGAGCCCACCGGCAGGTAGCACACCATGACATCGGCTTTCGCTTCACGAAGGGCCGCAACGATGTCGACGTTTTCCTCGGGAGCTTCGACGATGGTTTCGCGATAGTACTTGCCCAAGCCATCCAGGGTGTGGCCGCGCTGGACAGTTACGCCGGTGGAAGGAACGTCGGCGATCTTGATGGTGTTGTTTTCGCTGGCGCCGATGGCGTCGGCAAGGTCCAAGCCCACCTTTTTGCTATCGACGTCGAAGGCAGCAACGAACTGGACGTCGTTGACGTGGTACTGACCGAACTCAACGTGCATCAGACCCGGGATCGTGGCCGTAGGGTCGGCGTCACGGTAGTACTGAACACCTTGGACCAGCGATGCAGCGCAGTTACCTACGCCGACAATGGCAACACGAATCGGATGTGAAGACACGGAACTCCTTTTGAGACTAAACCTCAGGTGCCTCGCGCCGTTCCAAATGGTTTCGGAACGCGACGAATGGGCACGGCGCCACTTGGCGCACACCTTGCATTGTATCGAACACATCGGGGGCAGGTTTTGTTCCCGCCACGTTGGCCACCGGCCCCCGATGTTCGACTCTGCAGCCTCCTGCTACTTCTGTGCCCAGAGGTTGATATCGGATTCGACGGCAAACTCATCGATCGCCGTCAGCTCATCCGTCGTGAAAGCAAGGTTGTTGATGGCACTGAGGGTGTCCTCCAGTTGCGCCACGCTCGAGGCACCAACCAGGGCGGAGGTCACCGGGGAACCCTTGGGCTGGTCACGAAGGATCCAGGCAATGGCCATCTGTGCCAGGGTCTGGCCGCGGCCCTCAGCGATGGCCTTGAGGCCCCGCACGCGATCCAGCTTTTCCTCCGTCAACTGGGACTCGGACAGGAAGCGTTCCTTCGCAGCCCTGGAATCAGCCGGAATACCGTTGAGGTAGCGGTCGGTCAGCATCCCTTGGGCCAGCGGCGAGAACGCGATGGATCCCGCGCCCACCTGGTCCAAGGCCTCGTACAGGTTGGGGGAACCGTTCTCGGTCCAACGGTTAAGCATGGAATAGCTGGGCTGGTGGATGAGCAGGGGTGTTCCGAGCTCCTTCAGGATCCGGGCCGCCTCGAGCGTCTGTTCGGGAGTGTAGGAAGAGATGCCGGCGTAAAGGGCCTTGCCTGAGCGGACGGCGTAGTCGAGGGCACCCATCGTCTCTTCAAGCGGCGTCTCCGGGTCCGGGCGGTGGCTGTAGAAGATGTCCACGTACTCCAGGCCCATCCGCTCCAAGGACTGGTCAAGGCTGGAAATCAGGTATTTCCGGGATCCCCACTCGCCGTAGGGGCCGGGCCACATGTAATAGCCGGCCTTGGTGGAGATGATGAGTTCATCGCGGTAGGGCTTGAAGTCTTCCTTCAGGTGGCGGCCGAAGTTCGTTTCGGCCGATCCGTCCGGAGGCCCGTAGTTGTTGGCCAGGTCAAAGTGGTTCACTCCGAGATCGAAGGCGCGGCGCAGGATGGCGCGCTGTTCATCGAAGCGTTTGTCATCACCGAAGTTGTGCCAAAGGCCCAGCGAAATGGCAGGGAGTTTGAGTCCGCTGCGTCCGACGCGGCGGTAGGGCATGGTCTCGTAGCGGTCTTCCGCAGCCGAATAAGTCATACTTACCATCCTGCCACTGCCCGGCGCGGGGTGACGGCGCTGTCCGCAATGTGGGCGCCGTCACCCCGACGTCGTGGTTTTTCTTTTGAAAGACGTCCTAGGAAAGGCGCACGACGACGGCGCTGGCACCCGGAAGCGCCAGGGTCCCGTCCTCGAGGACTGCTTTTTCGTCGGTGGCCAACAGCACGGTGCCGGTGAGCGGAAGCTCAAGGGCGTCATCCCCGAAGTTGCACACCACGCGAACGCTGCCCGCTCCCCCGTGGCTGCGCGAGAACTGCAGCCAGTGATCGTCGTCGTCGAACTCTACGGACGTCTCACCGAATCCTCCGTCAACCAGTTCAGGCGTATTCCGGCGCAGCTGTGCTAAATCCTTGTACAGCTGGAGCAAGCGCGCATGCTCACCCTCTCCGGCTTCAGCCCAGTTGAGCTTGGAGCGCAGGAAGGTTTCCGGGTCCTGGGGATCCGGCACCACCTTGGGATCCCAGCCCATGCGTTCAAACTCCTTGATCCGGCCCTCGGCTGTGGCTTTGCCAAGCTCCGGCTCCGGGTGGGAGGTGAAGAACTGCCACGGTGTGGACGCGCCGAACTCCTCGCCCATGAACAGCATGGGCGTAAAGGGGGACGTCATGGTCAGGACGGCACCGATTGCCAACCTGCCGTAGGACAGGGATGCGGTAAGCCTGTCTCCTATGGCCCGGTTGCCGATCTGGTCATGGTTTTGGAGGCAGACCACCAAGGCCGAAGGGTGCGCGAGATCGTGGCGGATGGGCCGCCCGTGATGCCGGCCGCGGAAGCTCGAGTAGCTGCCATCGTGCAGGAATCCATGCTCCAGGACCTTCGCCAGCACGGCGAGTGAATCGAAGTCCGAGTAGTACCCCGTTGTCTCCCCGCTCAAGTTAACGTGGACGGCGTGGTGGAAGTCATCGCTCCACTGGCCCTCCAGTCCGTAACCGTTGTCCTTGCGCGGGTAGATGAGGCGTGGATTGTTCAGGTCCGATTCCGCGATGAGCGTCCTCGGGATCCCGGTCTCCGCCTCGATAAGATCCCCCAGCGCCCCGAATTCCTCGAGGATGTGAACTGCGCGTTCGTCCCGCAGGGCGTGCACCGCATCGAGTCGGAGGCCGTCCACGTGGTAATCACGGAGCCACATCGCCGCGTTCCCGAGGATGTACCGCCGGACGTCGTCGGACCCGGGCCCGTCGAGGTTTACCGAATCGCCCCAGGTGTTGCCCTCGCCCGACTTCAGGTACGGGCCGAATTTCGGCAGGTAGTTCCCGCTGGGACCAAGGTGGTTATAGACGACGTCCTGGATGACACCCAACCCGGCGGCATGGGCGGCATCCACGAAACGCTGGTACGCCGCAGGACCGCCGTAGGGCTCATGGACGGCGTACCAGAGGACGCCGTCGTAGCCCCAGTTATGGACTCCATTGAAATCGTTGACCGGCAGCAGCTCGATGAAGTCAACGCCGAGTTCCGCGAGGTAGCTCAGCTTGCCGGCAGCAGCGTCCAGCGTTCCTTCGGGCGTGAACGTGCCCAAGTGCAGCTCATAAATGACGGAACCCTTGAGTTCGCGCCCTTTCCATTGGGCGTCCTGCCACTCATGCGCGGCGGGATCGAACGTCGCGGACAACCCATGGACACCTTCCGGCTGCCTGCGCGAACGCGGGTCCGGGAAGGGCCCTTCTCCGTCCACGAGGTAGCCATAGGCAACGTCCACGGCGTCCCCTGCTACTAGGTCAGCGGGCGCCCGCCACCAACCGGCGGCGCCGTCGTCGTGAATTTCCTCCATGGGGTATTCCTGGCCGCCAGCCAGAAGGCGTACCGAATCGGCGTTCGGCGCCCACACGTCGTAGCGGCTTTTTCCAGCAGCGTGCTCCAGCATCATGATCCCCTGTATGTCTTCAAGCGTGCGTTGCAGTGCAGTGTCAGTTCAGTGCAGTTGTGGTGCGTCCGTCATTACTCGGCAGGTACAAGCAGTGCCACCGGATACTGCCCCAAGACAGTGGCCACGGAAACTTCGCCGGCGCCGTACGTAGCTCCGGTGAGTTCATCGCGGAAGGTGACGGGCAGATCGATGACCGTATCCCGCCAGCCGCCGTCCCCAGCCAACCGCTTGGGCAAACGGGTGGCGAGTGTGACGGCGCCTGGGCCATCGGCACCCCGATCGAACGCGATCAGGTGGTTCGCTGCCTCACCGCGGACATCCACCGCACGGTACCCGCCAAAAAGTTCAGGCCGGTCACGGCGCAGCCTCAGGGCACGGGATACCACCAGGAGTTTGGCTGCATCCTCCGTGTAAGCCGGCCTCGCTCCGTTATCGATATCCGCCAGTGCGTCCATCCGCGCCTGGAAGTCCACAGGCCTCCGGTTGTCCGGGTCAGTCAGTGAACCATCCCTGAACTCAGTCCCCTGGTACACGTCCGGGACACCGGGCATTGTCAGCTGGATGAGCTTGGCGGACAAGGAGTTGGACGTTCCGTACGGCTCCAGTTCAGCCACGAAGTTTTCCAACGCTGCGGCTACCTCCGGGACGTCGAAAACGGCGTCGACGGCGGCAGCCAAGTGGCGTTCGAACTCCTGGTCCGGGTCCGTCCAGTTAGTGGAATTCCCGGCTTCCCGTGCCGCCTTGAGCGCATAGGACTGGAGCCTGCCGCGATCAGCAGGCCACGCTCCGGCGATAGCCTGCCACACCAGGGCAGCCAAGGGGCCGTCCGGAATCGGGGCGAGTTCCTGGGCCGTGCCGAGGAAGAGCTCCCACTCCGGGACAGCTTCGGAAATGACCGAGATGCGGGCCCGGGTGTCTTCGCTGCGCTTGGTATCGTGCGTGCTCAGCGTGGTCATGGATAGCGGCAGTTCTGCTTGTCGCCGGGCCATCCGCTCATGGAACCCTGCGGGCGACAACGAGAACTCCGTGGGCTCTGCCCCGACTTCGGTCAGGGTCCCAAGCCGGGTGTAACGGAAGAACGCAGTGTCCTCCACACCCTTGGCCATCACCATTCCCGAGGTCTGCTGGAAACGCCGGGCAAGTTCGCCCGAGGTGTCCAGCAGGTAGGGCTGGAGAACCCCCAGGACCTGCTCGAGCTCCGGCCGGTGCTTTGCCGCGCGGTGGACGGCTTCCACCAACGTTTCCTTCCCATATGGGAGGTACGTCCGGTAGATCGGGAACCAGCAAATGACCTCGGCTATCGCATCGGCAGCAGAGTCCATGGGAAGCTGCGCATCCTCCGGAACGAGGCGGGCCAGCCGGAGGACCTCCGAACGCAGGATCCCATCCGCGATCCGGCGCTTGGTGGCATGGATCATGAGGTGGTAGTCCGCGGGCTCGTCGGCATCCCGAAGACGCGCATCGAGGGAGTCGAGGTACTCTTCGGCCGTCGGGTCCACGAACAAGCGGTCGACGTCGGCGAGAGCGTCATAGCCCGTAGTACCTTCACAATCGAAGGTTTCCGGTAGCTTTTCTCCCGGTTCCAGGATCTTTTCAACCAGCAGGTAGGCTCCGCCTGTGGCTTTCCGGAGCCTGGCCAGGTATCCCTCCGGATCCGCGAGGCCGTCCGGGTGGTCGATCCGTAGGCCATCCACCAGACCCTCATCGAACCAACGCACGATCTCTTGGTGTGCCTCGTCGAAGACCCACGGGACCTCCACGCGCACACCGGCAAGCGTGTTGACGGCGAAGAAGCGCCGGTAGTTCAGCTCGGCATCCGCCCGACGCCATCCAACCAACGCATAGTGCTGCCGCGCGTGGACATCCTGGGGGCTGTCCCCGGCCTGCACAGTGCCTTCCGCCACCGGGAAGCGGTGATCGTAGTAATGGAGCTCATTGTCCATCAAGGTGAGTTGGTCGATGTCCTCATCACTGCCGAGCACGGGAATGCGGATCTTCCCGCCGCCGAAGTCCCAGTCGACGTCGAACGCTTCTGCGTACTTGGACGAACGGCCTTCTTTCAACAGTTGCCACCACCAGGCGTTTTGCGCCGGAGTGGCCACGCCCATGTGGTTGGGGACGATGTCCACCAGGACGCCGAGGCCCTGTTCCCGTGCGGCCTTGGAGAGCATGGACAGCCCCTCCGCTCCGCCGCGGGACGGGTCCACGCTGGAGAGGTCGGTGACGTCATAGCCGTGATCCGAGCCCTCCTCCGCCGTGAGGATGGGAGAAAGATATAACCAGTCGACGCCCAGCGACCGGAGGTAGCCGGTCAGCTTGGCGGCGTCCTGGAGCGTGAATCCGGACCGGATTTGGAGCCGGTACGTGGATACAGGGGTCCTCATTCTCCGTCCTTCGCGGGGCTGGCGGCCGGGGCAGCGTCTCCGGCCTTGTAGTCGAAGGGCAATGACGTCACTGCCGGCGCCGTGATCGACGCCGTTTCCGGCGTGCTGGTCTGGGTCAGCGCAGCAAGGGAAGCAGCGACGGAGTGGTCCGGCTCCACCTCGGGAGCCGTGTGGGCCCGGAGGACCACGAGCGACTTGCCTGCCACGGTGAGTGTCTGGTCAGGCTTGACAACTCCCGCTTCGGCACCTTCTCCCGCGGTGTCGATCATGACGTCCCATGCCGGGGCGTACTCGTCCGAAGGAATTCGGAAATCGACCTGTTCCTGGTCCGCGTTGAAGTACAGCAGGAAGTTGACGTCGGTGATGCGCCGGCCCTGGGTATCCAGGCCGTGGATGCCGTCGCCATTGAGGAAGACACCCACAGCACGGCCCAGTGCCTCGTCCCAATCGGACGGGCTCATGTCATTGGCGTCGGCGTCCAGCCATACGATGTCCGGGAGCCGCTCTCCTTCGCCGCGAAGCACAGGGCGGCCGTCGAAGAAGCGGCTGCGGCGCAGGCTTGGGTGCTTTGCACGCAGCGCGCTGACGGCTGCCGTGAACTCGATCAGGGGCTGGTCCACGTTGTCCCAGTGGATCCAGGTGATCTCGGAGTCTTGGCAGTAGCCGTTGTTGTTGCCGCCTTGGGTCCTTCCAAGTTCATCGCCGTGGAGCAACATGGGAACACCTTGGGAAAGGAACAGGGAGGCAATGAAGTTCCGCTGCTGGCGGGCCCGCAGTGCCAGGACGGTGGCGTCGTCGGTGGGACCTTCTACGCCACAGTTCCATGAACGGTTGTGCGATTCGCCGTCATTGTTGTCTTCCCCGTTGGCGTCATTGTGCTTCTCGTTGTAGGAGACGAGGTCATGCAGGGTGAAACCGTCGTGGGCGGTTACGAAGTTGATCGAGGCAACAGGCCGCCGCCCGGAGTGCTCGTAGAGATCCGCGGAGCCGGTCAGCCGTGATGCGAATTCACCGAGGGTCGAAGGCTCACCCCGCCAGAAATCGCGGACGGTATCGCGGTATTGGCCGTTCCACTCGGTCCACTGCGGCGGGAAGTTGCCCACCTGGTAGCCGCCGGGGCCAACGTCCCATGGCTCGGCGATGAGCTTCACCTGCGAGACCACCGGATCCTGCTGGATAAGTTCGAAGAAGGTGGAGAGCTTGTCCACATCGTAGAACTCGCGGGCCAGGGTGGAAGCGAGGTCGAACCGGAAGCCATCCACGTGCATTTCGGTGACCCAGTAGCGCAAGGAATCCATCAACAGCTGCAGTGAATGCGGGCTGCGGACATTCAGGGAGTTACCCGTCCCGGTGTAGTCCATGTAGTACTTCTGGTCGTCCTCCACCAAGCGGTAGTAGGCAGAGTTGTCGATGCCCTTGAAGGACAGCGTGGGGCCAAGGTGGTTACCTTCGGCTGTGTGGTTGTACACGACGTCGAGGATGACCTCGATCCCCGCAGCGTGCAGCGCCCGGACCATCGCCTTGAAGTCCTGGACCTGCTGCCCGGTATCGCCCTTGGAGCTGTAACTGTTGTGCGGGGCGAAGAAGCCGATGGTGTTATAGCCCCAGTAGTTGCTCAGGCCTTTGTCCTGCAGGATTCCGTCATTGACGAACTGGTGCACAGGCATCAGTTCGATGGCGGTGACACCCAGCTTCTGCAGGTGCGAAATCACGGCGGGGTGGGCGACGCCGGCGTAGGTGCCGCGCTGTTCCTCGGGGATTTCGGGGTGCAGCTGGGTGAGGCCCTTGACGTGGGCCTCATAGATCACGGACTTGTGGTACGGAATCTTGAGGAGCTTGTCGCCATCCCAGTCGAAGAACGGGTTGGTGACGACACCGAGCATCATGTGGGCTGCGGAGTCCTCGTCATTACGCGACTCGGGGTCTCCCAAGTTGTAGGAAAACAGCGACGGATCCCAGTCGATCTGCCGGTGGATAGCCTTTGCGTAAGGGTCCAGCAGCAGCTTGTTGGGGTTGAAGCGCTGGCCTGCATCCGGGTCATACGGCCCATGGACGCGGTACCCGTACTTCTGTCCCGGCTGTGCCAATGGCAAGTAACAGTGCCACACGTAACCGTCAACCTCAGTGACTTCCACGCGGACTTCCCCGCCGTCGTCGTCGAAGAGACACAACTCCACTCTTTCGGCCTTCTCGCTGAACAGCGCGAAGTTGGTGCCGGTGCCATCAAACGTGGCGCCGAGCGGGTAAGCCGATCCAGGCCAGACTTCCATGCGTTCTCCTCTAGTGATGCGAACAACTGCTGCAAGCCTACTCACTGGAACGACACAGTCAGTAACCTTAGGGTCTTCTGTGGTCGTATTCCGCGCACAGCGAACCAATGACGCGGGGAACCGCCGCCATGATGGCCGATGCAGTGATAGGTCCTCCCCCGTTTTCGCCGGAGGCGGCGGTTCCGGCCCGGCCGTGGATGCTCGCCGCGCAGGCCGCCAGGGCAGCCCAGCGATCGTCCTGTTCGAGGCCCAACGCGGCGTAAGGGCCGTCGTCGTCCTGGATCCATTCCACGGATTGCGCCAGCAGGGCACCCAAGAGGCCGGCCAGTACGTCGCCGCTGCCCGCGGTGGCCATCCACGGCGTCCCCTCGGACTGGCTGAAGGCAACGCCCGACGGCGAGGCCACCAAGGTGGTGGAGCCCTTCAGGAGGACCGTGGCCCCGGTCTGCTTGGCCGCCTGACGTGCAAAGTGCAACGGACGGGACTCGATGTCCTCCCGCGTCACCGCTGCTTCACCTGGACCCGAGAGGGAGGCCAGGAGGGTTGCCAGCTCTCCTGCGTGCGGTGTCAGGATCCACTGCGGGGGGCATCGGACCGGCAAGGCACTTAGTGCGCCGGCGTCGAGCACCACCGGAAGTTCCGAGGACCCTGCGTCCTTCAGCGCCACGCGGACACGCTCCAGTTGTTCATCACCGTCAACCCCCGGTCCCAGCAGCCACGCCTGAACCCGGCCCGGGCTACCACTTTCCCAGAGGGCTTCGGGGGTGCGGCCCAGCACTTCATGCGCCGCGGTCTCCGGCCCGAGGTAGCGCACCATTCCAGCGCCGGTGAGCGCTGCAGAATGCACGCAAAGGACCGCAGCGCCAACAAACCGCGAAGAACCCGCTACCACCCCCAGGACGCCCCGGGAGTACTTCTGCGCACGGCGCTCGGGCTTGGGCAGGACGCCGTGGAGGTCAGCGGCGGTGAGCCTCCGGAGTTCCGGAGTGGCGGAGTTGAGCGATTCTTCTATACCAATGCGGACCAGTTCGACCCGGCCAGCGCATCCTGCCCCGGGATCGGCCATGAGTCCGGCTTTGATACCGCCGAAGGTAACGGTGACATCAGCCTCCAGGACGGGCCAGTGCACTTCTCCGGTGTTCGCATCCAGCCCACTGGGAAGATCACAGGCCACCACCAGGCGGGGACGGAGTTCCTGGAGGCAGGCAACCAGCTCCGCCGAGTCTTCACGCAACCCTCCCCGGGCACCGGTCCCCAGCACCGCGTCAATGACGGCGTCGTGCCCGGCGCAGAGAACCGCAAGTTCCTCAGCGTTTCCGGAACCCAGCTGAAGGCAGCGTCCTCCGGCCGCGAGGAAGGCAGCCAGCCCTTCGGAATGCACTTTAGGGGACGTAAGGATAGCCGTAACCCGCATTCCACGGCGGGCCAGCAGGGCACCCGCGAAGAGGCCGTCGCCACCGTTGTTTCCGCTGCCGACGAGGACCGCGACGGCGGCACCGGGCAGACGACGCTCTTGGCGCACCTCACGGACCACTGCAAGGGCCAGGCCATACGCTGCCCGCTGCATAAGAACAGCGCCCTCACCGGAGTCCAGGAGCGGCTGTTCCGCATCCCTGATCTGTTGTCCGGTGAAGGCGCTGATCATTAGTTATGAAGTCCGTCTAGCCCTCGGCGATGACGGTCGCCGTGGCGATGCCGCCGTCGTGGCTAATGGACAAATGCCAGCGTTTGACGCCGCGCGACTCAGCCACCGCAAGGACAGTTCCCTTGACCTGCACGGTGGGACCGTTCTCGTCCAGGCCGATCCAGCAGTCCTGCCAGTTCATGCCCGCAGGTGCGCCAAGCACTTTGGCCACGGCTTCCTTGGCTGCAAAGCGGGCAGCCAAGGAACGGGGGTTCAGCTCCCGCTCAGCAGGGACGAACAAGCGGTCCCTGAGCCCGGGGGTGCGTTCCAGCTGCCGCCCGAAGCGCTCGATGTCTACGACGTCTACGCCAATGCCAACGATCATGGCGTTATTCTACGGTCACGCTCTTGGCGAGGTTACGCGGCTGGTCGACGTCGTAACCCTTCGCACCGGCCAGCTCTGCTGCGAAGATCTGCAGCGGAACCGTGGTGAGCAGCGGCATCAGCAGGGTAGGTGTTTCAGGAACATAGAACACGTGCTCCGCGTAGTCCTTGACCGACTCGTCACCTTCTTCCGCGATGACCAAGGTGCGTGCACCACGGGCGCGGACTTCCTGGATGTTGCTGACCACCTTGGAGTGCAGGGAGTCGCGGCCACGAGGTGACGGAACGACGACGAAAACGGGCTGACCGTCGTCGATAAGGGCAATCGGGCCGTGCTTTAGCTCACCGGCGGCGAAGCCTTCAGCGTGGATGTACGCGATTTCCTTGAGCTTCAAGGCGCCTTCCAGTGCTACTGGGTAGCCCACGTGGCGGCCGAGGAACAGCACTGACTTTTCGTCTTTCATGCTGCGTGCCAGCTCGCGCAGCGGGCCCGCACCGTCCAAAATGTGCTGGATCTTGGCGGGAATCTTGGAGAGGTCCGCGAGGACATCCTTGATCTGGCCGGAGAAGATGTTGCCGCGCAACTGGGCCAGGTACAGGCCGAGCAAGTATGCGGCGGTGATCTGCGCAAGGAACGCCTTGGTGGAGGCGACGGCGATTTCCGGGCCGGCGTGCGTGTAGAGCACGGCGTCGGATTCACGCGGAATGGTGGAACCGTTGGTGTTACAGATGGAGATCGTCTTGGCACCCTGCTCGCGGGCATAGCGGACGGCCATCAGCGTGTCCATGGTCTCGCCCGACTGGCTGATGGAAACCACCAGCGTGTTGGAGTCTACGATCGGATCGCGGTAGCGGAACTCGTGGGCGAGCTCAACCTCCGTGGGAATACGGCACCAGTTTTCAATGGCGTACTTGGCCACGAGGCCGGCGTAGGCTGCCGTTCCGCAGGCGAGCACAATGATCTTGTTGACCTGCTTGAGGAGCTCAGGGTCAATGCGGACCTCATCGAGGGTCAGCTTGCCATCGAGGTCGGAGCGACCCAACAGGGTCTGGGCAACGGCGTCCGGCTGGTCGTGGATTTCCTTCTCCATGAAGGAGCTGAATCCACCCTTTTCCGCCGAGGCCGGGTCCCAGTCAACGTGGTACTCCTTGCCTTCAGCGGGCTTGCCGAAGAAGTCGGTAATGTCCACGGATTCAGCGGTGATGGTAACGATCTGGTCCTGGCCCAATTCCACGGCGCGGCGGGTGTAGTCGATGAAGCCGGAGACGTCCGAGCCCAGGAAGTTCTCGCCGTCGCCAAGGCCCACCACAAGCGGGGAGTTACGGCGGGCAGCAACAACGACGTCGGGCTGGTCGGCGTGGACGGCCAAGAGGGTGAAGGCACCCTCGAGCCGCTGGCAGGCCAGACGCATCGCCTGCGTGAGGTTGGCGCCGTCGCCGTCGAATTCGGTGCGGAAGATGTCACCGATCAGGGCGGCAGCAACTTCGGTATCGGTTTCCGAGGCAAATACGACGCCCTTGGCCAGCAACTCCTGCTTGAGCTCGGCGAAGTTTTCGATGATGCCGTTGTGGATCACCGCAAGGCGTCCGCCGTCGGAAAGGTGCGGGTGCGCGTTCTGGTCGGTCGGGCCGCCGTGCGTGGCCCAACGGGTATGACCGATACCGGTCAACGACTCCGGAACCGGATCTGCTTCCAGCTCAGCAATCAGGTTGCTCAGCTTGCCGGACTTTTTGCGGGAGGAAATGCTCCCGTCAGCCACCACAGCGACGCCAGCGGAGTCATAGCCGCGGTACTCAAGACGACGCAGCCCTTCCACCACAACGTCAAGGGCGCTGTGACCAGCTTCCTTGCGAGACGAATTGCCAACATAGCCTACGATTCCACACATGGGTACAAGCCTAACTGCTAGCCCGGACAATCGAGGTCGGACATCCTCTCTCCAGCCTTAACAATTCACCTCCCGTCCCCTTTCGCGTGGTCGCACGGTCGCCGCCCATTTCCTGATCCGCCCCACTGAAGGCAGAATCATGAGAGTGACTTTGCAACGCAGTGAGGCGAATGGCGACGGCGCTTCCCCCTTTGTTGAGCTGGACCGTCAAACCTGGTCGCGGCTTGCAGCCCAAATGGAGCAGCCGCTCAATGAAGAGGACGTCTTCCGCCTCCGCGGCCTGGGCGATCCCCTGGACCTGAAGGAAATCCGGGAGGTATACCTTCCCCTTTCCCGCCTCCTGCACCTCTACGTCCAGGCATCCCAGCAGCTCCACGCCGCAACCACCACGTTCCTTGGCGAGCAAACACAGCGCACCCCGTTCGTCATCGGTGTGGCTGGCTCGGTAGCCGTGGGCAAATCGACCATCGCCCGCGTGCTCAGGGAAATGTTGCGACGTTGGCCAGGGACTCCGAACGTGGAACTCGTCACAACCGACGGGTTCCTCTATCCCCTGGCCGAGTTGAAGCGCCGGCACCTCCTGGAACGCAAGGGCTTCCCGGAATCCTATGACCGGCGGAGCTTGCTCCGGTTCGTCTCCGAGGTCAAGGGCGGCGCGGAGGAAGTCAGGGCACCGTGGTACTCCCACGTCACGTACGACATTGTGCCGGGCAAGCAGGTGGTGGTCCGGCGCCCGGATGTCCTGATCGTGGAAGGACTCAACGTCCTCGCACCGGCACGTCCGCGGATGGACGGCAAGCAAGGCCTCGCCGTCAGTGACTTCTTCGACTTCTCCATCTACGTGGACGCTAAAACGTCCTACATCGAGGAATGGTACGTGGACCGGTTCCGGAAGCTTCGGTCCACTGCCTTCGCGCAGCCGGAATCCTATTTCCACCGCTACGCCACCTTGTCCGACGACGACGCCGAGTCCACAGCCAGGGGTATTTGGAAGCGGATCAACGAGCCGAACCTGGAGGAGAACGTCCTGCCAACCCGCGGCCGAGCCCAGTTGGTCCTCACCAAGGACGCGGACCATTCCATCCGACGCATGCTCCTGCGAAAGGTCTAAGACAGTGGATCAGCCGCACCCAGCACCAAGCCGCCGGGCGTTTACGGGATTCCTGGCAGCCGGCCTTGGCATGACTGCGCTCACGGCCTGCAGCCCCGGGAGCCCCGCACCCTCCCCCACTGCGGCAGGCTTGCCCACCGCCGCAGGCTCACTGACGCCTTCATCCACCGCGACGCCCAGCCCATCCACCCTGTCAGCAGCTGCAACGCCGTCGGGCGTCCTGACCACTGAGCATGCCCCGGCAGCGGAGACCAGCACCGCCCCCGGCCCCGACGCGTCGAGCCCGGCGCCTGCCCCCACCGCGGCCACACCAAAATTTTCCCTCACCGACCCCACCAGCCCCTGGGTGGTGGTCAACAAGCGCCGCCCGCTCAACCCGACAACGTTCGCGCCGGCGGACCTCGTGCAGCCGAGGGTACGCCTCGCCATCAGCGGTGAGGCCTCCATGGTCAACAGCACGACGGCGGCTGCCGCAGAAAAGATGTTTGCCGCCGCGGCTGCCGACGGCGTCATTATGACCTTGGCTTCCGGCTACCGCTCGTACTCGACCCAAGTGACCACGTACAACGGGTACGTCAACACCGACGGCCGTGCAGCCGCGGACACCGTCTCGGCCCGTCCTGGGTACTCCGAACACCAAACGGGCTGGGCCATGGACATCGGCGACGGCGGCGGCGTGTGCAGCTTCCTTCCCTGCTTCGCGGACCAACCAGCGGCCGTGTGGGCCAAGGCCAATGCGTACAAGTTTGGTTTCATCGTCCGCTACCCCGCGGGGATGCAGGCCGTCACCGGCTACGTCCACGAAGCCTGGCACCTGCGGTACGTCGGGACGGACGTCGCCACGGCCATGGCAACCCGTGGCATAGCAACCCTCGAGCAATATTTCGGCCTCCCGGCCGCGCCGGGTTACTTGTAAGAACCGGGTCGTTTGTAGCAACAGAGAGCTGTTCAGATACAGGAACGGCCCGCTCCCGGGTATTCCAGGAACGGGCCGTGAGCAGCTCTGTTAACGTGCGGGCTGCGCCTAGACCGCCAGCTCGCTTGAGGCGCCCAGGCGCTCTTTGACGACGGCGGCAAGCCCCGTGCAGATACGCTCGGCGGTGTCCATGTCCGCAGCTTCCACCATGACCCGGACCAGGGCTTCTGTCCCGGACGGACGGAGAAGGACCCGGCCCGTTTCGCCCAGCTCCACTTCAGCAGCGGCTACAGCGGCCGCTATGCCTTCGTCAGTGCCGGCGCGGCCCTTGTCCACGTCCTTGACGTTGATCATCAGCTGCGGGAGCTTGGTCATCGCCGTCGCCAATTCCTTGAGGCTGCGGCCGGTTAGTGCAACCTGGGCCGCAAGCTGGAGTCCCGTTAGGACGCCGTCGCCCGTGGTGGCGTAGTCCGAGAAAATAACGTGGCCTGACTGCTCGCCGCCGAGGTTGTAGCCGGCGTCGCGCATGCCCTCGAGGACGTACCGGTCGCCAACGGCGGTCTCGAGCATGCTGATCCCTGCATCCCGGAGAGCCAGTTTGAGGCCGAGGTTGCTCATCACGGTGGCTACCAGCGTGTTGTCCTTGAGACGGCCTGAAGCCTTGAGGGCCAGTGCCAGGATCGCCATGATCTGGTCGCCGTCCACCTCGTTGCCCTCGTGGTCGACGGCCAGGCAACGGTCCGCGTCGCCGTCATGCGCGATGCCGAGGTCGGCGCCATGCTCCACCACGGCGGCTTTGAGGGGTCCCAAGTGGGTGGACCCGACGCCGTCGTTGATGTTCAAGCCGTCCGGTTCGGCGCCAATCACCACTACCTCGGCCCCGGCGTCGGCGAACACCTGCGGCGAGCAGCCGCTCGCGGCACCGTGCGCGCAGTCCAGGACGATTTTCAAGCCCTCAAGCCGATGGGGCAGGGTGCCGAGCAGATGAACAATGTACCGGTCCTCGGCGTCCGAGAACCTTTGGATGCGGCCGACCTCGCCACCGGTGGGGCGCCGCGGATCTTTCCCAAGCTGCGCCTCGATGGCATCTTCGACCTGGTCCGGCAGCTTCTGGCCGCCCCGGGCGAAGAACTTGATTCCGTTGTCCGGCGCGGGGTTGTGGGAGGCGGAGAGCATGACGCCAAAGTCGGCGTCGAGATCAGCTACCAGATACGCCGCGGCGGGGGTTGGCAAGACACCGGCGTCGTAGACATCCACGCCGGAACTGGAGAGCCCCGCCTCGACGGCGGCGGCGAGGAATTCGCCGCTGGCGCGGGGATCCCTGGCGACGACGGCGCGGGGCCGCTTACCGTCGGTTGTGCGGTCATGGCCGAGTACGACGGCGGCGGCTTGCGCGAGCTGCATAGCCAGCTCGGCTGTGAGCAATTCGTTCGCGAGACCGCGGACGCCATCTGTTCCAAATAATCTAGACATCGGCTCAAGTTTAGACGACGCTGGGAGAACGCTGGGACAGGGCGTGTCGCGGCCGCCCCGCCAGAATGGCCAATGCGCACCCGGAGCAGGTGGCTTAACGGCGAAAGCCCGCCCCGCCGGAAGGGCGGAACGGGCTTTCGATACCCCCTTCGAGAGGGGTGTAAGCGAATTAACGCTTGGAGTACTGCTGGGCCTTGCGAGCCTTCTTGAGACCGGCCTTCTTACGCTCGATGACGCGGGCGTCACGGCTCAAGTAACCGGCCTTCTTCAGGGTGGCGCGGTTGTTGTCGACGTCGATCTCGTTCAGCGAGCGAGCGACACCGAGGCGCAGTGCACCGGCCTGGCCGGAGATGCCACCACCGTGGATACGGGCGATGACATCGTAGGCGCCTTCGAGATCGAGGATCTTGAAGGGCTCGTTGACGTCCTGCTGGTGCAGCTTGTTCGGGAAGTAGTTGTCCAGCGTGCGGCCGTTGATGGTCCACTTGCCGGAACCCGGGATGACGCGAACGCGTGCAACGGCTTCCTTGCGGCGGCCAACAGCTGCGCCGGCAACGGTCAGTGCCGGGCGCTCCTTCTTGGGCGCATCTTCAGTAGATGTGCTTTCAGAGGTGTAGCTGGTGAGGGTTTCCTCGGCCTCGACGGCTTCGGCGGTCAGTTCTTCGTTCTGAGCCACGGTTCTCCTTGTGATGAAAAGTTGTTTGGTGGCCAGGACTACTGGGCGACCTGGGTGATTTCGAAAGTCTTCGGCTGCTGTGCAGCGTGGGGGTGCTCGGCGCCACGGTAGACCTTGAGCTTGCCCAACTGCTGTGCAGCAAGGGAGTTCTTGGGGAGCATGCCCTTGATGGCCTTCTCAACAGCGCGGACCGGGTTGGATTCCAACAGCTCGGCGTAGTTGACGGAGGTCAGGCCGCCCGGGTAACCGGAGTGGCGGTATGCGCGCTTCTGCTCCAGCTTGGCGCCGGTAAGGGCAACCTTTTCAGCGTTGATGATGATGACGAAGTCGCCCATGTCCATGTGGGACGCAAAGGTCGGCTTGTGCTTTCCGCGCAGCAGTGTTGCGGTCTGGCTGGCAAGACGACCAAGGACAACGTCGGTGGCGTCAATGACGTGCCACTGGCGGTTGATATCGCCGGGCTTCGGGGTGTACGTACGCACGGTTTTGCCTCGTTCTTGTTCTGGCGTTCATGTTTTAGGCGACACGCAGTGAGGCGTGTACCTACTATGTATGCGCTACCGGAGCAGAGGTGAGGGCTCTATGTACCAGTAATCCCAGGATCTCGAAATGCCTCTTGAGTTATTGATCCTGCAACTGGATCCCCGAGGAGGCACGTGTGATCGAGATAGGACACGCACAACGACTCTAAACAATACCTTCAACGGGGCGTCCGGGTCAAAATGGGGTATCTGCCCTCGGGATACGCGTCCTCTGGATTCGTGCACAAGGGACTGAGCATCACAGCAAACGGAGAGCCGATGACCGACAACCCCGCCTTCCTGCTCGTTTTCGCCGCGGCCGGCATACTGCTCAGCCTGGGCGCAGAGCTCGTGATCGCCCGAGCGCTCCCGAGGCTGGGCTCACTGCCTGATCTTAAGGTCCGGACCACGACGGCGGCCGTCACCGGCCTGCTGTTCGGCTTGCTCGCGTGGCGCTTTGGTTCGGCGCCCCAGCTGTTCGCGTTTCTGTTGCTCGCACTTGTCGGAGTGCAACTGTCACGCATCGATTTCACCCTGCACCTGCTGCCCAATCCCCTTGTCTTGCTTCTCTTAAGCGGCGGATTGCTGCTTCTTGCGCTTGCCGCCTCCTTGGCTCCAGGGTGGCCCCAACTGTTCCGGGCCCTAGCCGGCGGAGCAATATTGTTCCTTTCCTACCTGATTCTTGGACTTTTTTCGCCGGGCAGCCTCGGCATGGGGGACGTGAAGCTCGCAGCCCCGCTCGGAATGTACTTGGGGTACTTGGGTTGGGGGCAAGTACTCTACGGCGGCCTGCTGGGATTCGTAGTGGGCGGGATACTCACGTTGCTGCTGTTACGGGTGGGAAACAGCGGAAATACACGGGAAACCGCGCATGGTCCGGCCATGTTGAGCGCGGCGCTGGGCGTCATCCTGTTCCTGAACTGACCTTACGAGTACTGACGATTTCAGCTGAAAAGCACCCCTGCCATCTGGCCTGAAATTCGTAAGCACCCTTACTTTTCCAAGTAGTCCACGGCCCCGCGCGTCCGAAAACTGAGTACTCGCCGCGTTCGAGCCGAGTACGAGGCGTCCGCCCCCTAAAGAAAATTTGAGTACGGCTACGCATTGTCCAGCCGGCTTCCAATGGGGAATTCTTATCTCATCGAATTCGAACCGCCAAAAAGGCTCAAGGTGAAATTCGAGAGTCATGCAAATTCCGACAATTTGCTTGAACTTCAAATCGCTAATTCTAAATATTTCTCTGGGAAGGGTTTCCAATGTCTGCTCTTATGCTTTCCGTCACCTCGTTCATCGCCGGCGTCAAGTCCCGCCTCACCTCCGAGGAGAAGGGCGCCACCATGGTTGAATACGGCCTCATGGTCTCCCTGATCGCCGTCGTCGTCATCGCTGCCCTTCTGGTCCTCGGGCCGGCCATCGCAGGCCTCTTCACCACAGTTGCCGGAAGCCTCTAACCGGTCGCGGTCAGTTGACTGCGGCGGCAACCCTTTGCCGCCGCAGTCAACTGCTTAAGCGCATTTTCGTTGCATGGTTCTGGCTCTGGGAGATGGTCATGGCATCAAATAATAAAAAGGAGCGCGGCGCAGTGGCTGTGGAAATGGCGTTGCTCCTACCTCTATTGCTGCTGCTCCTGATTGGAATAATGGAATTCGGCCGTGCCCTCAACGTGCAAATATCGCTGACTGAGGCTGCCCGCGAGGGTGCCCGCTACGCCGCAGTCCACTATAAGGACGGCGGACTCAATGTCTCGGCGGACGCCTTGGCCTCCGCCCCCTCACTTAGCGGTTTGGGCGTGACCGTCACCGATAACGCCGCCAGTTGCGCACCTGGCTCGAATGTCACCGTGACAACCAGGGTTTCATTGCCTTCCATGTCCGGATTCCTCGATGCCGGGTTCTTCGGAGCCCCGAGCATCTTTCCGGTCAGCATGCGCGGGGTAGGGGTGATGAGATGCGGTGGCTAAGTCGCTACATGGGAGATGTCCTACCCGGCGGCGACGAGGCTGACAACGAGCGCGGAGCAGCTACCATCATGGTCGCCGGACTTATGGTCGTGCTGTTGGGCTTCGCAGCATTGGTTGTGGACGTCGGCGCTTTGTACTTCGAGAAGGCACAGCTCCAGAACGGTGCCGATGCCGCCGCCTTGGCCATTGCCACCGACTGCGCGGGCGGGCATTGCGGCAACAGCACTTCCACGGGTAACCAGTTTGCCAACAGCAACGCCAATGACAACACCAGCGGGGCGGTGGTTAGTTTTCCCTCGGGAACAACTGTCAAAGTGGTCACCAATTCACGCGATACGAGCGGCCAGAACGGCTTCGGGTTGTTCTTTGCGCGGGCGTTGGGAATCGATAGCGCCACAGTGGGGGCTACAGCTACAGCATCGTGGGGAGCACCTTCAAAGGCCACAACCCTGCCGTGGACGGTCAGCGAGTGTGTTTTCAAGAAGTATCTTTCACCAACGCAGCTCGCATCGTTGAACTCCACGGGCAGCTTTAGCGGAGACCCGATTCCTACGCATATCCTGCTTCGCTACGACACCAACGCGCCCACTGTCCCGGGCTGCGCAGCACAAAACGGCTACCAACCGGGCGGCTTTGGCTGGCTGGTGACTAACTCCGGATGCTCCACCGACATCTCAGTCAATGCCACGGTCAACGGGCAGACGGGAAACCACTTCCCCAACGCTGCCGCCTGCAATACGGTCCTCGCCCACATCATGGACCAGCCCGCCCTTATCCCGCTTTTCAAGACCGCGACCGGCAATGGGTCCAACGCCCGCTACACGCTGATTGGTTTCGCGGCGTTCAAAGTCACGGGCTACAAGTTCAGCGGTTCGGGCGCCGTCCTGGATCCCGCCGCGCCAGGTTGCACCGGCAACTGTCGCGGCTTACAGGGGTACTTCGAGCGGTTCGTGTCCCTTGATGAAGGGATGACGGTCAGTGGAACCACCCCCAACTATGGAGCGTCGGTGGTCACGCTCATCGAGTAGCCGTTGGCTCAATGTCTACTCACCACGTTAGGAAAAACCGAAAGGAGATGCACAGTGAAAACACGCCTACTGGGAGGCATTGCAGCGCTGCTACTGGCAGTAATCGGTACCGTTTTGTTGGTTTCCTATGTTCAAGGAGCCGATAAGCGGGCGCAGCAAGGGCTCAATCCCGTCACCGTCCTGGTCGTCAAGGAACGTATACCGGCCGGAACCAAGGCCGAAGAAATAGGTTCCAAAGTCAAGACTGAAACACTGCCCCAATCAGCCGTAGCGCAGGGCACCATCAGCGCACTCAGCGGCCAGACGGGCAAAGTTGTCTCCGCGGATCTGCAGCCCGGAGAGCAACTCCTGAGCGCCAAGCTCGTGAACCCCAATGAATTGGTGCCGGGAACTGTCCCTGTGCCGGCCGGCTTACAAGAAGTCACCTTTCTCTTGGCACCTGAGCGCATTCTTGGTGGCCGGCTCGAAGCGGGTAACACCGTGACTGTCTTTTCGTCCTTTAAGTTGGACGGCGACATGCCTGCAGGTGCCGATCTTCCTGCCGAGGTCAAAGGGTGGAAGGAATACACCAAGCTCCTGAATCATGACGTCATCGTGACCGCAATCCAGCAGGCAGCGCCCGACGCACAGAAAAAGTCGGCAACATCCGACCAAGCGGTCGCCCTGCCGAACGGTTCAGCCTACGTCACCTTGGCAGTCAGCGACGCCAATGCAGCGAAAATGGTGTTCGGTGCCGAGTTTGGAACGTTGTACCTATCGAAGCAGACAGACAAGACAACCAAGAGCGAACCCCCTGTGACGACCCTGGGCGGTGAGCTGAAATGAGCCGCTTCGTAGCCATTACGGCAGTGCGCGATTTTGAGAGCCGCGTGCGCCAGGCCATCACGGGTGCCTTGCATGGCGAACTTCAAACCCTCTCGCCTGACGTCCTGCAACGCGGTACCGAGGATGTCTTCAACCAGCTGACAGGAGCGCCGCCGGAGGTCATTGTCCTGGGCCCCGGGGTAAACCCCGATGACGCACTGAAACTGGCTACCGTGTTGGACCTGCAATACCCCGAGATCAGCCTGCTGCTCGTGGCCGACCCCAGCCCCGAGATCGTGCTCCGGGCCATGCACTCAGGAATCAGGGACGTGGTAGCGCCCGAAATCGAGGTCAACGAGCTTCGGGTTCTGCTTGAACGCGCGTGCTTGGCCGCTGCCAGCAGGCGGCGTGGTATGCAGCCTGCCGCAGAATCAGGTCAGCAGCGGGGACGCGTTATCGCCGTGATGTCACCGAAGGGTGGCGTGGGAAAGACAACGGTGGCAACGAATCTTGCAGTGGGGTTGGGTGCGGTAGCTCCGATGCGTGTGGTCATCGTGGACCTTGACCTGCAGTTCGGCGATGTCGCTTCCGGGCTTCTGCTTGAACCCGAGCACACCATCACCGAAGCCGTGCATGGGCCGGCGTCGCAGGATTCCATGGTGCTCAAGGCCTTCCTCACGGTGCACCCGGCCGGAATCTACGCCCTCTGTGCACCCCAGAAGCCCTCCGACTCCGACTACATCACGGCAGACCACGTCACCAGGCTGATCAACCAACTGGCAACAGAGTTTCAATATGTGGTGGTGGATACTGCGCCTGGCCTTGGCGAGCACTGCCTTGCCACGTTGGAAATCGCAACGGACGGCGTGTGGGTATGCGGTATGGACGTTCCCAGTGTTCGGGGGCTTCGCAAGAGCTTCAGCGTGCTGAAGGAACTCCAACTTCTTCCTCAGGGCCGCCACATGGTCTTGAACTTCGCTGACCGAAAGAGCGGCATCACGGTACAAGATGTTGAAGCGACGGTCGGTGTGCCGGTTGACGCCGTCATTCCGCGTTCCCGGAACCTTCCCTTCTCTACCAACCGTGGCATCCCCGTCCTCCAGGGAAACACACGTGACTCGGCAACCAAAGGGCTCAAAAAGCTCGTTGCGCGTTTTGATCCCCGCACGGAATCCCTGCCGCAGAACAAGCTGCACAGAAGGGTGGTGGTGTCATGAAGCTCTCGGAACGGCTCTCAAAAAACAATCCCCTGGCCATGCCTGACGCCTTGGACTCTGATGAAGCCCCTGCATTGGTGCAGCCGCAGATACCGGTACAGCCACAAACCCCGATGCTCGGCGGAGTCCCTGCAACTCCGGTCGTGGACGCCCTGGCCGGGCTGAAGCAGCGTGCCGCCTCGGCTTTGTTCGAGCGTATGGGAAGCCGCATAGGCGACTCGTCGTCGTCGGAAGAGGAACTCAGGTCCTTTGCCGTCGATGAGCTGTCAGCGGTTATTGACGATGAACAGGTTCCACTTTCCCCTGAAGAGCGTAGGCGTCTCATCCGCGAAATTGCCGATGAGGTCATGGGTTTCGGCCCGTTGCAGCGTTTGCTCGAAGATCCGTCGGTCACCGAAGTGATGGTCAACCGCTTTGACCAGATCTACGTCGAACGCCACGGCCATTTGGCGTTGACGGACCTCCAGTTCAGTTCCGATGAGCACCTAAGGAAAGTCATCGAGCGCATCGTATCCAAGGTGGGCCGCCGCATTGATGAATCATCACCCCTGGTTGATGCCCGTTTGGAGGACGGCTCGCGCGTCAACGCCATCATTCCGCCCCTGGCTGTCAACGGACCGTCGTTGACCATCAGGAAGTTCAGCCACATCCCGCTGACGGTGCGTAACCTCATCGAGTGGGGCTCGGTAAGCCAAGAGATGGCGGAATTGTTAAGTGCATGCGTGCTGGCACGCCTGAACATTATTGTCTCGGGCGGAACAGGTACCGGAAAGACGACCCTGCTCAATGTGCTGTCGTCGTTCATTCCGGAATCGGACCGGGTTGTCACCATTGAAGACGCGGTGGAGCTGCAACTGCAGCAGCGCCACGTGGTGCGGCTGGAAAGCCGGCCGCCGAACATCGAGGGCAAGGGTGCGGTCACCATTCGGGACTTGGTCCGCAATTCCCTCCGCATGCGGCCGGATCGAATCATCGTCGGCGAAGTCCGTGGCGGAGAGTCCCTTGACATGCTGCAGGCCATGAACACCGGCCACGACGGCTCCCTGTCAACGGTCCACGCGAACTCACCACGGGACGCTATTTCCCGCCTGGAAACCTTGGTGCTGATGGCAGGGATGGACCTTCCACTCCGGGCAGTTCGGGAACAGGTGTCCTCCGCGGTCGACGTCATTGTCCAGATCACCCGTTTGCGTGACGGGAGCCGTCGCGTCACCCACGTGACGGAGGTGCAAGGCATGGAAGGAGACGTCGTCACCCTCCAAGATGCATTCCTCTTCGACTACTCTGCGGGCTTGGACGCCCAAGGACGTTTTCTGGGCAGGGCTCTTCCCACCGGCATCAGGCCCAGGTTCCTGGACCGCTTCGCGGAACTGGGTATCTCCGTCTCCCCCGCTGTCTTCGGGGTTGGCCCGGCGTCTGCAGTGAGGCGATAACCATGGACAATTCAGCCCTCTTCGTTGCAGCGATCGGCCTTTGCGTCAGCGCTATCCTAGTGCTGTTCTTCGTTGTCCTGAAGCCAGCCAACGGCACTATTCCGTTGGAAAGGCGGCGGGAAAGCACACTGCCCGATGATTCGGTCCTGGGCCGCGTTTCCCAATCGGCAGTCCAGGCCATGGGTACTGCTCTGGGTCGCTCTGGCGGGCCGTTCAACCAGGAAGTTCTCTACAACGCCGGCGTCCACCTAAGCCCCGCCGACTTCACGGTCATGGTTGCTTTTGGAACCATTGTGGTAGGCGTGATGGTGACGTTCCTTATTAACGTCATCTTCGGACTCGTGCTGGCGTTAGCCACTCCGTTCTTAGTGAAACTTGTCCTCGCCTTCAGGAGCGGAAAGCGCCGGGCAAAGTTCGAAGGCCAACTTACTGACATCATCCAAATGCTCATCGGCGGCCTCCGGGTAGGCCACACCATCATGCGGTCCTTCGAGGCTGTAGCCCAAGAGGCGCAAGGGCCCGCTTCTGAAGAACTGTCCCGGATCGTCAATGAAGTGCGAATCGGGCAGGACCCACGCCAAGCCGTGGAAGATTGCGCTGCCCGCATGGAAAGCGATGACTTTCGCTGGATCGGGCAAGCAATCCAGATCAATCGGGAGGTCGGCGGTGACTTGGCCGAAGTGTTGGAACAAGTCGCGGGGACCATCCGGGAGCGCAGCGAAATCAAGGCCCATGTCAGGGCACTCAGTGCCGAAGGAAAGATGTCTGCGTACATCCTCATGGCCTTGCCGGTTGGCGTCGGCCTCATGCTGACCCTCATGAACCCCGGATACATGGCGGTCTTCGTTCAAAATCCGTTGGGAATCGCCATGTTGATTGCCAGCGCGGTCCTGTTTGTCGTCGGCGGTTTCTGGATGAGCCGCACCGTGAAGATCAAGTTCTAGGAGGATCGCCGTGACTATCATCGCCTGGCTGATCATCGCCGTCATCATCATCCCGCTGGCTTACTTTGCCTGGTCCCTGGCAACCATCGATCGCAAGGGCATGGTTGCCATCCACAGCAATCTGGGCTCGGGGTTCAGCAATGGTTCGGGGGTGACAATCCAACGCCCACCCCTGATGCTGGGGATCGCCAGGAAACTCACCCCTGGAAGCTACGAAGCCAAATTGGATCGATGGCTCGCCTTAGCTGGCCGTCCGCAATGGATCCCGCTAACAAAGCTGATCGCCATCAAACCAGTGGGCGCCGCGGGAGGAGCAGTTGCCGGTGTGCTCTTGTTTGTGGCGAACCCCAGCCCCCTCGTTCTTGGGTTCGGTCTTTTCCTTACCGTGTTCCTGTATTTCATACCTGACTTGTTGGTCTACAACACAGGCCTCAAGCGGCAGGAAGCCATCCAGTTGGAGTTCCCCAACACACTGGACCAGATGCTCATCTCAGTGGAAGCAGGCCTCGGATTTGAAGCCGCCATGGAGCGGGCCTCAACATACGGAGGGGGCCCACTGGCACAGGAACTGCTGCGGACGCTCCAAGACATCCAGGTGGGCCGTCCCCGGCAGGAAGCCTACACCGCCTTGGCCGATCGTTCCACGGTGGCTGACGTTCGCAGTTTTGTCCTGGCCGTCATCCAGGCCGATAAGTACGGTATCGGCATCGCGAACGTACTCCGTGCCCAAGCCAAGCAGGCACGGGTCAAACGCCGTCAAATTGCTGAGGAAAAGGCGATGAAACTACCCGTCAAGGTGCTCTTCCCGCTGCTGTTCTCGATCTTTCCGGTGCTCTTTATCGTCCTTCTGGGTCCAGCCGTCATCAAGATCATGCACGTTTTCACCAGCATGTGATCCTGCCCTCCGGGGAGATAGACCGGCTGTCCGCGGATCCCAGACCACGGGCAGCCACATCGGCCCCCTTCCGGTACCCAGAGCCGGGAGGGGGTCCTCCACGTCCGGCGTGGCAGCGAAACTACTCCCGCCGCGCCCGGGTCAACTCAGCCCTGGCCAGCAACTCGCTGTCCGAAGGGTACGCAACTTCCTCCAACACCAACGGGTGGGGTGCGGCCAGGATCGACTTTGCATCGCGTTTGCGTTCCAAAAGGCGCTCGAGCAACCATCCCGGCGACTCCAGGCCCTCCCCCACACGTAACGCCGAACCCACCAGGGACCGCACCATATTGTGGCAGAAGGCATCCGCCTGCACGGTGGCGAGAATGACGCCGTCGGGCCTGCGCGCGAAGGAAAGCTTCTGCAGCTCACGGACGGTGGTCGCACCTTCCCGTGGCTTGCAATAGGACCGGAAATCGTTCAGGCCCAACAGTGCCTGTGAGCCCTCATTCATCGCGTCGACATCCACAGCGGACTTGTGCCACAGGGTTATCCCGCGCAGCACCGGGTCCCACCGTTGGGGCCCATCAGCGATCCGGTAACTGTACCTGCGCCACAACGCCGAAAACCTGGCGTCGAAACCCTCCGGCGCCAGTCCGGCGTCGTGCACTTCCACCGCGCCGGTGAGCTCGCCAAGGATGCGGCTCAAAGCGCCGCGGAGCCGCCGTAAAAGGGCGACGGCGGGATCAAGTTCGTGCCCTCGCGGAAGCGCCAACCACTCAGCTTCGGAAACGTCCAAGTGGACCACCTGGCCCCGGGCATGGACACCGGCGTCGGTCCGGCCGGCAACGGTCACACGGACCGGGCGCTGGAAAAGGAGCGCCAAAGCTTGCTCGAGTGAACCCTGCACGGTTTGCAGGCCTGGCTGGAGCGCCCACCCGCTGAAAGGGGCGCCGTCATACGACAGGTCCAGCCGGACACGCAAAAACCCGCCGCCCCCCATAACGGGGGCAGCGGGTTTTCGTTCGTTCATAGACCCAAGTCTACTGGGAAGAATTCAGTGAATTACTTCGCGTCCTTAGCGGCCGGAGCCTCTTCGGTGTCAGCAGCTTCAGCCTCAACAACCTCGGCCTCAGCAGCCGGAGCCTCTTCGGTTTCAGCAGCTTCGGTCTCTACAACCTCTTCCTCAGCGGCCGGAGCTTCGGCAGCCGGAGCAGCCTTGGCAGCAGCGGCGGTTGCTTCAGCAACAACGGCCTGCTTCGGGGAAACGGGGTCAAGGACGAGCTCGATGACAGCCATGGGAGCGTTGTCGCCCTTGCGGTTGCCGATCTTGGTGATGCGGGTGTATCCACCATCGCGGTTGGCAACGGCGCCGGCGATGTCGGTGAACAGCTCGTGGACAACGCCCTTGTCGCTGATCAGGCCGAGAACACGACGGCGGGAAGCGAGGTCGCCACGCTTGGCGAAGGTGACCAAACGCTCTGCGTACGGCTTGAGACGCTTGGCCTTGGTGACCGTGGTGGTGATGCGCTTGTGCTCAAACAGAGCAGCTGCCAGGTTCGCGAGCATCAAGCGCTCGTGAGCCGGGCCGCCTCCGAGGCGCGGACCCTTAGTGGGGGTAGGCATAGTTATTTCTCCTGTTATGTAAGCCGAACAGGTCCATCGCTGAACCCATTGGCCAAGATCTGCTGGTTAGAGCTCGTCGTCGCTGAACGCGGCGTCGTCCTCTTCGATGGCTGCGGCACGGGCTGCGAGATCGAAACCGGGAGGGGAGTCCTTGAGGGACAGTCCCAGTTCCACGAGCTTTGCCTTGACCTCGTCAATGGACTTCGCACCGAAGTTGCGGATGTCCATCAAGTCAGCCTCGGAGCGGGCAACGAGTTCACCCACGGAGTGGATGCCCTCACGCTTGAGGCAGTTGTAGGAACGGACCGTGAGGTCCAGATCCTCGATCGGCAGAGCCATGTCAGCTGCCAGGGCAGCGTCGGTGGGCGACGGGCCAATCTCGATACCTTCAGCTGCGGTGTTCAGCTCACGAGCCAGACCGAACAGTTCCACCAAGGTGGTGCCTGCGGAAGCGACAGCATCGCGCGGAGCGATTGCCTGCTTGGTCTCGACGTCGACAATGAGCTTGTCGAAGTCGGTGCGCTGCTCAACACGGGTAGCTTCCACGCGGAAAGTTACCTTCATGACCGGCGAGTAGATCGAGTCAACCGGAATACGGCCGATCTCGGAGTCGCCGGACTTGTTCTGAGCTGCCGAAACGTAGCCACGTCCACGCTCGATGGTCAGTTCGAGTTCGAACTTGCCCTTCGAGTTCAGGGTGGCAATGTGCAGATCCGGGTTGTGGAATTCGACGCCGGCCGGCGGAGCGATGTCCGCTGCCGTGACGACTCCGGGGCCCTGCTTGCGCAGGTAAGCAACAACCGGCTCATCGTGCTCGGAGGAAACCGACAGGTTCTTGATGTTCAGGATGATCTCGGTGACATCTTCCTTGACACCCGGAACCGTGGTGAACTCGTGCAGCACGCCATCGATCCGGATGCTGGTTACAGCGGCACCGGGAATGGAGGAGAGCAGGGTACGGCGGAGTGAGTTGCCCAGAGTGTAGCCGAAGCCCGGTTCCAGCGGTTCAATGATGAAACGGGAGCGGTTCTCGGAGACTACTTCTTCGGACAGGGTGGGGCGCTGTGCAATGAGCACTTAGGTTTCCTTTCGGCGAGCATCCGCTATATGACGCAACACAGGTGGTGGAAATCGGCTTCGGTTTCCAGCCTTGCCGGCCGGGCCATGCTGATGAAGGGTCAAAACCATTCACAGCAAGGCCCGGCCGGCAGGCAGGGAATACCTAATTAGACGCGGCGACGCTTCGGGGGGCGGCAACCGTTGTGGGCGCTGGGGGTGACGTCCTGGATGGAGCCAACCTCGAGGCCAGCGGCCTGAAGCGAACGGATTGCGGTTTCGCGTCCGGATCCCGGGCCCTTGACGAATACGTCAACCTTGCGCAGACCGTGCTCCTGAGCGCGCTTTGCAGCAGCTTCGGCAGCCATCTGGGCAGCAAACGGGGTGGACTTACGGGAGCCCTTGAAGCCAACCTCACCGGCGGAAGCCCATGAGATGACAGCACCGTTCGGGTCCGTGATGGACACGATGGTGTTGTTGAACGTGCTCTTGATGTGCGCCTGGCCAAGCGCAATATTCTTCTTATCCTTGCGACGCGGCTTACGAACCGCTCCACGAGTCTTCGGGGGCATTGTTTCTCCTACAGAAAGTTATCGGGGGAAAACCAGGTCAATCCCGAGGGATTAACGTCCGGCCTTCTTCTTGCCGGCGACGGTGCGCTTCGGGCCCTTGCGGGTACGAGCGTTGGTCTTCGTACGCTGTCCGCGTACGGGCAGGCCCTTGCGGTGGCGCAGGCCTTCGTAGCTGCCAATCTCGACCTTGCGGCGGATGTCAGCGGCTACCTCGCGGCGAAGGTCACCCTCAACCTTGTAGTTGCCTTCAATGTAGTCACGCAGCTGGACCAGCTCGGCGTCAGTCAGGTCCTTGACGCGAACGTCAGCGCTGATGCCGGTGGCAGCCAGGGTTTCGTGTGCACGGGTCTTGCCCACGCCGTAGATGTAAGTAAGCGCAATTTCCAACCGCTTTTCGCGGGGAATGTCTACGCCAGCGAGACGAGCCATAGTGGCGGTACTCCTTGAATAAACCGGAGGTCGTAGGCAGTACACCCACACGTGCTGTGTGGCCCCAGCCTCCGACCGGGGGTTCGCTGACCAGGCTCTGTCATGCAGTCCTGGCACAGCTTGTGCTGCCTTTATTTACTTGCGTGGGCTAGCAACCCAGGTTGCCCTTTCGGGCGCTGATTCCCTGGCGGGAATTAGCCCTGGCGCTGCTTGTGGCGCGGGTTCTCGCAGATCACCATGACCCGGCCATTACGGCGGATCACTTTGCACTTGTCGCAGATCTGCTTGACGCTCGGCTTGACCTTCATGGCGTTCCTTTGCGTGATTTAGCAGTTGATCTGCTGGAGCAGCTGGGCATTTCTGCCTGGCCGCCCAGCAATTTACTTGTAGCGGTAGACGATACGACCACGTGTGAGGTCGTATGGGCTTAGCTCCACCACTACGCGGTCCTCTGGGAGAATCCTGATGTAGTGCTGACGCATCTTCCCAGAGATGTGTGCGAGAACAACGTGCTTGTTGGTGAGCTCAACGCGAAACATCGCGTTGGGCAGCGCCTCAGTCACAACGCCCTCGATCTCAATGACCCCGTCCTTCTTGGCCATACCCTCCGCTAACTGTTGTTTGCCGCCGTCCTCCGGTTAGGCACCGAAGATCCAGCGGACGTTTTTTGTTTGTTTGGTCTTCTTGGGTCCACGACACTCCTGCGCGCGACGCCGATGAAGGCGACACTGAAAAGGGCGTGGCTGTACAGACAACCAACAGACAACTCTACGCCAATGCGGCATGAATGTTAAATCCGGCCATGGTAGCGCACCTGTCCGCCGTCGTCACTCCCCTGCGGGCCCGAATGCCGGGAAATCACCGGCCGTGGTCGAGACGCTTTCCGCCGCCATGACGCCGTCGAGGATGGCCAGCCGGGCCGCTTCCGCAGCTGCGCTTTGCAGGGTGATGAGCGAGATCTGCCGTGCCTGTTCGCTACTGCGGTCAAGTGCGACGCCGCCCGTCGCCAGGGCGAACACGGTATCTCCGTCCGCTAGCGTATGGGACGGATCGAGCGCCCGGGCCACGCCTGCGTGTGCCGCAGAGGCAGTCCGCTTGCACTCGGCCACATCCAAGGCTGCGTTGGTGGCAATCACCACGAGAGTGGTGTTGAGGCCTCCCTGGCCTGGCGCCCCTTGCGTGCTCGGACTCGGGCGCGCACTGGCAGGCGTCAATCCCAGCGGCGCCCCCAGTGCATTAACTACGGCAATGGCACCCACGGTGACCGGACCTTCGGCGGAGATGTTCTCCAGCGTGAGCGACGAGGTGCCCACCCCGCCCTTGTACTGCCCACGGGCTATGACCGCGCCCGTGCCGGCACCGACGTTTCCACGTTCGACGGCGGCGTGGTCCCCTGATGCGAACGCCGCCGCGGCAGCCTGGTAACCCATGTCCGCGCCGGGTCGCGCATTCACGTCACCGCCACGCCCGAGGTCAAAGATCGCGGCGGCCGGAACGATCGGCACCACGGTTCCAGGCACTCCGAACCCTCGGCCCTGTTCCTCGCACCAGAGTTGGGCGCCTGTTGCGGTGGCCAGTCCAAAGGCGCTGCCGCCCGTGAGCACCACGGCGTCAACGGTGGGCACGAGCGTTGTGGGATCCAGCGCATCGGTTTCATGCGTCCCGGGGCCGCCCCCGCGCACGTCGACGGAGCCTACCGTTCCGGGCGGAGGAAGGACCACAGTGACGCCACTGAGCCAGCCGTCGTCGTGCTTCTGCACGTGCCCAACCCGGACGCCCGGTACGTCGGTGATTGCATTCATGGCTCCATTCTCCACCGGAGCCAGAGGCTGTCCACCGGGGAGTCACCATGAGCCGGACGCTCCTCTCACTGGGCAGATCCTGGCGCAAACGGGAGCCGAACCTCATTTCCGAACATGCGGGGAACGCACGGTAAACAGGCGCGGAAGTGTACGACAACTATCGCTACGCTGGCCGGTTTTGGCGCTACGGCGCTAGTGCGGCGTGATGAGCTGGGCCTGTCCCGCCGCCCCGATCCGGGAGCCGGCCACCACAATCCAACCCGTGAGCGACTCATGACTACCCGACAGATTCACAGCAGCAACAGCCCTGTGCCTCTCGGCCAGGCGAACGCCCAGACGCGGACCCCCTCCCGCAGCGACGACGCCGGCCGCAAACGCAATGGCTGGTCGCGCCGCACCCGCAGGGACTTCGTGGTCTTCCTCGCCCTGGCCTTGCCCAACCTGATATTGATTGGGACGTTCACCTACTGGCCATTGATCAACAACATGTACTACTCCACCCTTGACTGGACCTTGGGCTCCGCTTCGGCCACGGTGGTGGGCTTCGGGAACTACATCGACTTCTTGACCGGTTCCGATGCTTCCAACGTCCTGGGGACCACCGCCGTCTTCACCCTGGTGACCCTGGGTGGCTCGATGGCACTGGGACTCCTGATCGCTGTTGCCCTCAACTCGAAGGTCCGCGGCACCACCTTCGCGCGCTCCGCCGTCTTCGCTCCCTACGTTCTGAGCGGCGTCGGAGTCGGCCTTGTCTGGTTGTTCATCTTCGATCCCGGTTACGGCGTGCTCGCTTGGATCCTCCGTGGCTTCGGCCAGCAAAGCCCGGAATGGATCAATGATCCCCAACTTTCCCTCGTGATGGTCATCATCGTCTACATCTGGAAAAACCTCGGCTACTGCGCTGTCGTGTATCTCGCGGGGCTGCAGTCGCTTCCCAAAGACGTCATGGAAGCAGCATCGCTGGACGGCGCCAGCGGTCTTCGGCGCTTCGTGAGCATGTCTGTTCCACTGCTCTCCCCCACAACGTTCTTCCTGCTGATCACCACGATGCTTAGTTCACTGCAGGCCTTCGACCTCATCCGGATCATGACTCCGCTGGGCGCGGGGACAAGCACCTTGATCTACGAGGCCTACCTACAGGCTTTCGGGGCCTACAACCGGGCCGGGTACAGCGCCGCCATCTCAGTGGTCCTCTTCGCCCTCCTGCTCATCATCACCGTGCTCCAGTTGCGGTTCGTCGAACGGAAGGTGCACTACTCGTGAGCACGCTGACGCCACAACAGAACACATCTCCGGAGCCGATGGTGGAACGCGCCCGTCCGTTCTCCCGGAAGAACCTCGTCCAAACACTCGCAGGAGGTTACCTTCCCCTCCTCGTGGCCACGTTGGTGGTGGTCCTACCGTTGTTGTGGATGGTGCTGAGCTCCCTGAAACAGCCGGGCGAGATCGTCACAACAGACCTCAAGATCTTGCCCCAGGGCGTGAACCTGGAGAACTACCGCGCAGCCATGACCACTGTGCCGTTCGCCCAGTTCTTCCTCAACAGCCTCATCGTCACCACGGTGGGTTCAACCGTGAAGGTAGTCCTGGCGATCCTCACCGCCTACGCGTTGGTCTTTGTCCGATTCCCGTTCAAGAACATCATCTTCGTTCTGATCCTCGTGGCGCTGATGGTGCCACCGCAGGTATCCATTCTGCCCAACTACATCCTGATCTCGGGACTGGGCGGGAAGAACACGCTTTGGGGAATCATCCTTCCCGGCCTTGGTACAGCCTTCGGCACCTTCTTGCTCCGCCAACATTTCCTGACGCTTCCTGCCTCCATCCTGGAAGCAGCCGAGATCGACGGCGCAGGCCACTGGCGGCGGCTCTGGCAAGTGGTGGCACCGGTATCGCTTCCCTCCATCGCGACGGTGGCTCTGGTGACCGTGGTCAGCGAATGGAACGACTACATCTGGCCACTGATCATTACCGACCGCCCTGAAACCATGACCCTTCCGGTGGGCCTGACGCTCCTTCAAAACTCTGAAGGAAACGGCGCCGGGTGGGGAATCCTGATGGCCGGCGCCGTTCTGGTGATCATCCCGATCCTCCTCGTCTTCGCGGCACTGCAGCGCTACATCGTCGCCGGCCTCACCCAAGGCAGCGTGACCGGCTAGGCCTCCATCACATCCACCGCATCGATCTACCCCCAAAGATTCTTGAAAGGAAGCATTGTGAACACCCAACTTGACCGACGCCACTTCCTGGGCCTCGCAGGCCTTGGCGCCAGCGCTGTTGCCCTCGCGGCCTGTGGCGGCCCCTCGACGTCGGCTCCGGCTGCAACCGTCGACGCCTCCGCTGTTGACTTCACCGGCGTGAAGCCGGCCGGCTCATTTGATTTCTGGACAAGCCACCCGGGACAGTCCATGGACGTTGAACGGTCCATCATCGACAAATTCCACGCGAAGTTTCCGGATATCAAGGTGAACCTGGTAACCGCCGGTGCCAACTATGAGGAAATCGCACAGAAATTCCAGACCTCGCAGGCTGCGAAGTCAACGCTCCCCGGCCTCGTGGTCCTCTCCGACGTCTGGTGGTTCCGCTACTACACCAACGGCAACATCATTGCCTTGGACGGGCTGCTGAAGCAGTTGAACTTCGCCATGGATGATTTCCAGAAGTCCCTCGTGGCTGACTACAAGTACGCCGACAAGCAGTGGGCGCTTCCCTACGGCCGTTCCACACCGCTCTTCTATTACAACAAGGACCACTTCAAGGCCGCCGGGCTGCCTGACCGGGCACCGAAGACATGGCAGGAATTCGCGGACTGGGCACCGAAACTCCAAGCGGCCTCGGGCGCCAAATACGCCTACATGTATCCCGCCTTGGCCGGTTACGCCGGCTGGACCCTGCAGAACAACCTCTGGGGCTGGGGCGGCAGCTGGTCCGACGGTTGGAAAATCACCTGCGATTCCACCGAGTCCGTTGCTGCCCTTCAATGGGCACAGGACTCCGTCTACAAGGACAAGTGGGCCGGCGTCTCCTCGAAGAACGCTGCGGACGATTTCTCAGCAGGTATTACATCGACCACCATCTCCTCCACCGGTGACCTCCTCGGCGTGCTGAAGTCCGCCAAGTTCAACGTCGGAGTCGGCTTCCTGCCCGGCGGCCCCAAAGCAGCGACGAACGTCTGCCCCACGGGCGGGGCAGGCCTTGGCATCCCCAGCGGTGTCACCAAGGAAGTGCAGCTGGCAGCTGCCACCTTCCTGAAGTTCATGACGGAACCCGAAAACACCGCAGCATTCTCCGCAGCCACCGGTTACATGCCCACCCGGCTTTCCGCGGACATGTCCGCCGTCCTTGCCAAGACGCCCCAAATCAAAACGGCAATGGACCAACTCGCCGTTACCCGGGTCCAGGACAACGCGCGCGTGTTCCTTCCCGGCGCCGACCAAGAGATGGCCAAGGCCGCCGCGAAGATCCTCACCCAGCAAGGTGACGTCAAGGCAACCATGACCGACCTCAAGGGGACGCTGGATGGGATTTACACCAAGGACGTCAAACCCAAGTTGAAGGCCTGATCGAGTCATTAACCGGCAGTAGTGGTGGTGCCCACGCCTGGGCACCACCACTACTGCCATTTTTCGTCGCCTGCTACGGGATCGGGACTGGCACGACGCCGAGTGGGGCCAAGCGTTCGGCGCCCCCGTCCACTGCGGACAGCACCCAGATGCCCTGTTCGTGAACTGCTACCGAATGTTCCCACTGGCAGGACCGTTTCCCGTCCGTGGTCACCACTGTCCAGTCGTCCTCCAACGTGGCGGTTTCGATACCGCCACGAACGAGCATCGGTTCAATCGCCAGGCACAGGCCGGGCCGGACCTTCGGCCCACGGTGTCCGGTGCGGTAATTCAGGACGTCCGGAGCCATGTGCATCTCCGAACCGATGCCGTGGCCCACATAGTCCTCCAAGATGCCCAGGGGCTTGCCATGGACGGACGACACGTAATCATCGATCGCATTGCCGATGTCACCCACGAACTTGCCCGTGGCCAAGGCAGCAATGCCCCGCCACATCGCTTCCTCGGTCACATCCGAGAGCCGCTGGTCTTCAGGATCCGCAGTGCCTACGATGACCGTCCTGGCGGAGTCAGAGTGCCACCCGTCCACGATGCAGCCACCGTCAATGGAGATGATGTCGCCGTCCTGGAGCACACGGTTCCCTGGGATGCCGTGCACCACCTCCTCGTTGACGGAGGTGCAAATGGTAGCGGGGAAGCCGTGGTAGCCGAGGAAGTTCGACTTCGCACCGGCATCGCTCAGCACGGCAGCGAACACCTCATCAAGGTCTTTGGTGGTGACACCGGCCTTTGCCGCCGCTACCGCGGCGTCCAGTGCACGGCTCAGGACGAGCCCGGCTTGGTGCATGATGCGCATCTGCTCATTGGTCTTGTACTCAATGCGGGGCTGACCGAACGCCATGATCTCCTCTGGATGGTTTACTGCGGGGACCGATCAGGCGCCGCGACTAAGACCATTTTCCCGTATTGGGGAGCGTGGCCGAAATTAAGGAAGGGCGTGCCCTGCACGGTTAGTGCAAAGCACGCCCTTTTCCTCCGTGGCCAAGGCCGACGGCGGGGAGCTACTTAGACTGCTTTGGCCGACTCAATGGCTGTGAGGACGCGCTCGGTAACTTCATCGATACCGCCGATGCCATCGACCTTGGTGAGAATTCCGCGCTCGGCATACTTTGCCACGACCGCTTCAGTCTGACCGTGGTAAAGGTCCAGGCGATGCCGGATAACAGCCTCGTTGTCATCCGAACGGCCAGTTTCCTTCGCACGGCCCAACAGCCGGGCTACCAGTTCCTCGTCGTCGGCAGTCAGCTGGAGCACGACGTCGAGCTCCTGCTGGCCGTCTGCGAGGATCTGGTCCAGGTAGTCCACCTGCGCGGTGGTGCGCGGGTAACCGTCCAGCAGGAAGCCATTCTCGGCGTCGGGCTGGCTCAGCCGGTCGCGAACCATGTCGTTCGTGACGCTGTCCGGAACGAAGTCGCCGGCGTCCATGTACTTCTTCGCTTCGATGCCCAAGGGAGTTTCACCCTTGACGTTGGCGCGGAAGATGTCGCCCGTTGAGATGGCAACGACGCCGAGCCGCTCGGAAATCCGTTCAGCCTGCGTACCTTTCCCCGAACCGGGAGGTCCTATGATCAGCATTCTCGTCATCGCAAAAGCCCTTCGTAGTGACGTTGTTGTAGCTGCGCATCAATCTGCTTGACGGTCTCCAGGCCAACTCCCACCATGATCAGGATTGAGGTGCCACCGAAGGGGAAGTTCTGGTTGGCATTGATCAGGACGAGTGCGACCAGCGGGATCAGCGCCACGAAGCCCAGGTACAGGGCTCCTGGCAAAGTGATTCGCGAAAGCACGTACTGCAGGTAGTCCGCGGTCGGTTTACCCGCCCGGATGCCCGGAATGAAGCCACCGTACTTCTTCATGTTGTCCGAGACTTCTTCAGGGTTGAAGGTGATCGCCACGTAGAAGTAGGTGAAGAACACGATCATGAGGAAGTACAACGCCATGTAGATGGGGTGGTCGCCACGGGTGAGGTTGTTGTTGATCCACTCGACCCATGGAGCCATCGGCTCCCCTGCCTTCGGCTGGTTGAACTGCGAAATCAGTCCGGGCAGGTAAAGCATGGAGGAAGCAAAGATGACAGGCACGACGCCGGCCATGTTCACCTTGATGGGAATGTAGGTGCTGGTGCCGCCGACAGTGCGTCGCCCGATCATGCGCTTGGCGTACTGGACCGGAACGCGGCGCTGCGACTGCTCCACGAAGACCACGAGCGCCACGGTGAGCAAACCAATGGCCAACACCAGGAAGAAGGTACCGGGGCCCTTGGACTCCCAAATGGCACCTAGCGAACGCGGGAACCCAGCTGCGATGGAAGTGAAGATGAGCAGCGACATGCCGTTGCCCACACCCTTTTCGGTGACCAGTTCACCCATCCACATGATCAAGCCCGTACCGGCCGTCAGTGTGATGATGATGAGGATCGTGGTGATGATGCTGTCATCGGGAATGATGTGCAGGTTACAGCCCGGCAGCAACTGGCCGGACCGTGCCAGGGAGACCAAGGTGGTCGCGTTCAAGAGGCCCAAGGCGATGGTGAGGTAGCGGGTGTACTGCGTCAGCTTTGACTGGCCCGAGGCCCCTTCCTCATACAGCTGCTGGAACCGGGGAATGACCACCCGGAGCAGCTGCACGATAATGCTCGCCGTAATGTAAGGCATGATCCCCAGAGCGAAGATCGAGACCTGCAGCAACGCGCCGCCGCTGAACAAGTTCACCAGCTGGTAGATGCCCTGCGAGGTGTCACCGGTGTTCAAGCATTGCTGGACATTCTGGTAGTTCACACCAGGCGAGGGGATGAAAGCTCCCAAGCGGAAGATTGTGATGATTGCCAGCGTGAACAACAACTTGCGTCGCAAATCAGGCGTCCGAAACGCCCGGCCGAATGCGCTTAGCAAGCGTCCTCCTGAGTAGAAAGTACAAGGGTGTGGATGGGCTCAATGAAACCCAACAACCGAGTCTAACCGCTTGTGACGCCGTCGCAATAATCGAGAGTCCACAGCCACGCAAAAAAATCCCGGCATACGGGGCCGAAGCCCCGCATACCGGGATTCTTTTCACAGCGGGTGTTCACCCCACTAGCTCCTAGAGAGCAGTGGTGCTTCCGCCAGCTGCGGCGATCTTTTCCGAAGCGCTGGAAGAGAAAGCGTGGGCGGTGACGTCAACCTTGACGGTGATGTCGCCGGTGCCCAGCACCTTAACGGGCTGGTTCTTGCGAACCGCACCCTTTTCAACCAGGGACTCCACGGTGACAGTGCCACCTTCCGGGAACAACTCGTTGAGCCTCTCCAGGTTTACAACCTGGAACTCAACCCGGAACGGGTTCTTGAAGCCGCGCAGCTTCGGGAGGCGCATGTGCAGCGGCAGCTGGCCGCCGGCAAAGCCAGCCTTTACCTGGTAGCGGGCCTTCGTACCCTTGGTACCGCGACCAGCGGTCTTACCCTTGGAGCCTTCACCACGACCAACACGGGTCTTGGCGGTCTTGGCACCCGGGGCGGGACGCAGGTGGTGGACCTTCAGAGTGTTCTGCTTCTCAGCAGCCTCTGCGGCCGTCTTGTTCTCTGCCATTACTTCGCCTCCTCTACATTCACGAGGTGCGGAACCGTGTTCAGCATTCCAACAGTCACGGCATCAGCGTTGCGGACAACGGTGTGTCCGATGCGCCTGAGGCCCAGTGACCGAAGGGTTGCCTTCTGGTTCTGCTTGGCGCCGATGACGCCCTTGATCTGGGTGATCTCCAACTTGGCGTCGGAGGGAGTCAGGTTCTTAGCCATGACTAAACACCTGCCTTCTGGTTCTGGAGCGCGCGCACCAGAGCAGCAGGAGCAACCTCGTCCAGCGGCAGGCCACGGCGGGCAGCCACGGAAGCGGGCTCTTCGAGCTGCTTCAGAGCGGCAACAGTCGCGTGAACGATGTTGATCGCGTTGGAGGAACCGAGCGACTTGGAGAGGATGTCGTGAATACCGACGCACTCCAATACCGCGCGGACCGGACCACCGGCGATAACACCGGTACCGGCGGAAGCCGGACGCAGCAGGACAACGCCTGCAGCAGCCTCACCCTGCACGCGGTGCGGGATGGTGCTGCCAACGCGGGGAACGCGGAAGAAGGACTTCTTGGCCTCTTCGACGCCCTTTGCGATAGCAGCGGGAACTTCCTTGGCCTTGCCGTAGCCAACGCCGACCATACCGTTGCCGTCACCGACGACGACGAGGGCGGTGAAGCTGAAGCGACGACCACCCTTGACGACCTTGGCAACACGGTTGATGGTGACAACGCGCTCTACGAACTGGCTCTTCTCGGCTTCGCGTCCACCGTCGCGGCCACCACGGCCACCACGGTCGCCACGGCCCTGGCCACGGTCGCCACGCTCGCCACGACGTCCGCCGCGGCGGTCATCGGCAGCGGGTGCCGTCGCGGTCTCAGTTGCTTCAGCAGCTACAGCTTCAGTCACCTGAATGTCCTTTTCGTTATTTTCAACGGTCACAGTGCCAGCCCACCTTCGCGAGCACCGTCAGCAACGGCGGCGATGCGGCCATGGTACTTGTTACCGCCACGGTCGAAGACGACAGCTTCGACGCCTGCGGCCTTGGCACGCCCGGCAACGAGCTCACCAACGCGCTTGGCCTTGGCAGTCTTGTCTCCGTCGAATGCGCGGAGGTCAGCTTCCAAAGTGGAAGCCGAAGCCACGGTTACACCCTTGCTGTCATCGACAACCTGGACGAATACGTGGCGTGCCGAGCGGTTGACGACCAGACGAGGACGTACAGCCGTTCCGCTGATGCGCTTGCGGATACGAAGCTGGCGACGGCTGCGTGCAGCAGACTTGCTCTTGTTCGAACGCTTCTTGTTAATTGCGATGGCCATGGTTTACTTACCAGCCTTTCCGACCTTGCGGCGGATGACTTCGCCGGCGTAACGGACACCCTTGCCCTTGTAGGGGTCGGGCTTGCGCAGCTTGCGAATGTTGGCAGCAACCTCGCCGACCTGCTGCTTATTGATACCCGCAACAGAGAGCTTGGTCGGACCCTCTACTACGAAGGTGATGCCTTCGGGTGCAGAGACGTTAACCGGGTGGCTGTAGCCCAGAGCGAACTCCAGGTCAGAACCCTTGGCCTGAACGCGGTAACCGGTACCGACAATTTCAAGCTTCTTCTCGTAGCCCTCGGTAACGCCCTGGATCATGTTGGCGATCAGGGTGCGGGTCAGGCCGTGCAGCGAACGCGAAGCGCGCTCGTCGTTCGGGCGGGTGACCGTGAGCGTGTTCTCTTCCAGGGCAACCTCGATCGGGCTGGCCACAGTGTGGCTCAGCTCGCCTTTGGAACCCTTGACGCTGATGACGGAGCCATCGAGCTTGACCTCAACTCCGGCAGGAACGGTGATGGGGAGACGTCCAATACGTGACATTATTCTCTTCCTTTCCCGTTACCAGACGTACGCGAGGACTTCGCCGCCCACGCCCTTCTTGCCGGCCTGCTTGTCAGTCAAGAGGCCGGAAGAGGTGGACAGGATTGCGATACCCAGGCCACCGAGAACGTGAGGCAGGTTAGTGGACTTCGCGTAGACGCGCAGGCCGGGCTTGGAGATGCGGCGGACGCCAGCGATGGAACGCTCGCGGTTCGGACCGAACTTCAGGTCGAGGGTCAGCTTCTTGCCAACCTCGGCGTCTTCTTCCTTCCAGCCGGCAATGTAGCCTTCTGCTTTCAGGATGTCAGCAACGCGTGCCTTCAGTTTGCTGTACGGCATGGACACGGAGTCGTGGTATGCCGAGTTTGCATTGCGCAGACGCGTGAGCATGTCTGCGACAGGATCTGTCATAGTCATTTGGGCTATAGCCCTTCCTCGTACCGGTTTCCGTAGCGCTTGCTCCGAGGAGTTGGCGCTGCGGACCTTTTACGTAGTTAGTTTTCGGTCTTGAACGGGAAACCAAGCGCCTTGAGCAGCGCGCGGCCTTCGTCGTCGGTCTTGGCAGTGGTGACAACCGTGATGTCCATACCGCGAACGCGGTCAATGGAATCCTGGTCGATTTCGTGGAACATAACCTGCTCGGTCAAACCGAAGGTGTAGTTGCCGTTGCCATCGAACTGCTTGCCGTTGAGGCCGCGGAAGTCGCGGATACGGGGCAGTGCGAGGGAGACCAGACGATCCACGAATTCCCACATGCGGTCGCCACGGAGGGTAGCGTGTGCGCCAATGGGCATGCCTTCGCGCAGCTTGAACTGTGCGATTGACTTGCGGGCCTTGGTAACCTGCGGCTTCTGGCCGGTGATCAGGGTGAGGTCGCGGACAGCGCCGTCGATCAGCTTGGAGTCCTTAGCGGCATCTCCAACACCCATGTTCACGACAACCTTGACGAGGCGGGGAACCTGGTTCACGTTCGCGTAGTTGAATTCGTCCTGCAGGGACTTTTTGATGGTCTCTGCGTACTTCGTCTTCAGACGAGGAACGATCTTGGTTTCGACGGTGTTCTCAGACAATGTCTCACTCATCAGATGTCCTTCCCGGTGGCCTTGGACACGCGGATACGGACGGTCTTGGTAGCGCCATCCTTCTCAACGGTGTCGAGACGGAAACCAACACGGGTCGGCTTCTTGGTCGACGGGTCCACCAAAGCAACGTTGGAAACGTGGATCGGGGCCTCTACAACCTCGATGCCACCGGTCTTGGTGCCGCGCTGCGACTGACCGACCTTGGTGTGCTTGGTGACGCGGTTGATTCCCTCTACCAGCACGCGGTTGGTGGACGGGAATACGCGCAGGACCTTGCCCTGCTTGCCGCGGTCGCCGCCGCGTTCCTGCTTGGCGCCGGTGATGACCTGAACCAGGTCACCCTTCTTGATCTTAGCCATGGACTAAAGCACCTCCGGGGCCAGCGAAACGATCTTCATGAACTTCTTGTCGCGAAGTTCACGACCAACCGGGCCGAAGATACGGGTACCGCGGGGGTCACCGTCGTTCTTCAGGATCACAGCTGCGTTCTCGTCGAACTTGATGTAGGAACCGTCGATACGACGGCGTTCCTTCTTGGTACGGACGATGACCGCCTTGACGACGTCGCCCTTCTTTACGTTTCCGCCGGGAATAGCGTCCTTGACGGTAGCGACGATGACGTCGCCAATGCCTGCGTAGCGACGACCGGATCCACCGAGAACGCGAATGGTAAGGATTTCCTTAGCACCCGTGTTGTCGGCGACCTTGAGTCGCGACTCCTGCTGAATCAATTTTTACTCCTTGCGTCGCGCGGGTTCTCAGACCGAAATCATGCCTACGGAATGAGCCTTGCGGAACGGTTGATCGGGGTGTCTCTTGACCTGGCTGGATTTTGCCAGACCAGGCCTAAACGCCCGTGCCACAAGCATCAGCTTCCCTTGCAGAAAACTCTGCGCGGGGCAGTATGCAGTGGCACGATTGTTTACGAGGTAGTGGACGACGCACATGTGGCGCCATACAAACTCAATATCCTAGCACGTTTTGGCCTATGAACCGAAACGGCCGGGAACGCGGAAAGGCCCGCGTTCCGTAGGGAACGCGGGCCTTTCCAGTGAATCCGTGCCGGGTAAACCCAGCGCTGGATTTACTTGGCCTTTTCGAGGATCTCCACCAGACGCCACCGCTTGGTAGCGGACAGCGGGCGGGTCTCAGAGATGAGAACGAGGTCGCCGACGCCGGCGATGTTCTCTTCGTCGTGAGCCTTGACCTTCGAGGTGCGGCGAATAACCTTGCCGTACAGAGCGTGCTTCACGCGGTCTTCAACCTGAACAACGATGGTCTTTTCCATCTTGTCAGAGACTACGTAGCCGCGACGCGTCTTACGGTAACCGCGCTGTTCAGCGCTGGCTGCTGCTTCCGTCACAGTTTCCTTCTCGCTCACTTGGCGTCCTCTCCGGCTTCAACCTCGGCTGGTTCAGCCTTGGCAGCCTTCTTGGACTTCTTTTCTTCCTTGGCTTCCACAACCGGTGCGGCAACCTCGGCACGAATGCCCAGCTCGCGCTCACGAAGAACGGTGTAGATGCGTGCGATGTCCTTCTTTACCGCGCGCAAACGACCGTGGTTTTCCAGCTGTCCGGTGGCGGACTGGAAACGCAGGTTGAACAGCTCTTCCTTGGACTTGCGGAGTTCTTCAACGAGACGCTCGTTGTCGAAACCGTCCAGCTGTGCGGGTGCGAGATCCTTCGACCCTACTGCCATTTCTATTCACCACCTTCGCGACGCACAATGCGTGCCTTCAACGGCAGCTTGTGGATTGCCAGGCGCAGTGCCTCGCGAGCTACCTCTTCATTGACACCGGAGAGTTCAAAGAGAACCCGGCCCGGCTTGACGTTTGCGACCCACCATTCCGGAGAACCCTTACCGGAACCCATACGGGTTTCAGCAGGCTTCTTCGTCAGCGGACGGTCCGGGTAAATGTTGATCCAGACCTTACCGCCACGCTTGATGTGGCGGGTCATCGCGATACGAGCGGACTCGATCTGACGGTTGGTTACGTATGCCGGGCTGAGGGCCTGGATACCGTACTCACCGAAGCTGACCTTGGTGCCGCCCGTAGCAGCGCCGGAACGACCCGGGTGGTGCTGCTTACGGTGCTTGACTCGACGTGGGATAAGCATTTAAGCCTGTCCTCCTTCTGCTGCCTGAGCCGAACCTGCGGTAGCGGCTTCAGCGGCCGGTGCTTCAACGGCAGCAGGTGCTGCCTCAGCTGCCGGACGGTCGTTACGACGACGACGGTCGCCACCCGGGCGGCCCGGGCGCTCTCCTGCACGGCCACGGGAAGGAGCAGCAGCTGCCTGCTGAGCCAGTTCCTTGGCGGTTACGTCACCCTTGTAGATCCAAACCTTCACACCGATACGGCCGAAGGTGGTCTTGGCTTCGTAGAAGCCGTAGTCGATGTTCGCGCGGAGGGTGTGCAGGGGCACACGGCCTTCACGGTAGAACTCCGAGCGGGACATTTCTGCGCCACCCAGACGGCCCGAGCAAGCAACACGGATGCCCTTGGCACCCGCACGCTGTGCGGACTGCATTGCCTTCTTCATTGCGCGGCGGAAAGCCACGCGGGAAGTCAGCTGCTCAGCGATGCCCTGGGCAACAAGCTGTGCTTCCATCTCGGGGTTCTTGACCTCGAGGATGTTCAGCTGGACCTGCTTGCCCGTGAGCTTTTCGAGCTCGCCGCGGATGCGGTCTGCTTCGGCGCCGCGGCGGCCGATGACGATACCCGGGCGTGCAGTGTGGATATCCACACGGACACGGTCGCGGGTGCGCTCGATCTCGACCTTGGCGATGCCGGCGCGCTCCATGCCGGTGGACATGAGCTGACGGATCTTGATGTCCTCACGGACGAAGTCCTTGTAGCGCTGTCCGGGCTTGGTGCTGTCAGCGAACCAGTGCGAAACGTGGTCGGTGGTGATGCCGAGTCGGAACCCGTGCGGGTTTACTTTCTGTCCCACTTAGCGAGCCTCCTCTTTCTCCGGGGTTGCGACGACCACGGTGATGTGGCTGGTCCGCTTCCTAATGCGGTAGGCGCGGCCTTGGGCACGCGGCTGGAACCGCTTCATGGTCGGGCCTTCATCAACGAATGCTTCGCTGATGAACAGGTCGCTGTCGTCGAATGCAACGCCGTCACGGTCCGCGAGGACGCGTGCGTTGGCCATTGCCGACTGAAGTACCTTGAATACCGGCTCCGAAGCTGCCTGGGGGGCAAACTTCAGAATTGCCAGAGCCTCATTCGCTTGCTTACCACGAACAAGGTTGACGACGCGCCGGGCCTTCATAGGCGTTACGCGGATGTGACGCGCAATAGCCTTGGCTTCCATTGCTTTCCTTCTCTCGTCTAAGACGTAAAGTCAGGCGCCTAGCGGCGCTTGCCCTTACGGTCGTCCTTAACATGGCCGCGGAATGTCCGCGTGGGAGCGAATTCGCCGAGCTTGTGCCCGACCATCGACTCAGTGACAAACACCGGGATGTGCTTGCGTCCGTCGTGTACGGCGATCGTGTGCCCGAGCATGTCGGGGATGATCATCGAACGGCGGGACCAGGTCTTGATGACGTTCTTGGTGCCCTTATCGTTTTCCCGTGCGACCTTCACAAAGAGGTGCTGGTCAACGAAAGGACCTTTTTTCAGGCTGCGTGGCATGTGTCCAGGCTCCTATCGCTTGTTCTTGCCAGTACGGCGGCGACGAACAATAAGCTTGTCGCTCTCTTTGTTCGGACGGCGGGTACGGCCCTCGGGCTTGCCGTTCGGGTTAACCGGGTGACGTCCACCGGAAGTCTTACCTTCACCACCACCGTGCGGGTGGTCAACCGGGTTCATGGCTACACCGCGGACGGTCGGGCGAACGCCCTTCCAGCGCATACGGCCGGCCTTGCCCCAGTTGATGTTCGACTGCTCGGCGTTGCCGACCTCGCCGACGGTTGCGCGGCAGCGCACGTCAACGTTGCGGATTTCACCGGAGGGCAGACGCAGCTGGGCGAAGCGGCCTTCCTTGGCAACGAGCTGTACCGAAGCACCTGCGGAACGTGCCATCTTGGCGCCGCCGCCCGGACGCAGTTCAACTGCGTGGATTACGGTACCAACCGGGATGTTGCGCAGCGGCAGGTTGTTGCCCGGCTTGATGTCAGCGTCAGGACCAGCCTCGACGAAGTCACCCTGGGACAGCTTGTTGGGGGCGATGATGTAACGCTTGGTGCCATCAACGTAGTGCAGGAGTGCGATGCGAGCCGTGCGGTTCGGGTCGTACTCGATTTCGGCAACGCGGGCATTGATGCCATCTTTGTCGTGACGACGGAAGTCGATCAGACGGTACTGGCGCTTGTGCCCACCACCCTTGTGACGGGTGGTGATCTTACCGGAGTTGTTACGGCCGCCAGTCTTGTGCAGCGGACGCAGCAACGACTTTTCCGGAGTCGATCGCGTGATTTCAGCAAAGTCGGCTACGCTCGAGCCACGACGGCCCGGGGTAGTCGGCTTGTATTTACGGATTCCCATAATTTATTTCCTCGTTAAAGTGGTCTCCGCTACGCGAGCGGACCGCCGAAGATGTCGATTGTGCCTTCTTTGAGGGTGACAATTGCACGCTTGGTGCTCTTGCGCTGTCCCCAGCCGAATTTGGTGCGCTTGCGCTTACCGGCACGGTTGATGGTGTTGATCGAGTCAACCTTGACCGAGAAGATCTTCTCGACGGCCAATTTGATTTCGGTCTTGTTCGAGCGAGGGTCCACCAGGAAGGTGTACTTGCCTTCGTCGATCAGACCGTAGCTCTTTTCCGAAACGACGGGTGCAAGCACGACGTCGCGCGGGTCCTTGATGGTGGTTACGCTCACTTGGAGGCCTCCTCGTTCTTTGCCTTGTCAGCGACGAACGCCTCGAAAGCAGCCTTGGTGAAGACCACGTCGTCGGAGACCAGCACGTCGTAGGTGTTCAACTGGTCTGCGTACAGAACGTGAACATCTTCGAGGTTGCGCACGGACAGTGCAGCAACATCGTTGGCGCGCTCGATAACGACGAGCAGGTTCTTGCGCGCTGTGACAGAGCGCAGCGAAGCCAGTGCGTCCTTGGCTGACGGCTTGGTGCCGGTAACCAGTTCAGCGATGACGTGGATGCGGCCGTTACGGGCGCGGTCAGAGAGGGCTCCACGGAGTGCAGCAGCCTTCATCTTCTTGGGGGTGCGCTGGCTGTAGTCACGAGGGGTCGGACCGTGGACAACGCCACCGCCGGTCATGTGAGGAGCACGGATGGAACCCTGACGGGCGCGGCCGGTGCCCTTCTGCTTGAACGGCTTGCGACCTGCACCGGAAACCTCGGCGCGGGTCTTCGTCTTGTGGGTACCCTGGCGTGCAGCAGCGAGCTGGGCGACGACGACCTGGTGCATCAGGGGCACGTTGGTCTGGACGTCGAAGATCTCTGCAGGCAGGTCTACCTTGACAGTGCTAGTCATTTAACTAGGCTCCCTTCACGGCAGTGCGTACGAGTACGACCTGGCCGCGGGCACCGGGAACGGCACCCTTGATAAGGAGCAGCGACTTCTCAACGTCAACAGCGTGAACCGTCAGGTTCAACGTCGTGTGACGCTCGGCGCCCATGCGGCCGGCCATTTTCAGGCCCTTGAAGACGCGGCTCGGGGTGGATGCGCCACCGATGGAGCCAGGCTTACGGTGGTTCTTGTGGGCACCGTGGGAAGCACCAACGCCGTGGAAGCCGTGACGCTTCATAACACCGGCGAAGCCCTTGCCCTTGGAGGTGCCTACGACGTCGATCTTCTGGCCGGCTTCGAAGAGCTCAACAGAAAGCTCCTGGCCCAGCTCGTAAGATGCGGCGTCTGCGGTACGCAGTTCGACAACGTGGCGGCGAGGCGTGACGCCTGCCTTTTCAAAGTGACCAGCCAGCGGCTTGGTGACCTTGCGGGGGTCGATCTGGCCGTAGCCGATCTGGACGGCGACGTAGCCATCAACCTCTGCGTTGCGCAGCTGGGTGATGACGTTTGAGTCAGCCTGGACGACAGTTACCGGGATGAGCTTGTTGTTCTCGTCCCAGACCTGGGTCATGCCGAGCTTCGTGCCCAGCAGGCCCTTTACATTACGGGTTGCGGTCATAGTCTCTCAGCACCTCCCTAGAGCTTGATTTCGATGTTCACGTCAGCCGGCAGGTCGAGACGCATGAGCGAGTCAACAGCCTTCGGCGTGGGGTCGATGATGTCGATCAGTCGCTTGTGAGTACGCATTTCGAAGTGCTCACGGCTGTCCTTGTACTTGTGCGGAGAGCGGATAACGCAGTACACGTTCTTCTCCGTCGGCAGCGGCACGGGGCCGACTACCGTTGCGCCTGCGCGCGTGACCGTCTCAACGATCTTCCGCGCTGAAACATCAATGACCTCGTGGTCATATGACTTCAGCCGGATGCGGATTTTTTGTCCCGCCATGTCGCCTGACTCTCTTTCAGCTAGTGCTGCTCTAGTTAGGGCTGCTCTGTTTACTTACCTGTTGACGTGGCCGCCGAAGCGATTGAGGCTCTGCCACCACACGCCGCACAAGCTGAATCCGGATATCCGGGTTCCTCAACCTGCCAGCGCACCGACCCCCGCGGTCGGGCGTGTCGCGATTTCCACGCAAACTCGACCGCAATCATGGGGTTCAGGGTTATGTTTGGGCTTCGGCTTGGCCCCTGACATCCGGCATTATCCGGATCGGGACACGAAGAAGCGCTTGAACAACTTATCCAGTATGGCGGAATTATGGCGTAAAGGCCAATCGGGGCCCCAGACACCATTGCCGGGCACCGATACCCTGTGCATGATAGGAAAATGACCGTCCAGGATACAGGTTCCGTGGAAGATCTTGCCGCGCGCCTCCGGCCAGGGTTCGTCCTGGGCGTGGCCTCAGCCGCATTCCAGATCGAGGGTTCGCTGACCGCCGATGGTCGGGGCCCGTCCGGCTGGGATGCCTTCTCCGAGAAGCCAGGCGTGATTGTCGACGGCGGCTCCCCCGCCGTTGCGTGCGACCATTACAACCGCGCGGACGAGGACATCGCCCTGATGCAGGAACTAGGCATCGATTCGTACCGCTTCTCGCTATCGTGGCCTCGCATACAGCCCGGGGGGACCGGCGCCGTCAACCAGCGCGGCTTGGATTTCTACGATCGCCTCATCGACAAACTCCTGGCCGCAGGCATCTCCCCCATGGCCACCCTCTTCCACTGGGACTTGCCGCTGGAACTGGAGCAGACCGGCGGGTGGATGAACAGGCAGACCGCAGAGCGCTTCGCCGTTTATTGTGAAGCGGCAGCTGAACGCTATGGGGATCGCGTGGATCGATGGGTTACGTTGAACGAGCCCGTTTCGGTTACCCTCCAAGGCTATGCGCTGGGGGTCCACGCCCCCGGTAGGGAACTGCTGTTCGACTCGCTTCCCGCCGCCCACCACCAATTGTTGGGCCATGGGCTAGCAGTCCAGGCCCTCCGTGGCGTGGGCGTCAAAGGACTAATTGGCATTTCGAACATGCACTCCCCCGTCCGCGCCGCAACCAACAAGCTGTCGGACCGGCTCATGGCCCAAGCGCTGGACCACATCCTCAACCGGATCTATGCGGACGCCGTCCTCCTTGGTCAGTACCCCAAGCCACCACTGCCCATGAAACCTTGGTTTCGATCACTGAGCACTGTCGAAGACGGCGACATGGACACCATTCACCAGCCGCTGGACTTCTACGGGCTCAACTACTACTACCCCTTGAAGGTCGCCTCGGGGCCGGGGCCGGCGGAGATCCCCACTGGAAGCTCTCCCGAAATGGCCAAAATTCCGTTTCACCTGGCCACGTACAGCGAATACGAGACCACCGGGTTCGGTTGGCCGGTGGCTCCCGAGCATTTGTCGATATTGCTGCAGGAAATGCGGGAACGCTACGGCGACGCGCTCCCTCCGGTATACATCACGGAGGGAGGTGCGAGCTTCCCGGAGCCGGCCCACGTGGAAGGTCCCATACAGGACACCAACCGGATCTCCTACCTGGCAGAGCATCTGGGGCATGCGCTGACCGCCACGGGACCTGGTGGCGTGGCGGAGGGCTTGGACTTACGCGGCTACTACGTGTGGACCCTCACCGACAACTTCGAATGGGCCGCCGGCTATTCGCAGCGTTTCGGCCTGGTCCACGTCGATTTCGACACACAGGCTCGAACCCCCAAAGACTCCTTCTACTGGTTCCGCTCGTTGGCCAAGGCGCGGAACCACCAAAGCTCACTCTTCCGGTAGCGTCACCTGCCCAGGCATGAAAAAGAACCCCACCGCCGGAGCGATGGGGTTCTTTTCAGGTAACTACCGGTAAATCCGGAAGGTCACCGACCTACAAGCAGGAAACTACTTGATGATCTTGGTGACACGTCCCGAACCAACGGTGCGGCCGCCTTCGCGGATAGCGAAGCCGAGGCCCTCTTCCATAGCGATCGGCTGGATGAGCGCAACGGTCATCTCAGTGTTGTCGCCAGGCATAACCATTTCCGTGCCTTCCGGCAGGGTGATAACGCCGGTTACGTCCGTGGTACGGAAGTAGAACTGCGGGCGGTAGTTGGAGTAGAACGGGTTGTGACGTCCGCCTTCGTCCTTGGACAGGATGTAGACGTTAGCCTCGAAGTCGGTGTGCGGGGTGATGGAACCCGGCTTGACGACAACCTGGCCACGCTCGACGTCGTCGCGCTTCAGACCGCGGAGCAGGAGGCCACAGTTCTCGCCGGCCCATGCTTCGTCGAGCTGCTTGTGGAACATCTCGATACCGGTAACCGTGGTCTTCTGGACCGGGCGGATGCCGACGATCTCGACCTCGGAGTTGATGGCGAGGGTTCCACGCTCGGCGCGGCCCGTTACAACGGTGCCACGGCCGGTGATGGTGAAGACGTCTTCGATCGGCATCAGGAACGGCTTGTCGCGGTCACGTACGGGGTCCGGAACGGACTCGTCGACAGCTGCCATCAGGTCCTGGACGGACTTGACCCAAACCGGGTCGCCTTCCAGAGCCTTCAGACCGGAAACGCGAACTACCGGAGCCTCATCGCCATCGAAGCCCTGCGAGCTGAGGAGCTCACGAACTTCCATTTCGACGAGGTCGAGGAGTTCTTCGTCATCAACCATGTCGGACTTGTTCAGCGCGACCAGCAGGTAGGGAACACCAACCTGGCGGGCGAGCAGAACGTGCTCACGGGTCTGAGCCATCGGACCATCGGTTGCAGCAACCACGAGGATTGCGCCGTCCATCTGGGCAGCACCGGTGATCATGTTCTTGATGTAGTCAGCGTGACCCGGGGCGTCTACGTGTGCGTAGTGGCGCTTCTCGGTCTGGTACTCCACGTGGGAGATGTTGATGGTAATACCGCGCTGGCGCTCTTCCGGAGCCGAGTCGATCGACGCGAAGTCGCGCTGCTCGTTGATGTCCGGGTACTGGTCGTACAGCACCTTGGAAATGGCGGCAGTCAGCGTCGTCTTACCGTGGTCAACGTGACCAATGGTGCCGATGTTGACGTGCGGCTTAGTCCGCTCGAACTTTGCCTTTGCCACAGGTTCCTCCTAGAACGATTTCAAGTGAAGTGCTCCTCGGCCGCGCTTTTCGCGGCAGAAACTTTAGCAAGTCTACTTGGGGGCTTGGTTTTGATGAAATTGCAGATTCAGGAACCAATCTTAGTTCCTAGAGCCTGTTCGCGCACGGGGCGGGTTGCGGCTCTCGCCACAACCCGGCCTCGCGAGCTGAGATGCCTTCCCGGGACCGGAATTGCATCGGTTACCGGGAGATTACTCGCCGCGGGTCTTCTGGATGATCTCGTCGGCTACTGCCTTGGGGACCTCAGCGTAGCTGTTGAACGTCATCGAGTACACGGCACGACCCTGGGTCTTGGACCGAAGGTCACCGATGTAGCCGAACATGCCGGACAGCGGAACGTGTGCACGGATAACCTTCACACCTGCTGCGTCCTCCATGGACTGCATCTGGCCACGACGGGCGTTCAGGTCACCGATAACATCACCCATGTATTCCTCAGGGGTGCGGACCTCAACATCCATCAGCGGTTCAAGCAGAACAGGGTTCGCCTTGCGTGCAGCTTCCTTGAAAGCCATACGGCCGGCGATCTTGAACGCCATTTCCGAGGAGTCAACATCGTGGGACGCGCCATCAATCAGCGTGGCCTTGATGCCGACAACCGGGTAGCCAGCCAAGACGCCGTCGTTCAGCGCATCCTGGATACCGGCGTCGACCGAAGGAATGTATTCGCGCGGAACGCGGCCACCAGTGACCTTGTTCACGAACTCATACATTTCGCCGTCACTGGTGTCCATCGGCTCGATGGCGATCTGGATCTTAGCGAACTGACCCGAACCACCGGTCTGCTTCTTGTGCGTGTAGTCAAGACGCTCAACAGTGCGCTTGATCGTTTCGCGGTAAGCAACCTGCGGCTTGCCAACGTTTGCCTCGACCTTGAATTCGCGGCGCATGCGGTCCACCAGGATGTCCAAGTGGAGCTCGCCCATGCCGGCGATGATGGTCTGGCCGGTGTCTTCGTTGAGGGAGACCTGGAAGGTCGGGTCCTCAGCGGAGAGCTTCTGGATGGCCGTGGAGAGCTTTTCCTGGTCACCCTTGGTGTTGGGCTCGATGGCAACGGAGATAACCGGTGCCGGGAAGCTCATCGATTCAAGGACGATCTGGTTGTTGGCATCACACAGGGTGTCACCCGTGGTGGTGTCCTTCAGGCCGATAGCTGCGTAGATGTGGCCAGCGGTAGCGCCCTCGACGGGCATTTCCTTGTTGGCGTGCATCTGGAACAGCTTGCCGATGCGTTCCTTCTTGCCCTTGGTGGAGTTGACCACCTGGGCGCCGGCTTCGACGTGACCGGAGTACACGCGGATGAAGGTCAGCTGACCGAAGAACGGGTGTGCCGCGATCTTGAAGGCGAGGGCGGAGAAGGGCTCGTCGGCCGAAGGCTTACGAGTCAGTTCCTTCTCTTCGTCGCGGGGATCGTGACCGATCATCGGCGGGACGTCCAGCGGGTTCGGCAGGAAGTCGACGACGGCGTCCAGCATCGGCTGTACGCCACGGTTCTTGAAGGCAGAGCCACAGAAGACCGGGTAGAGCTCAGAGTTGATGGTCATCTTGCGGATGCCGGCTTTGATCTCTTCGAGGGTGAGTTCTTCACCTTCGAGGTACTTCTCCATGAGTTCTTCGGAAGATTCGGCCACAGTCTCAACGAGCTGCGCGCGGTACTCTTCGGCCTTGGCCTGGAGGTCCGCAGGAATTTCCTGCACTTCGTATGAAGCACCCATGGTGACGTCACCCTTAGCGTCGCCAGGCCAAACCAGGGCGCGCATTTCAAGGAGGTCCACAACACCGACGAAGTCGTTCTCAGCGCCGATGGGCAGCTGCATAACGAGCGGCTTGGCACCAAGGCGGGAGATGATCGTGTCTACGGTGAAGTAGAAGTCAGCGCCCAGCTTGTCCATCTTGTTGACGAAGCAGATGCGGGGCACGTTGTACTTGTCAGCCTGGCGCCAAACAGTCTCGGACTGCGGCTCCACGCCTTCCTTGCCGTCGAACACCGCAACGGCACCGTCAAGGACGCGCAAGGAGCGCTCAACCTCAACAGTGAAGTCCACGTGGCCCGGGGTGTCGATGATGTTGATCTGGTTCTTGTCCCAGAAGCAGGTCACGGCGGCAGACGTGATGGTGATGCCGCGTTCCTTTTCCTGTTCCATCCAGTCGGTGGTCGAAGCGCCGTCGTGCGTTTCGCCGATTTTGTGGTTCACACCCGTGTAGAACAGGATGCGCTCGGTAGTGGTGGTCTTGCCGGCATCGATGTGGGCCATGATGCCGATGTTGCGGACCTTGTTGAGGTCGGTAAGCACGTCCTGTGCCACGGGGTCTCCCTTTCGGATGGACTACACGTTCGCCGCCGGCTCAGTGAGCCGGCGGCGTCCGGAAAGTTTTTACCAGCGGTAGTGTGCGAAGGCCTTGTTGGACTCGGCCATCTTGTGGGTGTCTTCGCGACGCTTCACAGCGGCACCAAGACCATTGGAGGCATCCAGGATTTCGTTCTGGAGACGCTCGGTCATGGTCTTCTCCCGGCGAGCCTTGGAGTAGCCCACGAGCCAACGCAGGGCGAGGGCGGTGGAGCGACCCGGCTTGACCTCAACCGGAACCTGGTAGGTTGCGCCACCGACGCGGCGTGAACGCACCTCGAGGGAAGGCTTGACGTTGTCCATGGCCTTCTTGAGGGCGGCAACGGGGTCGCCGCCGGACTTGGCACGAGCACCTTCGAGGGCACCGTAAACGATGCGCTCAGCGGTGGACTTCTTGCCGTCAACCAGAACCTTGTTGATCAGCTGCGTGACCAACGGGGAGCCGTAAACGGGATCGGAAACTAGCGGCCGCTTCGGGGCCGGACCCTTGCGAGGCATATTACTTCTTCTCCATCTTTGCGCCGTAACGGCTACGGGCCTGCTTGCGGTTCTTGACACCCTGGGTGTCGAGCGCGCCGCGGACGATCTTGTAGCGGACACCCGGAAGGTCCTTCACACGACCACCACGGACGAGCACGATGGAGTGCTCCTGGAGGTTGTGGCCAACGCCGGGGATGTAAGCGGTAACTTCCACGCCACCGTTGAGGCGCACACGTGCCACCTTACGCAGAGCCGAGTTCGGCTTCTTGGGGGTGGTGGTGTAAACGCGGGTGCAAACACCGCGGCGCATCGGGCTGCCCTTCAGCGCGGGAGCCTTGGTCTTGGAGACCTTCGGCGTGCGGCCCTTGCGGACCAGCTGGTTAATCGTAGGCACTTTCGTGTTCTCCGTTGTTTGATCTCTGCCCCCACACACAGGCGCCAGCCGGTGTGAACGTGGGAACTTTGGCGTTGCTCATGCGGCCGGCCGAAACTCCGGTAGGCGTGCAAAAGTGCGGCATTCGTTGCGCATGTTGCCCGCAACCCGGAAACAGACTCCACCCAGCACCATGAGAACAAAACCAAAATGATGCTGCGGCGGCCTTCATCCACTGCCACACAGAACAATTAACAAAAGTCTAGCACGGCTTGCTCCGGCGCCTTAATCGGGTGTATAGGAGTTCGACGGCGGCACGCGCCTCCCCTGACGGGCCAGGCCCGCACTTAATGGGTCAGGCCCCGCACTCTGAAAGTGCGGGGCCTGACCTTCAATCGCTAACTACTGCCGACTAATTTCAGCGGAAGTCGTTGCCGAGATCGTAGTCATCCAACGGGATGGCGTGGAACTCAGGAGCACCGTCTCCCCCGAGGGCGTCATAGGAGAAGTCGGTGAAAGCGCTGGGGCCCGTGAACAGGCTGGCCTTTGCTTCTTCCGTCGGCTCCACAGTGACCTCGGTGTAACGGGGCAAGCCCGTTCCGGCCGGGATGAGCTTACCGATGATGACGTTTTCCTTGAGGCCGAGCAAGGGATCGCTCTTGCCTTCCATGGCCGCCTGCGTCAGGACGCGGGTGGTCTCCTGGAAGGAAGCCGCCGACAGCCAGGACTCGGTAGCCAAGGAAGCCTTGGTGATACCCATGAGCTCCGGGCGACCGGAAGCCGGTGCCTTGCCCTCGGACACTACGCGACGGTTCTCGTCTTCGAAGCGTGAGCGCTCTGCCAGCTCGCCGGGGAGCAGGTCGGAGTCGCCGGATTCGATGACGGTTACCCGACGCAGCATCTGGCGGACGATAACCTCGACGTGCTTGTCGTGGATACCAATACCCTGGCTGCGGTAAACGCCCTGCACTTCGTCCACGAGGAACTTCTGTGCAGCACGCGGACCCATGATGCGCAGAACCTGCTTCGGGTCCACAGGACCGTTGATCAGCTTCTGGCCGACGCTGACGTGATCGCCATCCTCGATGAGGAGACGTGAACGGCGCAGCACCGGGTAGGCAATCTCTTCGGAGCCATCGTCCGGAGTGATGACCAAGCGCATCTGACGCTCGGACTCTTCGATGGTGATACGACCGGCTGCTTCAGCAATCGGGGCAACACCCTTGGGAGTACGGGCTTCGAAGAGCTCCTGGATACGGGGCAGACCCTGGGTGATGTCATCGCCACCACCGGCAGAGACAGCACCACCAGTGTGGAACGTACGCATGGTCAGCTGGGTACCGGGCTCACCGATGGACTGTGCGGCGATGATGCCCACGGCCTCACCGATGTCCACGGTCTTACCCGTTGCCAATGAACGGCCGTAGCACAGGGCACACGTACCGACCTTGGATTCACAAGTGAGCACCGAACGGACCTTGACCTCAGTGATGCCCGCGGCCAGCAGCTGGTCGATGACGACGTCGCCGCAGTCGGTTCCGCCTGCTGCCAGGACATTGCCCTGGGCATCGACGACGTCGACAGCCAGCGTACGTGCGTAGGCGCTGTTCTCGACGTTCTCGTCCAGGACGAGCTCACCGTTGGAGTCCGGCACGGCGATCGGGGTAACCAAGCCGCGCTCGGTACCGCAGTCCTCTTCACGGACGATGACGTCCTGTGAAACGTCCACCAAACGACGGGTCAGGTAACCCGAGTTGGCGGTACGCAGAGCGGTATCGGCAAGACCCTTACGGGCACCGTGCGTAGCGATGAAGTATTCCAGCACCGACAGGCCCTCACGGTAAGAGGACTTGATGGGGCGCGGGATGATCTCACCCTTCGGGTTGGCCACAAGACCACGGATACCCGCAATCTGGCGGACCTGCATCCAGTTACCACGTGCACCGGAGGACACCATGCGGTTGATGGTGTTCATCGGAGACAGGCTGTCGCGCATTGCCTGGGCGATCTCGTTGGTTGCCTTGTTCCAGATTTCGATCAGTTCCTGGCGACGCTCGTCGTCGTCGATCAGGCCCTTGTCGTACTGGCCCTGGATCTTGGCAGCCATGTTCTCGTACCCGGCCAGGATGGCAGGCTTGTCCTTGGGAACCTCGATGTCCGAGATAGCAACGGTGACTCCCGAGCGGGTTGCCCAGTAGAAACCGGCATCCTTCAGGTTGTCCAGCGTTGCAGCCGTAACCACCTTCGGGTAGCGCTCCGCGAGGTCGTTGACGATCCGGGACAGTTCGCCCTTGTCGGCAACAGCCTCAACCCAGGGGTAGTCCTCGGGCAGCGTCTGGTTGAAGATGACCTGGCCCAAGGAGGTCTGGACAAGCGCCGGCTGACCGGGCTCCCAGCCTTCCGGAGCTTCCCAGCCCGCGTACGGCACGAAGTCGTCGAGACGGATCTTGACCTGGGAGTTCAGGTGCAGGTCACGGGCGTCGTACGCCATGATCGCTTCCGAAACCGAGGAGAAGATGCGGCCCTCGCCGGCGGAACCGACGCGCTTGGTGGTCAGGTGGTACAGGCCGATGATCATGTCCTGCGAAGGAAGGGTCACCGGGCGGCCATCGGACGGCTTCAGGATGTTGTTCGAGGACAGCATCAGGATGCGGGCTTCTGCCTGGGCTTCCGGGCTCAGCGGCAGGTGGACTGCCATCTGGTCGCCGTCGAAGTCAGCGTTGAAGGCGCCACAAACCAGCGGGTGAAGCTGGATTGCCTTGCCTTCCACAAGCTGGGGTTCGAAGGCCTGGATGCCGAGGCGGTGCAGGGTAGGTGCACGGTTGAGCAGCACCGGGTGTTCGGTGATGATCTCTTCGAGCACGTCCCAAACCTGCGGACGGTAACGCTCCACCATGCGCTTGGCCGACTTGATGTTCTGGGCGTGGTTGAGGTCAACCAGGCGCTTCATCACGAACGGCTTGAAGAGCTCCAAGGCCATCTGCTTCGGCAGACCGCACTGGTGCAGCTTCAACTGCGGGCCGACGACGATGACCGAACGGCCGGAGTAGTCAACACGCTTGCCGAGGAGGTTCTGGCGGAAACGTCCCTGCTTGCCCTTGAGCATGTCGCTCAGGGACTTCAGCGGACGGTTGCCCGGACCCGTAACCGGACGGCCACGACGACCGTTGTCAAAGAGGCTGTCAACAGCTTCCTGAAGCATGCGCTTCTCGTTGTTGACGATGATCTCCGGAGCACCCAGGTCAAGCAAACGCTTGAGACGGTTGTTGCGGTTGATCACGCGACGGTAGAGGTCGTTGAGGTCGGAGGTCGCGAAGCGGCCACCATCCAACTGGACCATGGGGCGCAGTTCCGGCGGGATCACCGGGACGGCGTCGAGTACCATGCCGAGCGGGCTGTTGTTGGTGGTCAGGAATGCGTTGACAACCTTCAGGCGCTTCAGGGCGCGGGTCTTGCGCTGGCCCTTGCCGTTCTGGATGGTGTCGCGCAGTGACTCAGCCTCAGCCTGCATGTCGAAGGTCTCAAGACGCTTCTTGATGGCCTCGGCACCCATGGAGCCCTCGAAGTACAGACCGTAACGGTCGCGCAGTTCGCGGTAGAGACCTTCGTCGCCCTCGAGGTCAGCGACCTTGAGGTTCTTGAAACGGTCCCAGACCTGCTCAAGGCGCTCGATGTCGGCGTCGGCACGCTTGCGGACGTTCGCCATCTGGCGGTCGGCCGAGTCGCGGGCCTTCTTCTTGTCGGCAGCCTTGGCACCTTCGCCTTCAAGACGGGCAAGCTCGTCTTCAAGGTCACGGGCGATCGTGGCGATGTCGCTGTCGCGGTTGTCAACCATCTGCTTCTTCTCGAGGTCGTGCTCGACCTGGAGGTTCGGCAGTTCGGCGTGACGTGCTTCGGTGTCAACGCTGGTGATCATGTAGGCAGCGAAGTAAATGACCTTCTCAAGGTCCTTCGGTGCCAGGTCCAACAGGTAGCCCAAGCGCGACGGAACGCCCTTGAAGTACCAGATGTGGGTTACGGGCGCAGCCAGTTCGATGTGGCCCATCCGCTCACGGCGTACCTTGGCGCGGGTAACTTCAACGCCGCAACGCTCGCAGATGATGCCCTTGAAGCGGACGCGCTTGTACTTACCGCAGTAGCATTCCCAGTCCCGCGACGGACCGAAGATCTTCTCGCAGAAGAGGCCGTCCTTCTCGGGCTTGAGCGTGCGGTAGTTGATGGTTTCCGGCTTCTTGACCTCGCCGTAAGACCAGCCGCGGATGTCTTCCGCGGTGGCAAGGCCGATCTGCATGAGGCCGAAGGAGGATTCGCTGGACATATGGTCCCTGTTCTCTCTTGTTCTCTAAATTCTGAAGTCTTGGTTACGGGAAGAGGGAGCTGTTCCGTCGGGCAGTACTGAATGACTGCCCGACGGAATAGCTGCTAAACCTCTTCTACGGAACTGGGCTCTGCACGAGACAGATCGATGCCCAGTTCTTCCGCAGCCGTGAAGACTGCGTCATCAGAGTCACGCATTTCGATCGTGGTTCCGTCGGTGGAAAGAACTTCCACGTTCAGGCACAACGACTGCATTTCCTTGATCAAGACCTTGAAGGACTCGGGAACGCCAGGCTCAGGGATGTTCTCGCCCTTGACGATGGCTTCGTAGACCTTCACACGACCATGGATGTCATCAGACTTGATCGTGAGGAGTTCCTGAAGCGTGTAAGCGGCACCGTAAGCTTCGAGCGCCCACACTTCCATTTCACCGAAGCGCTGGCCACCGAACTGAGCCTTACCACCCAGCGGCTGCTGCGTGATCATGGAGTACGGGCCGGTGGAGCGCGCGTGGATCTTGTCGTCCACCAAGTGGTGGAGCTTCAGGATGTACATGTAACCGACGGAGATCGGGTCCGGGAACGGCTCGCCGGAGCGGCCGTCGAACAGACGGGTCTTGCCGGAGGAATCGATCAGGCGGTCGCCGTCGCGAGTGACATTGGTGGAGTCGAGCAGGCCGGTGATTTCTTCTTCACGGGCGCCATCGAACACCGGGGTGGCAACGGTGGTCTGGCCGGTTTCACGGGGCAGGTTGGGCAGGTTCTTGACCCACTCCGGCTCGCCTTCGATCTTCCAACCGGTCTTGGCAACCCAACCGAGGTGGGTTTCCAAAACCTGGCCAACGTTCATTCGACCCGGAACACCAAGCGGGTTCAGGACGATGTCCACCGGGGTACCGTCTGCAAGGAAGGGCATGTCCTCGATCGGAAGGATCTTGGAAATAACACCCTTGTTGCCGTGGCGGCCGGCGAGCTTGTCGCCGTCGGTGATCTTACGCTTGGCTGCAACGTAGACGCGGACCAGCTGGTTCACGCCCGGGGGCAGTTCGTCGTCGTTGTCGCGGTCGAAGACGCGAACGCCGATGACCGTGCCGGACTCACCGTGGGGAACCTTCAACGAGGTGTCGCGCACTTCGCGGGACTTCTCACCGAAGATTGCACGGAGGAGACGCTCTTCCGGGGTGAGTTCGGTTTCACCCTTGGGGGTGACCTTACCCACCAGGATGTCGCCTGCTTCAACCTCTGCACCGATGTGGATGATGCCGCGTTCGTCCAAGCCCGCCAGGACTTCCTCGGACACGTTGGGGATGTCACGGGTGATTTCCTCGGCACCAAGCTTGGTGTCGCGGGCATCAATTTCGTGCTCCTCGATGTGGATGGAGGAAAGGACGTCCTCAGCAACAATGCGCTGGGACAGGATGATGGCGTCCTCGAAGTTGTGGCCTTCCCATGACATGAATGCCACGAGCAGGTTCTTACCGAGGGCAAGCTCACCCTGGTCCGTTGCGGGACCGTCAGCGATGATGCCGCCAACTTCCAGGCGCTGGCCTTCGTTGACCAGGACGCGGTGGTTGTAGCAGTTGCCCTGGTTGGAGCGGGCGAACTTGTTGATGCGGTAGTTGGTCTCCGTGCCGTCGTCATTGATCATGACAACGAGCTCGGCGGAAACCTCGGTGACCACACCGGCCTTCTTCGCGATGACAACGTCACCGGCGTCGACGGCGGCTGCGCGCTCCATGCCGGTGCCCACGAAAGGAGCCTCGGAACGGACCAGCGGCACGGCCTGGCGCTGCATGTTGGCACCCATGAGTGCGCGGTTTGCATCGTCATGCTCAAGGAACGGAATAAGCGCCGTTGCCACGGACACCATCTGGCGCGGGGAAACGTCCATGAACTGGACCTCGCCTGCGGGAACCAGGACGGGCTCGCCTCCACCACCGCGGGCACGGACAAGGACGGTCTCTTCCGAGAACTTCTTGTCAGCATCCAAGGGAGCGTTGGCCTGTGCGATCAAAACTTCAGCTTCGTCGTCGGCGGTCAGGTACTGGACCTCATCCGAAACAACGCCTTCGGACACCAAACGGTACGGCGTCTCAATGAAACCGAACGGGTTGATGCGACCGTAGGAAGCCAACGAACCAATCAGGCCGATGTTCGGGCCTTCAGGGGTTTCGATGGGGCACATACGTCCGTAGTGGGACGGGTGAACGTCTCGAACTTCCATGCCGGCACGGTCACGGGACAGACCGCCCGGGCCAAGTGCCGACAGACGGCGCTTGTGGGTCAAACCCGACAGCGGGTTGTTCTGGTCCATGAACTGCGACAGCTGTGAAGTTCCGAAGAACTCCTTGATGGCTGCCACGACGGGACGGATGTTGATCAGCGTCTGCGGCGTGATGGCCTCGACGTCCTGCGTGGTCATGCGTTCGCGGACGACGCGCTCCATGCGGGAAAGACCGGTGCGGACCTGGTTCTCGATCAGCTCGCCAACGGCGCGGATGCGACGGTTGCCGAAGTGGTCGATGTCATCGATCTCGACGCGGAGCTCGTGGTCCTGGCCGTCCCGCTTGCCCATGAGGGTCTTCTCGCCGGCGTGAAGCGCAACGAGGAACTTGATCATGGCAACGATGTCTTCAACATGCAGGACCGAAGCTTCCTTGTCACCAAGGGAGCGATCGATACCAAGCTTGCGGTTGATCTTGTAGCGGCCGACCTTGGCCAGATCGTAGCGCTTGGCGTTGAAGTACAGGTTGTCCAGCAGGGACTGGGCAGCCTCGACTGTGGGCGGCTCGCCCGGACGCAGCTTGCGGTAGATGTCCAAGAGGGCGTCTTCACGCGTCTCGGTGGCGTCCTTCTCCAGCGTTGCGCGCATGGAGTCGTACTGGCCGAACTCTTCCAGGATCTGGCCTTCGGTCCAGCCGAGGGCCTTCAGCAGGACCGTCACCGACTGCTTGCGCTTGCGGTCGAGGCGAACGCCGACTTGGTCGCGCTTGTCGATTTCGAGTTCGAACCATGCGCCACGGGACGGGATGATCTTCGCAGTGAAGATGTCCTTGTCACTGGTCTTGTCCGCGGTGCGCTCAAAGTACGCGCCCGGCGAGCGGACCAGCTGGGAGACGACGACGCGCTCGGTGCCGTTGACAACGAACGTTCCCTTTTCGGTCATCAGCGGGAAGTCGCCCATGAACACGGTCTGCTGCTTGATTTCGCCCGTGTTGTTGTTCATGAACTCGGCCTTGACGTACAAGGGTGCCGAGTACGTGGCATCACGGTCTTTGCATTCGGCCATGGTGTACTTCGGGTCAGCGAACTCCGGCTCGGAGAAGCTCAAGGACATAGTGCCCTGGAAGTCCTCGATGGGGGAGATCTCTTCGAAGATATCGGCAAGTCCGGAGGTGGTGGCGACGCTGAGGTCGCCCTCCTCGACAGCCTTTGCTACCCGCGCCTGCCAGCGTTCGTTTCCGACAAGCCAGTCAAAGCTGTCAGTCTGCAGGGCGAGAAGATTCGGAACATCCAAAGGTTCGTGAATCTTTGCAAATGAGAGGCGGCGGGTGGCACCATCGGTGCTTGCCGTGTTAGCGGTTTCGTTATTAGAGGTGCTCGAGGCGACCAAGAGGGATCCTTCCACAGACCTTCAGGCGTTTTCAGATCTCCCCCGTTTGCATCCGGCAGAATGCTCCGCAGGACACTTATTCCGGTTCCGCTATATGACCCGGACCCAGGCTGCCCACTAAAGTGCACGTTAGGAACGGCACGTCAATGGCGCAGCTGAGAGGTAAAGCCCACCGCTATATGAAGGCTGAAGGTTAACAGGGAAGACGCAAATATCTACAATACGGCAAAGCAGCCTTCCTGTCTACCCCAGATCGCCTGGGAATGCAAGCACCAATCCTGCTGTCCGGCATGGTTCCAATCTTGAGAATCCGGGTACCTATGAACCGGGCAGTCGGGAATCCAAGGCACAGTACTCCCGTTGTAGTTGAAGGGTGCTGAACTGGTAGCGCACACCCCGCGATAACCTTGCTACACATTGCAACCGGAAGAGAGATCATGACCACCTCCGCTGACGACAACGATGTTGTCATCCTTGCCGCTTCCCGCACCCCACAGGGTCGGCTCAACGGGCAACTCGCGTCCTTCACCGCCGTCGATCTCGGCGCCCATGCCATCGCCGCGGCGCTCGAGTCCAGCGGCGTCAAGGCCGAACAGGTTGACGCCGTCATCATGGGGCAGGTGCTGCAGGCCGGAGCCGGTCAAAACCCGGCCCGGCAGAGCGCGATCGCCGCTGGCTTGGGTTGGAACATCCCTGCTGTCACCATCAACAAGGTCTGCCTGTCCGGCCTGACGGCCGTGATTGACGCAGCACGGATGATTCGCGGCGGCGATGCAACTGTGGTGGTGGCTGGCGGACAGGAATCCATGACCCGGGCTCCGCATCTCCTGCCCGGATCCCGGCAGGGTTGGACCTACGGCTCCATCCAAGCCCTGGACGTCGCCGCCCACGACGGGCTTACCGATGCCTTCGACGGGCAGTCGATGGGGCTGTCCACTGAATCCAAGAACGTCACCCTGGGGATCGACCGCGCTTCCCAGGACCACGTGGCGGCTGCGTCCCATCAGCGCGCCGCAGCTGCGATCGCGGACGGAACTTTCGACGTCGAAATTGCTCCCGTCAGCGTCAAGCAGCGCAAGGGTGACGCGCTGGTCCTCGCAACTGACGAGGGAGTCCGGCCGAACACAACGGTAGAAACACTGGCACCGCTGAAGGCGGCCTTCGCGACGGACGGCACCATCACTGCGGGCAACTCCTCTCCCCTGTCCGACGGCGCCTCCGCCCTGGTGCTCACGAGTCGCCGTTTCGCGGAGGACAACGGTTTGGGCTACTTGGCCGTCGTCGGCAAACCGGGGCAGGTTGCGGGCCCGGACAACTCCCTGCACTCCCAACCCTCCAACGCCATTGCCCAAGCGTTGAAGAAGGCCGGTTGGACCGCGGAAGACTTGGATTTCATCGAAATCAACGAGGCCTTCGGCTCCGTTGCCGTCCAGTCGTTGAAGGACCTCAACTACCCGCTGGAGAAATGCAACATCCACGGTGGGGCCATTGCCTTGGGCCACCCCATTGGTGCGTCCGGCGCGCGACTGGCCCTCCACGCTGCGCACGAACTCAAACGCAGGGGTTCCGGCAAAGCTGCTGTGTCCCTATGTGGTGGCGGGGGCCAAGGCGAAGCTCTCCTCCTCTACCGCGACTAAGGGGCACCGTATTTATGGGCCACACCGTGGAGGACATGAACGACGGCGGACAGAGGTTCCTCGCTGACGCCGCAGCGCGCGGGCTGGACGTCGACGTCGTCGAGCGTCCGGCTGCCAACAGCTTGGAAGAGGCGGCGGGCATCCTGGGCATCAGCCCGGCCGACATCGTGAAATCGTTGGTGGTGAAGCACCGCGACGGTAGCTTTCTGTTCGCGCTCATTCCGGGTGATCGGCAGATCTCGTGGCCAAAGTTGAGGGCCCTTGTGGGGGTCAACAAGCTCTCACTCCCCCATGCCGACGTCGCCCTGGCTGCCATGGGCTATGAACGCGGGACCATCACACCGTTGGGAAGCACCACCCGGTGGCCTGTCTACGCGGATGCCACCATCACGGGGCGCCGGATATCCATGGGGGCAGGCGCCCACGGCCGTAGCGCCTTCGTGGACGCAGACGCGCTCACCTCAGCGCTTGGGGCGATCGTGGCGGACATCAGCGAACCCAACTAGGGGTTTAACGCAGGAAGCCCCGCTCGGCGAACCGGGCGGGGCTTCCTGCGTAAGAGGTGTTACTTGAGGGTAACGGTGGCGCCAGCTTCTTCGAGCTGAGCCTTTGCCTTCTCTGCGGCTTCCTTGGTGGCGCCTTCGAGAACAGCCTTCGGTGCACTGTCAACCAGGTCCTTGGCTTCCTTGAGGCCGAGGGAGGTAATAGCGCGAACTTCCTTGATCACTGCGATCTTCTTTTCGCCAGCAGCTTCGAGAATGACGTCGAAGTCGGTCTTCTCTTCAACAGCTTCAGCAGCACCGGCAGCGGGGCCAGCAACTGCAACAGCAGCAGCGGTAACTTCGAAGGTCTCTTCGAAGAGCTTGACGAACTCGGAGAGCTCGATGATGGTCAGTTCCTTGAAAGCTTCAATGAGCTCTTCGTTGCTGAGCTTCGCCATGGTGGCGTCCTTCCATTAGTTGGCGCAGATCCGGCTAAGCCAGTCCATGCGCCAGAGTTTGATTGGGAGAGAACTTAGTTCTCTACGGGTGCAGCTTCAGCGGCTTCGGCCGGAGCCGCAACCTCTTCAGCAGCGGGCTCTTCAGCAGCCTCGGCGGCCGGAGCTTCTTCAGCGGCAGCCGCAGGTGCGCCGCCCTCTTCTTCAAGCTTGAGGCGCAGGGCGTCGATGATGCGTGCGGCAGCGGATGCGGGAGCCTTGAGGACACCGGCAACACGTGCAAGCTGCAGCTCGCGGGACTCAAGGGCTGCCAGCGCGGCAACACCTTCTGCGTCCAGTGCCTTGCCCTCGAAGTGACCGGTCTTGATAACCAGCTGCTTGTTGGCCTTGGCAAAGTCCGTCAGGCTCTTGGCAGCAGCAACAGCGTCACCCTTGATGAAGGCGATTGCAGTAGGGCCGGAAAGCTGCTCGTTGAATGCTTCAACTCCAGCTTCCTTGGCTGCAATGGCGCTCAGGGTGTTCTTGACGACCGAGAACTTGGTGTCCTGGCCGAGCGCAACACGCAGTTCCTTGAGCTGTGCAACAGTGAGCCCGCGGTATTCGGTCAGGACAGCCGCGTTCGATTCCTGGAAATCGGTGGTGATCTCTGCAACTGCGGAGACCTTGCTAGGCGTTGTCATAACCCTCCTTCCGGGGATAAAAGCCGGTCTTCCGGGTCCCCGCTCACGAGAGCAAAAACTAAAAACGCCCCGCGCAGATGCACGGGGCTTGGCTCAACACGCTCAATGCGTGGAGACTCGCTTCGTTCACCTGCGCCGGCCGCCCTATGTTCAGGGTCCTTCGTCAAGGAATTCACTTGGATCTCAGGGGCGTGGCTGCAGAGTTGAGCTGTGCTCGAAAGAGTGGATTCCCATCAACCGACGGTCTTTGGTACTTCAAGGTTACGGGAGACTGTCCGGCAAACCAAATCGACCCGGCACTACTCCGATGAGGACACCCTTGGTCCTCGGGCCGGGAACTCCTTTTGCCACAAGCCGGTGACACCCGCCGTCGTGAATCCCAACTGCTTGTTCACCGTCAGGAGGTACCGGTTTTCGGGGGCATTCCACGTGTAAATGACGCGAGCGTCCGGGAACTGCTCCGTAAGCCGTTCCATGTTGGATACCTTGATCAGCAATCCGAGCTTATTGCCCCGGTGTTCTTGCAGGACCAGGGTATCGTCCTGGAAGACAACGTCCTGGCGGTGCGCCAGCACGCTGATGGTGGTCAGCCCCACGATGCGCTCGGTGGCAAGATGCTCGACGGCGGTGACCACCGTGCGCCTGCCCTGCGCCAACGCGGCGTCTTCGGTTTCACGCAGCACTGCTGCGTCAAAGACCATGCCGGTTGCCAGCGCGGCTGCAGGCTCGTCCTCTCCGCCGTCGTGCACTACCTCCCCGGCAGCGTTCTCCAGCGCCGCTACTGCTTCAAGCCATTTCTCAGGGCACCGGTCCGTCCAGTGGTGGAGGGCGTACCGGCCCGAGTTGGCTTCTTCCGCTTCCCGCTGAAGTTCAGCCGCCAGCTTGGAATCAAGGGGTAACGCGCAGGAACTGAACTGTTCGATGTGTTGCAAGGTGTAGCCAGCACTCGTGGCGAAGTCCGCTTCCCTGCTGCTGACCGGAATGAATCCGGCGCCGCTCCCGGGTATCAGCTGATCCTCGGGCACCTCTGTCAGCGAGGTTGCCGGGTGGTTCGTGTCCACCAGGATCATGGTCCTGCCCTCGGCCAGCGCCAGTTCCTCTGCTGCTTCCAGGAGTTGGCGCCCCACGCCGCGCCCTTGGGCCTCAGGGAGGATGTCCAAGGTGAACTCGGCAAGGTCCTGGTTGTCCGCCAAGGGAAAAGCGATGTCCACCGTGCCCACAATGACGCCGCCGATTTTCGCTACCAGGATCAGCTGCCGCTCGTACGGATCGGAAAATTCAAGCAGCTTTTCAAGTGGTGTGTAGGCGAGGTCATCGCTTCCCCAGGTCTGCATTCGGACCCGACGGCCCACTTCCACCGCATCCAGGAAATCAACGGCGTCAGGGCTGTCCAGGTTATCCGGGACCCACAATTGCTCGATGTGAACGGTCGGCACGTCGTTTACAGTCATTCCAGCCGTTTCTGCCATGCGCCTTCAAACCCGGAAGGCTTGAATCCAAGGGCGATATTTATGGCCAGCATATGCTGGTTTTCGGTGGCGTTCCATGTCAAGACGGCTGTGGCGTGTGGCCACCGCTCTGCGGCCTGACGAAGATTCGCCACCTTGACGAGCATGCCCAGCCTGTGCCCGCGGTGTTCCGGAGCCACCAATGTGTCCTCTTGATAGAGCATGGCGGGTGTCTGGTCACGATGAGTCATGGCCGTGTACGCCGCCAACTCGCCCGTGGCATCATGCCGGGCAACAGCCACCACGGACCGGAGCCCGCTGGCGTCCCACGTTGCTTCCTCCTGCCGGACGCGGGCGGCATTCCATTGCTCGCCCTCCCAGCCCATGCCGGCGATAGGTACCTCCGTGCTCATGAGGCTTTTGAGTCGGGCGAACGCACCTATTAGCGCTTCCGGGCACGAGTCATGCCACGTCACAGTGCTGTAACCCGATGCGTGCCGCAACGCGTCCCACTCGACGTCCAGGCGGCGCTCGGCCGGGATGGGAAGGGAAAGGACGCTGCTGGTCTCCACCTGCTCCAAGGAATAACCGTGGTGGAGGGCAAAACACGTGGCTGCCCAAGACCGGGGGACGCCGCCAGAGCCGGATTTCGCCGCCAAAATATCGGAGCCTGCCTCCACCGCCGCGATCGGCCCTCCGAAATACGCATCAAAAGAAAGCCGGCCCCGTTCGTAAGCGGCTTGCTCCAGCACACCGAGGATCAACGAGCCTAAGCCGCGCCGCCAATAACCTGGCCGGATGAGGACATCCACACCCGCCGTCGTCGTATTCTCCGAGATCGGGAGCGTCAGCGTGCCGGCTCCCACGGGGACGCCGCCGATGTGTGCCAGGTATACGTGCCGCTCCTCATAGTCGTTGCCCTGCCAAAACAGGACAGCCTCCGCCCACGTGGGGCAGCGGTCCAGGTTTCCCCAGAGTTCCATCTCGTGGGACACCGTCAACTCGTGGAACGCGTGGAAGCCGGACGCTCCGGGCGTCGCGGGACTATCCGGCACCGGGATCCGCTGTACGGATACGCCGCCATTGACAGAAGAGTTCGACGTCGACACGCACCACAGCCTACGGCTGTGCGTCCGTTGGGGACAGCCAATGCAAGAAAAAGGACCGCCCGGCTATGCCGGACGGTCCTTTTATCAGAGCCAGTGCTCCCGAAGTTTACGCCTCGACGAGAACCTTGGTGACGTTCGGGTCAACGGTGATGCCCGGGCCGAACGTGGTGGCAAGGGTGGCCTTCTGGATGTAGCGGCCCTTGGAAGCGGACGGCTTCAAACGAAGCACCTCTTCCAGTGCAGCCGCGTAGTTCTCGGCCAACTTGTTGGCGTCGAAGGAAACCTTGCCGATGATGAAGTGCAGGTTCGAGTGCTTGTCGACGCGGAAGTCGATCTTGCCACCCTTGATGTCGTTGACAGCCTTGGTGACATCCGGGGTAACCGTGCCGGTCTTCGGGTTCGGCATGAGGTTACGGGGGCCGAGGACCTTACCGAGGCGGCCAACCTTGCCCATGAGGTCAGGGGTTGCCACTGCGGCGTCGAAGTCGGTCCAGCCGCCGGCGATCTTTTCGATCAGGTCATCGGAACCAACGAAGTCGGCGCCGGCAGCGATTGCTGCTTCAGCCTTGTCGCCGGTTGCGAAAACGAGGACGCGGGCGGTCTTACCGGTGCCGTGCGGCAGGTTGACGGTGCCACGAACCATCTGGTCGGCCTTACGGGGGTCAACGCCCAAACGGAAAGCGACCTCAACGGTTGCGTCGAACTTGGAAGGGTTGGTTTCCTTCGCGAGGTTAATGGCCTCGACCGGGGCGTAGACCTTGTCTGCCTCGATCTTGGCTACGGCTGCCTCATATGCTTTGCTGCGCTTTGCCATGCTGCTGTTTCTCCTTGTGCAGTTGTGGTCTGCGGACCGCGCTGGGCCCTGCCACAGTCGTGGATCCGGCGTGGATCCTGACGACATTTCGATTTTTGGTGCCGGTTGCCCGGCGGGTTGAAAGCCATGGATGGCTTTCAAAGGCTGACTAGCCCTCTACGGTGATACCCATGGAGCGGGCGGTGCCGGCGATGATCAGGGCGGCGGCCTTGATGTCGTTGGCGTTGAGGTCTTCCATCTTGGTGGAAGCGATCTCTTCGACCTGGGCCTGGGTCAGCTTGGCAACCTTGACGGTGTGCGGGGTAGCCGAACCCTTGGCAACGCCTGCAGCCTTCTTGATGAGCTCTGCAGCCGGCGGGGTCTTGGTGATGAACGTGAAGGAACGGTCTTCGTAAACCGTGATTTCAACGGGGATAACGTTTCCGCGCTGGGATTCCGTTGCAGCGTTGTACGCCTTGCAGAATTCCATGATGTTGACACCGTGCTGGCCAAGCGCAGGACCGATCGGCGGAGCCGGGTTAGCGGCACCTGCCTGGATCTGCAGCTTGATGAGGCCGGTGACCTTCTTCTTGGGAGCCAATGTAGGGTCCTTCTCTCAATAGCTTCCTGGGGCACAGGAGCGCGTCCCAGGTTGGTGGCCGCCATGGCGAGGCGGCCGGCCGCTCCCGAACTGCTAAGCAGGCAGGACAGGAGCGAAATATGGAGTCAACTAGATCTTGGTGACCTGGTTGAATGCGAGCGTCACCGGTGTTTCGCGCTCGAAGATCGAGACCAGTACCACGAGGGTCTGGGATTCCGGCTTGATCTCGGAGATCGTTGCCGGCAGGGTCTCGAAGGGACCTTCCTTGACGATGACCGACTCGCCGACCTCGAAGTCGACGGCGACAGGAGCCTGGTTCTGCTTGTTGACCGGCTTGCCCTGCTCTGCCTGCTCTTCTTCAAAGACCGGGGCGAGCATGGAGAAGACCTCATCCAGACGCAGCGGAACGGGGTTGTGGGCGTTACCCACGAAGCCGGTGACACCGGGCGTGTGGCGCACGGCGCCCCAGGAAGCATCGGTCAGGTCCATGCGGACCAGGACGTAGCCGGGAATGCGGACGCGATTGATGACCTTGCGCTGAGCGTTCTTGATCTCAACGACTTCTTCCATGGGGACCTGGATTTCGAAGATGTAATCTTCCATGTCCAAGGTCTGGATGCGGGTCTCGAGGTTGGCCTTCACGCGGTTTTCGTAACCTGCGTAGGAGTGGATGACGTACCAGTCACCCTCCTGGCGGCGCAGCTTGGCTTTGAATTCATCGGCCGGGTCAGCCGGCGCGGCAGCAGCAGCGGCTTCCAGTGAACTGTCGGCAGTGTCCTCGTCACCGGCGTCGCCGACGGTGTCGTCGTGATCTGACTCGTTATCCGATTCGCCGTCGACGTCCGCCTCGAAGTCCTCTTCGGACGCGTCGACGTCGGCAGATTCGGGCGCAGCGGAATCAACCTCGGACTCTCCCGCGGCGTTAGCCGTGGCGTCGGCTGTGTCCTCAGTGGACGCACCCAGCTCAGTCTCAGTTACCTCGAGCTCCTGCTCAGACACTTGGTCTCCTGCTTCCTCATTGCCTAACATGCCTATTTAAATGGCTCAATTCCGCAAACCCTGCCTTACTCCGAACTGCGGAGATGAGGCACAGTTTGCGGACACGTCCGCCTAGTGGTCCTTGATGCCGGAACCACCGAAGACCCAGTTGACTCCGGTACCGAAGGCCAGATCCAATATTGTGACGACAACCATCATGATGACGACGAACACCAGCACCACGAGCGTGTAGTTGATCAGTTCCTTGCGGGTGGGTGCAACGACCTTCTTCAGCTCGCCGATGACCTGGCGTACGAAAAGTGCAATTCGGGCGAAGAGGCCGCGATCGGCCTTCTTGGCGGGACGGCCCTTTGAGCTGCTGGCAGCTGTTTCGGTCACCTGGTCCTCACTCACCTTGCAAAGTCGTTGACCCGACTCTGATCAGAGCCATGGTTGCTGCGCGTGTCCCGGCGTTTCCGCCGGAACACCTTGCGCAGGGCAGACAGGACTCGAACCTGCAACCTGCGGTTTTGGAGACCGCTGCGCTACCAATTGCGCCACTACCCTATGGATCGAATCCATGTTTCAGGCCGCACTTCAGCCTGTGATGCTTTTCAACACCGGTGAATCAGTCTACGCAAGAAATTCGCGATAGTCGAACCGACGCACTTCAGAGTTCCCGCACGTCGCTGGGCAAGTGTGAGCACGGGAATTGGTCACATTGTCCGGCAGGCACGCGAGAGCGCCGCAGAACAGCATAAGGTAGTTTACGTCGAATCCCATCATCCAGCCCACGAGCTGCCTGCGAAGAACGGTACATAGATGTCTGCCGGAACAACTACCGCCCGCATTTCACAGCGAATTTCCGCCATTGCCGAGTCCGCCACCCTTGCCGTTGATGCCAAGGCCAAAGCACTCAAGGCCGCGGGACGTCCCGTGATCGGTTTCGGGGCCGGTGAACCCGACTTCCCCACCCCGGATTACATCGTGCAGGCTGCCATTGAAGCGGCGGGCCAGCCCAAGTACCACCGGTACTCCCCCGCCGCCGGTCTCCCGGAGCTGAAGAAGGCCATCGCCGAAAAGACCTTCCGGGACTCGGGCTACCAGGTTGACCCGTCTCAGGTCCTGGTGACCAATGGCGGCAAGCAGGCGGTGTACAACACCTTCGCCACGCTGGTGGATCCGGGCGATGAAGTCATCATCCCGACGCCGTTCTGGACCACTTACCCTGAAGCTATCCGGTTGGCTGGCGGTGTACCGGTGGAGGTCTTCGCCGGCCCTGAGCAGGGATACCTGGTCACTGTTGAGCAGCTGGAGGCCGCAGTCACCGACAGGACCAAGATCCTGCTCTTCGTCTCGCCATCCAACCCCACCGGCGCCGTCTACAGCCCGGAGCAGACGGCGGAGATCGGCAAGTGGGCGGCGTCCAAGGGCCTGTGGGTTGTCACTGACGAAATCTATGAGCACTTGACGTACGACGACGTTGAGTTCACCTCGATCGCGACGGCGGCACCGGAACTCGGTGACAAGGTGGTCATCCTCAACGGTGTTGCCAAAACCTATGCCATGACCGGCTGGCGGGTGGGCTGGATGATTGGCCCGGCCGACGTCATCAAGGCCGCCACCAACCTGCAATCGCACGCCACCTCCAACGTCTCGAACATCATGCAAGTTGCTGCCGCCGCGGCCCTCACCGGCCCGTTGACCGCCGTCGACGAGATGAAGGTTGCCTTCGACCGCCGTCGAAAAGCAATCGTCGCCGGACTTAACAAGATCGACGGTGTTGAATGCCCGACGCCGACAGGCGCCTTTTACGTCTACGCGGACGTGCGCGGCCTCCTGGGCAAGGAATTCGAGACCTCCAACGGCCCTGTCCGGCCGGCTACGTCGGCGGAACTTGCCGCACTCATCCTCGATGAGGTCGAAGTCGCCGTGGTTCCGGGCGAAGCATTTGGTCCTTCCGGGTATGTACGGCTCTCCTACGCTTTGGGCGACGACGACCTCGCCGAAGGTGTCCGCCGAATCCAGGAATTCCTGGGCAAGGCGAAATAGGCCTCTGACCCTCCCGGGGCCTGGATCAGCCCCTGGGCAACCTCTTACGGTTGCCCAGGGGCTGATTTATTGGGAGAAGGGGTCAGGAAGCGGCGTCTGGGGCGTCTGGGCAACTAACGTCAGAGCAGGCGTCGCTCGGCTGCCCACTTTGTGAGCTCATGCCGGTTCGATAGCTGGAGTTTCCTGAGAACCGCCGACACATGGGTTTCCACGGTCTTGATGGAGATGAAAAGTTCCTTCGCGACTTCCTTATAGCTGTATCCACGGGCGATCAGGCGCATGACTTCCAGTTCCCGGGCTGACAACTTATCCAGCTCGTCGTCGGCGATGTCTGCCGGCGCGGTCCCGAACGCATCCAGGACGAAACCCGCAAGGCGGGGCGAGAACACGGCGTCCCCGTCCGCAACCCGGATCACGGCGTCGGAAATTTCGGGCCCGGATATGGTCTTGGTGACATAGCCACGGGCGCCGGCCCGAATCACGGACACCACGTCCTCGGCGGCATCGGAGACGCTCAGCGCTAGGAAGCTGGTACTGCCCAGAAGCGCGGCCGAACCGGCAATGACTTCCCGCCCTCCGCCACCCAGGCCACCGGGAAGGTGAACGTCAAGAAGGACCACCTCCGGACGTGCTTCGGCGATCACAGCGAGGGCCTGTTCCACCGTCCCTGCCTCGCCCACGACGTCCATGCGCGCATCCAAGTCGGCCTTCAGTCCGGATCGGAAGATCGCATGGTCATCCACGATCACCACACGGACGCGCCGGTCCGCGCCACTGTCAGGGTTGTGCGTCATCGCGCTTCTCCATTCCGCCGTCGTCATTGCGCATTTCTCCGGGACCGGTGCCCAGCGGAGGCAGGGAGAGCCTGACTTCCGTGCCCTCGGAGCTACTGTTGATGACCGCAGAGCCGCCATGGCGTTTCATGCGGCCGATGATCGACTCCTTGATGCCAAGCCGATCATCAGGCACCGCGGCAAGATCAAAGCCGGGACCCCTGTCCTTGATGAATACCTCTGTGTTTCCCGCTGCACTTTCCACATACACCGACACCGTGCCACCACCGTGCCGGGCGGCGTTGAGCATGGCTTCCCGGGCTGCCTGGACCAAGGCCTCATGCCTTTCCGTCATTCCGGTATCGCCTACAGTGACAACGTCGACCGCTTGGCCGTGGGAGTCCTCCACCTCCGCTGCGACCGCCTTGAGCCGATCTGCCAGGAGGCCGGATTCCCTGGCCGCGTCGCTGAAGAGCCACGCCCGCAGTTCGCGTTCCTGCGCCCTTGCCAGCCGCACTACGTCCTGCTCGGAACCGGCGCGGCGTTGGATCAGGGCCAAGGTCTGCAGAACGGAATCATGCAGGTGCGCAGCGATCTCGGCACGCTCAGTCTCGCGAACACGGCCGGCGCGCTCGGCTTCCAAGTCCCGCCAAAACTTCAGTCCCCACGGCAGCAAAACCAAAGCGACGCCGCCAAGCACGGCAACCGAGGCGAGCAGTGCCAGCCAGGTCTGCTCCCATGATCCGGACCCGGACACCATCACCAGGACGCCAGCCACTACCAAGGCCAAGCCTGCCGCGAGGCGAACCCAGCCGCCGGCCTGATCCGCCTTGGTTTTGTCTACCAGGCCTGCCCGGCGGGTTTCATCCAACTGCATCCAGGCGATGGCGGCACCGCAAAGGATGGCCGCCACCGGGATCAACGTTCCCAGGGGGACGTCCACGCCGAACTGGCGTGCCATCAAGATGGCGGCAACCATCAGCAGCGCGAAACCAAGCAGGATTTCCTTGCCGTACTGGATCCGGCGCAACGTGAACCACGACGCACGGCTGCTGCCGCCCGTGGTGGGACCGTCGTCGGACCCTGCGTGAAAGAGGCCTGGCCCGCCTGGCTGGATACCGTTCCCAAGGTTCGCAAGGGTGGGCGCCTGGCTGACTGCCGGGGCAATGGGCGACGCCGGCCGGCGGGCGCTGCGTGTCGCGTTTTCATCCGCTGTGGGAACCACAGCCCACAGCCAGGCGTAGAAGACGATGCCGGCGCCGCCTGCGAACACCGCCAAGACCATCCCGAGGCGAACATATTTGAGGGGCCAGCCCAAATGGTCGGCGAGACCGCCGCACACGCCAGCGATGATCCGGTCACTGCTGCGGACCATCGGTGGGCGTTGGACAACGGTTCTCATGAACCAATCCAAGCACGGATCAGGGTGCCCCGGTTGGCTGTTCGGGGTTGACCGGGGGCCTTTCAGGGATCGTTCAGGGTATCCCCTCATAGAGGCGCGCGCGTGCCGAACGGCAGGATGGAGTTATGAACGCGAACAGCACCAATCCAGAGGGCGCAGGGACGCCCGGAAGCACGGAAGTACCCGAGAATGGGGCGCCCCCGGACGCGCCCGGAACCGCCTCACAGCAGAACTTCTTCGACTGGATTCGCGGTCAAGGGATCCGACGCGGACCGGATCGCTGGCTGGGCGGCGTCTCGAGTGGAATTGCACATCGACTCGGCATCGATCCCATGATCGTGCGGGGCATCTTCATCGTCCTGGCGCTCTTCGCCGGTGTCGGGGTTCTGCTCTATGGCTTGGCTTGGGCGCTCCTGCCCGAGCCCGATGGCCGAATCCACGTCCAGGAAGCCGGGAACGGGCACTGGACAACAGGTATGACAGGAGCCCTGGTCACATCGATCATAGGTTTGCCCAGCCTGGGACGCGGCTTTTGGGGATGGGGCGGGAACGGCCTGGCCGGTCTGTTCTGGACGCTTCTGTGGATGGGCGCGATCGCATACCTGATCTACTTCCTTGTTCAACGCAACAGGTCTGTTCAGCGCAACAGGTTCGTTCAAGGCAACAGGTTCCAAGGTCAACGCAATGCAGCCCAGCAGGGCAACGCTTGGAACGCTGCTGCGCCGATGGCCGGGACGGGTTACGGTCAGCCCACGGACCCGGACGGCGCCGCGGCCTACGGTGCCGTTCCCCCAGTGGGTGTTCCCCCGGTGGGTACTCCGCCAAAGCCCGGACGCGGGAAGCGGAGGGGCCCGGGTTCGGGCATAGTCGCCATATCGGCCGGCGCCGCCCTTGTGGTCGGCGGTGCGTTGAAGGCGCTCGACGCCGGACACCTCCTGCAACTGGGCGCTTCGGTCAACGCTGTGGCCTGGGCTGCCGGGGCGGCGGTGTTGGGACTGGGCATCGTCGCGGCGGGGCTTCGCGGACGGAGCTCCGGTTTGTTGGGCCTACTTGCTGTGGTGGCCTTGGTTGCGGGCAGCGCATTTACCATGGCACCGCGCGGAGTGGACCGGTTCACCTTCCATGATGTCCATTGGACGCCGTCGAGCGTGGACGAGGCCCGCATGGGAGTCGATATCACTGGAGCCCAGGGTGTGGTGGACCTGAGCGGGCTGGTTCCGGGCTCACAATTACCCTCCGAAGTAGCCGTTCCTGTGAACGCCACGGCAAGTGAGGTCACCGTGATCATTCCCGCCAATGTTCCGGTCCAGGTCACAGCGGACATGACGTTCGGCAACCTCAGCGAAAACGGCGGTGATCGTGGCGGCCAGCTCCACAATGACCGAACCGCGTACAACACCGACAAGTCAGGCCCCGCACTCGTTGTGGCGGTGGACGGCACGTTCAGCAACGTGACCATCAAGGAAGGCAAATGAAATGAGCACCAACAACCCGGAGTTCACCCCTCCAGAACATCCCGAGGACGGCGACGAGGCCCGCGAACCGAGGATCGGCACCGTTGTCTGGGGCTTGATCGTGGTGGTTCTCGCCGCCCTGATCTTCCTGACAGCACTTGGCTGGGTGGTCCTGAACGGAACGTACGTCCTGATCGGCCTGATGATCGGCGCAGGCATCGCATTGGTGCTCGGAGGGCTCCTTTCGGCACGGAGAAGCTCGCGCAAAGCCACCAACAACAGGTGACAAAGCAACCACAACAGGGAAGGCTGTAACTATGGACAAGTTCTTCAGCATCGTCAGGGGCTTTGGCCTGAAACGTGGACCCAAGCGCTGGCTGGCCGGTGTCTGCGGAGGAATCGCCGCCAAGCTCAACGTGGACGTCGCTTACGTGAGGGTTGCTTTCCTGCTCTTCTGCCTGCTGCCAGGGCCGGCGATCGCGGTCTACGTCCTGGGCTGGCTCATCCTGCCGGACCAGCGAAACAAAATCGTCCTCGAATCGTTCGTCAGCCAGCGCTTGCGCTAACTGCTGCCAGCCAACCATTGCCGGCCAAACACGGACTGGAAAGGGAGGTGCTCCACCCGCAGGTGGAGCACCTCCCTCGTTTCATGAAAGTTTCAGTGACAGCACAGCAGTGTTAACAAGTCATCATTTGTGTCGCACCCCACATGCCCGTCTACAATCATGGGGAGCTCAGCGTGGCGCTCTGCACGTATTCCTCCAAGCCATGAGTGAGCAAACATGAAAATTGGCATTCTGACCAGCGGC
>NZ_JARVRJ010000023.1 GCF_030209745.1 Arthrobacter sp. fls2-241-R2A-200
GCAGGCCACACTGGCAGCGTGACTAACCACTGTCACCTATCCGTGCAGCAGACCCGTTCCCTGTCGATGAAGCCCGTTTGGGACACACTCAAAAATCTTGCCGTTCCCGGTTTGAAGTTGAGTGCCCTCGTCGTCTCGGGCTTGGAGGACCAGAGATATGACACGCAAATTCCCGGTAGGGCCCCGGCTCGCTATTTCACCAGTTAAAGCGCATGCTGACCTAGAGGGTAGCCGGGGAAATTCTTCAGTCACCGGCCCTTCACGCAGTAGAAGGCCCCTGGCCACTTACAAACCGGTCCGGGCTCCGTTGGAGCCGTCATGCAGCCGGCGGTTTCAATGGCGGTATCTGATGCAAGCATCCAGAGATGCTCACACCGACGTCCTGGAAGCCGGGCACCAGGACCAGATGGACTCGACAGGGGTAGCCAGCGGGGAGAACCCACCCATCGCTCGGATTCGTTCGCCACGAAGGGCGACGGGCGGCGGTACTTGCCACCGGCTTGGACTCCGCGGCAGGTACTATGACGCAGCGGAACCCGAACGCTGGATTAAGGCTGCGCGAACGTGGCCTGTTTACGGATGGATACCTTGACGAGTTAGTGACAGTGCCGGATCTGGTCTGGAGGTGATTCTTGCATCCTTCTGGCCGATGTGCGTATAACTATTGATGCAAGCATTCGCTGATGCAGACCGGCGGCCCAAACCGATGAAAGTTGACGGCCTGCCATGACTACTGAGACACACATCAGTAAATTCCTCAAAGAGTGCACGGTGTTGGACGGGGAACCTGATGAAGGACTGACTTCGATGTGCCTCTATGGCCTGTACATCAGCTGGTGCCTCATGAGGGATAACGTCCCCCTCCCAGACAGTGACTTTCAAGCTTCCGTTAAGGAGCACGGTCTACGGCAAATAACACGCCATGGGGTTCTCTTCTACCCTGATGCGCGGATGATAGGGCCTGCATCAAGGGACTACATCCTCAACAGCGTCCCGGCCGCACATCTGCCCGTTTTTGAAAGTCTCGGTGAGCTTTGAAAGTCTCGGTGAGCCGTTCTCAGCCTCGCAGGACGGTCCCACTTTTGACGGTGGGTCCTCCCGGTTGACTGATCGTTTCGAGTAACGTACTCGTGGTGCTCGTTGTTCCGGTTTGGTTAGGTCCCGGTCTCCCGGGAACGCGACGACCAAACAGAAGGACGCCGGTCGCCCCCGTTGCTGTTTAAACAACGGCGCCAGGCAACCGTCCATCCGCCGAAAAACGCTTCGGCTGCGACAGATACCGCTCAACCGGCAGTCAGTCGGGGCACTGCCCCTTTTCAAACCGCCGGCCTGCTCCTACGTCGCCCGCAAGTCAACATTCATACACGAGCTACGCGGGAGCGCGTGATAAGCCGCTTCGATAACCCGTGCAGCACGATGCAGTTGAAAAGGTATTGACCAGCATGTTTCAACCGCTGAGCCCACAGGCCCTGACAGCGCGCCGGAACCAGGCCATGGAAGCGATGGCCAAACACCTCGAAGCCCCCAGGACAACGGCAAGGAAATAACCCGACGGCAGCGCTGTCAGGGATGTCCCGGATAAACGGTACCCCGCGGCGGCCTCGAGCTAGATCGTGTTGCTGATCAGGCGCGCCGCGCCCTTTGTAGGGGCGGGCCGGCGCCATGAGCATCTCTACCGCGCCTCGGAAGCATGTTCCTGCCTCAGCAGCCACAAGGTAGCCTTTGTCAGGGAATTGAAGAACTGTGTGGGGCACGGCGGCTTCTGTGCGCCCGCGGACCAGTTGGCCAGAATCCGGTCCACTGGGCTGCTGCCAAGCAGCGCGATCCGGGACGCAGCACACGGAAGGCTGAACACGGCGCGTGCCTGCCGGGTCACCGAAGCAGTGTTGGTCATGTCCACCAGCAATGGGCACTCACTACCGTCAGCCAGTGCGTTCACGGCCGCCACGGCAGCCTGCGCGTCCGTGCCCTCGATCTTCACGGCCGAATTCCAGACCAGGTGGATGATGCCGTCTTCGCGAAGGGTCACGATGCCTTTGCCGCCGTCAACTTTGGTGCACCCGATGCAGTCCCCCAACTGGTGTCTCCGGTCGGTTCCAGCCCGGGACCGATAGCAGCATCCTACGCGGCACTTCCACCCAGGACTACGTGTTTGTGCTGGTCAGAGCCCGCGACCGGGACAGCTTCGAACGCTGCTGTAGAACCTGCTCCGCAACGCGATGAACTACCGCAGCCCGCACAGGGACCTTCACAGAGGTGCCCAAGGGAGCCCTAGCCTGAATAAGGCTTCTCAACCGGGTTCCCGTCCGGCATGTCAGTCCTCGCGGCGATGCACGAGCATGACGCGCGTGCTGGTGCCGTTGCAGTTGATCCGGATTGTGTCACCGTCAACGACTCTTTCCACGTCGTACGGTCCGCTCGCGCCGACCTTGAGCGCCGGCGGCCTTTCCCTCGTTCCAAGCGGAGGGCACGGCACTTCCGGGCCGTGGTGTCCACGGTTCCCGCAGCGGGATCGCTGGTGCTGGTGGGCCTCGATCTCGTCATCGGCTGGCCGGCGGCGGGCAATGTCTTCATCACCGACCTGAATGCCTTGGCGGCTTTCCTGTTGTGGCGCAAGGTGTCCGAAGACGCGGGGGCATAAAAAACGCCGGCACGAGCGCGGAACTGCCCGGGGCACGACCGCTACTTGTAAGTACAGTGTCCCTGTTGCCTCACGTCAATAGGTCCGGGAAGCGTGGTTCGTTGCCTCATGTGAA
>NZ_JARVRJ010000007.1 GCF_030209745.1 Arthrobacter sp. fls2-241-R2A-200
GAACCTGGCCTTCGAGCTGGCGTTTCTCATTCTGGTCAAGAGTGCTTACTCGGACGTACCCGATCCGTTGTCCTGCCACCGCCGCCTCCAACCGTCGTCCTGTCAGGTTGAGTCCTAAGCTCCTCTCAAAAGAAGGCCAGGACAAAGTGTCCCGGTCGTCAGGTTGGGGTGTGCCCTTGTTGAACAGACAATGTTGCAGCTGGACCGGTAGGCACCTTGATGCAAGACAGAGATTATCGAAAAACTTGGGGACTCCCTGGATGCCTTTGGTAGAAACTCTCCAACGGCTCAGTGCTAACGTCTCATCGAATCCGTCGTCGTTGGTGCTTCACCTCGAGGACGCGGTTGTGCGGTAACGCGTGGACCCGATCAATGCCGACAATAAGATTGTGGCGGATAACGCGCGAGGAACCTGTTTGCCTTTCGTGGTCTTACTGGACCGCTCCCGGGTGTAGCAGAGAATTACGTCCGAATGGTGCGCCCAACCGAGCCCTGACATACCCTGTCATCGGTTGGTATCGGTGCTGGCGGCCCTTCGGCGAGGAGGTGCGGGCATGGATAATCGTGACTGTGACCGCTTCTTCCCTCATCGCCTTCGTTGGACTCTGCCTGATCCTGTCGCTTAGGCCCGGACCAGACACGTTCCTAGTGCTGCGCTTTGCCCTCATCCGGCCCGGGGCCGGGATCGCTGCCGGGCTGGTTCGGCGGTTCCTTCCCTTGCGTGGGCGGCCCTAGTCGGCGTCGGTCTGGCGGCGATCCTGGAGCAACCCGCAGAGGTGTTCCGCTGGCTCAAGATCGCGGGTGGCGTCTACCTGCTGTACTTAGGTATTTCCTCCTTCCTGAAGACGAGGAATGCGGCAAAACGCACGTTGGAAACCAGGGAGGAGGACGATGCCTCTCAGCGCAGCAACGCGGCCGGTTTTGCCGCAGGGGCACTGTCCACTTTGCTCAACCCCAAGGTTGGCCTCTTTTACTTGGCGATCGTTCGCAGTTCATCCCACAGGGAAGCGACATGTTGGTCACCTCGATGATTCTCGGTTCGATGGAAGCTGTAAACTGTCATCAGCATCAGGGTGTCATCCGTCATGGTCGGCGCGACACGCCTCACAGCCTTGGCCCGGTCAGTCGAATCCATGATCTGCAACGGCGATCTTCGCGGCGGAGCCTCTGTACGGGTTCTGATTTCACTTCAAGGCCGGGCCACGATCGCTGAACTTCAGGCCGGGTATCTGAGGCTCCGTCGCTGATGGTGGCGTCTGTGCTGCTCGGCGATGGAATGACCCGTTCCGGCGAGTGTCAGGTTCTCACTGCATCTGCGGCAACTGCTGCCGGTAGATCCACTATGTAGGGCGTGCCGTAGGAGGCCGAGGACGCGACAGCTTCAAGCCAGGTGGTGGGCGGCGACTTCACGCCACGGGCCGCGAAGGCCGAACGCAGGCTCGCCATGATGGTCTCCAGGCTCTTACCCTGTGCGCCCTTCGCGACATCGAAGATAGCAAGCTGTAGCTGCAGCTTCGTGTCGGCTTCGGGGTCCTTGCTGGAAGGATTGTTCGCGGCTGCGTTGTTCGGGGCTGCTTTGTTCGGGTCGATGTTCATGGGTTTCCTTTCGGTCATTCTTCGCCGTCTGGTGCCGTTGTCTGGGGACAGCCGGCGGTCAGCGGACCCGGTATTTTTCGGTCTCAGCGGTACGTAGCGACAATCCGTTGCCCGGGCCGTCCCCAGGCGTTACCGAACCGCCGTCGGGATCCAGCGTTCCGTCAAAGAAAAGATTCTCAATCCGAACGTGGTCATGGAACCATTCCAAGTGCCTGAAGTTCGGGGTCGCGGCGGCGACGGCTGTGCTCAGGTGGGGCGCACAGTGGCCGGAGATTTCGAGGCCATGGGCGGCCGCAACGGCGGCTATCCGCAACCATTCCGTGATTCCACCGCACCTGCTGACGTCCGCCTGCAGACAGTCGAGGGCATCGGCGGCGCACATGCGCTGGAAATAGGGGAGGCCTGTTCCGTATTCTCCGGCGGCGACGTCCGCGTCCACCGCGTTCCGCACGGCCCGGAGGCCGGACAGGTGGTCGCTTGAGACCGGCTCCTCGAACCATGTCACCTCCTGCTCAGCAGCCTCACGCATAACGCGGATCGCCTGCTTTGCCGTGTAGGCACCGTTGGCATCGACGAACAGTTCAGTGCCACGCCCGACGACCGCGCGCGCCTGGCGGATGCGCTCCAGGTCGCGCTGGACGTTCGTTCCGCCGTCCTGGCCGATTTTGATCTTTACTCGCGGAATCCGCTGACGCTGGACCCAGCCCTCCAGTTGGCTCCTCAATTGCTCGTCGGTATAAGTGGTGAAACCGCCACTTCCGTAGACCGCGACGCTGTCCCGCGCAGCACCGAGCAGTTTATGCAACGGCAAGTCCAACAGGCGGGCCTTAAGGTCCCAAAGGGCGCAGTCGATGGCCGAGACCGCGTAAGACGCGAGTCCGGTTCTTCCCATGTTGCGCACCGTCCGGGCCATCGTTGCCGCGGCGGCCGGGACGTCCATGGCATCCACGCCGCAGACGGCGGGGCCCAGTAACTCTTCCACCAAAGCGGTGGCCGCCGTCGGACCATAAGACCACCCGAGGCCGGTCTTGCCGCCCGCAGCGACTTGGACCAGCACCATTGTCGTAGAGTCCCAGCTAAAAGTACCGTCCGCTTCCGGCCCATCTGTGGGTACCGTGTATGCCGAAGCCTGGACAGCGGTGATAGGAGCATCGGCCGCCGCCATTTTTGGTAATACCACTGGTCATCGCTCCTTATGTGGCAGGAACTCCTGGATCTTGGTCTTGACGCCTTCCTTCACCACGCCCCACGCACTGTCGTCTCCCTTGAGCATGGCCTCGGCGGTGTTCCGTGCCTGCTCCAAGGTAGCGTGCGGCGGGATGGGCGGGATGTCGGGATCGGTGCGGACGTCAAGGAGCGTTGGCCTGTCCGCGGCAAGGGCGGTCTCCCAGGCCCGCCCCACGTCGTTGGGGTTGTCCACGTGGATGCCCTGCAACCCCAGGCTTTCGGCGAAACCGGCGTAGTCGACGTCCGGTAGTTCCTGGGATTCCCTGAAGGCCGGTACTCCACCCATGGCCCGCATTTCCCAGGTGACCTGGTTGAGGTCGTCGTTGTGCAGGACGGCCACCACCAGCCGGGGATCCGTCCACTCCCGCCAGTAGTGCTTGATGGTAATCAGTTCGGCGAGGCCGTTCATTTGCATGGCCCCATCACCGGCAAAGGCGATGGCAGGCCGGTCCGGATACGCGAACTTCGCACCGATGGCGTAGGGGACACCGGGTCCCATAGTGGCCAGGTTCCCCGACAGCGAGCCACGGACCTCGCCACGGAATTTCAACTGCCTCGCGTACCAGTTCGCCGAGGATCCCGAGTCGGCGCTCAGCATGGCGTTATCGGGCAGCCGGGTAGAGAGCTCGGCAAACAGGCGCATGGGATTGATGGGATTGGCGCTGACCATGGCTTCGTCATGCATTGTCTCCCACCAGCGGGTGATGGAGGACTTCAGTTCCTCCTGCCACGACCGGTCCCTCTTACGGTCCAAATGGGGAATCAATGCCCGCAACGCGGCCCCGGCGTCCGCCACGATGTTGAACTCATTGGCGTAGCGCAGCCCGATCATCTTCGGATCCACGTCGATCTGCACGCCGCGGGCCTGGCCGGGTTTGGGCAGGAATTGGGTGTAAGGAAAACTGGAGCCCACGGTGAGCAGGGTGTCACAGTCACGCATCATTTCGTAGCTGGGCCGTGTGCCCAACAAACCGATGGAACCAGTGACGTAGGGAAGTTCGTCGGACAGCGAGTCCTTCCCCAAGAGTGCCTTGGCGACGCCCGCTCCCAGCAGCTCTGCCACTTCCTGCACTTCCGTGGCCGCACCGCGGGCACCCTGACCGATCAAAATGGCCACCTTGGACCCTTCGTTCAGCAGCTGCGCAGCACCCCGGATTGCTTCGGGGGCCGGTTCGAGTGCCGGCCAACGGGTTCCCACGCTGGAGGGAACCATCTTGAACTCGTGGGTGGGCGCTGCGTATTCGAGCTCCTGCACATCCGACGGGATAATGACAGCCGTGGGAGCCCGCTGCGCCTCCGCGATCCGGATGGCGCGGTCAATCACGTTGGGCAGCTGCTCCGGGACCGTGACCATCTGGACGTAGTCGGAGGCTACGTCCTTGAACAAGCTCAACAAGTCGACTTCCTGCTGATAGGAGCCGCCCATGGCGCTCCGCGCTGTCTGGCCTACGATGGCCACCACAGGGACGTGGTCCAGTTTGGCGTCGTACAGTCCATTGAGCAGATGGATTGCTCCCGGCCCGGAGGTGGCCATGCAAATAGCAGGCCGTCCCGAGAATTTGGCGTAGCCCACCGCTTCGAAGGCCGCCATCTCCTCGTGCCTGGCTTGGATGAATTTCGGCTGGTTGCCGGCCTTGCCGAAGGCGGCGAGAATCCCGTTGATGCCGTCTCCCGGAAATCCAAACACTTTGTCCACGCCCCACTCGCCCAGCCGGGAGAGAAGGTAGTCAGCCACGGTTGTTGCCATGATCATGCTCCTTTCGTGCTTGTCGGCACTCCGTTGCGGGCGCCCTTGACCAGGCTGCGGGCGGCACGCGCCGCCACAGCCATGATGGTCAGTGCCGGATTGGCGCTGCCTTGTGTGGGCAGGACGCTGCCGTCAGTGACCAGAAGATTGGGTACTGCGAAAGTGCGGCAATTCCGGTCCACCACGCCGGTCTGCGCTGTGGCGGCCATGCGGGCACCGCCCACAAGATGGGCATACCTCTTAATGGTGATCACCTCTTCCGCCCCAGCGGCAGTGAGGATCTGCTCCATGACCTGCTGCGCAGCTGACATCAGGTGCCTGTCGTTCTCGCACTGGCTGTAGCTGAAGGAGGCCACGGGTATGCCGTTGTGGTCCGTTTCGTCCGCCAGCGTGACGCGGTTCCCTTCGAGGGGGAGGAACTCACACAGTGCGCCCAGGCATGCCCAGTGCGGGTAGTCGCTCATATATCGGCGAAGCGTGGCTCCCCAATGGCCTTGCGCAGCCACGTGCTCCGCCCAGGTAATGGGCAACGGCGATACGCACTGGATGGAAAATCCGCGCTTGTACGGTTTCTCCGGATTTGTCTCATAGAAGTCTTCGGTACTGACTTCCGGGGGAGGAGCCTTCCACATCCGCACCTCGGCCTGGAACCTCCCGGCTGTCTGTGGTGCGCCCTGGACCATGAGGTAGCGGCCCACTTGGTCGAAGTCGTTGCATAGTCCATCCGGAAAACGCTGCGACGTCGAATTGAGCAACAGCCGCGGGGTCTCGATCGAGTAGCCTGCCACAGCCACCATGCGCGCGCGCTGAAACCTTTGGACGCCCTCGCGCAGGTATTCGACGCCCGTTGCCATGCCGGTGTGCTCATCGACCCCGATCCTGGTGACCATGGAGTCCGGGCGCACCTCGGCGCCCTGGGCCAGCGCGTCGGGGATGTGGGTTATCAGGGGCGAGGCCTTGGCATTGACTTTGCACCCTTGAAGGCAAAACCCGCGGTAGATGCAGTGCGGTCGGTTGCCGAACCGGCCGTTGGCGATGGCCACCGGCCCCACTTTGGCGGTGATCCCGCATGCCTGTGCACCCCGAAGAAAGAGCTCACCGTTGCCGGACACAGGGTGCGGACGGTGGGGGTAGCGGTGCGGGTCACCCCAGGGCCAGTGTTCCCCCGCGACTGGCAATTCGGCTTCTATCTCCTCATACAACGGCCGGAGTTCCTCGTACGTCAACGGCCAGTCGGCCCCGACTCCGTCCGTGCTGAGGGTGCGGAAGTCGCTGGGGTGGAAACGCGGCGTGTATCCGGCGTAATGGACCATCGAGCCGCCTACGCCCCGCCCTGAGTTGTTCGACCCCAACGGCACGGGATCAGCCCCCGAGATGACCCGCGGTTCCGTCCAGTACAAGTGGTGGGAGCCGGCTTCGTCACTGACCCAATCCTGCTCGGGTTCCCAGAAGGGCCCTGCGTCCAAGGCCACCGCCCGCCAACCTGCCCGGGCCAGCCGCTGGAGCAGCGTGGCACCGCCGGCGCCGCAGCCGACGATGACGATATCCACTTCGTCCGCATCGGCGTACCGGCGCATCTTTTCCCGCAATCCGGTATTGCTGCCTGGTCCGGTGGGCAGGAGCCACGCGGACGGGTTACGTTCCCTGAGGGAGCTCACCGGTCAGCTCCATGGGTCGGGTCGGCATCCGCTCGCACGTCGCGGACCTCGAAGGGTTCCAATTTGTCGACTCCCAGGTTTTTGTAGCCACGAGGGTAGGCGGGTCCGGCGAAGCCGATTTCGTCCCAAGCCAGGGGATGGGAATAGAAGGCGGTGCAGGCATATCGCGTCCACAGGCTCCATACCCGGTCCGCCGGCAGGCCGTGCCAAGGTTCCTGTCTTAGGTCACAGATGCCCTGCAACAGCCTGCCCTGCTGCTCCTTGTCGAGCAGCGCAAACGGGCAGTCCGCCAGGGACCGCGCCTCATCGTCCAAGGCAGCGAGGGAAGCACGCCAAGCCGCACCGTCCTGGGGCATGTCCGCATAATGCCAGCCGTCAGTCTCCTCCGCGGCCAGCCGGGCATCGACCATATTCAGCACGGGCACCTTTGGCTCTTCCTGCTGGTTAAGCAGCATGTCCAAAAGGGCCCTGGCTGCAGCTTCCTCGGCTGGAGTAAAGAAGCGGACATCCGGAGGCGGCCCCAAACGGGACTGTACGACGGCGGCGGTGGCCTGGTCCCAGTGTCCGGCCTGCGCGAGGCTGCTGAACCCCGGATACCGGCCGCCGCCGTCGGACGCTTCCAACGGCAGACCGCTCACGGCTCCCTCCTCAGCACCGAGGCCAAGACACCCATACCGCCGACCATGGTGACCAGCAGCGGTGCGAACAGCGGTGGCCCCATCTCCAGGTTGTAGCGGAGGTTGGACAGGCCCCCGGGCTTTTGGCGGATCCCCTGCAGATGCAGCCACGTACCCTGTAAACCATTGGCAATGATCGCTGCGCTGGCCAAGGGAAGGGCAGTCTTGGCTGCCCGACGACTGAAGACTCCCGCGACTCCAGCCACGGCACCCACGGGGCCGAGCACAACCGGCGCCCACATCCACTTGTTACCGAAGCTGGCCTTGTCATGTTCGAGGAAAATCTCTGCTGCTGTGACCAATGCGCCAGCCGCTGTCAGCGCGGAGAGGGCACGCTCAAAATGTCCGGTCTGCACGTTCGTAATCAGCCGGTCAATGCCGCGCACTGTGTCCCTTGGTAGTTGTGTTTTCACGATTCTCCTTACGTGCAGGGGAGGTGCTTTCAAATTTGTGAAGCGGCAAAGCTTTGCGGGAATGCAACTATCGGAGCAAACTGGTGCTCATGGATACAGGTGGGGGATCCGACCAGATCCCGGAGGTTTCGAGTCGGGAAGTCGAGGCAATGATGCGTGCCGCCGATACGCTTTTGCGCGTCGTTGCCAGCTCTGTTGCTGAGGTTGAAGATGTGGTGAACAGCCCCCAGCTCCGGGTGCTGGTCCGCATCCACACCCGCGGACCGCAAAATCTTGGCGGAGTGGCCGCCGAGCTGGGTGTACACGCCTCCAATGCGACCCGGATCTGTGATCGGCTGGTGGCAGCTGATCTGCTGGAGCGCAGGGAAGACCCCGCTGACCGGCGGTACATTTGGCTCGAGCTGACTGCAAAAGGAAGAGCACTCGTGGAATCCGTGCTGAACCACCGCCGGGAGGCCATTGCAGAGGTGATGTCGAGGATGCCGGCCGGGCGCCGGCCGGCGCTGACCGCGGCGCTCGAGGCCTTCGCAGCCGCCGCCGGGGGCCAAGGCACCACCGACGGTCGCTTTACCCTGGGGGCCAGCACGTGAAGTAACTGGATCCTGGTGCCGCAATCCATGACTTCATTGAACTCCAGTACTTGCGCTGACGCAATAGTTGGCCCTCGACTACGTAGTTGGCGCCGGGTTCCTAGGGGGTCCGATGCCCAGACGTGGCCCCGCGCAGACCTCCAACTCGCAGACCTTCAGGTCGGCGTGATGCCCCACGCCGCAGTGTGGGATTGCCCGGGCTGAAGGGTGATCAGCCCCTCGCCGGAGTTGAAGGCGTCCGGCGCGCAGGTCATGGGCTCCACGCCAAGTCCGGCGCGTCGTCTGTTCAACTGGGGGAGGGCGTCGCCCGTGAAAATCTCCAGAAACGGGTAGGACCGATCCACCCAAAGCCCGACCCCGCCGGAATGGTCAGGACGCAGCAGTTTGACCCATGCGCGTCCGTCTGTGTCACGGATAAGGTCCGTGTAAGCGACGTCAATATGCCGGGTGCCCAGTTGCTGAAGCTCCCGCAGGTCGTACTCGGTTCCGTCCACCCGCTCGTGTCCGGTGGGAATACCCCGTTCATCCACAGGTAAGAAGGTTGCGCCGGGCACCTGGACCAGTCCTGCGTCAATGGCGCCGCCCCGGACCACTCCGGTGCTGAGGTACGGATGGGCGCCCGTACCGTAAGGGCACGCTGACGCGCTTCGGTTCACCACTGTGGTCCGCACGGTCAGTCCGTCAAGTCCAAGGTGGTAGTCCACCCGGGAATCAAGAACCCAGGGCCACCCTTGGCAGGCGTGCAGCGTGTAGACAAAAGAAATGGCATCCTCAGCCCGTTCGATGACGTCCCAGTTCCGCCATCGGGTCAACCCGTGAATTGCTCCACCCTTGTCAGGTTCGCTGAGGTCCAGCTGCAACGGCTGGCCCTCCCATTCATACTTTCCATTCCGGATCCGGTTGGGCCATGGGATGAGCGATTGACCGCGCGCTCCGGTGCACATTTCGTCAGGGCCGTAACCGTCCAGGACGGGAACGCCGTCGATGCGGAAGTCACGAAGGGCTCCGCCAACTTCGGTGAGCCAAGCAATTTGCTGCCCGGATCGGATCTCGTACTGCGCGCCCGAGGAAAACTTGAGGTCCCGGACATCCTCGGAGCCGGCCTCTTCCGCCGTCATGGCTTAGCGCCTCCGCCGCCCTCGCTGGTGATGTCGAGGACCACCTTGACATCATCAGGCCGGCGCTGGAAAGCAGCCTCGAAGTCACCCAACGGGACGCGACGGCTGATGAGGCGCCCCAGCCACTCCTGGTCGGCCTTCGCCAAAGCGGCGGCGCCGGCGTCGTAGTGGCGCTTGTTGGCATTCACGCTGCCGAACACCACGCCGTTGCTAAGCACCTCCTCACGGTTGAGCGCCCCGACGTCCACCTTGGCAGGTTTCCCTGTGCTGGACACGCCAGTGAGGCAGGTGATGGCATCCTGGGCGCGGCAACTGAGTGCGTCAAGGATCACCGGAGTAACACCCGTGCATTCAACAAGGATGTCAGGCCTTAGGCCGGACTCAGGCAATGGCTCGCTGTGGTACGTAGCCCCCAGCTTGCGCACCAGTTCCGGCTTGGGGCCGTCCTTGACGAGGTCGAAGACGTGCACCTCCAGGCCCTGCTGGACTCCCATCATGGCTGCGAGCAGTCCCACCGGACCTGCCCCTGTCACCACCGTGACATGCGGATCGAAAAAGGCGCGCTGTCCAATCCGTCCGATCTGCTCCCAGGCTTTGGCGACGATGGTGGTCGGTTCCAGCAGCACTCCGAGGCCCTGCAGTTGTGCGTCCAGCTTCACCATGTCCTGCGGTTGGGCCCTCCAGCGTTCCCGGGCAAAGCCGTCCAAGCCCTTGATTCCGTGTTCGGTGTACTTGCCGTTCAGACACATGTCCCACTCGCCCACGGCGCAGGCCTTGCACGGCTCCGGATCGGGGCGCCGTACGATGCCCACCACCAGATCGCCTTCTGCCAAACCGGAATCGGCGGGAGCCTCCAGCACCCGGCCCAAGTTCTCATGCCCCAACACGAGGTAGTCCTGCCCGGGCGGCGCTTCCCCGTAATCAGCCGCGATGATCTCACTATCCGTCCCGCAGAGGCCCACGGCCAATGACTCAACCAGGACATTTCCCTCGTTCTCCGCAGGGTCCCGGACATCACGCAAGTGCAGGGAATCCTTTTGTCCGGGTGTAACAGCCAGTGCACGCATGGTTTCTCCCATCAGCAGCGGATATCTCTGGCAAGTGTCCCGCGTTATTTGCGCTGGCGCAACGGTGTTGTTCCTGGCCCTGTGGACGTTGACGCCCAAAGCGCGGACGGACAGAGCCACCGTTCGACGTCGGGCGCACCGTTTAGGGAGGCCCTCCCGTGGCTGCGAGGGCATCAGCATTAGCATGGTCGAGAAACCAGCATGGTCAGAAGACAGGTTGGTCCAGAAGGCAGTTGGTCCAGAAAGCATCGTTGTCGAGAAAGCTCCTTGGTCCAGACGACAGGTGAGGGAGTCATAGCGGGGCACCGAAATTCAGGTCCGGACATGAGCGTTCGGGAGCGCGTCTTGTACGGGCGCTGTGGCCCGCTTCAGGCCAGACGAGCCGCACAGGCGAAACGAGGGTCACAGGCAGCGGCATAAGTAAGTTCAGTGGCGCACGCAAGGGGAGCGCGGCCGCTTCGGCTTTCATAGTTGTTGCAGCGCTCGGTGCTGCAGCCCTCAGGGCCACGCCTTGGCCTTCAGCCTTGCTGATCTGTTGGGTCTTCGAACGTGGGGCAAAAGCAACGGTGGAGGAGATGGCACCCTACGTGCCGAACAGGTCTCTTCGCTGCACGAGCGTGACCTACAAGAAAGGCGCCCCGTTCGACGTCTTCAGCCCGCAGGGCTCTGAAGAGCCACTCCCGACAATTGTATGGATAGATGGGGGAGCCTGGATTTCAGGTGCCCAGTCCAACGTGGAACCGTATCTTCGGATCCTGGCCGCAGAAGGCTTCACCACTATTGGCATCGGCTACCCTCTGCGCCCTGAGAGCACGTACCCCTCTGCGGTGCATCACATCAACGACGCCCTCGCTTACATCCGGGCGCACGCGGCCGATCTGCAGGTGGACGCCCAGCGCATTGTTCTGGCCGGCGACTCCGCCGGAGCCCAACTTGCGAGCCAAACGGCGACCCTGACGGTAAACGCTGCCACAATCCTGCACTGCGGTGTCTACGATCTTAAGGCGATGGCCGATCTTGCCGGCATCACCGCATGGGCCGCTGCCTGTCTTGACCTCCCAGGTGAGGGCTGACACGCGTTCTCACAGTGCAGGACTGGAGGCAGTTGTGAAATGCTCAGCGCATTGGCTACGTGCGGGTGAGCGCGGTGGATCAGAATGAGCTGTGCCGCCTCGAGGGCAAGGTTATGGACAGGGTGTTCACGGACAAAGCCTTGGGACGGCACACACCGCCCGGTCGGTAGGTGACCGAGCGGGCCGCTCAGATCCACGACGGCGGTGCCGGGACGGTGCCGGTTGCGGCGCCGGGCCCGGACGCTGCTACCCCGTTGGCACCACGGCCTGCTGCCCATTGGACGAGGCATGGCAGCGGACCACTGATGATCGTCGGGTCCGCGGCGCCGGTGTCGCCGAAGCAAAAATCCGTGTCATTCACCCTGATCACCAGCCCTGTGTCCGTGCCGCGGGTGTGCCAAGCGCCGGTGACGTCGGTGAGGAGCCGCTCCAGTACGGCCGCGGGTACGTCGTTGAAGGTGGCGCCATTGTTCAGGTCCACGGCGTGGATCCAGACTTCACGGGTGCGCATCCAGACGGTTTCCGCCGCGGGAACGGTCCGACCTTGGGCGGTTTTGACCTTGTGGTGCCAGGCGTCCGCGGGGAGGTCGCGCCATTCAACGTTCAGGTGCACGGCGGAGTGGTCGAACAGATTCCGCAGGGCGATCGGGGATAGGGTCGCCCCGAACTCGATCTCGTGGTGGCGGGCCTCCGGGGATGGGTACATCGGAGTTTCGACGCCGGTGGCGGCCCACTCGATCAACCGTGCGAGGGCACGGGCGTTGTAGCCCACATGGGCTACAACGTGGCGGCGCGTCCAGCCCGGGAGGAGGGTGCCGCCGTCGAGCCCTGAATCGGACAGTTCGTTCAGCTTCCGCGCGAAGAAGGCCGTGCCGCGTCGCGCCTGTAGCAGTGCGTCCAGGAGCGCCACATCAGTGGTCTGATCGTGCCGGGCTACCATCAGGCTTCCTTGACCACGCGGTTTTTCAGTCGGCCAAGTCCTTCGATGGTGGTGACCAGGACTTGTCCCTCCTGTAGGTAGCGTTTGGGGTCCTGGGCGTGGCCCACGCCGCCGGGCGTGCCGGTGGCGATGACGTCGCCGGGGTTCAGCGTGATGATGGTGGAGATGTAGGAGACCAGGAATTCCGGGGTGAACACCAGGTCCGAGGTGGGGGTGGACTGGTGGACTTCCCCGTCCACGGATGAGGTCATCAACGGCCCTGGCGTGAACTCGTCCTTGGTGACCAGGGCGGGCCCGAACGGGGTGGACTTCTCCCAGGTCTTGCCCTGCAGCCATTGAATGGTGCGGAACTGGTAGTCGCGCATTGAGATGTCGTTGAGGACGGAGTATCCGGCGATGTGCTCGGCAGCCTCTTCTTCGCGGATGCGGCGGCCGGTTTTGCCGATGACGACGGCGAGTTCAGCTTCCCAGTCAACGGTGTCCGATTCCTGCGGCAGGGCCAGGTCATCATTGGGGCCGATCAGGGACTCGGCGTACTTGGCGAACAGGGTGGGGTATTCCGGGACGTCCCGGCCCATCTCCTTGATGTGGTTGCGGTAGTTGTGGCCGACGCAGATGATCTTGCCGGGGAAAGGCACGACGGCGGCGAGGTCGGCGCCGTCGAGGGGGTGGGTTGCGCCGTTGGCTGCCTTCGCTGTGGCTTCCCAGGCGGGGTCCTTCAGCAGGGCACCGACGTCAGGGAAGCCCGGGATCTCGGTGAGTGTGTCGCCGTCCTGGCGGACCGCCGTCGTGCTTTCAGTGTCTCCGGAGCCGGTGCGCAGGGTGAGGAGTCTCATTACTTGGTGCGTCCTTCGATGTAGGTGCGGTTGAAATTCAGGCGCTCAAAGATGGGGGCGTCGCTGAACCGGAACAAATCAAACTCCGTGTGTGAACCGGCGTCGGCCTGGAGGGACCATGCCGTCCAGGACGGGACAACGAAGAGGTCGCCCTTGGCCAGTTGCTTGGTTTCGCCGTTCAGGACTACGGTGCCGGTGCCTTCGAAGACCTGCCAGACGCTCGAGCACACCTCGCGAACGGTTTCCGTGGCAGCACCCGCCCGGAGGCGGTGGAACTCGGCCCGGATGGTGGGCATCACGTCGCCGCCGGTGGTGGGGTTGGTAAAGCGGATGGCTGCGTGGCCTTGCGACACGGTGGCCGGGTGGCCTTCGTCTTCCAGGAGCAGTTGCTCGGCCAGCGCCCGGTCGGTGTACTCCCACCGGTAGGCAGCAATGGGGGAGTTGGTGGTGTCATCCAGCCCGGAGAGCGGGCGGAGGCCGGGGTGGGCCCAGAGCCGTTCGGAGCGGGAGATGTCCGGGGTGGCTTCGTCGGTGACGCGCTCGGTACCGAACTCGAAGAACCCGGCGTCGGCGTAGTGCACGAACGGGATGTCCAAGCCGTCGATCCAGGCCATCGGCTCGTCGGTGTCGTTATGGTGGCCGTGGAAGTTCCAGCCCGGGGTCAGCAGGAAATCACCGCGGGACATCCGGACGGGGTCGCCGTTCACCACGGTCCACACGCCTTCGCCTTCGACGACAAAGCGGAAGGCATTCTGTGAATGGCGGTGCTCCGGTGCCGTTTCCCGGCCGCCCAGATACTGGATGGCGGCCCAGAGCGTGGGGGTGGCGTACGGGGTGCCCGCCAGGCCCGGGTTGGCCAGGGCAATAGCCCGGCGTTCCCCGCCGCGGCCCACCGGCACCAGGTCACCGGCGCGAGCGGCCAGGGGGTACAGGTCATCCCACCGCCAGACGTGCGGCACGGCCTTGGGCGACGGGACCATCGGCATCAAGTCAGCGATCTCGGCCCACAGCGGGATCAGGTTTTCTTTATCGAAATCCCGGTACAGCTGCTTAAGCTGGGCAGCCTCCTCCGGTGTGGGCTCGGGAACGTGGTGTTCCTGCGCTACGGATTGATGGGTTTGGTTCTCAGCACTGATCGACACTGGCCTTCTCCTTGCGTGCGGACTGACTGTGGCGTGGATTCGACCATAAGGAGTGCGGCGCTGTGATATCCAAGATATTCTGACTGGCAGAATTTTATAGCTGGACCAGCCATAAGCGGGAGGTCAGCTTCCTGCCGAACCATCCACCGGGTTGGCAGCAATGTCCATCTCCAGCTGGCGCCGGGTTTCCATCATGACCCCCACCAGGCCGGCGTCGAACAGCGGCCGAAACCTCGCCACCGGGGTAGCCACGCTCAACGCGCCCACCACCACGCCCTGACCGTTATGCAAAGCCATCCCGAAGGCGCTGATGCCCTCCTCCGTGCCCTCGAAGTTCGCGGCGAAGCCGTTGGCGCGGACCGACTCAAGCTCGCGCAGGAAAGCCGGGTACTCGGCGTCGGAAACGAAGTCCCCGGCGAGCTGCGCGTTAGGGCTTCGGAACAGCTGCTCCAGCGCTGCGGGATCCAGCTCCGCCAGGATAGCTTTTCCGCCCGAAGCCTTGTGTGCCGGCAAGAGGGTGCCCTGACGGTCGCCGACACGGAGGATGTTGGTGCTTTCCACGGTGTCCAGGAAGCGCACCTTAGTGCCCACCCGGATCATGAGGTTGACCGTCTCATTGGTGCGTGCGCACAGCAGCTCCATGTGTGGCCGGGAGATGTCCCGCAGTTGCCGCGTCCAGCTGAGGCCGGCGGGACCAGCCCCCATCGCCGGGCCCGGAACATAGCGGCGCGTCTCGTCTTGGACCGCGAAGCCCCGTACACCAGCATGGCCAGGAGCCGGTGTGCCGTGGAGGGAGCCACGCCCAGTTCCGCCGCGGCGTCCTTGAGGCGCAGGCTGCCCACGTCCCGCAGCAGCTGCAGGAGCTGCAGGGCGTTGTCCACCGCTTCAATGGAGTAGGTTGGCTTTCGACGGGCGGGAAGATTCTGCATGACAGAATCTTATGTTCGCCGCGGTACGAGTGCCAGCAGAGTGGTGGCATGAATCACACAACTTCCGCTGCAGTGCCGCAGCGAGCCGCCCCGCTGGGCGAAGGCCGTTCCACGTTTCCCCGGCGTACCGTGCTTGCCGTCCTGGTGTGCTGGCTGCTGGTCGTTTTCGACGGCTATGACCTGATCGTCTACGGCACGGTACAGGGCTCGCTCATCAGTGACACCGGGTGGGGCCTGACCAAGGCTACGGCCGGAACCATCGGCTCCATGGCCTTTGTTGGAATGATGGTCGGCGCCGTCTTTGCCGGCCGGATAGCCGATACCTGGGGCCGCCGCCGGACCATCATCGGCTGCGCCGCGATCTTTTCCGCCTTCACCATTCTTTGTGCCTTCGCTCCGAATGCCGCGGTCTTCGGCGGCCTACGGCTGCTGGCGGGCATCGGCTTGGGCGGCCTGGTGCCCTCGGCCAACGCCCTCGTAGCCGAGCTCGTTCCGGAAAAATGGCGGTCCACCATCGCCACGCTCATGATGTCCGGTGTTCCCATCGGTGGCTCCATCGCCGCTCTCATTGGTATCCCGCTCATTCCGGCCTTCGGTTGGCCCGTGATGTTCGTAATCGCCGTCGTCGCCCTGGTGGTGGTCATCCCACTGGGTATCCGATACCTTCCGGAGACGCTGGCGCCCGGCAAGGGCGGGACGGCGGCCAAGGGCGGGACCGCGAAGGAAGATGTGGGATTCCGGTCCCTCCTTCGGGCGCCCCATCTGGGCATCAGCCTGCTGTTCGCCATCAGCACCCTGGTGACCCTCTTCGCTTGGTACGGGCTGGGAACCTGGTTGCCCAACCTCATGCAGCTGGCCGGGTACAACCTGGGATCAGCCCTGACATTCGCGCTGGCGCTCAATTTGGGCGCAGTGGCGGGCTCAGTGCTCACCGCGTGGGCCGGTACCAGGTTCGGGCCCATCCCCACAGCCGTCGCGGCAGCGGGCGTAGCAATGATTGGACTGCTGGTGCTGGTGACCGGGCCACCGGTCGCAGTCGTCTACGTCATGTTGGTGCTCGCAGGGGTGGGCACGCACGGCACGCAGTGTCTGATCATCGCCGCCGTGGCCAGCCACTATCCGGCACACCTCCGCGGTACGGCGCTTGGCTGGGCGCTCGGTGTCGGCCGGCTTGGGGCGGTGGCCGCACCGCAGGCCGGCGGGCTTCTGCTCGCCGCGGGTCTGGGCGTCAACTCAAACTTCCTGGCTTTTGCCGGAGCAGCCGCCGCGGCGGCAGTTCTGCTCGCAGCCGTCGGTACCAAAATCAAGAAATCAACAGCAGTAGGAGTTTCCAATGTCTAACCTCAAAGCGTCCACCGATGTCCTGGTAGTGGGCGGCGGGATGGCCGGGCTTGCCGGAGCGCTGGCGCTCCGCGAAAACGGTGCCGACGTCACGCTGGTCGAAGTTGCGCCCGCCTTCGGCGAAGTGGGTGCAGGACTGCAAATGGCCCCCAACGCCTCCCGCGTCCTCAAGCGCTGGGGCCTGCTGGAGAAGGCGTTGGAAATCGGTGTCCAGCCCAAGCACCTGGTGTTCCGTGACGCTATCACCGGTGAGGAACTGACCCGCCAGACCTTGGGCGGTGAATTCGAGGAACGCTACGGCGCCCCCTACGTGGTCATCCACCGTAGCGACCTGCACCGAATCCTGCTTGAGGCGTGCCAGGCCGCCGGCGTCACCTTGGTGAACGACGTCCTGGTGCAGAAAGTGGAGACCGACGGCGACCGGGCCCGCGCTTACACCGCCAAGGGCGATGTGTTTGAAGCCGACGCCGTCTTGGCCGCAGACGGGCTGAAATCCACCCTTCGCGGTACCGTTTCGAATGATGGTCCGGTGAACTCGGCCTACGTGGCATACCGCGGCACCGTGCCGATCACACCGGAAACTCCCGCAGCGGACCTGGAAGACGTGATCGTCTACCTCGGCCCGAACTGCCACCTGGTCCAGTACCCGCTGCGAAAAGGGCAACTGCTCAACACCGTGGCGGTGTTCAAGTCCCCTTCGTTTGAACGCGGCGAAGAGCAATACGGTGGCGTGGACGAGCTCCAGGCAGCCTACAAGGACTGCATCCCCGCGGTTCAGGAAGCCCTGAAGAACCTGGCCACGGGCATCCGCTGGCCCATGTACGACCGCAATCCCATCGATAGCTGGGTTTCCGGCCGGATGGCGCTCATTGGCGATGCCGCCCACCCGATGCTGCAGTACCTGGCCCAAGGTGCATGCCAAGCCCTGGAAGACGCAGCCGTTCTCCAGGACGCCACCCGCGGCCTGGTCTTTACCGACCAAGGCGTGAACCCCGACGCATGGGAGGCTGCGTTCCGGCAGTTCAACGGCACACGCGCCTCCCGCACCGCACGGGTCCAGCGGACCGCGCGGATTTGGGGAGAGTCCTGGCACGTCGACGGCGTGGCACGCGTCCTGCGGAACATGCTGTTCAAGAGCCGTAGCGATAACAACTTCCAGTACAACGACTGGCTCTACGGCCGCAACGAGCCCGGGGTGCCGGCCGAAGTGTCGGCCGGCACCAGCCTCGTCGAGGCCTAAACAGCGCACGACGAAGGAGACGTTCGACGGCGGGTGGCTGGGCCGGTAGCGGGCCCGCTACTCGGTGGGCTCGTCCATCAGCAGCAGCGCCGTCCCTTGGAAAGCACGCAACTCGAGGAAGAAGCTGCAGAGATCGTCTACCTGGCCAACGTTTTCACCGCTGAAGAGGTCATGCACTCCGGCGCCGGGAACAAGGTGCGATGACTGGATGCTGCCGGCGATGTCCTGGTCTGAGAAGTTCAGTACCGTTACCTGCAGGGCGCCGTCGGCAAGCTGGTTGACCATCACCAGCAAGCCCCGGTTGGAAACCTCCGGCACGTCCAGGAGTGTGCTGGTTGCGATCCCGGATTCCTCCCGGACCGTGAGGATTTGCTGCAACCGCCGGGCGTAGGAGGCCGGATCCTTGAGTTGCTCGGGCAGCGGTCCGTACAAACTGCGTGCACGCGGCATTCCCGCGAGGGAGGTTTTCGCGTCCGGGCTGGTGCCCATCAGGTCATGCGCTCCACGGTTGATCCAACGGGTATCGCCTTGGGAGATGAGTTCCTTGACGGTTTCGCGGTCAAGGGCCGTGATCCCCGTGAGGTCCCATCCTGAGAGCGCAAATACGCCCGGTTGCAGCGCGTTGTACATGGACAGCAGCACATGGGCGTCCAGCACCTGGGTTTCCTGCTCCGGGGTGATGGCGTCCGGGTCCTTGATCCCCAAAGCCGCCATGATGAAACTGACCGTGGTGCAGGCGATGCCGTTGGTGGTGAACACCGCGTTGTACGGGCCGTTTTCACCAGTGAGGCGTTCCCGCAGTGTGTTCTGGACCTTTTCGGCCACTTCGGCGCCCGTCAGTTCCTCGCCGCCAAGCTCGAACACGTCGTCGCGGTGGCCCGCGGCAAAATGAAGGAGCTCGTAGGTGAGTTCGTCATGGTTTTGGAGCGCGTGGACCAGCGATGCCTGGTCTACGCCGATCTCCTTGGCGAGCTTCAGGGTCAGGCGCAGGAACTCGGTATCGCCGGTCACCAAGGCGTAGTGGTACGCAGGCCGGGTGATGAAATCGTAGGAGAGATCCGGACCGGATTCGGACTGCGTTTTGATGTCGTCGATGGTCAGGTTCAACTCCTGGAAGGAGAATCCGCCAACCTTGCGGATCATGGAGCCGATGAGCTGGTTGGCTGCCTCGGACAAGGGGTGGCCTTCGGACCAGCCCGGCTCCTCTTCCGCGCTCTTCTCGACGCCGAGGAACCCGTTGGCATCGAGCCGCAAGGCACCTGTTCCCAAATCAAGCAGCGAGTGCAGTGCATCGCCAACCACCAGACGCATCCCTGCGAAGGTTGGATCCAGCCAGTTGATGGACGGTTGGCCGGACTTGAAGTAGTGCAGGTAGACCCAGCGGCGCTTCTTGCCGGTGGTGTCCATGATTGCCCGGGTAGCGCTCCAGTTGGTTTCCTTGACGCCGGGTTCGTAGAAGATCACCCGCTGCAACCGCCCGATAATGTAGCCCGCTTGCTGCAGGGCTTTCTCGGCAGCGGGGCTGATGTTGACTGAATCCTGTCCTTCCGGAACTTCGGGCAATAAGTGCCAGTCCTCTTCCGGGATGTCCACCATGTGGTAGATGCCGGGGTAATCGCGGAAGTTCATTTCGGCCAGGCGGAAGTCGGCGCCCTTGCCGGTGTGACCGGGAACGATGTCGTCGATGACCGTTCCGCCGTGGTCGGCGGCGACCTCGCACATCTGCCTGAATTCCTCTTCGGTGCCGAAGGCAGGGTCAATGGCCATGCTGATCCGGTCGAAGTGCCCGTCCACACTGGGCGTTTGAGCCCAGCCCCGGATGCCGCCTGCCAGCTTCACCGGCCCGGTGTGCAACCCGCGGATGCCGATTTCCCGGAACGCCTCCCAGAGTTCCGGATCGCCCAACGCCGAGAGGAAGGACTGCCCTTGCTGGGTGATGAAGGAGAGGGGATAAGCAGTAAACCAGACGGGCGCACGCTCCACAGCGGCCCTTGGATTCGGGCGGGCGTACGAGTTCTGCCACATGCTCGCTTGCCCGGATAGCTGCCGGGCCATGGTGTTGGCGTCACCGAGCATTGACTGATTGCGGAGCCAGTCCACGTAGGTGGAGTTCAGTCCGTCAAACTCAAGTGACGGTCGAGCGGCAAAGAACTGCCGACGTCGGGCAATGGGCCTTAGCGCTTTGGGCCGGGCAGGGTAGAACTGCTCGTCGAAGGTGATCTCTGCTGGTTCGGTAGCCGTTTCCTCTGGCGCCTCTTCTGGATCCGCGCTCGTCTCTGACACGTTCTCGTTGACTACAGGCTCCCGCACAGTTTTTCTCCTTTATGTGGTCGCCGCGTCAACGCCGACCGTCCGAGGGGTCGTTCAAGAGGTCACGTACCCGGGCTGGCCCGGACTATTCATGCTAGTCGGCGCGACTGCCCGTTTGTCGAACCCGCGGAGAAGAAGTAGGTCCGTCGGCAGCTTGGTACGCCCTGCTGGGCACCGAATACATCGCTCCAGAGAAAAAACGTTGCTAAGGGTGCTTGCCTTTTGTGTAGCTTCTGTGAATATGTAGGGAGCGAAGACGCATTTTCGTCAGCGCCACGATAATAAGGAGACTCACATGTTGCTTTGGATAGCCATCATCATCGCCGTTCTTTGGCTGCTCGGCCTGCTCGCCAACATTGGTGGCGGACTCATTCACATCCTCTTGGTTATCGCCGTGATCGTGCTGATCGTCCACTTTGTCCGTGGTAGGTCCCGCGTCTAGGTCTTGAGCCAATGACGGACGGGCTGGCCATTTCACTACGGGTTGGTCAGCCCGTCTCCGGCCACGCCGCCCATCCCCCGGGAGATCGCAACCCATGAAAATCGTCGTGGTCGGCGGAAGCGGACACATTGGATCGTTCCTCGTCCCCCGGCTGGTACGTGCCGGTCACGAGGTCACCAACCTCAGCCGCGGTAGCACCAGCCCCTATACGGACGCTCCCGTGTGGCGGCAAGTTCGCCAAATCCCGCTCGACCGCGCCCAAGAGGACCGGGACGGCACCTTCGGCGACCGTGTCGCGGAGTTGCAGCCCGACGTCGTGGTCGACCTCGTGTGTTTTACCCTGCAATCGGCCACCATGCTGGTCAACCGCCTCCGGGGCGAGGTGGGACACCTCCTCCACTGCGGGTCCATCTGGCGCTACGGCGCAAGCCTCAGACTGCCCATCGCAGAAGCGGCCGATTCCGCCGCTGAGCCGCACGACGAATACGGCATCCAGAAGCGCGCCATCGCGCAAATGCTTAAGCAAGAGACGGCGTCCGGCGGACTTGTCACCACCTCGCTGCATCCTGGCCATATCGTGGGGCCGGGATGGCAACCGATCGGACCCTTGGGAAACCTGGACCCCTCAGTCTGGCTGACGATCTCCGCAGGGTCACCGCTGCAGGTGCCCGGCAGCGGTGTGGAACTCATGCACCATGTGCACGCCGACGACGTCGCACAGGCTTTCGAGAAAGCGATCGGGAAACCGGAGGCAGCTGCCGGGGAGGACTTCAACATCGTCGCCCCCACAGCACTCACCGTTCGCGGTTACGTCGGGATCGCGGCCTCATGGTTTGGCCAAACCCCACAACTTGCGCCGGTCAGCTGGGACGAATTCCGCGAACAGACCACGCCCGAGTTCGCCGATTCCAGCTGGGCCCATCTGTCCCGCAACCATTATTTGACTATTGAGAAAGCCAAGACTCTCCTTGGCTATGAGCCCCGGTACCAGCCGGAAGAAGCAGTGCACGAATCTGTGCGTTGGCTCATCGACAACAGCAAGCTCGAGGTAGCAAACCCACTGCGTGGGTACGCCGCCCCTTAAGCCGCTCTGGGCAGCGCCATGTACAACAAACACCCAAACCCCGAAGCTTGAAGAAAGCAAAGGGGGTTTCATGTACAAAGCGCCGAGCCGGGACGTTACTGACAGCTGGCTGGACCATGGATTCTTTGTCCTTGGCGGCGCGGCTTCTGTGTGGTTGGCGTTCCTCTTGGTTGGCGAGAGCTTCCACCTGGGCTGGGGCCGGTTGTGGTTTTCCTTCGTGTTCTGGGCATTCCTGGCCTACTTGCTGCTGCCACGGCTACATCGGATCCTGACCAGCATCTATGTCCCTGGCTACTTCATCGGCCGTGCGCGCACCAGCGACGGATTGTTGGGCGACCCCGTCAATGTGGCGCTCCTGGGGACCGAACCGCAAATCCACACGATCATGGACTCCGCAGGCTGGACCAAAGCCGACGACGTTACGCTGGCCAGCAGCGGGCGCATCGTCAGTTCCACCATCCTGCGTCGGAGCTACACTGAGGCACCGGTCAGCCCCCTGTACCTCTTTGACCGTCAGCAGGACTTCGCGTACCAGCAAGAAGTCAACAACACCCCGGGCAAGCGACACCACGTGCGTTTCTGGCGCTGCCCGGACGGGTGGCTCCTGCCCGGTGGCCATAAAGTTGATTGGCTAGCCGCCGGAACGTACGACCGCAGCGTCGGCCTCTCCCTCTTCACGCTCCAGATCACGCACAAGATCGAGCAAAACACGGACGTGGAACGGGACCACATCGTCCGCACCGTCTCCCAAGCCAACCCGGACGTACTGGTTCAGGTCATTGAGGACTTCTCCACCGGCTACCACTCCCGCAACGGAGGCGGCGACTCGATCTCCACGGACGGTGACCTGCCCATCATCGACGCCCGACGCGTGCCGGTTTCCACAGAGCACGCACCAATCGCCACTGACAGCCGCGACAGGCGCCCCGCGCCCACCATGATGGGAGCCGCGCTGGTCGCCGGCAGGGCCATAGCGGCCTTCGGACTGGTCATGGCCCTACTGACAGGGAGCGATGTCACCTTTGATAACCTCACCGACCCGGGAATGACGACGGCGGCTCTCGCCGTCGTCGTCGCTGTGGTCCTGCTCTTCGGACTAGGGGAGGTGTTCCTGGCATGGCGCGTCTTTTTGGGCAGCAACGGTGCCCGGGTCATCGCAATGACCCTTAGCTCCGCATCGATCCTGCTGCAGGCTGTTGACTACTCCACAGGTACCACGCATATCTCGCTGGAAGCGGGCCTGGCCGGCCTAGCCACGGACATCCTCGTGCTCCTGGCTCTATCCAGCCAAAGAGCCAGGATTTTCGCGAAACGCCAGCGCGTCCCGGCTGTTCCGGCGTCGGTGGTTTCCCGGCGCGTGGCGTCCTGACCTGCTTTTCGCAACGGCACGGCTGGACTCGGCGGGCAGAACTTCCCGATACCAACGCTTAAACCAAAAAGCTCCGGAGTGCGTTATTGGGGGATACGCACTCCGGAGCAGCCTTTGAGCAGGCGCTTTCGCGGTCCTGCAGTAACCACTCTACGGGCCCCCGGACGGCATTGCCACCACCTCGAATTACTACTTTCGCTTTAGTTTCCCGTGGCGTTTCCGGCGGTGCCCGGGGTTGAATAATTTCCCCTGATCGTATTAAAGTCTTGCTACCGAAACGGCATGGGCCATGTAGCCCGGAGAGGAGGAGCGCATCACCGCTGACCAATCCAAGCAACACCGTCCATATCCGTCGAAAGCCCCTCCTGAGGGGCTTTCCCTATGTCCGTAACCGTTGCCAGAGCCCCGCGCAGATGGTTCCATGGGGTTCATGGCTACCCCTGAGAGTTATGTCCTCGCGATCGGGACCAAGAAAGGCCTGTGGCTTGCAACAAGCCCGGACCGCAAAGACTGGTCCCTCTCCGGCCCGCACTTCCTGATGAGCGAGATTCCCAGCATCGGAATCGACACGCGGGACGGCAAAACCCGGATCATGGTGGGCGTTCGGTCCGAGCACTGGGGGCCAACCGTCGCCCATTCGGATGACCTCGGCGCCTCCTGGACTGAACCGGAGCACGGCGCCATCACCTTTCCAGAGGGCACCGACGCCGCACTGGAACGCATATGGCAGATCTACCCCGATGCGGAGTCCCGGCCGGGCGTGGTCTGGGCAGGCTGTGAGCCAATCTCCGTGTGGAAGTCGACCGACGGCGGCGAGCACTTCGAGTTGAACCGGGGACTGTGGGACCACCCCCACCGCAGCGAGTGGGGTGCCGGCTATGGTGGTGCCGCTGCGCACTCGATCGTGGTGAGCCCTTCCGGCGAGAACGTCCACATTGCCATGAGTACCGGTGGCGTGTACCGGTCGCTCGACGGCGGCGCCTCCTGGGAGCCGCGCAACAAAGGCATCTCGGCCTACTTCATGCCTGATCCGCAACCCGAGTTCGGCCAGTGCGTCCACAAGATCGCCGCAGATGCCGCCGTCGAGGGTCGCTTGTACGCGCAGAACCATCACGGCGTGTACCGGACCGATGACAACGGCGAGAACTGGGATTCCATCGCGGAGGGGCTGCCTGCCGATTTCGGTTTCGTCATGCTGACCCACCCGCGCAGGGAGGGCACCGCGTGGGTCATTCCGCTGAAGGCCGACGGCGAACGCATACCGCCGGGCGGAGTCCTGGCCGTCCACCGGACGGACGACGCCGGCAGCACGTGGAAAGAGCTCCGAACAGGCCTTCCCGAGCGCGAGTACAACGCGGTTCTCAGGGATGCCGCAGCCGTGGATACCGCCGAGCCTGTCGGCGTCTACTTCGGCACCCGCGGTGGGGCTGTCTATGCAAGCGCGGACGAGGGCGAGACCTTTACTGAAGTCGCAGCACACTTGCCGGACGTGCTGTGCGTCCGCGCCGCCGTCGTGGTCGGAGACCGCAGCGGTTCCGCCGTGGATGGTGCAGAAACCCGGGCCGCCGCTCCGGTAGCGGGGTAGCGGGGTCGTGGCTGACTTCACGGTCCTGTTGCCCGGGGTGCTGCAACCGCTCGTCGGCGGACAGTCCTACCTGACTGCGTCCGCCGATGGCGTGGTAACTGTCGGGGCGTTGCTGGATTCGGTGACCGGGGATTACCCGGTGCTGGCCAGGCGCTTGCGTGATGAGACCGGCGCGCTACGCCGTTACGTGAATATATACGTGAACGGAGATGAAGTCCGGCGGTTGAAGGGCCTTGGTACTGAGGTGGCTCCTGGCCAAGAGATCCTGATCATGCAGTCCGTGGCCGGAGGCTGAGCTGGGGCGGGTGTTAGGCGGCGTTGTGGTTGACCCGCCAGACGCTGCATTCATCGGTATTGATGGCCTTCCGCATCCCGGATGCATGGTCCATAATCCAGATGACGCCGATTCCCGGGGCCGTCTCCTGGACCCGTCCGCGGCGGACCACCACGTCATCGTAGGCCGGACCCACCGATAGGCGGGCCTCGATTTCGTCGCCGCGGTGCAGTTGGCTGATAGCGCGTATGCGTGTTTTTTGGGTAGTGACTTCCTTCAGCATGAGGTCCTCCTGGCTGGAGCCGGCGCCCGTACTTGCGGGCAATTCCAGTGTGGCGCGGCATTGTTGCCGCCGTATTTCCGCTGGGTTAGGGTCTAGTTAGCTTTCCGCGATGCCGGGATTACGACGTCGGCAGGCTGGCCCGCGCGCTTACCCGGGGACCGGCAGCAGCGGTTGTACCCTGATCTCGGTTCTTGAGACTCACAGGAACCGCTGACTCCGTCCCAGAGGAGATCCGATGGATCTTTTGCGGCGATCAACCGCGCTCTCCGCAGGCCTGGCGGTCTTTGCCGCAGGCCTTCTCTTTGTCCAGGCCCCGGCAACTGCCGTTCCTTTGCCGGGCCCGACCAATCCCAATGTTAAATTCTTCCCGGGCACCCCCCACTCCGAGCATGTCTTCGAAACCCCGCTCGGGCAGGCCCAACCGCTGCAGCAGCAGACCTCCCCCATGAAGTCTGCTCCGCTCAGCAGCGCTGCCCCCTCGGGACCAAGCGCTGCCCCCTTGGGGCAAGGCGGCGCAGCAGCCGGCCCCAACGGCGTCATCAGCATCCGCCTGGTGACTGCGAAGCTTGCGGACAACACCAACCCGGTCTCCATGCCCGATGCCGAAAAGGTGGTTGCTTCCACCAGCCGCTACTGGCAGGCCATGACGAACAACCGGCTGTCCATGACCGTCACCAGTGAAGTCCCGGAATTCCAATCCAAGGCCAGGTCCACGGACAGCTACGGGACCATCATCTCCACGATTTCCAGTGAACTTTCCTGGTCCTCCAGCCCGTATTCGGCCATGGCCATCATCATCCCCACCTCAACGCTTTCGGGTGGTGCGCTCGGCGCCGGCTACAGCAGCGGCAGCTACAGCGGGCGGGTTTTGCTGCCGCAGATCAGCAACTTCAGCAACAACGTGATGTCCCACGAATTCGGCCACGTCATTGGCCTCATGCACGCTGACGCCCTCCAGTGTGGAAGCGGAGCGCCGGACGTCGGCACGGACAGCAACGGACAGTTCACTGATCCTTCGTGCTACATCCGTGAATACGGAGACACCACCGACCTTATGGGCGCAGCACAGTACGCGCAGCCCGTGGTCAGCTCCACTTTTTGGGATTACGCCGGGCTGGGCCGGGGTGATGAAATTCGCGACGTCGGTGTGGCCACAGGCTCGCAGACCTACACCCTGACGCCGTGGGGCGGTACAGCTGCGCAGCGGGCCGTTAAGTTCACGGACCCCGTCAGCAAGGAGGCCTACTACCTGGAGCTCCGGGAGCCCGCCGGGTATGACGACTACCTCCGGTATGGCCCTTCCGGGAACATGGGTGTGAAGGTTGCCCAGCGCGGTGGTGCCACGATCGCGTCGTCGTTGATCCTGATGCCATCCACCAAGCCCTTCCCTGAACAGTGGTACGCCAAGAACCAGACGTGGCAGGCCGGGAGCACGTTCACCACTTATACGGGCACGCAGGTGACCATCAACTCGGTCAGCGCCACCTCCGCCAGCGTCACCATCAACGCCGACCCGAAACTGAAGGCCAGGATGCGGTTCTCCGCAGGCGACTTCAACGGAGACAAGCTCCCTGACGTCATCTCCCGTGAAACCGACGGGTCGCTGCTGCTCTTTGCGGGGCTCCCCGGCAACCGGCTCGCCGATCCCGTCCAAATCGGCTCCGGATGGGGCATCTTCAACACCGTGTTCGGCACGTCCGACTTCGACGGCGACGGATTCCCGGACATCCTTGCCCGCGCCAGCAACGGCGCTCTCTGGCTGTACCCGGGTGATGGCAAGGGCGGCTTCCTGGCAGCCCGCCAAGTGGGATCCGGGTGGCAAGGCTTCACCAATATCGTTGGGGTGGGCGATTTCAACGGCGATGGTCACAGCGATGTGGTCGCGTCCGCCGTCGACGGAACTCTTTGGCTGTATCCGGGCGATGGAACCGGTGGGTTCCTGGCTGCCTCGCAGATCGGTCAGGGCTGGGATGTCTTCAAGAGCCTCGCTGCGGCCGGTTCGTTCGGTGGCGGCACGGCGGGCTTGCTCGCCACGGCAACCGACGGCACCCTCTATGTCTACCCCGGCGACGGTAAGGGTGGCTTCTTGCCGCGTGCCGGCGTCGGCAGTGGTTGGGCCGGAGTGGGCGACCTCGTGAGCGGCCAGGACTTCACCGGCGACCAGGTCACCGACGTGCTGACAGCATCCTCGACCGGAACCATGCGACTGTACCCAGGCAACGGAAGCGGTTTCGCCGACCGGCTGCCCATCGGCAGCGGGTGGAACCAGTTCGCGCAGGTCTGGGAAGCAGGCGACTTCAACGGCGACGGCGTCGCGGACGTCTTGGCCCGTGGCACCGACGGCGCCCTGTGGCTCTATCGGGGCAACGGGTCCGGGAGCTTCCTGCCGCCGCTCAAGATCGGATCGGGTTGGGACATGTTCACGGCGGTGCTGAGCGCGGGTGACTTCGACGGCGACGGGCATCCTGACCTCGCAGCGAGGGACGCGCAGGGAAACCTGTGGCTGTACCCGAGCGACGGTAAGGGTAACTTCCTTGCCCGAAAGCAGATCGGCACTGGTTGGCAGAATTTCACGGCCTTGTTGGCTCCGGGCGACTTTTCCGGTGATGGCAAGGCCGACATCGTGGGCCGTGCCCCGGACGGGAGCCTGTGGCTCTACCCCGGCAACGGCACGGGAGGATTCCAACCCTGGCGTCAGATCGGCACGGGCTGGAACATGTTCAACTCGGTGGTCCAGGGCGGCGACTTCAACGGCGACGGCAAGGAAGACGTCATGGCCCGCGGAACGGACGGCTCGCTCTGGTTGTACCCGGGTGATGGCAACGGCGGTTTCCTGTCCAAGGTTTCCTTGGGCTCAGGGTGGAACATGTTCACCTCCTTCACGGCCCTCGGAAACGCGTTCACTGGCACCGGAGCGCCGTCGGTGGTGGGCGTAGCCGGGGACGGTACGTTGCTCCTCTACACGGGGAACGGTTCCGGACGTTTCCAGCCGGTGGTGCTCGCGCCGCGGTAGCTGAGCGCGCCCGTCATGGTGCAAGCACTCCGTGACGTGAGCATTCCGCCGCCCATCCTGTCGGTGTCACCTGGACTTTCAGGCGGCGCCGGCAGGCGGTGCAGTAGCGCGGCGGCTCCATTGCCAGGCGTTCGCCGCAGCGGCCGTGAACGTCCGACGTCGGGCCGGAGCCGCCGTCGAACGGCTCGCCGCAGTGCCCGCAAAACCCGGCGGTGGCTGTCGAAACCCTGTTCATAGCGTCTTCTGGAGTTCCGTAATCGGCATGTTTAAATCCACCAGCAGGTTGAGGTCGGCGGTGGCGGGCCGGCCAAGCTTGGTGAGGTAGTTGCCGACGATAACGGCGTTGATCCCCCCGAGGAGTCCCTCGCGAGTGCCAAGGTCGCCGAGGGTCAGTTCGCGTCCGCCGGCATAGCGCAGGACGGTTCGGGGCATGGCGAGACGGAACGCGGCGATGGCACGGAGTGCATCCTTGCCGTCCATGATGCCCTGGTTTTCGAGCGGGGTTCCGGGGCGCGGGTTGAGGAAGTTCAAGGGAACCTCGTGCGGTTCTAATGCCGCGAGCTGGGCGGCGAGTTCGGCGCGCTGCTCCAAGCTCTCGCCCATGCCGATGAGGGCTCCGCAGCACAGCTCCATGCCGGCCTCCTTGACCATGTTGCAGGTTTCGAGGCGTTCCTCGTAGCTGTGGGTGGTGACCACTTTTGGGAAGTAGCTGCGAGCAGTTTCGAGGTTGTGGTTGTAGCGGTGGACGCCCCAGCTGGCCAGCTGGTCCACCTGCCGCTGCGTGAGCATGCCCAGCGAGCAAGCGATATTGATGTCCACTTCCTCGTTGATCCGGTCGATTGCGAACTTGATCTGGTTCATGAGCTTGATATCGGGACCACGGACGGCGGCAACAATGCAAAACTCGGTGGCTCCGGTGGCTGCGGTTTCCTTGGCGGCCTTGACCAGTTCGGGGATATCCAGCCAGACGCCGCGGACAGGGCTGTCGAACAAGCCGGACTGGCTGCAGAAATGACAGTCCTCGGGGCAGCCGCCGGTCTTGATGGAGATGATGCCTTCGACTTCGACATCCTCGCCGCAGTGCTTTAGACGCACCTCGTGGGCCAGTTGCAGGGCTGCGGGAAGGGCAGTGTCAGGCAGGCGGAGGACGTCCTCAAGCTGTTCTTGGGTCAGGCCGATTCCTTTTTCAAGGACCTGCTGGCGGGCGTCCACCAAGATTTTGTCGCTTGCTTCATCGCTTGTTGCAACTGTTGCCTGAGTCGTCATTTATTGTCCTTCGCGCTTGCCGGCGGCAGAAATGCCTCGTAGCAGACGATAGTTTTTAGACAACGAGAGAATTTTGTTGGATGCCTACAATACTGGGCGCCAGCGCCTTGGTAGGCGTTGCTCAACATGCAGGCCTGGATTCACAGGCACCAATAGCGGTGTACGCCAACCAGGTGAGCCGGGGCGTGCTTCTGATCTGCCTTTCGAACCGTCAACGATCGTCGCGGTCACCCCACACCCCGCACGCGACCTGCGCCTTTTCTTGACGGATGAAAATCTATATCGGCCGCGTCGGGCGCAACCATTCGAGAATTCCTGCCTCGTGTTCCTGGGCGCCACTTGCTATATGGAGTGCGATGACCTCTTGCCGAGAGCCACCAGGATCATCCAGAGAGCCAAGGCGGCAGCGCCGACGAGTATGAGGACACCGCTCACCTCGGCCATGGCAGACGCCGGCTCGTGGCGTCTCCACGCGAACCAGGAGACGCCCATGAAGCCAAGCCAATAAATCAGGAACGAACAACCCAAGAGCGCTTGGCTGGTGCGGCTTCACTTAATCCCTTGAGGTCGCTGCGCCTGAAGAGATTCAGAATCTTCCCGTAGTCGGGGGCGGGAGCGGTCAGGGAGTTCACCGCGAAGATGAGACCGAGTATGACTGAAGCCCCGAGCCCGAAAGCTAGCAGCCCGAGGCGCCCTGACGGTGGAGCCATCGAGGATAGAACCGCGGAGGCGCTGCTGGATAGCACATCTGTGATGATCACACCCAGGAAGGTCAGGTTGGCCGCGGCGCAGACGCCGACGGCGACCCGCCCGATCACCGGAGTTGCCCCGACGTCTGACTCTGACTCCCCCATGGCTCCCGGGCTCCCCGGTGTGATTGCCATCGTCTACGACGACCTTCCCGAGTGCGGGATGATCACCGGCTTCACCTACGGCATCAGCCTAGCCAACAACCCCCTCTGGCGCTTCGGCAAGCCTGAGCTCTGTATCAGCGTGAGGTCCGACGATGTCCGCTGGCCGCTTGCCCTCGGGCGCATCGGAGAGGGCCAACGGGGAAACCCGTTCCAAATCGGCGACACAATCAACATCGGCGAGAGGATCGCCTCTGACTCCGACATGACCGCATTCGTCATCTTCGCCCCCGCCGTCCTTGACCGTGAGGACTACACCGGCATCAACATCGGCGAGACTCTGCCAATCAACCTCAGTGGTCTCTACCCGATCCATGAGGCCGAGCGCCGCTACATCCAGGATCACGGAATCGGGGCCTTCTGGGACCTCGACTGGGACCCCTACGACGTCAGTCGGCCCTCCGTCGTCTGAGCGGACCTCGTCCCGGTGAAGGATCGGCCAACGGGCACTGTGAGGGGTCGATGGGCCGCCCGGTTTACGGGCGGTCGAACCCGTCTCCTGGTCCGACCCGATGTGTCGGACGACGCGCGCTACCAGTTGGATGCGGCGTATGCGAAAAGTTGAAAGCGCGCATTCGTTGGTGCGTCGTACAGCTCGGTCCAGAACCTAAAGCCCGCGGGGCCGATCGACGCGAGAAACTCGGGCGAACGCTGAAGGCCCCCGCAGTCTCATCAGCGAGGGCTTTCCTGATAACGATGACTCCTACGCGCCGGGAGGCGCAGCCATTGTCGCTCGTCCGGATTTCCGCCGGGCCATGACGTACCTGGCGATCAGCAACACCCCAACAGGAACAAACATGATCCCAGTAATGAGCCGCAGCGAGTCGACGGGCATCCATGAGAGGAGGATCGCGGCCCAGATGAGCAGAAAGATTCCAGCTACCAGTCCAGGAATGGACGGATTCTTATTCATACGGATTCCTTCCGATATGTTGCCGATAGTTACCAGCCTACGAGAGTGCGCCGGCCAACTACCGGCATCCGAGCCCTGAGACCAAGAACCCCAAGCCAGCTTGCCATTCCCCAACCGCAGAGTTTGGGTTCACTAGGAGGATAGTCTCAGGGTGAATGACTCAAGATCGAGGATTGCCAATGAACGTCGTGATTGTGGTCTTTGGAATATCGGCGGGACTATCCGCCGCATACTGGGGCCGCTACCGATTCCCCGTGGTCCGCCGCGGTTCTGTTCTCGACGAGCGCTTGGGACTTCTTAACTTGTACTGCGTTGCAGTCCAGGGCGTGGTCGCTATTGCTTTGGCGCTCTCAACCAACATGGCAGGATTGCCTGCGCTGGCTTTTGCGGCAAGTGGCCTGCTTCTTGCCGCGGTCCCTCTCTATTTGTCGAAAAGGAGGGACCCGCGACTGGCTGCGCCTCGCCGGGAGGGAAGCCATGTAAACGAGGAAAGTGCACTCAAGCTGACGTCGAGGTGGCCGTACACCGTTGTCTACACGGCCGGCTACGTCGCTCTCTTCTCCTATGTCCTGTCGCTCGGAATCGTAGTCAGGTAACTGTAGTGCGCACGGGACAACCTAGTGCAAATGAGCCAATAACGATGACACCTCGAGCGGGTGCTGACGTGGGGAGACGGGCAAGGGCAGTTCGATCATCGAAATGGTTTACTCGTCGGGCGGAGGCATCGACCTCACCTCTCAATTGACACCGTCTTTCTGCCAACGCCCGATTGACCTTCCAGATTTGAGCAATCCCGCGTTGCCCGGACCGTCCTCTTTCGGGCTACCACACGTAGGCGGCAATGTGAAAGCGCCGCCACCATTGCCGACGAAGTCACAGCGTAGGTTAGTTAGTTAAGTGGTCCGACAAGATTCGGTGGTACCCATATACGCTGTCTCAATACCCCAGCTCGAACGCACGTTCCGCTTATCTTGGAGTGCGGATACGACCTGCTCCGCGCCAAGAGGCTCATGAAGTGCACCCGACAAGGCCGCACGCGGCCGCTCAGCGGTGAGCTGCCCATCGCGGACGTCAGTGGCAGCGATGAAGAAGACGAAGTCCACTATTGGAAGACTTCCCCGGCCGCTCCAAGATCGGCAAGATCGGGGCCCCCTCCTCGAGTTCAACCGCGTACTCCGGGCCGGTGGCGCGCGGGCTGACATACCGCGTTCCGAGGCTGTCGCGGCCGCAACGGCGTGTGATTCCGGACTTTTCTGGCGACCGATGGCGGATGCCCGTAAGCCGGTCCTCCACCGGCCGACATGCACCACCGAAATCGAGTCATCAAAATCTTCGTCATTCTGTGACTTTCAGCGATAAATGGCGGTCTTTTTGCGGCGCTATTTGGCGCGTTCCCAGCAGTAGGCGCCGCGTCGGTCTTCAGATGGTGCGCCTTTGGAGTTCGCGGTACACCGTCGTCCGTGACACCCGGAACAGCTCGGCCAGTTCGGCCTGCGTATGCTCGCCGGCGTCATGCAGTGTCAGAAGGTGCTTCCGCTGCGTCTTGGACAATTTTGGCTGCTTGCCTTTTAGTCGCCCTTTGGCTTTTGCGACAACCATACCCTCGCGGGTGCGCATCCGGATCAGATCCGCCTCAAACTCGGCCACCATCCCCAGCACGTTGAACAGCAGACGGCCTACCGGGTCAGCTGGATCGTGGATGCTTCCACCGAGACTCAGAACAACCCCCTTGGCCGTCAGCTCATCGGCAATGTCCCTTGCATCAGATAGGGAGCGCGCCAGCCGGTCGAGCTTGGTCACCACGAGCGTATCGCCGGCCCGGCAGGCCGCCATCGCTTCACGGAGACCTGGGCGCACACGATTCGCTCCCGTCAGTCCGTGATCGACGAAGATTTGGGTCTCCTCCACACCCAAAGCAACGAGGGCATTGCGTTGGGCGGTGAGGTCTTGGTCGTTCGTCGAGACCCGCGCATAACCGATCTTCATTCCAGTCATAAGGAACATGGTTGCAGTAATCCCCCCGTCACCGTGCATTTCATCGTGCGGGTCTTACGTACATGGGCCAAGCCAGCAATCGCGTGGGACGTGGCGACAGGCTTTGGCGGCACGGTGATCGACCGGCTTACGGGCGCCCGTGATCCACGCCGGAACAGACCGATCACGTACAGGAATACTGATATCGGGAGCTCACAACCGGGGGCCACGCCATCGTTCGAGGTTTGTTCTGCCCATCGTCGCTGCATGCCCAACAGCGCTGGGCAAGAAGTCGGGACTTACTCGCAGCCGGTAGGCTTTTGCTGAAATTGCACATTGGGGAAGGGGCTTCACACGATGAGTCGAACATGGCATGGATTTGATGACCGGGTTTTTCTTGACCTAGCTGAGCACCAGACATACCTTCGCCGCCCACCCGTTCGATACTCCGCGAGGGGTCTCTCTGCGCATCTAGGAATTTGTGAAGTATGCGGCACAGCTCCGACGCAGGAAAATCCGCTTCAAACCGCCCACAGGGTGCCTTTTATCAAGGGCGTCCTAACGTTTCGATTTACGCCAGACTGGCTTGACGGGCCAGAGAATCTGCGGTGGGCGCACCGCAATGTCTGCAACAAACAGGTTGAGCTTTCTGACGATGACATCCTCGCGCTCATTGCCCCGTTGGCAGATGGAGACAAGGTCCCGGATTGGATTAGCGCTGACCGCTCTTGGATAGGTGCGTCGGTTCTAAGGCAACGCGCTAGATAACAGGCTGCATACAGGAAGCACAGTAACAGGCAACAACCAGTGCAAGACGTGAGGTAATTAGTGGATTCAGTGGCAATTTGGGCGATGCTTGCCGCTGTTGGCAGTGCTGTGGCTGCATTCGTCAGCTGGATGACTGCTCATACTGCGCTGAAAACGAATCGGAGGCAGCACTCTGCTGTGTTGCTTGCGGAGTTGACTACAGGTGAAGTAGCCTCCGCGCGCGATCGTATCGGTAGCTGGCTTTATGGAACACATGAGCAGCATTCTTCAATCAGCAACCCGGACCTGATACAGGCCTACTACGTAGTGGCATGGGCGCTCGAGCGCCTAGCAGTCGGTAGAACGGCTCTGGGCGCGATGCGCTTTGGCGATAAGCAGTCCCTGAAGGAGTTGGATGAGAGGATTCGCTGGCACGTCCAGGAGCAAGCGCAAAACCTTCGCTTCATCGCTAACTACGTGAAGACAATCGACAATAAGGAGATGGAGGGTTCATTGCGCTCCATAGAAAAGCACGTTCGGTACCTAGAAGTTCCCGAAGATCGTCTCGTCAAACAGTGCAATGCGCCCGGCTGCTGGCGGCAGCCTGGCGTGGAGGGAGTACGCCCTTCAGACGTGATGCTTCCTGACAATCCATAAATGGAACCTTGCTACAGTCCAGAAATGACGACTGACCTCTTCGCAGCAGCTCAACGACTTACCGAGGTACACCGGGACCGTCGCAGCGTTGACAGCGGTCGGCTTGTGGGGATGTATTCTCATTTCAAGCACACAAACTCTGGGGGACTAAATGCCTGCTTTCTATTCCGTCAAGCCTTTCGGGCAAATGCCCGGTCCGAAATTGAAAACCGGCCGCGTGAACTTCCGTAAAGTCATTTTCGCAGCAGGGGTTGTAGGCGCCGTCTTCTTCACGTCAGCTTGCTCGGCTTCCGAAGCGGCGTCCCCGACTGGCACCTCAAGTCCCTCCGGTAGTGCGTCCGCAGCTGCTGCCCCGTCAGCGACCCCGTCGGCGGTTACTTTTCCTTACACCTTGCCCAACGGCCTTGTCGCCAAGGGCGTAGCAAACGACGGCCACGGTGATTACATCCAGACGAGCATTGCCGACACTGACCCGGCGATGAAGTACAATCCGGCCATCACCGATGACGCAGCTAAGGCTCACTTCTCGGAGGCCGACCTCGCCGAGGCCCAGAAAGTGATCGTCCGCTTCATTGCCGAGGAGGCCATCGACTCGACCCTCAATGACGGCACCGATGTTGACGCCTGGTGGGCGGCACATTTGGATCAGATCCATCCGGGAAATATGGTCATGCTCACAGACATGAAATCCAGCAAGGATATTCTCGCTCGTGAACGCTGGATGGCAACCAAACCCGGGTTCTCTTACGCCCATGGAGACAAGCCCCGCGTCACCCGACGGACCATCACCCCGGTCAAGCTCGGGTTTGTCGAAAACGGACCCCTGCAGGGTGTCATGCTTGGCACAACGGCGAGCTACAGCATGGCGGTAACTTCTGGACCAGATCAGAACTCGACAGCGGAACTGACTTTCACCGCCGCTAAAGACCCTGCTGACGGTAAATGGAAAATTGCCGGTTACAACACGAACTACCACACAGCCCAATTGCTCAAATAGCAGCTCGGCAAAGGTACCTGGCTCGTGAAGAGGGCCACGTGGCTCAACCAGCTATTGCAAGGGGTAACTCTGACGGGGAGGAGGTCCGATTTACCGTCGCGGATTTCCATCCTTCCCCAGCGTCCCATTAGCCGAAGCGTTGCTAGAGTGGCGGGGTGCCCACTCGCCTTGAGCAGTTCCTCTCCCATCTCGACGGTCTGAGCGGCGGGATCGAGCCACGGTTCTTCCCGGTCGAAAAGAGTCCTCCCGGGCTGCCCGGTGTGATTGCAATCGTCTACGACGGCCTTCCCGAGCGCGGGATGATGACCGGCTTCACCTACGGCATCAGCCTCGCCAACCACCCCCTTTGGCGCTTCGGCAGACCCGAGCTCTGTATCAGCGTGAGGTCCGACGATGTTCGCTGGCCGCTTGCCCTCGCGGACATCGGAGAAGGCCAACGGGGAAACCCGTTCCACTACGGCGATACGATCAACTTCGGCGAGAGGATCGCTCCTGACTCCGACATGACCGCCTTCGTCGTCTTCGCCCCCTCCGTCCTTGACCGTGAGGACTACACCGGCATCAACATCGGCGAGACTCTGCCAATCAACCTCTGTGGTCTCTACCCGATCCATGAGGCCGAACGCCGCTACATCCAGGATCACGGATTCGACGCCTTTTGGGAGCTCGACTGGGACCCCTACGACGTCAGACGGTCCTCCGCCGTCTGAGCGGACATCGTCCGCTCAGGGATCCCTATTTCGGACGCGGGCCGTCCGATAGTCCACGGGCTTAGGGGGAACATCCCCGGGGGTCCTACTGCTTGTCCGCTTCCGATTCGGCTTCGGTTTTTCCAAGATCCCGGCGAAGCGTTGCCGGTCAAGGAAGATGGTGATCCAACCGATCGCCATGAATAGAAGCGATGCGAGGGTCTCCCTTTTTCATACAAGCAAATCGGGGCCTAGTTGGCGTGGGGCCAGGTGTGGTCGCCGGCGAGGTTGATGTGGTCTAGGCCTAGGGTTTTATCGACGCATACCGGTGTCGCCGTAGGCATGATCCCTCGAATAGGGGATGACAGTTGGTTGAGCTAACCGGCGGATTATGCGGCCTTATTCCGGTCCACGCGCTCTGGCCTCTCTGCTCGGAGGGCCGCCTCTGCCTTGGTTGCCTCCAGGATTTCAGCGAAACGCTGCCGGTCGAGGTACGGCGCACCGCCCAAGCGAATGACGCGACCCATGTAGGGGTCCAGTTGCATGAGCTTCTTCTCGCCGTAAAGAAGTGTCGTGTACCCGGCCCTTCGTTCGGCCATTTCACGGCGGGCTCGCCGAAAAAGCGCAACGCCAAATAGGGGGGAATTGAGGAGAGCAAGCCCTAAGAGAGCATGAACTACCCAGTTCTCGGGGACTCTAATCTCGTTGAGGATCCATATGACGCCGACTACAGCGATCCCTGACGCTGCGAAAAGATATTGCCAGCGCAACAAGGCGTAAGCGGTCGGGCCTTCTAGGAGAGGCCCCTTAGCCGAACTGTCTACCACGTTGATGCTCCATATCCCGCATTAAGTAGATCCGCCGGAAGCGTCGAAATTCCGGCGTCCAGTTCCATTTTCATAATCGCACGTCCAAAACCGTATGACGTGTAGCCGACAACCGTCAGGGTCGCGTTAGTTGAACACTCTTTTCATACGAAGGATTATCCACGAGGGCGGACGCCACATGGACGACTGCATCGTGGCGACCCAAGGCCGCCCGGCCGGCGGAGTGAACGATTACGGGCAGCAAGCTGCAATGTGCCAATTGATCGATTCCTAACCCAGAGCCGAACGCGTCGACTATGTCCGTAAGCCGGCGGACCCCCTCACGCTCGTGCCCGGTGGGGGATTCCCTTACGTACATTGAGAATGACAAGTCGACTGCTGCGGGACACGACGGCGCCGAGCAAAACCTGATGAAAAACGGAGCCGCGAGGACGCCAACGCCACGCAAAAACACGGCTTTAGCCTGCGCGGGCTCCGCTTTCTCAAGCGATCCCTGATGAGGGTGATGATCGACGGCAGTGGTGTTTGCTTTGGAAGCCAATATCGCTTGCGTTCAGACGCCCACCGACGGAAAGAAGTGACGGGCGGCCGCACAAGATGCTGTCATGTTAAGCGGAGTTGCTGTCTACTGGCGAACCTCTGTGTGGGCCGCCTTAGCCTTGGTTGCTTTCAGAATCTCAGCAAAACGTTGCGGGTCAATATAGGGTGAGCCGGCCAAGCGGATGATGTGGCCCATATAGGGATCTCGTTGTAGCAAATCTTTGTCACCGAGGCGGAGAGTCGTATAGCCAGCTTGCCGTTCCACCTTTTCGCGCTTGGGAACGCTACCGATAAGAACGATAACCGGCAGCCCAGTGACCCCGAAACAAAACAGCAGAAAAGTCGTAAACCACGACTGTGGGACACCGGACACGCTGCAGACAAAGGTTATTGCAAGCACTATGAGGGTCGCCGTTGTACATCGGTTCCGCCACTTCTGAAGCTGGTGTGCGGTTACGCCTGGCACGAGCTGACGCTCGGGATTGTTGGTTACCAAGTACCTACTCCGTATCCGAACGGGAGGAGGTCCGCTGGCAGCTGTCCCACGGGCAGCCTAGTAACCGGTTCCTCGCCGACTGACGTTTTGTCTAGCATTTTTTTCACCGCAAGGCCATAACCGAACGAAGCAAAGCCAACGCCGGTCATAACGATTCCCATGCTGCATTGCTGGGAGCCCCAGCCCGAGCCCCTTCCTGAGCTTCTGGAAGGGGCTGGAGTGAGTCATCGCGCCAGTGTGTCACGACGCTGGGATGTTGGCGGTAGTCAGTCACCAGCTGAGACTACCCAACGAACGCATCCGTGAGAGCACCTCGGTGGACAAGTACGCCTGCGTCGGAGGAGGGATCCTTCCGGGCGCTGGGGTGAAGAAGTCCAGTTCGCCATCTGTGATGAGCAGGACCCTAGAATAAGGGCGCAGCACTATGAGACATTCGCCGACGGACGATCGTAAAGAGGAGCGATATTTGGTGGCAGACTCTTACGTCCCCAACACGCTGTTGTCGAGGCTGGTGGGGAACAGAATGTACTCCATCGAGTTCGTCCTGAACGACTACGTGCAGCTCCGTTTCGACGGAGACCCTGATGCCTGCGGCCCGATCGTCCTGAACAGTTATGTATGGCCAGTTGCCGAGTCAGCCGGTCGTTCATGGCGTGAACCGGAGCTAGGCTACGCGGATGCGTTGCGTCGGCTCACTCCGGGAACGGTGATCTCCACCAGCGAGGCAACAGGTACAGGTATCCGCATTGAGCTTGATACCGGCACGGTCCTGATTCACCCTGCTCAAGAGGAGGTCCACATCGAGATCGCAGAACTCAGAGGCTTCAGTGATCTTTCATGGATGGTTTGGCGCCCGGGTGAGGAAAGCTTTGAGGACTTGATCTAACTGCCCCCTAGTCAGCGGCCAGAGACTGCCTGTCCGGTGAAGGATCCCTGACCGTGCATGCGTTGATAGCGCGAGGAGGTGATTCTGGCGGCGAGGAGGTCCGATTGACCGACGAGGATTCCCGTCCGTCTCCCGTGTCTCATAAGTCGAAGCGTTGCTAGAGTAGCGGGGTGCCCACCCGCCTTGAGCAGTTCCTCTCCCATCTCGACGACCTCAGCGGCGGGATCGAGCCACGGTTCTTCCCGGTCGAAAAGAGTCATCCCGGGCTGCCCGGTGTGACTGCGATCGTCTACGACAACCTTCCCGAGCGCGGGATGATCACCGGCTTCACCTACGGCATCAGCCTAGCCAACAACCCCCTCTGGCGCTTCGGCAAGCCTGAGCTCTGTATCAGCGTGAAGTCCGACGACGTCCGCTGGCCGCTTGCCCTCGCGCACATCGGAGAGGGCCAACGGGGAAACCCGTTCCAAATCGGCGACACAATCAACGTCGGCGAGAGGATCGCTCCTGACTCCGACATGACCGCATTCGTCATCTTCGCCCCCGCCGTCCTTGACCGTGAGGACTACACCGGCATCAACATCGGCGAGACTCTGCCAATCAACCTCAGTGGTCTCTACCCCATCCATGAGGCCGAGCGCCGCTACATACAGGATCACGGAATCGGGGCCTTCTGGGACCTCGACTGGGACCCCTACGACGTCAGTCGGCCCTCCGTCGTCTGAGCGGGCCTGGTCCGGTGGAGGATCCTTTACCGGCCCCTTCGCCCGGTCATGACAAAGAAAATTGAATCCCGAGCACTGCGAAGAATATGCCCATGAGCATGTACATGAATCCCATGCCCTTAATCGACGAGACGTCAGCGAATGTAAAACCCCCAGGTCTGATTCCTCGGCTCTCCCTGTAGATCCTCGACCATGTACTTGCGGTTCCATTGATATCTCGAAAGACATGCAGCCCAAACAGGAACAAGAACAGACCAGCTACACTCACGCCGATGGCAACCCCGTTCACTCTGGTTATGACGCCGAGAAGAAAAGTGCCCAGGAAAAGCGCGATGAAGCACCGGTGGAAGGTTCTGGCTGGTTGAGGTAATTCGGTAAATAGCCGCTTGATCCCCCGGAGAGTTTTAATGACGCACCTTCCACAGATTGGTCGTACCTAAGGAGTCTTGAGACACCTGGTCTGTCACCGACCATACATTGCACCCGTAGGCGGAGTCCGTGAAGCGTTCGCTCAAGGATCACGGTGGCACCAGGACGAAAGCCTGACCCACAACCCCGCGTCCGGGCGAACTGCCGAAGCACCGTGCGGCCCGAGCAACGCCCGTAAGTCGGTGGTTTAGCAGAGGTCCCCGCGTCCGAATAGGGATCCTCAACCGGACTCTTGGGACGTCCGTTTAGTCACCGGGCGCAAGTTGAGAGGTGGCCACCTTCGATGACAACGTCGGCGCGCAAAGGTTGAATGAGCGTTTGGCGCAATCGATCGGTGGGAACATTCAGCGTGTTCCCCTCAGTCGGTTCCGGCCGTCCGATTTAGGGTTCGCTCGAGGCGAGCATCACCGGACCTGGATGATCGCCCGTCACCTGGAAACTGAATGACGGCCATGCGAGACAGTTTCTGCTCGTGCGTCCGCAAAGCGGTCCGGTGACGGGAAGCTTTCAAACTGGCGTCCAGTGTGGATTCTTAGATCCGCCGCCCGGACGGGGGCGGAGATAGGCCTTGGGCTTCGTCCAGAAATGGGAGGGCCACAATCGGCATAAAGTATTCCGACAAAGACGAAGTGGAGGTGGACGTTGAACCTTAACCAGTGGCATGACATGCGCACTCTATCCGAGGACGTTCTCGCCAGGGCAGTTGAAGATTGGGTCACCCCTTCCGAAGTGGTCTCCGTATGTCACCGTCGAGGCCTCCTCGTACCAGGTGACATCGGGAGGTCGACGCATCGGCCGTGGGACTGCACCCCCGGGGAGGCTATCGTCCGCATTGCGACTAAATGGGCTTCCTTTCCCGATCCCTCCCGACTGAGACCCGGGGACATAGTGTGGCTCGACGCGACACCGCAGGGCGAGCGGATTGGGGAGGCGGTTCTGCTTCGTGAACGTCCCGCCTGGCTGGAGGCAACAAATGCTTCAGACCGAGACCGCCGCAACACGGGAATGGTGCACGATGATGGGGCTTTGAACTAACCCGGCCAAGGAAAGCAACGCCGGCAAGGACCTACCCGCTGCGGGGATGGAAACCCCCACGTCGACAACACGATCCTTGCCGCGAGGGCCCCCAACCCATGGAGTATCGATCGGTGTGAGTTGATGGTCTTATGTTAGAAAATTTCAGCACGCATTTCGCTGTAACCAGCGGCACCCCTGGTGCGCCAGCTGCCGGGACAGGCGATGTGTCCGGTTTGTTTGCCCGCTACGGGGGGTGCACCTTCAATGGTGGACTTTATAGGGTCCACTCCGAAGAGACCTCAAAGAGGGCGGCCGTGATGCTCGCCGAAGCCTACCCGGAGTTCAGGTTCCCCTTCGTCCCTTTCGGATTCGACTGACTTGGCCGCCAGTTCATTCTTGACCTCAGAACCAAGGAGCCCGACCCCGAGATTCTGCTGCTGGAACCTGGGACAGGATATGCGTTGGAGATCCCAAGACGGTTCTCCACTTACCACGACGACGAACTTGTCCGCGACCCCGAGCCAAGCCTGCTTCCAAGTTTCTTCAACAAGTGGCGACTGGAGAATCCCGCCGACCTCGCCTTTGATGAATGCGTCGGCTATAAAGTGCCACTATTTCTAGGCGGCGATGATGAGCTTCACAACCTTGAACTCAGCGATATGGAGGTCTACTGGAGCCTGATGGGACAGCTTCGCTTAGCAACGCAGCACCTCGAGCCCGGCACTCACATCAACGCAGTCGAAATCGGGGATTAGCTTTGGCTCAGACCTCTTACGGTTCCTCTCGTCGTTGGAGCCGTAAGCTTGTCTGCCGGCCGCGAGTAAGTACTTCACTGTCGAAGGCCCTCTAGTTGTAGGGGCCAACTGCTTGGACTGTCGCGGCTGATCGCCAATTACGACATAAAGCAATTCTTCTCCGTCGTGACTGGGTGCGGTCGAAGCCTGTTGGTGGTTTGTAACCGTCTGGTCCTGCCGCCCGGAGTATCCCAGCCTCTTGAAACCACGGAAAATTCCTGAGTGTCCGGTGAAGGATCCCTCAGCGGACACCCAAAACTCTTGGCAAGGAAGAAGCCTGGGCCACAATTACTTCAGGTTCACACGTACGACATTCGCGAGCGGAAGAGGCCAATGAATCAGGAACGTCCGAACGAGGCCATAGCGAAGCAGGTCGTTGAGCGGGTGATGGGGATTCAGCTCGAGCACGCAGATACCCACGGCGGGGTCGATTACATGTCCACGGATGGCACTGTCGCCCTCGAAGTTACGGCTGTCACCGACGGCGAGAAGCAGAGCGCTCGTCACGCCCTTTCCAGGTCTAAGGCGAAGGGCTCTCCGACGACGACATTGCAGGGCTGCTGGCTCGTGTTTGTCTCGGACACCCAGCCGGGGATGAAAACCTTCATGCAGCGAGTGCCGCCGGCGATTGCGGAACTGGAGTTCGTGGGCGAGACGTACTTCGACGACCAGCGCGCAGCGGCGCACGTTATCGAAAAGGGTGAACTTTCACGAATCTACCGGCCGCTACTGGACGCCGGCGTCGAGAGAGCGGTCTACCAGCCGCATCCGGACCGCCCGGAGGATCCGGATCACGTTCACCGTATCTGGACTAGCACTGGAAGTGGCGGCTCGGTCAGCGGCAGCGATGAGTCACTTGACCGACTGATGGAGGAACTCAACGAGAAGCCCGACAATCCGACGAAGCTGCTTGCATCCGGTGCCGAGCAGCGCCACTTGTTCGTGTGGCTAAACGACGACACCTGGTACAACATCGCCCGCCCACTCAGCCGTGAGTCACCCTCTTGGGCGGACGACGGATGGGGTCTCCCCACGACCAAGCCGCAGCTGGATCCCAGCATTACACACTTGTGGGTCGTGCATGACCGGTCCCGACTGGGCTGGCTGTGGGACGGCGAAAAGTGGCAGGAGCTGCGAGACCCCTAGGCCACGCCAACGTAGATGAGTGCGTCCCTTGCGGTCACCGGCAAGTTTCCAGCGCCGACCGCGCCCAGCGGTCGGCGCTTAGCCTTCTTAAAAGGGTCAGACCCGGCATCAACCTGCCGGGTCTGACTGCACCTCTCAGTGCTAAAGGAGGCGCCCGCTCTACCAACTGAGCTATACCCCCGTGAAGTGGAGGTAGGGGGACTCGAACCCCCGACCAGACGCTTTGTGAGTACTTCGGACGCGAACCGAATGAGGAACCTGACGTTCCTGCACCCTTCTTACCTATTATAACTCCAGCACCATAGATAACACCAGCATCGTTCGCCTCGGCGGTGTTCCACTTCCTTCGAATCGGGACGGCCCAACTACTCTTCTGAGCGTAAGGCACCCTTGGCATAGGCGCCGGACACGCGCCCGGGGAGAATGACTGTTGTGTTCACAAATCCCGAAGGGCGTAATCTCACTCCAGCGCAAGCAATGGATCTTGACGACAACTATTTTGGATCGAGGCCTCTCGGTTACTTTTCCTCTCGCATTGCATCATTGATTTCGTCCGCCGGAACGCTTCAAGCTGATACCACTGAAGGGATGGGTGGTCAGGTTGCTGCCGCACTTGGGCTCTCCGGCGTCCCTGGCATTCTGATATTCACCGAATCCGACCGCGAGCTTCAAATAGCTACCGATTCGTTCGCGGTTCGCCATCATGCAGCTGAATCACTCGTGCGCCTGTATCACGCGCTGACCGTGGTCGCCCCGAAAATGGGCGTGGAGAGATGCGTCTGGGCGGCGATCGCTGAGGGGCCAAATCGAACGACAGTCCTCGTGGATGAGGCCAAAGCCCAACTGCTAAGCACGACGGGGCTCGAGACCTTTTGGAAGACGGTCTTACCGAACGGTGCAGAGACAGCAAGTGCTGAACAGATGGAGATGATGAACAAGGCCTTGGGGGTCATGGCGGCCTGGCTGCAGCATGCCATGTACTTACTAGTGCGAGACGACATCGATATCAATGCCGCCCATAACAAGGTCAAGCATGGGCTCGCCGTCAGATCCCGGGATGACAATCTCCTCACGTTTACCACCGATCCCCCCAACTCAGATGGCACATTCTCGCTCAGCGCTCTGACGGGCAAGAACGCCGTCGATATTTTTAGCTCTCCAACTCTCGATTACCTCGCCCGACCAAAATCCAAGGGTCGGAAGCAAGGACTGGAGGTGACCACCCTCGCACTTGCTCCATCGGTCCTCCTCGCGGAGTCGTGGATGATGTCCGTAACATACGGTGCTATGTTCCAGGTCGCAGCTTCTCGACACTTTCAGGGGCGCGACGTTCCGTTTATGGCTTATCCTTCTTTGCCTTTGGCGCCGACACCGGAACAGCTCCTAGGTGAATCGGTTGTGGGGATGCGGCACCCTGTCACAAGTCCCCCGGATGGAGGGGCGCTTGATAGGACGGCGGGAATAGCTTTTCAGTCCACCTTCATGCCCCTCGACATCGACTTTCCCGGCAGCACATCAAGGGTCGTTGTAGACGAATAGGTTCCGTTGAAGGTCCAACTCTCGCCCTGGCACGGGCGTTCCATTTCCTTGGAACTGGAACCGCCTGACGCGGACTATTTTCCACGCGAATCCAAATCCGCGGGGAAGGCTTTGAGATCTATGTCTATGCGTCACCTCCGGAACCGCTGCTCCTAACTCTCGAGGAACTCGGCTACCCCGTGGACTGGATCATGCGACGATGACAGCGCCGGAATGTGCAGGTGGGTTTGGGTGTCCGCTGGGGGATCGCCTTACGGGCACGCATCGGCTCAGTGTCTCGGCTTGGGGGGTGAAGCGGACTCTCGGTAGGCAGGAACCGGACAGCGACAAGGACGGAATGGCGGTGTGCTGCTTATTCGTGCCCTTGGAACTGACGCGAATTCCGAGGTGTGCATCCCACCGATCGTCCGCGCATCGATGAAGATGTTTGCATGGCGGTTGGACCTAACAACTATGGCTGGGAAGCCGGAAGGGGGGCACGTCCCGGTGCGCGAAGAATTTGACGCTTGTGGGACCCGCACAGCTTGGCCGAGAACGCGGACGAGGCGGTTCGCAGGGATTGTGTTCGCGGCTGGTTTGTTGATCCCCGCGGCCGGCTGCGGCAGTTATTGGGAAGGTGATCAATGGGCGGGGGCACGGTCATTAACAACACCAATCACGCCGTGACCCTTGACCTGTATAAGGCCCGGAATCTGTCCCCGGGCGAAAAAACGCTGCTCTACGTTGACTCGAACAGCAACCCTCAGGCGCTTCGAATTCGCGGAGCTGACGGCCGCATCCTCGGGTGCCTGACATTTCGGTTCCATACAACATCACCTGAGGACTATTCATTCAACGTCAGCGACCTCGCGGCCTGCGACGAAAGCCTTCGTCTCAATCGGGGGTGATGGCCGTCGTTGAACCGTCCAGCTGCGGGGCCGATGCGGGTCCGCGAGAAAAGGCGATCGAGGTCAAGCACAAGTAGTGAGCCGCCCGCAGATGCACACCGGTCGATGAACTGTTCAAATGCTTCGCGACGGTCCCGGTACGGGATCCTTCAGCGCCCTCGAAACCCGTCCGTGACGATCCAGACGTGGATCCAGGCGAAGACAAAGCCGGCAACCGTGGCTGTGATTACGGTGGCATAGAGAAATTTATGGTTGCCGTCGTCGAGCTTGACGCGTGGGCGCCTGGTAACGATGTAGACGAGGATTCCCATGATTAAGACAAGACAAAGAATCGTAACCCAAATATATGGTGTCATGCGTATCTCTTACCGCTCCATTCCTATTTGATGATTGCGCTGGAGATCCACGGTGGAGGATCCTTTACCGGACACTCGGCGCTTTCTCACCAACGCTGCAACAAGCTCGAATTGGAGAGAACTCTATCCGTGTTTTGTGCTGTGTGGGCGTTGGCTTTGAGGCATGACTAGTTAGCCACGGCGACAGGTTGACCGAGGAGCCTGCAATAATTTTCCGGCTACCTGCGACACACTTAGGCACGTGGCGGACAGGTACAGGGTATGAGTCATCCATCCAGGCCCCCCAATAGGGCGGACGTGTTCCGGTCTCTATACGAATCTTCATACGGCGACCTCCTGAGGTTTGTTCAGCGACGTACGGAGTCGACAAATGCCGAAGACGTCGTAGCAGAAGCCTTCCTTGTCGTCTGGAGGAGGTTTGCCGAAGCACCAGCGAGTGAAGATGACGCCCGGGCTTGGCTTTTCGGGATCACGCGCAACCTCTTGCTGAATGCACGACGAGGGGAACAACGACGCCAGTCGCTAGGCATCCGGCTTGCCGATGTATCGCCCGATCTCTCCAGCGCCTCTCACGCTGACCTGGTCGGAAGCCGTATCGATCTAAGCCGCGCCTGGGCCCTCCTCTCCGAAGTCCATCAAGAAACCCTCGGGCTCGCGGTCTTCGAGAACATGGCGGCTCCACAGGCAGCCAAAGTCCTCGGAATCTCTCCTGTCGCGTTCAGATGGAGACTTACGCGCGCCAGGCGGGCCCTCCGGCTCCTTTTCGACCACCTACCAGACCATGCCGCCGGCGTTCTTGCGGCATCACCTGAAAAGGCCTCAACTCGATGAACAACAACCAGCATCTCGACGTACTTCTTCGCTCGATGGACACGGCAGAGCAAAGCTCCCCGCCGAGCCGCGAGCGGGCACAAAGTGACCTCATGCGCATCCTCAACTCCGAACCGATTCCCGCTGGGCCTAACAGCAAGACGGCCACCCAGCCCTCGGCCAGAACCACGCCTAATCGCCGGCGCCGGGCAGTCGCGCTCGGTGGACTCGCAGCCGCAGCCACAGCAGGAATGCTCGTCTTTCCAGCAATATCGGGAGGCGACCCAGCCTTCGCCACGTGGACCGCAGCACCCGGGACGCTTATTGGTTCAGAACGCGACGCCGCTGTTTCGGACTGCCTGAGTTCCAAACAGCACGTCGGCGGAGGCATGTATTCGACTGATCTTTCAGCAGCGAAGGTAGCGATCGCAGAGCGGCGGGGAGCTTGGGTGACTGTCGTCCTGAGCGGCGAAGATGGCTTTGAAGCAACCTGCACTACCGACGTCACCGCCCCCTGGTTCAACAAGGGAACGATCGGATCAATCAGAAAGCCCAGTAACGCGCCATCGCTTCCCGCACGAGGTATTGCCGCTACTCAACTAGGAACCGGATCTATCGGTAACAAGCCCATCTCAATCGCCTCAGGGCGCGTCGGCACTGAAGTGACAGCGATGTCCTACATCAACTCCGCCAAGGAAAAAGTGGTCGTGACCGTATCGAAGGGTCAGTTCGCGTTCTGGTTGCCCGGCAACGAGCTGCAGAATGCATCTGATCAGGGAGTACCAGTCGACGTGACTTACGCCGATGGAACAACCGAAAGTCGGCGACTCAGCTTCTAGGCATGATCCCGCTTCGGGAGTGACTCCTTGTGCTCAGGGCCAGTGCAGCCCTACGTTTGCCGTCCGACTGCAGCGCGTCCGTAAGCCGATCCCCTTGCGGGCTACCGATGCGCCAAATAGCGCTGTGAAAAGACCGCCATTTACCGCTGAAAGTCACTCGTCATTCCGCCGAATTGGAATTCATGTAAGACCCGCCCGCAAAACTGCCCGGTGAAGGTACCCTAAACGCTCCACTCGAAGCCATGCTCATCGGATATGCCCGCCTGTCTAGCGTCCCGTCCCCGTGGCCGCGTGGGGCAGGACCCAGTGGTCAGGACAACGCCGTGATGGTCAGTTTCCGAACCAAAGCCGTCCCGCCGTCGGCCGCTCGCAGTTGGGTACCTACGCTTCCGGCCAGGGGGAACACCAGGTCAGTCAAAACTACCCGGCCGCCTTGGGCGAACACCTCCACCGAGCAGCGGTCGACGACGATCCGTAGCGTCAGCACGCCGTCGTCGAGCTTCACCGGTGCAGACTCAGCGGACGCGAACTTCGTGTGGAAGGAGGTACTTCCGGAACTCCGGCGATCCAGCGTGAGCCGGCTCGTCCCAGCGTCGAAGCTAAGGACCGTTCCGGTGCTCCCATCCGATGCGGCCAAGAGCCTGAACGCCACGGTGCCAGCCGTTCCGGGAACGATCTCCGCCTCGATCAGCTGAGCGGAGCCGGGCTCTGCGTCCGGCAGTTGGATCGGGGAGTCCCCGAGCTCCACATTTTCGACGTCGAGGGTCGGCTTCCCGGCGTTGACCGGCAGTACCGGCCGCTGGACCAAGCGCGGTAAGCCGTCCACGGCGGCGAGCTGCACCTCACGGGCAAGCGACATTCCGGACCGCCACGGAGACGTGGGCAGCGAATTAGCATAGTCCCAGTTGTTCATCCATCCGATCATGATGCGGCGGTTCCCCGGGACATTGCTGAACGAAACGGCCGCGTAGTAGTCGCGCCCCCAATCCAGCCACAGGCAGTTTTCCAGGTCCGGAGCTCCGCCTGCACCGGCTGGGACGAGTGAATCAGGATCTGCCGTGAACCGCACTCCATCGAATTCGCCGACGAAGTACTGACCTCCCGATCCGCCAGCCACCGCGCCCGGGTTGATATTGACCACCAAGACCCACTTGATACTGTCCGGGTTTCCGTCGAGCGGGAGGGGGAAGAGGTCGGGGCATTCCCATTCACCTCCTGAGGCATTTGAGGGCCCGAAGGTGCTCAGATATTCCCAGTCTTTGAGGTTGGCCGAGCGGTACAGCACAACCTGCTGATGCTGGGCCTCCACCGCCACCATCACCCAGTAGGAACCTGCCGCCCCCTCGAAGCGGAACACCTTGGGGTCCCGGAAATGGGCCGAGCCGCGGGCAAGAACCGGGTTGCTTTGATATTTGTTCCACGTCATCCCGCCGTCCGTGGAGTACGCGAGTGACTGGGCTTGCGTGCCTTCATGCACGGAGCCCCCCTTGAACGCGCTCGTGTAGATGGCCACCAGTGCGGGGTGTTCCAAGGTGCCGAAACCGGACGTGTTGCCATGATCCACCACGATGCTGCCGGAAAAGATGTCCTCTTCCTCATCGCAAGCGATGGCCACGGGTTGTTCGGTCCAGTGCACAAGGTCGGCTGACGTGGCATGGCCCCAGGACATGTTTCCCCAGACGTTGGCAAAGGGGTTGCTTTGGTAAAAGAGGTGGTAGATGCCTTGGTGCCAGACGAGTCCGTTTGGGTCGTTTAGCCACGTCTTCTCGGCTGTGTAGTGCAGAACTGGCCTGAAATCCTGGGTCGCGGTTTCGGCAGGGCTGGCAGGGCGGGAGGTTGTGTCAGTCATCGGAGTTCTTTCGGGAAACCGGGGCCAGGTCCAGGGATTCGTTGAGTTCCTGCAGGGATTGATTGAGTTCCGCCCGCGTTGGCGGCTCCGCTCCATGCCGACCCACCGTGATGGCGGCAGCCAAGGACGCGGCCGTGCCCAAGCGGGAGAGCTTGTCATAACCAAAGTCCCCCGCGGGGTCTTCAAGGAGGCCCGCGATGAGCGAGGACATGTAGGCATCGCCGGCGCCGACGGTATCCTTGACCACCACTTGGGCTGCCGGAACGTCGATCTGTGCGGTTCTCGAACGCAGGTGGGATCCGGCCGCACCGTCGGTAATGACGGCCAGTTCCGCCCCGAGCTCGAGGACTCGCCGTCCGACGTCGTGACAAGACTTCTGACGGTAGAGCCACCCGGCATCTTCCGCGCTGAGCTTTACCACCGTGGACAGGGCCACTAGGCGTTCGAAGGTCTTGAGCGTTTCAGCGTGGTCCTGGAGGAGAGTGGGGCGGATGTTGGGGTCGTACGTGATCAGGCAGCGTCCCGCGAACAGTTCAAGCAAGGACCGCACGCTGCTTGCCCCGGGCTCCACGAACGAGGCCAGCGACCCGGTGTGCAGCACCTTTGGGAGGAAAGTAGGAGCGATGTGGGGGAGGCTCCACTCGAGGTCGAATTCGTATTCTGCGGAACCGTCGCTGCCTAGGGACGCTTGTGCAGTTGATGTGCGGCGAAGGTGTTCGGATCCCGGAAGCAACTGCACACCGGCTGCCTTCAGGTGCCGCTGGATGCTCTTACTGTGTTCGTCCCTGCCCAGCGCCGTGAGAAATGCCGTGCCGACACCTAAACGGCCCAGTCCGAAGGCGACGTTCATCCCGGAACCGCCCGGAAAGCCAACCAGACCACCGGCCATGTGGATGATGTCGATGATCGATTCGCCGACGACGACGACGTCTGGTTCGGGGCACGGGAAAACTGAGGTGCTGTGCATGTTGGGGTCCTTGAAAAATTGGGCGCGTTGGTTGCTGAACGGACTCGAGGTCAGGTGTTGGCGCGTGCCGGTGATGCTACAGAATCACGAACAACCATGGGGCAGGGAAGAACGGTGGGATGCGCCGCGAACAATTGGAGGTCGGTCTTTCCTTCGATTGCGTCGATCAGGTTCTCGGTTGCCCACGCGCCCATCTCGTAGTGGGGCAGGGCAACGGTTGTCAGGGCAGGGTAGAGGCTTTCGGCGATGAGCTGCTGGTTGTCGAAACCGACGATTGAAATGTCGTCCGGAATTTTCAGGCCAAGTTCCCCGGCGGCCCTGTACGCGCCCATGGCCATCCGGTCGTTGTAGCAGAACACGGCGGTGGGGCGGTCTTGTCCTTTCAGCAAGCGCAGGGCAGCCTGATACCCGCCAGATACTTCCGAGGGCTCGGACTGGACCAGTTCTTCGTGGAAAGGCAGTCCGGCGTCGGACAGCGTTTCCATGAATGCCTTGAGCCGGGAGTGGGTTGCCGGCACGTCGTCGGTGTTGTTGACCATGCCTATCCGGGTATGACCGGCGTCGATCAGGGTTTGGACGGCCGACCTTGCGCCGCCCAATTCGTCCGGGATAACGGATGAAACAGTCTGGCTGATGTCCTCGGAGTCCACGAGTACGGCCGGGAGTCCGGCCAGGTTCTTGGGAACGGCCAGCTTTCGGTGGTACATGGTGGCATAAAGGATGCCGTCCACTTGCCGGTCCAGCAGGTCCGCCACCTGGCCTTCCTTGGATGCTTGGGAACCGGTGCTGGTGGAGTTGATGATCATGATGCGGTAGCCACGCCTCCGAGCCGTCTCCTCTGCTCCGAGGATGATCCTGCCCGCATGCGGGGTAGTGGCGATCTCCTCGCTGATGAACCCGATCATTCCCGAGCGCTGCGTCCGCAATGCTTGGGCGAGACGGTTGGGTCCGTAACCCAACCGTTGAGCCGCTTCGTGGACGCGCTCCCTTGTTTCTGCGCCAACGCGTGCGTAGGCGACGTCATTAAGGACGTGGGAGACGGTGGTGACAGAGACGCCGGCAGCCGCTGCCACATCCTTGATACCGACTGATCTACTGGTCATTTCTTCTCCCGCGTCCTCATGGTGCTGATCCTATGTTCGGCTGCTTCATTTTCTTAGGCCGGAGCCGTTTAGCTGGTTACAGGTGCACGTGTCGCCTGGAAAGCGGGTGTTGGCAGGGCCCTGACGGCATTGACGCTTCGGTCCGCGATCACCTGTGCTTCGCTGCCCGAATCAAGGATTGTGTTGCTGGCCGATTCGGGATCGACCAGGACGGCCGTAACGGCCAAACCATCCGAGGCGTTGGTGGTCAGCAATGCATCAACTTGGGCTTCGAAAGCGGAGCCCCCCGAAGTAGCCCGGATGTCCTTCCCGACCACGTGGTTGCTGGCAACATAGTTGCCGTCCCCCGCCTTCAGCCGGATGATGACCGGCGTCGCCCCTTCCGGTCGGATGCCCTGGGAGTCGACGATCTCGGAAAAGTGGTTGCCGATCAGAGAGTTATTGCTGCCGCTGATGCACAGAAGCCCGGTGAGGTCGTCAAGGCCGTTGTCTACCCCGAAGAAGGGTGTCCAGGGCTCGTGGTCACGCAGGAAGTGGTTCGTGGCCACAAGGTTTTCAGAGCTGTCCGCTTCGAAAATGACCATGCCGGGGTAGAACGAATGCAAACGGTTATTGGTGATGCTTGAACGCGTAACGCCTGAGAAGTGGATGCTGCTTGCGCCACGGGGGAAGAGGTTGTTCGCGGTAACAAGGAGCCCGCCGTGGTTCTCGGCGTAGATCGTGTGACCTCTAAAGCCGGCTCCGAGGAGATTGTCGGTGATCTTTGATGCCTGTCCCCAGCCCCGCAACTCGATGCAACTCCCGCATTCAGCGATGAAGTTGTCATGTATGGAAAGTGCATCCGCGTTGTAGATGGTGACAGCGTTTTCGAGGTAGACAAACCCCATTCCGTTGACCCGGAAAGAGTCGTTGGCACTGGCGATATAGATGCCGGTCTTGCCGTTGACGTAGGTGTTTTCGGGCTCCATTGCCGAGCCGTCAGGGGCGAAATGCAGCCCGTCGATGCAGAAGTTGGAGAATTCGACCGAACTGATCCGCGGGCTACCGGTCCGCTCAACGTAGAAGGCGGCTCCCTTGGCTTCCTCCATGTCCGTGCCGAGGGGAAGGTCGACCATGATGCGGCTTCCTCCCGGCCACAACTCGTGCAAGCCGGCCCATTCGTCCTCGGGAACGTTGAAGCGGATGCTGGATGACGTAAAGCCGTGCCCGGAGCCATGAATTTTGAGGAAGCTGACGTCGATGACCACCTGCGTGCGGAGCCGGTAGTCTCCGGGCGGAACGTAGATGACCGCACCTGGTTTTCCACCATCGTCCACATTTGTGGCAGATTGCCGGGCTTTGATGTCGGCGATGATGCTGTTCATTACCTCGCCGATGTCCTCGGACGGGTTGCCGACGGGCCACGTTGTCACGTCGTAATAGTTGTTGCTTGGCATAGCTTCTCCCCTCTGTTTGGTTAGTTTGTCAGCCCTTGACGGCGCCGAGCGTCATACCCGCGACGATCTTGCGCTGCAACAGAAGCGTCAGGAGGATGACCGGGATCGAGTAGATGGCGGCCAGGGCCGTCATGGAACCCCAGTCCAGGCCGAACTGCGTCTGGAAGTTGGCAATGACGACGGGGGTGGTTTGGGATCGGACCGCGGTCATGAGCAATGCGAAGAGGAACTCGTTCCACGAGGCGAGGAAGGCGAAGATCGCCGTGACAGCGATGCCCCCGGAGACTACCGGGATGACCACGCGCCACAGGGCCCCGAGCCTGCTGCAGCCGTCCACAGTGGCTGCCTCCTCAAGATCCTTGGGCACCGACTCGAAGAAGCTGGACATCAGCCAGATGGACAGCGGCAGCGAGATGGTGGTGTGGGCGATCGAGAGCGCAATGGGTGTGTCGGAGAGACCCACCGAGGCCATCATGGACGCGAGCGGAATGCCAATTGCTACCGGTGGCACCATGCGGGTCACCAACGCGGCCATGATGAAGACCCGTCCGCTGGCGGTTTTGTAGCGGGTGATGCCGTATGCGGCCGGCACGGCCAGAACCAAGGACAACAACGTACTGATAACAGCGGTCTGGATGCTGTTGATGAACGACGCCAGTACCCCGCCGCGCCCTAAGGCATTGGCGTAATTATCCAACGTCCATTCCTTGGGAAGAATGGTTGGGGGGACGGCAATCGTATCGATCGGCGTCTTGAATGATGTGAGGAGCAGGTACAGGAACGGGAACCCGTAAAGGATCAGGGATGCAGCGAGGAGAACCCACAAGATGGTCCTTGTGCTGCGCCTCCCGGCTTCGAGTCCTTCCCTGTTGACGCCGCGGCGTCGCCTGGTCCTCGCGGAGGCAGGTTGCTTTGTGTCTTTCAGCGCCGGGACTGCTTGGACTGGTGCGGTGCTCATCAGGTGTCCTTTCCTGGGCGCCAAATCGTGGCTACGGCAACGAGGGCGATGGCAAGCATAGCCAACAGGTAGATCGTGCCCATGGCACTTGCCAGGCCGGGGTCGCCAAAGCGGATCATGGTCCGATAAATCAGCAGGCTCATGGTTTCGGAAGCGGATTGCGGACCACCGTTGGTCTGAATGAGGATCGTGTCAAAAGCCCTCGCGGCGTCGATGCCACGGACCACCAGCGCGACGGCGATAACGGGACGCAGGAGCGGGAGGATGATGCGGAAAAGCAGCGACGGAGCGCGGGCGCCGTCGAGCCTTGCCGCCTCGATCAGGTCTCCGGGTATGTTCTGCAGCCCCGCGAACAGCACCAGGCACATGAATGAGGTGGTTAGCCAGATGTCCGGGATTGCAACGGAAAACAAAACGATGTCGGGGTTGGACAACCATCCGATTTGGTTCGGATTTTGCAGGATCCCCACTTGCGTCAGCATCGTTCCCAGCAAACCGAAGTTGTCGATCATGAGGAACTTCCACAGCAGACCGGCCACGATCGGGGCAATCATCAGCGGATAGAGGAACATGGTCCGCCAGACTTGGGACTTGGTGCCAAGCGTGGTGAACAGGAGGGCCATGCCCAAACCGAGCGCGAACTCGAGGGTCACTACCATCACGGTGTAGGCGAGCGTTCGCCATCCGGCACCCATGAAGGCCTCGGAAGTGAAAGCAGCGACGTAGTTGTCAAAACCGACGAAGCTGCGTGGACCCCCAACGACCGGGGAGATCTTAAAGAAGCTGTCCGTAACCAACCGGAACAGCGGGTAGGCAACGAAGACTGCGAGGAACAGGGCCGCGGGAGTCATCAGGTAGAGGGCGAAGCGGCGATCAGGAATGCGCACGGGATTCTCTTCCGCTGGTTGGGTCCGCGGCCGGCAAAGCTTAGGCCGATGCCGGCCGCGGAGTCTTACTTACTTAAGGAGGGCTTGGACCTTGGACTTCGCGTCCGCGAGCAGGGCGGAGCTGTCTCCGCCAGCCACAGCCTTCTGGAGCATCGGAACCAGCACGGTATCCACGATCTGCTGCCATTTTGCCGTTGCGGGACGAGTGGCCGTAGCGGGGGCGTTAAGTGTTTCGATGAGCGGTTTGAAACTCTCGTAACCGGGCTGGTCTTGATACTTCTGGAAGGCGGAGATACGTGCTGCCAGGCCGAGGCTTGACTGGATGGCCAGATCGTTGTGGTCGAAGGCGCACTTGACGAACTTCTTGGCTGCATCAGCATTCTTGGTTGCCTTGGGCACCGAGAGGTACCAAGGGCCAGGAACGCCGGCCACACCAGCAGAACCACCGATCATCGGTGCTGTGCCAACCTTGCCGTAGACAGGGGAGTCCTTCGGGATCTGCCGGTACGCGTGAGCCCAGAACTGGGTCATGGCTGTCTTGCCCTGGTTGAAGAGATTCTGGGCGGCTGCCCAGTCCACCTGGGCGGCGCCGGCGGGAGCATCTTTGACAAGGCTGGTGTAGAAATCAAGGGCCTGTTTGTGGGCCGCATTATCAATGACAACGTTGTTGTTGCTGTCCAGGACCATGGGGGAGCCGGCCTGTAGGACGTGGGCAAGGAACTCCGTTTCCACGCCACCCTTGACGTCCGTGCCGTACATCCCGTCCTTCGTGAAGAAGGCGGAGATGTCCTGGTACTGCTGCCAAGTCTTGGGTGCTGCCAAGTCATAGCCGTACTTGGCCTTGAAGTCGGCCTTGTTCTTGGGGTCCTCAAAGAGATCCTTGCGGTAGAGGACGATCTCGGCATTGGTCCACGCCGGCATCCCAATGAAGTGCCCATCAACGTTGGCTTCTTTGACCAGGGCCGGGAAGATGTCCTTTTTGGCTTCATCGGTGAAGAGCTCGTCGATGGGTTGAAGCGAATCTTTGAAGCTCGGCAGCCAGACGGAGTCCAGGGCGGCAACGTCGAACGAGACGCTGCCCGAAGAGAATTCGCTGGACAAGCGGTTGAAAAGGCCGTCGTACGGAAGCTCCACGAAGTTCACGTTGACTCCCGTGTCCTTCTTGCACTGATCGGCGATGGGCTGCAGTTCCGCATGCCCGCCTGCCTCGACGAGGACGTTGATGGAGCTGCTGCCGGAAGGCCCCGACGGGGCGGGACCACCTGCGCCGCATGCGGAGGCAGCTAAGACCACAGCAGCGGAAAGGCCGCCAACAGCGGCAAGCCTGGAGATCTTTGTTCGAGAGGACATCGCTGTCGACTCCCTTTCTCTGAGGGAACGGAACGGAAGAAGGGGTGATAGTGAGGGTGATGAAAAACCGGGATGAAAAACCGTTTTGCCAAAACGACTTGTCATCACAACAGGCTGGGTCCTTGGGCGGTGTCAAGAGTCACACCCGCGATCCGCGCCCGACGTCGTCGTGCAGCTACTGGGCCTGGCCGGGGCAGCGACGGACCTCTTGGCTTGCGAGGCTGCTGGCGGCCCAACGTGCCAAAACGGGACTCGAAGATTTTTTCGTTGACAGGCCACGTGAGCGGCTCCTATCGTCGTCGGTGGCCAGCTAAAACGTTTTTTCTTTGCGACGCTTCCTGCCCGGGACCAGACCGTTCCGGATGTCTGGGGAGCGCACCCCACTAAAAAGGAGTACCTGATGGTATTTGGCAAGAGTGTTGAGTCGAGCGCGCCAACCCGCCGCTCGCTGGTTGGTGCCGGCGCTGTGGGGACCTTAGCTGCCGCGCTGTCCCTTGGCGGAGCACAAGCGGCAAACGCTGCCGACAACCCGCAGGGCAAACCCTTCACTTCACCAAATACGTACGATGTGACGGCGTGGAGCGTCAAGGGCCGTCCCGATGTGACCGCCCAGTCCGACATCGGCGCAGTCATCAACGACATCATTGCTGACATCAAAAGGCGCCAGGCCACTCCGGACGCCCGTCCCGGGGCGGCAATCATTATCCCTCCGGGCGACTACGATCTGGTGACCCAGGTGGTGGTAGACGTTAGTTATCTAACCATTGCGGGATTCGGGCATGGATTCTTTTCACGAAGCATCCTCGACAATTCGAACCCTACGGGATGGCAGAACCTTCAGCCCGGTGGCAGCCACATCCGGGTCCTTACTTCTCCGGGCGCCCCGCAAGCATTCCTCGTGAAGCGGGGAGGTGACCCGCGACTGTCCGGGATTGTGTTCCGGGACTTCTGCCTGGACGGCGTCGCGTTCACCCCCGACAAGAACAGCTATCGCAATAGCAAGACTGGAATCGAGGTTGCGTCCGACAACGATTCGTTCCACATCACGGGGATGGGCTTTGTGTACCTCGAACATGCCCTGATCGTGCGCGGCGCCGACGCGCTCCGCGTCAACGACAATATGATCGCCGAATGTGGAAATTGCGTTGAGCTCACGGGGGCGGGGCAGGCGACAATTGTCAGCGGAAACCACATGGGAGCAGGGCCCGACGGAGTCACGCTGCTGGCCGAAAATCACGAGGGTCTTCTCGTCACGGGAAATAACCTCTTCCCCCGCGGCCGCAGCCTCATCGAATTAACGGGATGCAACCGATGCTCCGTTGCATCGAACAGGCTCCAGGGCTTCTATCCCGGGATGCTCCGGATGCTCAACGGCTGCAAAGAGAACCTCATCACGGCCAACCATCTTCGCCGGACCGCGGAAGGCTACCCACCCTTCATCGGGCGGGGGAACGGATTGGATGATCTTTACGGCGTTATGCACGTGGTGGGAGACAACAACCTGGTCTCGGATAACCTGTTTGCCTACGATGTCCCGCCCGCCAAAATCCTTCCGATTGGTGCCCAGCCCACGCAGATACTCGTCGCCGGCGGGGACGGCAATGTGGTTGCACTGAACCATGTTGTCAGCGATGTGGCATCACAGCATGTTGTCCTTGACGGATCGACCACGCACTCCAAAGTGCTGGACAGCGGCGATGCTTCGCAGGTCACGTCGTACAGCAAGGACGCGGCAATCCGCCCGACTCCCTGACGCCACACTCCTTCCAGTTGCCTTAACCCGCGCACTCAGAACTCGCACCACTAAGGGCAGCGGAAAGCCCGGTCTGCCAGGGGCATGCCGGGCTTTCCGCGTGCTGCGGGTCAGTAATCGGGGAGGGGTGCGGCCTCCGCTGATGGATTGCGGGTGGGCTGGCCGGCAGTGGTGCTAAGCCCGCAAGCCGAGTTCCGAGGTGGGGATCTTTGCCGATTCGCGGGCCGTTAAGGCGGCGACCGCGGCGATGACGCAGACGATGCCCGAGAAGACCGAGACCGCAACCCAGCCCCCAGGTTTGGTGCCGCCGACGGCAGAGACGATAGTGGGCGCGAAGCCCGCGGCCAGGAAGCCCAGTTGAGTCCCGATGGCCAAGCCCGAGAAGCGGACTTTGGTGCTGAACATCTCCCCGTAGAAGGACGGCCAGACGGCGTTTGCAGCAGCGTAGCCGAAGGAGAAGTATGCAACGGCCGCGAGGAACATCAGCGGCGTGGATCCGGAGTCGAAGGACAGGAAGAAGAAGGGCGTCAGGATGGCGCTGGAAAGAGCGCCGTAAATAAACACCGGCTTCCTGCCGATTTTGTCGGCGAGCATACCGAACAGCGGCTGCGTTCCCAGTGCGACGACGTTGGCCACCACCACCAGCCACAGGGTAATAGTGCTGTTCACGTGGGAAACGTCCTGGGCATATTTAATGGCGAGCGTTCCAAAGACCGTACTGATGGCGGCGATGAAAGCACAGCAGACAACACGGAGGACATCCCGCCAGTGGTGCTTGAGCAGGTCGGCGATAGGCAGCTTGGAGATCTGGTTGTTCTTCCGTGCCTCGGCGAATGCCGGCGGCTCGTGCAGTGTCCGGCGAATGAAGTACGCGACCACCACTACTGCGGCACTGAGCCAGAATGGGATCCGCCAGCCGATTCCGTACTTGATGTCGTCAGGAAGTGCGACCACGGGGATGAACACCAAGGCTGCCAGGATCTGGCCCCCTTGAGTTCCGGTCAGTGTCCAGGAGGTGAAGAAGGAACGACGGTTGTCCGGGGCGTGCTCCAGGGTCATCGACGACGCGCCGGCTTGCTCTCCGGCCGCCGAGAAACCTTGGCAAAGGCGGGCCAGCACCAGCAGGATCGGGGCGCCCCAGCCGATGTTCTTGAAGTCCGGCAGGCAACCAATCACGAACGTTGAGGCGCCCATCAGGACCAGGGTGAACATGAGGACCTTTTGGCGCCCGATCCGATCCCCGAAGTGGCCCAGGAAAGCGGCGCCGATAGGCCGGGCAAGGTAGGCGAAGCCAAAGGTGGCGAAGGACATGACCGCGGCATTGGCGTCGGCGGACGGGAAAAACACGTGCGGGAAAATCAGTGCCGCGGCTGAGCCGAAGATGAAGAAGTCGTAATACTCGACGGCGCTGCCCAGGAAGCTGGCGAGGGCTGCTTTCTTGGGCGTTCCGGTGGTTTCTGTAATGCCTGGCGTCGCTGACGGCATTGTTTGGCGCATGGGAGGTTCCTTCTGTGACGACGATGTCGCTGATCTGTCTTCTGCGGAGTCTCACGCCGAGTGCGGCCTGTCGATCCCGGGCAAGTAACCGCATGGTGGAAGTTACTTGTGCAATACAGCAATAGTGACTGTGAGAGCGGTCACCTGTCAAGAGATGTCCCCACTATCTAGAAATAGCTCTCACTATGTGGGAGCATCGATACATGAGTGTGAAAGACGACACAAAAACAGACATGGTTGGAAAGGCGCTGAGCCTGCTCGTACTGCTGGGGGACGAGCCCCGGGGCGCCAGCGCCGCCGACTTGGCCAGGAGTGCGGGCCTTCCCTTCAGCACCACGTACCGCTTGCTGGGCTCCCTGACGCGCGACGGCTTTGTCGATTATGAACCCGATGGCCGCCGCTATCACTTGGGTTTGCGCGTGTTCCAACTGGGGCAGCGGGTGTCGAATCATCACGGCTTTGCCGCAACTGCATTGCCGGTCCTGCAGCGGGTCACGGAGCGCACCCAAGAGGCCACCATCCTCTCCGTGCGCGACGGGAACCATCACCTGACGGTCAACAAGGTGGACGGACCGAAGACGTTCCGGGTAACGAGCGATCCGGGGCACTTGGGCGCGCTGCATACGACGTCGGTGGGTAAGGCAATCGTGGCTTTCGAGGAAGAAATAGAACGGAAACGCTTGCTGGAGGAACTGCCCCTTGAGCCGTTAACGGAGCGCTCCATCACTGACAGGGATGCTTTCCGAGCGGAGATCGACCAGGTTCGGCGCCAAGGCTACGCGGTGATGGACGAGGAAAACGAGATCGGTATGCGGGCTGTCGCCGTCCCGGTGCTCAATGGCCAAGGCCATGCTTTCGCCTCGCTTGCCACCGCCGTCCCCGTCTTCCGCATGACCATGGAGGAGCTCCTTGCCTTCGTGCCCACCTTGCAGGAGGCTGCGGCTGAACTTTCGGCACGCCTGCCCCAGCGCTAACCCCTTGCGAGGCCCGCTCTGCTGGGTAATTGAACCCGGGAGCGTGTAGAGCGGGCCCCGCAACGCTACGTTTGTTCGCGATAAGAACATGCGTGCGGAATATGAACATTTGTAGTAATCTAAACAACACCGAAGGCGGGAGCGCCACTATCGCCTCCCATCGGCGGTGGTTAAGTTAAAGGAGCTTGAGGATGAGCAACCGAGCCGAGTCCGTGCTGGTGGGCCTGATTGGTGAAGGCGTCATGCCCTCGCTGACCCCTCCCATGCATGAACGCGAAGCCGACGTTCAGGGCCTTCGCTTGCTGTACCGCCCCATCGACCTGCTGGAACTCGCTTTGCCTGCTACCGCCGTCGGCGATCTCCTCACCGCAGCCCAGCGCATGGGCTACAACGGGTTGAACATCACCCACCCCTGCAAGCAGTTGGTGCTGGAGCACCTTGATGAAATTTCCGACGACGCCCGCCGCTTGGGTGCCGTCAATACGGTCCTGATTCAGGACGGCCGGCTCATCGGCCACAACACGGACTTCTCCGGCTTCGGCGCGGCGCTCGCCAATGGGCTCCCGCAAGCAAAGCTCCACCGCGTGGTCCAGCTCGGCGCGGGTGGCGCCGGATCCGCCGTCGCCTATGCGTTGCTCAAGGCCGGTGTCGCCACTTTGGATCTCGTCGACGTGGATCCGGCCCGCGCCGCAGAACGCGCTGAGGAACTAGGCGGCCTCTTTCCTGCCAGCACGGTCACGCCGCACATCCCCGGCGAATTGCCGGAGCTCATGCCGCTGGCTGATGGCCTGGTGCACTGTACCCCGATCGGCATGGCCGCACACCCGGGCCTGCCCCTGGACATGGCTCTCCTGGAGCCACGGCACTGGGTGGCGGACATCGTTTACCGCCCCATCGAAACTCAGTTGGTCCGCGAGGCTCGCGCCATGGGCTGCGACGTCCTCGACGGCGGCCGCATGGCAGTCGGGCAGGCGGCGGACGCCTTCCGACTCATCACAGGGCGCGAAGCCAACCCTGAACGGATGCGGGCGCACTTCTTGGAACTCATCGCTTTCGAGGATGCAGCGTCTGCTGCCGACCCAACCCTCGCAAAGGCAGGCCGCTGATGCGCACCGGAATCGCCACGGTCTGCCTGTCCGGCACGCTGAAAGAGAAAATGCAGGCCTGCGCCATCGCAGGGTTTGACGGCATTGAGATCTTCGAGCAGGACCTCGTCACCACGGCGCTCAGCCCGGAGGACGTCCGGAAGATGGCCGCGGACCTCGGCTTGGGCCTGGACCTTTACCAGCCGTTCCGCGATTTCGACGGCGTCACCCCGGACCTGTTGAAGGCCAACCTCAAGCGCGCGGAGGCCAAGTTCAACCTGATGGAACGCCTGGGGATGGACACCATCCTGGTCTGTTCGAACGTCGCCACAGCAACCATCGACGACGACGGGCTGCGGGCCGAACAGTTGGACGAACTTGCCCGGCTTGCCGGCGACCATGGGGTCAAGGTGGCCTATGAAGCCTTGGCGTGGGGCAAGTACGTCAACGATTACGAGCACGCCTACCGCCTTGTGGAGATGGTGGACCACCCCAACCTTGGGACCTGCCTGGACTCCTTCCACATCCTGTCCCGCGACTGGGATACTGCCCCGATCGAGGACATGAACGCGGAGAAGATTTTCTTCGTGCAGGTGGCCGACGCCCCCCAACTCACCATGGACGTGCTGTCCTGGAGCCGCCACTACCGGGTTTTCCCGGGAGAGGGCCAGTTCGAGCTCGCCAAGTTCATGGGTCACGTCGTCCGGGCAGGCTACACCGGGCCTGTTTCGCTTGAAGTCTTCAATGACGTTTTCCGGCAGTCCGATACCGAGCGGACCGCCGTCGACGCCATGCGTTCGCTCATTTGGCTGGAGGAACAGAGCGCCAAGTGGTTGTCCGGCAGCCCGGCGGAGACCGGGGCAGGAACCCAAGGGAACAACCGCCGTCGTTATCCCATGGAACTTGCCACGTTGCCCAAGGTGAACGAGCCGGCCGGCTTCAACTTTGCAGAGGTCAAGGCGGACGACACTGCGCAGCTTGAGAAGCTCCTGGGGCAGCTCGGCTTCGAATTCAACGGCCGCCACCGCACCAAGGACGTCCAGCTCTGGACCATGGGGCAGGCCCGCGTCATCATCAACGAGCAAGCCGCATCCCACGCCGAGCCTGCCATCGCCGCGTTGGGGTTCGACGTCGATTCACCGGTGATTGCCTCCGCTCGCGCCCAGCAACTCAAGGCACCTGTGGTGGCCCGCAGGGTCCAAGCCGACGAGGAAGTCTTCCAAGGAATCGCAGCCCCGGACTCCACCGAGATCTTCTTGTGCCAGGGCAGCCCGGACGGAACCGCTGCATGGACGCAGGAGTTTGGTGAAGGGGTAGGACATCCGGAGGCGGGCCGCGCAGCGGTGATCGACCACGTCAATCTGGCCCAGCCGTGGCAGCACTTCGACGAAGCCGTCCTCTTCTACACCAGCGCCCTCGCCTTGGAACCGCAGCCCTTTGCCGAGGTGCCCAGCCCCGGCGGGCTGGTGCGCTCGCAGGTGATGCAAACCGGCAACAAAGCCGTCAGGCTGGTGCTGAACCTCGCGCCGGCGCAGCAGGCCGAAAAAGCACGCAAAACGTATCAGGAACACATCGCTTTCGCAGTAGACGACCTCGTGGCAACAGCCCGGTCCGCACGCGATCGGGGGCTCGAGTTCCTGCAGATTCCCGCCAACTATTACGAGGACCTTGACGCAAGGTTCGATCTCGAACCTGGCTTCCTGGCCACCCTCAAGGAGCTCAACCTCCTGTATGACCGGGACGCCGACGGCGAATTCCTCCACTTCTACACGGCCACAGTTGGCAGCGTGTTCTTTGAAATGGCGGAGCGTCGAGGCAGCTATGACGGCTACGGGGCGCCCAACGCTCCGGTGCGTCACGCCGTGCAGTACGACTCGCTCCACCGGGTGTAAGCCCACCGCCCCTGACCGTCATAAGAAGCCATAGAAAGGAGCCAGCCGTGCCGCAAGACCACACAGCACAAGTTACTGCCACAGAAGCGCTCGAATCCGAGGAACTCGTGCCACCCGCAGAGCCACACGCGGCCCACGAGACCAAGGATGTGGAAACACAGGCGGATCTCAGTGCAGAGATCAAGGCCATCGGAGCCCGCTACGCCGAGGCACTCAAGAATGGCAAAGCACCGGAAACCATGCCGCGGCTGGACTACGCGCCGTACCGGAGCAGCATCCTCCGCCACCCCACCAAGAGCCTGCACCACGCGGACCCGGAAACCATTGAGCTCTACTCGCCGGCGTTCGGCCACCAGGACGTGCACGCCCTGGAATCCGACCTGACCATCCAGCACAACGGCGAACCGCAGGGCGAGCGAATCATCGTTTCGGGCCGGGTGCTCGACGGCGACGGCCGCCCGGTTGCCGGCCAGCTCGTGGAGATCTGGCAGGCCAACGCGTCCGGTCGCTACATCCACAAACGCGATCAGCACCCCGCACCGCTTGACCCGAACTTCACCGGCGTCGGACGCTGCATTACCGGCAGCGACGGCTCTTACAGCTTCACCACCATCAAGCCTGGCGCGTACCCGTGGAAGAACCACCTGAACGCGTGGCGTCCGGCCCACATCCATTTCTCCATGTTCGGCTCGGAATTCACGCAGCGCATCGTCACCCAGATGTACTTCCCCGGCGACCAGCTCTTCCCGTTGGACCCCATCTACCAGTCGATCGTAGACCAAGACGCCCGGGATCGCCTGGTGGCCCAGTACGATCACGAGCTGACCAGCCCCGAGTGGGCCCTCGGGTACAAGTGGGACATCATCCTGACCGGTTCCAAGCGGACCTGGACGGAAAACGAAGCATACGGCGACGCCGGGGACGAGGAGTAAGCGCATGAGCAAGCTGGCACCCACACCGGGTCAGACCGTTGGCCCCTTCTACGGCTACGCCCTTCCTTTTAACAAGGACAACGAACTCCTCGCTCCCGGCAGCCCCGGCAGCATCCGCCTCCAAGGCACTGTGTATGACGGCGCCGGCAACACCATCCCGGACGCCATCCTCGAAATCTGGCAGCCCGACTCCAACGGCAACATCGTCCAGCGCGCCGGCTCTTTGGTCCGCGACGGTTACACCTTCACGGGGTGGGGCCGGGCCGCCGTCGGAAATTCCGGCATGTACACCTTCACTACGGTCAATCCCGGCCCGGTGAAGCCCGGTGCTGCCGCGTTCATTTCCGTGGCTGTGTTCGCCCGCGGTCTCATGAACCGCCTCTTCACCCGGGTGTACCTGCCGGAAAATGAAGAAGCACTGGCCAATGATCCGCTGCTGAGCTCCTTGGACTCCGAGCGCCGCAAAACGCTCATCGCCCGCCGCGATCCCGACGGCGGCCTTACCTGGGACATCCGTTTGCAGGGCGGGGACGAGACCGTGTTCCTGGATTTCCAGCAGGACGGTTCGCTGGACTTGGTGACGGACCAATCATGACCGACGGCGACTTCGGCCTCCTGAGCCCCGTTTCGGCGTCGCCCACTGTGGCGGCGTTGACGGGCGACCGTGCAGTGGTGGCGGCAATCCTCGACGTCGAAGCCGCCTGGGCTGCCGTGCTCGAGGAAGCGGGCCTTGTGGCTGCCGGATCCGCCGCTGTGGTGGCCCAAGCCGCATCTCCCGAACACTACGACGTCGCCTCCGTTGCCGAACGTGCCCAAGGCGGCGGCAACCCGGTCATCCCACTGCTCGCGGACCTCCGCGCCCGTGTCAAGTCCCTGGACTCCGCGGGTATCGGCGCGGCGTCCGCCGTTCACTCCTCCCTCACCAGCCAAGACGTCCTCGACTCCGCGCTCATGCTGCTCGCCAGCCGCACCTTGTCGGCGTTGCTGGCTGAGGTAACGGGCACGACGACGGCGCTCGCCGGCTTGGCGGCCGAGCACACGGACACGCTGTGCGTGGGCAGAAGCCTGACGCAGCATGCACTTCCGTACACGTTCGGGCTCAGGGCTGCACAATGGTTTCACGGTGTGGCGGCTTCCTCCCAACGCTTGGCATCGCTGGAGTTGCCCGTGCAGTTCGGCGGGGCAGGCGGAACCCTGGCCTCCGGCGCACGGCTGACGGCGGGCTCTCCAGAGACTCCCTTCACGCTGGCGGATTCATTGGCAGGGAAGCTTGGGCTGGCACCCGCCCCGGCTCCCTGCCACACCAACCGACTCGCCGTCACTGCCCTCGGCGATGGGCTTGCCGCGCTCGTGGATTCCTTCGGCAAGATCGCTGCGGACGTGCTCTTCTTGAGCCGCCCGGAAGTCGGCGAGCTCGGCGAACCGTTGGCGGCCGGGCGTGGTGTTTCCTCGGCCATGCCGCAAAAGCAGAACCCCGTGCTGTCCGTGCTGATCCGCAGCGCAGCGTTGCAGGCTCCGGGCCTCGCATCGCAGCTGCACCTGGCCGCTGCAACTTTCAACGATGAGCGGCCCGATGGTGCTTGGCACACTGAATGGCCGGCGCTGCGTCAATTGCTGGCGCTGGTTTTGGGGGCCGCAGGACATCTCCGCGAACTGACCGAAGGCTTGCGGGTATTTCCTGAGGCCATGCGCAGGAACCTGGACATTTCGGGTCCGCTGCTCCTCAGCGAAGGGGTGATGGCCGCCGTCGCGCCCCTCCTCGGTGAGGACGGTAAGCAAAAGCTGCAGGGCGTCGTCGACGAAACGCTTGCAATGCCCGCGGGGGAGCAGGCAGCCACCTACCGGAAACTGCTGCGCGAAGCTGTCCCCGCGGAGAAGCTGTCCGATTCCGATCTTGAAGCATTGCTGGACCCGGCGAACTATCTGGGTGAGGCTGCGGAGATCAGCCAGCGGATCCTCGCCGCGTACCCCGACTTTGCCGGGTCCTCAACGAAGGGAGCCACCCGTGGCTAAGCCAAGTGTCAAGGCCGTGCTGCTTTCCCCGCAGCGCGAACTGGGAAACAAGCCACTCCTGGTGGTGGGCCCATCGCTGGGTACCTCCACCATTCTGTGGTCTGCCACCGCGGCCCTCCTTGGCGACGAGTACGACGTCATCGGCTGGGATCTCCCCGGCCACGGCATCTCGCCCGCCGCTACGGAAGGTTTCGACGTCGCGGAGTTGGCGGACGCCGTCGTCGATCTTGTTGACTCTGTGGTCCCGCCAGGGAAGACGGCGGCGCGGTTCCATTACGCGGGGGTCTCGTTGGGCGGCGCCACCGGCCTGCAACTCGGCATCAAGCACGCGGACCGGCTCCGCAGCCTGTCAGTCCAGTGCAGCGGGCCCAAGCTCGGCACTCCTGAAGGGTGGCTGGAACGGGCAGAAACCGTCCGCAAACTGGGCACAGCGGTGATGATCCAAGGTTCGGCGCAGCGCTGGTTCGGCGCCGGTTTCATGGATCGCCAGCCGGAGATCAGCAGCCGCCTCCTGCACGCGCTCCGGGACGCCGATCGCTTCAGCTACTCGTTCTGCTGCGAAGCCCTCGCCGCGTTCGATGTCCGCGAGCAACTCGGCAGCATCACCGTCCCCACGCAGGTAATTGCCGGCGTCGAGGATGAGGTGGCTCCGCCGTCGTTGGCCGAAGAGACTGTGGCGGCCATCCGGGCCGGGGGCGGTACGGCCGTTACCGAAACGCTCGACGGCGTCGGTCACCTGGCGCCGGCAGAAGCGCCTGCCATCGTGGCTGGACTGATGCGCAACTTCATGAAGGAGGACGGACTGTGAGTACTGTTTCTGACGGCGCCGAACGGAATGGTGCCGTCCAGCCTGAAGCCACCGCGCAGGACATTTACGACGCCGGCATGGCAGTCCGCCGCGAAGTCCTCGGCAGCGCGCACGTTGACCGGGCGAACGCCGGCAAGGATTCCTTTACCGAGGACTATCAGGACATGATCACGAGGATCGCCTGGGGTGGCATCTGGACGCGTCCAGGCCTCAGCCGTCAGATGCGTTCCGCCATCACCCTCACGGCGCTCGTGGCCCACGGCCACTGGGAGGAGCTCGCCATGCACGTCCGGGCGGCCCTCAACAACGGCCTGAGCAGGGACGACATCAAGGAAATCCTGCTGCAGTCCGCCATCTATTGCGGCGTTCCGTCCGCCAACTCGGCGTTCAAGACCGCCCAAAAAGTATTCGCAGACATCGACGCCTCCGAACCCAACTGACCCCTAGTTGGGGAGATTGAGAGAGAAACACATGAACCAGGCATTTGTGTACGACGCCGTGCGCACGCCCTTTGGAAAGTTCGGCTCCGGCCTTGCTGGTGTCCGTCCTGACGACCTTGCTGCCCACGTGGTCCGCGAATCCGTAAAGCGCGCACCGGGCCTGGATGTCGAGCGCATCGATGAGGTGATGTTCGGCAACGCCAACGGCGCCGGCGAGGAAAACCGTAACGTCGCCCGGATGGCGTCCTTGCTGGCCGGCTTGCCGACGTCGATCCCCGGCACCACGGTCAACCGGCTCTGTGGTTCGTCATTGGACGCAGCGATGATCGCGTCCCGCCAGATCAACGTCGGCGACGCCGATGTTGTGTTGGTGGGCGGGACCGAGTCGATGTCCCGCGCGCCGTGGGTGCTGCCGAAGACGTCCAAGCCCTACCCGTCCGGAGACATGACGTTGGCATCCACCACGTTGGGGTGGCGGTTGGTGAACCCTGCCATGAACAAGGACTGGACCATCTCCTTGGGCGAGGCTACCGAACGCCTGCGCGAAAAGTACGGGATCACCCGTGAGCGACAGGATCAGTTCGCTGCGGATTCACACAACCTGGCCGACGCTGCGTGGAACGAAGGGTTCTACGATTCGTTGGTCACACCGGTTCCGGGCACCGACCTGGTCCGGGACGAGGGCATCCGTGCCGGTTCGTCGGCTGAGAAGCTTGCCGGTTTGAAGACCGTCTTCCGCCCCGAGTCTGACGGGCCCGACGGCGGAACGGTCACCGCCGGGAATGCCTCGCCTTTGTCCGACGGCGCATCTGCGGCATGGATCGGTTCGGAGGCAGCTTCCTCGATCCTTGGCTTGGAACCCGTGGCCCGCATCGCTGGCCGGGGTGCGCATGGCAACGACCCCCAGTTCTTCGGTTTCGCCCCGGTGGAGGCCGCGAACAAGGCCCTGGCAAAGGCGGGCATCGGCTGGGAGCAAGTAGGCGCCGTCGAACTTAACGAGGCATTTGCCGCGCAGTCGTTGGCTTGCGTGGATGCATGGGGGATCGATCCGTCGATCGTGAACCAGCACGGTGGCGCGTTGGCGATGGGCCACCCGCTCGGGGCCTCTGGTACGCGCATCCTCGGTACACTGGCCCGTTCCTTGCAGCTCTCTGGTCAACGGTGGGGCGTCGCGGCGATCTGCATCGGGGTGGGGCAGGGGCTGGCCGTGGTGCTGGAAAACGTTAGTGCTTCAGTGAGAGGGGCGTAGGGAATTGCTGAATTTTATCGACACTGTTGGCGAGGCTGTAGCTGGCATCCAGGACGGTTCCACCGTGATGATTGGCGGGTTCGGTAACGCCGGGCAGCCGTTCGAGCTGATCGATGCGCTGATGGATTGTGGCGCGAAGGACCTCACCCTGGTCAACAACAACGCCGGGCAGGGCGATCAGGGCTTGGCGTTGCTGATCAAGGAAGGCCGGGTCCGGAAGATGATCTGTTCCTTCCCGCGGCAGTCGGATTCCTGGCATTTCGATGCCAAGTTCCGGGCTGGGGAAATTGAGCTGGAGCTGGTTCCGCAAGGGAACCTGGCCGAGCGCATCCGCGCCGCCGGTGCCGGAATCGGCGGGTTCTTCACACCCACCGGCTACGGCACCACGCTGGCTGAAGGCAAGGAAACACGGCTGCTGGATGGGAAGTGGCAGGTGTTCGAAACCCCTATTCACGCCGACGTCGCCCTCATTAAGGCATTGAAAGCGGACGGCAAGGGCAACCTCGTGTACCGCAAAACCGCGCGGAACTTCGGACCCATCATGGCCGCCGCCGCGAAGCACACCATCGTCCAGGTCTCGGAGATCGTACCCACGGGTGCCTTGGATCCGGAGAACGTGGTGACGCCCGGGATTTACGTCAACAGCGTGGTCCGGGTGGATCCTGCTGGTTCGAACTCGGCGGCCATCGACACAGAACAGGTGGCCTGATCATGAGCACCCAGACAAGTATCCAAACCTCCGAGAAGCCGTTGGGCCGCGATGAGCTTGCCCAGCTCGTGGCCCGGGACATCGTGCGGGGTTCGTTCGTGAACCTGGGCATCGGTCAACCGACACTGGTGTCGAACTACCTCACCGAGGAACAGAACATCACGCTCCACACCGAGAACGGGATGCTCGGCATGGGCCCTGCTGCGGTGGGGGACGACGTCGATGGTGACTTAATCAATGCCGGCAAGATCCCTGTCACTGAGCTACCGGGCGCGTCCTACTTCCACCACGCCGACTCCTTTGCGATCATGCGGGGCGGGCACCTGGACATCTGTGTCCTCGGCGCGTTCCAAGTATCCGCGAGCGGTGACCTCGCCAACTGGCACACCGGCGCGCCCGACGCGATTCCCGCCGTCGGAGGTGCCATGGACCTGGCAACAGGAGCCAAGGACGTGTTCGTGATGATGACGCTCCTGACCCGCGAAGGCGCGTCCAAGCTCGTGGAGCAGTGCACCTACCCGCTGACCGGCGTCGGCTGCGTCACCCGCGTGTACACGGACAAGGCTGTGTTCCTCATCGGCGCGGACGGCGTCACCGTCCGGGAGACGTTCGGTTGCACGTTCGAGGAGATCCAAATACTCGTCCCCTTGTCCCTGAAGCCTGCAGAGTAGGCCCTGCAACTTGGCCCCCGTGCGTTGTGGGGCCCGCTTTGCAGGGAAATTCGGGTGTGGAGCCTGCAGAGTAGGCCCCGCAAGTTCCGGTGGTGTGCAGAGTAGGCCCCGCAAGTCCCGTGCGTCAACGCACTTAGGATTGGTAACCATGAGCGATTCGGCAGTAACCCCACAGGCCAGCGACCAGTACGTCCAGTCGCTGGCCCGGGGGCTCGCCGTGATCCGGGCCTTCGATGCGAACAACCCGGTCATGACCCTCAGTGAAGTCGCGGCCCGAACCGAGCTGACGCGCGCCACCGCTCGGAGGTTCCTGCACACGCTGGTTGAACTCGGCTATGTCCGCACGGACGGCAAAACCTTTGCGTTGACGGCCAAGGTGCTCCAGTTGGGGTACTCGTACCTGTCGGCTTTGTCCCTGCCGCAGTTGGTCCAGCCGCACCTGGAACAGCTCAGCCATAAGTTGGGGGAGTCGACGTCGGCTGCTGTCCTGGACGGGCCGGACATCTTCTACGTTGCCCGCGTTGCCACACGCCGCATCATGAACGTGGGCATCACGGTGGGCACCCGTTTCCCCGCTTATGCCACTTCTATGGGTCGCGTCCTGCTCGCCGGATTGCCGCAGGCCAAGTTCGAGTCGTATCTTTCGACGGCGGAACTTACCCCGATCACGCCCCGGACCGTTGCCAGCGCACCCGACCTGAGGGCCGCCGTCGAACATGTCCGCGCACAAGGCTGGTGCTTGCTGGACCAGGAGCTGGAAATCGGACTCATGTCCATCGCAGCGCCGGTGTGGAACCACAATAACGGCGACAACGTTGCCGCCATCAATGTCTCTTTGCAGGCGCAGGCCGTCGCGGCGCAGCCTGACCCGGCAAAGTATCTCGAGTCGGTGCGGCTCGACGTCGTGGCCACCGCCAAAGCGATCTCCGAGGACGTCTCCGCGAAGCACTGAAGCTACTTCCGGATCGCCGCCAGCCGCGTTTCCAGGATCCGGCGGATCAGTGAGTCCGGCACCGGGTTGTCCACGGAAAACCGCAACGTCCCCGGGGACCAGGAATAGCCTCCGAGTTCCTCGGACATGGTGGGCAGGATCTGCCCACTGTAGGGGTATAACGCCAGATGCTTCTTGGTCTCGATCACACTGACGAAGCCCTTGCCGTCAATCAGCAATGCGGGCATTCCGTAGCTGGTGCCTTCGACGGCGTCGGGCGCGAGTTCACGAGCCAGGTCAACAATCCGTTCCAGCGGTCCGCGGTTCGCTGCGCTGACGCTCGACAGGTATTCGGTGACGGTTCCCATAGGGACATCCTCCGCCACAGCTCCGACGAGGACCAGCCTTACTTGCGTTCGGGGATCACCGCGATGCCCTGGATTTCGATCAGGGCCTCTTTCTGCCACAGGCGCGTGACGCCGATGCCGGCCATTGCGGGGTATTGGGAGCCAGCCATTTCGCGCCAGATGTGCCCGATTTCGCGGCCGTTGGCCATGTAATCGTCCACGTCTGTCAGGTAAATGGTCACGTTCACGAGGTCTTCGGGCCGTCCGCCGGCTTCACGCAAGGTAGTGAGCACGTTGGTGAACGCCTGGGTGAACTGCTCCACGATGCCACCGGGGACGATATTCATGTTCTTATCCAAGGCCGTCTGCCCGCCGAGAAAGACCGTGTTTCCGGCCAGGATGCCATGCGCGAAGCCAGAGGGCTTGGGCAGCGATTCCGGGTTGATCGTCTGGTGGCTCATGGTGTTCCTCCTGGATGTGGCAACTGCAAAACTTTGAAAAAGCCTCTGTGCAGATCATTTCCGCCGTGCTACCTTGAGCATATGTGACGATCGTAAAAAAGTCGACACATCATAAAAAAGCCTGAAGGAGCACCTGCATCATGAAACTTGCCACTCTGCGTACCGCCAGTGGAGGTACGACGGCGGCACTCGCCACGAGCGACGGCTCGTACCTGGCGCTCCCGGCTGCCGACGTGGGCGCACTCCTCGCCCGGCCCGACTGGCGGCGCATTGTGCAGGAAACCGGAGTGCAGGAAAACGCCGCGCAGGACGCACAGCCCGTGACTTTGATTGCGGAGGCCGACGCTGACTACGCGCCCCTGCTGCCGCGGGCTGGCAAGGTGATTTGCTGTGGACTGAACTATGGCGACCACATCCAAGAGATGGGCCGGGAGCTCCCCGAGTTCCCCACGCTGTTTGCCAAGTACGCCGACACCCTGCTCGGGGCCAACGACGCCATCGAGGTCCGCGGTAGCGTCCGCGTCGACTGGGAAGCCGAGCTCGCCGTCGTCGTCGGCTCTGAACTGTTCCACGCGGATGAGGACCAAGCACGTGCTGCGATAGCCGGGTACACGGTTGCCAACGATGTCTCCATGCGCGACTGGCAGAACCGGACGCTGCAGTGGTTCCAAGGTAAAGCATGGGACCGGACAACTCCCGTGGGCCCGGTGATGGTGACGGCCGACGACGGCGGCGACAGCTTCGACGTCCGCGGCTACGTCAACGGCGAGCTCGTCCAGCAGGGGAACACCAGCACCCTGGTGTTCAGTCCGGCCCGGCTCCTGTCCTACATCTCGCAGTTCACCGTCCTGCGTCCCGGCGACCTCGTCCTCACGGGAACGCCCGGGGGAGTGGGCATGGGAATGACCCCGCCGCGTTTCCTTAACGACGGCGACGTGCTCGCTACTGAAATCGACGGGATCGGCCGCCTGGAAAACCGGGTCCGGATCCACTCCACCGTCACTGCCTAACCCAGCCACAACAAAGGAGAACCTCCATGAGCCAGACCACCACGGATTACCGCCTCGAAGGCGACAACTCCATCTACGCGCAGGCAGACGGATCGGTGGTTCCCGTCGTCACCCGCGCCGGCGAGGAAGACACCAACACTGCCCAATCCGGCGACTGCATCCGTGTCTCCGGTGTCAGCATCCAGCACACGCCGGCAACCAAGATCTGGTTTGGCCAGGTCTCTAACACCCCCGGCTACCGGTCGCTGCCGCACCACCACGGCGAAGCCGAAACCGGCGGCTACGTGCTCCGTGGCCACGGCCGGATCTACTTCGGTGAAAACTACTCCGAGTTCCTCGACATGAAGACCGGCGACTGGGTATTCGTCCCGCCGTTCATGCCGCACGTCGAAGCCAACATGTCCGTCACCGAGGACCTCGTGTGGCTCACTGCGCGCACGCCCGAGAACCTCGTGGTCAACCTCGACGACGTCCCGGACGAGACCCTCGCCGACTACCGTCGGGCCTGAGCCATGATCACTGGAACCCTGACGTCGGAAACATTCCTCAAGGCGGTTGAACTTACCGCGACCGAGCCCCAGGTCTTCGATGAAGCATATGAGGCAACCACCCAGTACGTGCCGTGGCCAAAAGCCTACGGTGGGGACATGGTGGCCCAGGCTGCGGCCGCCATGATGCGGTCCGTGGAATCCGACCGGCAGCTCCACTCCATGCACAGCTATTTCATGCGCCCCGTGGATGTCGGTTCCAGTGTCCGTTACGAAGTGGAACGTCTCCGGGACGGCCGTGGCTATTCCACCCGCACGGTCCGCGGCTTCCAAAACGGAAAACCCGTATATGCCGCGATGGGGTCGTTCCAGGTTCCCGAAGACGGTCCGGACTTCCAGCCCGAGGCTCCTGCCGCCGTCGAGCCTGAATCATTGTCCACCGCAGCGGAAGCGCTGGCTGGGGTGGACGGCGATGCCGGAGAGTACTGGTCCTCGGGCCGAAGTTTCGACATGAGGCATATACCCGGACCGGTATACATCGAGCTGGAGGGCGGTTCGGTGCCGCAGCAGACCATCTGGGTCAAGGCCTTCGATGAGCTTCCCGACGACGCCGACCTCCACCGCGCGGCCCTCGCGTATGTCTGCGACTACACGATTCTGGAGCCTTTGCTTCGGGTGAACGGCCTGCACTGGTCAAGCCCGGGGCTCGCGACCGCGAGCCTCGACCACTCCATGTGGTTCCACCGGGACGGCCGCGCCGATGAGTGGGTGCTGTACGCGCAGGAAGCAATTTCCGGCCAAAGCAACAGGGGCCTTGCGATGGGGCGTTTCTTTGACCGGCAAGGAAGGCTCCTCGCCACGGTTGCCCAAGAGGGCATGATCCGGGCCGGAGCCTGAGCCTCCCGACCCCCAACCACCAGCTTCAACGATGCACCCCTGAAAGGACGGCCATGAGCATGATGCCATCGGCCCATGTGGACACGTTTACCCGCGACCACTTGCCACCCGCCGATACCTGGCCGGCGCTTGAATTCACCCTCCCTGAACTCCAGTATCCGGAACGGCTCAATGCTGCGGCCGTGCTGATCGACGACGCTGTCGAACAGTACGGCGCAGACCGGCCGGCCCTATGGACGCCGGACGGTGCGGTCTGGACCTATGGTCAGCTCCAGACGCGTTCCAACCAGGTGGCCCAGGTTCTCACAGAGGATCTGGGTGTTGTTCCGGGTAACCGGGTCCTTCTCCGCGGCCCCAACAATCCGTGGATCGTGGCTGCTTGGCTTGGCGTGTTGAAGGCAGGCGCCGTGGTGGTCACCACCATGCCCATGCTGCGCTCCGCCGAGGTGTCCACGCTGATCCAGCTCACCAAACCCCTGGTTGCGATCTCGGATCACCGTTTCCGGGACGAGCTCGCGGTAGCTGCCGGGGATGATGTCACCGTCCTGACGTACGGAGCCGGCAAAGGATTCGACGACGACGGCGACCTCGTCTCGCGCTGTGGCCACAAGAGCGGCAAGTTCACGGCAGTGGACACCTCCGCCGACGACGTTGCCCTGCTGGGTCCGACGTCGGGCACCACCGGAGTGCCCAAGGTAACCATGCATTTCCACCGGGACATCCTGGCCAACGCCGATACGTTTGCCCGCTACATCCTGCAGCCCACCGCTGACGATGTCTTTGCCGGCTCACCTCCGCTTGCCTTCACGTTCGGGCTGGGCGGCTTGGTGGTGTTCCCGCTGAGGTTTGGGGCGTCGTCTTTGTTGACCGAGAAGGCCGGACCGGTTGAATTGGCCGAGCACGCCTCCAAGGCCGGGGCAACCATCCTTTTCACGGCACCCACGGCATACCGCGCGATCCTCAAGGAGAAGCGCGGGGACCTTCTGCGGGGACTTCGCATCGCCGTCTCTGCGGGAGAACACCTCTCCAAGGAAACGTGGGAAGCCGTGCACGAGGCCACCGGCCTGCGGTTGGTCAACGGGATCGGTGCCACGGAGATGTTGCACGTCTTCATCTCCGCTGCCGGGGACGATATTCGACCGGGAACCACAGGACGGGTGGTTCCGGGCTTCCGGGCCACCATATTGGATAACGACGGCAACGAACTCGGCCCCGGCGCCATGGGCCGGTTGGCCGTTATCGGCCCCACCGGCTGCCGCTACCTGGATGACCCCCGTCAGGCGAACTACGTTGTCCGCGGTTGGAACGTCACGGGCGATACGTTCTCCATGGACGCAGACGGGTACTTCACGTACCAGGCGCGCTCGGACAACATGATCGTCTCTTCCGGGTACAACATCGGCGCGCCCGAGGTCGAGGCCGCTATCGACCAGCACCCCGACGTGATGGAAAACGCGGTCATTGGAATCCCTGATGAGGAACGCGGCAGCATCGTGTGCGCCTTCGTCGTCCTGCGCGAAGGCGTCACTGGCGATGCCGCAAAGCGCAAGGAAATCCAGGACTTCGTGAAGCAGACCATCGCCCCGTACAAGTACCCCCGCGACGTCCGCTTCGTGGCCGAGCTGCCGCGGAACCCCAGCGGCAAACTCCAGCACTTCAAGCTCCGCGACAGACTGCTCACAGAAGACGCAGCAGGGAACGCGAGCGGGACCGAACAACTTACCCACGCCGGCCAGAGCCAGGCCTGAGAAGGAGCAGCACCATGAAAATTGCAATCGTTGGAGGTGGGCCGGGCGGCCTGTACTTCGCAGCTTTGATGAAGCAACTGGATGCCTCGCACGACATCACCTTGTGGGAACGGAACGCTGCCAGCGACACTTTTGGCTTCGGCGTCGTATTTTCCGATGAGACGCTGGGAGGCATCGGTAACGCCGATCCCGTGGTGGCTGAGTACATGAGCCGTCGCTTTGCCCGCTGGTCCGACATCGACATCCACTTCCGGGACGAGACGATCACCGTTGGCGGCCAAGGTTTTGCGGCGATGAGCCGGAAGGAACTGCTGGAGTTGCTGCAGCACCGGTGCATCGAACTGGGTGTCGACGTGCGATTCAGCACTCTGGCACCAGCGATCGAAGAGCTCGAAGCGAACTATGATCTGGTGCTCGCCGCCGACGGGATCAACTCGCAGATCCGTGCCAAGTATGCGGACGCTTTCCGCCCCACCTTGGACCCGCGTAGCAACAAGTTCATGTGGCTCGGTACAAATCAGGTCTTCGAGGCATTCAAGTTCTTCGTGAAGGAAACCCAGTGGGGCGTCATGCAGATCCACGGTTACCCCTATTCGGACGAGGGCTCCACGTTCATCGTGGAAATGCACCAGGACGTGTGGCATGCTGCGGGCTTCGACGAGACGGCCAACGAAATGTTCCCTCCGGGAGTCTCGGACGAGAAATCGATCGCCAAGATCCGCGAGATCTTCGCTGAAGAACTGGACGGCTACGAAGTCCTGACCAACAACTCCAAGTGGATCAACTTCACCACGGTTCGCAACGAGAGCTGGCGCAAGGGCAACGTTGTGCTGTTGGGCGACGCTGCCCACACCGCACACTTCTCCATCGGCTCGGGCACCAAGCTCGCCATGGAGGACTCGTTGGCTTTGGCTGCCTGCCTGCACGAGCACCCCACAGTGCAGGCCGCGCTGGAAGCGTACGAAGCCGAGCGAAGGCCCGTGGTTGCTTCCACCCAGCGCGCTGCTCAGGCCTCGCTTGAGTGGTTCGAGCGCATCGGCCAGTACAAGGACCAGGATCCCACGCAGTTCGCGTTCAACCTGCTTACCCGCAGCCGCCGCATCACGCAGGAAAACCTGCGCCTCCGCGACCCCGAGTTCGCGGAGGCTGTGGATCGCGATTTCGCAGAGTCCCAAGGCCTGTCCGACGTCGCGCCGGCCATGTTCCAGCCGTTCCGCATCGGCGAACTGGAGCTGAAGAACCGTATTGTGGTCTCTCCGATGGACATGTACTCCGCTGTTGACGGAATTCCGGGCGACTTCCACAAGGTCCACCTGGGTTCCAAGGCCTTGGGCGGCGCGGGCTTGGTCATGACCGAGATGGTCTGTGTTTCCGAAGCCGGGCGCATCACCCCGGGTTGCAGCGGGCTGTACACGGATGCCCAGCGCGATAGCTGGAAGGAGATCGTGGACTTCGTCCACAGCCGTTCCACCGCAAAGATCGGGGCGCAGCTGGGCCACTCCGGCCGCAAGGGCTCCACCAAGCTCATGTGGGAAGGCATCGACCAGCCCCTCGAGTCCGGCAACTGGACCGCCGTCGGACCCTCTGCCCTGCCGTACGGCCCCGAAAACCAGACACCGGTGGAGCTGGACCGTGCAGGTATGGACGCCATCAGGGCCGAGTTCGTCGCCTCAACCGTTCGCGCCGCGCAGGCGGGATTCGACCTCCTCGAAATTCACGCCGCCCACGGCTACTTGCTGTCCTCATTCCTTTCGCCGGTGTCCAACAAGCGGACCGATGAATACGGTGGCAGCCTGAAGAACCGGCTGCGGTTCCCGCTGGAAGTGTTCGACGCCGTTCGGTCGGCTTGGCCCGCGAGCAAGCCTCTGACGGTGCGCATCTCCGCGACGGACTGGATCGAGGGCGGCAACACCTCCGGTGATTCGGTCGCCATCGCGAAGGCTTTTGTAGAACACGGCGCTGCCGGGCTGGATGTTTCCACCGGCCAAGTCGCCAAGGAAGAGAAACCGGCTTACGGACGCAGCTACCAGACGCCGTTCGCCGACCGCATCCGGCAGGAAGTTGCCGCCCCCGCGGGCGTGGCCGTGATCGCCGTCGGTGCCATCTCCAGTTACGACGACGTGAACTCCATCCTCCTCGCCGGCCGTGCTGACTTGATCGCCTTGGGCCGTACGCACCTCTACGATCCTCAGTGGACCTTGCACGCTGCTGCTGAGCAGGAGTACCACGGCCCCGGGGCCCAGTGGATTCCGCAGTTCCGCGCCGGCCGGCGGAAGCCGCCCAGCTCCCGCACCGATGCCGTGCGGCCTCGTTTGTCACTGCTCAAGGAAGCCGACGTCGAAGAGGCCACGGCACATCTTCGCTGGACGCCCGAGCGGGCGACGACGTCGGTCCTGGTCAAGTAGCGCGGGTGAAGTAGCGCGGGCACGGCGGAGGCTCCGCACAGCCCTGGCAGGACCAATTTGCCGGGGCTGTGCGTGTCAACCGCCAGACCCCGGAAGTGCTTGCAGTTTGCCGCGCGCGTGCGTTACCGTCGGCGCAGCGAATGCATGCTGCAAACGGTTCAGGCTGAGCGTGTTTCGCCCGTCATTTTTCGTTTCACCCGTCAAAGTTCACTGCACCATCAAGGAGCCCGATGTCGCTGGTTCGCGTTCACAACTTCTCTGTTTCGCTCGACGGATTCGGCACTGGAGAGGGGCAGGAGTTAGAGACCCCGTTCGGGCATGCCGGGCAGCGCTTGGTTCAGTGGGCCTTTCCGACGCGCACCTTTACGCAAATGGGTCTCAATGGTGGGGTTGGCGGCACCAACGGGGTCGATGAGACCTTTGCCAGCCGCTGGGCTGCCGGAATCGGCGTCGAAATCATGGGCCGCAACAAGTTCGGGCCCCAGCGCGGCCCGTGGACCGACGAGGAATGGCAGGGGTGGTGGGGCGAGAACCCGCCGTTCCACACGCCGGTGATCGTCCTAACGCATCACCCGCGTCCGGCGCTGACCATGGAAGGCGGAACCACCTTCCATTTCGTTGATGCCAAGCCCGCCGAAGCACTTGAACAAGCACGCGCCCTGGCTGGTGGCCTCGATGTGCGGATCGGCGGCGGCGTCGCCACGGTGCGCGAGTTCCTGCAGGCCGACCTCATCGATCAGATGCACATCGCCGTGGTTCCCATCCTCTTGGGCCGGGGTGAGCGGTTGTGGGACAACCTCGAAGGACTTGAGAAACGCTTCGACATCGAAGCCGCGCCGTCACCGAGCGGCGTGGTGCACCTGACGTTCGCGCGCCGCCAGAACGGTTCTTAACGCGCCGTTAGCGCAGGCCCTTGACGATGTTCTTGGGTCGCTGCATCTCGCCGTGCTTGGCGCCGAGAATGATCACCCAGGCCGCGAAGGCAGGAATGGCCCACTGCAACGCTTTCAGCTGCGTTTGGGCTGACTTGAGCTCGTCCGACGCGCCCGCCCGAGGCTCGGTGGCACCCTCCGCTCCTTGGTCAGCGAGGGCGTCCACTTTCTTTCCCACGATCCCTGCGTAGAGGGTGACGGCAGCACCAGCCAAGGTCACCGCCGTCTTGTAAACCGTGTTGGCCGCCACGTTGTCCTGCTTGGCGATCCTGCCCTTGTTTTCCCATGCGATGGCGAGATCTGCCACCAGGTGCCCGGCAAAAGCGGCCGTTTGGATTGGCGCCCATTTGCCCCAGCCCTTGCTGGACAGGCGGGTCCGCTCGGCAGGGTCCTTGGCTTCCGCCGCTGCACCGTTCAAACCAATGGCGCCCATCAAGGAGCCACCGAACCACGCTGCCGCAGTGAGGTCGTGAACGGAGCGAGCTACGAGATTTCCTGCCATGATGTGCTTCCTATCGTCGATACGGTGAGGACTTTTCGGCCTTATCGGCCTCAAAGCAGTGTCTATCTATAGTAAGCATGCTTATCAACGTACGGCTAGGCTTCGCCCGGGCGACGGCGGTCCGCAGCCCTATGATGAACTGGACTGGCGCCTGAACTGGAGGCGCGGAAAAGAGGACCTTTCAATGTTCCCCGTCCCGGCACCCCCGGTTCGCCACCAGCAGTTGCTCGTCACCATTTTCGGTCTTTATGGCAGGAATGCGGGCGATGCGTTGCCGGTCTCGGCGTTGATCGCGATGCTGGGCTCACTGGGTTATGACGCGCCAGGAGTGAGGTCCTCGGTGTCCCGGTTGAAGTCCAAGGGCGTCTTGAAGAGCGTGCGCGAGGACGGGATCGCCAAGTACAAGATCGCGGAGTCCGTGAGCGATGTATTCCGTGAAGGGGACCGGAGGATTTTCGCACCAGAGCCACCAGCCCCTGTGGACACATGGGTCCTGGCCGTTTTTTCGGTGCCGGAATCGATGCGTAACCGTAGGCATCAGTTGCGTTCAGCTTTGGCCGGACTCGGATTCGGCTCCGTCGCCAACGGTGTATGGATCGCGCCGGCGCACAAGCTGGAGCAGGCCCGGGAACGGCTGATGGCCAACGGGCTCATCGAGTTCGTGGACCTGTTCCGCAGTGATTACGTCTTTGACGGGCCCATGCGGCCCAAAATTTCAGAGTGGTGGGATCTTAAGGAACTCGATGAGCAGTTCACCGAGTTCCTCGCGCTGTACGAGGGCGCGGAGCAACAGTGGGTTGAACGGGTAGGCGAGGATCCGGAGGCTGCCTTGGCGGCCTCCACAGAGGAGCTGCGAAGGGACGCGTTCCGCTACTACATCCCTATGTTGACCATGTGGCGCCGGTTCCCGTATCGCGACCCAAACCTGCCCACCGACTACCTTCCGCCGGACTGGCACGGCCCGGCAGTCCGCAGGATCTTCCTGGGAGTGCATCGCCTGGCAGCTCCCTTGGCCGCCGCCCACGCCCATAACGTCATCACCGAAGCTCTTGATCCGGTGGTTGCCTGAAAAACCGGCTGCTGTGTGGAGCGTCGGTAACACCGAATACTTCGCCCTGGGGAGCTTGGACTATCGCCGTACGTCCGAGCGGCCCCTCCGTGAGGGGTTCCAGCAGCTTGGAACCACGTTCCGTAGCCATGCGGACCGTGGCCTCAACGTCGTCGCTGGCGAACCAAGTAAGCCAGTGCCATGGGCTGGGTCCACGGGCGACACGCACTGCAAGCCAGCTACCTCCCTGCCGTCATGGGGCCTGCGGATGGCGGCATAGGGGCGGTCCTCCGCAGGGATTTCCTGGTAGCTATGGCCGAACACCTCTGCGTAAAAGGAGCGCGCTGCGGGATAGCTCAGCGTTCGGAGTTCGTTCCAGCACAGCGAACCGTGCTCGTTGACGCGTTCTGCCCCGATGTGCGTTCCTGCTTGCCAAACTCCGAACGCCGCCCCGGCGGTGTCTTCGGCCAGAGCCGTCCGGACCGAAGTGGTGACGTCGCATGGGTGTGCCGTTACCCGTCCGCCAGCGGCCTCGATCTTCCTCGCCGTGACACCGGCATCGTCAGTGGCGAGGAATGTTGTCCAGCCCGCTCGGTCCTGCCGGAGGCCGATCCCCGCCACTGCGCGGCCGCCGAGATGTGCCAGGAGATAATCCTCGACCGCAGTGCCGCCCCCGAACTCCCGGAATTGACCGCCGGGCAGGAACTGCCATCCGAAGAGGTCTGCGTAGAAGCCCTTTGCCGCTTCGAGGTCCTGAACTCCCAGATCCACCCACATAGGAGTCCCCGCGGGCCAGTTCGAGATCTTGGTGGACACGGGACTCCTCGAATAGGGCGCTGGTCGAATAGGGCGCTGGTCGAATAGGGCACTGCTCGAATAGGGCACTTGCCGAATCCGGCGCTTGCCGAATCCGGCGCTTGCCGAATCCGGCGCTTGCCGAACTGGCAGGGGGCGACTGCTTCCCGGGGGGCCCGATGCGCCGAACGCCCAAGGAAGCAGTCACCAATAAAGTGCACAAACGGCCCTATTTATGACACGGTTTTGTCCCGAAATTTAGACGGTTCGCGTCGCCTTGGCGAGGTTCTCACGCAGCTCGTCGGCATTTTGGCGGATCACGTAGGCGGGGCGGTCGCGCTCAACCCGCCAGCTGTCCTCGAGGGGGCCGATGTTGACTGTGTCGAAGCCGAATTCGTCATAAAGCTTGGTGACCAGTTCCGCGGCCTCCGGGAAGTCGCTGGCCGTAGCCAAGGCACGACGATTCGGGGTTCCGGCCGGCGCGCCGTCGGTGGTGATGTCCTTGGCATAGATGTGGTTAAAACCCTTGGCCACCTTGGATGCCGGAAGGTGCTTCTGGAGCAGTCCCGAGGTAGTTGCTTCGCCGTTGTCCAACTCCGGGATACGGCCATCGCGCTCCCAGTAGTAGTTGTTGGTATCCACCACGATCTTGCCCTCAAGGGGCCCCACCGGAATGCTTCCATAGTTCTTCAGTGGAACGGTCACGACGGCGAAATCACCGGCCGCTGCGGCCTCCGCGGCCGTTACGGCTCGGGCGCGAGGCCCTAGTTCTGCCACCAGGTCACTGAGGGTTTCCGGTCCCCGTGAGTTGCTGATGACGACGTCGTAGCCGAGTTCCACGGCCTTGCGTGCCAGCTGGCTGCCAATGTGTCCTGCTCCGATAATTCCAATTGTTGTCATGATCCTGCCAACACCGTCCGTCGCGCAGGTATTTCCCGCGGTCTCCCGGAGCCCAACGCAGGCGGTAGGCCGCCGTCGTTCGGGTTATACTAAGTAGTCTTACTATGCAGATTGTCATCAAAGGCGAGGAGGTTTGGGTGGCTGGACATTTGGAATTGGTCGATACCCCTGACGGGGGTTACAGGATTCTCATGGTGGATGCTGAGGACACCTTGATGGGGCTTTCGAAGCGTTATGCGTCAGTGGATGAGGCCGCCAGGGGAGTCGAAGCCATCCGGGAGGTGGCCGGGACGGGACTGCTCAGCAGAGCGTCATCGGAACGGTATGCGGTACTCATGTTGGAGGAGCCTGAGATTGACTCGGCTCTGGCGGGGCAGGCCCCGCGCGCACGCGTGGAGGTGGGCTAGGAATGGCAGAGTCAAAGTCCGGCAAAGCTACCCCAACCGCAGGAAAACGGCGCGGCGTCCTCTTCGATGTGGATGGAACGCTGATCGACTCCAGCTACTTCCACGCAATGGCTTGGTGGCAAGCCTTCCGCCGGGAGGGCCTGGACGTCCAGATGTCCGCCATCCATCGCTGCGTGGGAATGGGCGGGGACAAGTTGATCCAAGCCCTGGTTCCGGGTTGCTCAGAGGACATGCAGGAAGACTTGAAGTCCGCCCATGGCGCTGTGTTCTCGACCTTTTGGCCCGCGCTGCGGACCTTCGATGCTGCCCGGGAGCTGTTGTCCGCGATCTCGGAGTCCGGCTTGGCTGTGGGTCTGGCGTCCTCTGCCCAGGAACGCGACCTTGAGGTGAGCAGGCAGCTTCTCGACGGCGGATCCTCCAGCGGCGAATCCTCCGACGGCGGCGGAGCTGCCATCGATGCTTGGACCAGCTCCAACGATGCCAAGGAAAGCAAACCTGAGCCGGACATCCTCCTGGCGTGCCTGGAAAAGCTGGAGCTCAGCCCCGAAGATGTCGTTTTCGTTGGGGACGCGGTGTGGGACGTGAAGGCCGGCGCCGCAATCGGGGTGCCCGTGATCGGCTTGCTGTGCGGTGGAATCAGCGAGGCGGAGCTGCGCGAAGCAGGTGCCGCAGAGGTCTATGACAACCCGCGGCACCTGCTCGAGCAGTTGGAATCCAGCATCATTGGGCGGCTGACCGAGGGGCAGCCCGGCGCTTAGCGGCGGCGATCCGTCAGTCCTTTATCCTTGGGACGCCGGTTCCGCACCGTCCAAATGATGATGCCGATAATGATGATGGCTGCCGCGATAGCCAAAATCCACGGCACCACGTCTGTCCGTTGTTGTTGCTGCTGGCCGGTCTCTCCCGTGCCCGGGTTGTTGGGTCCGGTGCTTCCGCCGGTGGACGGGCTGGGCGCGTCTGAGTCGGATGCGCTGGTCGTCGCTGTAGGGGAGCTGCTGGGTGTTGCGCTGGCGGCGGTGACATGGCCCTGAGTCGAGACGGCGGCGTCGGCCGCAACAGCCGTAGCGGCCATCGACCCGGAGAACAGGGCCAATGCCAGGGTGGTCATGGCTAGTCTACGAAGCATCGTTTCTCCTTGGTGAGGGTGTGTCCGAGCATCACTTATATTAGTAAGCATACTGACTAAACCATGAATTGCGGAGAAAACTAACGGTTCAGCTTGTCACTGTCCGGTTCCGGGTCACCGATATGGCCCGGAGCGTTGGCCGCGAGGACCCGCTGCACGAAAGCGCTGTATTCCTCCATGAAGTGGCGCAGCAGACCTGCGGTGGCCTCGTCCTTTACTGAACCGTCGTCGTCGTAGGCATCCGCGACAAAGCGGATGTAGGCCTCGGGGGCATTCAGCTGCGGTGCGTCAAGGAAGCTTAAAACGCTTCGCATGGACGACTGCATGACCGCCGTGCCAATACCGCCAGGCGATGCGCCGATGATCCCGGTAGGTTTGCGTGCGAACGAATTGGTGCCCCAGGGGCGGGAGCCCCAATCGATGGCATTCTTCAGCGCGCCCGGGATGGAACGGTTGTATTCGGGCGAGATGAACAAGATACCGTCGGACGCTGCGATGGCATCCTTCAGGTCCTTCCCCACTTGGGGAAAGTCGCCGTCGTAGTCGGAGCTGTAAAGAGGGAGATCCTTGATGGCGATCTCGTGGAATTCCAACTCGGGCGGGGACACGCTGATGAGGGCCCGCGACAGGACGCGGTTGATGGATGTGCTGGACAAACTTCCGACGAAATAGCCGATCTTGAACGTTTCCACGGGGGCGTTCCTTCCCGACGGCACGGCCGGAACCGGCTCGTCGACGGTGTGGCGGCTGGTTGCCTCCAGCTTCAACTGACCCTAGTTGACTTGTGCACATAGCGCAGCCCCCTACTCCCGTCCCGCTCCGCGCAGTCATAGACTCATGCCAACTGGTTCGGGTTGCGGAAGAGGGGTGGCGGGTGAAGGCAGGCGTAGCACGTGAAGCGCTCGACGGCGAGCGTCGCGTCGCGGCGACGCCCGAGACGGTCAAGCAACTGACGGGGTTGGGATTGGCAGTTGAAATCGAGTCCGGCGCAGGCCTCGCCGCGGGCCACAGCGACAGCGATTACCGGCACGCCGGCGCTTCGGTGGTGCAAGGCTTGGACCTCGGGACGCTCGACCTCTATTGCCACGTACGTCCCATGGAACCTTCGACGGCGGCGGCTCTTCACAGGGGCGCCGTCACCGTGGGCCTGGGATCGCCGTCGTCGGAATTGCCCACTGTCCGCGCCCTCGCCCGCGGCGGGGTGACCGCGTTTGCTCTGGAACTGGTTCCGCGCATCTCGCGTGCGCAGTCAATGGATGCCCTGACCTCCCAAGCCTTGGTTGCGGGCTATCGCTGTGTCCTGGAGGCCGCAACACGCTTACCGAGGTTCTTTCCGCTGTACATGACAGCTGCCGGCACCATTCCACCGGCCCGGGTGCTGGTTTTGGGCGTGGGGGTTGCCGGTCTGCAGGCGATTGGCACGGCCAAGAGGCTCGGGGCCAGGGTATCGGCGAATGACATCCGGCCTTCATCTGCGGACGAGGTAGCTTCCATGGGGGGAACCTTCATCAAGCTGGACCTGGAGACAGCGGAGGCTTCGGGCGGATACGCGCGTGAACTGAGCGCAGATCGTGGAGCCCTCCAGCGGGCACTCTTGGCTCCGCATGTGGCCCAGTCGGACGTCCTGATCACCACCGCCGCGGTCCCGGGAAGGCGGGCCCCGCTCCTGGTGAGCCGCGAGATGGTGCAGGGCATGCGTCCGGGATCAGTGGTGGTGGACCTCGCGGCAGAATCCGGAGGGAACGTTGAAGGGAGCATCCCGGGGGAGGATATTTCCATTACTACCGCGGATGGCTGTGGCGCGGTCACGCTGGTGGGGATGAGGGACGCTGCGTCGGCCATGCCCGCAGACGCGTCGCGGCTCTACGCCAAGAACGTTGCCAACCTGGTCGCGTTGATCACCAAGGATGGAGTTGTCGCGCCGGACTTCGGTGACGAAGTGGTGGCGGGTACCTGCCTAACCTACGACGGCGAGGTGCGGCACGAACCCACCCGGGCGGCGTTGCTTACCCTCGGCGACCCCGAGACCAGGGTGGGCTGATGGACGGCATGAGCTTGTTGACCATCACCGTGCTCGCGGTGTTCGTCGGCTTCGAGGTAGTTTCCAAAGTGTCCAGCACACTGCACACCCCCTTGATGTCCGGCGCCAACGCCATCCACGGCATCATCCTGGTGGGCGCCATCATCGTGGCCGGCCAAGCCATAGAGCCCCCTGTGCTGGTGGTGGCTTTGGTGGCTGTGGTGCTGGCAACGGCAAACCTGGTGGGTGGCTTCGTGGTGACCGACCGCATGCTCGAGATGTTCCGCGGAAGGGGCCGGCCGCCGTCGTCTGCCGGATCAAGCGCCGAAACCCGGGGTAAGGAGCCGCGCCCGTGACGCTACTCAGCCCCACCTGGACGGCGCTTCTATACCTTGTCGCTGCGGCTTGCTTCATCGTCGCCCTGAAGGGACTGAACTCGCCCCGAACGGCCCGTCGCGGCAACCTCATCGGCGCCTTGGGTGCGTTCCTGGCCGTGGTGACGGTGTTCGTTTCAGCGAGGGTGGAGAACATCCCGTGGATCATTGCCGCAATGGCCGTGGGAGCCGGTGTTGCGGCCCCGGTGGCCAGGCGGGTTCAGATGACCCAAATGCCGCAGCTCGTCGCCTTGTTCAACGGGGTGGGCGGTGGGGCTGCAGCCCTTGTGGCTTTGCTGGAACTTCCCCATCATGACGATCCTTGGATTCGGCTGGCGGTGGTGTTTACCTTGCTCGTGGGCGCCGTGTCCTTCGCAGGTTCCGGCGTGACCTTTGCCAAACTCCAAGGTTTGATGACTACGCGCCCAGTCACGTTTCCGGGCCTTCCCGTTCTGATGGGCGCGGTATTGCTCGCCGCCGTGGCTGCGGGTGCCTCTGTCGTGTTCAGCGGCTCATCGCTGCTGGCCTTTGCCGTTCTGCTTCTCGGACTGGGGACTGGCGTCCTCCTTGTCCTCCCGGTGGGCGGCGCCGATGTCCCGATCGTCATTTCTTTGCTGAACGCATTTACCGGACTGGCCGTTGCGGCGTCGGGACTGGTGCTGGGAAATGTCCTCCTTGTGGTCGCGGGGACACTGGTCGGAGCATCAGGAACCATCCTTACCCGCGCCATGGCTGCGGCGATGGGCCGCAGCGTGGCGGGAATCCTGTTCGGGGCATTCAAGGGCGGTTCCACGGCAGGTTCCACTGCGTTGAGTGATCGCCCGGTCCGTTCCTCCAGCGCAGAAGACGTTGCTGTACTGCTGGGATATGCGCAACGGGTCATCATTGTTCCGGGGTACGGTCTGGCCGTGGCCCAAGGGCAGCACACGGCGGCAGAGTTGGCGCTTGCATTGGAAAGCCGGGGGATTGAGGTGGACTTTGCTATCCACCCAGTGGCGGGGCGGATGCCTGGCCACATGAATGTCCTGCTGGCTGAAGCCAATGTTCCGTATGAATCGCTCAAGGAAATGGGTGACATCAACCCGGAGTTTAAGACCGCGGACGTCGCCCTGGTCGTCGGGGCCAACGACGTCGTCAACCCGGCGGCAAAAACCGTCTCCGGATCGCCGATCTACGGCATGCCAATCCTTGAGGTCGCCGACGCCCGCCAAGTGGTATTCCTCAAACGGTCCATGCGCCCCGGCTTTGCCGGCATCGAAAACGAATTGCTGTATGAGCCCCAGACCACGTTGCTGTTCGGGGACGCAAAGGAATCGCTCACCAAGGTCCTCGGAGCGGTCAAAGCCCTCTAAGGAAGCAACCCGCCGTAGCCCGCCCGGAGTTCGGGCGGCAAACCGCGTCATGTACGGAACATCCACGGCACTCGTTCCTTGCAGGGGGCGGCCGTTGGAGCCGCGTGCTGTGATCCGCCGCCGGGCCTTCCAGTCTGACTTTGGTTGCGGACAAGACGGATGCCTAGGAGTCGATTTTGTATCACGGGATGAAGGATTTCACGCGGGGTCCTGGCGAAAGTATGCCGGGAAAGATCGTGTCCGATTGGCGGCAACTCCCGGGCCGGGTGGTTCAGGTTTGGCATTACGATCAGCTCGTGGACGAAGGATCGGTTGAGACCGTGACCGTAGACGGCGGCATCCTTTGGTTAGAGCAAACAGGGCCAATAGAACGGCGCATGGTGGTTAAAGAGCTCGGCATAGGCCAACAGGTTCGCGTCATAGGCTGAATCACCCTGCCTGGGGAGGGTCTTCCCGGGCTGTCCGCGCAAACCTAAGCTTGGGACGGTACGGCGCTCACGCGTCGAATACCAACGTCCAAGCGAGGGTGTGCCATGACAGTGAAACTCAACAAGAAGGCCTTCGAACACGCCAAACAGCTGATCGACGACGGCAAGGTCGTCAAAGATGCCCGTGACGACTGGAGCGAGCACGCCCCGTCCACCAAGGATGAGAATTCGTTCTTGGACAAGCACGGGCATGCCGAATACTCCAAGTGGCACCTGGGAGTGGACGACGACCACCCGGACGATCAAAAAGGGCACTACAAGTTCCCCATCGGGGACTTCAAGAAGATCCACCGCTGCGCAGTGATCTCCGCGGAGAGCCGCGCCGGCCAAAATGATTACGACGATATTCGCGCAGCCCTCGGGAAGCTGCTGGAAACGATCGACGCGGACTGAAGCCACATGGGAAGACTCATCTACTCGGCCATCATGTCCATTGACGGTTACGTCGCGGACCGGGACGGCAAATTCGACTGGAGCGTGCCGGACGAGGAAGTGCACCGTTTCATCAATGAACGCCAACGCCATATCCGGCACCACTTGCTCGGACGCCGCCTCTACGACGTCATGAGTGTCTGGGACACGTGGGATACCTCGTCCGAACCGCCTTTCATCGATGACTTTGCGCACCTTTGGCGCCGGGCGGAGAAGGTGGTCTTCTCGCGAACCCTGCAGGATCCGTCCACTCGCAACACCAAGATTGAGCGGGAGTACAGGGCTGACGATGTCCGGAAACTCAAGGCGTCAGTTGCAACAGACATCTCCATCGGGGGCCCGGAACTCGCAGCCCAAGCGTTCCGTGATGGACTGATCGATGAATGCCAGTTGGTTATGGTGCCGGCCATCGTAGGTGGCGGGAAGAAGGGCTTGCCCGCAGACTTTGGTACCCGGCTGGAACTCGTTCAAGAGCGCACGTTCGGCAACGGAGCAATTTTCCTCAGGTACCGGGTGCTTAGCTGACGGTGGATCCTGCCAGTCCTGCCCATCCGGTTGCCGCGGGCCCGCCTAGTGGATGTGGTCGGAGCTTGGGCCTTGGCCGGAAGTGGCAGCGTGGCTGGCTTTACGGGGTTCGGCTGCGTCCTTCAACAGGTCGCGGATCTCGGCCAACAAGGCTGTGTCCGCGGGAAGGGGCTTTTCCTCCGGCTCTGCCGCGCCGAGGCGGCTTTTGACCATGGAGTTGACTTTGTTCATCGGGGCAACGAAGACGAAGTAGACCACCGCAGCGGTAATCAGGAAGGTCACGACGGCGGTGAGGACGGCGCCGATGTTGACGAACGTGGCAGGGTTGTCCTGCCAGATCTTGAAGCCAAGGCCATCAGCCTTCATTCCGCCGGCAGCGGCTATGACGGGGTTGATGATGTTCGTTGTAAACGCGCCAACCAATGCGGTGAATGCACCACCAATGACCACTGCAATCGCAAGTTCGATGACATTGCCGCGAAGTATGAACTCTTTGAAACCCTTAAACATGGAGTGTCCTCAGATCGGGTACAGGTGTCTGGCTCAGCAGAGATCAAACTACCATTCCGGGATGTCAAAGAAGTGCGAAGCAGGGGGCGATGTGGATAAGTAAATCTGGGAGGTGTCCGCGGGTTTTGAGGGAAGAACCGTCTGCGCACCCATGCATGTATGGTTGCGCTTCTTTAAACGAACCCGCTATGGTGTGAAGCGTGTCACTCAGGTGGCGCAACGCTTTTGATCTGCGGCGGGAGAGTCCTGCCGGTACATCCAGTCAGGCGCCGTAGGAGCAAATCCTCCCCGGGAATCTCTCAGGCCCATGTACCGCCGCGGCGAGGCAACTCTGGAAAGTAGCACGGATAACCGGGCTCACCGACGGTGCAAGCAGGCATAACGTGGAAACACAGTCTGCGGAATCTCTCAGGTCCAAGACAGAGCGGGGAGGAACTTTTATTCATTGTGGCGCTCACTGGGCCGTGAATTATGGAGTTCCTCTTGACCGTTCAATCAACCCCTACCGCCTTCGCGGACCGGCATATCGGCGCACGACGCCTGGCCGACGTCGACACTATGCTCAAGGCCATAGGGTACGACTCCGTCGACGTGGATGCTGACCGCCCTGTGAGGCCCGCTCTGCATGAAATGACCCTACCCAAGGGTGCAAATCAGGCCACACAACGCCCGAAACAACTACGCCCGCCAGTACGCCAGCGAACCAGGACCTGATCCATGCTCCCCACCCGCGTTGAAATCATTCCCACCGACGGCGTTGTTGCCCGGGTCGCTGAAGCCCTGCCCAAGAGCACCACCATCAGTGTCACGTGCCTGCCGCACCATGGAATTGGCCCCACTATGGGGACGGCCATCCAGCTCAGTGAACTGGGCTACGCAGCGGTGCCACACTTAGCTGCGAAGTGCCTCGATAGCCGAGCCCAGCTGCAGGGGATTCTTGGCGACTGCGCCAGTGCAGGCATCTCTGAGGTGTTTGCGATTGGCGGTGACGCGCCCCATCCGGCGGGACCGTATTCCACCGGCGTTGAACTTGTGCGGGATATTGCAGACATCACAGGCGGGAAGATGGCGGTGGGGGTGGCAGGATACCCAGAAGGCCACCCAAACATCAACGGACTGCAGTTAGTGGAAGCCTTGGCTGCCAAACAGGAATACGCCACAAGGGTGGTGACCCAGATGTGCTTCTCGGCCAATGCGATCCACAATTATGCGGCGTTGCTCCGGCGGGAGGGAGTGCACCTTCCGGTCTGGGCCGGTGTTGCCGGGGCCGTACCTAAGACAAAGCTCATCTCGCTGGCCAGCAAGATCGGTGTGGGTTCCTCCCTGAAATTCCTCAGCAAGAAGGGACCGCTCGCCAAGAGACTCCTGATGGGTGAGCGGTATTCACCGGATGCGCTGATACATGACTTAGCTGCGCAGCCCGGAATCGAGGGAATCCAGCTTTACAGCTTCAACTCCTTAGGCGCGGTCATTTCGGCCTAGCAGCTACTCCTTCCGCGCTCCTCCCGGACTCTCCGCGCAGCAAGGCCGGGCCTGGGGCGGTCATCCGAGCACTCGAATATACGCGCAGTTTTTGCTCAAGATCGCCACAATCTTGGCACAAGGCCTGTTCCGACCCCTGATTGGGAGGGCGATGCGTTTGTCCATTCCTTGGATTCCGTCCGTGTGGAGTTGGGGGGTATTACCCAACGGTAGCCCGGAATTGGCGGCGCTGGTCCAAGTAGTCAGTTACATAGGACTGAGTAGTTGCATGCCGCGTATGGGTATTTTCCTGCTCTGTTCGGACGAAAAAATGGCGTACACGGAACGCTAGCCACTCGGTGCGCGCTCACTGAACCATGGGGACATCGCTTCATCCGCCACCCTCGGCCGGATGGTTGGGAGTTGCCTGGCGGCTCCCTGGGACCGATCAACCAAGGAGTTACATCATGCGCAAACTTTCCAAGAAGAGCCGGGTCACCGCCGCAGTCGCAGGCGTCGCTTTGGTAGCGGTGGGTGGCGGAGCCGCTTACGCGTACTGGACCACCACGGGCTCCGGAACTGGAGCCGCAACCAACTCGGCCGGTGGCGGCACTGTCACCCTTCATGCGACGTTTGCGGGCGGTCTCGCACCGGGCAATCAGGTCAATGTTGCGTACACGGCGGACAACTCCACCACCTCAAGCACCGTGGTCGGTGCTCTCTCCGCTCACGTGACCACCGACGTCGCCGGTTGCCTTCCTGCCTGGTTCGATGTCACCGCCGTGACAAGCAACAGCCCGGTGGCTGCGAACTCCACCGGAACCTCTGTGGGCTCCGGTGTGCTGAAGTTTATCGACAGCACCACCGTCAACCAGGACGCCTGCAAGTCCGCCGTCGTGACAGTCAACGTCGGTAGTCTCTAGACTCCACCGGCCGGGGACCACCCTACGAGTGGAGGTCCCCGGCACACGCATTTCCCACATGTCCCGAATGCACAAGCTATCGTCCGAAAAGAGCCTTCATGGACCGCCGGCCAGAGCGAACAGCACCCTTTCACCGAGTTGGTATCCCCCTCCGTGCGCTGCTGCTTGCACTCCTGGTCGCCGTTGTGCCGGTGGCCGCCCTCGCCGCTAGCAACGCACAGGGCAACAGCGCACAGGGCAGCACTGCGAAGGTAACCAAAGGGATCACGGTGGCCCTGACTCCTTCCAGCCGAACCGTCGACCAAGGGCAGTCGGCCAGTTTCACGGTGTCAGCGACGTCGACGGGTGGCTTCACCGGTCCTGTGACCTTCGCAGTCAGCGGACTGCCGGAAGGTGCGACAGCGAGCGCGGCGCCGGCGTCGTTGGTGCTTGCCTCCGGCAGCACCGCGCAGGCGACGCTGACTGTTTCCACAGCAACCACGACGCCGGCGACTAAGACAGACTTCACGGTGACTGGTACCAGCGGATCCACCCTGTCCAATGCGGCGCCCGGGCAGTTGCAGGTCCTGGAAGTCAAACGCACGTTCGGCCTTTCCGGCTCGGTGACCGGCCTGCTCGCGCCGGGTGTCTCGAGGTCGCTGAACCTCCAGATTTCCAATCCGCAGAACAAGAGCATCGCTGTGACAAACCTTTCCGTGGCCATCAGCCAAGTGGTCCGGACCCCCGCAGCAGTTGCGGCCAAATTAGCCTGCTCTGCTGCCGATTACAGGATCACCCAATACTCGGGGGCGTATCCGTTGACCGTGGAACCAGGCACTCGCTCACTTTCCGCCTTGGGGGTACACGAGGGGAACTGGCCGCAGATCAAAATGCTTGACACGCCCCAACTTCAGGACGGCTGCAAGGGCGCCACGGTCCAGTTCACTTTCACGGGCACCGGAGAGGCCAACTAAGATGACGACCCTTCGACTTCCGCGCATCCTGAGCCCAGGAAGGCTTGCACGAACGGCAGCCGCGACCGTGGTTCTTTGCATCCTCGGCGGCGCAGGATCCGCCTACGCCTACTGGGCTTCAACCGGCATCGGCGCCGGCTCGGCAGCGAACGGCACCATGCAGACCGTTACGGTGGACGCACTCGTCCCGGGCGATACCCTGCAGACCAGCCTGGTCCCTGGCGGAACCGCCGACGTCATTGTTCGGGCTACCAACCCGAACCCACAGGCGGTGACAATCTACGGCATTACATCCAGCGGGGCCGCGACCGCCGATGGCGCACACTCCGGCTGTACAACAACGGGAGTGACATTCACGCCTCCACCTGCACCCATGGCGTCCCTGACAATTCAGGCCAACAGCTCCATCCTCGTGACGCTGCAGGGTGCCGCCAGCATGGGCACCGGTTCAATGTCCGCATGCCAAGGTGCGCAGTTCAGCATCCCCGTCACGTTGGAGGTACGCAAGTGACTCGCCGCCATCACCACGATTCCGTCGGCTTTGGCAGGTGGAACCGCGTTGCCCTGATCTTGGTGGGCATCCTTTTCGTCTCATGGGCCGGACCAGCCGCCAGCGCGTTCTGGAGTTCCGTCGGCTCCGGCTCCGGGGCCGCGAAGGCCGACGCCGTAAGCCAGGGGGCCAAACCGGCCACGGCCGTTTCAGGCACCAGCGTCACGGTTAGTTGGGCAGCCAGTGCGACGGCGGCTCAGCGGCCAGTGAGCGGGTACAGCATCGCCCGCTATGGTTCCGCGACCGGCGGGACACGCGTTACGGCGACCGGCGCCTGCGGGACAACCGTCGTTGGCCTGAGTTGCGTGGAGAACAACGTCCCGGCCGGGACCTGGTACTACACCGTGACCCCATTGCTCTCCCTGTGGCAGGGCGCCGAAAGCTTGCGCAGTGCTGCAACGACTCCTATCACGGATACCACGCCTCCCCTTGCTCCCGTGGTGTCAGCGCCGACTTATGTGCACCAAGGCAACGTATCCGGCGTCCCGATCAGCGGCACCGCGGAGGCCAACTCGACGGTCGTCCTGACGGTCACGGGTGGTGGGGCTCCTGCCGTGACACAAAATATCACCACCAATCCTTCGGGCGGTTGGACTGCCGTGCCGGTGGATATGACTGCTTACAGCCCGGGGACGATCTCTTACTCCGCTACGGCTACTGACGCCGCTGGCAATACAGGACCTGCAGGTACGGCGACATCCACCAAGGACGTTTCGTCCCCGACTGTCACTGGAGTCCAGTTGAGCAACGGGGGCACCCCCAACGTCGTGGACAAGGGTGACAAGGTTGTTTTGAAGTTCTCCGAGTCACTGAGCGCTAATAGCATCTGCAGTGCCTGGACCGACAACACGACCACCCAGACGCAAAGGGGCAACAATGCTGACCAAGTGGTGGTCACGATCAGCGCCACGGCCAGTGACAACACCTTGACCGTGTCCGGTTCTGCCTGCCCGAGCTTGAGGGTTGGAAGCGTGTCATTGGGCGCGGTCTACACCGCGACGGCATTGAGCTTTATGGGTAACGGCACGAACGCGTCCTCCCTCGTGTGGGACCCCTCGGCCAACACTCTCACCATTACCTTGGGCGCTGGTACCAGCGGCAGCAAGACTGTCACATCAGCCAACGTCTTCCCCACCTACACTCCCGCCTCCGGACTTACCGACATCGCCAGCAATCCACTGGCCACGAAGCCTGTGGCCGGAGCACCGTCGCGGTTCTAGCGACGACGCCATCCACCACGCACTGCTTCACATTTGGTGCCCCTCAGGTGATGAGGGGCACCAAATGTGCCCGATCCCCGGGTAGTGCAGGAGTCGAAGCGTAACCTTGAAAGCGGACGTCAGCGCCGCCGTCGTATGTTTGATCTTGCGACGAAAGGCGAGCCTGGTTTTGAAGGCTGTAGCGGAAATGTTCACCATGGGCCCGGCCAACAAGGACCACCACCCGGCTCTCCGCTGTGCAGTTGGTGTGTTTGTGCCGTTGATTGCGTTGACCGTGATGGGGCGACTCGACTTGGCTGTGTTCGCCTCCTTTGGAGCGTTTACCGGTATTTATGGGCGCAACGAGCCGCATAGCGTGCGGTTCCGCAGTCAGCTCCGCGCGGGCGGCTTCATGCTTTTGATCATGTTGTGCGCCACCCTGATGGCCCGCTTCGCGCACGAGGTGGGAGTTAGTGGCACCGCGTACACGTGGGTTTTGACAGCAGCAACCACGGCAGTTGCGGGTGTTTGTTCCGTGGTGGTCGCTGCATGGCGTCTTCGGCCCGGGGGCTCCCTCTTTCACATTTTCGCGTTCGCGGCGATCGCTTCCATTCCGGCGCAGCCGCCGCTTTGGGAAGCGATGCTCGTGGCAGTCTCGACCACACTTTTCTGCCTCCTGGTTGGCATGTCCGCCCGGGTTCGCCGAAGCCACCGGAGCCCCTGGAAGCGGCCACCGCGAATCCGCCAAACGTCTCCCGAACGGCGTGCGATGTGGTTGGAGGGTGCCGGCTATCTTGTGGCAGCGGGGCTGGCCGGAACCATAGCGACGATAGTTGGCGAGCGGCTTGGTTTTGGGCATACATATTGGGCGATGGTGGCGGCCGTGGTGCCGCTGGTGGGCCACTCGACGCGGCACCGTGTTCGTCGGGGCGTTCAAAGAATTGCCGGGACGGTGATGGGATTGGTGATTCTTGCCGGCATCCTATGGCTGAATCCTGCACCGTGGGCGATGGTCTTGGTGATCGCCGCCTGTCAGTTCGGGGCAGAGATGTTCATAGCCCGCCAATACTTGGTCGCCCAGCTTTTCGTTACGCCCCTGGCGTTGATCGCAACGCTGTTGGCTGCTCGCGTGGACCCGGCACTGCTGCTGCGCGACCGTATCATCGAGACCGTCATCGGCGCCGCCGTCGGCGTAGCTGTGGTGGTGGCGCCCGCGGCGTGGCGCCGTGTTCGGGCCAGTCGGCCGACGCGCTCGACGTCGGCAGCTGCGTAGGCGAGCCCCGAACAGGGATGAAACTGGACAGAATTGATCAGTACACATATAACTAGATAGCCAAACTACTTATCCGGTTACTGTGTGGGAGAAGACGATGACGGTCGCGCTGCGTGAACCAGGCCCCACACCGGTGGCTGAAGACCCCCTGCCAACTGTGAATTCCGATGCCAGGGAGAACTTCGGACCCGTCCATTGCGGGTCCCGGATGCGGATCACCGCGGGCGCCCTGCGGTCGACCACTCTGATCCCGCTCGAGTCGATTGGGACTATGGATTCACTGGAAGCAGCCACGGCGGTCTGGCCGGAATGGGCCTGCGCTTGTGGTTTCCGGATGGACGTAGACGTGAGCCACCCGATGAGTGGCCTCTGGTTGGCCGCCCTCCGCTGCGAACGCCTCCAGCACGAACTGGCCCTTGCGAAGGACATGTTTGAGTTGGTCTACAATCGGGCGCTCGCCGCCGGCGTCGAACCTTTTGCGCCATCCCAAACCGCGGCAGTTCCGGTGGGCAAAATCGAAAGCCTCGTCCCTAACGCTGGTTGAGGCCGCTGCCGTTCGGTTCGGCGTCCGGTGAAGATCGGGCCGGTTGGCGCGACCTCCTCAGCTGGCGACAATCAGGGCTTGGGGTGCGGCCTGTTTCATTCGGGTCTGCAACCAGCGACGTTGAACCTTGGTCTCCTTTTGGCAGTGCTCGACGACGGCGAGCAGGTTCCGATCGCGAAGGGCCTGGCCTGCCTGCTCCAACATCGTCCATGTGACGTCGACGAGGCTGGCCAAGAGGTACAAATCCTGCAGGTCTCGGAGCAAACCCACGGGGCCGCTGCGGGTCTTGGATAAACCCTCGGCGTGAAGACGTTCAGGCTCGTCGGCCGATGAGTCCTGCCCATACTGCTGCACTATGGGCAGCAGCAGCTTCTCGTGGTGGTCGCATTGCTGAGCGAGGCTTTGACAGAGGAAATGCACGTCGGGCTCAGATCCATGGCCCTCTGAAACTTGGCGGAATGACTTAGCTAGCGTTTGTTCGCCCTGGTGAAGCAGGCCGAGGTAGATGTGGAGATTCATGACTGGGGTCCTGCCGGCCGGGAAGCAGTAGTGGTGGGGGCCGGCGCTGGTCCGTTTCCGCTGCCTATCTTTTCCACGCGTACCGCTGCGTTCTTGAAAATGGGTTGCTTGGAGACTGGATCCCATTCGGTAATCGTCAGCTCGTTTGCCGCCGTCGTGTGCTGTTGGCCATCGCTGTTGGTGCGGTCACCCTCCATGCCAACTCCGGCGTTCCCCCGCCGCTGGCGTCCCAATATCCGTAATGGAACGGGGCGAAGATGGTGCCCGGACGCACTCCGCTCACCCGTGCCGGCGCTTCGATAACTCCGCGCCGTGATGAGACGCGGACGATGTCCCCCTCCGAAATCCCCAGATCCTGGGCGTCTTCCACGGAGATCTCCACCCACATCCTGGGAGCGGCATCGTTCAGCGTCCGGGAGCGGGCAGTTTTTGTCCGGGTGTGGAAGTGGAAGGCGGTCCGTCCGGTGGTGTACCGGAACGGGTAGTCGTCGTCGGGTTCTTCGTGGGGCGGGTGGTACGGGGCAGTCTTAAGCCAGGCTCGGCCGTCCGGCTTCTGGGCGCGGTACGATTCCGGCTCCACTGCTGCCCCCGTCAAGAGGTCGTGCCCATAGCTCTCGCAGTAATCGGGCGCGCTTGGAAAGTTGCCATCCGTGTACAGTCGGGTGACGCCGTCGGGGTTCTCCTCATTGCATGGCCAAGGAATTCCGCTGCCGCCCCGCAACTTGGCATAGCTCAAGCCGGTGTAGTCGCAGGGCCGCCCACGCGAGCAATCCTTCCATGCTTCGAATGCCGACTCGGGACCGTCCCACGTGAGTAATGGACGCCCGTCCAAAGTGCTGAATTCCATGCGGCGCGAGTAATCGAGGAAGATGTCCAGGTCGGCGCGGGCATCACCAGGAGGTTCCACGGTTTTGTCAGAAAGATGGACTACGCGCGAGGCGTTGGTGAACGTGCCCGTCTTTTCTCCCCAAGCCGCGGCCGGCAGCACAACGTCCGCCAGTTGCGCCGTCTCGGTCAGATACAAATCCTGCACCACGAGAAAGAGGTCCGGCTTGGACAGGATCTTCCGGATCCTCGGCAGCTCCGGCATGGACACTGCCGGATTAGTGGCGGAGACCCAGAGAAAGTCGATGGATCCTTGTTCGGCATACCGGAAGATTTGCATCGCGTGCGTCGGCGGGGCCCAGTGGGGAATGACTCCTGGATCCACGTTCCATAGGCTGGCGAGTTCCTCGATGTGCCCTTGATTCCCCCAGTTGCGGAAGCCGGGGAGGTCGCCGTCGGCCCCGCATTCCCTGTTGTTCTGGGCAGTTGGCTGGCCGTTCATCTGCAACAGCCCTGCGCCGGGACGGCCTAGCATGCCCCTGAGCAAGTGCAAGTTGTTGACTTGGCAGGAGGATGCCGTGGCTTGGGAGGACTGATAGAAGCCCTGCAGGACTGTGGACAAAACGGTGCTGGAGGTGCCGAATATCCACGCCGCCTCCCTGATGTCATCGGCCTTGACGCCGCAGATCTCCGCGGCGGCTTCTGGAGTCCACTCCTGCACGGCCTCCTGCAACTCATCGAAGCCGATGGCATGTTCCGTGACGTACTGGGGGTCGTGCCAGCCGTTCTTGAGGACCTCGCGGATCAGGGCATGCATAAGGGCCAGGTTGGTCCCCGGACGGACTGCCAGATGAACGGTAGCGTAGCGGGCCGCCTCCGTGTTTCGGGGGTCCACGCAGACCAACTTAGGTGGCGTCGGGCCTGCTAACCGGTCAAGGATGCGGGACCAAAGGACGGTTTGTGTTTCCGGCATGTTGTGGCCGTACAGGAAAATTGCATCGCAAGCGTCGATGTCTTCATAAGCGCCTGGCTGCCCATCAGCTCCGAACGTCTCTTTGAGGGCAGATGCTGCCGTAGCGGTGCAGAGCCGGGTATTGCCGTCCATGTGAGGTGTCCCAATCCCGGCCTTGCCAATGACAGCCAGTGCATAATATTCCTCCAGGAAAAGCTGCCCGCTGGTGTAGAAGCCGTGGCTCAACGGCCCTTTCGACGCCAAAAGTTCCTTGCTGCGCGCAACGACCCTGCTCATGGCCGTATCCCAGTCCGTCTCCACCAGATGGCCACCCTCGCGGATCAAGGGACGGGTGAGGCGATCCTTATGGGCGACGCCCTGCCAACTGGCGAACAGGCCCTTGGGTCCTAAGCGACCCTTGTTGATCCGGTCTGCGGAGCGTCCCCGGATGCCCACCATCAGGCCGTCCTTGACGGCGATATCGCACCCACAGCCGTTGCTGCACAACACACAGGCAGACTGGACCCAATGGTCGATGTCGTCCTCCGTAAGTCTTGCTTCCAAGGCGAAATCGACGCGGGTGGGCCATTCGTCTCCTCCCGCGAACGGCGTCCTGGTGCCCCAGATATCGGTAATTCGATCCGCCATCGCCCACCTCAGCTGTTGAACCAGTCCGGTTCTCAACGAATATCAGGATGCTTACAGTTAGTCCATAGGCCCGGATCAGCCGGGTGGGTTGCCTGGTTAGTGGGTTTCTTGAGCTTTTCCTGATCATGTCCTGATCGAACACCTGAGTGGTTCTTGATGGTGGCCCGGCACAGTAGTTCTTGTCAGCCAGAGAGGCTGGAAAAGATCAACTGGCCGGCCCGAAAGCGGTGGCCTCCCGAAAGGACACTGATTCCCATGGCCATCAGCCTCAAAACCACCTCCGGGAAAATCCTCGCCTCCGTCGCACTGGTCGGCACCGCAGCCGCCGTCGCCGGCATGGGAACCTACGGCGCGTTCACCTCTTCGACCTCGGCAAGCCAAGCCGTCACCGCCGGAACAATCACCATCGCCCTGGGCGCCCCCGGAGTGAACAACACCCTGAACGTCCCCGTCGCAGGACTGCTCCCCGGAGACAAAGTCGAAAAACTCGTCACCCTCTCCAACACCGGCAACTCAGACCTGAACACCGTGTCCCTGACCACCACCGCCGGAGCCACCGCCTCCCTGCTGACCACCGACACCGTCAACGGCCTGCAACTGACCATCGAAAACTGCTCCACCGCCTGGACCGGCGCCGCAGCCCCCTACACCTGCACCGGCACCAAAACCACCGTCCTGGCCTCCGCACCGGTCATCACCGCCAACCAGACCCTGACCAACCTCACCTCCCTCACCGCAACCAAAACCGACAACCTCAAAGTCACCACCGCATTCCCCACCACCGCCAACGACACCTTCCAAGGCGCCACCAGCACCATCTCCTTCGCCTTCAACGCCACCCAACGCACCGCCACCACCAAATAACCAGCTACCGCCGAGCCTGATCGGGCGCCCCCCTGCCCGATCAGGCTCGAGCGGTTACTAGCAATTACCAAACTGGTGGCACAACCGCGGAAGGAATGCCATGACGAGCATGCCGGAGATGACTGAGGAAACTGTGGTGTCGGAAACTGCGGCGTCGCCAATAGTCCTCTGGGAACTGGACGCGCTAAGGAGCCTTGGGGACGAGTTGGGCGATTCCCGTCCCGTCGCACGCTTCCTTTCGACCTACCTGAGTATGCTTCCGGGCAGGGTCCTCAGGATTTCCAAGGGTTTGTGTCAACACGACACCAACGCCACCCTGGATGCGGTGCTCAGCCTGAAGATCTCCTCGGCCATGGTTGGGGCTATGGAGGCGGAATCGCAATGCCGCGCAATGGAATCGATGATCAGGAACCACTGCTTGGCTTCTGCCGCCGAGGTCCTACCGGCACTTCGGAGTGCTGCCGAACGCTGTCTGGCGGCCGCCCCGCAGGTGCTCGGCAATGCCGCGGCGGGCGCCCCTCACCATCTCCGCAGCTCATAACCTCCGCAGCTCATAACCGAGCCGACTAGCGGCTGGTTGGTACACCCGGGTAGCCGGGGGCCGTCGCGCCCCTGCTGCTAACGGCCCACTGGCCCTACCATTGAATGGAAGGCGCCGCCTCCGGGCGCCTCTGGTGGAGGAGCACACCGTGGCAAATTCAGATTCGGGCGACTCCATTGTCGACCGGGTTGTCAGGGTCTTTGAAGCATTCCCTGAAGGTGTTGCATCACTCCAGCTGACTGAGCTCGCTGAGCGCGCTGGCCTGCCGCTCTCCTCGGCTCATCGGCTGGTCCGACAGCTCTCCGCCCACGGGCTACTGGAGCACGACGCCGGCGGCACCGTTCGCTTGGGCATGCGGTTGTGGGAACTCGTGAACCGCAATTCGCCCACCCTGGCCTTGCGACAGGCGGCGATGCCGTTCATGGAGGACATCCAACAAGTACTCAACCAGAACGTTAATCTAGCTGTGCTCGATGGATGGGAAGCTCTGTTTGTGGAGCGTCTCTCGCGCAGGGGGTCAATAGTCAACCGTGCTCGGGTAGCCGGGCGGATGCCCGTGCATATCTCGTCGGCGGGTTTGGTGTTGATGGCCCATCAACCGGCCCAAGTCCAAGCCGAGTACCTCAAGCAGTTCGAGGACCCTTCAGGAAAGATGACTGCCGACGTCGTACGCCGTTTGCTCGCCGAGGGCGCGCAGCAAGGGTATGTGCAGCTCGCTGGCGTCGTGGACCCGGACGCCTGGGGAATTGCGGTGCCGGTGATTGATGGAAAACGGCGGGCGCTGGCGGCATTGGGCGTGGTGGTGCCCGTTGTTGAGATGCGCCTTCAAGCCCTGGTCCCCGCTCTTCAAACCGCAGCCCGCGGCATTGGACGCCGTCTTGAAGCGTAATTAGCCTTCCGTTCAACGGAATGCACGACCCGTCGAGCAGCCCCGGCGCGCCAGACTGATTGCAGATCCATCCCCTCAGATCTTGGACGGGGACCGCAACGAAGCGAGGAATACCATGGCACGCACGACTATCACTACCCAAGTCGCCATCATGGGGGCCGGTCCGGCAGGGCTGATGCTCTCCCATCTCTTGGCCAAGCAGGGAATCGAATCCGTAGTGGTGGAGATCCGGAGCCGACAACAGATCCACGAGACAGTACGCGCCGGCATTCTGGAACACGGCACCGTGAACTTGCTGGTGGACTCGGGAGTGTCGGACCGGGTTCTGCGCGAAGGGGACAGGCACGACGGCATTGAGCTCCGCTTTAACGGCGAGAGCCATCGCATCAATTTCAAGGAACTCGTGGGCGAGTCTGTGTGGCTCTATCCCCAGACGGATGTCTTCGCGGACCTTGCCGCCCGCCGCGAGGCCGACGGCGGCGACGTGCGCTACAGCGTCACCGACACGACAGTGCACGATCTCGAAGGCAAACCCAAGGTTTGGTTTTCCGATGCGGAAGGCCATGACGTGGAGGTTGAGGCGGACTTCATCGTAGGCGCTGACGGCTCACGTAGCCGCTGCCGCTTCCAGGTACCTGAAGCCAACCGCAAATGGTATTTCCACGAGTACCCCTTTGCCTGGTTCGGCATCCTCGCCGAAGCGCCGCGAAGTGCCGATGAGCTCATCTACGCTAACTCCGACAACGGCTTTGCCCTGATCAGCCAGCGTACAGAAACCGTTCAGCGGATGTACTTCCAGTGCGATCCACACGAAAACGTTGCCGAATGGGACGACGAGCGCATTTGGTCAGAGTTCCGCCGGCGGGTCAACGGCAACGGGTTCGAACTAAAGGAAGGGCCGGTGCTTGAAAAGATGGTTCTTCCTTTCCGGAGCTTCGTGCACACGCCGATGCGCCATGGCAACCTTTTCCTGGCCGGGGATGCGGCGCACACCGTTCCGCCTACCGGAGCCAAGGGCTTGAACCTGGCCATCCATGACGTCAAGGTACTTTTTGAGGGTTTGGACTCTTTCTATTCGAGCGGCTCCACGGCCACGTTGGATTCTTATAGCGACCGGGCCCTTGACCGGGTCTGGAAGGCGCAGCATTTCTCATACTGGATGACTTCCATGCTGCACACCGTGCCGGGTGCGGACGATTTTGACAGGGCGCGGCAACTCGGCGAACTGCACTCTGTTGTTGGATCCGAGCACGGGAAAGCGTACCTGGCGGAGTCCTATACGGGTTGGCCGACGTCGCGCTGAAGCCATGATGAGCATTACGTTGCCTCCGATCGACGGCGAACGGGTGGGTGGATGAGGGCCGACAGAACCTAGGGTGCTCCCTCCTACGTTCTGAGGGGTTTGTGGTGGTGGTTCCGCTGCGGCGTTTGACCGGGGTCAACGTGGAGTGGCGGGACGAACCACGGGACACCTCGAATGACGGTGATTTTCCATTGTTCTTTGTGCACGAGGTGATGGTGGTGGCTGCAGAGCAGGGTGCCGTTCTCGGTACTTGTGGTCCCGCCTTGTGACCAGTAGGTGACGTGATGGGCTTCGCACCAAGGGGCGGGCATGGTGCAGTCAGGGAAGGCGCAACCTCCGTCCCGGGCGGTGATGGCTTTCCTGACGTGGGGCGGGAACAGCCGAGTGGTGCGGCCGATGTCCAACACCCGGGACTCGCTGCCGAGCAGGACGGGAATAATGTCGGCGTCGCAGGCGATTTTGCGGATGGTGTTGGGGTGGATTGGGCCGCTGAATGTGGCCCTGCCGCTGGACGGGCCCCGGTACCTGCGTTGGACTTGTTGGAGGAGGTCGCGGTGGTCGATCGTGACGGTGACTTGGGGCCGCAGTCCTCCGTTGGAGGGCAGTTGGCCGGTGGCCAGTGCCACGTTGCAGGCACCGACCAGTCCGTCCAGGAGCCTCTGCGCCCTGGATCGTCGGTCTAGAACTGGGCGGGCGGGTTCCTCTTTTGTCGCCGTGCCTGCAGCGGAAGCTTCGACTGTGCCTGTGTCTTCATTGCTGGCCGTGCTGTCTGGAGTGCCGGCGCCGGTAGTGCGAAGACGTGGGTTGGTCGCGGTGTTCATGACGGTGGTGAGGGTCTCGAACTGTTCAGTGGTGGCGAAGATCTCAACGTGGTGGAGCCCGTGGCGGGGCTTGCGAATGAAGGCGCCTTGAAGTTGGCGAAGGGCTTCTTCGGTGGGTTCGGGCCCGTCTTGGTCGATGGCGTCAGTCCATCGCCTGGCAATCGTGGCGACGAAGTCGGGGTCGGACTGGATTGCCGTCTGGGTCAGGGCACGCTCCATGGCCGCGATCGTGTCGGTGCTGGCGAAGTGCGTGACCTTGTCCAAGGCCATCGTGATGATCGTCGCGGACCGCGAAGGCACAAGCGCGGAGGCGATGGCGTCGGCGAGCTCTTCCCGCTTGGGCGTCACCGATTGACCGGCGATGCCGGCGTGGGGGAGGAGTTCGGAGGCCAGTGCAAGCCTGCGCCGGGCTTCACTGATACCGATCCGCAAGCGGGCGCGCAAGAACTCCGCTGCGTTCCGGTACCCGTCGTCCAGGAGGCTCGCAGGTTTCCCGCCGTACTCTTGCGCTTTGGCGGCTTGTGACCCTGGCCCCGCCGCTCGTGATGGTTTCATCTGTTCAGCCTCGTGCCGGGTCCGGGCTACCGCGTGGGCTGCGACTACCTGCAGGTACTCCAGGGACCGGGAGATCTCCTCAACCGTGCCGGCAAAAGCGGCGGCCTCGGTGAAGTCCATCAGGCGCCCTTCGACGGCAGCAGTTGAACGTGCCGTGTCGAGGCCCGAAATGCAGTTCTCCAGGATCCGCCCGATCCCGGTTAAGTCGGCAGAAGAACCCGGCGAGGGCTCGCGTCCCTGAGGAGGCGAAAGCGGCGGCATGGCAGTGTTCCGGGCCCCCGCTGTGCCGCCCCTGCGTCGCGAGATGCGGGGCTGGGCGCCACTCTGCTGCTTCCGCTGTATTACCCCCTGCCCGCGTACCTGCCCGCTGTCTCCCATGCAGAAACCCTGTCACGGGAGCCAACCAAGCATCAGGTGCAACCCACGCTATGTGGAAAACCTCCCCAACCGACGCACCTGAACCTGAGCGGTCGGCGAAACGGAAACGGCGGCCATGGAGGTACTTACGAGCCTGGAGCTATCTAGTACTCGCCTTTGATCACGAAGTAGGAGCCCCTGATGACACCGGCAAGTTTCGATTTCTGGCGGGCGAACTTGAAGCGTGATTCGAGTTCCTCGGGAATCTCCATTCCCTCTGAGAGTTTGAATCCCACAGCCCTCTTGCCGCCCTCCTCGATGCTGTACATGACGTTGATGGACAGGCCGGACTCGTAGAAAACGTAATCCATGCGTAGCCCGTCAACTTCGAAAGAAGTCGCTTCCAGCGGACGGGACCCGATGACAATATCCCGTTCTTCTTTCAGGATGCGGCTAACGCGCTCGATCACCTCGGGGACTTCGTCCGCGGGGCTGACGGTGAAGGCATGGTTGTACTTGTTCATGTAGTAGCGAGACTCATTGGCGCGCAGGCCGGCGAGCGCATCGACCACAGGAGACGACTCCACGCCTTCTGTAGAAACGTTTTTGAAGTCAACAATGTGCTGCAATGCGATCTCCTCACTAGGTGTGTAGGGACCACGATAACCCGACGACCGAGCTGCCGCCCGAAGCAGGTCAGGGTTTTTGCGACTCCGCGGCGTGGGGTTCAAGGTCGGCCAGGGTGAGCTGGTGGGCCGGGGCATCCGGGAAGGGGAAGGTGCTCCGGGCTGCCAGATCCGGGCCAACATGGATCAGCTCACCGGATCTGAGCGGACGCCATCCGGGGTCGTGGTCCATGCGTTCGGTAGCGAAGAGTACATGTTTGGAACGGGTGAGCTCAGTGCTTCGGGAGTGTATCCGCTTGCTCCGTGCATCCAAGGGCGCAGCAGGGCCCGGAACCGCGGCAGGTTCCCGCTCCAAGATGTATAGCTCGTGCGTTGCCGGGTACCTGAGGCTCCAAATGTCAGTGGCCGTTGTCAGGATGAAGTTCAGACTGAAGACCGGCAATTCCGCGGCAATCCAGCTGACGGCGCGCCCGATTCCAATTCCCACATCTCCGCCTGCCTTCCGGGTTTCCGCGGTGATGAGGGCGAACAGGCGTTCACTGTCCGTCTGTCCTTTTACGAGTTCCAGAACGCCCAGGCTCTCCAGGTGAGCGTCGAGCTTTTGCAGTCCTTCGAAGGAGCCGTTGTGGGCGAACAGCCGGCCATCCTGCTCGAATGGGTGCGTGTTCACCAAGGTTAAGGCGCCGGTGCTCGCATAGCGTACGTGGGCCAAGAACGTGGTGCTTTTGAGGTCGCGGGCTTCGCGGGCGAAAGCATGGTCTTCCCAAGCGGCCAGTGGCTGTTTGGCCACTCGCGGCTTCCCGGCGGCGTCGTAGGTTCCGATGCCCGCGCCGTCGGGTTCCCGACGACTCTGGACGGAGAGGCTATCCGGGGCGTCCAGGAGCCAAAAGGTGGCCCGGACCGGGTGCGCGCCGGCATGAAGCCCGAAGAGTCGGCACATGTCATTGCTCCTTCACGACGAGGACAGCACAGCCGGGGCGGTCAGCTGACACAGGACACGGTACAGCCCGCTAGTGGTGGAAGGCAGGTGTTTGTCCGACGGTGGGCATCGGCGCGTCGAGGGAATCGAGGTATTGAACTTCCCTCTTCAGGTCGGTGAGGAAGCTCGATGCCAGGTCCCGCGTAAAGCCGTTCCGGACCACGATTCGTTGGACGGTAATTTCGTTGAGTCCATCAGGCAAGGGGTAAGAGGGAACCAGCCAGCCGTTCAGGCGGAGGCGCTCTGAAAGATGGTGGAGGTTCCATGTGTCGGTATAGCCGTCTGCGAGCTGCCAAGCAAAGACCGGGATGTCGGATCCGTCGCTCCACAGCTTGAACGCGTCCATGGCTCCGATCTCGCTCGAGAGGTAGTGGGCGACGTCGCGCGAGGTGGCTTGGACGGACTTGTATCCGGCAAAGCCCAAGCGAAGGAAAAGGTAGTACTGCAGTAGCACCTGGGCCCCTGGCCGGGAAAAGTTGAGCGCGAACGTGGGCATGTCCCCGCCCAAGTAGCTGACGTGGAATATCAGGTCGTCAGGCAGAGCTTCTTCGTTCCGCCATACAACCCAGCCCAATCCGGGGTAGACCAGTCCGTATTTGTGGCCCGAGGTGTTAATGGAGGCTACCCGGGGCAACCTGAAATCCCACACAATTTCCGGCTGCAGGAACGGAGCCACCATAGCCCCGGACGCTCCGTCCACGTGGATGGGGATGTCGAGGCCTCGGCGCTCCTGAATGTCGTCCAGCGCGGCGGAGATGGCCTGGACCGGTTCGTACTTGCCGGTGTACGTAACGCCCATGATGGCGACGACGCCGATGGTGTTCTCGTCCACGTACTGATCGAGGCCTTCGCCGTCGAGGACCGGGTGTTCCGCTGATACCGGAACGTAGCGCGCCTCGACGTCCCAGTAGTTGCAGAATTTTTCCCAGCATACTTGGACTGCGGAGCTGAGGATGAGGTTAGGCTTGTCCGTCGGCAGGCCGTCTGCCCGCCGTTTGTGTTGCCAACGGCGCTTGAAGGCCAAGCCGCCGAGCATGCAGGCTTCCGAGGATCCGATGGTGGACGTTCCCACGCTCTTGGCAGCGTCCGGTGCGTTCCAGAGGTCGGCGAGCATCCGCCAGCAGCGCGTTTCAATCAGCGCAGTTTGCGGGTATTCGTCCTTGTCGATCATGTTCTTGTCGAAGGCCTGGGCATAAAGTTCCGATGCTTCGGGCTCCATCCAGGTCCCGACGAACGTTGCGAGGTTCAGTCTGGAGTTGCCATCCAACATCGCTTCGTCGTGCACGATCTGGTAAGCGGTGGCGGGCAGTGACTCGCCCTCCGGCATGGTAAAGCGCGGGAAGATCGTGGCCTCACCGGCCCTGCTGAACAAGGGGTTGAGTTCGACGGCGGTGTCCGGCTCATGTTTGGACGTCCGGTGTGATCTGCTCATGGCTGCTCCTTGGGATTCTGTCCTACACAACGCTAAAGCGTCCGACGGCGGGAGGCCGCGTCGGACGCTTGGTGCCATTGCGTGGATGGTAGTTTACGCGGGTTGGCTAGTCGACGACGTCGGTGCGACGCTCGACGGCGGCCCGGTCGACTTTGCGGTGGAAGTGCATTCCCGCTTTGCCGCCCAAGATGGCCCCGAGGAGGGGAACGATCAGGGCAATGACGAGGCCGATGATGCCGCTGACAGTCAGGAGGCTGCCGTCGACGGGGATCTGCGGTGCTCCGTTGAGGTTGCCGAGGATGTTGAACTGGCTGCCGGCTACCGTGGCGAGGATGGCCACGATCACGGCGACGATGATGCCCCAGAGCCAAACGGCGAGTCCTTGCCGGGCTCCGTCAAAGCGGGCCATCCTGCCCGCCACGTATCCGCCGCAGTAGTACGCAAGAAACAGTATGACGGCGAGAATTATGCCGCTGGCAACCCCCAGTGTTTGGGCGTTCTTGCTGGCCTGTTCTGCGGCTTGGTTAACGTTGGTGGAATTTGCGGCGCCGACGCCGACGCCGATGGCGGTAGCCAGGGCGCTCAGCAGGACGGTCATCCCGATGGCGGTGAGCCAGCCGAAGAATGCTGAGCCCCATTTGATGCCGCCGAACCGTTCTTTTTCAGTGGCGACGATGTCATTGGTACGCCCTTGGGGAGTGCTTGCTCCCCTGGAATCTCTTTGTGCCATGTCATGTCCTTGTGGAGTGGGGTGATCATGCGCCGGGGCCTCGGCTCGACCCTGGTACCTCAATCGAAACACCACAGGACACTAGAAAGCAAGGGTACTTACCATTGAAATGTCGACGTGCTTGTCCGGCCTAATCCGGAATCTCCATCTGGAAGCCGCACTCGTCGCAATGGAGTACGCGGGTGGTCAGATAGGCCTCAAGGTCCGGATCCATCCTGCGGTTGTTGAGGCCGGTCGTGAGCATGCTTCGCTTCCCGGTCCCCGTATGCATGGCTACCCCGCAATGGAAGTAATGCTTGCTGAGGCGCGGAATGCTTTGGTTTTTTGTGGAGCTTCGGAAGCGGGTGTCCTCGTCGTCGACCCGGACTGCGGTCATCGCAGGGGCCGGAGCGGAGGAGGGAAAATGATGCGCTGGCTGAGCAGGCATTGTTTGGTCCTGAAAGTAAATGGAGAGTGGACGCCTATGGCATAAGCGTTGTTCTCCTCTCTTGAGGGTAAGCGCGGCAGGCCCGGCATCGCAAGCTTCATGAATCTTTGCCGGGGGGTTGCCAGGGCAACACTAAGCATGCTTATGGTATTGGTGTTCCTCGCTGACGGGTCGACATTTATTCTCAGGAATTCCCCGTTACAGCGTCTCGAACGGCCCGGTGAAGCAGCTCGCCAGGCATTCTCAGCACCAGAACCGCATTCCAAGGAGACATCATGCTCGCTAGGGAAAACATTGACCGTTTGATGGGCCTCAACGGAAACGTCCGTACGGCAGACGGTGACAAAGTTGGTTCCATTGGCACCTTCTACACCGATGACGACACGGGAGAGCCCACGTGGGTCACAGTGAAGACCGGGCTGTTCGGCAGCTCCGAGTCTTTCATTCCGCTTGAAGGAGCATCCGTGGACGGCGACGACGTCGTTGTCCCCTACGGCAAGGACCACATCAAGGACGCACCCCGCGTAGCCGACGACGGACACTTGGATCCGGGCGAGGAGGACCGCCTGTACAACCACTACGCAATCCAGGGGCGGGACAACGGAAACGGCCAGGCCGTAGGCACGTATGGGACCGCTGACACGTACCAAGACACGGCTAGCACCGGCACGTCCGGCACGAACGCGACCGGCACCACTGACATGAACGCCTCGGGCGGCGGCGATTCCATGACCCGTTCAGAGGAGCGGCTGAACGTGGGAACGGAAAAGCAGGCTACAGGCCGTGCCCGCCTCCGCAAGTACATCACCACGGAAAACGTCACCACCACGGTGCCCGTCCAGCGCGAGGAAGTTCGCTTGGAGCGGGAGCCCATCACGGACGCCAACGCGAGCGATGCCATGTCCGGGCCGGACCTCACCGAAAGCGAACACGAGGTAACCCTTCATGAGGAGCGCCCCGTGGTCGAGAAGGAAACCGTCCCGGTGGAGCGGGTTCGCCTCGAAAAGGACACCGTCACGGACAACGTCCAGGTCGACGAGGAAGTCCGCAAGGAAAACATCGAGACTGACGGCACGGGCGAGACCCGCTAGCCCGACTTAAGGCGCAAGCCGGCTTAATGCAACGCGTCCGACGGCGGGAGGCCGCCGTCGGACGCGTTGTTGCGTCTTGCAGCTACCGCTCCGGCACCGGGAATGGGACGATGGATGGATGGGCGAACATGAGCAAGGCCAGCCCGCCGTGCCGACGGGCGCAGCGTCAGAAGACCGGGGAGACCCGACCACCCAGCAAATTCGGACCATAGGCCAGCGCCGAAGGGAAGCCGAACGAAAACTGGACCAGCACCTGGAAGAAGCCAGCCACAAGGGCGAACCGCGGGCTAACGAAGACGAGGATCATTCCGAAGGGTAGCCGCACCCTCCTGTTGCGTTCTCTTATGCCGGTGCATAGGAGTGTCGCTGTGGTGTGCCTCGCCATGATGAAGTTGCAGGGCGCTGTGGATCAGCGGGAAGTGGCTGAACGCTTGCGGGGTGTTCCCGAGTTGCCGCTGGGACCGGGGATCCCACTCCTCGCTCAGCAGGCCCACATCGTTGCGCAGGGTGAGCAGCCGCTCAAAAAGCGACGTGGCCTCGGCTGTGCGGCCAACACCAAGAAGTGCATCAACCATCCAGAAAGAACACGCAAGGAACACACCTTCGTCGCCAGGGAGCCCGTCGTGCCCGGAGGCAGTGTTATAGCGGAGTACTAAACCGTCGTCGGTCAGGCCCTTTTGGATGGCATCAACGGTCCCCACCACGTGGGGGTCGCGGTGCGGCAGGAAGCCCACCCGCGGAATGAGCAGCAGGCTGGCGTCCAGCTCTGTGCTCCCGTAGGACTGTACAAAGGAATTGAGCTTCTGGTTAAAGCCCTTTGACATCACGTCCGCATGGATCTCGCCACGAAGTGCTGCCCAACGTTGCACGGGTCCCGGCAGGCCGGAAGTCTTGACACCCTTGACCATGCGGTCGGCGGCCACCCACGCCATGACCTTGGAGTGGGTGAAGTGGCGCCTCGGGCCCCGAACCTCCCAGAGTCCGTTGTCCGGCTGGTCCCACGCGCCTTCCAGGTACTCCATGAGGGCCACTTGGATATCCCACGAGTTATCTACTGTGCCCGGCGGTGAGTATGCCCGGGTCAGCGAAAGCCCGTCCAGGACTTCGCCCCACACGTCGAGTTGGAGTTGGGGGGCCGCAGCGTTTCCCAGCCGGACCGGCGTGGAACCTTCGTAACCGGAGAGCCAGGGGATCTCTGCCTCTGGAAGTCGGCGTGCGCCGTCGAGCCCGTACACGATTTGCAGCTTGGCCGGGTCTCCCGCGATTGCCCGCAGGAGCCATTCACGCCATGCCGCGGCTTCTTCGGTGTAGCCGGCAGCAAGCAGGGACTGCAGCGTCAGCGTTGCGTCCCTGAGCCAGCAGTACCGGTAATCCCAGTTCCGCGGGCCGCCTATTTGTTCTGGCAGGGACGTGGTGGCGGCTGCCACAATTCCACCAGTGGGTGCGTAGGTGAGGGCCTTGAGGGTGATCAGGGAGCGTTCGATGGGCTCCTTGTACTTCCCCTGCATTTCGGAACGCGCCACCCAGTCGATCCAAAACGATTGAGTCGTTTCGAAGGCCCGGCGTGCGTCGATCTGCCGGGGTTCCCGTTCGTGGCTAGGAGCCCAGCGCAGGACGAAGGGAATCCTCTCGCCTGCCCGCACCGTGAATTCGCTAAAGGTGCGCTTGTCCCGGCCCTGAAGGGGGACAGGAGTGGTGAGGTAGGCCGAATCCGGCCCGGCCACTGCACTGATGCCATGCTTGCTGCGGCGAACCCAAGGAACCACGGTGCCGTAATCGAAGCGCAGGACCAGTTCCATCTCCATGGTGACCTCACCGGCGAGGCCCTCCACGATCCTGACCAGATCCACGGCATCGTCCCGTACCGGCATGAAGTCCGTGACGCGGACCGCTCCGCCGTCGACTTCCCATTCGGATTCCAGGATCAGGGTGTCTTCGCGGTACCGGCGCCGGGTGCAGTTGCCCTGGGCGCCCTTTGGCGCAAGGAGCCAGCGGCCGGCCTCAGGTGAATCCAGAAGAGCCGCGAAGCAGGCCGGGGAGTCAAAACGGGGGAGGCACATCCAGTCAATGGATCCGTTGCGTCCCACGAGGGCTGCCGTGTGAAGATCGCCAATGAGGGCGTAATCCTCAATCCTGGCCATGGATCAGTTCCTTACTTCGGTGCAATCGATTACGCCTGACCGTACCCTGTCCGTTTGGCTGCCTCAACGCTGACGCGGCTCTTTCCAGGTGATGACCATGCTGGCGGGACCAAATGATCATAAGTATCCTGATGTTACGGACGCGTCCGCTATGGCCGCGTGCCGAACGAACTTGAGGAGCTCGTTATGAGAATTGGTTCTTCCATTGCCCTGATTGCCATCGGAGCTATTCTGGCTTTCGCGCTCGCCCCCGGACTCATTCCCTTCTTGGACCAAGTCCTGGTGGGATACATCCTGATGGTGGTCGGCGTCTTGGGGCTGATCATCTCCATCGCCATGTCGAGCCGCACCCGGCGCACCGTCGTCGAGCGGCGCGTTGCACCGGAAACGATTGTTGAGCGTCGTCCCGAAATCTAGCCGGCTCGCCCGAAGCGTGAAGCGCTCGACGGCGGAGGGTCGCCGTCGTGCGCCAACGCAGCGGGACGTCACAACGTAGGCTTTTGACATGGAAAACTCATTCGTCGTTGAACCTGTAAATGTGAACGAGTATCTGCTCCGCTGGGCAGCAGAGGGGCAGGCAGGCGAGTCCCTGTTCCATACCAACCCGGAGTTCCTCGCGGAGGTAGGCCTGGATGGCTTCGACGAGCAGCTGGTCGTCGAAGAAACCGCGGATTACCTGGCAGAACGCCAGCCGGTGATCGACTTTCCGCAGACCGTCGATCTCGAAGAAATCGCCGCCGCGTACGGGGATTATGCCGAAGAGCTAAAGGCTCGGCTCGAGTCGCGGTAACAGTCCGCGGGTGTTTCCTCCGCGAGTGATTCCCGGGGTCACCACAGTAGGTCGACGTCGAACTCTTCCGGGCGACGTCCGGTGGCGAGGGCCGCAGCCTCACGAACCGCCTGGGCGGCTTCTCCGAGACTGGGGGACTGGACCACGAGGTCGGGAATTTGCGTGACGTGCAACTCAAACCAACTATCGGCGGCCCTTGTCACCATCGCTGTCAGGGCAATCGCGGTCATAACGCAGGTTCCTGCCCTTCCAGGACAGTGATGACCGGGAGGTTAAGGTCGAGGCCCTCCCGGGGCGCAGACTAGCGTAAGCCACCTTCTCGACTTAATTGAGCATACAGAAATTCGTATGCTTAATGTCGGTATTCGGGGAGGAAATTCCGGCTAAATCAGGCGTCGACGTCGGCGCTCACGCGCTCGCCGTTGAAGTACTCCAGCTGCCAGTCGCCGGAGGCATCGTAGGTGGCGAGATTGAGTGCAGCATTGTGTACGTTGCCCAAGGTCCGGCCGATCGCTCGGCTGAGAGCCAAACGAATCAATGTCCCGTGCGCCACCACCAATACCCGCTGGCCTTCAAATTCCTGCGCCAACGCTTCGAGCGCCGCCAGTCCACGGCTTGCTGCATGGTGATCGCTTTCGCCCCCTTGGAAGCCGTCGGCAATTCGGAGGGCTTCCAACTCGGGACCGGCCTGCAACCCTTCGGCGCGGCCGAAGCTGCGTTCAATAAGTTCGGGAATGTGTTTGGCCACTGTGAGCCCCAGTTCGCCCGCGATGATCCGCGCTGTCTCCGCGGCGCGGTCCAGCGGGGAGGAAACCACCACATCCCAGGCGTGGCCTTTCAAGGCACTTGCGGCATCACGGGCCTGGCCACGGCCGACGTCGTTGAGCGGGATATCCGTGGCACCCTGCAGCCGGCGCTCGGCGTTCCAGTCGGTCTGGCCATGGCGGACGAGGGCGAAGGTGGTGAGGGTCATGCCTTCCATTCTGCACTGCCATCGCTGGGGGTGCACTTTGTAAGTCTCCTTATAGACTGCTGATGTAACTGTTCTCGACGCTTAGGGGAAGTACATGAGCTACAACGGAAGTCCATCCGAAAAGGCAGTTCCTGCCGGAGAGTTGGACCGGCGTCACGTGGGCCAGTCGGTGAGTTTTCAAGCCAACGACTTCACGGTGGTTTTCGGTACCATCGCCGGGATTGCCCGCACGGAGGCGCAGGTCTACTTGTCCCTTGCCGGAGTCGGCGGCGGCACGCACCTGAAGGACGAATATGATCTGCCTATCTCCCAGGAGGTCTACCTTCAACTGGATCCACTGAGCAGTGCGGAAAAGGGCTTTTCTGAAGCCGCGAGCCGCATCAAGGACAAGCTTGACGAGCTTGGCAAGAACCTTCGCGACCGGGACCAAGCCAAGGATTCCGAGTAGTCGCCCAGCGAATATATGGCCACCACGGCCGATGACGCCCCGCCGAAGCACTGGCGGGGCGTCAGCCATTTGGTACCAAAAAGACCCGTGACATTGCCCTACCCCCTTAGTACTAAGTATCCTGATGACTTATCCAGCGAAACTGGATGACGCTGTTTGGGCTGGGGGTTGCTCGGGCCGTGCGGGCTGAAGCAGGCGGCCACGCGGCCATCGCTGAAAAAATATGATCGACGGCATTGCCTGGCATTGGCGGACAAGTAACTGTCCGAAGCATCCAGGTGAGCCTGAAGGGCGTGACAATTCGTGGGCAACAATGAAGAGGCCGGGAACATCCCCGGCCCCGATCTCGATCGCGGTGTCCTTGACGGGCGCTATCAACTTGGTCCGATCCTGGGCCGTGGCGCCATGTCCACCGTTTACCGGGCTACAGACCTGCTTCTGGGCCGTGACGTGGCCATCAAGCTCTTCCTGCCAGGCTCGGGGGATGAGTCCTTCCGGGCGCGCCAGGAAACCGAGATGCGCCTTCTTGCGAGCTTCGACCACCCCGCACTCGTGGCTGCTTTCGACACGGGCGTCGACACGCGTAATGACGAGGAGCGGGCGTATTTCGTCATGGAGCTTGCCGAGGGCCGGGACCTCCGCGCCGTGCTCGCCGATGGGCCGCTGCCAGTGTGGGAAGCCGCGAATATCGGTTTTAGGATCGCTGAAGCCTTGTCCGAAGTCCACGCCCGCGGGGTCATCCACCGTGACATCAAACCCGCGAACATCCTCGTCTCGGGCGGGGATGTTCATACCCAATCCGTGAAGCTCGCGGATTTCGGCGTCGCGCTTGTCATGGACGACAACCGCCTGACAGCCACCGGATTCACGGTGGGCACTGCCCAATACCTGAGCCCCGAACAAGCCCAAGGACTCCACCTGACTCCAGCGAGCGACATCTATTCCTTGGGTTTGGTCATTTTGGAGGCCCTTACCGGCAAAGCCGAATACCCTGGCACGCCGGTGGAGACGGCGACGGCGAGGCTGCACCGGTCTCCGCACATTCCCCCGGGGCTGCCGCGATCGTTGCGTTCCTTGCTCGCGGCGATGACAGACATGGACCCCCTAAAGCGGCCCGGCGCCCACGAGGTCGAACAGACATTGGCGGTGGAGCGGACGCGCCCTGGCCGCCCGGCCGCCGTCGTGGCGCCTCTGCCGCCGATGCCGTCCAGGCCGCCGCTGGCGGTCCGGACCAGGCGCCAGTCCGCCGTCGCCGGTGCAGTGAGCCTGGGCAGGCGGCGCCCGAAGACGGTTCGCGGTTTGGCCGCTGCAGCGGTGACCGTTCCACTGGCGTTGTTGATGTTCGCGCACGGGCTGGTCCCCTCTGCGAATATCCCGCCCGCCCAGCGCGCAGACGTCAACGTGTCCCAAGCCGATCCGCAGACATCGGCACCGGCGGAGCCCGCTGGTCAGGGCTCGACCCAGCCAGTGGAAGCCGTGCCGACGGCCGCCCCGGTAGCCGTGCCAACACCCCAGGGTGTCCCGGCAGCAGTAGTTGATCTTCCAGCTGCGGTGCAACTTCCCGCGCCGGCTCCCGTGACGCCTGCCGCGCCTGCAGTCGTTGAGCCGGCGAACCACCCCGCGGGGAACGCCAAGGATTCCGGCGGCGGGAAGCAAACCAAACCTGAGAAGGCAAAAGACAAATCGCAGAAAAACGGCCCCGGCAAGTAGGCCGGCGCCTTATGCGGGCGATTTTATTGCTGCGCTATTACCGACGCCGGTAACGGCGGCTACGCGCCGGCCGGAAAGCTGATCGCCACTGTGGTTCCGCCACCCGGAGTTTCCGTGAGGCTAAGCTCCCCGCCGTGGGACTTCGCGATGCTGCTGCAGGTGGCCAGGCCTAAACCGGAACCGGGTCCATCGCCCTCGCGTCGCAACCGCACCAGAGGTTCCAGGACCTTGGCGCGGTCCTCAGGATTTATGCCCTTACCGTTGTCGGCTACGAAGAGGGTTGCACCCTGGTAGTTGGATACGCCGCTGATCCGGATGCGGAGCTCCCGCTCTTGACTCCGGTAGTTCATGGCGTTGGACAAGAGGTTTTGAAGCAGGACCCGGAGTTGGGCTTCATCGGCGGAAAGTCTGAGGTCCTGGACTTCAACGATGCCGTCATTCTCAATGCCGAGGTCGCGGATGACGTCTACAGCCACGTCCTGTAAGGACAACTGGGTCGGTTGGATTCCGCCCCCAACCCGGGAGTAGTTCAGGACGTCTTCCAGCATCCCCAGCATCCGCCGTCCGCTGGCACCGATCCGGTTCAGGTACTCGGCCGCCACGCTGTGGCCGCCGATGTCGGGGTCGTCTTCCACCAATTCCACATATCCAAGAATGGTGGTGAGCGGGATGCGGAGATCATGGCTGACACGGCCCGCGAACCCCGCCAGCTTGGCGTTGCTCTCTTTGAGCTCGGCGTAGGTCCTGTCCAACTGGACCGTGCGGTGCTGGAGTTCGAGTAGCTCCACCACTTGTTTGGCGAGTACTTCCAGCATGCCCACCTGCTGGGGGCTGAGTTCATTGGTCTTGTTCGAAAAAACGCACAAGGTCCCGGGAACGAAACCCGATTCCGTTTGAAGGGGCACAGACGCATAGAAGCGCACCTTCCCAATGTCCCCGGTCACAAAGGGATTGTCCGCGAACCGGGGATCCTTTGACGCGTCTGACACTATGGTCCGCTCGCGGGACAGGAACACCTTGGCGCACATGGAATCCTCGCGGGAGCAGACGCCGGGGTCCACGCCCCACGCCCCGATCTGGTGCTGGTACTCCGCGCTAATGATGTTAACGACGCCGAAGGGGGCCGAACATAGCTCGGCGGCGAGCCGTACGAGGTTCTGTAAAGCGCTCATGACGGCGGTGTTGGGCAGCAAGGTGGAGTCCGTTGCCGGGTCCAGTCCGTACTCCCTCAATTCGAGGTCACGGCTCGAATCGTCGGTAAAGGACAACCGGCCCAGCACTTCCGTCATATATAACTCCCCCAAGCGTCTTTAGGATTCCTCGCCGATACTATCGGGAAATCCGATGATCCCGGATCAGGCAGCGGCGAGGTGGAATGTGCTGGCGAAGCGATTCAAAAGATCGCCTGGCCCGTGCAACACCCTGACCACGCCTGTGGCCACGGCCTCATCAGGGGTTAGCTCCCCGGAGATGATCCGGTGAATGTCCGGACCGGCTGCAAAGGCAAGGTCGGCCGCTCCTTCCCATCCGGGGTCCTCACGACGCGTCACTTGGAGGGTCCCACCGGAGACCCTCACCAGCAATCCAGCGGAACCGACGTCGGCCTCATAGGAAGTGGCCGGGAACCTAGCTGCCACGTCGGGCTGGAACGCCGTTCGGAGGGACATCGTCATGGAATCCGGGGTGATGATCTGCTCCTCCCGGGGATCACCCAGGGCTTTGAAACCCCAGGCGCCCAGCGCAAGCACGATCGGTTCGAGCTCCCGGCCATACGGCGTCAACTCATAAACGATAACCCGGGAGTGCGGGATCCGGCGGATGATGCCGGCGGACTGTAAATCTTTGAGCCGGGTGGCGAGGATATTGCTCGGAATGCGGGGAAGGCCCCCTGCGAGCTCCCCGTATCGGCGTGGCCCCACCAGTAGATCGCGGACTATGAGCAGGGCCCAACGTTCACCCACGAGCTCCAACGCGCGGGTGATCGCGCAGTACTGCCCATAGTCCCGTGCAGCCATGCGGTATCAGGCCTGCTGGGTCATGTAAGCCTCAGGCCCCTGCTCGGCCGCCATCGGTTCCATGTAGCCGAACTCGAGCACATTTCCGTCAGGGTCAGTGAGTTGCCGTTGGTACATGAAGCCGAGATCCGTGGCGGGGCGATCTTCCGAGCCGCCTGCAGCGAGGCCGTTGGCCACCGTTGTGTCCACGTCTTCCTTGCTGTCGAGGAAGATCGCGGTGGCCACTGACACCGCTGCCGTAGGATCCCCGATGGGACGGTCCGTGAATGTCTGGAAGAACTCACGCACCAGGATCATGAAGTAGCTGTGGTCTTCTTCGACCACAACACAGGCCGCGTTGTGGTCAGTGAACATCGGATTGATGCTGAACCCGATCGCCGTATAGAACGACTTTGCCCGCTCGAGGTCTGTCACGGGCAGGTTGACGAACATTGCAGTCATGGTGGTCTCCGTCTGGTTGGTCCGGTACTGGACACAACCACACTTGCAAAAAACAAGTAGTGCGTCAAGAAGTTTCGTTAACAGACTTCGGGCGGACGCTGTGGCGTGGCCCGACGGGACGTTGCAGGCTTCGCAGAGTCTGGCAATCTTGAGCGAATCTTGAGATGACCCGGCGTCGTTCTTGAGGGGCCGGTCTGATGGTTGAAACATCAGCCAATACAGCTGATGGGAACTTCCAGGAAGGACCACCGGGAATGCCTGACCTGATCACGACCCCCTCAATGAGCGCCGGCGCTGCCTCGTCTGTGAAGTCCGGTCCGCTTGCCTGTGCCGAAGATGACTCGCGCCCCGCACTGGACGTCCTCGGACAAACGCGTTCCGTGTCGGCTGTCCGGGAGCAGTTCAACCCGTTTGGTGTTGGCCTAAGAAGCATCTGGCCGCAATCGGTGTGCGGTTTCTAGGACCTTCTGCTCGGCCTTCTTCCCATGCACATAGCCCTCGGGGGATTCCGGTGGCACCATGGTGTGCAACTAGAAGATAAGGAGGCTTGTCATCAAAGAGGAGATGAAGAAGGCCGCTGACGTGGCCGAGGAGGCTTCCAAATCCCGGACCTTCGAACGCGTAGCCCGCGCAGGGTATGCCGTGAGCGGTATCCTGCACGTCCTGATCGGCGTCATCGCCCTCCAGTTGGCGGTAGGGCGGGGTGGTGAAGCCGACGTCACAGGCGCGATATCCCAGATGGCCAGTCAGCCGGCAGGACCATTCCTCTTATGGGCTTGCTTTGCTGCGTGCGCGGCACTGGCTCTATGGCAACTGGGAAACGCCATTCTCGGTTACCGGAGGGGAGTCGATAACAAAGTATCCACAAGGCTTTCAGCGGCTGGACAGGCCGTTGTATATGCCGCTTTGGCGGCCACACTCATCTCCTTCGTGGTGGGCAAGGACAAGAACAGCCGGGAATCTACTACTGACGTCACCGCCAGCCTGATGAAGGTGCCGTTCGGCACGGCCATCCTGATTGCTGTAGGCGTGGGCATCATGATCACCGGCATAGTTTTCGGGGTGCGCGGCTTCACTAGGTCGTTCAAGAAAGATCTCGCTCTTTCTTCCAAGAAAGAAGACCGCGATTTCCAACTCAGTGTTGGCGTGATCGGTTACGTTGCCAAAGGTATTGCGCTGTTGCTCGTTGGATTGTTGGTGGTCATCGCAGCGGTCACTGCACGGCCCGAGCAATCCACCGGCCTCGACGGAAGCCTGAAGGCCCTGAGGGAACAGCCATATGGGCCATACCTCTTGGGGGCTGTGGCCCTGGGGCTTATTGCGTACGGCCTCTTCCTGATGGTCAAAGCCAAAACGCTGCGCACCTAGCTGCGACATCCGCTTAACTGCAAGAGCCCCGGAAGATGCGCAATGCATCTTCCGGGGCTCTTGGCGTTACAGGCTAGTTTTGCGTCTGCCCGGAACCGGACGCTTCCTCATCCGGTTCCGATGAGAAGGGGCGGTCCTTCGCCGTATCTTCGGTGTTGCGTTCGTCCAACTCGGCATCAGCCGAGGGCACGGTCTTCTCGGCGTAGTCGCCGGCCGTGTAATCGCCCCCGGCGTCGTCGCGCAGAGTCTCGGGGGATACTCCCGCATCACCGTAGTCACCCTCGACGTACTGGCCGTCGAGTTCCTCGCCGTTGGCGTCTGGGTTCTGGTGCTTAGCCACGGTGAGTCCGGCGTCCTGCGAGGAGGCCATAGATCAGCAGAACAATGATGGATCCGCCAATAGCCAAGAGCCAAGTGGTAAGCGAGAAGAAGTCCTGGAGGCCGGTGTGGAAGAGAACGCCTCCGATCCAGCCACCCAAGAGGGCGCCGACGACGCCCAACAGAAGGGTGATGAGCCAGCCGCCACCCTGACGGCCCGGAAGGATAAGTTTTGCAATAGCGCCAGCCAAGAGGCCGAGCAGGAGAAAACCAAAGAAACCCATTTTTGGTCCCACTTTCTTGTTGATGTAAATTCCATGAACTTCCATGAACATTGTCAAGAGGTCCAGTTCATCGGGTGCCTGTTCCAATGTGGAGGCACCGTAAAGGGGCCCCTGGAGGCCCTATGGAACGCGGGGATTGGAACTGTTATGCCATCCCGATGAATGTCTTAAATAAAGCCAATAAAACACTCCTGCCGATGGGGTCGGTCCGTAGCACTGCACAAGCAACGCTAGCGGGTCCCCGGTCGAGTAGCAAGTAACCTGACTATTTTGCGTTACGGCCAAAAGCGTGCTTCCTTCGTCTAGATGCCGCGGATTCGGGGCGACGTCGGCTTGGAAATCCCGATGCCAGCGGTGCGCTGTCAGGTCTGTAGGGGGGCGGCGTGATTGGCGCGGCTCGGTGTGGTTGACCCGCGGGATCTGCATCATCGAAGGCCCTGGACATATGTGATTTCGTGCACGGGGTGGATGCTTTTCCTGAGTCGGAAGCCGCTCTTTGTCCATGATGATTCTGCAATTACAAAGGACTACAAAGGACTCGGGAGAATGAATGAATGTTCACGTGACAGTGGATGGGTGGCAGACTAGGGTCGAAAGATAGTCACCTCGGAAGGAGTGGTTCCCATGAAAGGGAAAGTAATGTTCGCCGTCGGCGTGGCTGTCGGTTACGTATGGGGTTCGAAATCCTGGTCGGAGGTCTACGGCCGGGTTCGCGGAGGGACAGAAAAGGTCCTAAAGAACCCGGACGTCCAGGACGGTGTGCATCAAGCCGCGGAGGCGGTGCAGGAATCGGTACCCGACATTTTGGACTCGTTGTATGAGGCGGGGAAGAAGCTGATCGATAAGGCTGAAGCCATGCTTCCGGGCTCCAAGGGGTCCGAGTCGGCAGGGGACTCGATCGCCACCATGAAAACAGTTCCGGCCGCACCTGCCACGCCAACCGTGGCATCCGATGTTGTGTCAGAGCCTGGTGTGGAGGATGCTGCAGGTACGGGCCGGGCGGACCAGGGCAACTCAGCTCCCTAAACGCCATGCCTGACTGGTAGTCCCTTTGCTAGTCCCTTTGCAGAAAGGGGTTGACGGCGGAGACCTTCGCGGACATAGTTATCGTATACGATTTCGTACTCGATAAATCTTGCCCCAAGGAGGTGCCGTGACAGTGGAGTTTCGGACCCAAGACTTAAGCCAGTCCATGCTGGCCCGGACGCGCAAAGTCATAGCCGTCCACATCAACTACCCCAGCCGCGCAGCGCAACGTGGACGCACTCCCGCGCAGCCTTCGTATTTCCTGAAGCCTCCGACATCCTTGGCGCTGGGTTTCACAGACAATCCGGGGATTGTTGAGCGTCCAGCTGGATGTGAGCTGCTCGGTTATGAGGGTGAGATCGCGCTGGTGATCGGCAAGTCAGCCCGACGGGTCGGCTTGGATGATGCGTGGAGCCACGTCGAATGGGTCACCGCATCCAATGATCTGGGCGTTTACGATCTCCGCTACGCGGACAAGGGCTCCAACGTTCGGTCGAAGGGCGGTGACGGTTTCACTCCGGTGGGTCCGGCGCTCATTCCGGCCGATGCCGTTGACCCTGCCGGGCTGCGGATCCGCACGTGGCATAACGGCGAACTGGTCCAGGACGACACCACCGAGGACCTGCTGTTCCCGTTCGCGCAGCTCGTGGCGGACCTCTCCCAGTTGCTCACCCTCGAGGAGGGCGACATCATCCTCACAGGCACCCCTGCCGGTGCCTCCGTGGCCAAGCCGGGCGACGTCGTCGTCGTCGAAGTCACAGGCGGTGACTTCAGCACCGGCCGCCTGACCACCAAGGTCACAGAAGGTACGACGCCGTTCGCGGACTTTGGTGCCCAGCCCAAGGCAGATGACACGCAGCGCGAAGAAGCATACGGTTCCCGGGAGGCTGCCGGTTTGCCTGCTGCTGGTCCTGCCACGAGTGTGCTGACCCCTGCGTTGAAGGCGAAGCTGGAAAGCGTTGCGACTGCCACCCTTTCGTCCCAGTTGCGTAAGCGCGGGTTGAATAACGTGAGCATCGATGGACTGCAGGCAACCCGTCCGGACCGAAAAGTGGTGGGCTTGGCCCGGACGCTCCGGTACGTCCCCAACCGCGAGGACCTGTTCAAGGCCCACGGGGGCGGGTTCAATGCCCAAAAGCGTGCTATTGACTCGGTCAATGCGGGCGAGATCCTCGTCATGGAAGCCCGCGGCGAGAAGGGCACGGGAACTGTGGGGGACATCCTCGCCCTCCGCGCCCAGGTTCGTGGTGCTGCTGCCATCATCACCGACGGCGGTGTCCGTGACTACTCTGCCGTGGCTGACCTGCAGATGCCCACGTACTTCGCGAACCCACACCCGGCAGTGTTGGGTCGGCGCCACATCCCTTGGGATACGGACATCACCATTGCCTGCGGCGGCGCCACCGTGCAGCCCGGGGACATCATCGTGGCTGACTCGGACGGCATTCTGGTGATCCCGCCGGCGATCGCCGAAGAGCTGGTGGATGACTGCATTCAGCAGGAAAAAGAAGAGACCTTTATCTTCCAAATGGTCAAAGAGGGCAACAGTGTTGATGGGCTCTACCCCATGAACAAGGAATGGCAGGACCGCTTTGCCGAGTGGTCCGCGGGGCAGGAAAGCCCCAGCCCGGAAGGAGCCCCAGGTGACTGAAACCGCCGTCGGAAGCGCCGCCGTCGGGAGTAAGTCCCAGCAGGCCTATGAAGCCGTCAAGGCCAGGATCGTGGAGGGGACCTACACGCCCGGTTACCGGCTGGTCCTGGCCAAAATTGCCGAGGACTTGGGTTTCAGCGTGGTGCCGGTGCGCGAAGCGATCCGCCGCTTGGAAGCTGAGGGGTTGGTGACGTTCGAACGGAACGTCGGCGCCACAGTGTCCGGCATCGACCCCACTGAGTACCTCTACACGATGCAGACGTTGAGCATCGTCGAAGGCGCCGCCACCGCACTGTCCGCGCCCCTCATCGACTCCGTGGCAATCGCCCGGGCCCGTGCAGTGAACGAAGAGATGCGTGAGTGCCTCAAGCACTTCGACCCCGTTCGTTTCACTGCGCTGAACCAAGACTTCCACAGCGTCTTGTTCGAATACTGCCCCAACCCGCACATCCTCGACCTCGTCCACCGTGGCTGGAACCGGCTCGCGTCACTCCGCTCGTCAACCTTCAGGTTCGTCCCCAACCGCGCCCATGAGTCCGTGCGCGAACACGAGGCGTTGCTGGAACTGATTGAGTCCGGAGCCGACGCCGAGACCATCGAAAAAGCGGCCCGCCACCACCGCGCCGCCACCCTGGACGCGTACCTCGCCAAAGCCACCTAACGCACTGCGTTGCTGAAAAGGAAAGACAATGATGACTGCTCCTGTAGAGACCACCGCCAAGCATTACATCCCCGAGAACCTGCCCACGCACATCCAGCACTTCATCAACGGCGAATTCGTTGATTCTGTGTCTGGTAAGACATTTGATGTCCTCGATCCGGTGTCGAACGGCAACTACGCCACCGCCGCGGCCGGCCAGAAGGAAGACATCGACCTCGCGGTCGCCGCCGCACGGGAAGCGTTCGTCAACGGCCCGTGGCCGAAGATGAAACCACGTGAACGAGCCCGGGTGCTGAACAAAATCGCCGACGCCGTCGAAGCCCAGGAAGCGCGACTCGCGGAGCTCGAAACGTTCGACACCGGCCTGCCGATCACCCAAGCGAAGGGTCAGGCCCTGCGTGCCGCCGAGAATTTCCGCTTCTTCGCGGACTTGATCGTGGCACAGTTCGACGACGCCATGAAGGTCCCCGGTTCGCAGATCAACTACGTGAACCGCAAGCCGATCGGCGTCGCGGGGCTCATCACGCCGTGGAACACCCCGTTCATGCTGGAGTCCTGGAAGCTCGCCCCGGCCTTGGCCACCGGCAACACCGTGGTGCTGAAGCCGGCCGAGTTCACGCCGTTGTCCGCGTCCCTCTGGGCCCAGATTTTCAAGGACGCAGGCCTACCCGACGGCGTCTTCAACCTGGTCAACGGCCTGGGCGAGGAAGCCGGCGATGCCTTGGTGAAGCACCCGGACGTCCCGCTGATTTCCTTCACCGGGGAGACCACCACGGGCCAGACGATCTTCCGCAACGCTGCCGCGAACCTCAAGGGCCTGTCCATGGAGCTGGGCGGCAAGTCCCCGTGCGTCGTGTTCGCCGATGCCGACCTGGACGCCGCGATCGATTCGGCCCTCTTCGGTGTGTTCTCGCTCAACGGCGAACGCTGCACCGCGGGCTCACGCATCCTGGTGGAGCGCGCCATCTACGACGAATTCTGCGAGAAGTACGCCGCCCGCGCCAAGAACATCGTGGTGGGAGACCCCCACGATCCCAAGACCCAGGTGGGCGCTCTCGTCCACCCGGAGCACTACGCGAAAGTGGCATCGTACGTGGAGATCGGCAAGTCCGAAGGCCGTCTCCTTGCCGGCGGCGGACGACCCGACCACCTGCCCGAAGGCAACTACATCGCACCCACGGTGTTTGCCGACGTCGCACCTGACGCGCGAATCTTCCAGGAGGAAATCTTCGGTCCCGTCGTGGCCATCACGCCGTTCGAGAACGACGACGAAGCCCTCGCCTTGGCGAACAACACCAAGTACGGCCTGGCGGCCTACATCTGGACCCAGAACCTGACCCGGGCCCACAACTTCTCCCAGAACGTCGAAGCCGGAATGGTGTGGCTCAACAGCCACAATGTCCGTGATCTCCGGACCCCGTTCGGCGGCGTCAAAGCCTCCGGCCTGGGCCACGAGGGCGGCTACCGCTCGATCGACTTCTACACCGACCAGCAGGCCGTGCACATCACGCTCGGCGCTGTGCATACTCCAAAATTCGGCGCCTAGGCTGCCCACTTTCAACGAAGCGAGACCATCATGAGCAAACCCTTCACCGACCCCATCCCAACTCCCACGGTCCCGGCCCCGGATATCGTCCGTTGCGCGTACATGGACATCGTGGTGACGGACTTGGCCAAGTCACGGGAGTTCTACGTCGACGTCCTTGGTCTGCATGTCACTTACGAAGACGAGAACACCATCTATTTGCGCTCGTTCGAGGAGTTCATCCACCACAACCTTGTGCTGCGCCAGGGGCCGGTGGCCGCCGTCGCTGCTTTCGCCTACCGCGTGAAGTCCCCGGCCGAGGTGGACGCCGCCGAGGCCTACTACCGCGAGCTGGGCTGCCGTGTGGAGCGCCGCAAGGAAGGCTTCACCAAGGGCGTCGGAGACTCCCTGCGTGTGGAAGATCCGCTCGGCTTCCCGTACGAATTCTTCTACGACGTTGAGCACGTGGAGCGCCTCACCCAGCGTTACGACCTCTACTCCGCAGGGGAACTTGTCCGCCTGGACCACTTCAACCAAGTCACCCCGGACGTCCCGCGCGGCCGCAAGTACCTGGAGGACTTGGGCTTCCGGGTCTCCGAGGACATCAAGGATTCCGACGGCGTCACGTACGCCGCGTGGATGCACCGCAAGCAGACCGTGCACGACACCGCCCTGACCGGCGGCAACGGTCCCCGCATGCACCACGTTGCGTTCGCCACGCACGAGAAGCACAACATCATCCAGATCTGCGACAAGATGGGCGCGCTGCGCATCTCCGACAGGATCGAACGCGGCCCGGGTCGCCACGGCGTGTCCAATGCGTTCTACCTCTACATCCTGGATCCGGACGGCCACCGCATCGAGATCTACACACAGGACTACTACACCGGCGATCCCGACAACCCCACCGTCACCTGGGACGTCCACGACAACCAGCGCCGCGACTGGTGGGGCAACCCCGTCGTCCCCTCTTGGTACACCGAAGCCTCGCTGGTCCTGGACCTTGACGGCAACCCGCAGCCCATCATCGAACGCAAAGACAAATCGGAAATGGCTGTCACCATCGGCGCTGATGGGTTCTCCTACACCCGCCCCGCCGGAGGCGAGACCGCGGAGGGTTTCAAACTGGGAGCGCAGGTCTAAACCATGTTGGACGCGAAGACGATCGAAGCGATAGCCGACGAACTCCTCGAAGCCGGCCGGAACCGTCAGCCGATTTCCCGGTTGACGGCCCGTTACCCCGACATGACGGTTGAGGACTCGTACGCCGTGCAGCAGTTGTGGATGCGGCGGAACGAGGAAGCGGGACGCACGTTGGTGGGGCGAAAGATCGGCCTCACGTCCAAGGCCATGCAGGCTGCAACCGGGATCACCGAACCGGACTACGGTGCCATTTTTGATGACATGGTCCTGGAAACCGGCTGCTCCGTGGATTGGGACAAGTACACCCACCCGCGGGTTGAAGTGGAGCTCGCGTTCGTGCTGAAGTCAGGTCTCAGGGGGCCGGGCTGCACCATCTTCGACGTCCTCAATGCCACCGACTACGTGGTTCCGGCCCTTGAAATCCTGGACTCCAGGATCGAAATGGAGGGCCGGACCATCGTGGACACCATCTCGGACAACGCCGCGATGGGTGCCATGGTGATCGGTGGCAGGCCCGTGAAACCTGACGCCGTGGACCTCCGATGGGTATCGGCGATCCTGTACAAAAACCAGACCGTGGAGGAGACCGGCGTGGCCGCCGGCGTCCTGGACCACCCGGCGAACGGCGTCCACTGGCTGGCAAACAAGATCGCCGCGCACGGAGACTGCATGAAGGCCGGAGATATCATCCTGGCGGGCTCGTTTACCCGGCCGATGTGGGTGTACAAAGGTGATACCGTGCACGCGGACTACGGACCGTTGGGAGTGGTGACATGCAACTTCGACTGAACCCCACGTTCTACTCGGCCCTGAGTGAAGCGGGCCGTCCACTCGCTGGCATGTGGGTTTGTTCCGGCAGCCCCTTGGTGGCCGAAATTTGCGCCGGCTCCGGATTGGATTGGGTGCTGATCGATGCTGAGCACAGTCCCAATGGCCTTGAATCGATCCTCGCGCAGCTTTACGCCGTCAGCGGTTATCCCGTGCAGGCCATGGTCCGTCCGCCGGTCAACGATGCCGTGGTCATCAAGCAGTACCTCGATCTTGGCGTGCAAAACCTCATGGTCCCCATGGTGAATTCGGCGTTCGAGGCCGCCTCAGCGGTCGCGGCCATTCGCTACCCGCCCCACGGGGTTCGGGGCGTCGGATCCGCGCTGGCTCGGTCCTCACGATGGAACCGTGTGCCGGAGTACCTTGGCACGGCCTCTGACACCATCAGCCTCACCGTCCAAATCGAATCCGAAGCTTCAGCCTCAGCCGTGGAAGAGATCCTGGGCGTAGACGGCGTGGACGGCATCTTCCTTGGCCCGTCGGACCTCGCGGCCTCCATGGGCTTGCTGGGACAGCAGGAAAATCCTTTGGTGAGGGCCGTCGTCGAGCACTGCCTTGAAGCCGCTAAAGCGGCCGGCAAGCCTGCCGGCGTTAACGCCTTCAACCAGGCCACAGCCCGCGCCTACCTCGACGCCGGTGCCTCCTTCGTGCTCGTCGGCGCCGACGTTTCGGTGCTGGCCAGGGCGTCGGAGAGTTTTGCTTCCACCTTCATTCCCGTGTCCGAGGCGACGAAGCGCGAGAGCTACTGACGCCTGGTCCCACCCCTCCTATCGCGGTCACAACGCTGTGCCCGCGGGAAATGAGTTCCCTCATGAGCGCATCAACCTCTGCCCAAGGCGGAGCAGCACACAGTCATTCGGCGCGGAGCAACCGCCGAGTAGCCTTTGCCACGATTGTCGGCACCACGGTGGAGTGGTACGACTTCTTCATCTATGCCAATGCTGCCGGCCTCATCTTCGCCAAACTCTTTTTCGAACCCGCAGGCGCCGATATTGCGCTGCTGATTTCCTTTGCATCAGTTGGTCTGAGTTTCCTGTTCAGGCCGCTGGGTGCTTTCCTGGCAGGGCACTTCGGGGACAAATTAGGTCGGCGCGCCATGCTGGTCCTGACACTGGTCCTGATGGGCGCAGCCACCACCTTGATCGGTGTCTTGCCCACATACCAAACGGCAGGGTTGGCCGCACCGATCCTGCTGCTGCTCCTTCGAATCCTGCAGGGTATCTCAGCCGGTGGCGAATGGGGCGGGGCCGTCCTGATGGCAGTAGAGCACGCGCCCACCAACAAACGGGGACTCTTCGGATCCTTCCCGCAACTGGGAGTACCGCTTGGCATGCTCCTGGCGTCCGGTGTCCTTACCCTGATGTCGGGAGTGATTGCGCCGGGTGCCGCTTTCGAACAATGGGGCTGGCGCGTCCCGTTCCTGCTCAGCTTCGTGTTGATCATCGTCGGGTTCGTTGTCCGCAGGGGGGTGGACGAAAGCCCCGTTTTCTCCGAGATCGCTGCCCGGAAGCAGCAGACCAGGGTTCCCATCGTTGAGCTGTTCAAGAAGCACTGGCTGCTCGTGATACTCGCTGCTCTGATCTTCGCAGGAAACAACGCCGCCGGGTACATGACAACTGGCGGCTACATCCTGAGTTATGCCACGGCACCCAAGGGCCTGGCCATGGACCGCACCCAGGTTTTGCTGGCCATCACCGCCTCTGCCGCCCTGTGGTTCGTTTTCACGCTCATCGCGGGTTACCTTGCCGACAGCATCGGGCGCAAGAAGACGTACATCATTGGCTATGCCTGCTTGATCGTCACCTTCTTCCCGTTGTTCTGGCTGATCAACACCGGCAACATCTGGGCCATGGCGGCCGCGTTGGCACTCTTCAGTGTGGGCCTTGGACTCACCTATGGGCCGCAGGCCGCTCTTTACAGCGAGCTCTTCCCGGCCTCGATCCGTTTCTCGGGAGTAGCTATCTCCTACGCCCTGGGCTCCATCATCGGCGGAGCTTTCGCGCCGACCATTGCCACGGCCCTTGTCCAGGCGACAGGCACAACGATGAGCGTCTCCGCCTACTTGCTGATCGTCGCGTTGATCTCCGCGGGAGCTGTTCTGTTGACCCGCGAGCGCAAGGGAATCGATTTGGGAATCGACAACCAAGCCGAACAAGAGGTAGGCGCAACGGTCTTCGATCGCCGTCGTTCTTCCACCCACAAGGTCAGCCAGGGCGTTTGACGCCAGCACCCAACTGACTTTCAGGAGGGGTTGCTCCCGAGGGGAGTAGCCCCTCCTGCCAGTTAATTGGGCTGGGTACGCGTGCCGTTTAATCCTCGTCGAGCGGCTTGGTGAGGTGGTGCGTGGGGATGCGGTCACGGTCATAGGTGATCTCCGTGTAACCATGCGGCTCCGGGCGTCCGTCACTTCCCAGGTTCACGAAGACGATCTCCTCAATGGTCAGGATGGATTGCCGGGTGATCATGTTGCGGACCTCGGCACGCATGGTCAGTGACGTGCGGCCAAACCGCTTAGCCGTCAGGCCCATCTCGATCAGGTCGCCCTGCACCGCTGAACTCACAAAGTTGATCTCTGAGATGTACTTGGTGACAGCCCGGCCATTGCCAAGCTGGAGGATGGCGTAGATCGCGGCCTCTTCATCAATCCATTTCAGCAGGCTACCGCCGAAGAGCGTGCCGTTGGCGTTCAGGTCCTCGGGCCGCACCCATTTACGCGTGCGGAAGGTGATATCTGCTTTTTCCATGATTTGAGATTATCGAACTGCGCCGAGGTGTGCTTGATGTTGCCGTCTCAAAGCGCGCCCGGTTAGGCCATGGCTGTGTGCGAGGCACTATGTGAATCGATGTGCTTCGAATAGCAGTGCGAATCCGTCACGCCGATGTATGGCTCGAAGTTTGGCACTGGGGCAAACCCTGCGCTCTCGTAAAAGCTGCGGCCATCCGACTGGGCAGACCCCGCCTCCGCTGCGATCACGCCGAAGCCATGCGAGTGGGCTTGGGCTTCCAAGGCGGCGAGTATTGAGCTGGCCACCCCGGACCCGCGGGCATAAGGAACCACGTATAGCCTTTTGACCTCTGCCGTGTTTTCGTCGAGCATCCTCAAGCCTCCGCAGCCCAAGGGTTGTCCCGAGCACCTCTCATAGGCCACCACGAAAACGGCCGTGTCAGCCTCCGATGGGGCCGGACCTGGCTCGTGGTCTGTGGTTCCAAAGCGGGGATCCAATTCGGCCTGTTGTGCGGCTCTGAGGTCTGCACCCACCGGGTTTGCCCATGTGACCTGCCGGATATTGAGCCGTGGATTGGTCTGCACGTATGCCTCTTTTCGCCGCGTGGTGAGGTTCCTATGCGACTCAAGCCTAGGTAGGGCGAGTTACCACTGTGTTTCCTGCTCGTAAGCGTCCGGAGAATTGCGCGCCGCCACCCGAAGGGTATGGCGCGGTAAAGCGATGGTGCCGTTAAGAGGCGACGGCGGACCGGGGCACACAGCCCCGTCCCGCCGTCGACGTGCGTTCGCCACCTGTGATGGCACCGCCGCAGGCGATGGTTCTACCGCAGGTGGTCCACCAGCTTGTCGGCGATGCCTGTGTACTTACTCGGGGTAAGTTCCAAGAGCCGAGCTTCAGCGTCCTTGGAAAGACCCAGGCCCTGCACGAATTCCTGCATTCGGGCACCGTCCACGCGCTGCCCGCGCGTAAGGTCCTTCAACCGCTCGTACGGGTTTTCCATGCCCTCGACACCGGCAATTGCCTCGGCGCGCATCACCATCTGGATCGCCTCGCCAAGCACTTCCCAGTTGGTGTTGAGGTCGGCTGCGAGGACTTCTTCGGCCACATCAAGTGCCTTGAGGCCCTTGGCAACATTTGAGATGGCGAGCAGGGAGTGACCGAAAGCAACGCCGATGTTGCGCTGGGAGGAGGAATCCGTGAGGTCGCGCTGCCAACGCGAGGTAACCAGCGTAGCGGCCAGTGTATCGAGAAGGCCGTTGGAGATTTCCAGGTTGGCTTCGGCGTTCTCGAATCGGATCGGGTTGACCTTGTGCGGCATGGTGGAAGAACCCGTGGCACCGGCAACCGGGATCTGCCGGAAGTAACCGATGGAAATATAGCTCCAGATGTCGGTGCAGACATTGTGCAGGATGCGGTTGAAACGCGCGATGTCAGCGTAAAGCTCGGCCTGCCAGTCATGGCTTTCGATCTGCGTGGTGAGCGGGTTCCACGCCAGGCCGAGCCCTTCCACGAACGTCTTGGCAACGGCCTCCCAGTCAGCGCTGGGGACAGACGCTACATGCGCGGCATAGGTGCCGGTTGCGCCATTGATTTTGCCAAGGTATTCGGTCTTGGCAATGCGGGTGAGTTGCCGATTCAGGCGGTGGGCAATCACCGCAAGTTCCTTGCCGAGCGTAGTAGGAGTCGCGGGCTGCCCGTGCGTGCGGGAAAGCATCGGCACGGAGCGGTTGGCCTCTGCCATGGCCTCGATCTGCTGGACCAGGGCTTTTGCGTTGGGGAGCCAAACGTCCTCCACGGCACCTTTGATGCCCACAGCGTAGGAGAGGTTATTGATGTCCTCAGACGTGCAGCCGAAGTGGACCATGGCGGTCAGGTTCTCGATGCCGATGGCGGCCAGGCGACGCCCGATGTAGTACTCCACGGCCTTGACGTCGTGAACAGTGACCGCTTCGATTTCCGCCAGTTCATTGACCGACTCCGCATTGAACTCCGTCACGATGGACCGCAACTGAGAGACCTGCTGGTCCGTGAGGGGACCGGCGCCCGGCAACACCGACTGGCTGGTGAGGTGAATCAGCCACTCGACTTCCACATGAACACGGTCGCGGTTCAGGGCCGCCTCGGACAAGTAGTCAACGAGCGGCGCGACGGCGGCGCGATAGCGGCCGTCGAGGGCGCCAAGGGCGAGAGGTTCGGAAGCGAGGGACACGCGAGGGGATTCAGCCATGGTGCCTATTCTTTCATGCTCTACGGCTGTCCCGGGCGTTGGTGACAGGCGCTCTGTGGACAGTCATTTGCGTTTTCCACATAGGGGAGGTCAGCAGTTCCTTGCGCTCCCAGGGCTCCGTAATCTCATAGCCACAGAACCGCGTAACAAACCAGATGGAGCAAAGGACATGAGCGTCGGCTTAATCCCTGCGGCCACTCCGCCCACCTTCAACCCCCTGGAGTGTGCCTCACGTAGCCATGACGTGCAAAGGCTCGCCTGGCGCATCAAGGCATGTGTGGACCTCGCCGATACCGCGTTGGCGTCGCTGCGGAGAGCGCAGATGGAAGACTGGCAATCACCGGCCGGGCAGGCTTATCGAACAACGGTTGCCCTGCAGGCCGCAGCCCTGATGCGTGCAAGGGGGACCATGGAGCACGCGGTAGCCATGGTGCTCCGTTATTCCAGAAGTGTTTCCGTCTCCGGCGGGACCGGTCCCTGATGGCCGATGCGGTTTCTTTCGGTGACGGATCCGCTCTCCAGCCCTTGCCGCCGGTCGGGGATGGCAGCCTTTCCATCAGGGGCGGGGTGGGTGGCATCTCTTTTCAACTGGAGGAGCTTTCCCGCGGTGCAGACCAGTTGGACGAGGTTGCCCAACAACTCCTGGAGATCGAAGCGGAGGCCCGCAAGGTTCACGATGAGCTGGAGATGTTCGCCCAGAACGCCGTGGTGTCCGGCTACCCGGCAGTCAACGCTGTGGGAGAAGCTCGCAGTGACGTCGGCAAGGTGCGCGAACAACTTGTCGGCATCAGCGCGCAGGTTCGGTCGAGCCGCCGCGCTTACGAGGATGTTGAAGCCCGGAACGCGCTGCCACACGTACTGCGTCCCGATCAGATCAGATGGTCCGGGGCGCCGGGGGTTTTGGCTGCCGGTCGGGATGTGACCCAAGAAACCTATAACAGACTCATTGCCACCGGGTACCGGGTGGGCGACGTATTGCATGAGCTGCTGAAGTCGCCACTCTTGGAGGGGATGCAGCCGCGACCCGTCACGATCGAGAAGATGGACGAGTCCGTGGAGGAATTCCGGCCAACAATGGCTGGTAGCCTGCGTCGGCTTGAAAAGCTGCACGCCCTCAACGACGGCGAAATCGAGGTCATTCAGCTCGGAAACAGGGGATCTGCTTCGTGGATGGTCCTCATCCCGGGAACCCAACTGGAACCCTCCTCATCCAATCCTTTCGACGCTGCCGGTGTCGGTGAGGCGCTCGGGTATGGCTCCCAAGAAGTCATACCGGCAATCGGTCAGGCACTAAAGGCAGCCGGCGCAGCGGCCGGGGACCCAGTGGTCGCTGTCGGCCACAGCCAAGGGGGAATCCACGCCATGAATTTGGCTCAAGACAAGGCGTTCCTTAGCGAGTTCAACCTCAAGTTTGTACTGACCGCGGGATCGCCGGTCGGCGGTATCACGTCGGAACCGGGCATCAGTGCGCTGCATTTGGAACACATCCAGGACTGGGTACCAGGAACAGATGGGGCCGATAATCCAGACACCAAGGACAGAGTTACCGTCACGCTGACAAACCCCGTCGCAACCCCAAAGGGACAAGATCCTGGGCTGGGCCCCGGGCACGACCAAGAGAACTACGCGGCCGGGGCGGAGCTGGTCAGCGCGAGCCACGACCCCTCATTGTTAGCCTCAAGTGCTGCCTTCGCGGGGGCTGTGGGGGGTGGAGGTGCGGTAAAAGTAACTCACTTCAAACTCAAGCGGCAGCCGATGCCGCAACGGAAGGACATCCTGCCTCCCAAGGATCTGCCCGAGACCCGATCAGTGGCAGGGGCACGATAAGTGTTGGATACTCAGCGTCGACGGGCGCCGGGGATTAAGCCGGCAACCATGGAAATAATGCTGATGATGATTGCAGCCAAGACAGCCGTCCAGAAAAAGGAATCGATGGTGAGGTGGACCGGCGTGAAACTACTTAGCCACGCAGTCAGGTACAGCATGGCCGCATTGATAATGATGGTGAACAGTCCCAGCGTCAGGATGGTCACGGGAAGCGAAAGTACCCTGACCAACGGGCGAACGAACGCATTGACCACGCCGAAGATGAGGCCGATGAAGAGGTACGCAAGGACTATGCCCACGGTGTCCGCTCCTTGCACGAGCCCGGCATTTGCTGCCGCCCGCTCTGTGGCACTCGTTGAGATATCCATACCGTCCAGCAGCCATGTGGCAACCCACAGGGCAAGCCCGTTGATGAGGACGCGGATGATGAATGAACCCATAGACCCATGGTTCCACACAGGCCGGCCGATCAGCCCAACAACAGCCACGGATCGGCAAGTAGGCTTGAATCCATGACTACTACTGACAACGCACCGGAGGGCGTACTCCCTCGCCCGGTCGTGGACAGGCTCCCCAAGTACGCAGCCGGCAAACCTCCCGCTGCGATTGAGGGCCTCACTAGCTACAAATTGTCGTCAAACGAGAATCCCTTACCCCCGGTTCCTGCAGTGCTGCAGGCGATCGCGGACCAGACCGACATTAACCGCTACCCTGACCCCTTGGCCACCAAGCTGCGAAATGCCTTGGCCGATTTCCTCGATATCCCGGCCGGCGACGTCGTCACTGGCGCCGGCAGCTTGGGGGCATTGAACCAGATCCTCGCCACTTTCGCCGGACAGAACGACGACGGGAAACAGGACGAGGTTATCTACGCTTGGCGTTCTTTCGAGGCATACCCGATTTGTGTCGGGTTGGCGGGTGCGGGAAGCGTCCGGATCCCGCTTCTCCCGGACGGTCGCCATGACCTGGAAACCATGGCCGCTGCGGTGACCGTTCGTACCAAAGTCATTCTGCTCTGCACACCGAATAACCCGACGGGTCCCATCCTCACCGCAGAAGAAACTGAGCGATTCATCCAATCGGTTCCGCCCGGCGTCGTGGTGGTCATCGACGAGGCCTATCAGGAATTTGTGCGGGATGAACGGGCCGTCGACGGGATCCAGCTCTATCGGAAGTATCCCAACGTGGTGGTGCTGAGGACTTTCTCCAAGGCTCATGGCCTTGCAGGTCTGCGGGTTGGGTACAGCGTTTCCGGCCCCTTGATTACCCAGCACCTCCGTGTCACCGCCACACCCTTCGCAGTATCGCAAATCGCGGAGCGGGCAGCGGTGGCTTCCATCGAGAACTACGACCAGGTTGTGGAGAGGGTACAAAGCCTGGTGGACGAGCGGGACAGGGTCACCGCTGGCCTGCGGGAGCTCGGCTGGTTCATTCCGGAGCCCCAAGGCAACTTTGTCTGGCTCAATTTGGGTAAGCACAGCGGTGAATTCTCGGCACTCGCAGCCGAGAAAGCCCTGTCAGTGCGTGCCTTCGGTGATGAAGGCGTCCGCGTCACCATCGGGGAGGTCGAGGCCAACACCCGCTTTCTGGAACTCTGTGCAGGTTATACAAACCCGCCGCAGCGTTCCTAGCGGTTAACATGTGCACCAAGATTCCTTACTCCCGATAAAGTAAGGACGAAAGCCAAAATATATGCCAGTTCCGGAATGCATTCCAGAATTGGCATATATCCCAGCGAAAGACATCGCCGCGGCGCCGCCGTGGAAGCAAGGAGACGGGTATGGGCCAGGGACAACTACCCCACGGTACGGAAGAAACTCTCGCGGCGACCACCGCGGCAGCGGCCGCGCCGGCCGAACCGGTGGACATGGTTCAGTTGCTCGGGCCCGACGGAAAACTCGGAACTGATCCCGTGTTCTCGGATTACGCCAAGCGCATCGATCCGGAAAAACTGAAGGTCTTCTATACCGACATGGCCCGAATCCGTCGCTTCGACCAGGAAGCCACGGCGTTGCAGCGCCAAGGAGAGTTGGCTCTCTGGGTGCCGCTGACTGGCCAGGAAGCCGCGCAGATCGGTTCCGGACACGCCAGCGAACCACAGGATTACATCTTCCCCACGTACCGGGAACATGGCGTTGCCCTGGTCCGCAACGTGGACCTGGCCGAATTGCTCAAGCAATTCCGTGGAGTTTCCAACGGTGGCTGGGACCCGCGCGAGAACAACTTCCACCTCTACACCCTGGTGCTTGCCGCGCAGACTCTGCACGCGGTCGGTTACGCCATGGGCATCCAGCGGGACCAGAAACTTGCTGCTGCGGACTCCGCTGATCCGAAGGCCGCCGTCATCGCTTACTTCGGCGATGGCGCCAGCTCCGAAGGCGACGTCCACGAGTCCATGGTCTTTGCCGCTTCGTACGATGCGCCCGTGGTCTTCTTCTGCCAAAACAACCATTGGGCCATTTCGGTCCCCACGGAAGTCCAGACCAAGGTCCCTCTGGCCAATCGGGCGAAGGGCTACGGTTTCCCAGGGATTCGCGTAGATGGCAATGATGTCATCGCAGTTCACGCCGTCACGGAGTGGGCTCTCGAACATGCCAGGGAGGGCCGAGGGCCGGTTCTGATTGAGGCCTACACCTACCGCGTCGGTGCCCACACCACTGCCGACGATCCCACTAAGTACCGGGAATCTGCGGAAGAAGCTGCCTGGCGCGAAAAGGATCCCTTGGATCGGCTGGAGAAGTACTTGCGGGCGGAAGGCTTGGCCGATGAAGCCTTCTTCGACCAGGTCGCGGCCGACGGCGATGAACTGGCCAAATACGTCCGGAGCACCACTCATGGCATTGAAGTCCCTGACATTCGGGAAGCCTTCGCCAGCGTCTACGCCGAAAAGCATCCGTTGATTGCTGAGGAATTGGCTTGGTTTGAGCAATACTCGGCAGGGTTCGAAAGTGACCAGGAGGCAACCAACTAATGGCGACCATGACCATTGCCAAGGCCATTAACGAGGGCCTGCGAGCATCACTGACCGCGTATCCCAAGTCGTTGTTGATGGGCGAGGACATCGGGCACCTCGGCGGCGTCTACCGCGTCACGGATGGCCTGATCAAGGAATTCGGCGATGATCGCGTTCTGGACACGCCATTGGCTGAATCGGGGATCATAGGTACCGCGATCGGCTTGGCGTTGCGGGGGTATTCGCCCGTGTGCGAGATCCAGTTCGACGGCTTTGTTTATCCTGCCTTCAACCAGATCACAACGCAGTTGGCCAAGATCCACTCGCGGAGCCTGGGGAAGCTGAGCGTTCCGGTGGTCATTCGCATCCCTTACGGTGGCGGCATCGGATCCATTGAACACCACTCCGAGTCCCCCGAGGCGCTGTTCGCACACACGGCAGGGTTGCGCATCATTTCACCCTCGAACCCGCACGACGCCTATTGGATGATCCAGAAGGCAATAGAGTGCCAGGATCCGGTGATCTTTTTCGAGCCTAAGCGCCGTTATTGGCTCAAAGGTGAAGTCGACGTTGAGAATCCCGGTTTGTCGGAGGATCCTTTCAAGGCTCACGTGGTCCGTGCGGGAACCGATGCGACCATCGTGGCTTACGGGCCGTTGGTGCCTGTCGCACTGGCAGCGGCAAATGCAGCTGAGGAGGATGGTCGAAGCGTTGAAGTTATCGACCTCCGCTCCATTTCGCCGGTGGATTTCGACACCGTGGAAGCCTCGGTAAAGAAGACCGGCCGTCTCATCGTTGCCCATGAGGCTCCTACCTTTGGTGGCATTGGCGGCGAGATCGCGGCGCGAATCAGCGAACGGGCGTTCCTCCACCTTGAGGCCCCCGTGATAAGGGTCGGCGGTTTCCACATGCCTTACCCTGTTGCCAAAGTTGAAGAGGATTACTTGCCGGATATCGACAAGATCCTCGAAGCGCTCGATCGATCCCTGGCCTACTAGCCCGCTCTGATTCGCCCTGCTTCGTGCCTGGCAAACGACAATCGAGGACCCAGTGACTGTAAAGAAATTCAACTTGCCGGACGTCGGCGAAGGCTTGACAGAGGCCGAGGTAGTGGCGTGGAAAGTCAAGCCGGGGGACACCGTGGCCATAAACGATGTACTTTGCGAGATTGAGACTGCAAAGTCGCTCGTAGAGTTGCCCTCGCCATTTGCCGGTACGGTCACCGAACTGCTGGTGGAGGAGGGCATCACGGTGGAGGTCGGCACTGCCATCATTGCCGTTTCCGAGGGGCAGGAGGGTGATCCAGCACCCGCCACCCCCCAAGCTCCCCCCGTGTCGCCAGAGGTGGACGAAGTATTCACACCCGTCTACGGAAAGCTCTCCGCGGAGGACACTGAGCAGCCCGCCACCAGTCCCTTGGTTGGATCCGGTCCGAAGGCCGATGCCGTCAAGCGCCGTGCGCGCAAACGGCCACTCGAAAGCGTGGTCGTCGCGGCTCCGGTCGCCGAGGACGCTGAAGGTACAGTGCAGGACGTGACCTCTGTGTTGCAAGCCAATGCAGCCGAGGTGCCGGCCCCGAAGCGGGTCACGTCGGTAGCCCAAGAGTCGCCCGCAACCCGTGGGAACAGTGTGGGTGTGGCCCTTACAGGCCTCGTGAACAAGGTCCTGGCAAAGCCGCCGGTGCGCAAGTTTGCCCGCGACCTCGGGATTGACCTCGCGGACGTGGTCCCCACAGGACATCGTGGTGAAGTGACGCGCGAGGACTTGGTCAGTTACCAGGCGCAACGAGACGCGGAACTCGACCAAGCGGAAAGTTTCTGGAGCGCATCCAAGAAGCCACAGGATCAGAGGATCGAACGCATCCCGGTCAAGGGGGTACGCAAGGCGACGGCCCGCGCCATGGTTGACTCTGCGTTCTCAGCTCCCCACGTCAGTATCTTCGTGGACGTTGATGCGAGCCGCACCATGGAATTCGTTAAGCGGCTGAAGGTTTCCCGCGACTTCGAAGGCATCAAGGTTTCCCCCCTCCTCATCCTCGCCAAAGCAGTGATCTGGGCCGCCGCGCGCAACCCCAGCGTCAATGCGACGTGGGTGGATGACTCCGACGGGAAAGGCACCGCCGAAATCCACGTGAAGCACTACATGAATCTCGGGATTGCGGCCGCAACCCCGCGGGGACTCATGGTGCCCAACATCAAGGATGCGCAGGACCTCTCCTTGAAGGAGTTGGCGCTGGCACTTAATGAACTCGCCACCAAAGCCCGGGCCGGCAAAACCCAACCTGCCGAGATGCAGGGCGGTACTCTAACCGTCACCAACATTGGTGCGCTCGGTATTGACACCGGAACGCCCATCATCAATCCGGGCGAGGTAGCAATCGTTGCCTTCGGAACAATCAAGCAAAAGCCTTGGGTCCTAGACGGGGAAGTCATCCCACGCTGGATCACCACTCTTGGGGGTTCTTTCGACCACCGAGTGGTCGATGGCGACCTGTCCGCCCGGTTTATGGCGGATGTGGCGGCGATCCTTGAAGAACCGGCATTGCTGCTTGACTGAAGGTACAACCTCGGTCGCGCAGCTTTCCGGCAAGTGGCGCACTGTTGCCCGCGTGCTGACGGAGGTATTCCAACCGCCTGTAGTAGTGACGGTCCTGCTCCTGATCAGTCCTGTCATCGAGCCGGGGTTTCCCGGAACAATATGGTTCGGAGTCTTGGCCGCGGTCTTCGTTTGCTTGTTGCCCCTGGCCTACGTGCTGGTGATGGTGAGGCTGGGCAGGATCACGGACCACCATGTCAGTGACAGACGGCAAAGGCCCGCTTTGCTGTTGACGACGCTGGTGTCAGTGCTCGCCGGGCTTCTTCTTCTGCAGGTCCTTCACGCCCCTCTGAGCGTGTCGGTGATGATACTTGCCCTTATTGGCGGCATCGCCGTGTTGGCGGTTGTCAGCGCGTTCTGGAAGATGAGCGGGCATGCCTCGGCGCTTGCCGGCACCACCGTCATAGCCATTCTCATGTTCGGGCCTGCCTGGCTGCCGTTGCTGTTGCTCGTGCCCGCTGTGGGCTGGTCGCGCCTCGTTCTGCGGGCGCACACCGTTGCCCAAGTTGTTATCGGCTCGCTGTCCGGCGGTGTCATCATAGCCGGACTGTGGTGGCTGCTTCGCGAATACCTGCTTTGACGAGCAACTCGGAAGACGAGCAACCCGAAACACGAGCAACCCGAAACACGGGCCACCCCGTGCGGCGCTTAGTACGCCGGGTAGTTGACCAGGAGCGCTTGAAGTTCCGTTGTTGACATGTGCTGGGCCATTTCCACGCTGACTCCCAAGGCTACTGCGGCGACGGTCAGCACGGCGACGGAGACCACCGACAGGAAGCGCCAGTCTTTGCGAAGGATGCTCCGGATAGTCTCCGGCATTTGAATGCTGGGGGAGATCAGGTTCGGTGCGCTGTCCCAGGATCCGTCGTCGAGCATTGCAATGACCCGGTCATTGGCGCGGTCCAAGCGCATGGTGCTGATGCTGTTGCCGTGACGGGCAAGCAGGATGTCGTGTCCAACGCGTTGGCGCGGCTGCATAGTAAGCATTGAGGATCCCCTGAGATCGAAAAATGGAGGCGGCTCGCACCTTTGGGGGCATCTCAATTTTATAACGGTGGCCTCGGGCGCCCGGCTCAAGGGGACGCGAATGCCGGGTGAGAATCCCCACCCGGCACCGTGATTCTGCTCGCTTTAGGCTTCGTCGGTTTTCACGATGTACACGTCGCAGGGGGCCGTGTGAGCCACTGTGTTGGCCACGCTTCCCAGTACGCGGCCAAGTCCTTGCATGCGCCGGTTTCCCACCACGATCAGTCGGGCGTGCAGGATTTCGGCCTCCTTGACGAGGGCCTCGCCCGGCTTGCCGTAGGCCGGACCATAGGTCACCTCAAGCCTGTCGTCTTTGAGTTGCTCGGCTACTGTGCGGGCCACGGCCTCAGCTTCGGCGGCGTCGGACACCACCCACTTGTCGGTTCCGATCTCAACCACTTCTGTCTTGTTGCTGTCGAAAGCACTCACGACGTGGAGCTTGGCACCCAGCGCTATGGCTAGCTGCTGGGCAGAATGCGCGGCTCTGAGGGCAGTCTCGCTGCCGTCTACTCCGACGATCACAACTCCGGTCATTGTGCTGCTCCTTCATTGGTAGCTTCAATGGCTTCAGCCAGGATGGGGGCCAGTCGACGCACCCCTTCGGCAATGGTATCCGGCGGGACGGCGCTGAACGCCAGGCGGAGCTTGTTCGATACTCCATCCGCCGGCGAGAAAGCGGCCCCGGGGATGAACACGACGCCGGCGTCGATGGCCTTACCCAAAAGGGGATAGGTATCCAAGCCCTCGGGCAAGGTGACCCACACGAAGAATCCGCCTGCGGGCCTGGTCCACGTCACTCCGGCGGGCATGTAGGTTTCCAATGCTGACAGCAGGGCCTTGCAACGCTCCGAGTAGAGGGAGCGGTACGTCTCGATCTGGCCTTCCCAGTCGTACTCGCGGAGATATGCCGAGACAAGCATTTGGTTCAATGGCGGAGGACAGAGGGTGACTGCCTCGGAGGCCAGATAGAACCGTCGTTGCAGGTGTGCCGGGACCAGGGCCCAACCGATGCGGAGTCCGGGCGCGAAGATTTTGGAGAAGGAGCCCAGATAGATGACGTCGTCCGGGTTGGCTGCCCGCATGGGCGCAAGCGGTTGTCCGTCAAAGCGGAGAAGGCCGTAGGGGTTGTCTTCGAGGACGATGATATTCGACCTCCGGCATATGTCGACGATCTGCTGCCTGCGTTCCTCAGCCAACGTGATCCCTGAGGGATTGTTGAAGTTGGGAATCGTGTAGAGGAACTTGATGGTCTTGCCCTCTGCCTGCAACGCAGAGATCCGGGCCTCCAGTAGCTCCGGGACCAAGCCGTCGTCGTCCATTTCGACAGGTTCAACCTGCACCTGGTAGGCCTCAAAGGTGTTGAGCGCACCAACGTAGGTTGGGTTCTCTACCAGGACGACGTCGCCCGGGTTGCAAAAAACCTTCGTGGCTACGTCTTGGGCTGACTGGGAGCCTGCGGTGATGACGATGTTCTCCGGGCTGGCATTCGTGATGCCTTCCGCGGCCATGATCGTGCAGATCTGGCTCCGTAACTCGTCCGTGCCCTGCCCTCCGCCGTACTGGAGTGCGGTCATGCCTTCCTCGGCGATGATCTTGGCTGCTGTCTGGCCCAGCTTTTCCAGCGGCAAGGATTGAAGGTAGGGGTTACCGCCGGCGAGGGAGACCAGCCCCGGCTGCATCGAGATGTCGAAAACGTCCCGAACAGCGGACTGCTTGATGTTGGCGGCCCGCGCGGAGAAGAGTTCCTCATGCGGGTGAGCGGCCGTTGCGGCCCGCTCGATGGCGTCGATGGCTTCAGCGGGCAGCGTGGTGCCGGCATCCAATGTTTCGTGGGTCACACGGAAAGAATACTCCTCAATGTTGCTAAAGAGGCAACACTTGTTGCTCAAAATCGCCCGGAGGGTCGGAAGAGCTTTACGACACGATGCCGAGCGGCTGGAATGTAGCTATGACAACGCACTCGGGATCCGTGACTAAGGCCGAACACTTCCGAAAGCTCCACGATCCTGGTCCTCAGCCCTTGGTGCTTGTGAATGTTTGGGACGCGGCTTCTGCTCGCGTCGTGCAAGAGGCGGGGGCGTCCGCCATTGCTACATCCAGCTCCGCGGTGTCGTGGAGCTTGGGATACCGGGATGGTGATCACGTGCCGTGGGGATTGGCCATGGCAGCCCTGGGCCGCATCGCACATGCGACCCGGCTGCCCGTCACTGCCGATATCGAGACCGGTTATGGCCGCACCGACGATGAACTTCGAGCCACCATTCACGCCGTGCTGGACGCTGGGGCGGTGGGAATCAACATAGAGGACTCGGCGGAGGACCCGCTCACGGATGTCGGTGAGCAATCACGGCGAATCGCCGTGATCCGTGCAACTGCTGATGAACGCGGGGTTCCGCTTTTCGTGAATGCACGGACGGACACCTATCTTTCAGGACGCTTCCCGGATAAGGCCTACGAGGAGACGTTACGGCGGGCCGAGTCGTACCTCACTGCCGGCGCGGACGGCATCTTTGTGCCCGGAGTGGTGGATTTGCACGTCCTGCACCAGATCTCCAGCCGCATCGCAGCACCCCTGAACGCACTGGCTGGCGTCGGCTCGCCGTCGCCGGCGGAATTGCACGACGCCGGTGTTCGGCGGGTGAGTATCGGAGGCAACACTGCCAAGGCCGCCTACGCCAAAGTAGCCAAGGTGGCCAGTGAAATCCTGGCTGATGGCAATTGGGCAGGCCTGGCAGGCACCCGAAGCCATGCGGAGATGGATGGCCTGTTTCAGCAAGGACCCAAGTACAGCCTTTAAGGGATGCAGCCGGACGAAGCCGGCTTAAAAGCGAAGCCCCCTCCCGAGCCTGTGTAAACGGCAAGCTCGGGAGGGGGCGGCGACAGGAGCCGGGTTAGGCGGCTACTTCTTCTTCTTCATCCTGAACTGCAGTCAGCGGCTCAAAGATGCCCTTGATCTGCTCGACAACCTCAGCGTCGTCCTTCGGGTGCAGTTCGGCGAAACGGATCATGGAACCCGGGATGGCCAGCTTAACGTCCTCGAGCACCTTGGCGCCGGCGATCCCGGCTGCCTTGCGGGCCTCGTCCTGGGCCCAGACTCCACCGAACTGGCCAAATGCGGTACCGACGACGGCGGTCGGCTTGCCGGCAAGGGCCCCGGCACCGTACGGGCGCGACAGCCAGTCGATGGCGTTCTTGAGAGAGGCAGGCATGGCGCCGTTGTGCTCGGGCGTGACCAGGAGGAGCGTGTCGGCGTCGGCGGCTGCGGCACGAAGAGCGGCAGCCGCGGATGGGACCTGGCCCTCCACATCGATGTCTTCGTTGTAGAAGGGGATGTTACCCAACGAGTCGTGGATCTGGACTTCAACGTTCTCGGGGGCGTTGAGCTGGATGGCTTCGGCGAGCTTCCTGTTGTGCGACTCGGCGCGGAGGCTGCCGACGAGGGCGAGGACGGTGTGCTTGGACATGATGTCTCCTTTTGTTGGCCTGACAGGCGGGCTGTAGGCCTACGGTTCGGGGGCTTTGGTGCCTTCACTGAGTATAAACGGACCATGGTCCGCTTAATATTCCCGGGGGCTAGAATGAGTTTGTGAGCTCGATTCCATTCCAGCCGGAGGCATCCCCGGGTGCGCCACAGGAGCGTAGCGACGCTGCCCGGAACCGTGAGCGGCTTCTTTGTGCCGCCCGCGAGTTGGTAGCGGAATTCGGAGCCGAGGCTTTGACCATGGACGCCCTCGCATGCAAGGCCAAGGTGGGCAAAGGGACTGTTTTCCGTCGTTTCGGCAGCCGGGCGGGACTGATGATGACGTTGCTCAGCGACTCGGAGGCAGACTTCCAGCGCGGCTTCATGTTTGGGCCGCCGCCACTGGGCCCGGGCGCTACGCCTGCGGAGAGGCTCATCGCCTTCGGGGAGGGGCGCGTCTACTTCGTCCTGGAGAACGGGGAACTGTTACGCGCTGCAGGAACCTCTGCCCACCACCGCTTTGAAGTCCCCGCGACAGTTCTTGCGCACAGGCATGTGGAGCTACTGCTGCGGGAGGCCGGCGCGCCAGACCCGTGGGTCATGGCGATGTCGCTGATGTCTGCGTTGGATCCGGAACGGATTATCAATGCCGTGCGGACCCACGGAATCTCGCCGACTCGCATCACTGATTCCTGGCGCGAACTCGTGACGCGCCTCCTGAAGCCGCGGTAGCCCGGAGCTGCCCTGCATAACAATCTGGCCGCAGGCGCGGTTCAAGCCGCCGTGAAGCAAAACGTGAAGCAGTTATTGTGGTAGTTTCCTCTTGAATGTGACCCATGCCATATCAAGGCTGGTGGTCGCTGAAGAGGTGCGGGGGACACCCACATACCCGTGTGCCCCTGCAACTGAAGCCGGCCACAGCCGGGTACCGCGGAAGGACGAGCTTTTGAATTTTGCCCTGATTCGAGGCAGCCGACCGACATGCTGAAGTACTTGATGAAGCGATCAGGAATCTACCTGGTCATGATCTTCCTAACCACCAGCGCCGGGTACTTCCTGGCGGTGTCCTCACTGAAGCCGGCAGTCCTCGAACAGGAGAAAATTCCGCGGCCAACCCCTGAGCAGGTAGCGGCATCGTTCCGGGGGCTCGGCTTGGATCCGGCCAAGAACGCGTGGGAACGCTACGTGGATTGGCTCGGAAACATCGTGACCCACTGGGACTGGGGCCGTAGCCCGAATGGCGCATCAGTTAATGCTGAATTCGGAGACCGCGTCCTGGTCTCTACCCGGCTGTTCATTGCGTCGATCATCCTGACCCTGATCATCGGCGTGGCCCTGGGCGTGTACTCCGCGGCACGGCAATACAAGTTCCAAGACCGGGTCATCACCTCCTATAGCTATCTGGTGCACATCCTGCCCGCCCCGATCGCCTACTTCCTGGTCCAGTTGGGCGCCATCAGCGTCAATGAGGCAGTCGGCCAGCGGATTTTCTTCGTGACAGGAATTTCGACGCCGGGAATCGACCCCGGGTGGCCTGCTTTCGTTGACCTCGTGGCCCACTACGCCGTGCCCACCTTCGCGATGACGATTTTCGGTTGGGCCGGCTACCAGATCGCCCAGCGCCAGTATCTTTTGGACAACGTCAACGCAGACTTCGTCCGAACGGCGCGAGCGAAGGGCCTGACCCGCAACCAGGCCATCCGTCGTCATGCGCTGCGAGTGTCTTTTATCCCGGTGGCGCAGAGCATCGCGTTCACCATCCCCGCGATCTTTACCGGTGGCTTCTTCGCTGAGGCGATCTTCGCATGGCCGGGCATTGGTCTTTGGAGCATCCAGTCCATCGGGTTGCAGGACGTCAATGTCGCTACCGCAACCCTGGCCTACGGCTCGGTGATCTTTGCCATCGGTGCAATCCTGGCGGACTTCGCCACAACGCTGGTCGATCCACGAGTGAGGGTCCAGTAATGACGAACATCATTGATCCGATTGCAGAGATCGACGAATCCCGCGTCTCCGATGGCCAGGACGTGGTCATCGCCAAGTCCCGCATTATCTTCCGGCGGTTCATGCGTAACCGAACCGCCGTCGCCGGATTGTTCGTTTTCCTTGCTTTGTTCCTCTTTTCATTGGTGGGCGGGTTCCTGACTCCGTGGAATAAGGACACGATCGATCCCTACAACATCGGCATGGGTCCTTCCCCGGACCACTTCCTCGGTACCTCCCAGGCCGGAATCGACCTCTTGGCGCTGATAGTGGAAGGCACCAGGATCTCCATCTTCATCGGCTTGATCGTGGGCGGCGTGTCCGTCCTGGTCTCCGCGGTGTACGGCTGCACCATGGCGTTCTTCGGCGGGAAAGTGGACGCGATCATGCTGTTCATTCTCGAAGCGCTCATCATGATGCCAGCCATCTTGGTGGTCGCAGTTGCAACCAGCGGCAGCGGGGGGCTGAAGAACCTCCCCAGTTGGCTGTTGCTGATTGTTGTGCTGCTCTTTTTCAGCTGGATGGGCACTGCCCGTTTGGTGCGCTCCCTGTCTATGTCCCTCATGCAACGTGACTACGTCAAGGCAGCCAAATACATGGGTGTTCCATCCCGGCGCATCGTCTGGCGGCACCTGGTTCCCAACATCGGCTCCCTCCTGGTCCTGGACTTCACCCGGGGCATCACCGGTGCGGTCCTTGCCGAAGTGGCGTTTTCCTTCATCGGTATTGGCATCAAACTTCCTGACGTCAGCCTCGGCGTCCTCATCGGCCAGGCCACCGGGCAAGTGTCCTCGTTTCCGTGGATGTTCTGGGTTCCGCTGACGGTCATGTTCCTGCTGACCGGCTCGCTTGCCATGATGAACGACGGCCTCCGTGACGCGTTCGACCCCAGCTCCAGTTCCATCGGCCGGGCCAAGCGGACCGCAGTACGAACAGTAAAGAAGACCACCAAATGAGCACCAATATCTCCCAAACACCTTCAGAGCGGCTCCGTGAGGTGGGACTTTACGCTCCCGGCGATGCCGTCCTCAGCGTCCGCGACCTCAACGTGCGCTTCAACACGGAAAACGGTGTGGTCCACGCAGTCCGTGGAGTCGATTTCGACCTCCTCCCCGGTAAAACCCTGGGCATCGTGGGCGAATCCGGTTCCGGGAAGTCCGTGACGTCCATGGCCATCATGGGGCTGCTTCCGGAGACGGCGGACATCACTGGATCGGTCCGGTACAGGGGAAAGGAACTCCTGGGCCTCAGCGATAAGGCCATGTGCAAACACCGGGGCAGCGACATCGCCATGGTGTTCCAGGACCCGCTGTCCTCCTTGACCCCGGTCTACACGGTGGGCAACCAGATCATCGAAGCCCTCACGGTTCACAACCCCATCATGAGCAAACAGGCCAAAGAAGCCCGCGCCGTCGAACTTTTGCGCATGGTGGGCATCCCGAGCCCCAAGGACCGGCTGAAGGCCTTCCCCCACGAGTTTTCCGGCGGCATGCGACAGCGCGTGATGATCGCCATCGCGATCGCCAACGATCCGCGGATACTCATCGCAGATGAACCCACGACGGCGCTGGACGTCACCATTCAGGCTCAGGTGCTGGAAGTCCTGCACACCGCACAGGAGGAGACCGGCGCCGCCGTCGTCATGATCACGCATGACCTGGGCGTCGTCGCGGGCATGGCCGATGACATCATGGTCATGTATGCCGGTAAGCCTGTGGAAAAAGGCACTGTGGAGGACATCTACTACAACCCTCGGATGCCATATACCTTGGGCCTGCTCGGAGCGGTTCCCCGAGTAGATACCGCCAACAAACAGTCGTTGGTTCCCATCGAAGGCGCACCGCCCAACTTGGCGCTTCCGGTGACCGGCTGCTCCTTCGCGGGGCGCTGCCCGCTCGTCAGCGACGCTTGCTTGGGCGGCGAGCCGGAGCTCTTGTCCGTGCGTGTCCTCGCAAACAGGCCCAACACAAACGGCACCGATGCGAAGACCGCCGCCAGCCATAGGGCCGCCTGCATCAAAGCTGAGGAACTGGGCGGCGAAACGGACGCTCACCACATTTTCAGGGCGCCCGCCAAGCCAGTATCAAAGTTCGACGGCGTGGACCGCGGCGAGCGCGAAAAAGTCCTGGAACTCAAAGACGTGAAGAAGCACTTCCCGCTGCTCAAGGGTGCCCTGATCAAGCGGCGGATCGGCACGGTAAAAGCCGTGGACGGGCTGAGCTTCGATATCCGCGAAGGGGAGTGCCTCTCGATCGTTGGCGAGTCCGGTTGCGGCAAAACCACCACCCTGCTGGAGATCATGGAGTTCCACCCGGACCAGCAAGGGGAGGTGGTCATCAGCGGTGTCAGCAACAAGGTGGCCACGGACTCCAAGACCAAGATGGCTATGCGCAAGGAAATGCAGATGGTCTTCCAAGACCCCACCGGCGCCCTGGACCCTCGCTTCACCGTGTACGAAGTCCTTGCCGAACCTTTGGAAAACCTTGGCATGCCCAAGGCTGCCATCAAGAAACGGATCATGGAGCTAATGCGCCTGGTTGGCCTGCAGCCGGACCACGTTAACCGCTTCCCCAACCAGTTCTCGGGCGGACAGCGCCAACGAATCGGGATCGCCCGCGCCCTCGCCGTCAACCCCAAGCTCGTTGTGTTGGATGAACCTGTGTCCGCGCTGGACGTTTCGGTGCAGGCCGGCGTCATCAACCTGCTGGACCAACTCCGCGCCGAACTGGGCCTGAGCTACCTGATGGTTGCCCACGATCTGTCTGTAGTGCGGCATATTTCTGACCGGGTGGCAGTGATGTACTTGGGCAAAATCGTGGAGACCGGTGACGTGGACGAGGTCTTCGACAACCCGCGGCACCCTTACACCCGGGCTTTGTTGTCGGCCATCCCGGTACCGGACCCGAACCTTGAACGCACCCGTGAACGGATCATCCTCCAGGGCGACCTCCCCAGCCCCCTGGACGCCCCGCGAGGTTGTAACTTTGCGACTCGTTGTCCGGTGTTTGCTGCGCTTCCCGCCGCGAAACAGGAGAAGTGCCTTACTCTGGAGCCGCCACTGGCTTCAGAAGAGGCATACGGACAAGAATTCGCCTGCTTCTTCCCGGATGGAGAGATAGATGCCGACATGCTGGTGGTGCATACCTGACGACAAATGACGCAGAGATGACACCCTGAACTCAACTCGCAAAGATTTCCAGTCGTAAAAAATGAAGGGCAAACCATGAAGAAGTACACGACGATCGGCGGCGTGGCGCTCGCAGCTGCGCTGACGCTGACCGCCTGCGGTGGGGGAACGCCGTCGGGGCCGGCCTCCCAACAGGCCCAACAGGCAGGCGGTGACATCAACAAACTGATCAGCATCAACGCCAAGGACCCCAAGGACTTGGAACAGGGCGGCACGGTGACGCTTCCTGTCAGCAGCATCGGGCCGGATTTCAACATCAATTCCAATGTGGGAAACAGTGCTGACACCTCCGCCTTGTTGACCCCGGTCAACATGGCTTCGATCAGCAGCGGTGGCATTGGTGGCTGCTGGAAGCTTGACTTCGACGGCAAGGCCGTGCCGAACAAGGACTTCTGTGAGGACATCAAGAGTGAGGTCAAGGACGGCAAGCAGACCATCACCATCAAGGTCAACGACAAAGCGACCTGGAATGACGGCACGCCGATTGATGCCAAGACCTTCATCAACACCTGGAAGATGCTCCGCGGAGACGACAAGTCCATTGACATCGTCACCGCCGGAAACTACCCCTTCGTGGACTCGGTAAAGGCAGGCGCCAATGACAAGGAAGTCATTGTCACCACCACCCAGCCGGTCTACCCACTGACTTCATTGTTCTTCGGCCTGATCCACCCGGCCATCAACACCGCCGAAATCTTCAACAAGGGCTTTGCGGGCAACATGCACCCCGAGTGGATGGCTGGTCCGTTCAAAGTAGAGAACTACGACACGACTGCCAAGACGGTCACCATGGTTCCGAATGAGAAGTGGTGGGGCCAGAAGCCTGTCCTGGACAAGGTCATCTGGCGCCAGATGGAACCCAGCGCCAGCATCGCCGCCTTCAAAAACGGCGAAATCGACGCTGTGGACGGACGCACCTTGGGCCGTTACAAACAGCTGGAAGGCACCAAGAACACCGACATCCGCCGCGGGCAGCGCTTGTTCGCCGGTGGCCTGAACCTTAATGCCAAGCGCCCTGCATTGTCGGACGTGGCCGTGCGTAAGGCGATCTTCACCGCCGTCGACCGCAAGGCCATCCGCGACGTACGCTTCAACGGCCTGAACTGGTCCGAACAGAGCTCCGGCTCCATGATGCTGATGCCGTTCTCGCCGTATTACCAGGACAACTACCCTGTCAAGGACACCGGGGCTGACGCCGCCAAGAAGGTCCTGACGGACGCAGGCTACGCACCGAACGACAAGGGCGTCATGGCCAAGAACGGCGTGCCGGTCTCCTTCAAGATCACCAACTTCGGTGATGATCCCACCATCGGAGCAACGTCGCAGACCCTCCAAAAGCAGCTCCAGGCTGCCGGTATGGACGTTGGAATCGATCAGCGCGGCGACGCCGATTTTGGCAAAGTCCTGGGTACCCGCGACTTTGACCTCACTATCTCCGGCTACACCGTGGGTGCCGACGCCACGGATGCGGTGAAGCAGTACTACGATTCCAGCACCAACGAAAATGGCCTCGGCGATCCCCAGCTTGATGCGCAGATCAAGAGCGTCGCCGGCATGGCCGATGACGCCCAGCGCAACAAGGCCGCCATGGACATCGAGAAGGCGCACATGGCGAAGTACTACTCCATGGGTACCATCCTGAACGGCCCGGAGATCCAGTTCGTGCACACGGGCTTGGCCAACTATGGCCCGTCGCTGTTCAAGAGCCTCTCGGACGTACCTGACTGGACAACCCTGGGTTGGGAAAAGGGCGCCAAGAAGTAGCTCTTAACTGACCGACCCGGCTTTCTGGAGGCCGGGAACTCCGCGCTCCGCTCACGGTGGTGCAGGGTTCCCGGCCTTTGCCGTGTCGTAGCCGCCCGGTGGCGCGGGCCCCATGGTGGAGTGTCCTGAACTAGCCTTGGCACATGACTTCCAGGCCTATCCGCACAGCGATCGCAGGTTTCGGGTTATCGGGCAGCGTTTTCCACGCGCCCTACATTGCCGGCAACCCTTCCTATGAGCTCACGGCCTTCGCAACGTCGGACCCCGAAAGGCAGGCCCAAGCCGCCAAACGGTACCCGAACGCCAAGATCGGGGACGCCCCACTGGACCTCGTGGCGCTCGCGGACGAACTGGACCTGATCGTCCTTGGCACACCGCCCGCAACCCATCATCGGCTGGCGAAGGCGGCGCTGGAAGCCGGCCTGGACGTTGTCGTCGATAAGCCGTTCGTGGTCCACAGCGCCGACGGTGAGGAACTCATCCGACTCGCCGCCAGCCTGGGACGCGTCCTCACCGTCTATCAAAACCGCCGTTGGGACGGCGACGCCCTCACGGTGCAGAAACTGCTCGACGCCGGCACCCTGGGTGAAGTGACCAGGTTCGAGGCGGGCATGGAGCGGTGGGCGCCGGAGATCGCCAAGGCGTGGAAGGCCAGTGCCACAGCCGAGGACGGTGGGGGAGTGCTGTTCGATCTCGGTACGCACGTGCTGGATCTCGCGCTCCGATTCTTCGGGCCTGCAACCGTTACCTACGCGGAAATCGCGGCACGCCGCGCGCAGGAAAATGCTGATGACGACGTCTTCCTGACCCTCCGGCACGAGTCCGGCGTCATCAGCCACGTCACCATCAACCTCAACAGCCACCTGCACGGACCGCGCTTCCGGGTGCTCGGTAGCCGCGGTGCGTTCGTGAAATTCGGCAGCGACCCGCAGGAGCCGTTTGTCCGCAAGGGCGGGTTGCCGAGTCACCCGGCCTACGGCGTCGAACCTCCCGAAAACCATGGCACGCTCGAGGTGGATGGGCAGCAGCGGACCATACCCACGGAGCGCGGGGCGTACCCGGAGTTTTACCGGTTACTCGCCGAGAAGCTCAACGACGGCGGCATCACCTCGGCGCGTCCGGTACCCGTGGATCCGGCCGACTCGGTTGCGGTGCTCCGGCTCATTGAGCAGGCCCGGAGGCTGGCGTGAGATCAGGACGAAAAAGAATTTTCGACACCGCGTAACCTCATGGCACCCAAGAACGATGTAAGGGGTGTGCGGGCCACGTCCGCACCTGATCATCCGGTAGCGGATCCATCGCTGCCGGGGCAATCCACACCGTATGTCGGAGGGTTTCATGTCCTTGTTCACTGTTATCGCCACCAGCAAAGTCGCCGCGGGCGTCCTGGCCGTCGGAGCCGTAGCTGCCGGTGGAACCGGCGTCGCCGCTTTCAACGGTGCTCTTCCCACTGAGATCCAGCAGGGCGCGCACAACCTCGTCGGCGCTCCCGCACCGGTTGCTGCCAAGTCCGCCGTAGACGCGAAGACCGCAGAAGCAGCCGACGCCGGGGCTGACGCCAAGACCCGCGTGGCAGGCGCCGTCGAAAGTGCAGAGGCGCGCGCAACCGCTGCCGCGGACGCCGCGACGGCCAAGGCGGGTAACACCGTTGCCGGCGTCCATGCGAAGGCGACTGACGCCGTCAAAGATGCCACGTCCCCCGAGTCATTCGGCCTTTGCACCGCGTTCCTGAACGGCGGCCTGAAGGCCGACACCAAGGTCCCTGGCTACCAGTCCTTGGTTGTTGCCGCGGGCGGCGACACCAAGGTTGACGCACACTGCAAGGCCGTCGTTACTGCAGGCAAGGCAGCTGGCCTGAAGGCCGACGCCAGCGTGCAGGGTGACGCCGCTACCGGTACTACAGTGAAGTCCGCTGTACCTGCCGTGCCGGCAACCCCGGCGGTGCCGGCTGTACCCGCCGTCCCAGCGACCCCCGCTGTTCCGGCCGTACCCACCCAGGTGCCTTCCGCTGTACCGACCGTTCCGGGCGCAGCCCTGGATTCTGTCCGCTAAGCAAGTAGCGGTTACGGTTTAACGGCAGGGCTCCTTGGCTAGGACAGGGAGCCCTGCTACGTGACAGACCGCAGCGACGGTGCCGGGCATAGGCCGCGGCGAAGCTTCGCTGTGCGGACGGAGGCAGCCTAGGGTGCTTGACCCTTTAGTTGATGAATATGTGCAGGCGGACCACCATGATCCCGCCCTGCTGTTCACTGCTGCCTACAATGAGTTCGCCGGGCCCGTCTGCGGTTACCTCCGGGCGCGCGGAGTGGACGATCCCGAAGCGGTCACCCAAGATGTTTTCCTCGCGCTGTATCCAAGGCTCGACACCCTGCACGGCGGGCTGCAAGGGGCAAAAACCCTGCTGTTTTCGATCGCGCATGCCCGGATGGTGGATCACTACCGTCGTCGGGAGCGCAGGCCCGAACCTGCGCCATACGAGGTCGAGACGGACACCCGGAGGGCCCCGTCCGCCGAAGACCAAGCCTTCGGCGCTGGCTCCTTGGGGGTTACCGAGCTCTTGCACGGCCTTCCCGACGACTACCGCGAGGTCCTTGCTCTGCGGGTGGTCGCAGACCTCTCGGTGGAAGAAACTGCGGCGATCATGGGTAAGTCCCAAGGCGCCGTGAAACAACTGCAACGCAGGGCACTGGGCGCGTTGAAGAAGCGCGCACTACTAAGGAACGGCTCAGAATGAGTGAAGAAACCGCACGGCGCAGGATGAACGACGAGCAGGCCATCGACCGCCTCCTCGCCGATGCCGACGCGTGCTCGGACGACCTCGGCGGCATCCGGTCCGAATTACTTGAACTGCGCTCTTGGGCAAGCACGCCGCCGTCGCCCTCGGCTGCCGTCCGCGCGTTGATGGTCAGTGGCCCTGCAGCGGTCACCAGCAAACTTACGACGGCGGACGGTCCTGCCGCATTGTCGGAGGTGCCGACGTCGGTGCTCGCCACGGTGGCAGCCCCGGCTTCCTGCGCCAACGAGGACGAACTCGCGGCCCGGCGTCGTCGGAAGCGCCGAACCGCTCTGGCAGGCTTCGCTGTCGCGGCAACCCTGGCCGGCGGAGCCACGGCCGCAGCTGCCTCGGAGGGCGGCATCCCTGCCGTTGTCCAACATGTTGGCGAAGCGATCGGCTCCATGGTCACCCAGTTGGTCCCGGCATCCGGCAAGGCTCCCCGGCAGGGCGAGCCTGCTGTCAGTACCCCGGATCCGCTTCCCGTCAACGAAGCGACGCATCCGGCGGCCCCGGCCCGAGGGACAGCGCCGGCTAACCCCGGCCCGTCCGGCGCCGCGCACCCAGACCCACGTTCCACGCCCGGAGAAGGCGCTTCACGCCCGAGCCCCAAGGCTTCACCCCGCGTTGATCCTGGCAATCTCAGCATTCCCAGCCCACCGGTGACGGCACCCGTCACCCCGCCAGGTGTTGAGCTTCCCCCTGTGGAACGACCCGACATCCCTGTGCCGGCCAGCCCGGCCGTGCCCGGTGTCCTTGGTGTCCCCACGCTCCCGGCGAGATAACACGTAAGGGCAATGTTCCTGGGGAACATTGCCCTTACGTGTCAATCCGGGGAGTTGAAGGTCCTTATGCAGAGACCAGGCTGTGCCAATCGGTGACGAGGGGCAGGTTGTGTGCCTCGGAGACGGAGTGGTGGGCCACGTGGCCTCCGGCGATGTTGAGGCCGGCAGCGAGGGCAGGATCGCGATCGAACGCAGCCCGGACGCCCAGGTTGGCCAGAGCCACCGCGTAGCGGAGGGTGACGTTGGTCAGTGCGTACGTGGAGGTGTTCGGGACGGCGCCGGGCATGTTGCCAACGCAGTAGAAGATCGAGTTGTGGACCTTGTACGTGGGTTCCTGGTGCGTGGTGGGGTGTGAATCCTCGAAGCAGCCGCCCTGGTCAACTGCGATGTCCACCAGTACCGAACCGGGCTTCATCCGGGCTACGAGCTGGTTGGTGACGAGCTTGGGGGCCTTGGCGCCCGGGATCAGGACTGAACCGATGACGAGGTCTGCGTCGACTACTGACTTCTCGATCTCGTAGGCGTTGGAGGCAACGGTCTTCAGGCGGCCCTGGTAAAGGGCATCCAGTTCGCGCAGCCGGTTGATGTTGATGTCCATGATGGTGACGTCAGCACCGAGGCCCAGGGCCATGGCGGCGGCGTTGGTTCCGGCCACACCTGCGCCCAGGACCACGACCTTTGCCGGGCGGACGCCCGGTACGCCGCCCAAGAGGACGCCCTTACCGCCGGCCGGGGCCATCAGCGAGGAAGCGCCGACAACCACGGAAAGCCGGCCTGCGACCTCGGACATGGGAGCGAGCAGCGGAAGCGCCCGGCCGTCCTGGACGGTTTCGTAGGCGATCGCGGTGACGCCGGAGTTGATGAGCTCGGCGGTGAGTTCCGGTTCCGCGGCGAGGTGCAGGTAGGTGAAGAGGATCAAGCCCTTGCGGAAGCGGTGGTACTCGGCCGCGATGGGTTCCTTGACCTTCATGACCATGTCAGCGCGGGCCCAGACGTCATCAGCTTCGTTGACGATCTCGGCGCCGGCGATCGAGTATTCCTCGTCCGTGATCCCCGAGCCGAGGCCTGCGCCGCGCTCCACCAGAACCGTGTGTCCGTGGGTGCGGAACTCGTGAACACCTGAGGCCGTGATGGCTACGCGGAATTCGTTGTTTTTGATTTCTTTGGGGACGCCGATGATCATGTGGGGGCTCCATTGTTCCCGGCCTTTTTCGGCCGAATCCTTGCTGCGGGCTGTGATTCCAGAATAAATCCGGCTGTGAGGCAGGCGACATGGTTTCCTGATAGCGGTAACGGGAAAACCCCGGAAAATCAGGGTTTTCGGCGTGCGTGGTTCGACATTTGTCGATCGCTGGGCCGTCAGGTGTCGTCTGGTGTTGGTACGCTTTCGGGATGCAGCAGGACGTGGAGCAGATCGTTGAAAAGGTAGCGGCCAAACTGGGCCGGGGACTGTCCTTGGAAGACCTCGACGGGCTGCTTCTTGCTTACAGCTCCAACCAATCCCACGCCGATCGCGTCCGCGTGAACTTCCTCCTCAGTAAACGGGTTCCCTCCGACGTCAGCGTGTGGCAGCTATCGCACGGAATCTCGACGGCGGTCCGCCCCGTCGTCGTCCCCGCCAACGAGGAACTGGGCATGTTGGGCCGCGTCTGCGTCCCCCTGCTGGTGCGAGGCTTCCGGGTTGGCTACCTCTGGGTGCAACAAGACGCCGAGGAACAAAGTGCGACGGCGATACTCGCCCAGTTGCCCGCCGTACGTGACGAGCTGGACCTGCTGGCCGGTTTGCTCCTCGATTCCAACACCGCAGAGTCCGAATTCCGGCGACGCCGGGAACAGGAGTTCATGGCGGCCTGCAGCGGGGAATCAAACGCGGTCGCAGCCGTGGCGGGGTGGAAGGAAATCCAAGGCCGGGGTCCGTGGCAACTGGTGACCATCCTCGACGCGGACGGTGCGAGGTCCGACGTCGACCCCCTCGCCGCGACCCTGACGCACCGTTCGGCAGCGCTGCAGTCCACTATCGGGGTCAACCCGGCCCTCTTCAGTGCCGGCACAGAGACCCACTCCGTGGTTTTGTTCCGCGAATCCGGCGGCAGGGCCGATCACGCCCAGGTCTTGGTGCACTACCAGCTGGAGCTTGCCAAGCGCGCCGGACGAACCGTGGACCGTGTCATTTTGGGGATCAGCGAGCCGTTCAATGTGATCCGGCAACTTGGCGCTGCGTACCGGCAGTCAAAAGTGGCTGCGCAAGCTGCCGCTGTGGATCCGCCGTTGGGCGAGCTCGTGGACGTCAGGGCCGTAGGCGTTTACCAACTTTTCGACCGACTTCAGGCGCCGGGCGGCTGGGATGACACAGGCAGTGTGCATTTCCGCGCTTTGGAGGATCACGACCGCAACGGTGAACTCCTACCGGTGCTGGAACTCCTTTACGACAACGACAGTTCGGTCCAAGATGTCGCCACCAAGCTTCACCTTCACAGAAGCAGCATCTACAACAGGCTCGGCCGCATTCGGCAACTCATTGGCGCGGATCCCTTGAATGGTGCGGTCCGGCTTGAGTTGCACGCGGCGTTGAAGGCACGGCGCTGGGCCGGCAGGCCGAGGATCTAGTCCTGTGACCCTGGGCCTCTTAGGAGCGCTGGAGTCGTTGGCAGCTCCAGCGGCCAATCCGGCCCCGAACCAGGGCCGTGCGGCTCGCGCGGCAGTACCGGCCATGCCAGCCAGTGTGTCCGAAAGCCGTAGGGAGCCGAGGGCTCATTTCAGTACCTTCTTGACTGTGCCGAGAAGGGATCCGAGCGCCGACTGCCCCGAGGATTGTGGTGCAGGGCTCGGGGCCTGGGTGGCGGTGGGCTGAGGTGTGGGTGTTGCCGTAGGGCGCGGCGTTGAGGTAGCAGTAGGCGTCGAGGTGGGCGGCGTCGTCGGAACGTTGTCCGAAGCCGCGCCGCTCGCAACTGGCTGGGCGGGAACTGGCTGGGCGGGAACAGGCGCGGGTGCGGCTGGCGTGCCCGGCGCTGCTGGTTGGGCTGCCGAAGGAACCCACACTGGCGGCGCAAGGGAAACTGTGGGAGTGCCGGAGGCCGCGGGCGACGACGACGCCCCAGTATCCGGCGCGCCCGAAACAATGGCGGCTTGGCTGACGTCTGATGACTCCGCAGTAGGCGTTGCACCCGCCGAGGCAGCGACAGCGGATGCGGCGCTGGAACCGCCGGGCACGCCGGAGATCGAGGCCGTGGTTTGTGCAGTCGCGTCACCGGCGCCGCCGCCACTGGCGTCCGTGACCTTGCTTTCGCTGCCAAAGAACGGAAGATCGAGAGCGTGGCCCACCGTGCCCACAGTCAAGGCCAGGCCCAATGCCCCTGCCACCATGGCCATGCGTTGGCTCATGTGGCGGACTGACGCGGCCTTGTGTAGTACCGCGTATGGTTCGCGACTGTATTGGCGCGGCCGGTGGTGCGGAAACGAAGAGACCTCGGCAGCTTGGAGCGGGATGGCTGCCGTGACTGCTGCGGCGACTGGTTCCGCGGTCGCTTCAGTAGGGGCGGGCTGAACGGCTGGAATCTGAACTGTGGCCAGATCGTCGCCGGCCAGATCTGCTCCGGCCGGTGCTTCTCCAGCCAGGGCCTCGGGGACGGTCGCGGTTTGCTCGAACGCGGTTTGCACGGGCTGGGGCCCAGCTGCGGCGGGTCGTTCGGCGTCGACGGCGTGGCTGGCGTCGTCGACGCCCACGCCGGAAGCGTGCTCGCGTTGCCGCTCGGCGGCACGCCGTGCCGCACGGGTCATCGGTAGTGCCGGGTCCGCAAGTGCGGGACTGTCAGTAGACGCCCGACGGCGGCCTGTTGGTTTGGCGCGCTCGCTCTCACGCAGGGCGCGTCGCGGCTGATCCATGGTTGGGGACATGGTTGTTGCCTCTCGACGCCTTCGAGGTTAGCTGTCGGGTTCGGACGAGGCCGTCCGGCCGCGGTTGGCGGCTACACCCCAAGGGCTTGTCGGGGAACAAGCCCGGAACACTGGGTCCCCCGTCTCTGCCGTGGGTCTAGCGGAATCCCGGATTGCGGCAGAGCTCGGCGTCAGCCCGGAAACGGCCCAGCGGAGTTCCGGGTCGCCCTATGAAGTTACCCTAGCCGGAAAACAAAGTCACATTAATGTAACGGCTGCGCGGCCGTCACGGCTCCCGCCCGCAACACGGCCGGATATCCATCGCCCAACACTAGCTTCACTGGGCCAGGGCAGGTAGACATTGACCTATGGACCTGCCCGTGATGCCGCCCGTCTCGCCCATGCTCGCCAAGTCAGTCCCTGACATCCCCGATGTTGGGCACTACGAGCCCAAGTGGGATGGCTTCCGGACCATCGTCTTCAAGGATGGGGACGAGATAGTCCTCGGCAGCCGGAATGAGAAGCCCATGACCCGGTATTTCCCGGAGCTTGTGGCGGCGCTGCAGGGGAACCTTCCGGACAAGTGCGTCATCGACGGCGAGATTGTCCTGATCCAAGGCAACAGGCTTGAATTCGAGGTTCTCCAGCAACGCATCCATCCTGCCGATAGCAGGGTCCGGATGCTGGCGGAGAAGACCCCGGCGTCGATGGTCGCCTTCGACATCCTTGCCCTAGGTGACGAGGACCTGACGGGGCGGCCTTTTTCGGAACGCCGAGCAGTCCTGGAGCAAGCACTCTCCACGGCCGAACCCCCTGTGTACATCACCCCCGCAGTGACCGACTTGGAGAGGGCCAAGGAGTGGTTCGTCCAACTGGAAGGCGCAGGGCTCGACGGCGTGCTGTCCAAACCACTGGACGGCACATATCAACCCAACAAGCGCGTCATGTTCAAGACCAAGCACGTGCGAACCGCGGACTGCGTGGTGGCGGGCTTCCGTTGGCACAAGACGGCAAAGGTCGTCGGGTCCATGCTGCTGGGCCTTTACGACGACGACGGGCGGCTTCACCACGTGGGGGTGGTGGCATCGTTCCCCATGGCCAAACGGGAGAGCCTGGTGGCCGAGTTGGAACCGTACCAAGTGGACCTCGGCGACCATCCGTGGGGTGAGTGGGCCACGCAAGATGAAGCGGCGGGTGGTTCCAGGATGCCCGGGGCCCAGAGCAGGTGGAGCGGCGGCAAGGACTTCTCTTTCGTCCCGCTTCGCCCTGACCTGGTGATCGAAGTGGCGTACGACTATATGGAGGGCGATCGTTTCCGGCACACCACCCAGTTCCGGCGGTGGCGGACGGACCGGACACCCGACAGTTGCACCTACTCGCAGCTGGAGGAACCGGCCGACTACGATCTCGGCAAGATCCTGAAGCTCACGTAGCCCGGGCACGCTGGCGTGCGTTACTCGTCGTGTCCTTGATCCATGCTCATGCTGTCCTCGGCGGGCGGGGTTTCACCTGGCGGGACGCCCCCTCCCGGTTCCAGCCCGGTGATGTTGCCGTTGAGGGGGTCGGGGTTTGCCGAGGCTGCGGGATCATCGTCACGATCCCGGCGCATGTCCGGGTCTTCATGGATGCTGTCCGCTGGGGCCGTGGTGTCCACGGGTCCCTTGGCACCGGTTACGCCGAAGCCTTGTGTTTCTTCCTTCGAGTCCTTGGTCACGAGCAACCCTTTCGTAAGCAAACTTACTATTGCGCTGACATGGCAAGCCTAGCCGGGCAACACGGACCCAACAAGGGCAGGCGGGGTGACCGGCCGGCGTCGTACGCTTCCGGGGCCGCCGCTCAGCGGTGGCGGGCCGTGGCGGAGACGAAGCTGCGAATGGCGTCGGCCACTGCCTTGGGGCGCATATGCTGGGCCACATGTCCGACGCCGGGAATCTCCACCAGGCGCCCTTGGGGGACAGTCCTGGAGAGCCGCAGGCACCACTCCGGCCCGGCCACGTGGTCGCGGCTTCCACGGAGGATCAGCACCGGCACCGTGATCCCGGCCAACCGTGCATGGGTTGGATACTGCATCATGACGGGCAGCTCGGTGAGGTACCAGCGGGGTCCGCAACGCAGGTAATCACTGATGACCAACCAGTTGGAGGACGGGCTCTCGCGCAGCAGGCCATCGAGGCCGAGCGCGACGGACTGGCGCCACAGGTTCTTGTGTTTGGCGTCGACCACCGGGCCCATCAAGACCACCCGATCGGCACGCTCCGGTGCATGCAACGCAGCCTCGATCGCGAACTGCACCCCCATGGAATGGCCCACCAAGATGTAGGACTCGATTCCGCAGGACACCAGGGCCTCGGCAATGAACGCCCCGTAATCTTCCACCTGAAGTCGCCGTCCCGGCTTCGGTGTGCCTGCGAAGCCTGGCAGGTCCAAGGAATAGGTGGGGGAACCCGCGCCAAGGACCGCATGGAGCCGGGCGAGGTACCTGTGCGATACCCCGATGCCGTGGATCAGGATGTAGGCCGGTCCGCTGCTCGCGCTGCCGTGGCTTGAAGTGGGTGTTGGTGGTGTCGCTGTTGCTGGTGCTGCACTTGGAGCGGGGGTTCCGTCAGCCCAGTAGATCCGGCCGGTCAGGCCCAAGGCTTCGACGTCGGCGGAGAGGAGTGCTGTCATGCGTGCTTGGGTCCCGTTTCCTTGGTCCCGGTTTCCGCGGGGGTGGCGGCCTCGGCCTCGGAGCGCTTCTGCTTTTCCAGCCACTCGATGATCGCAGCTTGCCGGATACGACGATGCGTTCCCCTGTATTCCACCGGGATTTCGCCACGATCCGTCATGTTGCGCAGGTAGGTGTGCGAGATGCCGGCCAGTTCCGCAGCTTGGGACGTGGTGAGCATTTCCTCCACGCTGCTGACCGTCACCGTTTCACCCCGGCCAAGCCGTGCCAAGAGGTCCAGGACGGCGTCCCTCGCGTCACCGGGCAGGCGGTGGACAGTGCCGTCCACGAACACCGTGACGTCGTTGCTGTCCTGGAGGGAACGCGCGAGATTCCTGGCGTCGTCGGCGGGAAGGCCTGCCGTGACGCGGGGAGCTATCAATGCCATGGCAGAAGCCTAGCGTGTGGCGTCCAACGGGTGCGGACGTGCCCAATTCGATGGCCCGCTGCGGGCAGTGCCGTTCGCACGGCATGCTCCGCAGCGAAGCATCGAAACGGGCAGGCGGCCGGACTGTTAAAGCCCGAGCTCGTCCAGCACGGGGAGCTTTGCGCGCACCCAATCGCGGGCTTCGATGGCGCTGGGGGCCGAGAGCGCCAAGCGGGCGAGCTCTTGGGCCTGTTCCAGCGTGACCGTCTTCAACACCGTCCCCACCGCTGCTAGCGAGCGCGCCGTCATGGACAGCGTGGTGACACCCAGCCCGGTAAGCACGACGGCGAGTGCCGGGTCCGCTGCCGCCTCGCCACAGACTCCTACCGGTTTGTTGTCGCCTTCCCGGCCGGATCCTTCGAGCGTCGAACCTTCCACGGTGAGCTGCACCAGGCGGAGAACTGCCGGCTGCCAGGGCGTGTTGAGCTCGGCGAGGGGCCCGAGTTGGCGGTCGGCGGCCATGGCGTACTGGGTGAGGTCGTTGGTGCCCAGGGAGGCGAACTCTACTTCGCGCAAAACCGCGGCGGACGTGAGGGCGGCAGAGGGAACTTCCACCATGACGCCCGGGGTCTGGATTCCGGCGGCAGCGCACAATGAAGCAAAGCGACCTGCTTCGGCGGCGGTGGAGATCATCGGGGCCATGACCCACACATCTGCCTCGGACTCGGAGGCAGCCCGGGCGATCGCCTCAAGTTGGCGCTCCAAGACGCCCGGGGTGGTGAAGTCGGTGCGGTAGCCACGAACGCCCAGGGCAGGGTTGGGCTCGCTGGCGTCGGTGAGGAAGGGCAGCGGCTTGTCAGCCCCGGCATCCAAGGTGCGGAGGACAACTTTCTTGCCGGGGAAGGCGTCAAACACGGCCTTGTACGCCGCTGCTTGTTCATCGACGGATGGCTCGGTGTCGCGCTCCAGGAAGCAGAATTCGGTGCGGAACAGGCCCACACCCTGCGCCCCGAGGCCTGCTGCTGCCACAGCATCCTTGGCTCCGCCCACGTTGGCGAGGAGCGGCACCAAGTGGCCGTCCGCCGTCGTGCCATTGCCGTCAAATGCCGCCAGGGTGGCGGAGGTTTCCGCCCAGGCTGTGGCCGCAGCCCGATGCTCACCCGAAGGCGACTCTGCGACAAATCCAGCCGCGCCGTCGACGTACACCTCTGTGCCGTCGGCGATGGCGTCGACACCCTGAGCCGCGACTACCGCGGGCAACCCCAACGAGCGGGCAATGATTGCCGTGTGCGACTGGGGTCCGCCGCCGGATGTCACCAGTGCCAGGACCACTGCGGGATCCAGCGTCGCGGTGTCTGCCGGTGCCAGGTCTTCAGCGACCAGGATGAAAGGTGTGTCAGAGGAGGGGATGCCGGGCGCGGGGACGCCACGGAGTTCGGCCACGATGCGGGCGCGGACGTCCAGCACATCGGTAGCGCGCTCGGCCATGTAGCCGCCCAGATTGTGCAGCATTTCGGAGACCGAGGCGCCGGCCTCCCAGATGGCCCGCTCTGCGGAGGAACCGGCATTGATCAGCTTCGCGGCAGATTTCAGGAGCATGGTGTCCTTGGCCATCAGGGCCGTGGCTTCCAGCACCGCTTTGCCGTCCCCCGAGGCGGAGTCCGCGCGCCGCTTGAGTTCGTCATGCACGGACTGCGCGGCGGCCTTCAGGCCTGCGACGGCGTCTTCCGGGCTGGTGTTCGCGGCCAGGCGCTCGCCCGACGCCGGTTCGCTCACCGGCTTTGGCATCTGGCGGACGGAACCAATGATGCGGCCAGGGCTGACCCCGACGCCTTGGAAATTCTGCACTGAATCCTCTGTTCCTGCTTGTTGGTTCAACCCGCCGACGACGGCATTGGGAGCCTACGGGATTAGCTTACAAAATACTCTTGTGAGCCACTTCATATAGCAACGCTATAGGTGTTAGGGTAGCGGTTATGAGTTTCGATGACCAGCTTCCGCCGAAAATTCGGTTGCTTCGTGCAGCTGCCGAATTGCTGGCGAATTCGGAGGGGTCAGCGGTCTCAACGCGCCAGATCACCAAGCTCGCCGGAGTCACGGCCCCTACGCTCTACCACCACTTTGGCGACAAAGAAGGTCTTTTTGACGCCGTCGTTTCCGCCGGTTTCGAAGAATACGTGGCGGGGGAACGGGATTTTGCGCCGTCCGGGGAGCCCCTGGAGGACGTCCGGCGGATGTGGGATAACCACGTCCAGTTCGGGCTCACCCAGCCCCATCTATATCTGGTGATGTTCGGCAATATCCGGCCGGAAAGCCGCCCGGCAATCGTGGCCGATGCTGAGGCGCTCCTGGAGGAGATGCTGAACAAGGCGGCCATCGCAGGCCAGATCAATGTGCCGCCCCGCGAAGCGGCACGCAGCATTTTGGCGGCCAACGTGGGTGTCACGCTCATGTTGATCGCCGAACCGGTAGAGGACCGGAATCTCGAGCTCTCAACGATGACCCGGGATTCCATGATCTTTGCCGTCTCCACGGACACCGCCCCTGGCGCCGCAACGGACGACTCAGGCAAGTCATCGGTAGTTGTTGCGGCAATCGCACTGAATGCGGCATTGCAGGCCTCGCATTCGGACCAGCTTTCCAGTTCTGAATTAAAGCTCTTCCTTGAGTGGCTCCACCGTATTTCCAGCAGCTCCTAAGGCTGTTATCTCTCGATCTATATCGACTGACCCCGCGCCGCAGCGGGACACACGTTAGGAATTCACATGGCAACAGAGACCGTTGCGAAGCCCCGCACCAGCGTGCGCGTTGGCGTCCAAAAGTTCGGAACATTCCTTTCCGGCATGATCATGCCCAACATCGGCGCGTTCATTGCCTGGGGCCTTATCACGGCCCTGTTCATCGAAAAGGGGTGGATACCCGTAGCCGCCCTGGGTGGCTTCGGTACTAACGCCGATGGTGCCCCTAACGTGGGCCTCGTCGGGCCCATGGTGACGTACCTCCTCCCGCTGCTGATTGCTTACACGGGCGGCCGGATGGTCTACGACGTCCGCGGCGGCGTGGTGGGTGCCATCGCGACGATGGGCGTCATCGCGGGAACCAGCTCCCCGATGTTTATCGGTGCCATGATCATGGGACCACTGGGTGGTTGGACCATCAAGCAGCTCGACCGCTTGTGGGACGGCAAGATCCGTCCCGGCTTTGAGATGCTGGTGAATAACTTCTCCGCTGGAATCTGGGGCGCCGCGCTGGCCCTCGGCGGCTTCTATGGTCTGTCAGCTGTTGTGAAGTTGTTCACCACCGTAGCTGGAAACGTGGTCCAGTTCCTCGTGGATAACGGCTTGCTGCCGCTGACATCCATTTTCATTGAGCCCGCCAAAGTACTCTTCCTCAACAACGCCATCAACCACGGCGTCCTGACGCCGCTGGGCATCCAACAGTCCCTGGATCACGGCAAGTCCATCCTGTTCCTGCTCGAAGCCAACCCCGGCCCGGGCCTTGGCATCTTGCTGGCGTACATGTTCTTCGGCCGTGGTGCTGCCAAGGCGTCGGCTCCCGGCGCGGCGCTCATCCACTTCCTCGGTGGGATCCACGAGATCTACTTCCCGTACGTGTTGATGAAGCCGATCCTGATCCTGGCCGCCATTGGCGGCGGCATGACCGGTATCGCCACCTTGGCCATCACCAACTCAGGCCTCGTGGCACCGGCTGCACCAGGTTCCATCATCGCCGTCCTCGCCCAGACCTCGCGTGACAGTTATGTCGGCGTCATCCTGGCGGTCATCCTCGCCGCCACGGTTTCCTTCCTGATCGCGTCGGTGATCCTGCGCACCTCCAAAGACAAGGGCGACGACGACCTGACGGCAGCCACGTCCCGCATGGAAGCCATGAAGGGCAAGAAGAGCTCGGTTTCCTCGGCACTGGTTGGTGAGCGGGCCGCGGGCCGTGATGGCAACGTCCTCACCCGCCCCGTCCAGAACATCGTGTTCGCTTGCGATGCCGGCATGGGTTCGAGCGCCATGGGTGCATCGGTCCTGCGCAACAAGATCAAGGCCGCCGGCTTCCCGGAGGTCAAGGTGACCAATTCCGCGATTGCCAACTTGAGCGATACTTACGACGTCGTGGTTACTCACCAAGACCTGACCGAACGGGCCCAGCCGAGGACCTCCAGTGCCATGCACTTCTCGGTGGACAACTTCATGAACAGCCCTAGGTACGACGAGATTGTGGATCTGGTGCGCACCAGCAATTCCGAGGACGCAGGAGCCACGGCTCCGGCCGAACCCGCCAATCAGGGAGCGCATGCCGCGGAACCGGCTGGCGTCGAAGGCAAGGACATCCTGCTCAGGGACAGCGTGGTGCTTCTCGGGTCCGCCCGGGACCGAGACGCGGCCATCGACGAAGTCGGCCGACTCCTCCTTGACCGTGGTGCCGTGGACATGAGCTACGTCCACGCCATGCACGAACGCGAGGAATCCGTATCCACCTACATGGGTAGCTTCCTTGCCATCCCGCACGGCACCAACGATGCCAAAGAGCACATCAAGCACTCGGCCGTTTCCATCATCCGTTACCCCGAGGGTATCGATTGGGGAGGCAAGCAGGTGAAGTTCGTGGTCGGCGTCGCCGGTATCAACAACGAACACCTCCACATCCTGTCCTCCATTGCCAAGATCTTCACCAACAAAGCCCAGGTGGCCCAGTTGGAAGAAGCCACCACCGTGGATGAAGTCCTGGAACTGTTCGGAAAGGTCAACGCATAGTGAAGGCAGTCCATTTTGGGGCAGGAAACATCGGCCGCGGCTTCGTGGGGCTGCTGCTTCACGAGGCCGGCTATGAGGTGGTTTTCGCTGACGTCGCTGATGCGCTGATCGGCCAGTTGGCCTCGGCTGCAAGTTATGACGTCCACGAGGTCGGCGAAAATCCTGCCGTCAAAACCGTGGAAGGGTTCCGTGCCCTGAACTCGGCAACGCAGGAGGCTGCGGTCGTGGAGGAAATCTCGACGGCGGATGTGGTCACCACTGCGGTGGGCCCGCACATCCTGAAGTTCGTGGCTCCGGTCATCGCCCGCGGCTTGGCTGCCCGTTCCACATCGTTGCCTCCCCTGCAGGTGATGGCGTGCGAGAACGCGATCAACGCCACGGATCTTCTTCGCACCGAGGTCAGGGCTGCGTGGGATGATTCGGCAGGCGACCTGGACGGTGTGGCCGTGTTCGCCAACACCGCCGTGGACCGAATCGTTCCCAACCAAGCTCCGGGCCAAGGCCTGGACGTCACGGTGGAGACGTTTTACGAGTGGGTCATCGATCGCACGCCCTTCGGGGACAATGCACCGGTGATTCCGGGAGCGACGTTCGTGGACGAGCTCGGCCCGTACATCGAACGCAAGCTCTTCACGGTCAACACCGGCCATGCGTCCGCGGCTTACTTCGGCTACCAGGCGGGCCTGGAGAAAATTTCGGACGCCATGGCCGATGCCTCCGTGGCCGCCAAAGTTCGGGCGGTACTGGAAGAAACCAAGGAGCTCCTGGTTGCCAAGCACAGTTTCGCCGAGGCGGAGCAGGAAGCGTATGTTCAGAAGATCCTGTCCCGCTTCAGCAACCCTTACCTGCCGGATACCGTGATCCGGGTAGGCCGGGCACCCCTGCGGAAGCTGGGACGCCACGAGCGCTTCGTCGGGCCTGCGGCGGAGTTGGCCGAACGTGGCGTCACTCCTGTGGCGTTGCTCGCGGCAATGTCTGCGGCGCTGCGCTTTGATGATGCCTCTGATGTCGAGGCGGTGGAGCTGGGCAAGTTGCTTTCCGAGCTGGAGCCGGGTGCCGCCGTCGAACGCTTGACGGAACTGAAGCCGGAGCACCCGCTGTTCCCGGCGGTGAAGAAGCTCATAGAGGACCGCCAAGCCGAAGTGTAGGCGTCCGGTACTTGTGTTTCGTGAAGCTCCCCGGCGGGGAAGCGAGTGCGCTCGCTGGCCTCCGTCGGGGAGTTTTTTCAGCTCAGCCTTAGGCCATTTTGCGGCGGTACGCGGCATTGGCGAACGCGTAGGCGATGACGAGGATGCCCAAACACCAAGCGAGGGCGATCCAGAGATCGCTTCCCACCGGACGCTGGGCAAACAGGTCCTGGATGGAGTTCACGATCGAGGTAACGGGTTGGTTCTCGGCGAACCAGCGGACCGGTCCTGGCATGGTCTTGGTAGGCACGAAAGCAGAGCTCACGAACGGCAGGAAGATCAGGGGATAGGAGAAGGCGCTGGCACCTTCGATGGTGCTGGCACCGAGTCCCGCGATCACGGCCACCCAGGTCAGGGCGAGCGTAAACAAGACCAGGATGCCTCCCACAGAGAGCCACGCCAAGGGACCGGCCGAAGTGCGGAAGCCCATCATTAGGCCCACCAGCACGATGATCACCACCGAGAGGAGGTTGGCGATCACGGAAGTGAGCACATGGGCCCACAGGACCGAGGAGCGGGAGATGGGCATGGAATGGAACCGCTCGAAGATACCGCTTTTCAAATCCATGAAGAGCCTGAAGGCGGTGTAGGCGATGCCGGAAGCGATCGCGATGAGCATGATGCCGGGCAGCAGGTAATTCACGTAGTTGTCCGTGCCTGCTTTGATGGCTCCGCCGAGTACGTATACGAACAGCAGCATGATCGCGATCGGGGTGATCGCAGTGGTGATGATGGTGTCCGCGCTGCGGAAGATATGCCGCAACGAGCGCCCCAGCAGCACTGAGGTGTCGGAGAAGAAGTGAGTGCTCATGACATGTCCTCCACAGATTCCCGGCTTCCCACTGACGCCCTATCGCCCACTGACGCCCTGTTGCCGACGAGCGCCAGGAAGATGTCCTCCAGGCTCGGCTGCTTCTCGACGTATTCGATTTTGGCCGGCGGTAACAGCCCTTTCAGTTCGGCGAGGGTGCCGTTCGCGATGATGCGCCCCGAGTGAAGGATGGCGATCCTGTCCGCGAGTTGCTCCGCTTCATCGAGATACTGGGTGGTGAGCAGGACCGTGGTCCCTTGGTTGGCCAGCTTCTTGACGATTTTCCAGACCTCGAGGCGGGCTTCCGGATCCAATCCGGTGGTGGGCTCGTCGAGGAAGATTACCTTCGGGTCGCCGATGAGGCTCATGGCGATGTCCAACCGCCGTCGCATCCCGCCCGAGTACGTGGCCACCCTGCGGGACCCCGCATCCACCAAATCGAACTGGGACAGCAGGTCCTCGGCAACGTGGCCGGGGTTCCTTACGTGCCGCAGCCTAGCCACGAGGACCAGGTTCTCCTTGCCGGTCAGGATTTCATCCACAGCCGCGAATTGCCCCGTCAGGCTGATGGACTCCCGTACCTGCCTGGCTTCGCCCACGACGTCGAAACCCTCGACGGCGGCCGAACCGGCATCGGCTTTCAGCAGCGTGGACAAGATCTTCACGATCGTCGTCTTGCCGGTGCCGTTGGAGCCGAGGAGGGCGAAGATAGTGCCGGAGGCCACCTCGAAGTCGACGCCGCGGAGCACATGTAGATCTTTGTACGACTTCTCCAAACCGCGCACGTGGATAGCCGTTGTGGTCATGACTCAGCCTCTTTCGCCTTGTCGACTGCTTCAGTGAGGCGGGCCTTCTCCTTATCAATCCAGCGTTTGCCGCCGTAGGCCTGAGCGAAGCTCTCGGCAAACTCGACGGGATCTTCGCCCACGATCTCGCTGACGGGTGTGCCGTCGACGGCGGCGCGTTCCCAGAGATCCGCGAGATCCGAGAACATCTGCACCATAGTGTCGCCCTCGGTGACACCGGCGTAGTACATGAGGTAGCGGTTGAACGCCGTAGCCACGGAGAGGTAAGGCTGGGGGAGGGCTTCCATCCGGGCCTTGGCTTGCTTGTACTGCTTTTTCTGTTCGAGCGAGCCGGTCACCAGCTCGATCCACTTTGCCGCCATGTCAGTTTCCTTCCCTGCGGAGCTGTTCAAGCCGTTCGGACAAGAAGCTCCAGGTGTTCCAAAATTCGTTGAGTTCTTTTTCACCCCGGGCGTTGAGCGTGTACACCTTGCGGGGCGGCCCCTTTTCGGATGGTCGCTTCTCCACGTCCACCAGGCCCTTTTGCTCGATCCTGACCAGCAGCGCGTACACGGTGCCCTCAGCGATCTCGGTGAAACCCTGTGCCCGGAGCGAGGTGGTGATCTCGTACCCATAGGCGGGGTTTCCGGTCAAGAGAGCTAAAACGATGCCCTCCAGTGTGCCCTTGAGCATCTCGGTCATTTGCTTGCCCATCGGACACCTCCTTGCTACTCAGTAGTGCTAGCTACCACTACATAGTAAAACTAGGTAGCACTACTTAGCAATACTGATAACCCGAAAGGTGCCATGCTGTCAGGGTGACCACCAACTCTTCGGACATGCCCTCCTTCCTGGCTGTCGACGTCGGCTCCGGCATCTTCAGCCTCCGGCGCGCCGTGCGGGCGGACCTGCCACGCATCCTCCAGTTGCTTGCCGATGACCAGCTAGGCGCGGCCCGCGAAAACGTCGATGACTTGGAGCCCTATGAGCGGGCGTTTGAGGCGATCGACGCCGATCCCGCCCACATCCTGATCGTCGGCGAGCTCGGGGGTCAGGTGGTCGCGACATTCCAGCTCAGCTATCTCCCGGGCCTCTCGCGCGGAGGATCCTGGCGCGCGCAGATCGAGGCGGTCCGGGTGGCTGAGGCGTTGCGGGGCCGGGGTGCGGGGGCCCTCATGATTGGATGGGCCGTCGATCAGGCCCGCCAGCGGGGCTGCACGCTGGTCCAGCTCACCACCGATAAGTCGCGGGTTGGGGCGCATCGGTTCTACGAGCGGCTCGGTTTCGAGGCGAGCCATGAAGGTATGAAGCTCACACTCTGAAGGCTTGACTGTTAGGGGTCCTAACTATTAGGCTACCTAAGTATGAACGGTAATTTTGATCCTCGTCTTCTGGAACTCGCCAAGGGCTTCCGTGAAGCCCTCCGGCTAGGCGTGTATATGTTCCGCCGACTGGACCCCGAGGGCGAACTTACTGCCGCGCAACTCAGCCTGTTATCGATGATTTACGACGGCGGCCTCCGTGTGGGGGACATTGCCAAGAACCTGGGCATCAGGGTCCCAAGCGCCACTGAACAGATCATCAAGCTCGAACGTGCCGGACTGGTCGGCAGACAGCCGGATGCGGATGATTCCCGCGCGGTCCGGGTGGTCATCAGCGGCGCCGGGAGTGCCGCCGTCGACTCCGCCAACCAGCGCCGTAACGCCATGGTCGCCGGGCTGTTGCAAGACCTAAGCACCGAGGAAATCGAACAGCTCGAAGCTGCGCTGCCCGTCATCAGCAAACTCAACAGCGCCTTCCAAAACTAGATGCAAACCGACAAGGAGCCTTTCATGTCACGCCAGCTGGCTGACGCCTCAGCAAGCGCCGGATCCACCCTTGAGGCCGAGAAAGCCTCGTTCCTTAAGCAGCCCAAGGCGGTGTGGGCAACTGCCCTTGCGGCCGTCTTCGCGTTCATGGGCATTGGCCTTGTGGACCCGATCCTCCCGGCCATCGCCAAGAACCTCCAGGCTTCCACCAGCCAGGTCTCGCTCCTGTTTACCAGCTACTTCCTGGTCACTGCTGTGGCCATGCTGATCAGTGGCTTCGTCTCCTCGCGGATCGGAGGCAAGAAGACGCTGCTGATCGGCCTGGTGATCATCGTGGTGTTCGCGTCCTTGTCCGGTTTGTCCGGCAGCGTCGGGCAACTGGTGGGCTTCCGCGCCGGCTGGGGCCTCGGCAACGCCCTGTTCGTAGCAACGGCCCTGGCCGTAATTGTCGGAGTGGCCAGCGGTGGTACGGGAACCGCGATCATTCTCTACGAGGCCGCCCTTGGCTTGGGCATTTCACTCGGCCCGCTGCTGGGCGCGCTGTTGGGTGGGTGGCAGTGGCGTGCACCGTTTTTTGGAACCGCTGCTTTGATGGCTGCGGCCTTCATCGCGCTCCTCGCGTTGCTCCCCAAAACTCCCGCACCCGCTACCAAATCGCGTCTGCGTGACCCGCTCCTTGCCCTCGGCCACAAGGGCCTGCGTACCACCGCCGCCAGTGCCTTGTTCTACAACTACGGCTTCTTCACCATCTTGGCATTCACGCCCTTCATCCTGGGCATGGACGCCTACGGCATCGGGGGAGTGTTCTTCGGTTGGGGCGTGGCCGTTGCTGTGTTCTCGGTGTTTGTGGCTCCTGCGCTCCAAAAGCGCTTCGGGGCGGTCAAAGTCCTGACGGGAACGCTTGCGGTGCTCATGCTGGACCTGATCGGGCTGGGCCTGGCAGCGGGGCACTCGGTGCCCGCCGTCGTCGTGCTCGTCGTTGCGGCCGGCGCCCTGCTGGGGATCAACAACACGATCTTCACTGAATTGGCCATGGGTGTCTCGGATTCACCCCGCCCCATTGCCTCCGCCGGTTACAACTTCGTGCGCTGGATGGGTGGCGCGCTGGCCCCGTTCATGGCGGCGCAGCTGGGCGAGCACTTCGGCCCGCAGGTGCCGTTCTTCGCTGGCGCAGTTGCCATGGTGGTCGCGATCCTTATCGCCTTCGGGGGCCGGAGCTACCTGAAGTCGCACGAGCCGCATCTCGTGTAAACCCCCACCAAGTAGCGGCAGAGCGCGTTGTGAGATCCATCTCGCAGCGCGCTCTGCGCTTTCTAGTGTTGGTCGCCGGTGGTAGTCGGCAAGGGTGGGACGTTACGGCCTTTAGGGACGAACAATGTCTCGGCTTGTTCCAATGACATGCCGTTCGTTTCGGGGACCTTGAACATCACAAAGAAGAACGACGCCGCTGCAAACGCGGCGTACATGGCGTACGTGAGGGGCAGCGAACCCGCTGCCATCACGGGGAAGCTGAGTGTGACGGCGAAGTTGGCGATCCATTGGGCCGCAGCCGCCAAGCCCAAAGCGCGGGCGCGGATGCGCGAGGGGAAAATCTCGCCAAGAAGCACCCAAACGAGCGGGCCCCAAGACGCACCAAAGCTCACTACGAACACGTTTGCCGCAATCAGGGCCGCCGGGCCCCAACCGCCGGGCAGGCTGATGTTGGCTCCCGAACCGGTTGCTGATGAAAATGCCAAAGCCATCACGCCAAGGGAAAGAGCCATGCCGATGGATCCCGTGAGCAGGATGGGCCTGCGGCCCACGCGGTCCACCAGGGCGATGGCCACGAGCGTCACCAGGATGTTGGTGATCGATGTGGCAACAGAGATCGTTAACGAGTCCTTCTCATGGAAGCCCACGGCTTTCCACAATGTAGTGGAGTAGTAGAAGATGACGTTGATCCCAACGAACTGCTGCAGGACGGACAGGATGATGCCGATCCATACCACCGGTTGCAGGCCGAACCGCTTGCCCCGCAGGGAGCCTTTCCTGCTGGAGAGCTTGTCTTCTTGAATGGACTCACGGATTTCCCGGATGTGGCGCTCTATGTCGTCACCGGGAATGAGGCGCTCGAAAACCTCCCGAGCGTTGTCCTCCTTGCCGTTGAGGACGAGGAAGTGCGGGGATTCCGGAAGGCGGAAGGCGATCAAGCCGTAGACCGCGGCGGGCACAGCGCAAGCGATGAACATCCACCGCCAGGCCTCAATACCCAACCAAAACTCTGACCCTGCCCCACCTGCGGAGTTGGACAGAACGGCGTCGGACAGCAGTGCCGCGAAGATGCCTGTGGTGATGGCGAGCTGCTGGAGCGAGGCCAGTCGCCCACGGACGTGGCGCGGGGAAATCTCGGAGATGTAAGCGGGGGCGATCACAGACGCGAGCCCGATGCCTAAGCCGCCCACCAACCTCCAGAAGATGAGGTCCCACACGCCGAAGGAAAGCCCGGTGCCCACCGCGCTCACCAAGAAGAGGACCGCGCCAAGCTTCATGGCGGGGATGCGACCGTAGCGGTCTGCCACCCGACCGGCCGTGTACGCGCCAACTGCGCAGCCGAGCAAAGCGACGGCAACAGCAAAACCTGTCACAGCCTCGCCAAGGGCGAACTGGGCTTTCATGGCATCCACGGCCCCATTGACCACGGAGGAATCGAAGCCAAAAAGGAAGCCGCCCACTGCACCGGCGACCGCCAAGCCAATCACTTTCCGGGAAACGTGGGCAGTGGCTTCGGTACTGGATGTGGACATGGGACTCCCTACGGCTGGTCTTGTGGAAGCGGCTGCGGGACGTCATTGGCTGTTCCGGCTGGGATGCCGGCGCACTCGCGCTACACAGTGTGGCATGGAGTACCACCAACTGCCAGTCACACGGAACCAACGAAGAAGCGGCAGGCGGCCCGTAGGCCGCCTGCCGCTTTGTTCAGGGGAGAAAAACCCTTTGTGCGATTCCCTAGTGGGCCGGGACCGAGTCCTTGGCAGCAGCCTTCGGGTCCGTGAGCTTCTTGTTGGGCAACGCGAAGCTGATCAGGAATGCGACGATCATCAGGCCGGCAGCGGTGAGCATGACGACGTCGATCGACTGGGCAAAGCCCTCTGTGATCGGCCGGGTGAGCGTGCTGTTTGCCGAGTGCAGCCAGCTCGTGTCGTTCAAGGAATCGTTGCTGGCACCGTTCTTGAAGAAAGCAAACAGCTTCGCGTTGGCCGGATCCGCCGCGACTGCCGGATCATGCATGACAGCCAGGTAGTCCGGGCTGGCTACTGCAGTCTTCATGCCGTTGGCGATCTTGTCCGCAGCCGTGCTGAACAGCATGGAAATGAACACTGCCGTGCCTACTGCTCCGCCCATGGACCGGAAGAACGCGGCCGTGGACGTGCCTACTCCCATGTCCTTCGGCGGCACGGAGACCTGCATTGCGAGGGTGAGCGGCTGCATGCAGAAGCCAAGGCCCACACCAAAGAAGACGGCGATCAGCCCAGGAACCCAGAGGCCTGTATCTACTCCGAGGACAAAGCCCATGACGCCGGCTGCACTTGCCAGTATCGCGGTGCCCAAGATCGGGAAGACCCTGTAAACGCCCGAAGAGGAGATGGTCCGTCCGGCAGTGATGGAGCCGAACAGGATTCCGACAGTAAACGTGATCATCATCAGGCCTGCCTGGGTGGGGGTAAGCCCCTTAACCAGTTGCAAGTACATGGGCAGCATGGCGATAGCGCCGAACATGCCCACGCCGATGATGAAGTTCAACAGGGACGACAACCCGAAGGTCACGTTCTTGAAGAGGCGCAACGGGATCAATGCGTAGTCGCCCGCACCGCGTTCGATCAGCAGGAACGCCACAATGCCTACGACGCCGAGTCCGTAGCAAAGCCATGAACCACCCGAGGACCAGCCCCAAGTGCGGCCCTGTTCGGCGACCAGGAGGAGGGGGACGATGGCCAAGGTGATGGCAGCCGCGCCCCAGTAGTCGATCTTTTGCTTGACGTGCCGGGCAGGCAGATGGAGGTGGAGGAAGACCACCACGAGTGCCGCCAAGCCGATGGGCAGGTTGATGAAGAAGACCCAGCGCCAGCCATCGAAGCCCAGGATATTGGAAGCCCCAGCGAAGGCACCGCCAATCACAGGGCCCAGAACGGAGGAGACACCGAAGACAGACATGAAGTAGCCCTGGTACTTTGCCCGGTCCTTCAGCGCGACGATGTCGCCGATGATGGTCAGGGCCAGAGCCAGCAGGCCACCGGCGCCAAGGCCTTGGATACCGCGGGCCACGGCCAGTTCGGTCATGGAGTGGACCGAGCCGGCGTAGAGGGAGCCGGCAAGGAAAATCACGATGGCCGTGAGGTACAGCGGGCGTCGTCCGAAGATGTCGCTGAGCTTGCCGTACAGCGGGGTGCTGACGGTCGAGGTGATGAGGTACGCCGTGGTGGCCCACGCCTGGAGGGACAATCCGTCAAGGTCGTTGGCGATGGTGTAAATGGACGTGGACACGATGGTCTGGTCCAGGGATGACAGGAACATGCCGAGCATGAGTCCTACCATGACGGTAAGCGTCTGACGATGGGTCAGCACTTCACCAGCGGCCCTGACGGGCGTGGATTTGGACATATCTACTCCAAGGTGGCAGGGAGGGGAATAAGCACGATAGTTGCTTTCAGTAACTATCCTAATGCCAGTTTGATTCCCGGAAGTACTTAATTCTTTTTCACAAGCTTTACGACGCCGGAGGAAGGTCGCCGAAGAGGGCGCACTGAATGGGGCGCACTGCCGCACCGCTAGGCTGGGTGCAGTCATTGAATGGTTCGGGATCGTCGAACATAGGGGGAAACCAGCAATGAGCCAGTCCGACGTGCCGGAACCACATCCGGTCGAGCCCGGTCATGGTCCGGCTTCGGCGCTCCTGGAACCAGTAGAAAAAGTCCGGGCGGTGTGGATCACCGGCGTCGTCCTGGTGAATCTGGGCATCAACGCGGCGTTCTTTGGGCCGTTGCAAGTGCTCCTGGGCCAGCAGGCTGCCCACTTCGACGAGGGGCAGAAGGAAGCGATCCTGGCCTTGGTCACCGGCTGCGGTGCAGTAGTTTCCTTGGTGGCAAACCCGTTGTTCGGGGCTTTCAGCGACCGGACCGCTTCCCGCTTTGGCCGCCGGGTTCCGTGGGTCGTTGTCGGCGCCATTCTGGGAGCGACGGCGCTCGTTGCGCTGGCAGGCGCTCCGAACGTGGCCGTCATGACGGTTCTGTGGTGCCTGGTCCAGGCAGGAGCCAATGCCATGTACGCGGCCATCACGGCCGCTGTGCCGGACCGCGTCCCTGTGCCTCAGCGCGGAACCGTGGGAGGTCTGGCCGCCATGGGACAGACCGTCGGCATCCTGCTCGGCGCGGTGATTGCCGCCGTCGTTGCTGGAAATTTCGCCGTAGGTTACTGGCTCTGCGCCGCTGCCTTGCTGGCCGGCGTCGTTCTGTATCTTTTCAAAAACGACGATCCCCAACTCCCCGTGACTGCGCACCCTCCCTTTAGGCTTGGGGCGTTCGCCAAAGGGTTCTGGATATCCCCGGCCCGCTACCCGGACTTTGGCTGGGCATGGATGACCCGACTGCTGGTGAGCACCGGAAACCACATGATCACGCTGTACCTGCTCTTTTTCCTCATCGATGCCGTGCACCTGCGGGAAACAGAGAACATTGATCCCGCGTTCGGTGTTCTTATCCTCACGGGGCTCTATGCCATCACGGTGATCATCACCAGCGTGCTGGGGGGACGGCTGAGCGACAGGATGGGGAAGCGGAAACCGCTGGTGATAGCGTCATCCGTCATCATCGCCGTCGCCTCCCTCATCTTGGCGTTTGCGCCCACGTGGGCTGGCGGACTGACCGGCGCGGTGGTCCTGGGGATCGGCTTCGGTGCCTACCTCGCCGTGGATTTCGCGCTCATCACCCAGGTCCTTCCGACGGCGGCGGACCGCGCCCGCGACCTGGGCGTCATCAATATCGCCAACTCGCTGCCACAGGTGATCGCCCCGCTCATTGCCTTCCCGTTCGTCACCTACTGGGGCGGCTATGTCTCCCTGTACATAGCCGCCGCGGTCATAGGCCTGTTGGGGGCGGTGTTCGTGGTGAAGATCAAGAGCGTGGACTAGGCCTGTAGGGATAGGCCTAGAAGACGCCGGTGAAGGCGCCCCAGCCCCAGCCGACTACTGGGGAGCCCTTCCACCGGTAGCCGTAGATTCCGGCGCTCAAAAATCCACTCGTGTCCCCGAGGTACATCGTTAACCTGCCGCTGGAGTCAATTCCCCAGACGTCCGGATCGCCGTCGCCGTTAAAGTCTCCGGCCACGCCGAAGCGGGAGACGGATTCCCAGCCCCAACCTATGTTTCCGGCGTAGCTGCCTGGCATGCCGTAATCCTCGAACCAGCCATTGCGGTGTCCCGTGTGGGCTCCGATGTTTCCGGCAGTGTCGCGGCCAAGAACAACCAGATCCGCGTTGCTGAAGAAATGGCCTGCACCGACGGCGGAGAGACCGTTCCAACCTTGGCCGATTTTCTGGGGTGCGAGCCAGCCACCGTGGCCATTGCCCGGGTAGAGGAATATGTTTCCGGCATAATCCTTGGCGATGATGTCATTGGTGTCATCTCCGTTGAAGTCGCCGGGTGCTATCAGGTCCGTAAACCCCTGCCAGCCCTGCCCGATCTGGAAGGCTTGCTTCCACCCACCCGAACCATTTCCTTGGTAGAGGAAGAGCCGGCCTTGGTTGTCGCGCGCCATAACATCGACGGTGCCGTCGCCGTCGAAGTCACCGGGAGAAACGAGCAAGTTGAAAGCGTTCCAGCCCCAACCGATGACTTGGGTAGGTTGCCAGTTACCGTGACCGTCGGTGGGGTACAGCAGCAACCTGCCCGAGGAATCGCGCGCGAAGATGTCCATGGTGCCATCTCCATTGAAGCCCCGTTCGCGGGCGGTTGCAGCGATCCTCAAGGGGTTGGCTGCTTGGACCGTGGTCTGTGACGCGGAGTCGTAAGTAACCGTGAGGTTACCGGCCACCACGTGCCCCAGATCATATGCAGTCGGCCGATAGCTCTGGCCAGTCACTCCCGGCATGACGGCTCCGTCGCGGGTCCACGAATACGAGATCGACGGGGTTCCACCTGCCGGAGAGACGTAAGCCCTGGTCAGGGACACATCGACCGTCAGGAGTCCTCCCACGCTTGCGTCACCCCGTAGTTGAGGTGCGGAGTTGATGAAGACATACCGGGAAGCGGCAGCCCCGCCCGTGCCAGCCTGCGCCGGCAACACGGTACCCAGGAGTGTCGTGGGTGCGAAGGTGGTGGCGTCGGCAGTCGCAGGAGATGCGGCGCTGAGACCCGCCACCAAGACGATGCTCGCCATCAAAGTGGCAAGCATGCAGCGGACACGGCGAGGTGAAGTGCTCTCCAAGGATTCCCCCAAGTCAGGTCGGCCAGAATGGCCGGCGAGTATAAATGACTTGAGAGTACAGCTAAGGAATCGAAATCTGGGTATTACCTGAGAATATTTCCACCCCGGAGCGTCCTACGCTCCGAAAACAACCGGAATCGGGTGCGGAACTAGAAGATCCCGTTGAATCCGCCCCAGCCCCAGCCGATCGCCGCGGATCCGTTCCAACCGCCGTCGCCGTCCCCGTAGTAAGCGAGCAACTGGCCGGAACCGTCCACTGCGTAGACGTCCACGTTCCCATTTCCATCGATATCACCGGCCGCGCCAATGGTGGACATGCCACCCCAGCCTTGGCCGATGACGCTCATGCCGCCCCAGCCACCGGAACCATTGCCACGGTAGAGGCGCAGGCTGCCGGACGTGTCCCTGCCGAGGATATCTACGGTGTTGTCACCGTTGAAGTCGCCCGGAGTGGCCACTTGATTGACCACATTCCATCCCGTGCCCACGACCGAACGGGTGAGCCACCCGCCGTGTCCGTCGCCCGGGTAGAGGTAGAGCACGCCGTTGGCATCACGGGCCAGGACGTCGTTGTTGCCGTCGCCGTCAAAGTCGCCCGGTGAAACGATCGACGTGAAGCTGTTCCATCCACTGCCTACCTGACGGCCGGCCTGGAAACCGCCGTTGCCGGTTCCCGGGTAGAGGAACAAGCGGCCCGCCGCATCGCGGGCCAGGATGTCATTGGTACCGTCGCCGTTGAAGTCGCCGGGGGAGAGAATGGTGTTGAATCCGTTCCAGCCGGGTCCGATGGTGCGGGGAGACTCCCAGTTGCCGCCCACCCGTGCGTACATCAGCAGGGTGCCGTCTTGGCGTCGGGCCAGCAATTCGAACGCACCCCGGCCAGTGAAACCGTTGGCCCGGTTGGAGGCCGAGATAGGTGCGGTTTCTGCGCTGGCGACCTCGACGGGGTCGCAACGGTTCGGGCTGGCCACGAGGTGGGCGACAATTGTTGCTCCTTGGTCATCCTCCGTGACGACGTAGTTCGGCCACTGCCGGGAAACGGTGACGCCGTCGCGTGTCCAGTAGATGCTGTAGTCCGGCCCGGCAGCAGCGCCGCAGCCACTGAAGGAGCCCTGTTCGATTTCAACGGTCAGCTTGGAACCGACGAAGGGGGAGCCATGAATCACCGGAGGTTCCGGGTTCATCGTCGCCACTGCGGGAGCGGCGGAAGATGCGACGGCGGTTACAACGGCAGCCATTATGGCAGCGGCAGTTCCCAATACGCGCCGCACGCCGGACGTCGGGCGTGATGAAGTAAACATGGTGTCCTCCCCAGACTTTGTGCGATTAATGGTACCGCGGCTGGGATTTTGCTAAAAGATTGCTGTGAATCCACCCCATCCGTTGCCCACGACCTCAGAGCCTTTCCAGCCCGTACGGCCGTCGCTGTAGTAGCTCACCAAGCGGCCTTGGGCGTCAACGCCATAGACGTCCGCAAAGCCGTCGCCGTTGAAGTCACCGGCTGCCCCGAGGAACTTCAGCGCACCCCATCCGGTACCGATCAACCAGGACCGGGTCCAGCTGCCGGCACCATTGCCGCCGTAAAAGTACAGATATCCATTTCGGTCACGCGCCAGGACATCGACCTTTCCGTCCCCGTTGAAGTCTCCCGGAGTCAGGATGGCGTCCATGACATCCCAACCGGTTCCGACGACGGTGCGCGTCAACCAGCCCCCGGCACCATTGCCGGGGTACAGGTAGAGGGTGCCGTCCTTTCCGCGGGCGAGGACGTCGTTGGACCCATCCCCGTTGAAGTCGCCGGGACTCACGATGGAGTCGAAAACGTCCCACCCTGTGCCGATGACTTGCGCCGGTTTCCATCCGCCCGTTCCGTCTCCGGGATACAGGTAGAGGACTCCCGAAGCGTCGCGTGCGATCAGGTCGCTCTTCCCGTCGCCGTTGAAATCACCGGGCGAGAACACAAGGTTGAAACCGTTCCACCCCCATCCCACGGTGCGCGGGGCGTCCCACGCTTTGCCGGTCCGGCCGAACAGGGAGAGGGTGCCGTCAGTTCCGCGGGCCAAGAGTTCGAAGGTCCGCCCGGTGAAGCCGCTCGCCCGGTTAGCTGCTCCGACAGGGCTGGTTTCGGCGCTGTTGATCGTTTCGGCGCTGCACGCTGTTCTGCTGGCAGACACGTGGGCAGCCATGCGGGAGCCTGCGTCACCGGGCCGGAGGACATACGTGCGGCCGGTTTCACCCGCCACCAGGAACCCGTCACGCGTCCAGTAAATGGTGAAATCCGGTCCTGTTCCGCCGCCGCAGCCGTAGAAGGTGTAGGGGCCGATCACGGTGCCCAGCGTCTGGCCCACGATCGCGGTACCGGTGACCACGGGATCGGGACCGCTGGGCGCCGCCGACGCCGGCAATGGGCTGATTGCCATGGCAGTGACGACCGCTGCGAGAAGCGCGACTGCCATCCGGCGTCGAAGTGTTCCCATGCTGTTCCTCCTGTGTGTATCCAACCAGCCAGGGATAAACCCGGAATGGCTCCCTAGGGGGTGGCGTGGTTGGGGTCGAGTCTTCATGAAGTGTATGTGGGGCACGAAGCGATCGCGGGCAGCGGCATGGCCAATGGCCGGACCGACCTGGCTGCTCTCAGGAAACGGTCACTTTGCTCCCGTATCATGGATGCGATCGGCCAGCCCTGTCCATTGGGACCGAGCACGCCGCTTCCTTGTCAGCTTGCCAAAAGATCGCCGGAAATGACCGCACCGAACTCACTGGAACCGTACTCCCTTGATCTGACCACGGGCTTGCCCCGCATGGCTGCCGCGCCCACCACGCCGCGACAGCAATTGCGCTATGCCCGCATCTTGAAGACCGCGGCGGGATTTGCCCAACGTCAATTCGACACGTTAAGCCTCTCCGATGTCGCTTCACGGGCGGACGTTCCGCTTGGCACGCTGTACCGCTACTTTCCCTCCACTGCCCACCTGATGCTGGCCGTGTACCGGCAACAACTGCGCGAACTGCGGGACGGGTTGCGCAAGCGAGTGGGTAAGGGCCATGACCTTGCCGGTGTGATGATGGAGATCTTCCACCTAAGGGTCATGCAACCCGGTGTTGAACATTGTTTGATCCGCCCCGCAGGCAGGGACGAGGACACTACCCAGTTGCTCCGGGAGATCGACGCACTGTCCGTCGAAGCGGTTGGCTCCCTGAGTAAGGACACCGCGAACGACGCCGTCCGGGCTCGGATTCTGCTACATCTGGTCAGCGGTTTGGTCCAGGCTGTCCGCTGCCGCCGGCTTTCGCTGTTCGAAGCCGAGAAGGACCTGAAGAGGGCCTGCACGCTGCTTACCGCCAGCTAGCGCCGGGGCTCGCAACTAACGAAACCTGCATGAAGCACGTCACACTAACCGATGGTTAATCGTTTTACTCTCGAATCATCTCTGTTGGTATTGAATCTTGTCCCCGTTGCAACTCCTTAGGCTGGAGACACCGAAGCGGCTAGCAGCCCCCTTATCTGCAGAAGCAACGCCGGGCCAGTCACCCTTGGCCCGCTACCGCAGTTCTGTTCCTGCCCGAATCATGCCGTGGGTCCACGGCTAGCCTGAGGAGACAAAGACGTGTCCATCGAGACAATTGCAACTGATAATGACGCCCTGGTACTGAGCGAAGAAGAGATTTTTGCAGCCCACGAAGGCGGCAAGCTCAGTATTTCCAGCACCGTTCCGCTGAATAACAAGCGTGACCTTTCCATTGCGTACACCCCCGGTGTGGCCCAAGTCAGCCGCGCCATCCACGCCAACCCCGAACTTGCCCGCACACACACCTGGGCAGAGCGCCTTGTTGTGGTGGTCAGCGATGGCACCGCCGTTTTGGGCCTTGGCAACATCGGCCCCAGCGCTTCCCTGCCAGTCATGGAAGGCAAGTCCGCGCTGTTCAAGTCTTTTGGCGACCTGGACTCCATCCCGTTGGTGCTCAACACCACCGACGTCGACGAGATCATCGAGACTTTGGTACGACTCCGCCCGAGCTTCGGTGCGGTAAACCTCGAGGACATCTCCGCACCCCGCTGCTTTGAACTCGAAGAGCGGCTCATTGAAGCACTCGACTGCCCCGTCATGCATGATGACCAGCACGGCACCGCCGTCGTGGTTCTTGCAGCCCTGACCAACGCCGCCAAGGTGACCAAGCGCGAGCTGGCCGGCTTGAAGGTTGTTGTTTCCGGCGCAGGTGCCGCAGGCATCGCCATCGCAGAAATCATGCTTGCTGTTGGAATCAAGGACGTCATCTTGCTCGACTCCAAGGGCGTGGTCAACGCCGAGCGCGCAGACCTCGTTGCCGATCCGCACAGTGTGAAGGCCCGGATGGCCCAGCGCACCAACCCCCGCGGCGTGAGCGGTGGCCCTGGGGAAGGCCTCACGGGGGCCGACGTCTTCGTAGGCGTTTCCTCCTCGAAGGTCGACGAAGCGCACCTGAAGCTGATGAACGATCAGTCGATCGTGTTCGCCCTGTCCAACCCGGACCCGGAAGTTCTTCCCGAGGTCGCGCAGAAGTACGCAGCCGTGGTTGCCACGGGCCGGAGTGACTTCCCGAACCAGATCAACAATGTCCTCGCCTTCCCCGGCATTTTCCGCGGCGCGTTGGACGCTGGCGCCCGCCGTATTACCCAGGCCATGAAGATCGCTGCCGCCAACGCCATCGCTGAGCTGGCTGCCGAGGAGTTGTCCGCAAATTACATCGTGCCCAGCCCGCTGGATGCCCGCGTGGCACCCGCCGTCACCGCTGCGGTCGCCGCAGCCGCCTCGGCGGCGGACGCCTAACGCTACAAGCAAGACCGACGACGGCGACGCCCCCGCTGGGGAGCGTCGCCGTTTGTCCTGCTGAAGAACAGAGCCAGCCTTTCCCGACCGTAGACTGGGCCCATGAATGCCGAACTCGCGGTGACGATCTTGTGCGGCCTGGCCATTGCGGTGGGCGTGGCCGGAGTCATCATCCCTGTCCTGCCAGGCAGCATGCTCATCGGTGCGAGCCTGCTGGCTTGGGCCATCTGGGGCGGTGCCGGCCCACTAGGCTGGATTGTCTTCGCAGTCGGCATGGTGTTTGTGGTTGCCGGGATGGCTTCAAGCGCTGTCTTAACTGGTCGCAGGCTCAAGCAGCACGGCGTTCCCAACAGGTCGGTGCTGATCGGTGTTGCGCTGGCGGTCGTGGGGATGTTCGTGATTCCGGTGCTGGGCCTCTTCATTGGTTTCGCCCTTGGTTTGTTGCTCAGCGAAGTCCAACGCACCCGTGACTTCCGGGCTGCGCTCCGGTCGAGCGGTGCGGCGCTGAAGGCCACCGGCGTCGGAATACTGGTGGAGTTTGGCCTTGCCTGCGCCGCGGCGAGTACGTGGATCATCGGTGTGTGGATCCACGCCGTGACCGGCTAAAGCCCGGATTGGTTAGCGAAGTGAAGGAACGCTGACTTGAGCCGGGCGGAATGTTGCTCCGGCGCCCGGGAACAGCGGCACATCGATCCGGGCGTGCGTGTGAACTTCCTGCACAGTGGACTTGGTGTGCCCCGCGATCTCCGCCAACGTGGTGACCCACATTCCTTCAAGGTCTTTCACCCGCTCGATCAGTTGTTCCAGGGCCACCGCGCGTGACGGCCTACCGGAGATAAACGGATGGTTGGTCAGTACGAAGCAACTGCCTTGGGCGTGGTGGGCTTGGGCCTCCAGGGTCCACATTGCCAAGGCCTTGGCCGGGTTCTCGATCACGCCGCTGCCGGTTACGCCGGGGTAGAACGCGTACTGCTCCCAGTCGTCCAATGCCCAGTCGACAGGAATCTCCACGATGTCCCGGGAGTCATCTTCGGCGACCGCCATACGGTAAGGGGCATCGCCGTCGAGCAGGCTTGAATCGTAGAGGAAGCCGCGGTCCGCCAACAGGGCCGGGGACTGCCAGTTCAGTTCCCACCAGGGTGCCCGGTAACCTACCGGCCGCACGCCGGCCACACGGGCGAGCGCCTCCAGGCCGCGATCGAGGTAGCTGGCTTCGGTGGCCGCATCAATGCCCTGCATGGGCTCGTGGAGGTAGCCGTGGTGGGCGATCTCATGCCCGGCGTCCGCGATCCTGCGGACGACGTCGGGGTAGCTGTCAGCCGTGAACCCGGGAACGAAGAATGTTCCCTTGATGTCCTGGCGGTCCAGGATCTGGAGGAGCCGCGGGACGGCGATTTTGGGCCCATAGGACTGATGGCTCATGAGGGACATCCGCCGCGTGCTTGCGGGATCATGGGCGATGGTGCAGGACTCGGCATCGACGTCGAAGGTGAAGGAGGCTGCGGCTTTGAAGCCTTCCGGCCATACAACCGGGTGCAGCGAATCGGCGAATGCGGGATGGTTCATGCTGTGGTCCTTTCCGGAACGGCCGGTGAGCCAGGTGTTGCCGGCGTTGGCGGTGTGACTGAAACGTGGTTCGCGTCGGCACGCAGGAACTTCCGGTGGGCCCGCGGCCCGAGGAGTGCGTAGGCTCCGGCGCTGGTGAGTCCGCCGGCCAGCCATGAGAGGTCCCAGCCGCCCAAAGCCACCGCAATGGGGCCTTGCATGATGGGAATCAGCCCATACATGAATAGCCAGGTGGCGAAGATGCCAAGGACCAGGGAGGTGATTCCTGCCCAGTTGACGACGGGGAGCCGGCGCGTACCGATCGGATCAAAGAGCCGGTCGACCTTGGCGGGCCAGCGCTTCTCGAGCCAGAAGTAGTGCACCAGCATGATGCCGCCCCACGCAGCTACCCAGGCAACGAGCCCGATCAGCCAAGCATCCAGTACGGAGGCGAAGTCTTCCTGGAAGATGAAGAACACCACAGCAAGAAGTGAGAAGACGCCCACGAAGAGGTTGAGCTTGCGGCGGTTGATGTTGATATCCAGCGCCTGCGTGGCCACCGAAAAGGTGTAGATGTTGAGGATGTTCGTGGCGATCGGGCCGTGCAGTACAAGAAGGAGCACGGGCAGTGCCATGGCGCCGAAGTTTTGCACGATCAGTTTGCCGGGATCAATCTCGCCGCTGTTCGTTGCCAGGCTTGCGCCGAGGACACCGAGCCATACAACGGGAATGAATTGGCCCAGAACAGATGCGAGGTAGACCTTGCGCTTGGGAACCGAGGTACTCACAAAGCGTGAGTAGTCTGCTGCGTAGGTGAACCAGGTGATTCCCCAACCGATTCCAATGGCGGTCATCACGGCGCTCATTGCGGCAATCCGGTCAGGTCCGGCCAGGATGTGTCCGGCAGGGCCGGGGTAGCCCCAGTCGATTTTCATGCCGAACCACGCGACGGCTGACATCACGGCAAGGATGATGATGGTTGGCGGAACTGTCCACTTCTCAAAGGCGGCAATGGCCTTGTAGCCGAACCAGGCGATCGCCACCTGTGCTGCCATAATCACCGTGGCGACGCCGATCTTCCAGGCGTAGTTGTGGGCGGTGGGATCCACCCAGCCGAGCGTTCCGAAAAGGGCCATGACCAAGTCCAGGATGATCCACGTGTTGACGGCACACCAGCCGATCACCAGGAGCGCCTGGATGGCAGCCGGCAAGTAGTTGCCGCGACGCCCGAACGCCGCACGCGCCAGGACCATGCCGGTGGCGCCGGTCTTTTGGCCCAGGAGCACGAAGCAGCCGAACAGCAGCATGCCGATCAGGTTTCCCAGGACCAGGACGGTCACGGTGTCCGCGAACCCGAGTCCGAGGTTGATTCCGAGCGCCCCGAGCACCCAGTTGATGGGCGCGAGGTTGGCGCCAGCCCATATCCAGAACTGGCCGGAGACCTTGCGGGTGCGGTCTGATTCGGGGATGGGTTGGAGCCAGGCTTCGCTGTCATGGCCCGGCGCCATTGCCGGACCTGACTGCGCTGTGCTGTCTTGGGAGGAAGGGCTGTGTTGGGAAGCTGGGCTGTGTTGGGAAAAACTTGGTGACGCAGGAGAGAGGTTGTCTTGCATGGGGAGAGCCTCCGTATGTGAAAGGGACCCCCTAAGGCTATGTGCCCCAGATCACAGCAACAAGATACGATGTGTCTAAAGAAACACCGGTCACAGCTTACGGAGTGTCATGTCAATTCTGCTTGGGCAAGCCCTGAACAGTGAAACCCTTCAAGGTGCGGATCCCCGCATCATGTGCGCGGCAGACGGCGCCCTTACAAGGCCCGTCCGCTGGGTTCACTCCAGCGAGGTCCTGGACATCGCGCCGCTGCTGCGTGGCGGGGAACTGCTCCTGAGCGGGGGCCAAGCGCTCGCGGGTCAACCGGCGGAACGCCGCGTCGAGTATGTCCGGGGGCTGGCCGCCCGGGGCATCGCGGCCCTGGCTCTGGAAACCGGCCCAGCCCTGCCGGCCATCCCCGCCGAAATGTTGGAGGTCGCCCAGTCCGCCGGGCTGCCGATCATCGAGCTCCGTCACGTTGTCCCGTTCGTTGCCGTGATGCAGGAAATCAACTCACTCCTGGTCAGCGAGTCAGTGGAGCATCTCCAGCGCGGCGATCAGGCCAGCCATGCCATGGCTGCCGAGCTGGCCCACGGCGGCGGGCTGGATCAACTGCTGGCTGTCTTGGCGGAAACCACCGGGGCTGGCGCAAGGCTCGTCTCGCCGTCGGGCATTACCCTCGGGGCGGCCGCTGGACCCGGCGCGGGCGGGACGGTCACCACCGTTGATGTCCCGGTCCGCGGCGTGCTGGCCGCCCGCCTCGAGTTGGAAGTGCCCGACGACGGCGACAGCGGCCTTGCGCGCGTGGCAGGCGAGAGGTCCGTGGACATCCTTGGCCTGGCCCTGTTGCAACGGATGCCGCCGGGATTGAAGGAATTGGCTGGCATTGAGTTGATGCGCGCCATCAATTCGGGCAGCCAAACGTGGCAACTCCGGCAACTGGGGCCGGCGTCGGGCTTTTCGGTTGATGGGCCCGTCGCTGCCGTGGTGATCCGGTCTGCACGGGCCGGGCATCTTCGAGCCGGTTTGGATGCGTTGATGCGCGAAGTCGTGTCCCACAGCGCCAGTTATGCCAACAACGCGGAGCTGATCGCGCTTGCCTCACTCAGCGGTGGCACATCGACGCGCGCTGCCTTGGTGGCGGGGCTGCGGGGTTTGGCGTTGCCCGCCGGATCAGCCATTGCCGTGGGGCCCCTTGGCAATGGCATCGATGAGGCACCGTGGTCCCTGGCTGAAGCGCGCCGCAGCCTTGATATGGCCGGGGACGAAGGCAGCCTGGTGGACGCTGAAGCCTACGCCGTGGAGCGGCTTGCCGGGGAACACCTGGACGTCGCCTCCCGGGGCTCGTTCGTTCAGCGTCAGCTGGGGGCCGTCGTCGAACATGACCGGCTGAGGCGGTCCGAGCTCCTCCGCACGCTGACAGTGTGGCTGGATACCGGGTGCAACACTGCACAGGCGGCGCGCGAACTGCACCTGGAGCGGCAGTCCATGCACCACAGGTTGCAGAAGATCTTCGAGCTCTGTGGGGGCGACCCCAGGGGAACCGGCCGGCTGGCCGGACTCCACCTGGCAACGAAGTTGGCGCGGTTGTAGGTCCTGAGGGGCCTACTTCAGCACGATCGTACGGTTCCCGTTCAGGATGATCCGGCCCTCGCAGTGCCAGCGAACCGCGTTACTCAGCGCCTTGCACTCGGTATCCCGTCCGGCGGCTACCAGATCATCCGGTCCGAAGGTGTGGTCCACCTCCACCACCTGCTGGGCGATGATGGGTCCTTCATCCAGCTCGCCGTTCACGTAATGCGCAGTGGCGCCTACGGTTTTCACTCCCCGCGCATAAGCCTGGTGGTAAGGCTTGGCACCCTTGAAGCTGGGCAGGAATGAGTGATGGATGTTGATCGCACGGCCGTCGAGCTTCCGGGCCAGGTGATCGCTGAGGACCTGCATGTACCGGGCCAGCACAATGAGTTCCACGTCCAGTTCGTCAATGATTTCCAGCAGGCGCCCCTCGGCGGCGGGCTTTGTGGCGGCCGTGACCGGCACGTGGAAGAACGGAATCCCATGCCACTCCACAATGCCCTGATGATCGGTGTGGTTCGACACCACCCCCACCACATCAATGGGCAGCTCGCCGATCCGGGCGCGGAACAGGAGATCGTTGAGGCAGTGCCCGAACTTGGACACCATGATCAGCACTTTGCGCTTGTAGCCCTGGCGTTCCAGCTGCCATGACATGCCGTACTTTTCGGCCACCGGAGCGAAAGCATTCCGCAATTCATCCAGCGTGGAGGAATCGCCGGCGGACGCGAAGTGCACGCGCATGAAGAAGTGGCCTTCTGCGCGGTCGCCGAACTGCTTGTTGTCGATGATGTCGCAGCCGTGCTCCAGCAGGAAGCCGGACACGGCGTGCACAATGCCGGGGCCTTCGGGACAGTCAAGGGTGAGCACATGCTCCACCGTGGTGTCCGGCGAAACAGCAGCAGTTTCAGTTTGGATGGCAGTCATGGCTAGCACTCCACTACGTTGACGGCGAGGCCTCCGCGGGAGGTCTCTTTGTACTTGGTTTTCATGTCTGCGCCTGTCTCGCGCATGGTCTTGATGGCTTTGTCCAGGGACACCTTGTGGCTGCCGTCTCCGTGCAAGGCAAGACGGGCCGCATTGATCGCCTTCACGCTGGCAATGGCGTTGCGCTCGATGCACGGGATCTGAACCAACCCGCCCACGGGGTCGCACGTCAAGCCAAGATTGTGCTCAATGCCCACTTCTGCCGCGTTCTCCACTTGCTCGGGCGTACCGCCCAGCACCTCGCAGAGACCAGCGGCGGCCATGGAACAGGCAGAACCCACCTCGCCCTGGCAGCCCACCTCGGCACCGGAAATGGAGGCGTTGATCTTGAACAGAATCCCGACGGCGGCCGCCGCGAGCAGGAAGCGAACAACGCCGTCGTCGTTGGCTCCCGGAACGAACTTCATGTAATAGTGCAGGACGGCCGGAACGATGCCCGCAGCCCCATTGGTGGGTGCGGTGACGATCCTGCCGCCCGCCGCATTTTCCTCGTTTACTGCCAACGCGAACAGGTTCACCCACTCCATGGCGAGCAACGGGTCGGCTGATCCTGCACCCTTCAGGTCTGCGTCAGTGGCAGCCAGGGTCTTAAACAACGACGGCGCCCGTCGCCTCACGTTCAGACCTCCCGGCAGGATTCCCTCGGCCGAGCAGCCGTTGTCCACGCACTCACGCATCACGGCCCAAATGCCCAGCAACTTTTCGCGGAGCTCGTCCTCGGATCGCCACACGAGTTCGTTGGCCAACATGATGTCCGAGATGGATTTGCCTTCGCGCTCGCAGATGCCCAGGAGCTCGTCGGCGGTGGTGAAGGGGTAGGGGAGCACGGTGTCATCGGCTACTACTTTGTCGGCGCCGGAGACATCGCCGTCCACCACGAAGCCGCCCCCGATGGAGTAGTAGCTGCGCTCGCGCAAAACAGCGCCCGAGTGGTCCAATGCCCGGAAAGTCATGCCGTTGGGGTGGGCGGGGAGCGATTTGCGGCGATGCAGCACAACGTCCTCGTCCCAGTTGAAGTCCACCCGGTGATCGCCACCGAGGTGCAGCTCGGCGTCGAGGGCTGCTGCTGCCACCTGGTCATCCGCTGTTCGCGTGTCCACGGTTTCGGGTGATTCACCTTGAAGCCCGAGCACCACGGCCTTGTCCGAGCCGTGGCCCCGGCCGGTGGCGCCCAGCGAGCCGAAGAGCTCAGCTTGGACGCGCACCGTTGCCGAGAGCTGGCCCGACGATTCAAGACCATCCGTGAACTGCTTTGCCGCCCGCATCGGGCCCACCGTGTGGGAGGACGACGGCCCGATGCCAACGGAAAACAGGTCAAGCACACTCAATGCCATTAGGGGACCTCGGGCGAGGCGTACTCCCGCATGGCGTCCAGGATCCAGCGTCCCAGGAAGTCGGCAAAGGATGCCCGCGGGAAGACCCGGTAGCTCTCCTCGCCTGTCTTCCACAGCAACACGGGGATGTGCGCCAGCTCGGTGGCCAGAGCAGTTCCGGCCTTGAAGACCCGCGGGTGCAAGTCCAAGGAACAGGTCTTCTCAAGGACTGCGCGTGCCCGGCTGCCCGAGAGTTCATACGTGGTCCGGTTAGCGGAGAGGTCCACCACCTGGCCTGGATCACTGCCCAGCGCCGCGGTCAGGTCGGCAACCAGGGAACCACACAATGAATCGTGGGCCTCTTCCGGCGCCACAACCAGGAACTCGGCCGGGCCGAGCCACAGTGAGTTGATTGAACCTGCGCCCGTTACCTCACCGCACGCAGCCGGCAAGCCGCCGGTCAGCGACGCCACGCGCGCACCGCCGTCGGACTCCCTGTCTACCCGGATACCCACCATGGTTTGGTACGGAATCTCGGTGAGCGTCACAGTGCCGGGCACTGAACCGGAAGCGAAAGCCTCAGCCAGGTGCTGGCCGGGGCTGCGGCGCGCCGCCCTGACATGGTCGACGTTTGCGGTTTCTGCTGGTGTTGCTGTTTCAGCCATCTTTGCGGGTCCCTTCAACATCGAAAAGTACGGTTTCGCCAACAACCACGTCCACCAATTGGTCTCCCAACGAGGCCACCAGGGTCTCGCCGATGCGATTGCGGCCGTTGTGAATCAGGGCCAAGCCGAACGAACGGCCCAACGCGGCGCTGTGGTAACTGGAGGTCACGAAGCCCTCCATGGGAACCGGTCCGTAGGCCGGGTTGACCGGAATGCCCTTCTCCACGAGCTGGGTACCTTCGGGCAACCTCAACGAGTGGTCCACTGGCAGGACGCTCACCAAGTGCTTGCGGTCCTCCCGGCTGGCGTCGGCCCGGAGGTAGGAACGCTTTCCGATGAAGTCCTTGGCCTTGGAGACGATCCATTCCATCCCGGCGTCCTGCGGAGTCACTGTGCCGTCGGTGTCCTGGCCGACGATTGGGTATCCCTTCTCGGCGCGGAGAACGTGCATGGTTTCCGTGCCGTAGGGCGTGATGTTGAACTCGGCACCGGCGGCGGCGACTGCCTCCCAGGTGTTCAAGCCGTACCAGGACGGAACGTTGATTTCGTAGGCGAGCTCACCCGAGAAGGAGATGCGGCAGATTCGCGCCTGCACTCCCGAAGCCAACGTGGTCTCGCGGAACGTCATGAACGGGAAGGCCTCAGTGTCCAGACCGCCATTCCCGGCAAGCTGCGGGGCCACCTTTGCGATCACCGCACGGGACTTCGGGCCGACGACGGCGATAGTGGTCCACTGCTCTGTCACGGACGTGAAGACCACATCCAAACCCGGCCATTCGGTCTGGTGCCATTCCTCCAACCAGTCCAGTACCTTGGCAGCACCGCCGGTGGTGGTGGTCATGAAGTAGCGGTCCTCGTCCAAGCGGAGCGTCACGCCGTCGTCGAAAATCATGCCATCGAGCGTGCACATGACGCCGTAGCGGGCGGAGCCGGGCGCCAACTTCTTGAAGGCGTTGGTGTAAACGCGGTTCAGGAACTCCCCCGCGTCCTTGCCGCGGATCTCGATCTTGCCCAGGGTGGTGGCGTCCATGAAGCCAACGGATTCCCGGACTGCGGCGCACTCACGCAGGACCGCAGTGTCCATGTCTTCCCCGGCCTGCGGGTAGTACCAGGGGCGCCTCCACTGTCCAACGTCCTCGAACAGGGCGCCCTGGGCGACGTGCCACGGGTGGATGGAAGTTACGCGGGCGGGGTCGAACAACTCGCCGCGCTGGCGGCCGGCTAAGGCAGCGAAGGCCACGGGTGTGAACGGCGCACGGTAGGCCGTAGTGCCGATTTCGCCGATGCCGGGGACAGCGTCCGCTCCGCCGTACTTAAGCGCTGCGGCGATGACGCCGATCGCGTTGACGCCGGAGGTTTTGCCTTGGTCATTGGCGGTGCTGATGGAGGTGTACCGCTTGACGTGCTCCACCGAGCGCATTCCCGCTCCGGTGGAGCGGAGGACGTCGGCTACGGTCTGGTCGCGCTGGAAATCGACGAAGTGCTGGTGCCATTCGCCCGGTTCACCGGTTTGGCCGGGAACCAGCCAGAGTTGACGGGTCGGGGCGCTCGCTACCGGCGCCGGAAGTTCAACGGGGGTGGTCGAGGACTCGAAACCGGCGGCGATCGATGCGGCCGCTCCTGCGGAGATGCCTTCTGCCAAGCAGTCCTGGAGTTCGAAGCTTCCACGGCCTGAGCCCACCACCTGCTGGTCGCGGACCGGCTTCGCGGGAACGAACGCAGCGAGCCCGTCATCCCAACGGAGCTTGCCCTGGCGCTGGCTGTGGAGGTGGACCACCGGGCTCCAACCCCCGGAGACTGCCAGCAGATCGGCAGCCAACTTTTCGATTCCCGAGGTGAGTTCGCCGTCGTCGTTAATACTGCGGACGGTGACGCCGTCCAGGCGGCCGCTGGCATTCGCGGAGGTATCCGCCACCGCGCTGCCGATCAGGACCCGGATACCGGACTCGACGGCGGCAGCAGCTTTGGCGCTGATCTGCGGACGGGCGTCGACGACGGCGGCAACGGACACGCCTGCAGCCAACAAGTCCGCGGCAAGAGCGTAAGCGGAGTCGTTGGTGGTGCTGATGACGACGCGGGATCCGGCTGCCACGGCGTAACGGTTGAGGTAGGTCCGCACAGCCGAGGCGAGCATGATGCCGGGGCGGTCGTTGTTCTCGAAGACCAGAGGACGCTCGTGGGCTCCCGGGGCCAGGACAACCTGCTTGGCACGGATGTGCCAAATACGCTGGCGGGAGACGCCGGACGCCGCGGGGACGCTCAGGTGGTCGGTGCGGTTCTGCGCCGCGATGAAGTAGTTGGAATCGTACGAGCCGAAGGCCGTGGTTCGGTTCAGGACCGTGCATTCAGCGGCGGAAACGAGCTCGGACTCGACGTCGGCTACCCATTCCAATGCGGGCATGCCCTCGATGGTTTCGGCAAGGCCCTCGGCGGTGGAACCGGAGAGCAGGGAGCCGCCCAATTCGGGCTGGTCGTCGATGAGGATAACCCGGGCACCCGTGCGCACGGCTTCCCGTGCAGCTGCCAGGCCGCCAATCCCGCCACCGACTACCAAAACGTCGGTGTGGACGTACTTCTTGTCGTACTCGGCCTTGTCCTCGGCAGGGTCCAGCTTTCCCAGGCCGGAGAGGAACTCCACGTTCATCCCGTCCACCAAGGAAACGGCTGTGGCAGGGAGCATGGATTCTGCCACATGGCCGGGGAAGCGCGGCGCGATCTTGACCAAGGCGTTGGACTCTTCGACGCCGGCGGACATGATGCCTCGCGGACGGTCCTCGTAGAGGGAGTTGCCTGCGTTAATGCGGCCGTTGGCCAGCAGGGCTGAAGCAATGGTGTCGCCGGGGTGGCCAACGAACTCCTGACCGTCCACGGTGAATCGCCAGGAGATGCTGCGATCAATGCGGCCGCCTGCAGCGAGACGTGCGTTCTTGCTAGTCATCTCTAGACTCCTTCCGAAGAGGTGGGGGTGGTGGCGGACGAAGCCGGGGTAGCGGCGCCTGGCGCGAGGCCAGGTGCGCTGGCTTGGTCGGCCGGGTAGTCGGGGCGGGGCTGACCCATTGCGTAGATGGCGTGGATGTCATAGCTCACGGTGTCGCGGAGCATGTTGAACCACTGCCTGCAACCAGTGCTGTGGACCCAGCGTTCGGCGAAGGTGCCCTTGGTGTTCTCGCGGTAAAACAGGTATTCGGCCCATTCACGGTCGCTAAGGTCATTGGGGTTCTCCGGGTAGGCGATGTGCGCCTGGCCACCGTAGTGGAATTCGGTTTCGTCACGCGGCCCGCAGTTGGGGCATGAGATGAGGAGCATGTCTTTCCTGTCCTGTGCTGGAGGCTGCTAGTGGGCTACGGCTGCCGCGCCGTGTTCGTCTATCAGGGCACCGGTCTCGAAGCGTTCAAGCGCAAAAGGCTTGTTGAGCTCGTGCGGAGCGCCAGTGGCGATGGTGTGGGCGAACGTAAGTCCCGCCGCCGGGGTGCCCTTGAATCCACCGGTTCCCCAACCACAGTTGACGAACATGTTCTCCACGGGGGTGACTCCCACGATGGGGGAAGCATCCAAGGTGGTGTCCACGATCCCGCCCCACGTCCGGAGTACGTGTGCACGGGCGAATATCGGGAAGAGCTCAACAGCTGCCGCCATCTGCTCCTCGATCACGTGGAACGAGCCGCGCTGGCCGTAGCCGTTGTAGGAGTCGACGCCGGCACCCATCACCAGTTCGCCCTTGTGGGCTTGGGAGACATAGACGTGGACGTGGTTGGACATAACCACCGTGGGGTGGACAGGCTCGTGGAGTTCGGAGACGAGTGCCTGGAGCGGGTGGGACTGGATCGGCAACCGGAACCCGGCCATCTCCGCCAGGACCGAGCTGTGCCCGGCGGCGCAGAGGCCCACCTTTTCGGTGTTGATGGTTCCACGGCTGGTTTTGACGCCTGTGACTTTGTCGCCGTCTTTGATGAAGCCGGTGACTTCGCAGTTCTGGATGATGTCCACGCCGAGCTCATCGCACTTTCGTGCAAACGCCCAAGCCACGTGGTCATGCTTGGCGATGCCGGCACGCGGCTGGTAGGTGGCGCCCATGACGGGGTAGCGGATGTTGTCGCTGGTGTTCAGGATGGGACACAACTCCTTGACCTGCTGCGGGTCAAGCCATTCAGCATCCACGCCGTTGAGCCGGTTCGCGCCCACGCGGCGGATGCTTTCGCGAACATCGCCTAAGGTGTGCGCCAGGTTCATGACACCGCGCTGGCTGAACAGGAAGTCGTATTCGAGTTCCTCGGGGAGGATTTCCCACAACTTGAGGGCGTGCTCATAAATGGCTGCGCTCTCGTCCCAAAGGTAGTTGGACCGGATGATGGTGGTGTTGCGGGCCATGTTGCCGCCGGCCAGCCAACCCTTTTCCAGGATGGCGATGTTGGTCATGCCATGGTTCTTGGCCAGGAAGTAGGCCGTGGCAAGCCCGTGCCCGCCGCCGCCAACAATCACGGCGTCGTACGACTTCTTGGGGTCAGGGTTGCGCCAGAGGAAGTCCGGGTGCTCTGGGAGGTGGTCTGCGCTCACTGGGCTGCTCCAATCATTTCTGCGTCCAGTTCGGTGAGGGCGCCATTGCCATTGCCGTTGGAAAGGTGCGGGTAAAGGGGGAACCTGTCAGCCAGGGCGGTGACACGGTTGCGGAGTTCGACGGCGGTCTCCTCAGCCAAGGTGCCGCTGACCGCTGCTTCGTCTCCTTCGGAGTTGCTGGTCGCTGCGGCGATCAACGCCGTCGCAATGATGTCGGCAACTTCCGTGAATTCCGCAGCACCGAAACCGCGGGCGGAAAGGGCTGGAGTGCCGATCCGCAGCCCTGAGGAGACCATCGGCGGGCGCGGGTCGAACGGGACCGCGTTGCGGTTCACCGTGATGCCGATCCGGTGCAGGGCGTCTTCTGCCTGCTGTCCGTTCAGTTCGGAGTGGCGCAGGTCGGCGAGAACAAGGTGCACATCTGTTCCACCGCTGACCACGGAGATGCCGGCGGCTGCGACGTCGTCCTGCAGGAGCCGGTCGGCCAGGATCTTGGCACCTTCGAGGACGCGTACCTGGCGCTCCTGGAACTCGGGCTCGGCGGCCATCTTGAAGGCTACTGCTTTGGCTGCAATGACGTGTTCCAGTGGTCCGCCTTGCTGGCCCGGGAACACAGCTGAGTTGACCTTCTTGGCGATGTCGGCGTCGTTGGTCAGGATCACTCCACCGCGCGGTCCGCCGAGCGTCTTGTGCGTGGTGCTGGTAACGATGTGGGCGTGCGGCACCGGGCTCGGGTGCAAGCCCGCAGCAACCAGGCCGGCAAAGTGGGCCATGTCCACCATCAGGTATGCCCCCACGGAGTCCGCGATACGGCGGAACTCGGCGAAGTCGAGGTGGCGAGAGTAGGCAGACCAGCCCGCCACGATCAGTTGTGGCTTGTTCTCTACGGCGAGGCGTTCCACCTCAGCCATGTCGATGGTGTGCGTGTCTTCGCGGACGCTGTACGGAACAACCTTGTACAGCTTTCCGGAGAAGTTGATCCGCATGCCGTGGGTCAAGTGGCCGCCGTGGGCCAGGTTCAAGCCCATGATGGTGTCGCCCGGGTTGATGAGCGCGTGCATGGCCGAGGCATTGGCTTGTGCGCCCGAGTGGGGCTGTACGTTGGCGAATTCGGCTCCAAAGAGTGACTTCAGCCGGTCGATGGCCAGCTGCTCGATCACATCAACGTGTTCGCAGCCGCCGTAGTACCGCTTGCCGGGGTAGCCTTCGGCGTACTTGTTGGTCAGCACCGAGCCTTGGGCTTCCATGACGGCGGTAGGGGCAAAGTTCTCGGACGCGATCATCTCAAGCGTGCTTTGCTGCCGAATAAGTTCTTGGGCGATCGCCTGATCAACCTCCGGGTCCGCCTGTGCGAGCGGGCGGATCAGCGGTTCAACCATGGTGTTCTCCTTCGGAAGAGTGTGTAGTGGCCGACTGTTGGGCAACTGATATATTAGAACTGTTGCCATAGTATGTTGGAGATCACAGGGTCGTCAACAGGTCTACTGCAACTCGTCCAGCAGACTGGATGGTAAGGCGACGGGAGAGGCTCATGAGCGCGGCATTGGAAGCATTGCAATCAGCACCGGAAGGCGCCTCCTTGGCGGAGAACGCTTACCTGCTGTTGCGCGACAGGCTCATCATGCTCGACATCAAGCCGGGTGATCCCATCAATGATGGCCAGGTTGCTGCCGAGCTCGGCATTGGGCGCACTCCCGTGCGTGAGGCGATCAAGCGGCTCGAGGGCGACCATCTTGTGGTCTCCTATCCACGCCGCGGCACCTTTGCCACCGGCGTCGATATCACCCAGCTTGCGGAAGTCTCGGAAATCCGTGAGCTTTTGGAGCCGCTTGCTTCCCGCAAAGCTGCCCGGATGGCCAGCCCCGCCATGCGTTCGGAACTCCGCTCGGTGGCCGCCGCGATCCGTGAGCTTGAAGGCCAGGATGCGTCCTCGCAGGAACTGATGCGCTACGACATCCAGGTGCACCGGCTGATCTACAAGGCCTCCGCCAATGCGCATTTGGAAGATGTCCTGATCCGTTACGACAACCTCTCTACCCGCATCTGGTGCCACATGCTCGAGAAGATGCCGTCGGTGTCCGGACACATCTCCGAACACGCGGAGCTGTTGGCTGCCATTGCCGACGGCGACGAAGACCGCGCCGCCGAGCTCGCGCTGCATCACGTGGTCAGCTTCGAGGAAACCATCCGCAGCGTGCTCTAGGACCTCACACCTGACGGAATCGCCACTCCGTCGCAACATAGTTGCTGTGTGCGCAACTACATTGTTGGTTCTTCACCTTCTCATCGCCTGCGCAAGGCCGCCCCTCTTAGGTCTGCAACCATTTGTGGCGAGCCCTTGACCGTGACCCACTCCACACTTAGTCTGATGCAACAGCGTTGCGATAAATGCAACCATCTAGATTTTGGTGGACACATGAGTAATGAATCCTCTGTGGCAGCCGAACAAGGCAGCCCTTCCTCCAGCTCGAACCCGGCAAGCGCCCCAAACTACAAAGTCAGCAAGGACACTCGACGGCGAGTAGTCACCGCGAGCTTCATCGGAAACTTTGTCGAATGGTTTGATTACGCGGTCTACGGTTACCTGGCTGGCGTTATTTCAACAGTTTTCTTTCCCCAGTCCGACCGCCAAACCGCACTATTGGCGACGTTCGGAGTCTTCGCCGTCAGCTTCTTCGTCCGGCCGCTTGGAGGCTTCATTTGGGGCCATATCGGGGACAGGCTTGGCCGCAAGCAGGCCCTCAGCCTATCGATCGTCCTGATGTCGATAGCCACCTTCTGCGTTGCACTGATCCCCGGCTACGCAACCATCGGGGTCATGGCGCCCATCTTGCTCCTGCTGGTTCGGGTAGTCCAAGGTTTCTCCGCGGCGGGCGAATACGCCGGCGCATCGGCCTTCCTGGTGGAGTACGCGCCGGCCAATCGCCGCGGGCTCTATGCCGCCGTCGTGCCTGCAAGCACCGCAGCGGGACTGCTGCTGGGCTCTTTGTTGGCTGCCCTCCTTAGCTTGCTGCTCAGCTCGGAGCAGCTGGGCGGCTGGGGATGGCGACTGCCGTTCCTGCTGGCGGCGCCCATGGGTCTGATCGGCCGGTACATCCGGACGAAACTCGAGGACACTCCGGCCTTTCGGGAGCTGGCCGTGAAAGATCACAACGCTAAAGCGCCGGCATTGGCGATGTTCAGGACCTACCGGAAACAGCTGGTTATCGCTACGGGTGCGGTGCTGCTCAATGCTGTGGGATTCTACGTAATCCTCAGCTACATGCCCACATACCTGTCCGAAGAGCTGGGTTTCGGTGCCACGGAATCGTTCCTTGCCACCACCATTGCCTTGGCCAGCTACATCGGCTTCATCTTCCTGACGGGCATCGCTTCGGATAAGTTCGGTCGCAAACGCATGCTTCTCAGTGCATCCGTGCTCTTTATCTTGTTGACCGTTCCGGCCTTCCTGCTCTTGGACACCCGGAACTTCCTGGTGATTGTGCTCGTCCAGATCCTTCTCGGCGGCATGCTCACGCTCAACGACGGCACGTTGCCGAGTTTCCTCGCCGAGCTGTTCCCGACGAAGGTCCGTTACACGGGTTTCGCGGTCAGCTTCAACCTCTCGAACGCCCTGTTCGGTGGTACCGCCCCGTTTATGGCGACCCTCCTGATTGGCATGACCCACAGCAAGCTGGCTCCCGGCTGGTACCTCGTGGCCGCCTCCATAGTTTCCCTCATCGCGGTCCTGTTCGCTTCCGAGACTTCCAAGAAGCCTCTGCAGCAGGGCTGACTACACCCACCCATTGAAAGGAATACCCATGACCATTACCCAGAACGAGGCTGTCAACGACGTCGCCAAGCTCGAACGCACCAAGGTCCTCAACAATGGCGCGAAGGTGTCGTTGACCTTCTCCGACGCCGAGTTCGAGCGCCGTCTCGCCGGCCTTCGCAGCATTATGGCCGAGAAGGAACTCGACGCCGTTATCCTCACCAGCTACCACTCCATCAAGTACTACTCCGACTTCCTCTTCACCTATTTCGGCCGCTCTTACGGGATGGTGGTTACCAAGGATGACACGGTCACCATCACCGCAAATATCGACGCCGGCATGCCCTGGCGCCGTAGCTACGGCGAGAATCTGGTGTACACGGACTGGCGCCGCGACAATTACATCCACGCAATCCAGGAAGTCCTTCGCACCCGCGGTATCAACCCGCGCCGCATCGGGGTCGAAGATGACTCGCTTCCCCTGGATAACCGCAACAAAATCCAGGAGGCCTTCTCCGGAGCGACCCTTGTGGATGTTGCACAGGCCGCCATGCGGCAGCGCATGATCAAGTCGGCCGAAGAGATTGCTGTCATCAAGCACGGTGCGCGCATCGGTGACCTGGGCGGCGAGGCCATCCGCAACGCCATCACTGCCGGAATCACCGAGTACGAGGTCGCCCTGATCGGTACCGAAGCCATGGTCCATGAAATTGCCCGCACCTTCCCGGACTCCGAAATTCGCGATACCTGGGTCTGGTTCCAGTCAGGCATCAATACGGACGGGGCGCACAACTGGGCCACGACGCGCAAGATCCAAGAGCACGACATCCTGTCCCTGAACTGTTTCCCCATGACCAGCGGCTACTACACGGCACTGGAGCGCACCCTGTTCTTCGGTGAGCCGGATGCCCGCTCCCTCGAACTGTGGAACATCAATGTGGAAGTCCACAAGCGCGGCCTGGAACTCATCAAGCCGGGCGCCGTCTGCAAGGACATTGCCGCCGAGCTCAACGAGATTTACGTCAGCCACGGCTTGCTGGCCAACCGCACCTTTGGCTACGGCCACTCGTTCGGTGTGCTCAGCCACTACTACGGTCGGGAAGCCGGCTTGGAACTGCGCGAGGATATCGACACAGTCCTGGAGCCGGGAATGGTGGTCTCGATGGAACCGATGATCACCGTCCTGGACGGCCAGCCGGGCGCCGGTGGATACCGGGAGCACGACATCTTGGTAGTGGGCGAAGACGGTGCCGAGAACATCACCAAGTTCCCGTTCGGCCCCGAGCACAACATCATCGGAGCCTAGGTGAGGGGCCGGCGGACGCAGTGCACGGTGTCCGCTGGCCTGTGCCGGGACATCCGGCCGCTCCGGGCAAATATAGTGAACCCATGACTCCCTCGGAATCCAGCGACACTCCTGACAACGGAAACAGCAACGGTGACAGCAAGAGCACTTCGGTCATCGTCAACGCCATTGCCGTCCTGAGGAGCTTCACTGCCGACGAGCCACTCCTGGGAGTGACCGAAATTGCCGGGCGGATTGGCTTGCACAAGAGCACTGTTTCCCGCATCCTGGCCACGTTGGAGCAGGAGAACCTGGTGGAGCGCGACGTCGATTCACGCAGGTTCCGCTTGGGGCTGGGGATGATCGCGATGGCCGGCCCACTGCTTGCCGAGCTCGAGGAGCGCCGAGTTGCCTACCCGGTGCTGCGCGAACTGACCGAGAGAACAGGGGAGACCAGTGCACTCATGGTCTGGAACGGCAGCGAATCTATGTGCGTGGAGCAGATTCCCAGCCGCCACCAGGTCAAGCACCTGGCCCCCTTGGGTGCCCGTTACAACGAGGCCTTCAGTTCATCTGTGCAGGTGTTCCTTGCGGCCGAGAACCAGGACAGGGTGCGTCAGTTGTTGCGCAGTGGTTCCATCAGCCTGCCCGGTGCGGACGACGACGCCGTCGAGTCCTACCTCGTGCGGCTGGAGGACTCGGTCGAGCGCGGATGGGCGGTGAATTTCGGTGAAACCTCCATCGAGGAAGTGGGTGTAGCCTCACCGGTCTATGACCACAGGGGTGACATCGTGGCTTCTGTGCTGATCCCGGCGCCCAAGTTCCGCGTTTCCCCGGACACACTAAAAGGCCTCGGCGAAGCCTGTGCCGAGGCTGCGGCGAAAGTCACGGGCCGCCTGGGTGGCCGCGCCCCGCGCTCGTCTCCCTCCGCCCACTAGTCTCCATCCGCCGTCGAGCTGGCATTTATTGGCAATCCCAATCCTTGGGACTGTTCGCTAAATGCCAGCTCGACCGGAGGTGACTGATCTCTACATGCGCCTCCGCGCGGCGGTCCCCTCCATGGCATCCCGTCCGAGCCACAGGCCAACGCCGATCATTGCAACGCCGAGGATGAGGTGCAGCCAGTTGTCCGCCGTGTTGAACGGAACGAAGTTGGCGCCCGTGTCTTGGTTGATGAGCAGGCCGTAGATCCAGAGAACGAGGTACACAGCGCCGCCGCCGATCAGGAACAGGCGGGCCATGCGATCGTTCCGAGCCATGGCCAAGCCGGCAGCGCCGAACAGCATGTGGACGATGTTGTGAAGTATGGACACTTGGAAGACTCCAAGCAGCATGGCGCCGGATTCATGCCCCGCGAAGGTCATAGCGCCGTAATTGGTGGTGATTCCCGGGATGAAGCCCAGGATGCCTACCAGCAGAAAAACAATGCCGACGCCCATGGCGGTGTTGTGAAGCGTTAACCCCATCATGTGGTGGTGTTCGGTGGGATGCGAAGCGGTGGTCATCAGTCCTCCCTTTCACGCGGTTACCCGGCTCTTCTCCTTGGAGAGCCGACCTGCGGCAAGGGCTGTGGCAAAACCTTGCCGACGCCGCAATAATACTCCTGAATTGCCTGCAATAGCAGGGGTTCGGCCGCAGTTCGACGGCGGCTAGCATGGGTTCATGAGCCAAGTACCCAACGGCCGCACGCACTCGGTGTTCCACGATACCCGTGACCTCACGCCCTTCCGCGAAGGGTATGTCCGCACTCCTGTGCGGGGCTTGGCTGACGGCGTGGGCGGGATGTTGTCCGGCGTCCTCAGCGGGCGCGACGGCGCGAGGCTTTCAGTCCTCGGCACGGTTCCCCGGCCCCGGATGATGGCCTCCAGGCCGGCCAAGGCAATGCACGATGCCGTTTTCAGCGCCACCGAGCCGGAGCGCCTGATTGCATTGGGCCGGATGTATCCGGGGTGGGCCGGGCTGTGCCACATCATGGCAGGCCTGCTGGCGTACAAGCAAGGCAGTTACCTGCGCGCATCCGAACTGCTCCGGCGAGGACTGACAACAAGGATCGACGACGACGCCAGCCAGTTCTCGGCGGCCTACCTGGGCCAGGTGGTCACCCGGGTTGAGGTGGCCGAACGCATCGAGGTGCCTGTCTTCTTCAGCGAGGAATCCGTGTTCCTGGCCCTGTCCCACTGCCTCCGCGAGATGGGTTTGACGGAGTCCGCCCTGGAAGCTGTGGTGGGCCTGCCGCCGTCGTTGCCGTCGGCCTTGGCGCGCTGCACGGCGGCGTATTCGCTGGGACGGTACGGGGACGTGGTGGTGTGGACCGAGGGCTTGCTGAATACGGACGACCTCTCCGCGGCCTTGCTGCTTATTCGGGCACGGGCCCAGCGGGCGAGGGGGGACCTTGAAGGGGCCCAATCGGCACTCAAGGAAGTTTTGCGGCGTCGGAAGACCAGCTTGGCCTTGCGCAACGACGCTATTACGGACCGCGCACTCCTTGCTTTGGACCAAGGTCGTCGCACCTTGACTCCCTGGTCCAAGCGGCAGTTACCGCCGGCGGAACTCGAAACAGTGGACGTGATCCGCAAGGACGCTGAGATGCGCCGCTTATGGGAGAGCGACTTCAGGGAACTGGGTGGGCAATAACCCCTAGGTGCTTGCCACGGGGATAAGGGGGAGGAGCTGTTCGGCTAGCAACACCGCGCCCAGACCCATCATGATGATGCCGCTGGACAGGGTAACCACGCGTGCCGCGCCCGGCCGTGAAGCCAGCAGCTTGCGCGATGTCATGGCCACGCCGGTGTAAACCACGCCGGCAAGAATGACGAACGTCAGGCCCAAAAGGCCCGACTGGACCGGAACGGGAAGGGCGGCCTCGGGGCTGACGAACTGTGGCACCAGGGCCACGAAGAACAGTAATCCTTTGGGGTTGACGCCGCTGGTGCCCATGCCTTGGAAGAAGGTGCGGACGTGGTTGTGGGACTGCACGACGCCGGCTTCCGCACTGAAGGTGGCACCGCGCCAGCCGCGCACGGTGGTGAAGCCAAGCCACAGCAGGTAGGCGGCTCCGGCTATGGTCAGCCAACCGAGGAGCCCGGGAACCCCGGCGAGCAACGCGGCCAGCCCTGCGGCCATGAGCAGCGTGTGGATGAGGTATCCGCTGCAAAGGCCCGCGACTGCAGGAACAAAACTGCGCTGGCGGAGCCCGGCCGAGATGGAATAGGCCCAGTCGACGCCGGGTGTGCAGGCCAGGGTGACCGCCACCAGCATGAAGGCGAGGAACAGCTGCGGGTTCACGATCTCTCCAAGAGTAGTTGGTAGCAAAACTCTAGAAGAAAGAGCCCGATAAGTGTTCACTGATTTAGCCCAATTCTCTGCCCTTTGAGTAAGATTATTGCGTGATTGACGGTATTGATAGAAGTATTTTGCGGCACCTAAAAGAAGACGGCCGGATGACCGCCACGGCACTGGCCTCCAAGGTGGGTTTGACGGTGGCGCCCTGCCATCGCAGGCTCCGGGACCTCGAGACCACGGGGGTGATCCGGGGCTACCGCGCGGAGATCGATCCCGCTGCCGTGGGCCTGGGCTTCGAAGCGATAGTCTTCGTCACCCTCCGGCAGGTGGACCGGGGGACCATGGCCGCTTTCGAAGCTCGAGTCACGGCAAGTCCCAACATCGTGGAAGCGCAGAGGTTGTTCGGCTCCCCGGATTACCTGCTGAAGGTGATTGCTGCGGACCTTCCCGCATACCAGCGGTTTTACGACGACGAGCTCGCGGCGCTACCCGCCGTCGAGCGCCTTACTTCAACGTTGGTGATGAAGAATCTCAAGACCAACACCGGGCCCCCGGTCTAGGGGCGGCTACTCCTCAAGCAGGCCGGTGGTTCGGTAGGGAATCACTTCCCTGAGGAACATGCTGGTGGAAGTGCGTACGATCCCGGGGCATAGCCGGATCTCTTCCGAGACGCGGTAAAGATCATCAGGGCTCTTGGCCACCACCCTGATGATGAGGTCTGTGTCGCCGGCAGGCGCGTGGCATTCGAGCACTTCCGGTATCTTGCGGAGGGCTGCGATGGCCTCGTCCAGGTGGCTCTGGTCGAGTTCGGCGCTGACCGCTGCGGCAACTCCGCGGCCCAGCGCCGAGGGTAGTACGCGGCTGCTGTTCAACCGAAGAGCTCCCGATCCCGCCATGCGCTCCAGTCGTGATTGGACGGTGCCCCGAGCCAGGTGCAGTTTCTGCGCCAGGACCATGATCGGTACCCGGGGGTCCTCGTCTAATGCCGCGAGAATACGGCGGTCCGTGGAGTCGAGTTCCTGCAAAGTGACCACTTCCTGTCTGCTGGATGTTCTTGGGATGGTCAGATTGACCAATGATAAGCCAGCCCGTTGCGCCAACTGTATGTGTCCTGCTGAAATAGTGGCAACGAAGCAGGACAAGGCTACCGCCGGATCCTGCAGGCAGCAGGGACGTGGCACACCACCCGCAAACCTGTACGGATTCCCGCAAGGAGACCGCCGCTGATTGACTCTTGTTCACAGCATCGTCATTCTGCATCTCGCCCGTCGTGGGGCGGACACCTCAAGAGCCCCTGAGCCACCGGATCGTTGCGGTCGCTGAGGGGCTCTTGTGTTTTCCGGTCCCGCCCTCCGGCCCTGCCAACCTCTCCTGCCGTCCGCGCCGCAGCTCCGGTCTTGCAACTGGGGCCACATAGGCTAGGTTCATGACTTCCGCAGGCCGATTTGCCCCGAGTCCGTCCGGCGAACTCCATGTGGGGAACCTGCGCACGGCCATGCTGGCCTGGCTCTTCGCCAAGTCCACGGGCCGGGACTTCCTCCTCCGTGTTGAGGACTTGGATCGGGCACGTTCCGGGGCCGAGGCCGGGCAGCTACGTGATCTCCAGGCCGTGGGCGTTAGTTGGGACGCCGCCGTCGTACGCCAAACGGAAAGAACCGCTTTATACCAAGACGCCATTGCGCACCTTGAGGCCGAAGGCCGCACGTACGAGTGCTTTTGCACGCGCAAGGAAATCCAGGAAGCGCCGTCCGCCCCGCACGCACCCCTGGGGGCCTATTCCGGGACGTGTCGGCGGCTAACCAAGGCCGAACGTGAGATCAGGCGAGCCTCGCGTCCGGCCTCCATCCGCTTACGTTCCGACGTCACCGAGTGGGCTGTTGAGGACGGGTTGCATGGCCGATACGTCGGCGTGGTGGACGACTTCGTGCTGCGTCGGAATGACGGGGTGACGGCCTACAATCTCGCCGTCGTTGTGGACGACGCCGCACAAGGGATCGACCAGGTGGTGCGCGGCGAGGATCTTCTTCCGTCCACCCCGCGGCAGGCGTACCTGGCGAACCTGCTCGGCCTTCCCACCTCGGAATTTGCCCATGTTCCCTTGGTGGTTAACCACGACGGCGCGAGGCTGGCGAAGCGGGACGGCGCGGTGACGCTGGCGGATCTTGCCGCCGTCGGACTTTCCGCAGAGCGCGTGCGGGACCTGATCCTGGAGTCGTTGGGGCTGCCACCGGGCCCGCTGCCATCAGCGCTAGGGGAGTTCGCGCCGGATCTGTTGCCTCGGCAAGCATGGGTGTGGAAAACGCCGGTCAGCTGAGTTGCTGGCTGGCGGTGTCAGCGAGCCCCCGACCCGAAATCAGCCAAGCTGGGCTGCTGGAACCCCGGCGGCCATGCCGGCCCATAAAGTGTCGGTCGTGGCCTGGACGATGTCCGACACGGCCATCCCGTCCAGATGCCTACCGGCGGCCAGGAGGGCGGCGCCGTGCAGGCTCACGAAACAGACTTTTGCCAAGGTATCGGGATCCCCCGGAGCTAACGCCCCTGCCTCTTGGGCCTCGGCGATGAGGGCGCGGGCCATCTCGATACTCTGCTCCCCGGTGGTGCGAAGCTCAGTGCTGGAACCGGGATGGTGCTTGGTGGAATACATGACGTTGACGAGGGTCGGATGGGCCACCGCGTAGTCCACGTAAACCTTCGCGACGCTGAGGAAGCGATCTTGCAGATCCTCGCCTGAGGCAGATGCTTCAGATAAAAGGTGATTCATGGAGCGAAATCCGGCCAGCGCCATGGCATCAATCAACGCTTGTTTATCCCGGAAGTGCTTTGCCGGGGCACCATGGCTGACGTTCATGTCCCGCGCCAACTGCCGGAGGGATAGCCCCTCCAGCCCGGCTTCTTCGATGGTTTCCATGGCCCGCTCAAGGAGTGCCTCGCGCAGCTTGCCGTGGTGGTAGGGCTGGTCGGTCATGTATCAAGCCTAAGGCAATGTTGGCATTGACAACAAAGTAGTCGGTGCCTACCATGTTGTCAGCGACTACATTGCTTCGACGCATCTCCCAGACCCTCAGCCCACCGATCGGACACACCATGACCATGACCTACCGCGGCACCACGGCACTCATCACCGGAGCGAGCTCCGGCCTCGGGGCCGAGTTCGCCGAGCGTTTCGCTGCCCGTGGCGCAAACCTCGTCTTGGTAGCGCGGCGCGCTGACCGCCTCGAAGAGCTGGCGGAGGAACTCCGTTCCCAGCACGGGGTCATCGTGACAGTACTGCCCATGGATTTGGCCCGCCCTGGCGCAGGGCGGGAGTTGGCCGCAGACCTCGGCAGCCGGGGAATCACGGTGGATACCTTGATCAACAACGCAGGTTTCGGCACCCGGTCCCCTTTCGCGGAGGAAGACCCGGACGCCATTGCATCCGAGATATCCCTGAACGTCGCCGCCTTGGTGGACATCACGCGCGCTTTCCTTCCAGGCATGCTGTCATCAGCAAAGGGCGCACTGGTCAATGTTGCGAGCACCGCAGCGTTCCAGCCCATTCCGGGCATGGCTGTATACGGCGCCACCAAGGCTTTTGTCCTGAGCTTCACTGAGGCTGTGGCGCACGAAACCAGGGCTTCGGGCCTCAGCGTGTTGGCCCTCTGCCCCGGAGCTACGAGCACCGAGTTCTTCGAGGTACTCGGAAGCGAGTCTGCCGCGGTGGGCCGCATGCAAATGCCATCGCAGGTTGTCGAGACCGCTATCAAAGCCCTGGACCGCAGCGGAACGCCCGGCAGCGTGGTGTCCGGCTGGGCAAACCGCTTGGCCGCCGGGTTCGCCCAGCGCCTGCCTCGGGCAATCACTGTGGCCATCGCAGCTAGGGCCGTGCAGGATTAGACGCCGAGGACCGGCTAGCCTGAGGTGAGGGCCGATCCCCCAGGCACGTCATCAAATCGGAGGCACTACATGACCGAACCACGCTTCACCGTCGAGACCGCCCGGGTCCTGGCCGAGGTGGCTCACAACCGTCAGAAGGACAAACTCAAGCGTCCATACCGCGAGCACGTCCTGGCCGTCGGAGATGCGCTCGCCGACTTCGATGACGATATTCAGATCGCCGGATACCTCCATGCCATCGCCGAGGATACTCCCATCACGAGGCAGGCCCTGCTGGATATGGGCGTTTCAGAGCGGGCAGCGGACATCATCGAACGCGTTACCCAGCGCTTCCACGAGGATCCCGATGATTACGCAGCCTTCATCCATGACGTCGCCAAGGACCATGACGCGACGCTGGTGAAAATTGCCGACAACGCGCACAACTCCCTGCCTGAACGGGTCCAAGCGTTGGCTGAGAAGTGGCCGGACAAGCCACCGGTGTCCCGTCATGACGATGCCCGGCCGGTGCTTTATACCGCTGTTCCCCGCGAGGAGGTGGAGGCAATCCTGCGCCGGATCAACCCCCACTTGCTGCCGGAACTTGACGAGCTGGTGAGCGAGTAGGGCTCTCTTGAGCTCCGGCAGTTGCTACGTCAGCGGATTTCTGCCCGGAAGTACTCCTGGCGTTGACGTCCCAGGCCCTCGATTTCCAGTTCCACCACGTCACCAGGCTGGATGAACGGGAAGCGGCCGGACATCGCCACGCCCTCGGGTGTTCCCGTGATGACCACGTCGCCAGGTTCCAGGACCATGTACTGGCTGAGGTGGTGGACGATCGTGGCCGGATCGAAGATCATGTCCGAGGTAACCGAGTCCTGTCGCCCGTCACCATTGACCAAGGTCCGGAGGCGCAAGTTGTTCGGGTCCACCTCCGAGGCCGGTACCAGCCACGGGCCCAAGGGCGTGGATCCGGGAAGCGACTTGCCCTTGGTCCACTGTCCGGCCGCCCCGGGGATCTGGTAGTCACGCTCGGAGAGATCGTTCGCCACGGCAAAGCCAGCGATGCATTCCTCCGCCGCGGCAACGGAAGAAAGGTACGACGCTTCCTGCCCGATCACAATGGCCAGTTCCACTTCCCAGTCGTACTTCTCCGACGACGGCGGGATGGGTGCGGCGTCGAACGGACCGGCGATGGTGTTGGTTGGCTTGAGGAACACAACGGGAGCTTCGGGCGCGGCGACACCCGATTCGGCAGCGTGGGCAGCGTAATTCAGTCCGATGGCAACCACGGCACCGGGGCGCGCAACAGGAGCCCCAACGCGTAGTCCCTCCGGTGAGATCTCGGGAAGTTTGCCCGTATTCAGGGCTTCGCGGGTGCGTTCGATGCCGCCCGAGGCCAGGAAGCCGCCGTCGATGTCCTGAGTCAGTGACGTGAGGCGGAAGTACTTCTCCGAACCGTCTGCGTCCGGTGCAATGACAACGGGTTGTTCGTTTCCGGCACTACCTAGCCTGGCGAATTTCAAGGTCATGGCTTCCTCCGTGCGATCGGGACTGACATCCGGACTCCAGTGTCGCTGCATCCGCCAGGATTTCGGAAATGTGACCCGACGCAGGTTACCGATCTGATGTTTAGCCGCTTTTCCTTCGAGGAAGCCCGCCTTAAAAGGTTTGCCGCAGCCACTTCTCCGCTGCGCTGATGTGCACGGTCATGAGGGCCCTCACCAGGTCAGCGTCGCGCCGTTCGAGTGCGTCCGCGATGGCGCGATGCTCGTCCAACATCTTCGCTACGGCATTTTCCTGCACCAATCCACGCCAGATCCGGGTCCGCGCCGTGCTGCTGGACAAGGCCTCGAGCAGGCCGCCGAGGTACTCGTTTCCGGCCGCATCGGTGATGATGCCATGGAAGGTGAGATCGTGGGCCACCAGTTCCTTGACGTCCGTGTTTTCGTCGATGCCCTCCAGGGTGCCGCGCAGGGCGCCCAGTTCATCGTCGCCGATTTTTCCAGCCGCCACCTGGGCAGTGGCCGGCTCCAGGATCCGACGGACTTCAAAGAGCTCCAGGATCGAGCGGTCTTGGTGCAGATCTACTACGAAGGCGACTGCCTCGTTGAGCAGTCTTGCGTTCAGGCTGGTCACGTAGGTGCCGTCTCCGCGGCGGACGTCCAGCACGCGGATCAGCTCGAGGGCTTTAACCGCCTCGCGCAGGGAACTGCGGGACAGGCCAAGCCTTTCGCTCAGTTCTTTCTCCGGCGGAAGACGGTCGCCAGCCTTGAGCTCCCCTCGGATCAGCATGTCCTTGATCTTGCTGATCGCTTCGTCTGTGACAGCCATGGACCAATAGTAGACACGAGTCATCGGACGTCTGGACTGCGACGCGTTAACGTACGACGGCGGCACCCGGGTTCCGAAAGTACGGAACCCGGGTGCCGCCGTCGTAAGTCGGTAGTTGGTACCGGTGCTACTTATCGCTGGCCGGAAGCGGGCGGTTCGCAATGACAGGGGCGCTGCCCGTGTAGCCGTCGCGGGTGGCGGCGAGCTCGTGGATCTGCTTACGGCACATGAACCAACCAACGATCATCAGGGCGCAGGCGATGGCCGTAACGAGCATGGTGAGGGGAGATTCGATGAATACCATGACCAGGACGCCCACCAGGAATAGCAAGGCGAGGTAACCGGTGTAGGGAGCCCCGAACATCCGGAAGGACGGCCGCTTGAGCCAGCCCTTTTCGGACCACCGCTTGAGCTGCATCTGGCACAGGACGATCGTGGCCCACGTGACGATGATGCCCACGGACGCTACGTTCAAGACGATTTCGAAAGCGTCGGCCGGGACCAAGTAGTTCAACGGAACGCCCAGCAAGGAGACACCTGCGGTGATGGCGATACCACCGTACGGGACACCGGCCTTGTTCATCCGCTGGGCGAACTTTGGCGCCGAGCCGGCAACCGACATGGAACGGAGGATGCGACCGGTGGAGTAAAGGCCTGCATTCAATGAGGACAACGCGGCCGTCAGGACAACGAGGTTCATGATGACGTCCACGCCCTGGATGCCGATGGAACCAAAGAACGTCACGAACGGGCTGACACCCTTCTGGTACGAGGTGTAGGGGAGCAGCAACGCGAGCAGGATGACGGAACCTACATAGAAAACGCCGATGCGGAAAACCACCGAGTTGATGGCCTTGGGCATGATCTTCTCCGGATTGGGCGTTTCACCGGCCGCAGTGCCTACGAGCTCAATCGAAGCATAGGCGAAGAGTACGCCTTGCATCAGGATGATCATGGGCAGAATGCCGTTGGGGAAGATCCCGCCGTGGTCAGAGAGGAGGCTGAAGCCCACTTGCTGGCCGGAGACCGGGGTGCCGAAGATGACGAAGTAGGTGCCCACCAGCAGGAACGAAACCAAGGCCGCGACCTTGATCAGCGCGAACCAGAATTCCATCTCGCCGAAGACCTTGACCGAAACCAAGTTCAGGCTCAGCACCACAACCAAGGCAATGAGCGCCCAGGCCCACTGCGGAACGGCGCCCATCCAGGGCACGTATTTGCCGAAGAAGTTCATGTAGAGGGCCGCCGCCGTGATGTCCACAATGGTGGTGGTGGCCCAGTTGATCCAGTAGAACCAGCCGGAGATAAACGCGGCCTTCTCACCGAAGAACTCGCGGGCGTAGGAGACAAACGAGCCCGACGACGGGCGGTGGAGGACAAGTTCGCCGAGGGCCCGGAGAATCAGGAAGGCGAAGAAACCACAGACGGCGTAGGCGATGACAAGGGACGGACCAGCAGCGTTCAGTCGACCACCGGCACCGAGGAACAGGCCGGTACCGATTGCACCGCCGATCGCGATCATCTGGATCTGCCGGGGTTTGAGGTCTTTGTGGTAGCCGGTGTCCTCCGTGTGGAGTGCCTTCTCGGTTGCGTGCGCTTGCGGCGGGACTGTGTGGTCCGTGATGGGTTTGCTCATGTGAATCCTTAGGGATGTCCTATTGGGTGTCCTGACGCGTCCGGCTGGGTTCCGGGCTCACGGGACACTGCCACGTGGGGTGTAGCTTATCGAAGGGACGGATAGCTCAAGCCGTTGGGGCTGGCTGGAGCTCCCGGATCATTGGCTGGGTTCAGCCTGTTTACTCAGATTTGCCAGACGTTCAGGGCTGAGCAGCTCCTCAAGCTGGCCAGCTGTCAGCAGGCCATGCTCCAGGACCAGCTCTGCTACGCCCTTACCGGTTGCCAGCGCCTCTTGGGCGATGGCGGTTGCCGAGGCATAGCCGATATGGGGGTTCAATGCCGTGACGAGACCGATCGACTGCTCCACGGTAAGCCGTAGCCGTTCGGTGTTTGCGGTGATGCCCCGGACGCAGCGTGCTGTCAGGGTGCGGCAGGCTGCTTCCAGGTGGGAGATGCTCTTGTGCAAGCTATGCACAATGATTGGTTCAAAGGCGTTGAGCTGAAGCTGTCCCGCCTCTGCGGCCATGGTGACGGTGACATCGTTGCCGATGACCTCATAGGCCACCTGGCTGACCACTTCCGGGATCACCGGGTTGATCTTGCCGGGCATGATCGACGAACCTGACTGCACCGCCGGAAGGTTGATCTCGCCCAGTCCCGCGCGGGGTCCGGAGGAGAGCAGGCGGAGGTCGTTGCAAATCTTGGATAGCTTTACCGCGACGCGCTTCAGCACGCCGGACAGGTGCACAAACGCGCCAACATCCTGGGTGGCCTCGATCAGGTCCACCGCGGTAAGGAGGGGCAGGCCGGTGATCTCAGCCAAGTGGCGGCAAGCAGCTTCCGCGTAGCCGGCAGGGGCGTTCAGGCCCGTTCCGATGGCTGTGGCGCCAAGGTTGATTTCGTGGATGAGCATGTTTGATTCATCCAGGCGGGCCCGGTCCTCGCCGATGGTTACAGCGTAGCCGCCGAACTCCTGCCCCAATGTCATGGGAACGGCGTCCTGCAACTGGGTGCGGCCCATCTTCACGACGGTCCGGAACTCCCGGCCTTTCTCCGCAAACGCGAGCTCGAGTTCTTCGAGTGCAAGCAGGAGCTCCTTGACCGAGAAGATCGTGGCGAGGTTCACCGCCGTCGGGTAGACGTCATTGGTGGACTGGCTCAGGTTGACGTGGTCATTTGGGTGCAACTTGGAGTATTCGCCTTTTGCATAGCCCAGGATTTCCAGGGCGCGGTTGGCGATCACCTCATTGGCGTTCATGTTGGAACTGGTGCCGGCGCCCCCTTGGATCACATCCACCATGAACTGGTCCTGCAACTGGCCGTCCATGACGTCCTGGCAGGCCTGGTCAATGGCGCCGGCGCGCTCGGCATCGAGGAGGCCGAGCTCGTGGTTGGTGCGCGCGGCTGCTTGCTTCACCGCGGCCAGGCCCCGGACGAGGTGCCGGTTGGTGGAAAGAGGCTGCCCTGTGATGGGGAAGTTCTCGATGGCTCGGAGAGTATGGACGCCCCAGTAGGCATCCGCGGGAACGTTGCGGTCACCCAGGAGGTCGTGTTCGGAACGGAGGGGGATCGCTTGATCAACGGTGGTCATCGCTGTCCTTGGATTAGTTCTTGCTGAAAGAAGGGGCCGCGCCGAGCTCGCCGACCGGGTGGCCGCCGCCCAACACGGGTGGGCTCTGAAGCGTGTCCAAGCGTCCGCCGTCGACGCCTAACCGGCGGAGCACCTCGACGGTGATGGGCATGCGGGCCCGGTCGCCGCCGTCGGAAATCTTGACTGCGAACCCGGTGCCATCCGGAAGCCCGACAAGTTGAAGGCCTTCGAAGCCGTCTTTGGCGAGCAAGCCCGGGACGGCGCGCATGAGTGCGGTCACGTCGCGCCCCTCACCGGCAACCATCTCGGGGTAGCGGCGCATGGCGTGAGCCACTTTGCCTTCGTTGGTTTCCTCATCGGCAGCGGCGAGGCGACCGTAGGCGCGCGCCATGCCGAACAAGGAGTGGGCGAACAACGGAGTGCCGCAACCGTCGGTGCTTACGGCCGCGGCTTCTTCGCCGGTCAGTTCTGTGATGGTGTCCCGGACCAGGACCTGCAATGGGTGTTCAGGGTGCAAGTACCCCTCCACAGGCCATCCGTTGATGACGCATACGGCCGTCATGGAAGCATGCTTGCCGGAGCAGTTCTGGGCGATCTGGGTGGGCCCATTGCCAGCGCGGAGCCATTCTTCGCGCTCTTTTACCCCGTAAGGAAGGTCGGTGCTGTTGCCGAGCGCTGCTTCGGTCAGGCCGTGCAGGCCCAGAATCTCCCGGGCGCCTTCGCGATGCATCGATGCGCCGGAGTGGCTGGCGGCGGTGAGGGCCAGGAGATTTTGGGGTAGGTCGAGCCCGGCTTTCAGGAGCGCCACGGCTTGGAGCGGCTTGAGGCTGGAGCGCGGGTACATCGGAGCTTGCGGCTCGCCGGCTTCTATCACCGGGGTGCCATCATGGGCCAGGGCGGCCAATGATCCGTAGTGAACGCTTTCCACCAAGCCATCGCGGGTTACCTCGACGAGTGGGACGTGTCGCGGCGTTCTCTGCGCCGGTGGGCTGTCCGATTTTTCGGGGGCGGGCATGGTGTCCTTTATGTGTGTCATGTGCTGGGGCGTCATTTGCTGAGGATCGTGTCCAGCGCGATGCTGACGGCTTGGAGGTGGTGTGCCATTGCTTGGCTGGCTGCCTCGGAATCGCCCGCTTCAATGGCGTTGAGCACAGCCACGTGCTCGTCGTCCGAGCGGTGTTGACGGTCTGCAATGAGGTTGAGGGTTTCGGACTGGTGAGCCAAGGCTTCCCGGATGTCCGAGACAACGCTGGCGAAGACCCTGTTTCCGCTTGCGCGGGCGACGGCGGAGTGGAAGCTCGCGTCCAGGTTCACCCACGCTTCGGGGTCGGTTTCCTGGAGCATCTCTTGGACAATCTCCTTGAGGTGCTCGAGTTCTTCGTCAGTGCGGCGCTCAGCTGCTAATCCGGCCGCGGGGACCTCGATGTGCGGCCGTGCCTCGTTGAGATCGCGTGCACTGTATTGGCCCAACGTGAGATCGTTTGCGACTTTGTTGGCCACAATGAAGGTGCCCTTGCCGGTTTTCGTCACGGTGAGGCCTAGAGTGTTGCAGGACCTCAAAGCCTCACGGATAACGGAGCGACTCACGCCGTACTGCGCAGCCAAGGTTGCCTCGGAGCTCAGTTTTGTCCCGATGTCGAACTGACCGCCCTCGATGGCGCGCCGGAGAGCCGCGAAGACCGCCTCGGCCGCCGAAATGCGGGAGATAGGGGTGTGCGACGTTTGGGCCCTCTGGGACTCGGGCTGTCCGGCTGTCCGGCTGTCTGACAGGTTCACGCTTTGAATATGGCACGGGTCACAAGGCACTGTCAACGCTGAAAGAACCGCTTCACGGTTTAGTGCTGTCCTTCGCTGAAGCACAATGGACCATGCTCTTCACCAAAAAGTCCCTCACCGCGGATGGCTTCACCGGGTTCAGGCCGCTCGATGAACTCGACCCCATGCGGATTCCCCAAGGACCCGGTATCTTCGTGGTGCTCCGCCCTGCAGAATTCCAGCCAGTATTCCTTAGCAAGAGCACGGCCGGGACATTCAAGAAAAAGGACCCCTCCCTCAAGCGGGAAGCCCTGGAAGCCGAATGGCTACCGGAAGCTCCCGTACTCTACTTGGGCAAAGCCAGCGCCGGCAGTCAAGGTAACCGAGGACTTCGTCAGCAGATCCAGGAGCTCATGGACTACGGCCGTGGACGTCCGACCGTCGTTTGGGATGCGCGGCTCATCTGGCAACTGTGCGACGCCCTCGACTTGGTGATTGCATGGAAGGAACTCCCCGCGCCCGACGTGAACGCGGCCGAAGCCGCCTACCACGCTGACTTTATTGCCATCTTCGGGAGGCTTCCGTTCGCCAACCTCGTCCAGGCCCGTCCAAGGAAGTAGCTCCCCGACGGCGGCAGTTCGTTCCGTCGTCGGCCTGCCGCTGGCTTTGCATCCGGCGCATAATGTGGTTCATGACCGCCAGCGATCGCACCCCCGGCAAACCGGAGGAACCTCGCGTCACAGTTGAGGTTCCGGTCCTTCGAATTGGCGCCGGACTTGCCGACTACGAGGGACTCAGCCGTTTCGTCGTCTCACTCCGCAAGCCACAGGGACTGCACATGACACTGCTGCACGTCGGCATCCTGGACCACTTGGTGGCCGACATTGAGGCTTGGACCAAAGGGCGCTCGACGCCGGAAAGGGTACTTCCGGAAATTGTGAGCTGGCTGACCGAATTGCCGGTCCTGGAGGGATTCCTAGGCAAGTCTGACAGGCTGGTTCCTTTGGGCGGCGGACGCCTTATGGGTCTCGAAGTGGACGTTCCACAGGAAGTGCATGACTACCAAGCACTCCTTGTCCAAGGACTTCACGTGCTGTTGGACGACCTTGGGCTCGACAACATTGACGACTTCATCCTGTCTTCCCATGCCCTGGGCTACAGGTCCCCGCGGTGGCTGCCCCACATTGCCGTGGGCAAGGCCCAGTCCCGACAGCAAGGGGCCACGGAGCTTGCGCCTGTCGCCATAGAGTTCGGCGATTCGAGGATCCGGCACCGGGAGTCGCTTCCCGCGCAGTGACGTTGCGGGCCGTCCGCCACGGTTTCTCAGCTCCTGAGCCGACTGCTTCTTGCACCCCTGATCAGGCATGGGGATCGTAGAAGCACGTTGGACCGCTTACCGGAACCCAGTCCTGCCATCCGGGGCTGGCTACTGTTCGTAACGCCTTCTTCCAGATGACAGGCCTCCCTTCTGCCTTGCTGTCAGCGGTGGCAGGGCACTCCAGCGTCAGGCATCTGTTGTCCTCGGAATCCGGGCCATCATCACGGCAGTGGAAGTCTGGCATGAGTTGATACAAGCCGTCGGAGGAGATGATGGTGCCCTGTGCCGAAGCGGGCGACGACACCTGTTTCGACAGCGGTGCGGGACTTGTGGAAGTGGAACGGTCTTCGCCGCCCTGGCAACCAGATACGAGAAGCAAGCTGGACACAGCCATCGCCACCGTACCTAGACGTGTGGCTGTCTTTTTGCAGGCGTGAAGGTCTCGAATCATTCGGTACTCCTAGCTGGTTTGTGTGTTTGTGTCGATCAGCCTAGATCGGTGAGGGGAAATGACCGAAGTGGGATTCGAAGACCTGTGGATATCCCTGAAACACCCACGCAAGCGGCATCTGAGGTCTTCGATCTGATGGGTTTGAGATCGGTTTTGGGCACGACAGCATCACGTGCCCTGCACCAATCGTTGGCAGTTGCGGCGTGGCTACCTGGTTGCTCCGGGGCAGCCCCAGGAGTTGGGGTTTTGTTGGCAGGTGTCGGCGACGAGTGTTTTTTGGGTTTTCCAGACGTGGATGGTGGTGGGTGGTGTGGTGAGGTTGAGGGTTCCGCTGATGGGTAGTGGGGGTCCGTTGTTGACGGTGTAGGTTCCGGTGAAGGTGGTGATGAGGGTGGTTTGGTAGTTGCCGGTTTGGGTGTAAGTGTGGCTGGTGCGGGTGTTGGTGGTGAGCCATTGGGTTTGGGGGAGGGGTTGGCCGGGGGTGGGGGTTGGTCCGAGGGTGGTGCCGTCGCCGTAGGTGTAGGTGTAGCTGGTGGGGGTGGCGGTGAGGTGGACGTTTTGGCCGAGGATGGTGAGGTTGAAGGTCTGTTCGCCGGTGGTGGTGGTGTAGAAGTTGGTGGGTCCGCCTTTGAGGGTGTTGGGGGCGGGTTGGGTTTGGAGTGTTCCGGGGTTGACGGGTAGTTGTCGGAAGTCGGTGAGGATGCGAGCTGCGATGTTGGCCAGGACGTTTTCTGGTTGGGGATCGTAGAGGCACGTGGGTCCGGTGATGGGGATCCAGTCGGTCCAGCCGGGGTTGGTGATGGCTTTGGGTGCTTGTTTCCAGATGACGGGTGTTCCTTCTTGGCCGCCGGGTGTTTTTGGCGGGCAGTCCAGGGTGTTGCAGCCGGGGTCTCTGGTGTCGGGGCTGTCGGTGCGGCAGTGGACATCAGCCATGTACTGATTCGGATCCTCCGCCGCCGGGCCAGAACCAGCGTCCAACTTGGGAGTGGCTTTTCCCGTCTCGGGGTCGAATTTCCAATCCGATCCCACATCGATGGACCCGGTGGCTTTGTTTGCCGAAGCCCACTCCTCGCCGTCGGCGGCGCTTGCCGATACCGGCGAGTAAGTAAGTATGCAGCCCAGAACTAGGCCCATCACAACCCGGTGGGCCCGCCTAGCGAATGACACCCGTGTCCACTATCTGCCACGAGGGCTGGAAGATCGCAACCACTGCAAATGCGTCATTCGTGGCAGGATCGGCTGGTCTTCCCTCCGTCCCGTCGGAGTTGTAGTAGTGAATCGCGTCTTGAACGACTTGTACCGTGGATAAATGTCGCCGTTCTTGGGGGTCCCAAGCGATATCAATGTTGGGTGTCAGCACCGCGCCGCCTACCATCCAGCGGCCGTTCTTGTAGCTGTCGGTTGTAGCTTTTTGAAAAAATGTACAGGCTCTGCATTCCGGAGTACTCAAAGCGCTCAGAACGGTGATGTCCCCAGTTGCATTCGCGTAGTTGCCCACCGCGTACCAGTACCGGATGAACGCCTCCAACCCTGCTTTCGAGTTTTCCTTCGCTAGCTCCGGCATCACCGGAACCGGCACGTTTTGCGCCTTCCCCTTCGCATCCGCCGGCTTGTACCCCGCAGCCGTCGAAGGGCCAGCAGACGCGGGGGAGGCCGGCCCCGATAAGGTGGGCGACGCCGTCGTCGAGCTTGTCTCGGAGAGTGAGCTGGCAGGTGCGGGGCCGTTTTGGCACCCGCTAAGAAGCAGAAGTGCGATGACTCCGAGACACGCTGTCCGGAGACCCAATGATGGAAAAAAGGCGAACGAAAATCGTGACATGACAAGCTCCCCCAGCAGCCGTTTGGTGATGTGTCGGCCAGTCTAGGCCGGGTGCTGAAGTGGATTCATGTCAAGAATGAGGGTTTGTGGATAACCGATCCCGATGCCCCGAATGGCAAGCGAAATGTGCTGGATCCAGAAGTGGGGCCCGTAAGCCACTTACCCCCGCAGCTTCTCCATATCCCGGCGGTCCTTTTTGGTGGGGCGCCCGGCACCGCGGTCCCGCTGGGGCAGACCGAGCTTGGGTGCAACGGGGCGCGGGGGAGTGTGATCGGTGAAGCAGTGCGATGCCGCCTCGGCTCCAACGCGCTTGGCGATCAACCTCCGTACCTCGAGGATCCGCTCCCACCCGGATTCCCGGACACGAATGGTGTCGCCAATAATCACGCTTTGTGATGCCTTCACAGGATTTCCATTAATGCGGATGTGCCCGGCTCGGCAGGCTGCAGTGGCCGCTGATCGGGTTTTGTAGGCGCGGATTGCCCACAACCAAGCATCAACGCGGACGTTCGCCGGGGATGAAGACGGGATACTCATGATTTGAACGAGTCTAACGCGGCGAAACCACGAACCCCAGCCGCCAAAACGGCCCTACCGCACCGTCACCTCAACCCGCTGCGCCATGTTGTTTCCCATGCCTTGGTAGTTCCACACCTGCTCCACGGGTTGCAGGGCGCCGGACGTATCCATCGCCCGGCACTGCAGTACGTGCTCGCCCGGGCTCGCGACCCACACCATGGACCATCGCCGCCACGCGTAGTCACCCAATGGCGGTTCCAAATGCGCAGGCATCCACTCGCCGTCGATCCCTACTTCCAGCCGCTCAACTTCCCCGTGTCCCGACCAAGTCCGGCCATGCAACATCACGGGACCGGCATCAACAACGCGTCGCCGCGTGTAGAAGTCCGGTATCCCGGGCGGCACCATCAGTGAGCGGACGCGGATGTGTGTCACGGGCAGTCCGGGCCCGTCGGGACCCTGCAGGTAGTGATACGCCACCGCCTGCTGGTACCCCAGGAATCTGGTGGTCACGGCTTCAATCGAGGTCAACCACTTCACGCTCGCCATGCCGTACCAGCCTGGAACCAGTAGCCGCAGCGGGTAGCCGTGCTGGAGGGGCAGAGGTTCGCCGTTCATCGCGTAGACCAGCATGACATCGGGATGCATCGCTTCCTCGATGGTCAGGCTGCGGGCGTACGGTTCTTCCACGCCGCCCTGAATGCCGCTATCCGCGCCGGTGAAGACAAGTTCGACGGCGTCATCGGCCAAGCCTGCCTCGTCCAGCAACGGTGCCAAGGGCGTACCGGTCCACTCCGCGGTGCCCACGGCCCCGAGGCCCCACGGCTGGCTCAGCGGACGTGGCTTAAGGAGCGACCGCCCATTACCGGCGCACTCCATGGTGACCGGCATGGTGACGGCCGGCCTGGCTTTGATGTCTTCCAGGCTCAATTCAAGGCAGCGTTCAAAAGAACCGCTCAAACGCAATCTCCAGCAGTCAGTCGCAAGATGCGGGATGTCGAAGTGGATCAGCAGGTAGTGGAGCCCGACGGGCGTGATGTCGTCGTGCAGAGCTTCAAAGGGCATGGAGTGATTTCGCCCGGAAAGTTGCAGTTCTTCAGGAGTTAGCGGACCTTCGGTCGGCTGTCCGGCGGTGACAGCCCTGGCAGGACTTTGCTTGACGTGGTGCTTGGTCATGGGCCTGCGGCGTTCTACTGGAAACCAACGCTGCGGCGTGCCGCAGCACTTAGGTCAAGCATCACGCCGCGAACAGAACACCGTCAATACCTGTTTGCGGGGTCTGCTTTGCAGGCTACGAGGGGCGAGTAGGGGGTAAACCGGGCCTCGCAACGGAAGAGGACTACCGGCGTCGTAATTCCGGGTACTCGAGGTGCGGTGCAACCGTGCCGGCATCACGTTCGAGGAAATTGACCGCGGGGACCACGATCTCGTCGATTTCATCGAGAATCGACTCGCTGAGCACCACATCTGCGGCTTTCAGGTAATCGGTGAGGTGCTCCTCGGTGCGTGGCCCGATCACCACGCTCGTGACGGCGGGATGGTTCAAGGCAAAGCCGACCGCGAGTTGGATGAGCGTCAACCCGTGGCGGGCAGCAAGTTGTGCCAGGGCATCGGCCGCGTGCAGCTTGCCTTGGTTGAAAGGTGCTTGCACGTCGAAGCGTCCGGGAACTGCGGAGAAGCGCGAGCTGTCCGGCTGCCCGGATCCAACGCGATACGCACCGGCCAGCCAGCCGCCGTCGAGCGGCCCGTAGCTCAAAACCCCGACGCCGTATTGCTGCGTGATGGGGAAGACGTCGCGTTCGTTGGCGCGGACCAGGAGTGAGTACGGAACTTGGTCCACGGCGGGAGGAATCAGGTGGTTGGTGTTCGCGATCCACTGGGCTTCGACCAGCTGCGCGGGGCTGAACACGGACGTTCCGTAGTACAGGATTTTGCCTTGGCGAATGAGGTCGTTGAGGGCAGTGATGGTTTCCAGCAGATCGGTGGTGTAGTCGGGGCGGTGGGCCTGATAGAGGTCGATCCTGTCCGTCTTCAACCGTCGCAGGCTGTCCTCCACGGCCCGGACTATCCAGCGTCGCGAGTTGCCTCCATGCGCTGGGTTTGAACCCATTTGTCCGTGGAACTTCGTAGCGAGGAAGACATCATCGCGCCGGCCATGAATGGCTTGGCCAACCACTGTTTCAGCCTCGCCCTGTGAATAGATGTCCGCGGTGTCGATACTGGTGATCCCGGCGTCCAGTGCGGCCGAGATGATCCGGACACTCTCGGCGGGACCAGTGGGCGCGGCACCACTACCGAAATTCAGGGTGCCCAGAGTGAGGGGACTGATCAGGGCGCCAGTGCGTCCCAGCGTACGTAGCTCGTTGAGGCTCATGGAGGCTTCCTGTGGAGGGACTGTGCTGGTGGATTACTCGAGGCTACACATGGGCGCTCGGGGCATAAATGCACGTGGTAGAACTTCTTCGTTTTTCGTCTTTCGAAGTAATGGAACGCGTACCGGTTCGCACCATTTCTTGACATGGCGAAACACAAATGTCTTTCGAATCAACAAACGTTGTGGTCTTCCCTGCCCCGTGAATCATGGGATGGGAACGCACGTATCGGACGAAAGGCACCGCGGAATGAGACAGACAACGGTTGAGGAAACAGCGGCCATCAAGGCTGCCTTCGCACAGTTCCCATCAGGAGTTGCCGCATTCAGCGCCATGGTTGACTTCACACCCGAGGGCTTAGTGGCCTCGTCCTTCACCGTGGGGGTGTCCCTGGACCCGCCTCTGGTCATGTTCGCCGTCCAGAACTCCTCCACAACCTGGCCCAAGCTGCGTCTTGCCCAACGACTCGGGGTCTCGGTCCTGGCCGAGGGCCAGGAAGCGGCTTGCTTGCAACTGGCTTCGAAAACGGGCGATCGGTTCGCAGGCCTGGATACCAGTGTGAGTGACTCGGGGGCGGTCCTGATCGACGGGGCAGTACTGGGGTTCGAGTGCGAAATTGTTTCCGAAACCGTGGCCGGGGACCATTCGATCGTGGTGTTGGAAGTCAAGGCCAGCACGGTCAACCTCAACTCGAAACCATTGATCTATCACGGCGCTGCTTTCCGGCAGTTGGCAGCCTAGCGCTACGAGTTACGGCTGGCGCCGCTCAGCGAGCCTTTCCGGATCGCGCTGGACGACTTCCCTTTCCGCGGTGTGGCGCCGGCTTTTGGCCCACCGTTCCCGGGTAGCGACGGCGGGACATCCGGAGCCGCGGGGGTAGGGGTTTTCCCGCTGGTCGACGGCGGAGTGGGGTCCTCGATCTCGCGAACAGTTACCTTGATCGCGGGCGGTTGACCGGCCTTGGCCCGGGCGGCTTCCCTTTCCTTAGCTTCGGCAACGGCGTCCGCCCAGTCTTTGGCGAGGGCAGGGGTGTCTTTGGCCGGGGCCGATGCGCCGCCCAGTCGTCGTCGAGCAGCGCCCCAAAGGTCGCGCTTGGGCGCTGCAGCGGCAGCACCGCCCGACGTCGGGGTTGCAGTCACGGGCGCTGCGGGCTCGACGACGTCGGCAGTCGCCTCCCCGGGCCTACGTTCCGGAAGGGGCGGCAAATGGACGATGGGTGTGTTGGCCTTCTTGGGGAAGATTCCGATTAACGCCATCAGCGCGACGGCGAGCAGCCGCCCGATTCCGGCGACAACCAACGTGATGATGACCACGAACACGAGTCCTAGGAACATGAGGACGGCAAGCCCCAAAGTCCCGAAGTAGGTCAGATTGATGGCGAGTGTTGTCGGATCATCCACGTAGCCTCCCCTGGCTGTCGTTTTGTGATGCGCGCCTTGCCCACCTATCTTGCATACCTAGCCTAAGGTCCAGTACCGACGGAATCACGCGCCGCCGGGCGCTACAGCAGGGTTGTTTCAAAGCTGTTATCTGGCATGGGAAAATATGTTGCCCAGCTCTCATTTACAGCCCCGGATTGCGAGCTTTCATGCCCCGTGACGTTGCTCCCGAACATGCCCTGCTTCGCGGCGGCGCATGCCCCTGCCTGTCCGGCGACCAGTACGCCGATTGCTGTGCCCGTTTCCATCGCGGCGAGGCTGATGCCCCAACGGCAGAGCAACTGATGCGCTCCAGATATTCAGCCTTTGCGGTCCTTGATGCGGACTACCTCTTGCGTACGTGGCATTCCTCCACCCGCCCGCGTTCCTTGGAGTTGGACCCGGACGTGCAGTGGCGCAGGCTGGACATCCTCTCGGTTTCCAAGGGCGGTCCGTTGGACAGTGAGGGCGTGGTGGAGTTTGCTGCGTACTATCGATCCGGGGGCGAGCGTGGCGTGCAACGTGAGTCCAGCAGGTTCGTCAGGGAAGGTAAGCGCTGGTATTACGTGGCCGGTGAAGTCGCCTCGATCTAGCGGTACTTCCGATCTAGCGGTACTTGCGGTGCAGGTTCTCCTTGGTGGAAGCCCCGGCGACAGCGTCCGCAATCCACGGTCCGGTACCTTCAGAGGGGTCCAGGACCCCAGCCTCCAGCCATGCGTAGTCGCCGTTGAGGACTTTGCGCGACAGGTCGTGGTCGCCGTCGTCGGTATTGCGCCACAGTTGGTCGAAGTATTCGTCCACTCGCACGCGGGCCTGTTCACAGAACGCTTCGGCCAACTCGAAGGCGGCCGCGCCTTGTTCGGGATGGGTGCGGAGCAGCATCTCCGCCCGTGAACAGCAGGCGGCCATGGCAAAAAGCTCGGCTCCAATATCCACGATCCTGCCAAGGAATGCCTGTTTGTATTCGAGCTTGGCTTGCCAGCGCCCCATACCGTAGAACGTTTGCCGTGCAAGCCGGCGGGACGACCGCTCCACGAACCGCAATTGCTTCCCGAGCCGGCCGAATTCGGCGTAAGAACGCGGGTCCATCCCCGCCCCTGCCACAAGTTTCGGCAACCACTTCGCATAAAAACCAGAGGCTCCGACGGCGGCCCTCGCCTTGTCCTGGAGGCTTGCATCGGCCGAGGCCAGGTCGCCGGCAGCCGCAAGGTGGGCGTCCACCGCTTCGCGGGCGATGAGGAGTTTCATGATTTCGCTGGAGCCCTCAAAAATCCGGTTGATCCGGAGGTCCCTGAGCAGTTGCTCGGCTGGCACGGCTCTTTCGCCCCGCGCCTGGAGGGAGTCAGCGGTTTCAAAGCCCCGACCACCACGGATCTGCACGAGTTCGTCGGCGATGCGGCAGCTGAGTTCGGTGGACCAGAGTTTGGCTAAGGCAGCTTCGATCCGGATGTCCTTGACGCCGGCGTCCGCCATTTCCGCCGACAATTCGAACACCGCCTCCAACGCGAAGGTGGTGGCTGCTATGAAGGCGATCTTCTTGCCCACTGCCTCGTGGTGGCCGATCGGCCTGCCCCACTGGGTCCTCGCATTCGACCACTCCCGCGCGATCTTGAGGCTCCATTTCCCGGCTGCGACACAGAGTCCCGGGATGGAAAGACGGCCGGTGTTGAGTGTGGTGAGGGCGATTTTGAGGCCCTGCCCCTCACGGCCCAGCCGGTTGGCGGCAGGCACCCTGACCTGGTGGAAGCGGGTGACGCCGTTCTCGATCCCGCGCAGGCCCATGAAGGCGTTGCGGTTTTCCACCGTGATACCGGGAGAGTCCATGTCCACCACGAACGCCGTGATGCCCCCCTTATGCTCGGTGCCATCGGGATCGCTATGGGCAGGGACCCTCGCCATGACCACCACGAGCTCGGCGATCACCCCGTTGGTGGTCCAAAGCTTCACGCCGTCCAAAAGGTAGGATCCGCCGTCGTCGGAAAGGACGGCAGTGGCGCCCATACGGGCGGGGTCACTGCCGACGTCGGGCTCGGTCAGGAGGAAGGCGGTGATGGCACCCGAGGCACAACGTGGCAGGTATTGCTGCTTCTGCTCCGGAGTGCCGAACTCTTTGACCGGCTCCGGCACGCCGATGGATTGATGCGCGGAGATAAGTGCACCCAAGCTTGGATGGACGGAGCCCAGAAGCGCCAGTGCCCGGCCGTAGTAGACCAAGGACAACCCCAAGCCGCCGTATTCGCGGGGGATCTTCATGCCAAATACGCCAAGTTCAGCCAGTCCGGCCAGGTACTCGTCCGGGATCTTCGCGTCGCGTTCGATGGTGCGGCCGGACATGGTTTTTGCGAACGCCAGCAGCTTGGCCAAAAACGCTTCGCCTCGCTGGACGTCTGCCGGGTTTGCCTGTGGCCACGGGTGGATAAGGCTGAGGTCGAAGCTGCCCAGGTAGAGGCCCTTTGCGAAGCTGGGCCTGTTCCACTCGGGTTCACGGGCGGCTTCAGCTACAGCGCGTGCTTCTTCTGCGGTGGCATTGACGCTGGCGGCAGTCTGGCTGCTGTCTGTGGCGGACGTCATGTTCTCACTCCTCTGGCCGGTGGTGCCGGATGGAGCCAGGGTCCGCCTTGGGTGGGAACCCTTCAGCTGTCCTTCAATGCTACCCGCGAGTAGCTACCCGTACTAGGGGCAATCTGGGTCTGGAAATCGCCCGGGATCTCAACTTGTCCGGCGTGATGGACCAACCGATCCCAGCCAAAGTTGATGCCGTGGACCAGCGTGACGAGCACCTCTTTGACGACGTACCAGGCAGTGCTCATGGCACCGATGAGAATGATCGCCGCGAACGCGGCTGCTGCAACGAAGGCCACCAAGAGTGCGGCGATGAGCAGCGTTCCAATGAAAACGTACGTAGCTGAATCAAGCGCGGTGAAATCGAAGTTCATTGTTCCCCCCGGAGCGGCATTACGTGGTGGACGCTGCGTGACTGCGTCGATGTACCGACTGTATGGGTGGGGACCGCGTGCTGGCAGCTCACGAAGCGTGCCCTTGAGTGGTTGATACGTGATTGAAACCGTACCGAGGGGTAGGTTACGGAATGGTTGCGGCAGCCTGGGTGGGCCCCCTGCGTTAACCTTGTACGGGGCAGTTTCCACTGCCTGCCACGTTTCGCAGCAGCTGAAGGAGAGTACTTGCCCCGTTCAGCCCTGACCTCCGCGGACGCCATCAGTGCCCGCCTTCGTGATCTGGAGCAGCTGACCAAGGGTCCCGCGTGGGCGCTGACCCGTTCCGCGCCCTGGGTCATTGCGGTGCTGCAAGCCTCCTTCACCCGGACGCGGCCCCAGCTTCCCCTGGAAGAGTTCCACGCCGACGTCGACGCTTTCCTTGAGCAGCTCCGGAAGCAGGAACCCGGGCTCGGAGGCCAACAGAACGGCAAACTCTTCGGTGATGAGTGGACCCGGAAACACTTCCTGACCCGCCGCAACCAGTCCGGCCAGATCGTGTATGAAATTACCGAACCCGCCGCCCGGGTGCTGGCGTTCCTTGACAGCCTTTCAAGCGACCGCTCAACGCTGAACGGTTCGCGCCTGGGCACGCTCCTCGGTGACGTGGAGAAGCTCGCTAACGAAACCAACCCGGACCAAAGCGCCCGCCTGGAAGCCCTCGAAGAGGAAATCCAGGAACGCCAACAGTTGGTGGAGGACATCAGCTCCGGTGAGTTCGATGGCCTGTTGGATGATGACGAGGCTGTTGAAGCCGCGGGCAACATCCTTGACCTTGCTGCCAGCCTTCCGGCGGACTACAAGAAGATGCGGGATCGCATCGAAGAACTGGTGGGCGAGCTCCGCAACCAGATCATCGACGAGTCCTTGAGCAAAGGGGCCACCATGGCCCAAGTCCTCGAGGCAGACAAGCGGCTGCGGCAAAGTCCGGAGGGCCGAACGTTCCGCTCGTTCACGGCTTTCCTGGAGGACCCGCAGCAGCAACTGCGTTTCCGCTCTGCGATCGGTGAAGTCCTGAGCAGGCAGTTCGCCGACGACCTCTCGCACGAAGACCGGGAGACCCTGAAGAACCTCGTGGCCGAACTCCGGCAGCAACACAGCCAGATCCAGCGGATTTACGGCAAGCTCTCGGAGAGCCTGAACACGTATATACAGAGCGATGACGTTCGGCAGTCGGTCAGTCTACGGAAGGTCCTCGCCGAGGCCGAACAGGCTATCCGGTCCATGCCGTACGAGCGTGACCGGCCGGGTTTGGTGGCCGGGCCGGTGCTGTACAACGCGGGTTTCGAGTCCCTGGCCATGGTCAAGCTGTTCGATCCCGACGAGTTCGCGACGCCGCCACGCCTGGCCGATCCCATCGCCTTCAGCGATTCTGACCGTGTCAGGTCCGCGCGCACCGGTAAAGCCAAACCAGCTGCTGTGAGGGCCGCCATGGCCGGGGCGGCGACGCTCGGTGCAGCGTGGGAGAATTTGCCGGCCGAAGAACGGCACATCAACACAGTCCGCACGCTGCTCTCCATGGCACTTCACACCGGCGCCGCCTTTGACCGGTCCGCCTGGGAGCCCCTTGACTTCGAACAAATCGACGGCAGCATACGTACGGCTTACTTGCCCGTCGTCACACTGAATGAGGATTCTGATGACTGAGGAAATCACGACGACGGACGTTACCGAGGCGGATGACGTCACCGTAGATGACGTCACCGTAGATGACGTCGCCGAAGGTGATGCCCCCGAAGAGTATGCCGCCGATGAATCGGTGGAGGCCGTTGCGGTGGATCCCTTCCAGGTCACGCCGCGGGACACGTTCGTTGACGGCGCCGCACTGTTCCCCGGGGATACGGGTGTCCTGCCCATGAAGGTCCGGCACGCGTTGGTGAAGCTCCTGAAAGGGCCATACATCGACGGCGGCCGTGAAGAGAAATTGTGGACGACGCTGCTTGATAACCAAGTGATCCTCCGGAGCAGGCTCTCTGAGCTCTTCCTTTCCCTCCAGTTGGACCATGACCGGAAGATCGCGGTGCTGCGCCCCGTTGATCCCGAGGTGGTGGGCTCGAATTCGCGCTCAAGCATCCTCCGCCAGCAACGGGCACTGAGCCGCGTGGAAACCATCGTGCTGCTGCGCCTGCGTTTATTGCTGGACCGTCACATCACCGCCCAGACGGATCCCACCATCACCCGTGAGGAAATCTCTGACTTGGTGGCCAACTACACCCCCTCCGGCCAGCAGGATGCGTTGCGGGACTCCGACGTCGTGACCCGCACCATCAACAAGCTGCTGGCGCGCCAACTGCTCCTCCCCACTGCCCTGGAAGATACCTACACCATCAGCAACGCCCTGCCCCTGGCCCTTCCGTTCGAGAACATTGGCGACATCCCGGCCCAGATCGAGGCGTTGGTGGCGGTTGCCGCGGATGAATCGGGAACGGAACCCTTGCTCGATCTTGATCGGGATGTTCGCTCCGAGGATGAGGAGGCAGGCAAGTGACCATCGCAACCATGCTTCCGCTGGGTGACCAGATCAACCCCGGCCAGATGCGCCTTGCGCTCGTCCAAGTGGTCAACTGGGGCACGTTCCACGGCGCGCACACCATGCATGTGGATCGCAACGGCACCCTCCTAACCGGTAACTCGGGGGTCGGCAAATCTACGCTGTTCGATGCCATGCTGCGCGTCTTCGATGCCCGTCCGCGCTCCAATGAGGCCGCGGCACAGCGGTCCGGAGGTGCTGTGGAGGACAAGCGGACCACCTTTACCTACATGCGCGGCAAAGTTGGTGATAAGGCCGTTGGTGAGGGCTCGGCCAGTGCCTTCCAACGCCCGGGAGCTACGTGGTCCGCCGTCGCACTGACGTACGACAACGCGGCCGGCACGAAGGTGACGGTCTCGGCCCTGTTCGACCTGCCCAAGAATGGCACGGAGTCGAGCGTCGGACGTTTTTACGTGATTGACAGCAAGCCGTTGGACCTTGAAGCCATTGAGGGGATCGCGCAGAAACGGTTCACGAAGGGCGCGTTGGAGGGCATTTTCCCGGACGGCCAAGTGTTCGATGTGCACAAGGCGTTTGCCGAACGGTTCCGCCGATTGCTTGGCATCAATTCGGATCAGGCGCTTCCACTGCTTCGTGTCATCCAAGCAGGCAAAGGCTTGGGTGGGAGCGTCAATACCTTCTTCCGTGACCAGGTGTTGGATGCTCCGGCCACGCTGGCCGCCGCGGACGACGTCGTGGAGGAATTCAGCAACCTGATGTCCATCCGCCAACGGTTGGAAGATGTCCGGCAGCAGCGCGACCAGTTGGCTCCGGTCCCAGGGCTGAACAAGGAATACGCCCAGGCGCTGCTGGAGGCAAACCGTCTCCGGGAGCTCGCGGGCGAAGAATTTGTTGCCTACAAGCAGCAGTTGGCGGTGACGGTTCACGCGAAGACGTTGGCCCGATTCAAAGAGCTCACGCACACCAAAGCGCAGGAGCTTGCCGGCGAGCGGGCGGTCCGGGAGGGGCTGGCCAAGGAGCTCCGGGAGTTGGAGCTGGACTACAACAACCGTGGCGGCAACGCTATCTCGGCGATTGAGCAGTCGCTGGAGAACGCCCGCGTGGGACTCAAGCTGCGCCAGCAGGTGGAGGAGGCGGCCAAAAAAGCATTGTCCGACGCCGGTTTGGACCTTGAGTGGTCGGCCGAGGGCTGGGATCAGGCGCACGAGCAGGCTGCAGCTCGATCAGCGGCATTGAAGGGCGACTCGGAGGCCTTGAAGGAGCTTCGTTTCGAAGCGTTCGACGGCCATGCAACCAAGAAGCGCGAACTGGCGGCCGCTGAACAGGAGTTGCTGTCGCTACGGACGCGCAAGTCTCTGTTGCCGCCGTCGAGCATCGAAAACCGGGCCGCCATCGCCGCCGCCACCGGCGTCCCGGAAGAACGGATGCCCTTCGGAGGCGAACTGATCGACCTGGCTGAGGGTCAGGATCAGTGGCGGCCCGCCGCCGAGCGTGCCTTGCGCAATCTCGCCACCACGTTGCTGGTTCCGGGCGAGCATTTCGCGGCCGTCACCAGGTACTTGAACAGCAACACGATCCGTGGCGCCCTGCGCGCCGTCGATGTGTCCAAGCCTTTGGCCGGTGGCGCGCTGGCCGTGGAGGAGGTGTCCGACGGCGACCTCTTGACTAAGTTGAACATTCTCACCACGGGGGGCAACGCCGACGCCGGGCAATGGGTCCGTGAGCGGATCGCCGTCGACTTTGCGTATCCGTGCGTGGAGGACCCGGATGAGTTGGCTTCGCTGGACAAGGGCTTGAGCCTTGGTGGCGTGGTCAAACGCAACCGGCACACCGTGGAAAAGGACGACCGGTTCACGAGTCGTCAGGACTACGTCCTCGGCTTTGACAACGCCTCGAAGCTCGAACTCGTCGCTGCGCGGGTGGGGGAGCTGGAAAACGAGTTGGCCAAGGCTGCAGAGTTGGCGCAGAGCCGCGAGGACTCCCATCAGGGCATGGCCCGGCAACTGGAAGCCCTGCGCAGGGTGGCCGAAGACGAACGTCCGTGGGAACAGGTTTCAGCCGCAGTGGCAGCAGAAGAGCTGGCCCGGATCGAGCAACGCCTGGCAGACGCGCTCGCTGCCCAGGCGGACTTGGAACCATTGCGCGCCACCATCGAGTCCGTGCGTGAAAAGCACCAGTCCTCCACAGGTGCCGCTGCCGTGCTCCAGAGCGAATACAAAGCGCTGGACCACCAAATGACCACGGCTGACGGCCTGCTCGATGCCGCGAGGCGAAAGCTTGACCAAGCACCGCCGTCGGCCTCCGCCGTGGCCGCACTGGAACCGTACTTCGCCGGAGCGGCGGACCTCACGCAACTCTATGAACTGGACAACCTCGCCAACAACGTCCGTACCAAGTTGCTTGAGGAGCTCCACTCGGCTGAGTCCCGTGGCCAAGCGACAGCCGAACGGTTGACGCGCATGTTCGAGGGCTTTGTGCGCGACTGGGGCAGTGCGATCAGCGCTGACCATGGAACGTCAATTGCCGCCGCCGGAGACTTCGAATCCCGGTACCACGCGATCGTGAGCGATGGTTTGCCGGCGCAGGAGGCCGAGTTCCGGCTGTTCTTCAACCAGCGGACGCACGAATCGTTCAGCACGCTCTTGCATTTGTTGGACGAGGAGCGCCGCAGCATCACCAGCCGCATCCTGCCGCTCAACGGAATTCTGTCCCAAGTGAACTTCCACGAGGGAAGTTACCTTGAGCTGGATATCAAGCAGACGCTTCCGGCCACGGCCAAGCAATTCAAGGATGCGATCCAGAACGCCTTGAAGGCAAAGCACACGCGTCCTTCGCGCGCCGCCGCCGCTACTGGTCCGGCGCCACACGGCGACGACGACGCCGAACTCACCGCCCGCTACAAGTCCCTGGAATCCCTTGTGAAGCGGCTGGGATCGCAAACTCCGGAGGACCGCCGTTGGCGGGCCGAGGTGTTGGATGTCCGCGGGCACCTCTTCATTCAATGCAAGGAGCACCGCGACGTTCCGGGCAAGGCCGACGTTCCGGGCAAGTCGAGCAAGAAGAGGACGGAAGTCTTCATGCACGCGGACACTGGCTCCATGTCCGGGGGCGAGCGCCAACGATTCACCGCGTTCATCATGGCAGCGGCTTTGAGCTACCAATTGGGCATTGCCGAACAGGGTTTCACCACGTACGGCACGGTGATGATGGACGAAGCTTTCGTGCTGGCCTCGGAGGAGTTCGCGGGTGCCGGCATCAAGGCGTTGCACGAGTTTGGGTTCCAGTTGCTGTTGGCCGCTCCCGAAAACGTGATTGACCTGTCCCGGCACCTCGGTTCCGTCACTGAAATTCTGCGGGACAAGAGGACCAACCGCTCGGGCGTCCTGACTGCCCCCGTTATTGCCGGTCCGGGGGAGCCAGGCGCCTGGCGCTCGGAAGCCAACCCGGTGGACATCGTCCTGCGCTAGGTGGCATTCGGCGTGCGCCTGCTGGGCTAACGCTTGGAGTCGCCGCGGACCCGGTCCAGGAACTGCGCCGTCCGGGCCTTGAGTCCGTCGATCTGCCGAAGCACGACGACGGCCGGGTCCGGGTTGATCTCGTTGACGGGCGGTTCCTTGCGCACGTTGGTACTGCAGCCGAACTCAGCACAGATCAGCGTTCCCACCGTGTTTCCGTCCTTGCCTGATTGCCCGGCCTTCTTGGCCACCCAGAGGTATACGTCGTCCTTGGAGAAGACGTCGCGGCAGAGCTCGCAGAGGACCACCCGCTTCTTTCCAGAGCCGCCTTCGGGCGCCCTGAGCAAGATGCCGGTCAGCTTTCCGCGGTACTCGACCACCAGGTAGCCGCGTTGGGGCATCTTCTCGTCGCGCCAGCCGAGGAACTCGAGGTTGTCCCAGTCGAGAGTTTCGAAGTCGTGGGGAAGGTTGAGCTTGGCGGCCTCGGAACGGCTCGCGTTGATGAAGGACGCGCGGATCTGTTGGGCACTAATTTTTTGCATGACGAAAGCTTCTTTCGGAAATGGTCGACGTCGGCGCGCGCAGGATGGGCGCACGGGATGGCGGAAACGTCGGTCATCGAAAGGAAGGTGCTGCTTGGAAGGGCTAGGTAGTGGAAAGCCCGTGCGATGCCGACGTGTGGGGCTGTGCCAAGCAGGCCATAGCGGCCACCTCGCCAACCATGGCCGCAGCAGCTGAAACAGCGCGCATGCTCATCCCCTCGTCGTGATCGCGGAAGCGGTAGTCCGCTGCCGCTATCCTGCCAAGTTTTGACCGCCACTGTCCACTGAGTCGAATTACGTGATGCAAACGTTTCGTAATTAATGAAATCTTAGGCTAGCCTTACTTAGGTTTACATCACTTACGTAAGGAGTCCCGTGGCTTCCCCTCTTCCCCGCCGCGCCGTACTGAAGACCGCCGCAAGCGCTACGGCAGCTTTGGCCGCCGTCGCCCTTTCCCTCACGGGCTGTTCCACTGGACCTGCTGCTTCGGCAACGCAGCGTGCCACCGAAGCGGGAGCGTCTGCCTTCCCCGTGACCATCAGGCACGCTTTTGGTGAGACCACCATCAAGGCGCAGCCCCAGCGAGTGGTCACTATTTCGTGGGTCAATGACGACGTCGCGATCGCACTGGGCGTAGTTCCGGTGGGGGTTCCCAAGAACACGTGGGGCAACAACAGCAAAGGCTCCACGCCTTGGAAGGACGCCGCGCTGGAGAAACTGGGAGCCGGATTCGGTACCAACAAGGCGCCGGTTCAGTTCTCGGAGGTGGATGGCATCAACTTCACCGAGATCGCAAAGCTCAACCCGGACGTTATCCTCGGCGCTTACTCAGGCCTGACGGAAGCCGATTACAAGAAGCTCTCAGACATCGCCCCGGTGGTTGCCTACCCCGAACTGGCCTATGGAACCCCATGGCAGGAAACCACCACTGTCATCGGCAAGGCGCTCGGCAAGGAAACCCAAGCCAAGAAATTGGTGGAGGACACCGAAGCGACCATCACGGACAAAGTGTCCAAATACCCGCAGATCAAGGACAAGACCTTCATCTACGGAAACCTCGAACCCGCCAAGGGCGATGGCGCCAACATCTACACCGCCATCGACAACCGGCCCCGTTTCCTGACGGAGATCGGCATGAAGCTCGCGCCCGTGGTGGCGCAAAACACCAAGACCGCCACGGATTTCTTCATCCCTTGGTCCGCGGAAAAGGCCAACGAACTCGCATCCGACGTCTTCGTCACCTGGGTCCCGGACTCCACCACCGCAGACGCCATCAAGGCCGACCCGTTGCTTGGGCAGATCCCGGCAGTCAAGAAGGGTGCACTGGTTGCCGACACTGACCAGACCCTCACATTGTCCATCTCGGCCTCGTCGCCGTTGAGCCTGCCGTGGGCCTTGGACGCGTTCCTTCCGCAGGTGGGCGCCGCCGCCGACAAAGCAGCCATGGCCGGTAAGTAACGCCCATGAGATTAGGTACGACGACGGCGCTCCAGACCAGGGGGATAGGCGGCCCGCGACCAGCCGATGGGGTAGGCAAGCGAACCACATGGCTGGTGCTCGCCGTCGTCGTGCTGGCTGCAGCCTGTGCCGCATCGCTGGCGATAGGTGCCCGCGGACTTTCCCTCGCCACGGTGTGGGAAGCCCTCACCATCTTTGATCCAAACGATGGGAACCACGCTGTGGTTATCGCCCGGATCCCACGGACGGCCCTGGGGCTGCTGGCGGGCGCTGCCCTCGGGCTGGCCGGCGCCGCAATGCAAGGTGTGGCCCGGAATCCGCTGGCCGATCCAGGGATCCTGGGCCTGAACGCCGGGGCAGCGCTCGCCGTCGTCGTCGGTATTTATCTGTTCGGCGTCAGCTCCCTGAGTGGTTACGTCTGGTTCGCGTTCCTCGGCGCCGGCGCGGCGGCGGCCGTGGTCTATGCCATAGCGTCCAGGGGACGTGACGGTGCGACGCCGGTCAAACTCGCCCTCGCGGGTGCGGCCCTCAGCGCTGGGCTGTTCTCGCTGATGAACGTTATTTTGGTCTCCAGCCAAGATACCTTCGACCGTTTCCGGTTCTGGCAAGTCGGTAGCATCGGCGGCCGCGATTGGTCCGTCCTGCTACCGGCGCTGCCGTTCCTCGTTGTTGGGGCTTTGATCGTGCTGGCAAGTGGCCGGGTCCTCAACGGCCTGGCCCTGGGCGACGACTTGGCCCGGGGCCTCGGGCACAACGTGGCCCTGTCGCGCGCTATCACCGCTGTCGGCGTTGTGTTGCTCTGTGGATCCGCTACTGCGCTGGCTGGGCCCATCGGATTCCTGGGATTGGTCATCCCGCACGCTGTCCGTTCCATCACGGGGCCGGATTATCGCTGGATATTGCCGTTCTCGCTGGTTTCTGCGCCCATCCTGCTCATCACAGCGGACATCATCGGCCGCGTGATCCTGCTTCCGGGTGAGGTTCCTGCGGGCATCGTGACGGCCCTCTTGGGTGCCCCCGTGTTTATCTGGCTTATCCGCCGCGGAAAGGGAGCGGGATTGTGAGCACCTTTTACAAGCCCCGTGCCCGCGCCGAGCTGGCGTTTAATGGCAATGATCGCGACAAACATGCCCATCAATTGCCGCTTCGACGGGTCCCCAGCCCCACATTTTTCCTGGGCCTGGCCCTTCTCATCATGTTCTCGGTGTACGTGCTCTTGGGCAGCTACACGGTGACCATTCCGGACTTCGTCACCATCGTCCTCAACCACCTGACGGGCGGCGAGAAGATTCCCGGCGCCAGTTTTATCGTCATGGAACACAAACTGCCTCGCGCTGTCACGGGAACCATGATCGGCGTCGCCTTTGGCTTGGCGGGCGGGCTTTTCCAGACCATGCTCCGGAACCCCTTGGCGAGCCCGGACATCATTGGCATCAGCTCAGGTGCCAGCGCAGGTGCCGTGACGGCCATTCTGGTCTTCGGTGCTTCCGGAGCCGTGATTTCCGCTGCCTCCCTCTGCGGTGCGCTCGGGGTCGCCACCATCATCTACGCAATTTCCCGCCGTGGTCCCGGTGCGAGCGGCGGCAGCCGTGGCAACGCAGCGGGTAACCGGCTCATCCTTGCAGGCGTCGGCGTCGCCGCGGCTTTGCAAGCAGTGATCAATTTCCTCATGACCAGGTCGGACATCCGCGTCGCAGCCGATGCCTTGATCTGGTTGAACGGATCATTGAACTCGGCCGATTGGGAGAAAGCCGGCGTCCTCGGGATGTCCCTGCTGATCCTCGTTCCCGCTGTCATCGCGCTTGCCGGCCCGCTGCGCATCCTCGAACTCGGTGACGATACCGCCGCCGGTCTTGGGATCACTGTGAACGCGGCCAGGCTGGGACTGGTGCTGACCGCCGTCGGCCTCGCCGCCGTCGCAACGGCAGCGGCGGGTCCCGTCGCTTTCGTTGCCTTCCTCGCCGGACCGCTTGCCCGGCGCCTCGTGCGTAAACCCAGCCTCCCGGCGTCGACCCTTGTGGGCGCGCTGATTGTGTTGCTGGCAGACTTCTTCGCCGCCAACATTGCCCCCGTCATCCTCGACGGGACCGTGCTGCCTGTCGGCGTCGTCACCGGGGCTCTCGGCGCGCCGTTCCTCCTGTGGCTGCTCGTCACCTCCAACCGAAAGGAAGCCTGATATGGCCCGCCTCAACGCCAAGGACCTCACGCTCCAATACGAGCACCGCAAGGTGGTGGAGGGACTCTCCACTGAGATCCCCGAAGGGAAAGTGACCATGATCGTGGGAGCGAATGCTTGCGGCAAATCGACGCTCTTGCGGGGCTTGTCGCGGCTACTCAAGCCGGCCAGCGGTTCCGTGACACTGGACGGAAAGGACATCCATGGCCGTCCCGCCAAGCAGCTAGCCCGCGTGCTGGGCCTCCTCCCGCAGCACCCCACGGCTCCTGATGGCATCACCGTCCGCGACCTCGTGGGCCGGGGTCGGTATCCGCACCAAGGCTTCTTCCGCAGTTGGAGCGCCGGGGACTCCTCCCACCACGATCATGCTGTGCAACGCGCTCTCGAAGCCACTGGCACTTTTGAGCTCGCGGATCGAAACATCGACGAGCTTTCCGGCGGACAGCGCCAGCGCGTTTGGATTGCGATGGCCTTGGCACAGGAAACCGACGTCCTCTTGCTCGATGAGCCCACCACGTACCTTGACCTGGCACACCAGGTGGAGGTCCTGGACCTGATCACCGACCTCAATCGCAGCCGCGGTACCACCGTGGCGATCGTGCTCCACGACCTCAACCTCGCAGCGCGCTACGCCCACCACGTCATCGCCATGAAGGGGGGACGCATCGTGGCCCAAGGTCCGGCGTCACTGGTGATAACCGAGGAACTGGTCCTCAACGTTTTCGGCCTGGAATCCCGCGTGGTTCCGGACCCCATCTCAGGTACCCCGCTGATCATCCCCATCGGGCGCCACTACGCGGACCATGTGCCAACGAACGAACTGGAGACCGCTTCATGAGCACGCAACCAGCCAAGGCGAAGGCCACGTCGAACGCGGCAGTGGAACCCATGACTCTTGCCTTCGACGTCACCGTGACGGCCGTGCAGGAACTCAGCCCCACTTTCCGCCGGATCACGTTCGGTGGCTACTCCCTGCGCGACTTCGGCGTGGCCGGTGACATGCTGGACCTGCGGGTGAAGTTGATGATTCCGTCCGTGGACCCGTCCGGCCGTGCGCTCCCGCTGCCGGCTTTGAAGTTGGGAGAGGCAAGCTGGTACCGGGAATGGCTGGCGATGGACCCGGCTACCCGCGGCCACATGCGCACCTACACGGTCAGGTCCGAGCGCCTCGACGCTGTGTACCCGGAAATCGACATCGACTTCGTCATGCACTTCGACGACGGCGGTCAAGGCGGTCCCGCAGCAAACTGGGCTGTTGCTGCGAAGCCAGGGGACGCTCTGACCATCATCGGGCCCAATAACCGGGCAGCCCAGTGCTCCACCGCTGGTGCCTACGGCGGCATCGAATGGCGTCCCGGGCTAGCCCAGCATGTCCTCTTGGCCGGCGACGAAACTGCGGTTCCAGCCATCAGCGCCATTCTCGAAAGCCTGCCCCAACAGATGACCGGCCACGCCTTCCTCGAAGTGCCCCAGGCCGGCGACTTCCGCGACATCAACACCGCCGCCGACGTCGAAATCACCTGGCTGGCGCGCGGCGCCGCACTAGGCAGGTCGCGGCCCCACGGCGAGCTCCTCAAGCAAGCGGTCGCAAGCACTGTTCCCTTGCCCGGCTGGGTGGGATTCACAGGAACAGGCGCAGCCGCCGGCCCGGAGCCCGAAGACGTGAACGTGGATCAGGAGATTCTCTGGGACACTCCCCAAAGAATGGATGCCGCAGCCATCGAAGCCACCAAGAACCCCACCCTCCCTGCCGGCGCGCTTCCCTTTTACGCATGGCTGGCCGGTGAAGCTTTTGTCATCAAGGAAATGCGGCGTTATCTGGTCCGGGATGTGGGAATCGACCGGAAGCAGGTGGCCTTCATGGGGTACTGGCGGCGCGGCAAGGCAGAGGGCTAAGCGGGCTGCAGGGCGGGCGTCTCTGATAGCTGTGTTAACATTCCCTTTCCCCTGAAGTCACCAGCCGGGGATAACTTAGCGGGGTGGGTGCTGGGGAGAAAGGGCGACGGCGGTTCGTCGCCATTGGCGATTCCTTCACCGAGGGCGTCGGCGACCCGAGCAATGTCCTGCCCAACGGGGTTCGGGGGTGGGCTGACAGGGTTGCCGAGAAGCTGGCCAAGGCTGAGCCGGGCTGGGAGTACGCCAATTTGGCTGTCCGCAGCAAGAGGCTTCGCCATATCGTCGACGAACAGCTTGAGCCCGCGCTGGCGATGGAACCAACCCTTATCACCCTCTACGCCGGCGGCAACGACATCCTGGACTTCGGTACGGACATGGATGCCCTGCTGAGCGACTACGAGATGCTCGTGGAAAAGCTTGCCGCCACGGGCGCCACGGTGGTCCTCTTTACCGGTTTCGACGTCAAAGTCTCTGCAATCCTGGAGCCATTCAAGAAACGCAACACCCTCTACAACCAAAGGGTCCGCGCCCTCGCAACAAAATACGGTGCCGTCCTGGTGGATTACTGGTGCTTCGAAGCCTATAAGGACCCACGTATGTGGGCGCCGGACCGGCTCCACATGTCCAAGGCCGGACATAAGTATCTGGCCGCACAGGTCTTGGATCACCTCAACGTCCCGCACAAAATCCTCCCGAAAGAATGGGATCCACCCGAGCGCCTCAAATTGCGCGAATGGGAACGCCGGCAGCGCCGTTGGGTCAATGATTGGGTGGTGCCCTTGTTCGGGCGCAAACTTCGAGGCGTCACCCTGGGTGACTCGCTGCAGCCCCGCTGGCCCCAACCGGTGAAGGTTCCACGCAAGGGTGGGCTGAAGAAGCTGGTGGATGTGAGAATGCGTGGCGAGTGAGCCTGCGGGGGTTGGGCCGGGGCGTCAGTGTGCCGGGGCGTCAGCTGTCCAGCAGGTTTTCGTAGCCGGTGGCCACGCTGGTTGCCTTGAATTCGATGATCTCGAAGTCTGCCACACCATTGCTGTAGAACGGGTCCTCGGCCAGTGATGCGTCAAGGGTGGCCTTGTCCGCGTTGGAGAGCAGCACCCCGCCGATAGCTGGTACGCGACGTCCGGACGCAAGGAACACTCCGGCGTCGAACGCTTCCTTAAGCCACGCCATATGGCCCGGGCGGTGGAAGTCGACAATTTCGTCGGGGACCTTGTAGGTCAAAGAGACAACGAACATGGTGTCAGCTTATCGGTGGGCCGCAGGGGGAGACCTAAGTAAGCTGCCGATTCTCCTAAGATGGATGTATGACTCAAACCCGCTGGCTGAACGCCGATGAACGCCGCGCTTGGCTGGCGCTTCTGAGCATCAATACACTGCTGCCTTCGGCATTGGACACCCAGCTTCAGTCGGCGGGGAAATTATCACTTTTCGACTACAACGTCCTTGCCATGCTCTCTGAAACTGAGGGGCGATACCTTCCCATGAGCGAGTTGGCCGCCCGCACCAGCGCATCACTGTCACGCCTCTCTCATGTGGTCACCAAGCTGCAAAAACGCGGATGGGTAGACCGGCAGGCAGACCCGCGCGATGCCCGGGTCACCGTGGCCCACCTGACCGACGCCGGCATGTCCACCATTGTGGCCCTGGCGCCGGATCATGTGGAGTCGGTGCGGACGCTGATGCTGGACTCCCTGACGCCCGACGACGTCACGGACTTGGCCCGGATCGGCGAGAAGATCGTGGCCCGTTTGGACAACAATCATTGGATCCTCCGGGACTCCTGATCCACATAGCAGTTCAGCGTTTTGTGGCGCCGAGTGCTGAAGTGGCAGACTGGCGGCATGGATTTTTCAGCCCGATATGTCGCCTTGGGGGATTCGTTCACGGAGGGAGTCGGGGACGATGACCCCACTCGCCCCAACGGTGTGCGCGGTTGGGCGGACGTCGTCGCCAGCCAGTTGGCACAAAGCAACCAGGAGGTTGGCTATGCCAACCTCGCAATCCGGGGACGGAAGCTGCGGCAAATCATGGCGGAGCAGGTAGATGCGGCTATCGCGCTGCGGCCCACCCTTGTCACCATGTACGCAGGTGCAAACGACATCCTGCGGCCCAAGGTAGACATCGACTCGCTGTTGGAGGATTACGACGCCGGTATCGGCAAGTTAAGCGCTGCCGGCGCCACTGTTGTCCTCTTCACCGGTTTCGATGCCAAGAGTTCGAAGGTTTTCGGAGCCATGCGCGGCCGGACTGCGATCTACAACGAGCTCGTGCGGGAAATTGCCCAGGACCACGGCGCGCTGCTGGTGGATTACTGGTGCTTTGACGAGTACGACGATTGGCGTATGTGGGGCGAGGACAGGATGCACATGTCCACGGCCGGCCACATCAACATGGCCAAGCGCGTGTTGGACGTCCTCGAATATGAGCACGTCATTGAAGTACCCGAACTCGCGCCCCTGCGGCTCATGAATCGTGTTGAAACGTTGAAGGCCAACGCCCGGTGGCTGCGTGAATCTGCGGTCCCGTGGGTATCTCGCAGGGTTCGCGGCGTTTCGTCCGGAGATGGCCTGCACCCTAAATATCCTGAGCTTATCCGGCCTTCCTAGCCGCTTGGCCGGTTTCGTCGCGGAAGCCGGGAGTGGCCAGCAGGGTGCCGTCCCGGCGTACGGCCAGGACTTCGACGCCCCACTTTGCCACGGCCTGGTCCAGCATCGGGGAGCCTCCGGCCACGATCGCGGTGGCCAGGACGTCCGCCGTCATAATATTTGTTGCTGCGACCGTGACCTGGACGAATTCCGCCTTCCCACTACCTACCGTCCAGATATGTTCACCGCGTTCGGCGGAGCCCGAGGTCGCCAGGGCCGGCAGGGCGCGTAGGGGAAAAGCGCTCAGCAGCGACTGCCTATCCCCGGGATCGACGACGCCGGCAAGCCACGGTTCATTGGTGCCTGGCTGTGGGGAGCCGCTAACCAGCACGTCGCCTCCAGCGTTGAGGCACCAGTCCTGGAGGCCTATGGCTTCCAGGGAAAGAGCGGCCTCCTGTGCCGCATGGGCTTTGACAATTCCGGACAGATCCAGGGCCCTATCAGGGCGCTCAGCCGTGAAGGCGCCATTGGTTGCCAGCCGCCACTCGGACGCTTCATCGTAGAGCCGCCTCATGGACTCCGAGGCTTCCGATAAGGCCAGCTCACCGCGTGCCACCCGACTCGCTTCGGAGCCCTCGCGGTAGAGACTGAACTTCAAGTCCAGTTCGGTAAAAATACCCTCGACGACGGCGGTGGCCGACTCGAGCTCATCAACGGCGGCTTGCGTGTATGTCCGTCGCGCTACGGTAAGACTCACCACCGTGCCCATGCTCCTGAAGATCCGGGCCCGCAGGTGTTGCGCGTTAGAAGTGGGCCGCATCGAGGGCTGCCTGGAGGGATGTGAGGTAGGCGTCACTGGTGATGGTGGCTCCGCCGACCGTCTGCACGTTGGCCGACTGGGCCTGGAGCACCTCCGAACGGAGCACAGGAGCGGCATAGGCGCTGATCTGGGCGGACCTGTTCTCGGCATCCGTAAGTTGCAGGGCCTTGACCTCGGTGATCTTCCCGCCTTGGACGGTGACCTGCACTTGGACTGTGCCGTAGCGTGTCTGGACCGAGGAGCCGTCATAGCTTCCCGACGTCGCAGTGCTCGTGCCGCTGGAGGTCGTGCCGCTGGAGCTGCTTCCACCGGAGGCGGTGCCGCTCGATCCCGTCCCGGAGGTGCTCCCACCGGAGGTCGTGCCGCTCGATCCCGTGCTGCTGAGGCTCGTGCTGGTTGCCGCACCTGTTTCGGAGACGTGGGCCCCGGATTGCCAGCCGGCAATCAAAATACCAACGGATGCAAGGGCTGTGGCTACTGCTGCTCTCGTTCTCACCAGTCAAACCTTTCGTAATGGAGTTGTTCCGTGGGCACCCCGGCCGCCTTGACGTCGTCGATGACTTTGCCGGCCCAGCCGGCAGGTCCGCAGACGTAAACGTCAGCTTCGGCGATGTGCGGTGCGTAGGAGGCAAGGGTGAATCCTGCTTGCTGCGCTGAGTGTGGGAGCCAAGATCCACTCTTAGGCGAACGCGGACCTGTCAGGTGATAGAGCGTTACGCCACGCGCTTCGGCGATTGCCATGATTTCCTGCCCAAGGAAGAGTTCGTTCTCGTCATGACCCCGGAGGAGGACAGTAGCGTCTCCAGGTTCGAAGGGGGTGGACTCCAACAGTGCACGCAGCGGTGTGATACCAATGCCGGCGCCGATCATGACCACGTGTTTACGGGATCGCGCCGCCGTGCTGAACATCCCGTACGGACCTTCGATGGCCACCTTGGTGCCAGGCTTGAGCCGTGCGAGCCTTGCAGTTCCCTCGCCCAAGATGCGCACGGTGATCCGCAACTTGCCGGGCGTTGTGGCCGTGGCGGGAATCGGTTCGGCAGAGAGGCTGAAGGGGTGGGGCTGCCACCAAAATCCCGGGGCAAGGAACCTCCAGAAGAAGAACCTGCCGCCCGAGCCTGATAACTCGTCCAGATGGAGGCCGGTCATTTCGATGCTGAAAACGTCCTTGGAGATGCGCACCACACGGCTGACCGTCACCTGGTGCCGAAAAGTGGCGAAGATTGGCTCCAGCACACGGTTGTAAAGGAGGGCGGAGCCAGTGGCCATGCATAGTGCCAACCAGTACCACCGCTGCCAAGTACCTTGGGCGAAGAGGCCGCCCACGCTGAACTGGTGGGGTAGTGAGGTCGCTACCGCTGCGTACGTCAGCAGGTGGACGGCGTACCAGAATTCGTAAGGGAACCGGCGTCGAACGGCAACCAGGGACGTGACGACGACGGCGACAAACAGCAGCGTGGAGATGTACGCCAACCACATGTCGGGGACGTTGACCCAGAGCGATACTGATTCCGAAATAGGGTCCAATCCCTCTGCCGCGCCGTATCCGATGGCGATGAACAGACCATGGGCTAAGAGCAGATACAGGGCCGGTTTGCCCAAGGACTTATGGATCTTCATGGCGCGGTCGTGGCCCAAGGTGTTGTCGATGAAAGGGATTCGCGCAGCGAGCAGGAGCATCAGGAGGACCAGGTCCATGCTGATCAGCCCCGCCACGATACCTATCGACGTTGTGGCTGCGGCGAAGGAACCGAATCCGGAGGCGCCGCCATAGGCCAGCCAAAGGCTCACCGCTGCTACTGGTGAAAGCCACCCGAGGAAAGTGATGAAGTCAGCCCGTACCCACCGGCGTCGGGCCTGTTGCCGGAAGCCTGCGGCGGCACTGGGTGCCATGGCAGGCACGGGGGCCTCAGGGTTTTCAGCCCGTGAACGTGGTGTGAGGAGCGAAGTCATGAAACAACATTGGCCCCCCATCCTTTGGTTCCGCTGTGAAAGGCCTTGCTATGGCTTATGATTCCGGATTGGTCTTAATTTGCACTGGCCCGTAGAATGGTTAGGCGCTAGGTAGTGCGGATCGTGTGCAATTGCTCCGGTTGGCGGTGAGTGGCAGTTTTACTGACCTCCCGGTGGCCGGTAGTTAGGGGCTCAAGTTGCGTGCATTCCTGTATTCGCCCGGTATCCCAGGAGCTGTTCCAGTGGTTTTCCACTGCCTGTCCTGAGGCCAACCTTCTTCGCCGCACCAGTTGCGGAAACTACCGAAAATGGTTTGGATCGGATGCGGACGCTGCCTGTCGCACGGCAACGCAGGAACATCTGTACGCCGTTACATTCAATCTTTGGAGGAGAGTCATGGCAGCACACTGCCAAGTGACCGGAGCCGAGCCGGGCTTTGGGCACAGCATTTCGCACTCGCACCGTCGCAACAAGCGTCGGTTCGATCCGAACATTCAGAAGAAGCGCTACTGGGTTCCGTCCCTGCGCCGCAACGTCACGCTGACCCTGTCAGCACGTGGCATCAAGACCATTGACGTACGCGGAATTGACGCGGTCGTCGCCGACATCCTGGCACGAGGAGTAAAGCTCTAATGGCAAAGGACAAGGACGTACGTCCCATCATCAAGCTGAAGTCCACTGCGGGCACTGGTTACACCTACGTAACCCGCAAGAACCGTCGTAACGATCCTGACCGCCTGGTCTTGAAGAAGTACGACCCCAAGATCCGCCAGCACGTCGAATTCCGAGAGGAGCGCTAAACACATGGCAAAGAAGTCCAAGATTGCTCGCAACGAGCAGCGCAAGGTCATTGTTGAGCGTTACGCTGCCAAGCGTCTCGAACTGAAGAAGACCCTGGTTGACCCGAACGCGACTGACGAAGCACGCGAAGCTGCCCGCCTCGGCCTGCAGAAGCTGCCCCGCAACGCCTCCCCGATCCGTCTGCGTAACCGGGACCAGATCGACGGCCGTCCCCGCGGTACGCTCCAGAAGTTCGGTATCTCCCGTGTTCGCTTCCGCGACATGGCTCACCGTGGTGAGCTCCCGGGCATCACCAAGTCTTCCTGGTAATCACGAAGTCCTGAAGAGGCCGGCAACCGCTAAGGTTGCCGGCCTCTTCTGCGTTTAAACCCCGGCGCTTCCTCTCTCACGCCAAGACGGTCTGCTGTTTGGGGTGGTGTTGTTGGGTGGATTTGCGTTGGTGTGGTGGGGCGTGTATTGTTTTGTGAGTCGCCGGGTGCGAAACGGAAAGCCGGAAGGTGTGTACGGTTCGGTGGGCGGCCAAAAATAACTCTTCTTTTCCAATGGCCCTTTGTTGTGGTGTGCTGCTTTTGTGGTGTGCTTGTGGGGGTTATGTTTTGGGGGGTCTGTTGTTTGAGAACTCAATAGTGTGCCAAGTTTGTTGATGCCGATTGTTTTT
>NZ_JARVRJ010000003.1 GCF_030209745.1 Arthrobacter sp. fls2-241-R2A-200
CCGCACGCCGCTACTTCAAAAACGACACCCACTCCATCGTCACCAAAACACTCCAGATGTTGGCGGCGAGGGGCGAGGTCGAGGAGGGCGCGCCGTCGTACGCCATTGACCGCTACAAGTTGTTGGACGTCACCGCCGGCACCACCGGCGGATCAGGCGGAGACGCCTAAGAAACACGCGCAACGCAAGGCCGGCAAAGGTTGGGAAACCAGCCCTTGCCGGCCTTTGTCGCGTCGTTACGGCGTCGCGTCGTTACGGCGTCGCGTCGTTACGGCACCGTATAGGAGTTGAGCGGCCTGCCCGTGGTCCCATACGTGAGGTCCAGGACAAGAAGGCCCTTCCGTTCAAGGGAGCTGAGATAGCGCTGGGCTGTTGGACGGCTGACACCGAGCTGGTCAGCGATCTCCGCTGCGCTGATGGGGCCGCCTGCTGTCCGAACGGCGTCGAACACTTTTTGCATGGTGGGTTGCAAGCGCGGTACCGGCGCCGCGGGCTTAACCCCGGCCGAGCGGGCGTTGTAGAGGCTGTCGATGGTGGCCTGGTTGCCTGTGGACGCAGATTCGAGCTCCTGGCGCCACTTCCGGTAGGACTCCAACTGGGTCTTGAGCCGTTCGAAGCCGAAAGGCTTGACCAAGTAGTAGACGGCGCCGCTGGTCATGGCCGACTTCACGGTCGCCAAGTCCTGTGCAGCGGTGATGATGATGCAGTCCACCGGGTTCCCGGAGGCCTGCAGCGAGCGCAGGAGCGACAGGCCGTCCTCGTCCGGGAGATGGATGTCCAGCAACAACAGGTCCGGGGCCAGCCGCGAGATCGCCTCGCGCGCCGATGCCGCTGTGTACGCCTGACCAACGCATTCGAAGCCATCCACCCTGTCCACACGGGACGCGTGGATTCCGGCGACCCGGAAATCGTCGTCAACAACCAACGTCTTAATCAACGCCTGTGCTCCTGTCCTTCTCCGCTACGTTGGGGTTGGCCGGCAGCCACACCTCAAAATGTCCACCGGGTCCGGGGAAAACGTCCAAGGTTCCCCCCGCCCGGTGCACGATCCTGCTCACCAAAGCCAAGCCAATGCCGCGCCGCATGCCTGGCCGCGGCTCCTTGGTGGAGTAACCATCCACGAGCACCTGCTCGACCCTATCCGCTGGGACTCCCGGGCCGTTGTCCCGCACGGCAATGAACACGCCGTCGGCGTCGTCAAAGTGTACCGATACCGTGCGTGGCCGGGGCGTGTTGGCGAGCGCGTCCACTGCGTTGTCGAGGAGGTTTCCCACGATGGTCAGCAGCTCGGCCTGGTCAACCTCGGGATGTTCAAGCCGGGAGCCGGGCGTCACCGTCATTTGGACGTCCTGTTCGGCGGCGACTGCGACCTTGGCCAGCAGCAAAGCCGCCAATTCGGGCGGCGCGATCCGGGAGCGAAGGCCCTCGCCAAGCGAACGGGACATGCTGGACACCTGGGAAACGAACGCCTTGGCCTGGTCCACGTCGCCCATCTCCAGCAGCCCGTCAACGATGTGCAGCCTGTTGGCGTACTCGTGCTCGAGGGCGCGCATTGCTTCCATGAGTCCTTGGATCGAGTGGAGGTCCCGGACCAGGCCCTCAATCTCCGTTCGGTCGCGCAGGGTCACCACCGAACCGATGCTCCGTCCCGCCGTCGCCACAGGCATTCGATTGACCACCAGCAGGGAATCTTCCGTGAGCGCCACTTGATCGGCGCCGGAGAGCTTGCCGGTCAACAGATCGCGAAGCCGGCCGTCCGGGATCAGCTCCGCAACAGGCTTGCCCAGCGCTTCGCCCTCCACGTGCAGCAAACGCCTTGCCTCCCCGTTGATGACCGTCACCTTGCCGTCGTCGTCAAGCCCGACGACGGCCTCCCGGATTCCATGCAGCAGCGCCTCGCGCTCTTGCAACAGTGAGGCGATCTCGGCCGGCTCAAGGTCGAACGTGACGCGTTTGATCCGGCGGGACAGAAGCAGGGAAGCAATGAAACCCAGGGCAAGGACCAGCGCCGAGAATCCGGTGATCAGCCAGATGTTCCGGACCTGGTTGTCCAGGACATGTGTCTCTTCGATCCCGACGGAGACTTGGCCTATTACCGATCCGTCGCTGCCGAATATGGGGGCCTTGGCATTTGCGGAAGTGCCCAGGCTGCCGGGGTCGAAACCAACATGCGTTTGGCCGTCCAAAACAGCCACGGGTTCCTCGAGCCTGCGTCCAATCAAGGTGGGATCCGGGTGGGAGAAGCGCACACCGTTCCGGTCGCTGACCACCACGTAGTCCGGCTGGGCTGCGGAGGTGATCTGCTGCGCCAAACCCGCGATCACCTTCTGCGGATCACCGGCTGCCAGCGCAGACCTGATCTCCGGCATTTGGGCAGTGGTGGTGGCAATGCCCAAGGCACGGAGCTGGTACTGCTGGTCCAATGTCTGGTTGCTGATCATCGTGAACAAGACGCCGCCCAAGACAACGGTGAGGAACAGCAAGGACAGCGAGGCCAGGAGAATCTGCGTGGTCAGGGTGGAGAAACGGCTCCGCTTTGCAAGGGGCGTACGGGTCATCGGAATCCGTGCCTTGGCGACGTATTAGCGGTACTGCAGAAAACGCACAAAACGTGCACTTTTGCGGCTAAAGCGCACATGTTACCGAACTCTTCTTGCATGAATGATCACTTCCTAAGCTTTACATAGTTTCAGTGATCCACATCACTAACTTCTTCCGAAGTACCTGAGACAGAGAGGTCTTGGCAATGAATAGTAACCACCCCCACCGGGCGCCACGAGCGGCCGATAAAACCGAAGAGGGGGCCCGGATCGAGATAGCGGGATTGACCAAGCGCTATCTCACACCGAAGGGCGAAACGTTTACCGCCATCCAGGACGTCACCGTGAACGTCGAGGCCGGCCAGTTTTGCTCGATCGTCGGGCCCACCGGCTGCGGTAAGTCCACCACGCTGGCTCAAGTCTCCGGCTTGGAGCGGCCCAGCGCAGGCTCTGTGAGTGTCGGCGGCTCCCTGGTGGAGGGCATCACCAACGGGGTGAGCTACATGTTCCAAGCGGACGCGTTGTTCCCCTGGAAGAGCGTCCTCAGCAACGTCATGATGGGGCCGATCCTTCTGGGCATGCCCAAACGCGAAGCCACCGACCTTGCCCGCGACTGGCTCCGGCGGGTTGGCCTGGCCGGATTCGAAGATCGCTACCCGCATCAGCTTTCCGGCGGCATGCGCAAGCGTGTGGCCATGGCTGCTGCCCTGATCAACAACCCGCGCATCCTCCTCATGGATGAGCCCTTTGGGGCACTCGATGTCCAGACCAAAGCGATCATGCAGAACGAACTGCTCAAGCTCTGGGAAGAACTGCGGCCATCGGTCCTTTTCATCACCCACGACCTGGACGAGGCTGTGGCGCTTTCGGACAAGGTGGTCATCATGACCACCAGCCCGGGATCGGTGAAGGACGTCTTCGACATCGACCTTCCCAGGCCCCGCGGGAATGTGCAGGAAATCCGCCACGAGGAGCGCTTCCTCGAACTCCAGGGCCACATCTGGGAATCCCTGAAAGACGAAGTGACCCGTGCTTACGCACGAACGGCAGGTGCAGCATGACAACCCTCACACACAGCGGATCCCGCAAGATCGAGAAACCCATGGAACCAGAAGCAGCAGCAAAAGCGGCCGGCCGCAGTAAGGCCCGGCGTCGTACGATGTCGATCTGGATCGGCCGAGTGGCGCTGGCCGTCATCGTCATCGGCGGTTGGCAGTGGTTCACCACCGAGGGCTGGGTGGATAAGTTCTTCTTCGGCCAGCCATCCGAAATCTGGAGCAGCCTCGTGAAGCTGTTCACCGAAGGCACGGCTTTCGGCACCATTTGGGAGAACCTCTGGATCACGGCCCAAGAAGCCTTCCTTGGATTCATCCTCGGAACGCTCGTGGGCGTCGTGCTCGGCATTCTTCTCGGTTCCAACAAGTACCTGTCCGCCGTCGTGGGCCCCTACATCCGGATCGTCAACTCGATTCCCCGTATCGTGCTGGGCTCGATCTTCATCGTTGCCTTCGGCCTGGGCGTCTTCCCGAAGATCCTGCTCGCGGCAGTGCTCGTCTTCTTCGTGGTGTTCTTCAACGCATTCCAAGGCGTCCGTGAAGTGGACCAGAACCTGGTGGCTAACGTGCGGGTGCTCGGCGCCTCGCCGATCCAAGTGGCGATGCACGTAACCATTCCGTCCGCGATGACGTGGATCATCGCCAGCCTCCACACAGCGTTCGGCTTCGCGATCATCGGTGCCCTCGTGGCCGAAGTGCTCGGCGCCCAGCAAGGCATCGGCTTGATCATCAGCCAGGCACAAGGAACTTTCGATCCCAACACCGTCTTCGCTTGCATGGTGATCATCGCAGTGGTCACCCTCGCCGCCGAGTACCTCATCGGCGCGTTGGAGCACAAGCTCCTGAAGTGGCGGCCGCCAAACCGTTCCGAAGCCCAAGCCATCTAAGTACCGGCAGTCACCCAGTTTTCACCCGCAGTACCCCACTAGAACACCCATATCCCTCCGGGGATCCAAAAAGGATGCGTAAAACAATGATGAAGCGCACTATGTTTGTCGCCGCTGCCGCTGGAGCCGTTGCGCTCAGCCTCACAGGATGCGGCAGCAGCAGCACCCCCGCCAGCAATGGAAGCTCCGCAAGCGGTGGCGCCTCAGCGGACACCAGCTCGATGCCGACCGTCAAGATGATGGTGGGTGGAATCGACAAGCAGATCTACCTGCCCTACCAACTGGCGGAAAGCCTCGGCTACTACCAGAAGTACGGCGTCAAGATGGAACTGTCCACCGAGTCCCAGGGTGGCGTCGGCGCTGAAGACGCGATGGCCTCCGGACAGGTGGACATGGCCGGAGCCTGGTACGTCCACACGGTCGACTTCCAGTCCAAGGGCAAGAACGTCATCAACTTGGTGCAACTCTCCGGAGCTCCCGGCGAACGCATCATGTGCAACCCGAAGGCCAACGTCAAAACCGGAGCCGACCTCAAGGGCAAGACGGTAGGCGTCACGGACCTCGGCTCCGGAACCGATGAGCTCACCCAGTTCATCGCTGCCAAGGGCGGCCTCTCCAAGAGCGACTACCACACCATCGCCGTCGGATCCGGTTCCACAGCGATTGCGGCAATCCAGCGTGGTTCTGCCGATTGCGTGATGACCACCCAGCCCACAGTGGGGGCTTTGGAAAGCAAGAACCTCGCTGTTCCTTCCATCGATCTCGCCACTTCTGAGGGCGCCCAGGCAGCACTGGGCGGTAGCCTTCCGTCCGCTGGCCTGTTGGCCCAATCAGACTGGGTCAAGTCGCACGAAGACGCAGCGCAGAAGGTGGTCAACGCCCTCGTTGACACCATGCACTGGATCAGCACGCACTCCGCAAAGGATATCGCCGACAAACTGCCGCAGTCATTCGTGCAGAACAGCACCATCAGCAAGGACCAGTACGTGTCCGCGCTGGACAAGGACAAGGGCCAGTTCCTGCCGGACGGCTTGATGCCCGCAGGTGGACCCAAGACGATCTTCGCCGAAGAGAAGACCATCGGCGTCGACACCTCCAAGGTCAACATCCCCGACACCTTCACGCAGAAGTACGCTCAGGCGGCGCTCAAGCTCGAGGGCTACACCCCCACCACGACGCCCGCCGGTGCGGACGGCTAACCCGTACTCCCAGCCAGGCATAACAGCAGCGGCAGTGCTTCCGAGCACTGCCGCTGTTGTTTATTTACGAATCCTGTTTTACTTGGCCGCGAGTGAGCGGCGATCCACCACGAACCCCGTGGCGGCATTTTCCCTGACAGCGTTGATCCCTGCCACGACTGCCTTCAGGGTTGGAAACTGCGGCGACTCTGCCACAACAGTGCCGTCCTCGGCCGTCAGCCGGAAACGGAATGCACTTGGTCCTGCTTGGAGTATCTCGAAACTGCCCGCCATCGTCCCCTGTTCCTATGCGTTGGTTCTCTACGCGTCGTTGCGTACCCGAGCTCTCTTCTTGACTCTCCCATCGACCATAACGGCCATTCCAAGCAACGTGTAGCCCTACTGATCGGTAATACGAAACCGATATTGGTAGATCTTTTGCCCGCCACGGGAATCCAAGGACCATTCGACGTGTCCCGCGTATGGTGAAGGGATGACCCAAAGAAGCGCCAATGCCACCACGGGAGTGCTGCTTGCAGCAGGTGCTGGAACCCGACTGGGACTCGGTCCCAAAGCGCTGCTTCCCTTCCATTCCCGCACTCTTGTGGAGGTAATTGCCGGCATCCTTTCCGAGGGCGGATGCTCGGAGGTAGTGGTGGTCCTCGGTGCCGAAGCTGCTGCCGTCCGCAGTTCCACCGACCTCTCCGGGTACCTGGTGGTTGAGAATCAAGACTGGGCCAAAGGGATGGCCGGGTCCTTCCGATCAGGCATCGACGCCGCAACACGGGGTAACAACATCATGGTGGCCTTAGTGGACCAGCCCGGACTGACCGCTGCGGCAGTGAGCAGGCTGCTGGGCAGTCACCGGCCAGGGCGGGTCACAGCCGCTGCGTATCCGGACGAGTCAGGCCACCTGAAGCGTCGGCACCCGGTGATTTTCGACGTCGGACTCCGCGAGCAAGCTGCGGAAGCAGCGGCGGGTGACACGGGGGCGCGATCCTTCCTCAAGGCCCATCCGGGTTTGGTGGACCTGGTGGATTGCAGCGACGTCTGCTCAGGCGCGGACTTGGATACCAAGGATCAGCTGTACCTGCTGGACGGGTAGATTTGCGGGCCGTACCCAACTAGTTGCGTATGAGGGTGCGGTCACGGAGCGCCAGGTAGATCTTGTCCCGGGCAATGGGCAGCTCAGCAAAGCGGATGCCCGTTGCGTTTCGGATGGCGTTGGCCAGCGCTGGTGCCACCGGGTTGAACGGACTCTCGCTCATGGACTTGGCGCCGAGGGGCCCGGTGGAGTCATTGGTCTTGGCGAAATACACCTCACTCCGGGGCACGTCCGCGAACGAAGGAATGTGATACTGCCGCAGAATGTCCGTGGTGACCCTGCCGGCGTCGTCCACTTTCACTTCCTCGTAGAGCACGGCGCCGAGCGCCTGCGCAATACCGCCCTCGATCTGCCCGCGGCACTGCCGCGGATTCACCACGACGCCGGCGTCGGCCGCTTGGACACTCTGCAGGATCCGCAGCTCACCCGTGCCGGTATTAACAGCCACGCGGAAGCCATGGACGTTGAACGCGACAGACCGGGGCGTTCCTCCCCAGTTGCCGTCGGTGGCGAGCCGGACGCCTTGAAGGTGGGCGGCGTCGTGGATTTCCTTCAGCGGCACCGTTCGCCCTCCGCAGTCAACGGCGCCGTCCACCAACCGGCAATCCGCTAACGAGACGCCGGTGAGGGACGCCGCCACCGTCTGGATGCGTGTGGCCAGCTCGAGCGCCGCCCCCAGCGTCGCCTTCCCGGCCACCACGGTCCCTGCCGAGCCGAAGGCACCGGTATCGTGCTCCACCAGATCGGTATCGGACTGGCGCACGGTCACGCGGTCTGCCGATGTTGCGAGCGCCGTGGCAGCCAGTTGCGCATGGACAGTGGTGGTGCCGTTCCCGAATTCCGCAGTTCCGACGTCGACGGCGAACCGTCCGTCCGCTTCCAGGCTCACCCGGGTGTGGGCGAAGTGGCCCCGCGGCGGAACGGTGTCGATCATGGAGAGCGCAGAGCCTTCGCCGATCACCCATTCGGGCCCGAGGTCCTCCAACCCGGCAGCGCGGTACCGTTCCTTGCCGCGGTCCAAAGCGTCGCGGACCAACGCCACGCATTGGTCCAGCCCGTAACTGCCGTAGTGGACATCTTCCTCGGGCTCGGGCGTCGTGGAGAGCATGTGGTCACCGGGCCTGACCATGTTCTTGAGCCGGAATTCCAAGGGGTCCATGCCGATTCCGATGGCCAGTTCGTCAATGGCCGACTCGATCGCGAAGATCATCTGGCTCAGTCCGTAGCCCCGGAAGGCGCCAGCGGGAACCGTGTTGGTATAGACGGCGTGGGCATCCACTTTTTTGTTCACACACTTGTAGACGGCCAATGATTCGCCGCAGCCGTGGAACATCACGCCGGGAGCATGGTTACCGTAAGCCCCGGTGTTGGTGAGGACGTCGAGCTGGAGGGCCGTCAGCTGCCCGTCCCGGCTCGCGCCGGCCTTGAGGTGGATGGTGAACGGGTGGCGTGTGGTGGTGGCCGTGAACTGTTCGGTCCTGGTGAACTCAAGTTGCACGGGACGCTTCAGGGCCAAGGCCGCGAGGGCCACCACATCCTCCGTGAGGACTTCCTGCTTGCCGCCGAACCCGCCACCAACCCTGCCTGCGACCACCCGAATGCTTTCCGGCGCGAGGTTGAAAACCCGGCTCAAGGTCCGCTTCACCAAGAACGGCACCTGCGTGGACGAGCGGACCATTAACCGGCCATCCTCATCAATCAAGGCGATGGAAGCATGGGTCTCCATTGCCACATGCTGGACACGCTGGGTGCTGTAGGTGTGTTCATGGATGAAGTCGGCGGCTTCAAAGCCTTCAGCGACGCTACCCAGCTCCGCGTGGACCTCGGCCACCACGTTGTTCAGCGGCCTCGAGATGCGCGAGAAAACTCCGTCTTTATCACCATGGATCGCCGGGGCGCCGGGAAGGATGGCCTCCTGGGGGGTGAACACCGGCTCCAGGAGTTCGTACTGCACAGCCAGCGCGCGGGTTCCGGCCTCGGCGGCAGCAACGGATTCGGCGACGACGGCGGCAACCCGCTGTCCGATGAAGCGCACCACGTTATCCAGGACACGGGTGTCATCGGGATCGTCGGTGAAGTTCTCGTGCTGGGCCGTGGAGAACAACAGCTGCGGTGCGTCCTCATGCGTGAACACTGCAACGACGCCGGGGACTGCCAAAGCCGGGGCCTTGTCAATGGAGACGATCCGGGCGTGCGGGTACGGCGACCGGGCTAGCTTCATGTGCAGCAACCCCGGAAGCTGCTCGGCGGGGATGTCCAAGGTGTAGCGGGCCGTGCCTGTGACTATTGCCTGGCCTGCGGGGGCCGGGACGTCGTCCCCGAGTTGGCCAGGCGTAGCCTCCACAGCGGTTGGCGACTGTGCCCCGGAAACGTCAGCTCCGGCGTCGTGCTGGTGATCGTCACCGTGACCGCAGACGGCGTCGGCGATGGAGCGGTAACCGGTGCAGCGGCAAAGGTTGCCCTTGAGGTTGCGGGGCAGGTTGGCGCGTTGTTCGTCGTCGAACGTGGCCGCGGTCATCATCATCCCGGCGGTACAGAAACCGCATTGGAAGCCTTGGCTTTCGAGAAACTGTTCCTGCACGGGGTGGAGTTCCCCGCCTTGGGACAATCCCTCGATGGTGGTAACCGCCTTGCCCTTGGCCCGGACGGCGGGGTAGATGCAACTGTGCACGGGTTTGCCATCGACGTGGACGGTGCAGGCACCGCAATCGCCCCCGTCACAGCCCTTTTTGACGCCGAAGTTGCCCTCTTCGCGGAGGAAGGTGCGGAGGCATTGACCGGGGCGGGGTGTGGCCTGCGAGGGCGCGCCGTTGATCTCAATTGCCATGGTGGGCCTCCTTCTGGGTGCCTGAAGCTTGGGGTTGGGTGGATGGCTGCGGCGAGGTGGCATGCGGAGGCCAGAAATCGCCGGATACGGTCATCGACTCGCCCAGCAATTCGGCGCGGATCTCCTCGGCGAGTTTGAACGTCATGTCGCGGCGCCAGGCCGGGAGCCCGTGGATGTCATCGTGGTACAGCGGCCAAGGGATGGATTCGCCGACGGCGTCAGCCAGCGTCCCGGCGTCGGGAACCTGCCCGGCGGGGAACCTCAGCTGTACTGGCCTTTTGGTGGAAGCGGTCACTGTGATCACCAAGGTGTTGTCCGCGTCGAGGCGGCCGATGAGCAGGACCCCGGAACGGCCGAGGTTGCTGAGTGATAAACGCCGGAACGCAACCCTGGCGGACAGGGCCGTGGCTGGCAAGTGGACGCTGCGGAGCAACTCCCCCGGGGCAAGTATTGTCTGCATGTCCCCGATCACGACGTCGGCCACCGGGACTGTGCGACTGCCGCCATCCGGGCTGAGGATGGTGGCAACGCCGTCGAGTCCTGCGCACAATGACGTCATGGGTCCGGCAGGCAACCCGGTGCAGATGTTGCCGCCCACCGTGGACATGTTCCAGATCTTGAAGGAGGCCACGAACGAGTCACAGCACGGGCGGATCAAGGCCAATCCGGGCCATTCCAGGGTTGCGGCCGCTGGCGAAACGGGCACGGCGTAGAGCTCGGCGACGGTGCAGGTGGCAGCGAGTTCGATTCCCTCATCGGTCACCGTGACAGCCGGCCAATCAGCTTGGCCCAGATCGAGGAGGCGTTTAAGGACGGTGCTGCCGTAGGAGAAAAGGACCGTGCCACCGGCAAGCCAGGCGTCGCCGTCGCGCCACTGGGCCGGATCGGTGGTGGGGACCACGGCCTCGATGGTGTTCATGTCCATGAGTCCTCCTGGGTGGGGGTAGTTGGGGCTGGAGGCGCAGCGTGGATGGGCCCTGTGCTGTCCTTGAGGGACGGGAACCCAGGGGCTTCCAGGGTTGGCCGCCGGGTTCCGGCCCCGCGCTCGGCGATGATTTCAGCCGTGATGGAGACGGCTACCTCCGCCGGGGTGACCGCGCCGAGGTCCAGGCCTATGGGCGAATGCAGCTGTTCCAGGGCCTCGGCAGGCGTGCCGGCGTCAAGCAGGGCGTCGACCCGCTGTCGGTGGCTGCGCCGGGATCCCATCGCGCCCACATAGGCCACGTTGAGGTGAAGCGCGGTTTCGAGCAAGGGGATGTCGAATTTCGGGTCATGGGTCAGGACGCAGATCACGGTGCGGGAATCGATGCGCCCGGCTGCCGTTTCTGCTTGGAGGTAGCGGTGTGGCCAGTCGGACACCACCGAATCAGCCCCGCTGAAGCGGCTTTGCCCTGCAAAAGCCGGGCGGGCATCACACACGGTGACGTCATAGCCGAGCAGTTTCCCGGCGGGGAGCAAGGCTGCTCCGAAGTCATTCGCGCCGAAAATCACCATGCGCGCCGACGGTAAGCGGGTTTCGACGAACAACGTAATGGGCTGCGGTTCCGCTTCCTCCCTGGGTGGGGCTGCCAACCTCTCGGTTGTGACCCAGCCGTCGATGCAGCCTGCAGGTGGTGCCAGCCGCACCAAGCCCGCGCGGCCTCCTTGGAGCAGCGGCTCTATCTGGGCAGCAGCTGCGAAAACTGTGGCGGGATGGTCTCCGACGAGATGGGCCAATTCGGGCGACTCCATGGCCCGGAACCGGACAGGATCGTTCACCATGACTACTCCCCCGCCGGTATCAAGGCGGCGAATGATGGCCGCCGGCTGCTCGGCGTCCACAACACCGGAAAATTCCGGCAGCCCACGTGTCAAAGGCTGGATGTGGACTTCGAGTTCCCCTCCACAGGTGAGCCCGACGGCGAACGCATCCGCGTCGCTGTAACCGAACGACTCAAGGCGGGGTCCGCCGTCGCGCAGTGCTTCCAGGGCGGCCTCCACGACGGCGCCTTCCACGCAGCCGCCGGACAAACTGCCCAGTATTTCGCCATGTTCGGAGATCATCATCGAGGTCCCGGCGGGGCGCGGCACGGAGCCACCGGTTCCCACGATCGTGGCCACAGCGCATCGCTGGCCAGAGATCGCAGGCCGCCAACTGCCCAGTGAAGGCATCAGATCCAGCATGGCAACACGTCCTTTATCCAGGTGTCCCGGCCAAGTGGCCCGGCCGGAGCAGTGCGCGATCTTGCCCCATGGTCTCACTCCCGGAGGACGTTCAGGGGTAGTCGCGGCTTATCGGTAAGAGTTATTAGGTGCGGGGGCAAGGGCTTCATCTCCCTGCCCCCGCGCCATAGCGGAGCATCAGAACCGTTCCTGAATCAACAGGGCCGCCGCCCGCCGTCGTGCCCTTCTTTGGTGGTGCTCCAGAAGGGCCACGACGGCGGACGCCTATTCGTGCGGTGGGTTCCGACGGACCGCCGATCGGAACGCCGGGTGGTGGCCCGGCGGGTGGGGAGGCTAAATACCCATCAGGGCGTTGATGGGTCCCCGGGCAAAGTAGATGATGAAGCCCGCGGTAACCACCCACATGAGGGGATGCACTTTCCTGGCCCTGCCGGACGCCCCGCTGATCACGGCGAAGGAGATGAACCCGACGCCGATGCCGTTGGCAATGGAGTACGTCAACGGCATGGTCACGATGGTCAGGAACGCCGGCAATGCGATGGAGAACTTGGTGAACTTGATCTCGCGGATCTGCGCCATCATCATCGCGCCCACCACCACCAAAGCTGCGGCGGCGACTTCCAGCGGCACCACCGACGTGAGCGGGGTGAAGAACATAGAACCCAGGAACAGCACCCCGGTCACCACCGAGGCCAATCCCGTACGGGCGCCCTCCCCGATACCCGCGGCGGAGTCGATGTACACAGTGTTGGACGAGCCCGACGTCGCGCCGCCCGCCACTGCGCCGAAGCCTTCGACGATGAAGGCCGACTTGAGCCTGGGGAACGTTCCGTCCTTGTGTGCCACACCGGCGCTCTTGGCCAAGCCGGTCATGGTGCCCATGGCATCAAAGAAGTTGGTGAACACCAAGGTAAAGACCAGCATGGTTGCGGCCAATCCGCCGATCCTGGCGAACGAACCGAACAGGTCGAAGTGGCCCACGAGGCTCAGGTCCGGGGCAGAGACCAGCTGGCCCGAAAGGACCGGCGTGTTCAGATGCCAGCCACCGGGGTTGCTGGCACTGCTGGGGCCGATATGGAAGACAGCCTCGACCACGGCGGCAAGGATCGTGGTGGCCACGATGCCGATGAGCAAGCCGCCCTGGATTTTACGGGCCACCAGGATACCCATGGCCAGCAATCCGATAATAAAGACAAGGGTAGGGATGGAGGTGATGGAGCCGCCGTTGCCGAGCTGCACCGGTGGACCGCCCGCGGTGGGACGAACAAATCCGGAGTCCACAAAGCCGATGAAGGCGATGAACAGGCCGATGCCAACGGTGATGGCGGCCTTCAGCTCCTTGGGCACGGCTTTGAAGATCGCCGTCCGGGCGCCGGTCACGCCGAACAGGACGATCAGGATGCCGTTGATGACCACCAGGCCCATGGCCTCGGGCCAGGTCACCTCATGGATGACGGCCACTGCAAGGAACGAGTTGATGCCGAGGCCTGCTGCCAGCCCGAACGGCAGGTTGGCGATCAGGCCGAAGATGATGGTCATGACGCCGGCCGTGAGTCCGGTAACGGCGCCTACCTGCGCCGCTGAGAGCCAGCCGCCGGCGACGTCGGTGGGTGCGTTTTGCGCGGAGAATCCACCGAGGATCAGTGGGTTGAGGATCACGATGTAGGCCATGGTGAAGAACGTGACCAAGCCGCCGCGGAATTCGCGCGCCAGCGTGGAGCCACGCTGGGAGATCTGGAAGAACTTATCCAGGAAGGAGTGTGGGGCCGGAGGCTTGCCGCCAGTGGTGTGCTGGGCGGGTCCGGTCTCTGTGTGCATTTCTGCGGGATCCAGGATTGTCATGTCAGCCACCGGGCCCTAGTAGTCAATCCTGGAATCGAGCGTGTTCCATGTGGTAAACGGCTGGAGGGCCGCCGGAGCCTGGGGGTCGCCCAGTTCCAGCTTGGCTACCGGCATCAGCGCGTCCCGGTTGTCGTTCTCGAAGTACTCGTAGAAGACGGCGTCATCGAAGCCGACGGATGCGGCGTCGTGGCGGTCTGCGGCAAAGAACACGCGGTCAACGCGTGCCCAAAGGGCTGAGGCCAGGCACATGGGGCAGGGCTCGCAGCTGGTGTAGAGGGTTGCTCCGCTCAGATCGAACGTTTCCAGTTCGCGGCAGGCGTTACGGATAGCCGTGACTTCTGCGTGTGCGGTGGGATCGTTCGTGGCGGTCACGCGGTTGACGCCTTCGAAGGCTCGTCCGTCCGCGGTGACAATGACGGCGCCGAACGGGCCACCACTGTTGAGGACATTGGCTGTTGCCAGCTCAATGGAAGTGGCCAGGAATTGCTCGGCCGTGACGGTTGTACTCATGTTGCGACTTCCTTAGTGCTGAGGAAGCCAGGTGACCTGTCGGGGGGCACCTCAAAGAGAGGTCCGGTTAGCTTGGTTACCAGGCTTCAGCATGTGCGATGAAGGTTAAGTTGCGCCTGGTAGATAGCTTCCCGAAGTCCGGGTGCCCGCCTTTGGCAGTTAGAGCGTAGCACCGGGGTTGTGAGCAGCGCCATAGTTTTTTGAAAACTTAATTTCGTCATGCGAAATTACTTATTCTGGCCCGGGTGCCGTCCGAATGTGACTGTTCCGTGCCCGCGGGCGTTGACTGCCGCCGTCGGGCCTTTTACGCTTTTCGAACCGGCCGCTCCTGGGCGCCGGCAAACCTGGATCAGCAGACAGGCCTAACTGAGCTGGAACGCACATTTGCCGACCAGACAAGGAACCCTTTCATGCTGTGGATCAAAAACCCGCTGGGCATCTTCACCGCAAACGACCTCGACGCCGGCAACGGCCTGGTTGTCGATGGCGGGAAAATCGTGGAGCTCGTGCCATCGGGCGGACAGCCTGCCTCCTACACCTCCGTTTTCGACGCCTCCGGGCACGTGGTCCTGCCAGGACTCATCAACACGCACCACCACTTCTACCAAACGCTCACCCGCGCATGGTGTCCGGTGGCCAACGCCCCACTGTTCCCGTGGCTGCAGAACCTCTACCCGGTATGGGCACGCTTGACTCCGCGAAGCCTGGAACTGGCCGTGCAAGTGGCCCTCGCTGAGCTGCTCCTCTCAGGGTGCACCACGGCCGCGGATCACCATTACCTGTTCCCCGACGGTATGGAGGATGCCATCGACATCGAAGTCGCCGCCGTCCGCGCCATGGGGATGCGGGCCACCTTGACTCGCGGGTCCATGACGTTGGGAGAGGACGACGGCGGCCTGCCGCCCAGGACGACGGTCCAGTCCCCCGAGGCAATCCTTGCCGACAGCGAACGGCTGATCTGTAGCTACCACGAGACCGGTGACGGCGCCGTGGTGCAAATCGCGTTGGCGCCCTGCTCACCGTTCTCTGTGACCAAGGAAATCATGGCCGAATCGGCGGCAATGGCCGAGCGCTTTGACATCCGGCTGCACACCCATCTGGCCGAGACGATCGACGAGGAAGAGTTCTGCCGGTCAATGTTCGGCCTGCGAACCGTGGATTACCTGGAATCGGTGGGCTGGTTGGGCTCACGCACGTGGCTTGGACACGGAATCCATTTCAACGACGACGAGATCGCCCGGCTGGGAGCCGCAGGCACCGGCGTCGCGCACTGCCCAACGTCCAACATGCGGTTGGCCTCGGGTACCGCCCGGATGCTCGAACTTGAGGCCGCAGGTGTTCCGGTGGGGCTCGGCGTGGACGGATCGGCTTCCAATGACGCGTCCAACATGATCCTCGAAGCCCGGCAAGCCCTGTATTTGCAGCGGCTGAGGTACGGCGCCTCCGTTCCCGTGGAGAGGGCCCTTGGGTGGGCAACGCGTGGGTCCGCTGCCGTGTTGGGGCGCTCCGATATCGGCCAGTTGGCTCCCGGGCTGCAGGCGGATCTTGCCCTGTTCAAGCCGGACGAGCTGCGGTTCTCCGGCAGTCATGATCCCGTAGCTGCTTTGCTGCTCTGCGGGGCGGACCGTGCAGACCGGGTGATGGTGGGTGGCTCATGGCGCGTGGTGGACGGGGTGATTCCGGACCTGGACGTTGCCGGGCTCATCGCTGAGCACTCGGCCGCGGCGCGGAAGCTGGTGGCGGGGTAGCTTTTGGGGCCCGGGCGGTCCGTTTCGATGGTTCCCTGCGCGGAGTGCCGTTCCCGCGGCACGGTATGCAGCGAACCATCGAAACGGCCTGAGCCTAGATGGTGATCTTGTAGATGTGGTGCGTGTACTCGTTGGCGAACGAATCCGTGAACTTACCGTTCTGCACCGCGATGGTCCGGTTTTCACCCACAACCTGCACCTGCGAGCCCGTAATCCCGGCTGGCAGCGTGAATGTTTTGGAGCCGGTAGTGCCTTTCAGACCGATGCCCGCAAACAGGTACGCGCTGCCATCCTTGGATTTCAGCATGGTGTCCGTCCTGGCGGCTCCTGCGTTCCGGACATAGCTTTGCGTGTTCAAGACCGGCGCCAGGGCCTGGATACCGGCCACTGCGGCCTTGATCTTTGCCTTCCGGTCAGCGGGGATGTCCACCAGCGAGTAGTTCCCGAACGCGGGGTCGTTGTTGTGCTGGAAGATACTGATGCCCCGGGCCTCGTGGATGATCCCGGACCACATGGCACCCTCCATCTGCTCCGGCGTAATCGTCTTCGCATTCGACTCGGTCAGGTATGGGCGAGCTGATTCCACGAACACCCAGTTCGGTTTCGCACCAGGAGTGGCTTGGTAGGAACGCATCCGATCCACCTGCCAACCGTACGCTGCGCTCGTTGCCGCGCTGGCCCCTGCAGGCCAAGCCGGCGACGCGGTCATGGCATCGTCGACGGGAGGGCTGGTGTAGGCATAGTTGTCTGCGCTTGCGAAGTCGACGGCGGACATGAAGCCATTCATGGTGCCAGAGGCCCACCACGTGCCCAAGATGCCCTTGCTGTAATTGGCCATGACCGGGCGCCCATCTTTGTAACTGCGGAGGGTCGCTGCCAATTGCTGCATCTGGGCGAGGTTCTGTTGTGTGGTGGAGCCGCTACAGCCCAAGCCCATGTCGCACTCGTCGTACGTGGACCATCCGACCACGCCTGCGTTGTTGCCATCTTCCGCTCGGGTCCACTCGTCGCCGGCAATGACAAGCATGCCGGTATCAGTGATGGAAGCCATCGATGACCCGTCGTGCTCCGCGTTCTGGTACACGTTCACGCCGATGTCCTTCAACTGGGCCGCATGCTCCGGTTTGCCGTAGAAGACACTGACGGGGAACGGGTTCGGGTTGTCCAGTTTCGCCGGCGCCACCAGCCTTGGCGGAGATGTCGGGACTGCGGAGCCACTGACGGCTACCGCGATCGCCGCCACGAGTAATGAGACCTTGAGATTCATGACGTGTATTCCTTGGGATGGCAGCCGGGGCACAGCTGCTTCCGTGCCGGCTCCGCCACCGGCTCTACCGCTTCCTGCTGAGGCAGGGATCGTCAGCCGGGCGTTACCCGGCGCGGCGCAGAGATCAATGCAGGATTCCCGCCTGTTCCGGCGCTCTGCCTGTAGACGGCGCCACCGTGCGGGACTGCGCGGCCCGTGTCCGATCAGGGCCGCCACGACCACGTATTACCAGTGGGTGGCCGTCAACCAGCATACGTCAGCCCGTTTTCCGCCATGCCGTGGCCGATGCGATGGTTCCCTGCACCACAGGCCGTGCGCTCGGCATTGTTTGCAGCGGAGCATCGAAATGGGGTTTTCCACATAGGACTCATTCCGGATGTAGATGGCGTGCGGGAGGCCAAAAGCTTGGACTATGACCACGTATAACGCGGGCGGCCTACCCACAGGAATGGATCTATGGCGTACCGACGAACTCCATGAGCTGGGGTTCAATGACAGGAAAATCGCGCTGCTGGTGCGATCCGGCAACCTGGTCAGGCTCCGCCGTGGTTGCTACATCAGAGGGAGCACCTGGGCAGCCCAAAAACCGTGGGTACGGAGCAGACAGCTGATCGCCGCGCACGCGCATGGGACATTGTCGACGTCGGCTGGCGGCTTGGTCTACAGCCACACCTCGGCAGCACGCCTGCACGGCTTGTTCCTGTGGGACGCGGATGATCGGGTCCACGTCACCGCGGACTCGACGCCGTCGCGCACTTCGCACGGCAAGGATGTGGTGGCCCATGCACGCAGACTCACGTCCACCGACGTCGTGTTTCGGCAGGGCATGCCGTGCACCTCATTGGAGAGAACAATCGTGGACTGCTGCCTCATGATGAACTTCAAGAGATCGCTGGTGCTGATGGATCACGGCCTGCGTATGGGTGCCGATATCGCGACGTTGCGGCAAGTGTGTGCGTCATTGGCTGGACGAAATGGTGTTCTGTCACTGCGGAGGGCCCTCGAGCAGGCAGACGCGCGGTCCGAATCACCGGGCGAAACCCTGACCCGCGAGTTACTCCAGCGGTTGCGAATTGAACTGCCCGAGCTGCAGGTGGAGGTATTGTCGCCGGCCGGTCGCCACCGACTGGACTTCGCGTGGCGGAAGAAGAAGGTGGCATTGGAGTTCGATGGAAGGGTCAAGTACTTCGACTATGCGCCCACAGACGAGGTCATCTTCCAAGAACGGCAACGCGAAAAGGCCCTGATGGAGCTCGGCTGGAAGTTCATTCGCGTTAACTGGCAGCAGTTGTTCCAAGAACACGAGTTCAAAATGCGCGTTCTAAGGTCCTTGGACGGCAGGGGCTAGCTCCGATTCGGGTGCTCGCTGCAGGACATGCCGTGCGCACGGCACGTTGCGCAGGGAGGCATCGAATCGGCGGGAACGGGAATCCGCAGGGAAGGGGAACCGGCAGCAGAAAGGCGGGCGGCACCTCCCCAGGTACCGCCCGCCTCTTGGCTCTGTTGCGCAGAGTCCGCGCCCCCGTGACGCAGGTGATCTTAGGGGCGCTGCCGGCCGAACACCGGGAGCGCGCGGAGCCAGCGGGAAAACCCGTTGGCCTTGCGGTCGCAGTCGGCCGGAATATAGAAGTCCGGATCCGTGGCACCGAAAGGCAGGTACAGTTCCTGACCCGGCGCCGGGAATTCCACGACCGTGTTCGTATCCTTCGCGTCCATCTGTTCCTCCTCTTTCTCGCTCACTAGCTCTCGAACTCTCCAAACTTCCATAGTCTGGAAAACTTTTATTGTTATGTGGAAAGTGTATGCACCGCGGAAAGTAGCCGTCAAGGCCCACATCGGGGCAAGCGGAGTTGCTCCGGTCACATTTGGAAGGTTCATAACGATCCTCCGGAAGCCATGTACACAAGCCGAAATCATGCGCTACTCTCGAATGAGTTCGTGGCGCAGGTCACGTAACCTGGGAGCAGCAGGCAGGGTCGTAATGAGCTGGCATCAATGGATGTCGGCTCTTTTTTGTTGGGTCGACTCCACCAGAAACGCGGTGGAAACACGCGCTTAATTTCATTGATGGAACCTAGGTTCCACCTCACAGAAGTTGGGATATGACCATGAGCAACAACATCGTCCTTGGCGAAAACCAGTACGGCAAAGCAGAAGTACGCGTCGTCAAAGTCACCCGGGATACTGACCGCCACCACATCGAAGACTTGAACGTGACTTCCCAGTTGCGCGGTGATTTCCAAGCCGCCCACCTGGAAGGAGACAACGGCCACGTCGTTGCCACCGACACCCAAAAGAACACGGTCTACGCCTTTGCCCGCGAAGGTGTCGGCTCCCCTGAGTCGTTCCTCCTCCGCCTTGCAGATCACTTCACCGGCGAATTCGACTGGGTCACCGGTGGCCGCTGGGAAGCCGAGGCCTACTCCTGGGATCGGATCCAGGCCCACGGTTCCGAGCACAACCACAGCTTTGTCCGCAACGGCCAAGAGGTGCGCACCGCAGTCGTCGTCCGGGATGGCGCAACCACCCATGTTGTCTCCGGCCTCAAGGACCTGACCGTCCTCAAGACCACGGAGTCCGGCTTTGTTGGCTTCCCGCGTGACAAGTACACCACCTTGCAGGAGACGACGGACCGCATCCTGGCCACCGACGTTTCCGCCCGGTGGCGCTACAACACCAACCTCGATGTTGCCGCGACCGATTTCAACAAGAGCTACGAAGACATCAAGGCACTCCTGCTGGAAGGCTTCACCGAGAACTACTCCCACGCCCTGCAGCAGACGCTGTTCGACATGGGCAAGAAGGTCCTGGAAGCACACAGCGAAGTGGCCGAGATCAAGTTCTCCATGCCCAACAAGCACCACTTCCTGGTTGACCTGAGCCCGTTCGGTTTGGACAACCCCAACGAGGTCTTCTACGCGGCAGATCGCCCGTACGGCCTGATTGAAGCAACGGTCCAGCGTGAGAACACCACTGCTGCACCTGTTGCATGGAGCGGCATCGCCGGCTTCTGCTAAGCACCATCGTTTTACCTCGTTTTTACCTGGGTTTCTGCGCGGGCCACGCCCAACAGCGCCCCGCCGTCAGCGTGGCCCGCATGCAGACCCGACCCCAAAAAACCCTCAATATCCGCGATTTGTTAGCCAGACACAGTTAGCCAGACGAAGACGTCTGCCATGAACCCAGAGAGTCTGCCATGAACACCAATAAGAAGTCCCGCCCCGCAAATACCACCGCGTCCCGTACACAGCGGGCCGCACGTCCCGAAGATCAGCGACTTTCCATCGGAAGCACCTTCGCTTACGGTTTCCAGCACGTGCTCACCATGTACGGCGGAATCATTGCACCGCCACTGATCATCGGTGCTGCGGCTGGCATGTCATCCCAAGACATTGGCTTGCTGATTGCCGCATGCCTCTTCGTCGGCGGCCTTGCCACGATCCTCCAAACCGTGGGCATCCCATGGTTTGGTTCCCAGTTGCCGCTGGTTCAGGGCGTTTCGTTCGCCGGGGTCTCCACCATGGTGGCCATTGTCCAAGGCGGCGGAGGTATCCAAGCTGTCTTTGGCTCGGTGATCGCAGCCTCGCTGATCGGCCTGCTGATCACGCCTTTGTTCTCCAAGATCATCAGGTTCTTCCCACCGGTGGTCACCGGTACCGTCATCACCACCATCGGCCTGACGCTGATGCCGGTGGCTGCGGGATGGGCGATGGGTGGCAATGCCAAAGCCAGCAACTACGGCAGCGTGGCCAACATCGGCCTGGCGGCAGTCACCACGGCGGTGGTTCTTCTCCTGAGCAAGGTGGGAAACGCCGCTATCTCCAGGCTCTCCATCCTGCTGGCCATGGTCATCGGCACAGTGGTGGCACTCGTCACCGGAATGGCGGACTTCTCGAAGATCGGCCAAGGCGACATCGTGGCCTTCCCCACTCCCTTCGCTTTCGGCGCTCCGACCTTCCAAATCGCCTCGATCGTCTCCATGCTGATCGTGATCCTGGTGACGCTGACAGAAACTTCCGCAGACATCCTCGCGGTAGGCGAAATCGTTGGCACCAAGGTTGATTCACGGCGCGTTGGTGACGGCCTCCGGGCAGATATGCTCTCCAGCGCGATCTCCCCGTTGTTCAACTCCTTCACGCAGAGTGCTTTCGCGCAGAACGTGGGCCTGGTTGCCATCACGGGCATCAAGAGCCGCTTCGTGGTCAGCGCCGGCGGCCTGATCCTGGTAATCCTCGGCCTCCTGCCGGTCCTTGGCCGGGTTGTCGCAGCGGTTCCGACGCCCGTCCTGGGCGGTGCCGGCGTCGTGCTTTTCGGTACGGTGGCTGCCAGCGGTATCCGCACCCTTGCCAAGGTCGAGTACAAGAACAACATGAACCTGATCATCGTGGCGACGTCGATCGGCTTCGGCCTCATCCCGATTGTGGCTCCGACGTTCTACAACCAGTTCCCGTCCTGGTTCTCCACGATCTTCCACTCCGGCATCAGCTCGGCCGCTGTCATGGCTATCCTGCTGAACATCCTGTTCAACCACTTCAAGGCCGGTAACTCCGATAACCAATCGGTGTTCGTCGCCGGAACTGACCGGATTGTCAGCGAAGCGGACATCAAGTGCCTCACCGAGGGAGACCGTTTCGAAAACGGCAAGCTCATCGACGCCGAAGGCAACGAGGTCCCGCTCAAAACCTCAAGCGCGTCCGAGCACTAGAGGATCAGCAGATGAAGGGCGGCCGTGTTTCCCCATGGGAGCACTGCCGCCCTTCTTTGCTTCGCGGACCTAGCAAAAGATGGCAATGTTTCCGGGAAACATTGCCATCACATGCCAACTCCGCGTTAGTTTTGGTTGAGCTCCGCGGAGATCGCTTGGGCGGCTTCACGCAGCATGGGCACGGCGCGGTCCGCGAAGCTCTGGTCCACGCGGGTGATCGGGCCGGACACGGAGATCGCAGTGGGAGTCGGGGCGTTGGGGACAGCCATGGCGAAGCAGCGAACGCCGAGCTCCTGCTCTTCCTCATCAATGGAGTAGCCACGTTCGCGGATCAGTGCCAGGTCCGCGAGCAGGGAGTCGATGTCCCCGATGCTCTTGGCCGTGGGCGTGGGCATTCCGGTGCGGGCCACGATGCCGCGGACCACTTCGTCGTCGAGCTGGGCCAGGATCGCCTTGCCGACGCCGGTATCGTGCGTGTGCGCGCGGCGGCCAACTTCGGTGAACATGCGCATGGAGTGCATCGACGGCACCTGGGCGACGTAGATGACCATGTCGGAATCGAGGACGGCCATGTTGGAGGTTTCACCGAGGCGTTCCACGAGCGTCTTGAGCTGGGGGCGGGCCACGGCGCCGAGTTGCTTGCTGGCACCTTCTCCGAGCCGGATGAGCCGCGGACCCAGGGCGTAGCGGCGGTTGGGGAGCTGCCGGATATAGCCCAGGGCCACCAACGTCCGCAAAAGGCGATGGATAGTGGGCAAAGGGAGGTCAGTGGACGAGGAGAGCTCGCTCAGTGTGACGTCGCCACCCGCGTCCGTGATCAGTTCCAACAGTTCAAAGACGCGCTCAACGGACTGCACGCCTCCGGAGGCTTTTTCAGCCATTCCCTTGTCTCCAATGACTCAGATTCCGACAACTCTTATCCGCATCGTGAAAAGAATTGCTTAGAACACCCAACATACAGCACGCGTGCCCACTGCGCGATGACACCGAACATGACCAAGTCAGGGGTTGTGTTTCCACTTTGTAGATAATAATATCCATAATACGAAAACATTTAGTAGGAACGGCGGCCCGGGAACGGGCCTTACAGGAGGAATTTCAATGGCGAATCCGAGCCCCGGAAACTCGATCACCCTGCGCGTCGCCGCACCGTCGAGCTTCACCGCTACCAGCGAACTTGCCGCTGCCGTTGGTGCAGCCGGCGCAGCAATCACTGCCTTGGACGTCACGGAATCCCACCACGAGAAGATCGTCGTCGACGTCACCTGCAACACCACCGATGACGACCACGCCGCCCGCGTGAAGGACGCCCTGAACGCGCTCGACGGCGTCACGGTCCAGCACGTCTCGGACCGCACCTTCCTCATGCACCTCGGCGGCAAACTCGAGGTGGTCCCCAAAGTAGCCCTGCGCAACCGCGACGACCTCTCACGTGCCTACACTCCCGGCGTCGCCCGTGTTTGCCTGGCCATCGCAGAAGACCCGGCCGCAGCCCGCAACCTGACCGTCAAGCGCAACACGATCGCCGTGCTTACTGACGGATCAGCTGTTCTCGGCTTGGGTAACATCGGCCCCGCCGCGGCCCTGCCCGTCATGGAAGGCAAAGCTGCGCTGTTCAAGCAGTTCGCCAACGTTGACGCCTGGCCCGTGTGCCTGGACACCCAGGACACCGAGGAAATCATCATGATTGCCAAGGCCATGGCTCCGGTTTACGGCGGCATCAACCTCGAGGACATCGCTGCCCCGCGCTGCTTCGAGATCGAAAACCGTCTCCGTGAAGAGCTGGACATCCCGGTCTTCCACGATGATCAGCACGGCACGGCGATCGTTACCTTGGCCGCTTTGGTCAACGCCCTCCGCGTAGTGGACAAGAAGCTGTCCGAGGTCAAGATCGTGGTTTCCGGCGTCGGCGCTGCCGGCTCCGCCATCATCCAGCTCCTCAAGGCCCAGGGCGCGCAGCACATCATCGCCGCAGGCCGCTCCGGCGCCATCCATTCGGGCCAGACGTACGACGACGAACACCGCAGCTGGATTGCCGAAAACACCAACCAAGAAGGCTTCTCCGGAACCCTGCACGACGCCCTCAACGGCGCGGACGTCTTCATCGGCGTCAGCGCCCCGCATGTGATCGGCGAAGAGCAGGTCGCTTCCATGGCCGAGAACGCAATCGTGTTCGCCATGGCCAACCCGACGCCGGAGATCGATCCCGTCATCGCTTCGAAGCACGCAGCCGTCGTAGCCACCGGCCGCAGCGACTTCCCGAACCAGATCAACAACGTGCTGGCATTCCCCGGCTTCTTCCGCGGCCTCTTGGATGCAGGGGCCTCTGACATCACGCCGAACATGCTGGTGGCCGCAGCCGAGGCAATTGCCAACCGGGTGGCTGACGATGAGCTGAACGCGAGTTACATTATCCCCAGCGTCTTCGATCCCCATGTTGCCGCCGATGTGGCTGCCGCTGTGGCGAATGCTGCGCACGCCAACGCCGCCAGCGCCCTCTAGCACCAGCGCACTCTAGAAAGGACATGTCACCATGGCTATCACAGTCACTGATCCCCGGCCGGTAGATCGCGCCGAGGAAATCCTCACCCCCGAGGCACTGGGCTTCATCGAGGAACTGCACCAACGCTTCGCCGGCACCCGCAACGAGCTTTTGCAGGCCCGGAAGGTCAAGCGCCAGAAGGTTGCAGAGACCGGCCGCTTGGACTTCCTCCCGGAGACCCGTGAAATCCGCGACGGCGACTGGAAGGTCGCCGAAGCACCGGCAGCCTTGCAGGACCGCCGCGTCGAGATGACCGGCCCGGCAACCCCGGCCAAGATGGCCATCAACGCGCTGAACTCCGGCGCCAAGGTATGGCTCGCCGACCTTGAAGACGCTTCCACCCCCACGTGGCACAACGTCATCGACGCCATCCTCAACCTCCGCGATGCCGCCAGGGGAACCCTGAGCTACACCTCGCCCGAGGGCAAGGAATACAGGCTCCGGACCGACGCGCCGCTCGCCGTCGTCGTCGCCCGCCCGCGCGGGTGGCACATGGAGGAGAACCACCTGCTGCTCGACGGCGAACCCGCCGTTGGCGCGCTGGTGGACTTCGGCCTGCACTTCTTCCACATCGCCAAGCAGCTGCTCCTCAACGGCCAGGGCCCGTACTACTACCTGCCGAAGATGGAGAGCCACCTCGAAGCCCGCCTCTGGAATGATGTCTTCGTGTTCGCCCAGGACTTCCTCGGCGTCCCGCAGGGCAGCATCCGCGCCACCGTGCTGATCGAAACCATCCCGGCAGCCTTCGAGATGGACGAGATCCTCTACGAACTGCGTGACCACGCCTCCGGCCTGAACGCCGGCCGGTGGGACTACCTCTTCAGCATCATCAAGTACTTCCGCGATGCAGGCGAAGAGTTTGTCCTCCCGGACCGCGCCACCGTCGCGATGACGGCCCCTTTCATGCGTGCCTACACCGAGCTCCTGGTGAAGACCTGCCACAAGCGCGGCGCCTTCGCCATGGGCGGCATGGCCGCCGTCATCCCCAACCGCAAGCAGCCCGACGTCACCGCCGCCGCCTTCGACAAGGTCCGTGCGGACAAGACGCGCGAGGCAAACGATGGCTTTGACGGCTCATGGGTAGCGCACCCGGACCTCGTGCCGACCTGCCGCGAAGTGTTCGACTCCGTGCTGGGCGATCCCGCCAAGGGGGGCCGGCCCAACCAGTTGGACAAGCAGCGCCCCGAGGTCAACGTCACCGCAGAGCAGCTCATCGACGTCGCCTCCGCCGGCGGGACCGTCACGGAAGCCGGGCTACGGTTGAACCTGTATGTCGCCGTCGCCTACACAGGCGTTTGGATCTCCGGAAGTGGCGCCGTGGCCATCCACAACCTCATGGAAGATGCCGCAACGGCGGAAATCTCCCGCTCGCAGGTGTGGCAGCAGCTCCGCAACAAGTCCATCCTTGCCGACACCGGCAACACAGTGACCCGTGAACTGGTGACCCGGATACTCGGCGAGGAGACCGAGCGCCTGCGCATCGAGTTCGGCGACGAGAACTTCACCAAGTACTACGAGCCGGCGTCCAAGCTGATCGAGGACATCTGTTTGTCGGACGACTACACGGACTTCCTCACCACGCCCGCGTATGAGCTGGTGGGCTGATGAGTTCGTTTACCTCCGCTGACCTCGCGCATATCGAGGCGCAGCTCTCGGCCACCGATGAGTTGCTTGACCGCAACTACCCCGGTGACGACGGCTCCCGCCAGCCCATCCACACCGTCTACGTCCCGGCCGACCGCTTCACGCCCACCTTCGTGGCGGACTGGGGGTCCCAGGCGCTCGCGACGGCGGAAGCCCACGGCGGCCTCGAAAAGCTCGGGCAGTTGCTGGGCCAGGAGCCCGAGCTCGCTGCCGCGGTTGCTTCACGGGTAGCGGCCAAGCTGTCCGCCGAACCGATCGAGGACCTCCGTCTGGACTTCGAAGACGGTTACGGCGATCGCGGCGATGAAGCAGAAGACGCCGACGCCGTTGCTGCCGCCAACGCTGTTGCCGCTGCGGTTGCGGCCGGAACAGCTCCGCCGTTCATCGGCATCCGCTTCAAGTGCTTCGAAGCCCCCACCCGGGCCCGCGGCCTGCGCACCTTGGACCTGTTCGTGTCCACGCTCGCAGCGGCCGGGGAGCTTCCGGCCGGGCTGATCCTCACCCTGCCCAAGGTCACCACCGTTGCCCAGGTGCAAGCCATGGACTTCGCTGTGTCGCGCTTGGAGCAAGTCCTTGGGCTCCCGGCCGGCCGGCTCCGTTTTGAGGTGCAGGTGGAAACGCCGCAGCTCATCATCGGCGCGGACGGCACCTCGCCAGTGGCGCAGTTGGCGCACGTGGTGCCCGGCCGCATCAGCGCCCTCCACTACGGAACGTACGACTACAGCGCTTCCTTGGGGATTTCCGCGGAGTACCAGTCCATGGAGCACCCTGTGGCCGACTTCGCCAAGGAAGTCATGCAGCTCGCTGTTGCCGGTACAGGCATCCGCCTCTCCGACGGTTCCACCAACATCATCCCCGTGGGCGACGCCGTGGAAGATGCATGGAAGCTGCATGGCCGCCTGGTCCGCCGCTCGCTGGAAAACGGCTACTACCAAGGCTGGGATCTCCACGCCGCCCAGCTCCCCAGCCGTTTTTCGGCGTCGTACGCTTTCTACCGCGAAGGCCTCCCCGCGGCGGCCTTGCGACTGCGCAACTATGTGGAACGCACCGAAGGCGGCGTCATGGATGAACCCGCGACGGCCCGCGCCCTTGCCGGCTTCGTGCTCCGCGGCGTCCAGTGCGGCGCAGTGGGAACCGACGAGGTCAAGGCGCTTGCCGGCGTCGAACTTTCACAGCTGACAGCGCTGGCGCACCCGCGGCTCGCACAACCGACGTCCCACTGATAGGAGCATTTCGCATGGGCAAGTACTACTACCCACAAGGCGGATTGCCGCCGCAGACCCACCTCACCACGGAACGGGCCATCGTCACCGAGGCGTACACGGTGATCCCCAAGGGCGTCATGACGGACATCGTCACCAGCAACCTGCCCGGGTTCTCCAACACCCGTTCGTGGATCATCGCGCGGCCGATTTCCGGATTCGCCACCACGTTCTCCCAGCTGATCGTCGAGATCGCCCCGGGCGGCGGTGCGCCGAAGGCCGAGTTCGAATCCGGCGTCGAAGGCGTCATCTTTGTCACCAAGGGTGAGGTCAACCTGACGCTCGACGGCGAGCTCCACCACCTCGAGGAGGGCGGCTACGCGTACCTCGCAGCCGGCTCGGAGTGGGGACTGGAGAACGTGTCCGACGACATCGTCTCCTTCCACTGGATCCGCAAAGCCTACGAGCGGCTCGAAGGGTTCGAAGCGAAGTCGTTCGTCACCAACGAGAAGGACGTGGAGCCCACGTCCATGCCAGACACGAACGACGTCTGGAAGACCACGCGCTTCACGGATTCCAGCGACCTCGCGCACGACATGCAGGTCAACATCGTCACCTTCCAGCCCGGCGGCGTGATCCCCTTCCCGGAAACCCACGTCATGGAGCACGGCCTGTACGTCCTGGAGGGCAAGGCCATGTACTTGCTCAACAACGACTGGGTTGAGGTTGAGGCCGGTGACTTCATGTGGCTGCGCGCGTTCTGCCCGCAGGCTTGCTACGCCGGTGGTCCGGGCGAGTTCCGTTACCTGCTGTACAAGGACATGAACCGCCAGGTGAAGCTCACCTAGCCCCGGCTCCGCCTTCGGGATCGCCGGGACCCTCCCCTTCGCTGGGAGGGTCCCGGCGATTTTCGCGTGTCGCCAGCGAAGCCGTTTTCGGCCGCGTGGAGGTCTGTAGAGTGCAGCACATGGACCATAAGACGGCGCTGCACACCTACCTGCGCCTGCGGAGGGCCGAACTGCTGGGAAAGGTTGAGAACCTCAGTGAGTATGACGCCCGAAGGCCCCTGACGCCCACGGGAACCAACCTGCTGGGCCTCGTCAAGCATGTAGCCACTGTGCAGCTGGGCTATTTCGGTGAGACGTTCGGGCGGCCAAGCGACAAGGAACTTCCATGGCTGCAGGAGAACGCCGAGCCGGACTCGGACATGTGGGTCCCGGCCAACGAATCCCGCGAAGAGATCATCGAGTTCCACCACTACTCGGCCCGGCACAGCGACGAAACGATCGAAGCGCTCTCCTTGGACGCGCCCGGCGTCGTCCCGTGGTGGCCCGAAGAGCGGCGTAACGTGAGCCTCCACCAGATCCTCGTCCACATGTGCGTCGAGACGGCCAGGCATGCAGGGCACGCAGATATCATCCGTGAGCTCATCGACGGTTCGGCCGGGATGAAGGCCAACGATGCGAACATGCCAGCGCGTAACTCAGAAGAATCGGCAGCGTACCGGTACCGCATCGAGGAAGCAGCCCGGACGGCCGACCTGCAGCGATACTAAACCCAACACACCCACGCAACCGGCCACACCAACCTTGATGCGAAATTGAGCCAATCGAAAACGTTCCTTGATGTTGCGGCGCCACGCTGGAAGCAGGCGAAGGACCCATACCAAAGGCCCCCGGCTACGAATTTCCATCATGAAGCACGACGATGTGGGGAAAGCAATGGAACAGGCATCAACTTTGAGTGACGTGGTGGCGGTCAGGGGCATCATCCAGGATCAGCACCCAGTGGACTTCTACGCCTTGGGAGTCGCCGGCAGCATTGACAGGCTCGCCGAACCGCTGCGCCGGGCGGGTGTGAGGGTCCATTGGGACACGCCGCACCATGGCATCGAGATCTCTTCCGCCGCGGCCGGCCTCCTCTATCACGTTGCCCAGGAAACCTTCAGCAACACCCTCAACTACGCGGACGCCAGCTCACTGAGCATCCGGCTGAATGCCGTCTACCACGGCATCCAACTCACCATTACGGACGATGGCAAAGGCTTCGAAATCCACGCCTCCCCCAGCGGACGGCGGCACGGCTTCGGCCTGCTTCTGATGTCCATAGCAGTTCACGACGCCGGTGGAACAGTCAAGATCGACTCTGCAGTTGGGCAGGGCACCAGCGTGCGGGTGACACTCCCGCTGGATTGAAGCCGAGTTGGGACCTGATCCGGCCTCAAATCGATGGATCATGTGCGGACTCGGACGTATTCTGTAGCTAATTTTCAGCCTGGCATCTCGATGGGATGGCACAGCATGGCACGGAATACGGGTGCACGTTCAGGTCTTGGCTGGGTCCTTCTGAGGATCCTTAGCTTCTTCCTGGTGAGCGGCTTATGCGGAGTCCTGTTATGCGGCCTGATGGTCCCGGCGGCGGCCTTCACCAGCACTACGCTTGGCGGATCCATCGGTTTTTACGAGGGCCTGCCCAGCGAACTCGACATCAATTCGCCGTCGCTCTCCAGCAACGTGGTGACCGCTGACGGCCAACACATCGCCACGTTCTACGCGGAGAACCGGGTGAGGGTGTCGTTGCAGGACATGTCGCCGTTCATTCGGGAAGCGATCGTGGCCGTCGAGGACAGCCGGTTCTATCAACATCCGGGGGTCGATGCCCAAGGAATTCTCCGCGCCTTGACGTCAAACCTGACTAAAGGCACCCATCAGGGGGCTTCGACCCTCACCCAGCAGTACGTCACCAACGTCCTGAACGAATCCCGGCTCACCGAGGGCCGCCCGGAAGATGTGGTGTTGAGCGGCGATAAGACGTTGGGGGACAAACTCCGTGAAATGAAGCTGGCCCTGGAGCTGGAGAAGCGCTTCACCAAGGACCAGATCCTCGAAGGCTACCTGAACATCGTCTTCTTCAACCGAAACGCCTACGGCATCGAGGCCGCATCACACTATTTCTTCAGCACTACTGCGAAGAAACTGACCCTGCCACAGGCTGCCCTGCTGGCCGGACTGGTGAACGGGCCCAGCGTCTATGACCCCATCGTGGACCCAAAAGCATCGATCGGCCGGCGGAACCTGGTGCTGGACCGGATGCTGGAGCAGGGCAAAATCACCCATGCCGAGCACGACGCGGCCGTGGCTGCTCCCGTGGGCCTGAACATCAGCCCGTCCTTGCAAGGGTGCGCCGGAGCCTCTATCGCCATCTATTTCTGCGATTACGTCTCGCATCTCATCCTTAACGACCCCGCTTATGGAGCGACGGCCGATGACCGGGCCCGGCTGCTTTACCGTGGCGGTCTGACCATCACCACCACGTTGGATAGCCGCTTGCAGTCAGTGGCACAGACCCAGGTGGATGCCTCGGCGGGCGCGAACCCGGACAAGTGGGGCGCAGCAATGACCACCGTGCAGCCAGGCACGGGGAAGATCCTGGCGATGGCGCAAAATACGGTGTTCGTGCCGCAGGATGGCAAGTTCGACACCCAACTCAATTTCAGTGTCGACGCCAAGGACGAGAACGGAGAAGACCTCAACGGAGCGGGTGGTTTCCAGCCTGGATCCACTATGAAGCCGTTCATCTTCGCCGAGTGGCTCAACGAAGGGAAGTCTCCTACCGCCGTCGTCGATGCCTCCCGCCGGGTTTATCCCGTTGGTTTCCCGTGGCACTCAACGTGTGGCCCGGTACTGGGCGGATACAGCACGGCGCAGAAGAACGCCAACCTCGGCGCCGACGACGACCTGCAAAACAACGAGCCCGGCTACTACCGCCCCATGCCCATCAACTACGGCCTGTACAACTCCATCAACACGGCAACGTTTGCCACTGCCGCGCAGCTGGATTTTTGCGGCATCCAGCGGATGGTCGACGCTGTGGGACTGCACAGTGGAGTAGATAACGCGCCGGTCAACATGCACCAGATCGGCAACCTGTTGGGCTCAATCGGCGTCTCGCCGCTGGTACTGGCGAGCGCGTACGCCACGTTCGCCGACGATGGGACGTACTGCAAGCCGATCGCCATCACCCAGGTCAGCGATTTCCAAGGCCGCAAGTACCAAGCCCAGTCGCCACAGTGTCGCAGCGCCGTCAAACCGGAAGTCGCCCGGGGTGTTAACGCGGTCCTCCAGGACGTCCTCAAGCTTGGCTCCGGCATCTACATCAACCCCAAAGTCCAAAACCAGGTGCCCGTGGCGGCCAAGACAGGGACGTCCAACAACAATGGAGCCACCTGGGTGGCCGGTTACACCACAGCCCTGGCGACGGCGTCGTTCTTCGGAGATACGACGGCGGGCCAGCAGCGGGCCGGGCAAAACGTCACCATCAACGGTACGTTCTACCCATCCCTGGACGGGTACATGATCGCCGGGCCACAGTGGGCAAACTACATGATGCAAGCTACCGCCCTGTACCCGAGCGGTCCTTTCCCAGCCCCCGCCCCTCCACCGGCTCCGGCAACACCCGCGCCCTCAGCGCCAAGGCTGACAGGCCACTGACCCTGCGTTGCGGGGCCCGCTCTACCCACTCCCCGCAAACCCAACCCTGCTTACCGGGCCCCACAACAAACCCACCCAGCGTTGCGGGGCCCGCTCTACCCACTCCCCGCCATCCCAACCCTGCAGAGCAGGCCCCACAACTAGCGGGCGTAGCGCTCAGTGAAGTTCTTGAGGATCCTCATGGGCTCGGTCACCGATGCTTGACGTGCCCGTTGGATGAGCTCGTCGGCAGCGTGCGGCGGGAAGTATCCCGCGTCCTTATAGATGTCGATGCGCGTGATGAGTCCATCTGCATCCAATTCGGGATGGAACTGCGTGGCGTAGAGGTTGTTTTTCACCCGGAACATGTGGACCGGGCAGGCTGCGGAGCTGGCCAGCAGCACCGCGCCAGTAGGCAACTGGCTGCACGCCTCCTTATGACCGACGAACGCCTCAAAACGATGCGGAACGCCCTTGAGAAGGGGATCACGCTCCCCCTCCGCGGTCAGTTCGATCTCCGCGGACCCCACCGGCTCGCCGAACCTTCGATCAATGACGGCGCCCTGATGCGTACCTAACGTGCCTACCCCGTAACAGGCACCCAGGAAGGGGAAATCGTCGGCCACAATGCGGTCCAAAAGACCCGACAGCTCCGCCTCGACCCTGACTTGGGCTGCGCTCTTTTCGCCTACAGGATCGCTGGAAGTGTATGGGCTCCCTCCGACAATGACTCCGGAATAGTCGCCCAGTTCGAGGGGACGAAGGGGGACCGATTCCATCCGGATACGGACCAATTCCTCCGAAGCCAGGCCACAATACTGGAGGAAAGCCCGGTACTCGTCGTCGGCTGCGGCGTCTTCGGCCCGGGTGGCGAGCAACAGGAAGGGCTTCACAAGGCCAAGTCTGCGCCAAGGAATGCCCGGGTGACAAAGTGTGTTGGCGCGAAGGGGTGTCTGACAGGGCCTCCCTCATAACGCTAAGGATGCGTAGCGTTGGACATATCCCCGCTGAGCACCGCCCCAACCATCCATCCATGAGGAGCCATCTTTGAAGCAGGACCCTTCCGTTATCGGAGCGACCCTACCCGAAGCCCAGCCCCTGGCGAAAGAAGAACGAGCCGCCTACGGATCAACAGCAGTTCCCGGGCGTGGTCCCCAGAAGATTCCGTGGGCCGGCCTGCTGGTACTCGCCGCCGCAGGGTTCACAGCGGTCACTACCGAGCTGCTTCCCTCAGGCCTGCTGCCCCAAATCAGCCGCGACCTCGGCGTGGAGGAATCAGCAGTAGGGTCACTCACCGCCGCCTACGCAGCAATCATCGTTTTCACCGCCCTCCCACTGTCCCGGCTCCTGGCTGGCCGCGTTCCACGGAAGACACTCCTGATCGCCACCGTTCTGGCCTTCGCCGTCAGTAACATCCTGTTGGCGTTCAGTCCCTCGCTGGGTTGGGCCGTTGGCGCCAGGCTCTTGGGTGGGGTTGCACACGGAATGCTGTGGTCCAGCATGGCACCGTACGTTGCACGCATAGTTCCAGCCCACTCCGTGGGGAAGGCCATGGCGGTCGTCTTTAGCGGAAACAGCATCGCGCTCGCCGTAGGCGCACCCATCGGGACGCTCATGGGAAATGTCCTGACCTGGCGGACCTCGTTCCTTGTTCTCGCCGGAGTGGGCGCCCTTTTGGCATTCCTGGCGTTCTGGCTCCTGCCGGCCGCCCACGACGCACGCAACACCAAGGCTCCTTCACTCCGGGCTGCGTTGAAATTGCCCGGAGTGGTGGCGGTAGCTACCGCGTGGCCACTCCTCCTGCTGGCCCACTTCACCCTCTTCACCTACGTTGCGCCGTTCCTCCTGGCCTCGGGCTTGCCTGAGTCTGCCACCAGTATCTCCTTGTCCGTGGTGGGAGCAGCCAGTTTGGTGGGCATCTGGATCGCCGGCATGACTGCTGATTCCCGCCCCAGAACCTCGGTGATTGCCGCCGTCGTGCTTCTTTTGCTCGTTTTCGCGGTGTTGCCTGTGCTTGGCGGGACCTGGGTGGGGGCGTTCGGCCTGATGACGGCGTGGGGTGTCACGTTCGGGGCAATAGGTATCTATAACCAAGCGGCTATCTTGCGTGCGGGCGGGGAACACAAGGATGCGGCCAACGGCCTCACCGTGGTCACTATCCAGTTGGGCATCGCCGTGGGAGCAGGATACGGGGCCTTTGCCCTCACTACACTCGGAGCGCAACTGGTGCCGCTGGCTGCTGCCGTCCCCACCGCCGTCTCCTTGGCGATCATCGTTGCCAGCCGGCGCGGAGGCTACCCTGCCGGCCCTCACGAGAAGCGCCGTTAACAATTTCGAAACACGACGGTCACGCGAACTTCACGCAGGCGCGATTTCTGTAACGTACCCGCAACTTAGCCCTCCTGAGCCGGAAACAAAGCTCACCGAGTATTGAACCCGGGGGTAGCGCGGGCCGGTAACTGAGGCCCCTTTGGGACGGGCCGATCAGGAGGGAACGCAGGTGGAGATCTCTGCGCAACAAGTCTGGCTGATGTTGTCATCGGCGATGGTGCTATTCATGACGCCCGGACTGGGCCTGTTCTATGGCGGCATGACCCGCGCCAAGGCAGCCCTGAACATGATCATGATGAGCTTCATCTCGGCAGGCATTGTTGGCGTGATGTGGGTCCTCTGGGGATACTCGATGACTACCGGAGACGGCTACCTGGGCTTGTTCGGAAACCCCTTCACGCATTTTGGCCTCCAGGACCTCATCGGCTCCCCGGATCTCCTCAAGGTGGTTTTTGCCGCAACCTTCGCGATTATCACTGTTGCGCTCATCAGCGGCGCGATCGCGGACCGCACCAAGTTCAGTGCTTGGGCCCTCTTCGTGCCCATCTGGGTGACGGTGGTCTATTGCCCCCTTGCCTACATGATCTGGGGCGGTGGCCTCATGAGTGCCGGTGGCGCTGTAAGTCGCGTCTTCGGTCAGGTCATCGACTTCGCCGGTGGTGCAGTTGTTGAAGTGAGCTCGGGAACAGCCGCTTTTGTCCTCGCCTTGATCGTGGGAAAGCGCCACGGGTTCGCCAAGGATCCCAACCACCGGCCCCACAACATCCCCTTCATCATGATCGGGGCCGCCATTCTCTGGTTCGGATGGTTCGGCTTCAATGGCGGGGCAGCGACCACCGTTGAGCAGGCAGGCCTGATCTGGGTCAACACACTGGTGGCACCGGCTGCTGCCATGTTGAGCTGGCTCGTCACCGAGAAGATCCGCCACGGGCACCCCACTTCCCTCGGTGCAGCGTCGGGCGTGGTCGCAGGATTGGTGGCGATCACCCCCTCGTGTGCCAACATCAGCCCCCTCGCCGCGTTGGCTCTCGGTCTCGTTGCGGGCGCCGCTTGCGCCGTATTTGTGGATCTGAAGTTCAAGTTCGGCTTCGATGATTCCCTTGATGTTGTGGGAGTGCACTTCGGTGCGGGCATCATCGGGACGCTTTCGCTCGGTTTCATCGCACTTCCGCAGGGCGGGCACGGCGGTGGCATCCTCTACGGCGGCGGCCCCCAGCAACTCGTGGCACAGACGGTCGCGGTCCTCATCACCATGGCACTGTCCGGACTGGGCACGCTCGTCATCGGGCTGGCCATCCACAAGACCATCGGGTTCCGGGTCACTCACGAGCACGAAGTCACCGGTGTTGACCTCACGCAACATGCCGAATCGGCCTACGAATTCGGCCTCACAGCGCACGGTCACTTCCGTCAGCAACAGGCACACTTGTACTCGATCCTCCGCCGAAAGCCGGAACACGAGGAGCCGGCGACCGTCAAGGTCAAAGAAGACAGCTTCGCCCGCTGACGCAGTCCCTTAGTGACGCAAGTCCCCTAGCCCAAGCCGTTCCAGAGGCGCTGCCACCACGTTCGTTTGGTTTCCGTTGGAGGATCCGGCTCCGGCGGGGCTGACGCGGCCCGGCGCTCCCGCCATCTTTCAAGCTCGGCGTCAACATCGCGGAGCTTGGTGATCACCGGCGGACCACCCTGCAGCTGCCTACGGGCCTCGATGACGCGCTTGTTGAAATCTTCCAGGGTTTCCCTGACTTGCCCCTCGGTGTATTGCTGGTCCAGCTTGGCGTCAAGTTCAGCATCCTCGATGCGCAGCAGAATAGCGGGTGGGCCGATCCCACTGAGTTGTTCACGCTGGATGAGCCCCTTGACCCACCAATCAGGGTCGTAGTGTTCCCCGAGTCCGGGTATTGGCTTGCCGGCATACTTCAAGTTGTCGAACTTGCCCTGGGCCATTGCGTCGCGGACCAAGTATTCAACCCTGGCCGCGTCGTCCACCTTCCGACGTTTTTCGCGCTCCGCCGCATCCGCGGCCTCGATCTCTGCGTCCTCCTGGGCATTTCCTCCCCAGGACCGCACGGCACGCAGTTCAGCGCTTCGCTCCAATTTGCGCCTGAAGGCATTGTTGTCCGGATCCATGCGCCATCACCTCCTCGGAGGGCAATCTCAACTCACGGGATCGGGTCCTGGGACCAGTATTCCGCACTTTGGCTCGGACGGTCCTTCCCAAGTTAAGAAGCGGCAGCCTAGGCCTACCCTTGAGCCCTTTTAGCCTCAATAATGTAAGTATCCTGATTATTACACCAGAGAAGGAGGGCATCGTGAGCACGGAAGCCAACGAGTCAGAGGGCCGGCACCGGCAGCCAGACAACGCGACGGACCAGTCGACAGAACAGTCGACGGAAACACCGCTCGTGGACCCGGTCAGCCACTTGTTCGATCAAACGAACGGGCTGGCAGACGTCGAGGGCGATTCGGACGAGACAGCTGAGAGCGATACCAAGAGCGCGGCCGAGCGCGACGGCGACAAGCCGGCTTCGGGTGCGATACCTCCTTTGGGCGGCACTCTCGGGCAGCACTAAGTCACGCAACATTTTCCGTCCGGCCCCACCAGGGCCGGACGGCTCTCGTCTGCCCTGCCCCGCCCAACCCCGCCTCACCGCCCAACCCAACCCGGCCTCAGCGCCGTCGACTTTCAGACCGCGTAAAGGAATCGTCAAAAATTGACCGAGGCAGGCCGCCAAGTGTGGCGCCGGTGCTATGTTCAGCTCACAGTGATGAGCCTCATCCAAGGAGGACGCCATGACGACCCTTAGCAGAACGCCGGCAGACCCATCGGCCCCGAAGCCCAAGGGATCAAGTTCCTTCCGGACGTGGCTGCTCTTCGGCCTCCAGGACAGCAAAGGCCGCCATCAAGGACCCGGTGGTGTCAGCGCCACCGATGAGAAGAAGCACGCCTGGTGGCAGGTGATGTGCCTGACGGGCGTGGACTACTTTTCAACCCTGGGCTATCAACCTGCCATCGCAGCACTGGCAGCCGGGGTGGTCTCCCCGCTGGCCACGATCGTGCTCGTCGCCGTCACTCTCCTGGGGGCTTTGCCTGTGTATCGCCGTGTGGCCGGAGAGTCCCCGCGCGGTGAGGGTTCCATCGCCATGCTCGAGCGGCTGCTTCCGCGCTGGGGCGGCAAGTTGCTGGTGCTCGTCCTCCTCGGCTTCGCGGCCACCGATTTCATGATCACCATGACGCTCTCGGCCGCCGACGCCACCGCCCACCTGATCCAGAATCCCGTCATGCCCTCGTGGATGCAAGGGCAAAACGTCACCGTCACCCTGATCCTCCTGGCGTTATTGGCCGCGGTGTTCCTGCGCGGATTCAAAGAAGCCATGGGCGTGGCCGTGGTCCTGGTGGTCCTCTACCTCAGCCTGAACGTTGTGGTGGTGGGCACGGCCTTGCTGGAAGTTATCGGGCACCCCATCGCGGTGGGAAACTGGTGGCAACTCTTGTGGACCTCCCACGGCAACCCGTTGATGGCTGTGGCGATTGCCCTCATCGTTTTCCCCAAACTGGCGTTGGGGCTCTCCGGTTTCGAGACAGGCGTGGCCGTGATGCCGCAGGTGCGCGGCGCGGACGACGACACCGAAGAACGCCCCACCGGTCGCATCAAAGGGACGCGGCGCATGCTGACCACGGCTGCTGTCATCATGAGCAGCTTCCTGATCACGTCCAGCTTCACCACAGTGGTGCTGATCCCACAGCAGGAGTTCGAGGCCGGCGGACAGGCCAACGGCAGGGCTCTTGCGTTCCTCGCCCATCAGTATCTGGGACTCGGGTTCGGTACGGCATACGACGTCAGTTCCATTGGCATCCTCTGGTTTGCAGGTGCCTCAGCGATGGCAGGCCTGCTCAACCTCGTCCCCCGGTACCTTCCCCGTTACGGGATGGCTCCGGCGTGGGCCAGGGCGGTACGGCCCCTCGTATTGGTCTTCACCTTGGTTGGTTTCACCATTACGTTCCTGTTCAACGCCGACGTCGACGCCCAAGGTGGCGCCTACGCAACCGGCGTGCTGGTGCTCATGACCTCCGCGGCGCTGGCCGTCACGCTCTCGGCGCGGCGTCGCCACCAGCGGAAACGCGCTGTTGCCTTCGGCGTCATCACCGCTGTGTTCGGCTACACCACGGTTGCGAACATCATTGAGCGGCCCGAGGGGATCAGGATCGCGGCCATCTTCATTGCAGGCATTATCGCCATTTCCCTGCTTTCGCGGGTACGGCGTTCCTTCGAACTCCACGCCACGCACGTGCACATGGACAGTGCGGCCCTTGAGTTCATGTTCGACGACGACGACGGTCCCATCCGCATCATCGCCCACGAACCGCGGCGCCTGACGGCCGAGGCCTACCGGGAGAAGCTCACCTCAGCGATCGAGGTCAGCCATCTGCCGTTGAACTACCAGGCTCTGTTCCTCGAGGTGGTGCTCGATGACACCTCGGACTTTGAAACCGAGCTCCAGGTGCGCGGCATCGAGCGCCACGGCTATCGCATCTTGGAAGTCCACGGTCCCGTCATACCGAACACCATCGCCTCGGTCCTGTTGCATATCAGGGACGTCACCGGCTTGATGCCGCACGTCTACTTCCGTTGGACTGAAGGGAATCCCATCACCAACCTCCTCCGGTTCCTTTTCCTGGGCGAGGGCGAGATTGCGCCCGTGACCCGCGAGGTCCTGCGGGAAGCCGAACCGGAACTCAGCCGGCGTCCGTGGGTCCATGTGGGCTAGTTCGGCGGGTTACACGGAGTAACCAGGAGCGTGCAATAGATCACACTTGACCGATTTGGCTTGTCAATGATGGTGGGCAGCATGAACCATGAATGAGGGAACTTGTTCCCGTACAAGCTGAATCAGCAATCCTCACCGACGAGGATGCAGCCCCTGCAAAGAAGCTTGGGGCTGATAACGGCCTGAGTGAAAGTACTGACAATGACGACACATACTGACTCCATCACGCTAAAAATCTGGGACAAGTCTGCCATCGACCACACCATCGATGCCGCCGTCCAGTCCCTGTCCCACCGCGCAGCGGCTGAAAACTGCGGCATCGCGGTGACCCTCAGCGGCCCGAAGACCTTCACGGTCAGCTTGAGCCGCTAAGCAGCCCCAACCGCACCCAAGAGGACGACGCCGGAACCAACCGGCGTCGTCCTCTTGCAGTTAAACGTCATTCCTCCAGTCCTGAGCCAACCTTGAGTGTTCCTTGACGGTTTCCTCGCGTATTCCTTGCGGTCGGGTTGCGAGTCTAAGTGAGACAACACTTCAAGACTCGAAGGGAGGATCCGATGTCCGCGCTCATCATGCCGCAGCCGCGGGACGCCGACACGTCCGCAGTCCCCCGCGGATCCCACCGTGCCCCCGGCGGAGTGGTCACAGTCCTGGTCCCGGCACACAATGAATCCGCGGGTATCACAGAGACACTCGTCTCCTTGAACAACCAAACCCGCCGCCCGGACAGGGTCATCGTGGTGGCCGACAACTGCACTGACGACACCGAGGAGCTGGCCATTGCGCAGGGCGCTGAGGTCATCCGCACCGTCGGCAACAAGGATAAGAAGGCCGGCGCGCTGAACTTCGCCCTCAGCGCTTTGCTACCCGACGCCGACCCCGAAGAGCTGATCCTGGTACAGGACGCCGACTCCCAGCTCGCCGTCGACTTCATCCACAACGCAACCGCTCACCTGCTCGCCGACGATCTGCTTGGCGCAGTGGGCGGGGTATTCAGCGGCGGTCCCGGCGGCGGTTTCGTAGGCCACCTGCAACGCAACGAGTACGCCCGCTACGCACGCGACGTCAAGCGCCTCCACGGCAGGTGCTTGGTCGTGACCGGAACCGCGGCCCTCTTCCGGGTTAAGACCCTGCGCGCCGTCGTTGCCGCCCGGCTGGAGGGAGCACTCCCCCCGGGCAACGGCAAGGGCGGCGTTTACGACACCTCCGTACTGACCGAGGACAACGAACTATCCTTCGCCCTGCTGACCCTGGGTTACCGGATTGCGTCGCCGTCCAACTGCGCGCTCGTCACCGAGGTCATGCCCACCTGGCGTGAACTGTGGGCCCAGCGGCTCCGTTGGAAGCGCGGCGCAGTGGAGAACTGCGTGCAGTACGGATGGACCAAAGTCACCCGGCCCTACTGGGGGCGGCAGTTCCTCTCCATGATCGGCGTCCTGGTGACGTTGGCCTATTTCGGTTCCATCATCTTTGCCTTGGTAACCGGAATGGGCCTGAACCTCCGGCCCTTCTGGATGGCAGTCACCGGCGTCTTCATCGTGGAACGCATCGTCACCGTGCGGCTCCGCGGGTGGAGGTACATGCTGCTGGCCGCCACCATGTACGAAACCGTCATCGACACTTTTCTCCAAGCAGTCCACGCCAAGGCGTACCTGGACTCAGCACTCAACCGAAAGAAAACCTGGTAATCGATTCATGTACAGCAATCCAGTAGCCCCCTTCTCAGCAACCATCGCCGCCGGAACCGGCACACTCGCCATGACCGGGGCAGGAAGCCTCTTCTGGTTGGCCCTCGCAGCCTTCGCCATGCTGGCCCTTGGCCTGGCCATCAAGCGCATTGTTCCCGTCCGGGCCCGGAAGACGAACCGCGGCTAGGAGACGGGGCCCGTGCTCGCCGACGTCCTTGAAACGGTCGTGTACCCGGCTTTGGTGCCCGTCACCCTGACGCTCATGGCGTTTGCCTGATCGGCGGCCACCAGCGTGTACGTCTTTGCTGTTGCCCCGGTGACGGCCACTCCGGACCGGTACCACTGATAGGTCAGCGCGGCCCCGGAGGTCCACGTGCCCGGGTTGGCCGTGAGCGTCGATCCTACGGTGGTTGTTCCGGTGATGGTGGGAACGGGTGCCACCAGGGTCCCTGCTGCGATAGTGGCAGTCGGACTTGATTCCTTGGTGGTGGTTGCGTAGCCCGTTTGGGTGCCGGTCACCTGGACGGTGAGGGTAGCGCCTTGGTCCGCGGCCGCCAGGACGCGGGTGGTGGCGGTGGCTCCGGAAATAGCGGTGCCGCTCCGGAACCACTGGTAGCTGAGGGTGGTTCCGGTGGTCCAGGTCCCTGGTGTCGCTGTCAGGGTCGATCCGACGGCGGCCGTTCCGGAAACGGTGGGGGTCGGCGCCGTCAAGGGAATGCCGGGAACAAAGGAGAAATCACGGACGGTGACTGATTCAGGAGCAACATGGGCCGGGTCTCCCCCGCCGCCACCGGTTACCCAAAGGTTGAAGTGGATCTGTTCCTTGGCCGGAACCGGAACCGTGGAGCCTTCAAGGACAGTCCTTTTCAGAAGCGGTCCGCTGTAGCCCTCACCGGCATAGGTCTCGAAGGTCAGCTTGCCCGGTTCCCACACCATCCGGTGCGTCAGGATCGGAGCGCTGGTAACACCAAACGTCACGGTGTTGTTTCCCTGCGCGGGGGGCAACGTGGCATCGAACCAATATCCGTGGCCTTGGGTGACCGGCCAGCTCTGCCCGTAGGCAGCTCCGCCGCCCCATGCGGAAGCTTCGCAAAGGTCGATCTCGGTATATCCGGGCGCGGCCGCCGGATCATAGGTAAACAAGCAACCCCAGACCGCCTCCTTCTGAAGCGAGCTGATGTCCTTCTCCACCGTTGTGCTGTACGTGCCGTAGCCGAAGCCCTGACGCGTGGATTGGAGCTCCGCCCCTACCGGGGCATTTCCGGTGGGGTTGCTGATGCCGAGCTTCACGTAGCCGTTGGAATCCGGAGCGGTGACGTTGTTCGCATCCCAGCTGCCGTTGTACATGGGCGCCCCGCCCCAAAAACGCTTCTGCCAGTTGAACCCTTTCCAGGCGAAGCTACCAACTGGGCCGGGATCTTGGGCCATAGGGCCGTTGCCCGCAGCGTTCGACGGGGCTATCCCGGCGAACATTGATAAACCTACGGCCATCATGACGGCCAGACCTATGGCTTTTCTTCCACCACGTGGATGGCGGCCCACTGATAACGCCATAGCTGTCCTCCTGCTGACGTGCCCGGAAACGTCCCCAGCGGTTGCCGGAGTCCGCAACGACGTTCCCCCCACAGAACGTACAACCCCTCGATTATGAATGAGGCAGGGGGCCGCCGGAAGCAAAATGGGAAGGAAACTCACTTTTACATCATCAATTGGATAACGGCCCTGTGCCCGGGAGTAGCCTTGACGTGTGCAGGCTCTGGCGCACGACACACTTTTATTCGGGAGGGCACATCACCATTCGCAGCGCTGGCATACTCCTTTTCCGGCACAATGCGTCCGGGCAATTGGAGCTCTGGATAGCCCATATGGGCGGCCCTTTCTGGGCCCGTAAGGATGACCATGCCTGGTCCATCCCCAAAGGTGAATTTGCTGAGGACGAAGACGCGCTGGCTGCCGCGCATCGCGAATTCACGGAAGAAATAGGCTCGCCTCCCCCACCGGCCAACTACGAGTTGCTGGGCGTTTTCCGGCAGCCCTCAGGAAAGCTCATCACTGCGTTCGCGGCTGAAGCCGGAGACTTCCAACCGGAAAAGATCGTCAGCAACACTTTCCCCATGGAATGGCCGAAGGGATCCGGGGCCATTAAGGACTTCCCTGAGATCGACGACGCCAGATGGTTTGAAGAGAGCGTGGCACGGACCAAGCTCGTCAAAGGCCAGCTGCCCATTGTGGACGCCCTGATTCGACGCCTCGGTGAAAGTTCGTCTGGTGAAGGTTCCTTGTAGGACCGGTCACCCGTACCGGGCTGTTGGGGGCTAGCGTTGAGGGATGACCGCTGACTACAGGTACGACGTCGAGGTGCTGCACCTTCTGGTCTCCCCGGCACACGCTTATTTTGGACGCGCCAGGGAAGGGGCGGCCAACGTCCCCACCACTGATGCCGAAAGCGCGCAATTGGTCTCAGGCAAGGGGATCGTTGGAGACCGGTTCTTCGGGAAAGCCGCCCACATGGACGCAGCGGTGACAGTGTTCGCCGTCGAATCGCTCGAAGCCATTGCCGCTGAGCTCGGGGCTGGCCCTTTCGATCCCCTATTAACGCGCCGCAATGTGGTCCTGCGAGGCGCCGAGCTGGCCCCACTGCTGGGGCACGAGTTCACACTGGAGTGCGGCCTGGACGTCGTGCGGCTCAAAGCAGGACGCCCGGCCCATCCTTGCGCATGGATGGACCAGATGCTCGCACCGGGCGCCCACAAGGCGATGCGTGGGCGTGGAGGCGTGCGCTGCCAAGTGGTTTCCGGCGGGCTGCTCCATCGGGGACCCGCGGTGTTGGTCAGCCCTGTCCCCCTGGCTCCCGGGAAAGCCGGCGAGGCGACGGTGCTAAGGCCCTCGCGTCTCCCGTAGCGGATCCTGCGGGCACGCTAAAGCCTGCCCAGACCTGCAGACCCGCTAAAGCCTGCTCAGACCTCCGCAGCCGGCGCCGCGAACTGGGCCTCGTACAGCCGGGAGTACGCCCCGCCCGTTGCCAGCAACTCCGAGTGGGACCCCTGCTCAACGATCTGCCCCGCCTCCATGACCAGGATGAGATCGGCGTCCCGGATGGTGGAGAGCCGGTGCGCGATGACGAAGCTGGTCCTGTCCGAGCGCAACGCGTTCATGGCTTTCTGCACCAAGACCTCCGTCCGGGTGTCCACGGAGCTGGTCGCCTCGTCCAGGATCAACACGGACGGCTGGGACAGGAACGCCCGGGCAATCGTGAGCAACTGCTTCTCGCCCGCAGAGACGTTCCCACCCTCGTCGTCGAGCACTGTGTCGTAGCCTTCGGGAAGGGACCGCACAAAACGGTCAACGTACGTGGCCTCTGCGGCCTCGAGGATCTCCGCCCCGGACGCGGTGGGACGACCGTAGGCAATGTTGTCGCGGATAGTCCCGCCGAAGAGCCAGGTGTCCTGCAGGACCATGCCCATCCGGGAACGCAACTCCTGCCTGGACATCGTGGCGATATCCACGCCGTCGAGCGTTATCCGGCCGCCGTCCAGATCGTAAAAGCGCATCATGAGATTCACCAGGGTGGTCTTGCCGGCACCGGTGGGGCCCACGATCGCAATGCTCTGCCCTGGCTCGGCGACCAAGCTGAGGTCCGAGATCAGGGGCTTGTCCGGCGAGTACCGGAATGACACGTTTTCAAAGACCAGCCGTCCACGTGCCGCTCCCGAGCGCTGTACCGGGGCCGGCTCGGCGGATTCTTCTTCCTCGTCGAGCAGTTCAAAGACGCGCTCGGCTGAGGCAACCCCGGACTGCAGCATGTTAGCCATGGAGCCGAGCTGCGCCAACGGCTGGGTGAATTGCCGCGAGTACTGGATGAAAGCTTGGACATCGCCCAACTGCATCGCGCCGGAGGCCACTTGCAGGCCGCCCACTACGGCGATTCCGACATAAACCAGGTTCCCGATGAATGTCATGGCGGGCATAATCAACCCGCTCACGAATTGCGCCCCGAAGCTCGCTTGGTACAGTTCTTCGTTCTTGGTCCGGAACTTTTCCTGCACCTCATTCTGGCGGCCAAAAACCTTCACGAGAGCATGCCCGGTATATGTTTCTTCAATTTGTCCGTTGAGTTGCCCGGTGTTCTTCCATTGGGCAACGAACATTTTCTGGGAGCGCTTGGCAATCAGCAACGTGGTGCCGAGGGTCAAGGGAATGGTGACCAAAGCGATCACGGCCAGCAAGGGCGATAGCACCAGCATCATCACCAACACCCCGAGCACCGTCAGCAGCGAAGAGACCGCCTGGCTGATTGATTGCTGGAGGCTTTGCGAAATGTTGTCCACATCATTGGTGACGCGGCTCAACAGCTCACCGCGCTGGATGGAGTCGAAGTAACGCAACGGGAGGCGGTGGATTTTCGCTTCGATCCGCTCACGCAGGCGGTAGACGGTCCGCTGCACGACGCCGTTGAGCACGTACGCCTGCAACCAACCGAACGCTGCGGCCAGAATGTACAGGCACAACACCCACAGAAGCACCGAGGACAACGCACCAAAATCGATGCCGGCGCCGGGGGTGAGCGTCATGGCGTTCAACATATCGGCCTTGCTGTTGTCCCCGGATGCGCGAAGTCCCGCCACCACTTGCTCTTTGGTGACACCGGCCGGCAGTTGCTTGGACACGATGCCGGCGAAGATCAGGTTGGTGCCTTGGCCGAGCATCCGTGGCCCGATCACGGACAGCGTCACACTGACCAAGGCAAAGAGGAGCACCAAGGTCAACCACATGCGCTCGGGTCGCAACGTGCCGAGCAACCTGCGGGCGGACGCGCCGAAGTTCGAGGCCTTCTCCGCCGGGATGTTCATGCCGGCGAATGGTCCGCCACGGCCCGGACCCATTGGCGGCCGGCCGGGGCCCCGGGAACCTGCTGCAACGCCGCTCATGCTGCTTCCTCCGCTGCAAGTTGTGAGGAGACGATTTCCCGGTACGTCCCTGACGTATCCAGCAACTCGTCGTGCGTTCCTTGCCCAACGATCCTGCCGCCGTCGAGCACTAATATCTGGTCGGCGTCCGCGATACTGGAGACGCGCTGGGCGATGATCACCATGGTGGCACCGTTGATGTGGTGTTTGAGGGCTTGGCGGAGCCGCGCGTCCGTCGCGGTGTCCAAGGACGAGAACGAGTCGTCGAAGATGTAAAGCTCAGGCCGTTTTACCAACGCCCGCGCGATCGCCAACCGTTGCCGCTGGCCTCCCGAGACGTTGGTGCCGCCTTGGGCGATCGGGGCATCCAGGCCGCCCTCCATTTCCCGCACGAAATCTTCGGCTTGGGCTACCCGCAGCGCTTGCCAGAGCTCGTCCTCAGTGGCGTCGGGCTTGCCGTACTGAAGGTTGCTGCGCACCGTTCCGGAGAAGAGATAGGGCTTTTGCGGGACCAAGCCGATGTGCCCCCACAGCAGGTCAGGCTTCAGTTCGCGGATATCCACACCGTCCATCTGTACCGAGCCTGACGTGGCGTCGAATAAGCGTGGCATCAGGTTGACGAGGGTTGTTTTGCCCGCTCCGGTGCTGCCGATGATCGCCGTCGTCTGCCCTGCGGCGGCGGTGAAGGACACCCCGCTGAGCACCGGCTGCTCGGCACCGGGGTAAGCGAAACCAACGTCGTGCATCCGCAGTTCGCCACGCCGGGCGCCGGGGAAGACCACCGGGTTCGACGGCGGCTGGACGCTGGAGCTGGTGTTAAGCACCTCACCGATGCGGTCGGCAGACACGGAGGCGCGCGGGATCATGACGGCCATGAACGTTGCCATCATGACCGACATAAGGATCTGCATCAGGTAGCTCAGGAACGCGATCAGGGTACCCACCTGCATGGACCCGTCCTCGATCCGGAAGGAACCGAACCAAATCACCGCCACGCTGGAAACGTTCATCACCAACATGACCACCGGGAACATCAGCGACATCAACCGCCCGGCCCGCAAGGCGACGTCGGTGACGTCACGGTTGGCACCGGCGAAGCGTTCAGTTTCCATGTCTTCCCGGACGAATGCCCGGACCACGCGGATACCGGTCAGTTGCTCGCGCAGCACGCGGTTCACGGCGTCGATCCTGACCTGCATTTTGCGGAAGAGGGGGACCATCCGGGTGACGATCAGCCCCACCGCAACCAAAAGGACCGGCACGCACACGGCAATAAGCCACGACAGTTGGGCGTCTTGCCGGACCGCCATGATGACCCCGCCAATGCTGAGCATCGGGGCGGCGACCATCAAGGTGCAGGACATCAGCACGAGCTGCTGAACCTGCTGAACATCGTTGGTGGAGCGGGTTATCAGGGAGGCGGCCCCGAACTTGGTGACCTCCTGCTCGGAGAACTCGCCGACACGGGTAAAGATGGCGTCCCTGAGATCGCGGCCCATCCCCATGGCGGCCTTCGCTCCGAAGTAAACAGCCACCACAGCGCAGGCAATTTGAAGCAAGGTGATGAGCAGCATGAGGCCACCTGTGCGGAGGATGTAGTCCGTGTCTCCGGTGGCAACGCCGTGATCGATGATGTCGGCATTAAGGGTGGGCAAGTACAAGGACGCGATCGACTGCGCCAACTGGAAAATGACCACCGCAATCAGGAGCCGTTGGTGTGGCCTGAGGAAGCGGACAAGAACATTCCAAAGCATCGGATCTCCCATAGCGTGTGTGGACCGAAGGCCAGTTTACGTCTGGTTGCTGTGGGCAACTAGGGAAGTTGCCGCAACGGGAGATTGAACCTTGCCGGCTAGCCTGAGGACTTCTTCAACCTGAGTTTCCGAGCTTTCTTTCCACGGCGCAAGTAGTCCTGTTGGGCGGCATCCGCGGCCCTGCGTTCGACGCCGTGAAGCACACCGTAGGTGAAGGCACTGGGCCCGGCATCCGATGCCTTACCCAGCGCGAGCAGTTCAGCCCGCAACATTGCGCTGTCTTGGTGCTGACCCAGGATCGACTGGATAGCGTGCGCAGCCTTGGCCATTTTCGCTGCGCGTTTTCCATGCACGCTTTCAGCGGCGGCAGCGGCAAACCTCAGCTTTTTCGCCGCCTTGCGGACGTTATGGAAGGCCTTATCGCGTTCAGGCCCGACGGCGGCCCCCACCGCTGCCCGGTGCCGTTTAGCAAGGCGTTTAGCGGCTTTGTTGACGCGCGCCGCAGTAGTCTTGCGGGCCGGCGTCGTGCCTTTGGGAGCAACCGGTGGCGTGTCCAGGAACGCGTCAAGGTCATCCAAAAGCTTGAAGTAGCGGTGGCTGTCCAAGCGCGCGCGGATTCCCGCCATGGCTGTGCCGGTTCGAACGGCCATGCGTTCATCGAGTTCATCCCGCACCGGACCCAGTAGCAGCTCGCCCGGAAGTGCGTCGATGTCCCGATGGAACCGCGCATGGAGCACCTCGGCGTCGCGGAAACGGCCCAGGACTTTAGCCAGGGACTTCAGCTCGGCCTCGAGATCGCTCACCGGGGAAGGGAGGAAAAGCTTGTTATACGTTTGAAGGACCGAGCGAATGCGCCGGGTCAGCGAGCGCATCTGGTGCACGGAGTCGTCGCGGCCCTGCCGTACGTCCACATCCTGGGTGAGCAGCTGCGCAACTTGGGCTTCCAGGTAGTGGAGGACGGGAACAACCGCGGGACCGGCCGTACTGGGCACCTCCCGGCCCGCGCCTTGGGGCCGGGGCCATGACTGTCCCAATGTGGTTGCGAGCTTGGACGTTCTGGCACTTGGAATCGCGCCCGTCTCGGCAAGGGGTCCGGTAACGGCGTCGAGGAATGCCTGGGCGGCTTTCTTGCCCGAGCCGTCGGCGGCCAGCTCCACTTCCCATTCCCGCCAGGAAATCTTAGGGCCGGGTTGGTGATCGGGAACGCCATTGGGAACGCCTGCGCGGACGTGGTCGTCCACGAAGTCGGCAACGCGGTGGCCGTCGGCTCCGTACAGGGCATAGCTGGTGCGTTCTGTCGTGAGGGTTGCAATCGGCGCCAACTCCTTGCCCCGCGTGTACGCGAGGACCCGCTGGGCTAGTTCTTCCGGCACGGCATCCGCGCGGCCTAGTGGGGCGTGGACTTCCCGTCGATCCCCTGAAGGCAACGGGAGCTTGAGGTGCCAACCGGCGTCGGGCCCGCCGGTGCGCCGACGCAGCGTGATCCGGCGCCGCGCAAGCGCCATGTCCCGCGTGTCAAAGTAGATCGCTTCCAAGGTGTGGATGGCCGGGTCACCCACTCGCTCGACGCCGTCGATCCTTCCAAGCGCCGGAAGCGGCGTAGCCGCGTCGACGTCGAACTTCTGCTCAGTTTCCACGTGGCTGGACGTTGCCATGGCAGTGGGCCCTCCTTGGTGCAGTACTGCAGTTGTCTACCTGTTAATTTCCTCTGTTAAAGCAGTCAGGGCCAGCCCCCACTAGTGGTGGCCGGCCCTGACGCCTACCTCGGTGAAGCACTGCGATCAGGTCTGCAAGACCTCACAAGTCGTGGGGCCGGGCAGGGTCTACGAATCCGTCCTCGGCTGCAGGCGCGGCGAGGTCCGGATCCGTCGAAGGCATCCCAATGGCGGTGGGCACGCCGCTGGGGCCGAAGTCGCCGTCGACGCCCTGTACGTGGTTGCCCTCCACGCCGGTATCTTCGACGTCGCCGCCGGACACCGTGCCGCGCCAAGCACCGGTTTCGCGGCCTTGTACCTCAATGAACTTCTTGAACTTGTCGAGGTCGGCGCCCACGCGCATGCCGTCGACGCCGAGAGCGGAACCGGCCTTTTCGGTGAGCGTCTCAGGCTCCCAAATGATCTCCACGTTGACCCGCGTCCTGCCCCCGTCCAGGGGTTCGAAGCTCACGGTGCCACCGTTTCGAGGGCCGTCCACGCTTGCCCAACTCACCAAGGAGTCCGGGACCTGCTCAACGATCTGGGCGTTGTACTCGCGCTTCACGCCACCAACGTTGGTTGAGAAATGCAGTGCAGTCTCATCGATCTGCTCCACGGACTCAACGCCGTTCATGAACTCAGGGAAGGTTTCGAACTGCGTCCACTGGTTGTAGGCAACAGATACGGGGACATCTACTTCGATTGATTTATTGACCGTAGCCATAAAGGGTGCTCCTTCGATCGAGTCTCGGGTGCTGATATCTAGCGGCACTGCTCTGGGCGGCAGTGCTTCTAAGGGGCCCGCCAGGCGGCTGGCTGCTTAACCGGTGGCGCGCCGGTGCAAAGGGCTTTTCAGCCTTATCCTGCGTCGAAATCCTCGCCGTCATCGTTAGGCGATTTTTCCTCGGGAAGGTCGTTGCCGCTGCCGTCCGGCAGCGATGCTTGTTCGCTCTGGGTCTGCTCATCAATACCGCCCAAGCGTCCTGCCCCAGGCTCTCCTGCGCTGTCAGCGTCTTCCGGATCCAGGTGGCTGAGGTTCGGCGCCCCCGTTTGGTAAGTTTCGCCGTCGGGGCTGTCTTGGCTCAGGCCTGCTTCGGAGAGATCCTCCTCAACACGTGGCTGTGCTTGGCCCCCGCCTGATTCCTGCTCAGCTGTGGGGGTGCCGTAGCCTCCCACTTCCTCTTCGGGTGTGGAATTTTTCTCGTCCATGTGACCTGTCCCTTCCAAAGTGGTGAACGTGTATATGGATATTAGTAAGCATACTGACAAACTGGCGTTTCACCAAAGAGCAAGGCCGCGGCCGGGAAACTCCCGCCGCGGCCTCCCCGCCCACCATCAATCCGTGGGATTGGTTTCGGTGGTCAATCCACGATCATCCGTGGTTTGTTCGTCTTTTTCTTCGGCAGGCCCAGGCGGACTGGCCGACGTGCTCTGTCCGGCGTCAACGGCGTCCGAATTGTCGTCGTCGGATCCGCCCACCGGCGGCACCTGACCGCCAACCTCGGGCGTCGCCGAGTCCCTCGTAAGGGGGTGTCCCGGCGTCTTGATACCGTCGTGCACTTGGTCGGTGCCGGCTAACTCGCCTGGATCAGTTGTCATACGCGCGACCGGCCCCGTCCCAGAACCCAGCCAAGGAGGGCCAGCACAAGCAGGATAATTCCTACCCAAAGCAGGAAACCCAGCGCTTGGTTGAGTCCGCCAACCAGCAAGAGGACGATTGCAATGACACCGGCAATCACCAGTAGTGTGTTCATTGAGCTACGCATCCCTTCATTGAACTTTGCCTATTCAGGAAGGCGTCCGCTGGTACCCCTTACGGAGCGCCACCCATGCCAACGGGCACCGATCGGAGAAAATACTCTCCATATTGCTTACGTACCCCTCCGAATAAGGTTCAAACCTCCCCATTTCCAGCGAAATACGTTCACAGCTTCATGATAAGAGCGCGTTCGAACGTAGCACAGCCCTATTTGACCGTAATTTTAGGTGGCCTTGGCGGAATAGGTCCCAAGACCCCATCGAACTCGAGGAGACCTGGCAACCCGCATGGGGCGATGCGGGAGAGCGGCGACATGAGTGAACCGTATCTGGGCCGGGAGCAGCCGGGTTTAACATGACTGCCGCCGTCTGACATGTAGCGCTGCGCCTCCCGGTTGGGCAACGCGAGGCCCACCACTACTCACTTCGATCGGCCTTTTGCTCAACGAGGTATTTCCAAAACACAACAATGGCCGCAACAATGCAGATAATCCCCGAGACGGTGGACCAGAGTGACCCGTTGGTGTTTGAGAGAAACAGGTAGGCCGCATAGAAAACGAAAATCAGCGCCAGCAGAAGCCATACCAAGGGTTTACGATTCACAGTTACTTCCTTTATTTGTTGGGCAGTTTGTCAGGTGAGGTCGCGCTTGGAAAACACGAGACAAGCCGCCGTGGTCATCATTAGAAGCCAATCCACAGCTCCCAGCAAAGACGCCGATGCCGGTATGTGGAGGGCCAGCTGCTTCGCCCAGGCAAGGGACTCGACCGGGAAAAGCAATGGCCGGATCTGTTCCAGCGAGTCCGGCAGCAAACCCGGAAGCACCAGCGTGGCCGGTACCACGAACAGGCTTACAAGGTGGTTGCGAATGAGTGACCCGAAGGAGAATCCCCAGAGGCCGCCGATGCAGGCGATCGATACGAACGCCAGAACGGTGCCCATCCCCTGCCCTGTTGGTTTGGACGTGGCCGATAGGAACAACCAAACACCGCCACCGATTGCTCCGCCGCCAAGCCCTGTTGCGAGCGTTGCTGTGGCTGCCCGCCCAGTGAACACCGCCCCACGTTGAAACAGGAGCACCCGCCGGGCGATGCACCCGGCACCGAAATCCCGGGTAAAGGAGAAAGAGCCTACGACGGCGGCTCCGGTCAGTGTGAGTGAGAACGCTGAGTCGAGCAGGATCGTCACCGTTCCCGGCGTCGGAGTATTCGCCTCGAAACCGGAGGCAACAACCAGCAGTGCCATGAACGCGGCCACCACAAGGACCCCAAGTGCGGAGCTTTTCCACAACCACGGCCGTTGTAGGTCCGAAAGAAGGGCAGGGACTGCAGCACCCATTCAGCCCTCCCGGCCCTTCACAACCCGGGCCGCGCAGGTTGCCAAAACGGCCACCCAGGCAACAGAAACCAGGAGAGCCGGGAATGGCCGCAGCAAGTGGTCCAGCGGCAGCGACAAGATTCCCGCCAGCGCCCCGGAGGGGAGCCACCGGCCAATACCCGGCTCGTTCACGATGAGCGGCAACTCAAGGGCGAACGGAACCACCAAGGTGAGTAACGCCGTCGCGTAGTAGTTCCGGACGATCCAGCCCAGCGAGCACCCCCACAGTGAGCTCAAAAGCGAGGCCACCAGCAATCCGGGCACTTCACCCAGAGACTCGGAGGTGAGGAGCTGGGCGCTCGTTTCGCTGGGCACGGCCAAGAAGATGCTCCCACCCCAAAGGAGAACTCCTGTTGCGGCCGTGGTCAGTCCTACCACCGCCGCGGCAGCGTATTTCGCAACGAACACTTGTGTCAGTCCGGACATCACCACGCTCCGCCGGAGGGTCCCGTAATAAGCCTCCCGCGCCACCAGGTAGCTTCCGGCGAAACCTGCCACAGGTGCGTTACTCGCCGCCAACGCCCAGAATGTCTGGATGTTGGTCGCCGCTGAGAGTGCCCCCGAGTTGTCCGGCCAACCCAGGAAATTGGCCACGAACCACGGAACCAAGCCGCTGAAGGCCAGGACCCCGAGGACCGAATACCCGCTGACATAACGGAGGAGCTCTGAACGGACGCCCCGGGACAAGACACCCTCGGTCAGGACACCTCCGGACAGGGATGAACTGTCCGCGTTCACTGGGTGGCCGCCAAGATCTTGAAGTATGCGGATTCCAAGCTGCCGCCCCCGAGCAGTTTGGCTTCTTCCAGCGATCCCATGAAGAGGGTTTTCTGCTTGAGGATGACCACGTGGTCAGCGATCTGCTCAAGTTCCATGAGTTGGTGGCTGGAAACCAACACGCTCCCTCCCGCTGCGGCAAAGGATTTCAGGAAGGTCCGGAGCCACTGGATACCCTCCGGATCAAGGCCGTTGGCGGGTTCGTCGAGGACCAAAAGCTGCGGATCACCAATGATGGCCGAGGCAATTCCGAGCCGCTGGCGCATACCCAGTGAATAATTCTTGACCTTCTTATGTGCTTGGCGCGTCAGGCCCACCTGCTCCAACACGCGGTCAACATTTCCTCGGTCCACACCGGCAGCAAGCTGGCAGACGCGCAGGTGCCGGCGGCCCGTAAGCGCTGGCTCAATATCCATTCCGTCGAGGTTGACGCCTACCCTGGTGGCCGGCCGGCGGAGTGCCCCGTATGGGCTTCCAAAAACGGTTGCGCTCCCTCTAGTAGCCTCAAGCAGCCCCGTCAGACCCGCGAGTGCGGTACTTTTCCCGGCACCATTGGGGCCGATAAGCCCCACCACTTGCCCGGCCAGTACATCGAATGTCAGGTTTTCGACGGCGAACCGTCCCCCTCTCTTCTTACTGAACCCTTCGAATCTGGCATGGACGGTCATGGCTGCCCTTTCGTCGGTTGGTGCGTCTGTCCGGTGCGCGGCCACAGTGGCGAATCCGCCGCGGTCTCCCAGAGCCATTGAGCCAAGGTGGTTTGCCGCTGGCTCTCCACTACCGCCCGTCCGGACGCAGGAAGATTCGCAGCATTTGTGAGGATGCCCGGGTACGCCGCCACGGCCAGGCTCGTCCTGCCGAAGTGGACGGGCACCACCGTCTCCAGCGGGGCCGTAGAGTTCGACGGCGGCTGGTCGCCAACGGTGGCCGTGCCGAGGTTGCGGTGGATGATCATCCCTTGGGATTGCAGCGCCACGTGGTCCCCGGCATCCAGGTGCTGATTGCTTGCTTCCAGCGGCACCACGATCCTCAGTTCGCCATGCACCACTGTGTATCCGGCAACGGTTTCCGGTTTGACAGGGATCAAGAGCAACAGCGCCCCGACGGCTAAAGTGCCTGCCAGAACGCCCCAGCGCCGCCACCGAGGACTGCCTTGCCTGGCCGCCGAGAGGAAGAACCGGGCAGCAGCCTTCACTACCTGCACCACCATCAGGCCCAGGGCCAAGAACACGGCCACATACCCGGCAAGTCCCAATTGGAGGAAGATCGGTACGAGCCGTTGGAAGCCCACAACCATGAAGGCGATCCCGGAGATGAAACTTGCCAGCCCGAACCACGGAAGGATTCCCTTGCTCCGGAAGCTCGGGGCTGAACCCAAGACCCGGTGGCTGACCAGTTCAGCGAGTGCCTCTACGGACTTTTGCCGGAGGTGGGGGATGTCCACGGCCGACATGAGGGCCACATATCCGTCCAGCTTGATGAACGGGAACAGGTTGAGGATGGCCACGGCGTAACAGATCGCTCCGTACAGGATGGTGGCGTCCTTGGCGGAAGACGCCGCAAGGAGGGCTTGGCCTGCGAGCGCAACGCTTCCCAGCAAGAGATGGACAAAGGGTCCGGCCAAGGCAACGAGGACTCGCTGCCTCCGGGAATGCAGCCGCCATCCGTCAGTGACATCGCAGAAGAAGGCCGGCGAGAAGTAGAACAGCATGATTCCGATGCGCCGCGGGGTCCCACCGAAGTACGTGAGAGCCATGCCGTGGCCGAGTTCGTGCAGGAGCGTGGAGACGAACATTGCCACTGCAACCATCAGGTATGCCTCAAGCGGAAGCGGTTCGGAGAGAACGCGCCAGATGCTCTGGCTTGCACCTGCAGCTCCGACGATGCCGCCGCACAGCAGGGCTCCGAGGAGGACTGCTGAACTCGGGCGAATCAGAGCTGCGGCCCCGGGTCGGAGGAACTGCAGAAAGGGAGCAGGGTTGAAGAGTGTCAGCTGTAGCGTCAAGGGTGCTTTGAACTGGAGCCGCCGCGTGGTCCCTTGGCGAGCGCCGACGTCGAAAATTCCGGTGTGTGCCAAGTGGCGAACCACACCCATGACGTCAGCCGCTGTCCACGGCTGGCCCAACTGTTGGGCCACGTGCGCGGGATCTTTGCGTCCGTCCACGGCCTTCAGAACGGCCGCGACGTCGGCTGAGACGCGGGCTTTCGGCACGCTGTTGATGGAAACTATCCAGGGACCGCCGTCCTGGAGGGGCTCATCAATGGAGGCAGCGGAAGCCAATTGCACCGGCCACTGCGCAGCACCGAACTTCGCCCTCTCCGCGGTGCGACCATTCTTTGCCGCCTTCATATCAGCGGGTGGGGCACGGAGCGGATGGGTGAGCCCGGCAGCTTGGACTCGTCCATGGTCAGGGGTATGGCCCCGGAGCACACGGCCTTTCCTGTAATCCAGCCGAGTCGCTGGATCTGCACGGGAAGCCTGTGCGTCAGGTCCACCCACTGCGGGCGGATCTTTCTGGACGCAAGGTAGCTCACCAGCGTTTCGACGTCGGGCGCGGTGCCACCTTTCGGAAGCGACGCCGACCGGAACGATTCCGCCCAACCACGCAAGTGCTCAACCGCCGGCTCGGTGGCCCAGAAGGCGGCGCGTGATTCGTCGTCGGACACTGCGGAGACGGGAGCTGGTGGCTGTTTCCTTGCCAGGAACAATTCGCGGATCTGGAGCCCCTCCTGCAAGGCGCCGCGCAGCGCGGCGATCGGGTCCGACGATGCTTTGATGCCCACGGCGCCAAAGCGTCCGTGACCGGCTTCCCCGATGATGATGCACACGGCCGTTTCCAGCGGACGCCCGCTATGCGGAACGAAGGCCAGGATCGGTTCGACGCCGGCCCTGTTCGCCGCGTCCAGCAACGACACAAGAGTTCGCGCACCGGGTTCATGCCGAGCTTCCGCGCGAATGACCGCAACGTCTACGCGGTGCAGTGGGCATTGCTGGTCCCAGGCTCCAAGGAAGGCGTCCCGTTCCAATACTTCCGAGAGCCCTGATATTTGCGCGAACGTCTGTGACGGACCCGACGCAGCGCCGTTCGGCGAGGGATCGAAGGACGCATCCCAAGTGGTCTGCTCAGTTGCTGCGGGCGCATAGTCCACCATTGGCGCCGGAACCCGCGACGTTTCCCCGGTGATTAAGTCGATAGCCGAATACCAAGGGACGCCGTCGGACTCCGTCAACGGGGCGGAGTCCCCCCGCGTCGGCACCAGCGCGAACCGCTCCACTGCTTCCCCGGCTCCCCTGGTCAGGGAGGCTCGCCGGTTGACGTCGAAAGCGCCGACGGCGGACGCGAGACTGCGGGACTCAGTATTTGCGAGCAGCCCAACCGTTCGCCACAGGCCCACGTCATTGGGAAGGTAAACCGTGGACTCGGACACGAGGCCCAGCGCAGGATCAAGGGTGCGGAGAGGATCGAGGGTGGGGAGAGGATCAGCGTTCATCAGCCACACACCCACAGTTCGACGTCGTACTGACCGGGTACACGGCTGGTGATCCGCACCGGCCGCCGTTCAAAAATCCTGAGCCCCGCGGAGGCGATCTCCTCCTCAATGAGGTCGTTGCTGACAAAGGCAACCTCGCTGGTATATGCCGAGGCCCGGTACGTGCCTCCCTCGTTGAAGCACACGTGGATCATGGTCACCCTGCGCGCGCCGTTGACCGGATCACGGTTCTCCACGGTGATTAGGAATGAGTCCTCGCCGATCGTCGAAACGGTGGTTCCGCCGTCGTTCCATCCGCCGTCCTCGCCGCAGCCTTCATTGCCGTCCGCGTTAAGTACGGTCAGCAGGAAGCGACCCTCCGGCGCCAGGCATTTCCGGACGCGGCGGAAGAGTTCACGCCGACCGGCCGGATCAAGGAGAGTGACGCAACTGGCGCCGAGAACAACGCAACCGTATGCGTCGTCGGGCTCGAAACGGGACATGTCGGCCTCAACCAGTCGAACTGCCGCAGCGCGCGGATTGAAGGCGCGCGTAGCTCCTCTTTCGCGCAACAAGGAGAGCATCTCCGGCGAAGAGTCGACGGCGGTCACGGAACGCCCCAGCGCCAGCAACGGACGAGTGATCCGGCCCGAGCCCGCAGCCAGTTCGAGGATGGGGCCACTGGTTCTTTGCGCGGCGGCGAGTATCTCGGGGAGTTCGGTGAGGTCGTTGGCTGTGACTTGGTCGTAGAGGCGTGATCCTGAGACGCTGTACAGGTCCTCGGGCGGATCGACGTGGCCCAGGACCCGCAGGATGGCGTCGGCGGTCTTATCGGATGCGATATTCATCAGCTCGTGTTCTCCGGGAGGTTGGACATGGAGGGGGTAGACGCGGGCGGGGGCGGAACGTTGCACCGCCCGCGTGTACCGGCTAGGTAGCGGCGATTCCGACGACGATGCCGGCGATGATGATCACGTCACCAACGCGGATGTACCACGGTGTATCGTCCGGGGTGTCGAGGTTCTCCAGTTCTTCGATGCTCAGTTGGAGATTCGATGGTGCGCTCATTGATTCCTCCTTTCCGGTGCCTGTGTAGGGAGTGGTGCCGTGTTGGCCGTGGTGCCGTAGGGCCCGGGCTACGTGATGCTGACTGCGATCAAGCCCAGCGCCACGCCTTGGGAGACTCCGATGAACCAGTTGTTGAAGTCCGGGGTGTCCATGGACTCGATTTCCTGGATGGAAATGTTGAGTTGGTCCTGCATGTTCGCTCACCTCCCTTCTTCGCGAGTTGAATGGCCCCGCCTGGACTGGCGGCCGCTAGGTGATGCTGACGGCGATACCAACCAGCGCCAGGCCAACGGTGATCCCGTGGATCCGCTCGCTCCAGTCATCCGGGATGTCCAGGCTTTCCAGCTCCTGGATGTGGAGGTCCAGTGCTTTCAGTGCAGTGCTGCTGTTCATGTGCTCACCCCCTCTCCCCTGCCACTCGTAGGTTGCCCTTCGGGCATGGCAAGTTCGGTGCGGCTGCCACCCTCAGCAGTCCCGACCCTCAGCACGTGCTGGATCTGGGCCACATCGATGCCGCGCAGCATGGGAAGGACTCCGCCCCAGCTCTGGATGGCGGCGTCGCTGGTCTGCATCAAGGTCTCTTCGCGGAGGGTCGGGAGCTTTGCGATGCCCCAATGGCGCCTGAGTTCGTTGATGCCGCTGGCCGGGTTTGATGCGAGAGTCGGTTCTACTTCCCTGACTGCCGCCCACAGTTCATCAAGGCGCCCACGGTCACCCCAGGCTGCGGTGCCGTTGACGATCTCTTCCCAGATGGGCCCGATCACGGTTGCCGTGGCGGTCATCTTGCGGACACCCGTGACGTAAGCGAGTTCGTTGGCCACGTACCAGTGCTTGGCGCCGTAAGGATTCCGACCCGTGAGCGACCAACCGGTGTGCGTCTCCATGCTGAGGCGGGCCGCGGCCAGCCTCATCTCGGGAGCGTCCACGTGGGCGAGCCGCAACCCCAGCCGGATGATGCGTTGCATAAGCGAGTAGGCGTCGTCGTCAAATCTGTTGGCACTGCTGCCCGTCAGGGTTCCCGCCACCCTAAGGAACGCCTCGAGCAGACCCTCCAGGACCAGGTGCCGGGGCAGGGTGGCGAGGTGTCCGCCGTCGAGCACTGCCACGTCACCTGAAAGGTGAGGCGAGGCTATGAGGCGGCGTCCGACGGCGGTGTCCAGGCACGCGACCCCGCTGACTTCCGCACCGGTCCCCACGGTGGACGGTAGGAGGACGGTTTTGGGACGTTCTTCGTTGTTGCGGATCGCGGGCAAAACCAGCAGGCCGGAGCGCTTCGCATGGACTTCGGCGAGATCGGCCAGCGTTGGGTCGGCGGTGAACACGGCGGCGAGCTTCACGGCGTCCAACACGGATCCGCCACCGAGCCCGACGACTGTTTGCAACCCGTTTTCGTGGAGGAAGTGGCCCACCGTCCGGAGGGTTTCGCGGGTGACGGGCATTGCGTCCAGGCCAAGAACCGGCACTCCTTTGAGGCCGCCGGCAAGGAGCCGATCCCGGTGTTCCGGGAGGGCGTTGTCCACCACCAGACCGGTCCGGCCGCGGGTGAGTGCGCCGACGTACTTGGCGGACACTCCGTGGTCGAGGATGACGCAGCGCGTATTCCACGTGCGGTCGGCGATCATGCGAACACCCCATCGCGCTGGGCCCTCGCCAAGCCTGCCGTGATCGCGCGGTGTAGTTCCTCGAAGTTTGCTTCCGTGTAGGTGAGCGCGGGCAGTAGCTGGATCCGGCCCGGTCCCGGCTGCACAATGGCTCCCGCGCAGTGGATGCGTTTGACGACGGCGAGCACTGCGTTGGCGGAAAGGGGCAATCCGTTATCCGTGAGGAGCTTGATCCCCCGCATGCAACCACGGCCGGTGGAGTTGCCAACGCCTTTGCTGGCTTGAAGCTCGGTGATGAGCTTGTCCAATCCGGCTGACACCTGCTTGTTCAGGGTTTGATGGTCCAGCCTTGTCATCTCCTCGATGGTGGCCAGGATCGCGGCGCAGGTAGCCGGGGTGCCGGCTTGGGTTTCACCGTGGACAAAGACGGCCTCGTTCTTGTCGAAGGCGTCCGTGACACGTTGCGCGATCAGCAGTGCCGCGCACGCGCTGGTCCCGTTGGTGAGTCCTTTTGAGGTGACTACGACGTCCGGCGCTTCCCGCCATTCATCGGACGCGAACCAGCCGCTGACGCGGCCGAAGCCTGTGGCGACTTCGTCGGCGACCAGGAGGAAGCCGTGGTCCTCTCGGTGCCTCATAAGCTGTTCGATGAAGCTCGCCGGGACCACTTCCGCCCCCGATCCGAGGACCGGCTCGATGATCACGGCGGCGATCCTGTTGCCCTCCCTGCGCATCAGTAGCTCCAGTTCAGCGCCGTCGTCGTCGAACCTGATGTGTCGGATATTTCGCCGGTCGACGCCGTACATCGCTTGGCCAAGCTCGTCGCCGCTGAGGGCTTGGCTTCCGTAAGTCAGGCCGTGGTAGCTGCCGCTGAGTCCGACGACGAGTTTCCGCTCAGGCTGTCCGTTGAGGACGAAGTACTGCCGGGCGAGCTTCATGACGGCGTCGTTAGCGGCCCCGCCCGAGGTGGAGAAGACGACGCGCTGGAAAGGGTGCGCGGGGAGGTTCAGGAGTGCCGTGGAGGCGTGGATTGCTTGGCGGTGGGCTGTGCGGAACAGGGGAAGGTAGGAGGCTGCTTCGAGTTCTCTGTGGATGGCCGCCGCAATGCGTGGGTTGCCATAGCCGAGGTTGGCGTTCCACAGTCCGCTCTTGGCGCACAGCCTGCGCTGCCCGTCCTCGAAGGTGACGCGGACGCCGTCGGCCTTAACGGCTGTGTAGCTGTCCGCGGCGAAATCGTGCTGGGTGACGAGCGGCACCCACAGCGGAAGTTGCGTCCTCGGAGTCGGGAGGATGGGCACCACCGTCATGAGCGGGTACCGAGGATGTCGACGCCGAGCTGCGCAAACCGGGCGAGCACCGCGTGCGCGGACTCTTCCGCCGTCGCCGCTGTGACGTTGAGGGTGGGAGCGACTTTGGTTGCCGCCGCGCTGACGTTCCCAATGTTGGAAACGGCCTCGATGATGGCCGCGGCGTCCTGGCCGACCTTGAACAGCCTGCCCGTTGCGGTGTCCAGGAGGGTGTGGTCCATTCCCCTCTTGAGGATGAAGGGCGCTGTTGCTCGAGCGAGAGGGTCGCTGATGCTGGCGCCGTAGAGGCTCAGTCCGAAGCCCGCCAACCTCGTGCTGTCGCGGTCTTGCCGGGGAACGAACTTCCAGGCATCCAGGGCAGCCAAGTAGCGCGGGATCCAGGACTTGGCCGCGATGGAATCCTGGATGTCCCAGGGATAGAAGACGGCGGCAACAGCCGATTCCGGCCGGAGTGCGATGGCCCTCACCCGGAGATCCGTGATGACGTCCCCCACCCGGCCGATGGTGGATCCGTAGGGTCCCGTGCGGATGGACCCGTCGGCGGCGATGTGGAGCCGGGCCAGCATGAGGGTGTCCCGGGTAGCGCCGCTGAGCAAGCCCCGCTCTGCCAGCACTGCGTTGACCTCGGTGAGCTGGTGCACGAAGTGGCCGGAGATGCGAGCCTGTTCTGCGTCGTCGAAGAATGCTTGCCAGTCTTGTTCGGTGGTTATCCTGACGACAGTCACGCCCACCAGGTTCACGAATGGAATGGCCAAGTAGTCCTGGATCTCCAGGTTGAGGGTGCCGTCCACCAGAAGTTCTTCACCGCCGACGTCGAAGGATCCCCGGACCGGGACTATGTCCGGATCTTCCTTGTCCCCGTTGAGGACCAGAATGGTGGAGCCCTCGCCGGCCAGTGTCTTCGCGTAGGCCGCGTGCTCGGGACTTTCGACGAAAATGACGTGGCCGGGGATGCGACCCGGGATCCCTGTGATCCACTGATCCACAGCGGCGGCAATGGTATGTTGCTCAGTCAGCTTCAATGACCCAACCCCCAATAGTTGTTCACGTGTTTCCTGCTGCGGTCCCGGTGGTGATCCGGGGTCCGCGCTCTGGGAAGGACACTATGGGCGGGTGGAGCGGCCACAGGGTTGGATGGAGAAAACTAGGTGGTGAAGGGGCGGGAATTAGGGGTGAATTGAGGGCACCTAGGTGGCACGAACGGGTGGGCTAGGTGGTGCAGAGCGGTGAGATTCTTGGAACACTCGATCCGGGTTTGTTGGCCGCAACGGCCACGGACCGCCGTTTCCGCCCGCGCCATTGGCGAGCCCATGCCTGGGAGGCCAGCCGATTCGCGCACCTTTTCTACGCAATGTAGAACTGAGTCATAAATACTTGTATTTCAAAATGAAAGTATTTAGACGCAGTCCGGGCAAAGATCCCGGGCCACTAACTCAGGAGTCAGCATGCTCTCGGACAAGTCCTTCCCGGTTATCCAGGCCACTCTCCCGCTCGTCGGTTCCCGGAGCGGAGAGATCACCCCCAAGTTCTACAACCGCCTATTCGCGGCGCCTCCTGAACTCATGGACGGGCTCTTCAGCCGCTCAAACCAGCGCAACGGGGCCCAGCAGCAAGCCCTGGCCGGAAGCATCGCCGCTTTTGCCAGCCATCTCGTGACCCATCCGGGTACTTTGCCGGAGACCGTGCTGTCCCGCGTCGCGCACCGCCACGCCTCCCTCGGCATCACGGAACAGCAGTACCAAGTGGTCTACGAACACCTCTTCGCGGCCATCGCCGAGGACTTGGTCGAGGTCATCACCCCTGAAATCGCCGACGCCTGGACCGAGGTCTACTGGCTCATGGCGGACGCGCTAATCAAGCTCGAGAAGGGCCTCTACGCCGCACAGGCAAACGGTGTGATGTGGACCCCTTGGCGGATTGTCGCCAAAACGCCAGCTGGCACCGGCTCGATGACCTTCGTGCTGGAGCCGGCGGACGACACACCCGTCACCGAAGCGTTGCCTGGCCAGTACGTCAGCGTCAAGGTCACGCTGCCGGACGGTCTGCGCCAGGTCCGCCAGTACTCCCTTTCCGGCGACGCGGGCACCACACGCAGCTTCACCACCAAGCTCGACGACGGCGGCGAGGTCTCGCCCGTGATGCACCGCGACATGAAAGTGGGCGACGTCATCGAAATTTCCAACCCCTACGGCGAAATCACCCTAAACGAGGATGAGGGTCCGGTGGTCCTTGCCTCGGCCGGCATCGGCTGCACCCCTACCGCATCCATCCTGCGCTCCCTCGCCGAAACCCGCTCCGACCGGCAAGTCCTGGTCTTGCACGCGGAAAGCACCATGGACAGCTGGGCGCTGCGCTCCAAATGACCGAGGACATCGAACGCCTTGACGGCGCCGACCTCCAGCTCCGGCTCGAGCAGCCCGAAGCCGGGTCGAGGACCGGTTTCATGTCCCTGCTCGACGTGGACCTTCCCGCGAACGCGTCGCTGTACCTCTGCGGTCCGTTGCCGTTCATGAAAAACATCCGCAATGAGGCCATCAATGCCGGCATCCCGGCGACGAAAATCCACTACGAGGTCTTCGGCCCGGACATCTGGCAGGCCAGCTAGGTCCAACCGGCCGCAGCTTCGCGTTGCTTCGCCACGGAACTCCCGGGCGGAGGTTCGTCCGCGCCCGTCGTCAGACCGTTTGTCCCGGGGCAGGTACGGCGGGCCGGCCCCCCGGCGCATCGATGCGTTGAAAAAGCCTCACCTAGCCAGCCTCCTCGGTCAGCGATTGGCGCGCTCAATCCTGTACTAAAACGTCTGTCACAGATTTCCCCCCGGGTGTTACCCGTGGGCCTCGAGCCGCACCTTGAGACGCCTGTGGCTGGCCGGAGCACCTCGCGCCGCGAGTCGACGTACGGCCGGTACGAGCGCCTTGCCGACGCCGTGACCCTCGAAATCGAGCTCGAAGGTCACCCTGGACCTTGTGCCGTTGTCGAGCGGTTCGACATCGATGCTCGCATGAGGCCGGATCGGACCGTCGATGCCGTGTGCGGCGAACCGATGCGGCGGCTCGTCCTCCGTGATCTCCTGTGTCATCGTGCGCTCGTTGGGGCCGATCCGACGGGTGGTGGTGAACCGCGAGCCCAACTGCCGGCCGCCCGCGCCTTCAAAGTGCACCTCAAGGACGTCAACCTGCCACTCCGGGAAATGCAGCGGGTCGCTCGCATACACAAAAACGTCGACTGGTGGACGGTCGATTTCTATGGTGTTCGTGAGTGCTGACACTCCTCCTCCTCCCACTCCTCCATCATCCCACCGTCCAACCGAATTCGATCTTGCGATTATCCATGCCTCAACGGGCACCACTAGTCGGCTTCGGCAGCGGATCACGGCGAACGACGGCGCGTCCTTGACGACCCCAACCCACTCTCGGCTGCCTTGAACAGCCCATGGATTTCCGCCGTGGAATGTTGACTGCCCCGGCGCCCTCCCGTACCCCAAACACCCACCTCCTCACCCACCCCCTTGACTCCCACCCCCGCCTTCCCTAAACTTTTCATAAAGCAGAATCTAAATTCCACAAAGCGGAAACTGAAGCCAAGCACCAAGGCAGCAGCCAAGCAACGGAGGATAGATCCAAGCCCCTCCTCGGAAGGACCTACGATGACGTACACAGTGAACTGCTCCATCCTCCTGACGGAGCTGCCCTTGCTCGAGCGCCCCGCCGCCGCGAAGGCAGCCGGTTTTGACGCCGTCGAGTTCTGGTGGCCCTTCGCCACTTCGGTTCCCACCGACAAAGAGACAACCGAGTTTGAAACAGCTATCAAGGACGCCGACGTTCAGCTCACTGGCCTAAACTTCAACGCCGGCAACATGCCCGGCGGCGACCGTGGCCTGGTTTCCTGGAAGGGCCGTTGCTCCGAGTTCAAGGACAACATCGACGTCGTAGCCGGCATCGGTGACCGCTTGGGCTGCAAGGCCTTCAACGCCCTCTACGGCAACCGCCAGGACGAATTCACCCCTGAAGAGCAGGACGAACTCGCCGCCAAGAACCTCGCCGCAGCAGCGGAAGGCGTCGCCCGCATTGGCGGCACCGTCCTCCTCGAACCGGTCAGCGGCGCACCCAAGTACCCGCTCCTCACCGCCGAAGACGCACTCAAGGTCATCGCCCGCGTCAAGGCAGAATCCGGCGCACAGAACATCAAACTCCTCGCCGACTTCTACCACCTGGCGGTCAACGGCGACGACGTCGAATCCGTCATCGAGAACCACGCCAAGGACTTCGGCCACATCCAGATCGCCGACAACCCCGGCCGCGGCGCCCCCGGAACCGGCACCCTCCCCCTCGGCGAATGGATCGCCCGCAGCCGCGAACTCGGCTACGACGGCTACATCGGCCTCGAGTACAAGGAACCGCAGGAATCGGCTTTCAGCTGGGCCATCCGCCAGCGCGCCAACGCCAACTAGCACCCAGCACACCTGAGCTAAAAAGACTTCCCCAGAAAGAGAACCACAATGAGCAACGTTGCAGTCATCGGACTCGGAATCATGGGCCTCCCCATGGCCATCAACCTCGTCAAGGCCGGCCACACGGTCACCGGTTTCAACCGCAGCCAGGACAAGATCGACAAACTCGTCTCCGAGGGCGGCCAGGGTGCCAGCAGCATCGCGGACGCAGTCAAGGACGCCGACGTCGTCATCACCATGGTCCCGGACTCCCCCGATGTTGAGGGTGTAGTCAGCGGCAAGGACGGCGTCTTCGCCAACGCGAAGAAGGGCACCCTCTGGATCGACGCATCCAGCATCCGCCCGGACGTCGCCAAGCGCCTCTCCGAAGAAGCCGTGGAAGCAGGCATCCGCCCGCTCGACGCTCCCGTGTCCGGTGGTGAGCAGGGCGCCATCGACGCCGTCCTGTCCATCATGGTCGGCGGCGCCGCCGAAGACTTCGAGGCAGCACAGGATGTCCTCAACGCAGTGGGCAAAACCATCGTCCACGTCGGCCCAGCCGGCTCCGGCCAGACCGTCAAGGCAGCCAACCAGCTGATCGTGGCCGTCAACATCCAGGTCCTCGGCGAGGCCATCGCCTTCCTCGAGGCTTACGGCGTAGACACCGACGCAGCACTGAAGGTCCTCGGCGGCGGCTTGGCCGGCTCCAAGGTCCTGGACCAGAAGGGCCAGAAGATGCTCGACCGCAACTTCGACCCCGGCTTCCGCTTGGCCCTCCACCACAAGGACCTCGGCATCGTCACCTCCGCAGCCCGCGAAGCCAACGTCGCTGTCCCGCTCGGCGCCGTCGTCGCGCAACTTGTCGCCGCAACCGTCAACCAGGGCGACGGCGGCCTGGACCACTCGGGCCTCTTCAAGCAGGTCCTTCAGCTCAGCGGCCGTAAATAAGCCCAAAGGCAACCAAGCAACACACAGCAGGGAACCCGCCGTCGTACATAAATAACGACGGCGGCTCCCTCACCACACCCAAAAACAGACTTTCAAGGAGTACACCATGGCAAAGATGCGCACAGTTGATGCGGCAGTAGCCATCCTGGAAAAGGAGGGCGCCACCGAGGCGTTCGGCCTGCCAGGCGCAGCCATCAACCCGTTCTACTCAGCAATGCGCGCCCACGGCGGCATCCGCCACACGCTGGCCCGCCACGTTGAAGGCGCCAGCCACATGGCCGACGGTTACAGCCGCGCAGCTGATGGCAACATCGGTATCTGCATCGGCACGTCTGGCCCTGCAGGCACGGACATGATCACTGGTCTGTACGCAGCCCAGGCTGACTCGATCCCCCTGCTCTGCATCACCGGCCAGGCACCCGTTGCCAAGCTGCACAAGGAAGACTTCCAGGCTGTGGACATCGAGTCCATCGCCAAGCCGCTCACCAAGTTCGCGATGACCATCCTGGAACCGGGCCAGGTTCCCGGCGCTTTCCAGAAGGCGTTCCAGTTGATGCGTTCGGGTCGCCCGGGTCCGGTTCTGCTGGACCTGCCCATCGACGTTCAGATGGCCGAGATCGAGTTCGACATCGACGCCTACGAGCCCCTGCCGGTGGAGAAGCCCAAGGCTTCCCGCAAGCAGCTCGAAAAGGCCCTGGACCTGCTGACCGCGGCCAAGCGCCCGTTGATCGTCGCCGGTGGCGGCATCATCAACGCCGGCGCTTCGGCACAGCTGGTTGAGCTGGCCGAGATCCTGAACGTTCCGGTTATCCCCACTCTGATGGGCTGGGGCGCCATCCCGGACGACCACCAGCTCATGGCCGGCATGGTCGGCCTGCAGACCTCGCACCGCTACGGCAACGAGACCTTCCTGCAGAGCGACTTCGTGATCGGCATCGGCAACCGTTGGGCCAACCGCCACACCGGTGGCCTGGACACCTACACGGCCGGCCGTAAGTTCGTGCACATCGACATCGAGCCGACGCAGATCGGTCGCGTTTTCTCCCCGGACTTGGGCATAGCGTCCGACGCCGGTGCGGCGCTGGACGGTCTGTTGGAGCTGGCCCGTGAGCGCCAGGCAGCAAAGACCCTGCCGGACTACTCGGGCTGGGTTACGGAGTGCCAGGAACGCAAGGGCTCGCTGCACCGCAAGACCAACTTCAGCAACGTGCCCATCAAGCCGCAGCGCGTGTACCAGGAGATGAACAAAGCGTTCGGCCGCGACACCACCTACGTGTCCACCATTGGCCTGTCGCAGATTGCCGGCGCCCAGATGTTGCATGTCTTCGGTGCCCGCAAGTGGATCAACGCAGGCCAGGCCGGTCCGCTGGGTTGGACCGGTCCCGCAGCCCTCGGCGTGGTTCGTGGCACCCCGGACGCGACGGTTGTTGCCTTGTCCGGTGACTACGACTTCCAGTTCATGATCGAGGAACTGGCCGTAGGCGCACAGTTCAACCTGCCCTACATCCACGTGGTGGTGAACAACAGCTACCTGGGCCTGATCCGTCAGAGCCAGCGCGGCTTCAACATGGAGCAGAACGTTTCCCTGGCCTTCGAAAACATCAACTCCCCGGAGACAAACGGCTACGGCGTTGACCACATCAAGGTTGCCGAGGGCTTGGGCTGCAAGGCCATCCGCGTTGAGAACCCGGACGACCTGCCTGCCGCCTTCGACAAGGCCAAGGCACTGATGGGCGAGTTCAAGGTTCCCGTGGTTGTTGAAGTGATCTTGGAAAAGATCACCAACATCTCCATGGGCGTTGAGATCAACGGCGTGAACGAGTTCGAAGAGCTGGCTGAGTCCGCTGAGGACGCCCCCACCGCGATCCTCACCAAAGCGTAAGTAACACTAAGAAGGGAGGCACCGGAATGCGTGTTGTCATCGCCCCGGACAAATTCAAGGGCTCGCTGTCCGCGCCCGACGTCGCCAAGCACCTGGCAACAGGCCTGCTGGCGGGGTTCGGGCAAGGTTTGGAGGCAACACACATTCCGGTGGCCGACGGCGGCGAAGGAACCATCGACGCCGCGATCGGTTCCGGCTTCACCCGCCGGACCACCACCGTCACCGGCCCGCTCGGCGAACCCGTGCAAGCGGACTTCGCGGTCCGGGAGCAGGAAGCTGTCATCGAAATGGCGGCAGCTTCCGGTCTCGCCCTCCTCCCCGAGGGGCCAACCCGCGAAACCGCCAAGAACGCAACAAGCCTTGGAACCGGCGAACTCATCCGCGCCGCGCTGGACCTCGGCTGTCGCAAGATCATCCTGGGTGTGGGCGGCAGCGCCAACACCGACGCCGGCGCGGGAGTCCTCCAGGGCCTCGGGGCAGTCTTCCTGGACAAGGACGGCAGCGAACTCCCCGGCGGCGGCGCTGCCCTCGCAAGGCTGGAAACCATCGACTTCTCCAACTTCGACGTCCGCTTCGAAGCAACAGAATTCGTGTTGGCGTCCGACGTCGACAATCCCCTGTTGGGGGCCAGCGGAGCCCCAGCCATCTTCGGTCCACAGAAGGGTGCGACGCCGGACGACGTCGCCGAGCTGGACGCGGCGCTGAGCCACTTCGTGGACGTCCTCGCGGCAACAACCGGCCAACAAGCAAAGTTCGCAGCCAAGGCCGAGGGCGCCGGAGCAGCGGGCGGCGTGGGCTACATCGCCATCGCGGCACTGAAGGCCGAGCGGCGGCCGGGCATCGACGTCGTGCTTGAATTCACTGACCTCGAAGAGAGGCTGAAGGGCGCCGATCTGGTCATCACCGGCGAAGGCAGCCTGGATGAACAAAGCCTGCTCGGCAAGACGCCCATGGGTGTCTCGCGGGCGGCGCAACGGAACGGGGTTCCCGTGATCGCGGTGTGCGGCCGGAGTACCCTGAGCCGGGAACAACTCACCGACGCCGGCTTCCACACGGTCCATGCCCTGACCGATCTGGAAAAAGACGTCCAACAATGTATCGCCCAAGCAGGTCCGCTGCTTGAACAATTAGGTAAGCACATAGGCGTGTACCTGGCGGAACGGACCGAAAACAAGGAGTACCTCAATGTCTGAAGCAATCGGCGCCTATGACCTCGTTATCCGGGGCCAGCGCATCCTGACCACCGCCGGCATCACTGCCCGCGAAGTCGGCATTCGCGATGGCGTTATCGTCGCGATCGAACCCCTCGGCAACGGACTGACCGGCAACGAGGTCATCGAACTCGCAGACGACGAAACCCTCATTCCCGGCCTGGTGGACACCCACGTCCACGTCAACGAGCCCGGCCGCACCGAGTGGGAAGGCTTCGCTTCGGCCACCCGCGCCGCAGCAGCCGGCGGCGTCACCACCATCATCGACATGCCGCTGAACTCCATCCCTCCCACCACCAGCGTTGACGGCCTGGAGCAGAAGCGCGTGGTGGCCAAGGACCAGGCGTTCGTGGACGTCGGATTCTGGGGCGGCGCCATCCCCGGCAACAAGAAGGATCTCCGCCCGCTGCACGATGAAGGCGTGTTCGGCTTCAAGTGTTTCCTCCTGCACTCCGGCGTGGACGAATTCCCGCACTTGGAAGCGGACGAGATGGAAGAGGACATGGCTGAGCTCAAGTCCTTCGACTCCCTGATGATCGTGCACGCGGAGGACTCCCACGCGATCGACCGCGCACCGCACCCGGGCGGCGACCACTACGAAACCTTCCTCGCCTCCCGCCCCCGCGGCGCCGAGAACAAGGCCATTGCCGAGGTCATCGAACGCGCACGCTGGACCGGCGCCCGCGCCCACATCCTGCACCTCTCCTCCTCGGACGCGCTGCCGATGATCGCCTCCGCAAAGCGCGACGGCGTCAACCTCACCGTTGAAACGTGCCCGCACTACCTGACGCTGATGGCCGAGGAAATCCCGGACGGCGCCACGGCCTACAAGTGCTGCCCGCCCATCCGCGAAGCCTCCAACCGGGAGCTCCTGTGGAAGGGCCTGCAGGATGGCACCATCGACTGCATCGTCTCGGACCACTCCCCCTCCACCTTGGACCTGAAGGACCTGGAAAACGGCGACTTCGCCGTGGCGTGGGGCGGCGTTTCCTCCCTGCAGCTGGGCTTGTCCCTGATCTGGACTGAAGCCCGCCACCGCGGAATCCCGCTGGAACAGGTGGTCTCGTGGATGTCCGAGAAGCCCGCCGCACTGGCCCGGCTGCAAACCAAGGGACAGCTCGCCCTGGGCTACGACGCCGACTTCTCCATCTTCGCCCCGGATGAGGCATTCGTGGTGGACGTCACCAAGCTCAAGCACAAGAACCCGATCACGCCGTACGACGGCCGTCCGCTGGCCGGCGTCGTCCGCAAAACCTACCTGCGCGGCACCCCGATCGACGGCCAGAACCCCGGCGGCAAACTGCTCCGCCGCGGTAACGTGTAGGCCCACTGCCATGGCAGTGAATGCTTACGGGCCGCCGCCCTCGCGAGGACCCGCAGCACGCGGTTCCGCCGCGCGGCGTGGCACCAGCCTGAGCACGAATGACCTGAGCAGACCGGGCCTGAGCGCGAGAGGCCTGGCGCTGTGGGTCAACCCTGCCGAGGGCGACGAGCTCGACCCTGAGGTCTGGGAGCGGGCGGCGCGCTTGGTGCTGGCCCGCGCCATGAAACTTGCCCCGGAGGCGGAAGTCCGCATCTGGCCCGCCACCGGGGCAGAGCACTCCGGCGTCGGTGACACTTCCTGGTGCGGCACTCCACAGGAAGCCGCCGACGCCGGTAACCACCTTTCGGGGCCGGGCAGCGTGACGCTTGCGGATGCCCTGGCTGAAGGCGACGCCGCTGGCGCTAGCACCGCCGTCGAGCCCGTAACGTTGGCAGCCCGTCGCAGCCAAGTTGCAATCGACCTCGCCGCTGAAGTAGTACTGCTCGACGGCGAGCCCGTTGCCTTTACTGGCATGGAATACAAGCTGCTGCGCTACCTGGTGGTGAACTGCTCACGGGCCATAAGTCGTGAAGAATTGCAACGCTTCTTGGAGTCATTTGACCTTCCCGGCGCGGCATTTCGCTCGATCGACGTTTATGTTGGAAGAGTGCGGCGGAAGCTCGGAAGTGCCCGCCACACGGTCTCCACCGTCCGTGGTGGCGGCTACCAGTTCGTGCCAGGCCCCTATGCCACCGTGCGCGGACCTGCGGAATACAGCATCTGACGCCGTTGTTATAGGAAGTCAGAGCTCCGCACTGTGAAAGATCGCTGTTGTTTGAATAACCGCCGGTGCACACCGGTTGAATGTAAAGGATCGCCATGACCCACAAACTCCTCGTCGGAACGCAAGCACCTGATTTCGCGCTTCTCGACGCCGACGGCACCAAGGTCTCGCTGTCCGATTACCGCGGACGCAACGTCATCGTCTACTTCTACCCCAAGGCTGCAACCCCGGGCTGCACCACCGAGGCCTGCGATTTCCGCGACAACCTCGCCAGCTTGCAGGGAAACGGCTACGACGTCATCGGGATTTCCCCGGACGCCCCTGAAGCCCTCGCCAAGTTCACGGGCGAATTCGCCCTCACGTTCCCGCTGCTCTCCGATGAAGACCACGCCGTGGCCCGCGCATACGGTGCGTGGGGCGAGAAGCTGGTAGACGGCGAGATCGTCGAAGGCCTGGTCCGCTCCACCGTGGTGCTCGACGGCGAAGGCACAGTGAAGCTCACCCAATACCAGGTCAGCGCCAAGGGCCATGTCCAAGCGCTCAAGGAAGAGCTCGGCGTCTAGCCCTCTCCGTATAACTGCACATTTCCTGTAACGCCCGCTCGCAAATGTGAGCGGGCGTTACATGTCTCGTGACTAAACGTGACAAAACCCTCAGCGTCATTAGTTAATGGATCCATGGTCTCCCCCACACCAGTGCGCCACGCAGTAGTCATCGAAGACGACGCCGACATCCGCGGACTCCTCGTTGTAGTCCTCACGCAACTCGACTTTGTGGTCACGGAAGCAGCTGACGGCCTGTCCGGCGTCGAAGCTGTCCGCAACACCAATGCCGAACTCGTCACCCTGGACGTCAATCTTCCGGACATCGATGGGATGGAAGTCTGCCGCCGCCTGCGGGAATTCTCGGACGCGTACATCCTGATGCTCACCGCCCGCGCGGACGAGATCGACCGACTGAACGGCTTGGACACCGGCGCTGACGATTACATCAGCAAGCCCTTCAGCCCCAAGGAAGTCCAGGCCCGCATCCGTGCCCTGTTCCGCCGGGCGCGCACCCCTGCCGCGCCGGCCGAGAATCAGCGCCAGAGCGACGAACTCGCCCGCGCCGCCGTCGTCCAGCAAAGCTTGCTCCCCCGGGAGACGGTGCGTCTGGACGGGTACGACGTCGCCGGTGCCTTCCGGCCATCGCGCAGCGTAGGCGGGGACTTCTACGACTGGTATCAGACCCCCACCGGCATGCACCTGACCTTCGCCGACGCGATGGGCAAGGGGATGGGCGCGGCGCTCATCGCCGCCACCGTCCGGGCCGTCATGCGCTCGGTCGCCGATACTCCCGTCCTCGATGACGCGTTCGAGTCGGCAGGGGCCACCATTACCTCGGACCTGGATCAGTCCGGCTCCTTCGTCACCATGTTCCATGCGAGGCTGGAGAGCGCATCCGGCACACTCAGTTATATCGACGCCGGTCATGGACTGGGGCTGTATGTTCCTGCCGACGGCGCCGCGCAGCGACTCGTTTCAGCTGGCCCTCCCGTGGGGATACTCGAGGACCAGCACTGGCCGGCTGCTGAACTCGAACTCGGTCCCGGTGATTCCTTGGTGATCGTCAGTGACGGTGTCCTGGATGCCCATAACTCGCTGGATGACTTTGTCATGAACGTCGAGAAAGTGGCTCGCGAGGGAACCACCTCCGAGGACGTGTGCGCTGCCCTGCTCGAACTGGCGCCAGCGGCAACGGCGGAAGACGACGTCACCGCCGTCGTCGTTCGCCGTCAACGCTGAGCCGCGCGGAAGGGGAACTGTGACGCGCTTCTGGACCCGCCTCTTCGTTGTCCTCACGGTCATCCTGGGCCTCAACTATGTGGCCTGGCGCTGGTTTGCCTCGCTGAACTGGGACGCCTGGTGGATCGCCGTTCCTTTGGTGATCGCCGAGACCTACAGCCTCATCGACGTCATGCTCTTCGGCTTGACCGTGTGGAACCTGAAGATCCGCAAGCCGCCACCTGCGCCCCCGGAGACGGCCACGGTGGACGTCTTCATCACCACCTACAACGAGCCGCTGGACCTGGTAATGACCACGGCGCTGGCTGCCAAGAACATCCGGTGGCCGCACAGCACGTGGATTCTCGACGACGGCAACCGCCCGGAGATGCGCGAACTAGCCGAGTCGAACGGCATCGGTTACGTGACGCGAGGCGCTGACTGGACCCCGGATATGCCCCGGCACGCCAAGGCCGGCAACCTGAACAACGCGCTCATGGTCACCTCCGGTGAATACCTGTTGATCCTCGACGCCGACCAGATCCCCGAGCCGGACATCCTGGACAAGACCCTGGGCTACTTCAACGATGACCGCGTGGCGCTGGTACAGACGCCGCAGTACTTCATCAACGTCCCGGCCGACGATCCCCTCGGCAGCCAGGCTCCCCTGTTCTACGGCCCGATCCAGCAAGGCAAGGACGGCTGGAACGCGGCGTTCTTCTGCGGCTCCAACGCGATCTTGCGCCGGGAAGGGCTCATGCAATTGGGCTTGGTGGGTTACGTCCAAGCCACCGAGAAGAGCGTCCGGCGTGCACTCGCGGCTTCCCGCTCAGCCATCAAAAAGGCCCGCAGGTCCACGGAAGCAGAGAATCCGCTGGTGGCGGAGATGCTCACGCAAGTGGAGGCCGCAACGGAGTCGGCACAGCAGGAGCTCAAAGCCGGTGCGTCCCTAAGCGAGATCACATACCGCGTGCGTCGGAAGGTCGATGAGGCAGTCCGCACCCTCGTGGCTGCCGACTTCTCCGCCCTGCAATCGGACTTGGACGAGATCGCCGCCATGGAACTGGCCCAAGTCGGCGAGGGAGGCGTCACCACTGTGGCCAGTGACGCCGTCGACCTGATGTCCGGACGCGATTGGTCTCCGTTGGGCGCGCTCGAATCCGTGCACGCCATCCTCGCCGCCATCTCCGTGGAACGAATGGACGAAGCCCAGCCCATCATGCCACTGGCCACCATCTCGGTGACCGAAGACATGGCTACCTCCATGCGCCTGCACGGGCTCGGCTGGAAGAGCGTGTACCACCACGAAATCCTCGCCAACGGCCTGGCGCCCGAGGACTTGAAGACCATGTTGACCCAACGGCTCCGTTGGGCCCAGGGCACCATGCAGGTCCTGCTGCGTGAAAATCCGTTGGTTCAGCGCCGCATGTCCTGGGGCCAACGGCTCATGTACTTCTCCACCATGTGGAGCTATCTGAGCGGCTTCGCCGCCGTCGTGTACTTCACAGCGCCGATCATCTACCTGACGCTCGGCATCCTTCCGGTCAGCAGCCTCAGTTACGACTTCTTCATCCGTTTCATCCCGTTCATGGTGGTCAACCAGCTCCTGTTCGTGGTGGCAGGCCACGGCATTCCCACGTGGCGCGGCCAGCAGTACAGCCTTGCGTTGTTCCCCACCTGGATCAAAGCATGTACGACGGCGGCACGTAACGTCTGGTTCGGCCGCCCGCTCGGGTTCGCTGTCACCCCCAAGGCACGGCAGAGCGGTGGGCCCAGCTGGAGCCTCATCCGCCCCCAGATCATTGTGGGCGTGCTGCTGGCCGTAGCAATGGTGACGGGAATCGCCCGGCTGCTGACGGGGCTCTCGGAGCCTTTGGGCACGCTGGTGAACGTGGCGTGGGTAACGTACGACATCGTGGTTTTGAGCGTGCTGGTCAAAGCAGTTTTGTACAAGGGGTTCGTTCCCGAAGACTTGGTCAACGTTGAAGGTCCTGACGAGAGGAATGCAGATGCCGTTTAGCTATGAGGTCAAAGACTCCTACGCGGAGGTGAAGAGCGTGGGCCGGCTGAACATGGTGGCTGCGCCCAAACTCCGCGAAGTCGTGGCGGAAGTTGTGGCGGCCGGCTCCAGCCGTGTTGTGGTGAACCTTGCCGAAACCGACTTCCTGGATTCCTCCGGGCTCGGTGCACTCATCGGTTGCCTCAAAGCCGCTCGCCAAGCCGGCGGGGACTTGCGCATTGCCGGTGTGCAGCCGCAGGTGAAAATGGTGCTGGAACTGACCAACATGGACCGGGTGCTCACCGCATACCCCTCGGCTGAAGAGGCGTTCGGCGATGACTGACGTGATCGCCCGCCGCGGCTACCGGGGCGAGTCCAACGAAGAAGCAATCGAGGCCATCCACAACGAGTTGGACGGTTTGTGGGAAGACGCCTCCTTCGTGCCGGACTTGGACAGGATGACGTTTGCCACAGCCGTCATCGAGGCTGCGGCCAACATCGTCCAGCACGCCCTACCGGTCGCCGAGAAGCCCGTGGAGATCGACGTCGACATCTGCGTCCGGCCCAACCGGCTGGTGGCCCGTGTCAGTGCCTTCAACGCGCGGGAACCCTTTGCCGAAGACATGCAGGCTTCCATGCCGGATGCAGATGCAGAGTCGGGCCGTGGCCTGGCGCTCATCGAGGCCTTGGTGACTACCGTGACCTTTGAACGCGAAGACGGAACCAACACCTGGATCCTGACCCGCAACACCTGACCTCGTTATCTGCCCCTCGTAGAGAGACCAAAAGCCCTAGGCTTTCGCGATGGCCTCTTTCAGGGCGCCCAACACCAAGGTCACTGATGCCGGATTGGCGTTCGGACCCATCATGCCGATCCGCCACACCCTGTCCGCATACGCGCCAACCCCCGAGCCAATTTCCATGCTGAAGTTCTCCAGAAGATAACTTCGCACCGCGGCCGAGCTGACGCCGTCGGGCACCTTGACCGTGGTGAGGCTTGGCAGCCGCGACCCTTCGGCCGCGAACAATTCGAGCCCCATCTCCTGCAGCCCATCCTGCAACGCCGTCCCGGCAGCGTGATGCCGCGCCTGGACCACATCCAGGCCTTCGGCGAGGATCCGGTCCAGTGCCGCCTCGAGGCCCGCGATCATCGCGACCGGGGCGGTGTGATGATACGTCCTGGCACCGCTCGCGGCTCCGACGTATCCGCCGAGCAGGCCAATATCGAGGTACCACGATCGCGGCTCCTTCACCCGACGTTCGAACGCATGATCGGACACCGTGAACGGCGAGAGACCCGGCGGGACGCCCAGGCACTTCTGTGTCCCTGCATATCCGACGTCGATCCCCCAGTCGTCTGCGCGCAGTTCCAGTCCGCCGATGGACGTCACGGCATCGGTGATCAGCAGGGCGTCACCCTTGCCAGCGCCAAGGGCGGCTATATCCGAGAGCACGCCGACGGAAGTCTCGGCATGGACGGCGGCTATGACCTTAGGATTCGGATGCGCTGAAAGCACTCGTTCGGCATCCACGGGTTGGCCCCACTCGTGGTCCACGCGCACCACAGTGGCCCTGCAGCGCCGGGCAACCTCGCACATCCGCTCACCGAAGAGCCCGTTGACGGCGATGACTACCACGTCGCCGTCGGAAACGGAGTTCACGAAAGCTGCCTCCATGCCGCCGGACCCGGTGGCACTCAACGGCAGGGTGCGGGCGTTCGAGGTGCCCCAAACGGCGCGCAGGCCTTCACACGTCCGGTCCAGCCGCTCGATGAACACGGGGTCGAGGTGCCCCAGCACCGGGTATGCCAAAGCGGCCATGGCTTCCGGGTAGCAATTGCTCGGCCCCGGACCGAACAGGAACCGTGACGTCAGGATGTTTGGCATCGGGAACTCCTTTGGCTGTTGACGCCATTCTGCCCCAGCCAGGAGCGTCGGGCGAGCCGCCCAGGAAGCCCCAAGACCAAAATGCTAAGGTTACTCACTAATATGGAGTCCGCCCCCAGCAAAGGACAAAAGTGACCGCTCGAGAGCCTAAAACGCCGGAAACGGGCGTTCGTGGTGAGGTGAACCAGGACCGCTTTGTCGGCGGGCAGGATCTCACTCGCTGGAAGTCCCCCATCGGCCGATTCATGGTCAGAATCGCCCAGCGGATCACGGCCTTCCTTGGCCCCTACGCCGCGCTGGTCATCACGCTCGCCGTCGGCCTTGCGGTGGTGCTTGCCTTGGCCTTGGTGTTCGGTGAGGTCTACGAATCAGTGACTGAGGCCGACGGCGTCGCCGGATTGGATCATCCCGTGCTGGACGCCGCCAAGAGCGTCAGATCCCCAGCCCTAAATGTGGCCGTAACGGCGTATACGGATATCGGCGGCACCATCGGCATGCCCATCATCGCCGTCGTCATCATGATTTGGCTGGCCCTGCGCAGGCGATCCTGGACTCCGGTCATCTTGATTGCCACTGCGGGACTGGGCTCCTTGCTGATGACCATTGCGGGCAAGCAACTCTTTGGCCGCGCCCGTCCGAACCTCAGCGACGCCGTCCCACCGTACGAGCACTCGCCGTCGTTTCCGAGCGGCCACTCCCTCAATTCGATCGTGATCGCCGGCATCGTGGCCTACATCATCATCCTCCGACTGGAGACCACCCGAGCCAGGGTAGTCACCATACTGGTCGCCTCGGCGTTCGCCATCACCATCGGGCTGAGCAGGGTGTACCTCGGCCATCACTGGCTGACCGACGTTCTGGCGGCGTGGGCTTTGGGCATCGCATGGCTGGCCTTGGTCATCACCGCCCATCGGCTCTACCTCACGGTTCGCGCCCGACACGCACAGCACGTAGTCTCTTGACACCAGGGCTCATCCTCGGCTTGACTATTACGTATGCTGAAATAACAGTTCCATGATGCGGAAGTAGAGGTCACTGCTTCCTCCTGCTGCCAGCTGGAGTTCCGCATAGCCAACACCATGGATGCCAGCATTTGCACGAGGATGACAAGCATGGAGCTTGCAGTATTCAACAGTGTTGACCGCGATGAGGCCATCAGGATCCTGACGCCCTGCCTGGACATCAGCCGCTGGGTCAACGACGTCGTGGACGCCCGTCCGTTCGCCAGCCTGGACGAGTTGCTCGCCCAGGCCCGGAAGGCCGCCGAGCCCTTCACATCGGATGAGGTGGAGTCGGCTTTGGCCCATCACCCCCGGATTGGCGAACGCCCTAAGGCCCAGACAACCGAAGCCGCAATGTCGCGCTCGGAACAGGCCGGTGTGGACCCCGGAGATAGTGGAACCACTGCCGCTTTGGCCGAGGGCAACGTGGCTTACGAAGAAAAGTTTGGCAGGGTGTTCCTGATCCGTGCCGCCGGCCGGAGCGCCCAGGAAATCCTGGGTGCCCTGCAGGAACGCCTCTCCCATACGCCCGAAGAAGAAGACATCATTGTGGCCGGCCAGCTCCGGGAGATCGCATTGTTGCGGCTCGCCGGGCTGATCAGCGAAGGAGTGAACGCATGACCGTTTCGCAGGTAACAACCCACATCCTGGACACAGGTTCCGGCCGCCCGGCGGCGGGCGTCGCCGTCGTACTTTATGTGCGCGAGGGCAGCGACTGGACTTTGGTGGCCAAGGGAGAGACCGACGCGGACGGCCGCATCAAGACGCTCGGCCCGGAACGAATTCCTGGCGGCGCCTACCGCCTGAACTTCGCCACCGGCGCGTATTACGAGGCCCTGGGCACCGAAACGTTCTTTCCGGAGGTCGACTTGACCTTCACGGTTTCCGACGCCGGTGAGCACTACCACGTGCCGCTCCTGCTCAGCCCGTTCGCTTTCTCCACCTACCGCGGAAGCTAACGGCCCCCGCCGAGGCGGCACCAGCTGAACGGTAGGCTTTAAGGCATGGCTTCAGAGGACACCACCCCCAACACCGCCCACCGCGAGATTACGGTTCGCCGGGCGCCCAAGTTCGTACCGTTCATGATTCTTGGCGCGGTGGTGGGCGCCATAGTCGCCGCGATTATTGCCTACGGCCGCCCGGCCGACCCCGCCTACGATGCAAGCACGGTCTTCGGTTTTTTCTTGATCGTCTGCATCGGCGGCGGGGTCATCCTCTTCTCGATCCTCGCCCTCATCCTGGACCGGATGAGCGTGAAGCGGGCGGAACGCGCCGTCGTGGAGGCCGTTCCGGATTCGGTTCCGGATGCAGGACCCGACGACGACGGCGTCAGCTAACCAGGTCTACTGAAGGGTCATCCGGTGCAGGTGCGAATGTGAAACTCGCCGCATTTTTGCCCGAACAGGCTATTTTGGCGGTCACATAAGCTGAGCGGGAACGTACCACGGCCACAACATGAGACAATCGACCAGTGGCACGTGGCGACGGAAAACTTTCTCATGATCTTCTCCCCGGCGAAAAAGGCCCCCAGGACGCTTGTGGCGTCTTCGGGGTTTGGGCTCCCGGTGAAGAAGTAGCAAAACTCACCTATTACGGGCTGTATGCGCTGCAGCACCGCGGACAAGAGTCGGCTGGTATTGCTACCAGTGACGGCAAGCGCATCAATGTCTACAAAGACATGGGCCTCGTGTCCCAGGTCTTTGACGAGACAACCCTGAATACCCTCACCGGTCACTTGGCTGTAGGCCATTGCCGGTACTCCACCACCGGTGCAAGCCACTGGGCCAACGCGCAACCCACCTTGGGTGCGACCGCGACGGGCACCGTTGCCTTGGCCCACAATGGCAACCTGACCAACACCGCTGAGCTCCGGGAAATGATCCTGGGGCGCAACGACGGCCAGCTCACCGGTGAAATGAAGCAGGGCAACACCTCGGACACGGCACTGGTGACTGCCCTCCTTGAAGGCGAAGAGGGCAAAACCCTTGAGCAGACTGCGCTTGAGCTGCTCCCCAAGATCAAGGGTGGATTCTGCTTCGTCTTCATGGACGAAGGAACCCTCTACGCCGCCCGGGACACGTACGGCATTCGCCCCCTGTGCCTCGGCCGCCTGGAACGGGGATGGGTTGTCGCTTCCGAGCAGGCGGGTCTGGCTACTGTTGGCGCCAGCTTCATCCGCGAGATCGAGCCCGGCGAATTCATTGCCATTGACGAGGACGGCGTCCGTTCGCAGCGCTTCGCCGAGGCGACTCCTGCGGGTTGCGTCTTTGAGTACGTCTACCTTGCCCGCCCGGATGCTGCCATTGCTGGCCGTTCCGTGTATGAGGCCCGCGTTGAAATGGGCCGCCAGCTGGCCCGTGAGAACACGCACGAGGCAGACCTTGTCATTCCCGTTCCCGAGTCCGGCACCCCGGCCGCTGTTGGCTACGCTGAGCAATCGGGCATCCCCTTTGCGCACGGCTTTGTGAAGAACGCCTATGTGGGCCGCACGTTCATCCAGCCTTCACAGACACTGCGCCAGCTCGGTATTCGCCTCAAGCTCAACGCCCTGGAATCGGTGATCCGTGGCAAGCGCATTGTTGTGGTGGATGACTCGATCGTTCGCGGCAACACGCAGCGCGCCATCGTCCGGATGCTCCGGGAAGCCGGTGCCGCCGCGGTACACGTGAAGATTTCTTCTCCTCCAGTCCAGTGGCCGTGCTTCTACGGCATCGACTTCGCATCCCGTGCAGAGCTGATCGCCAACGGTGCAACGATCGATGAGATCTCCCAGGCCATCGGTGCTGACTCACTGGCTTACATTTCCGAAGACGGCATGATCGGTGCCACTCAGCAGCCGCGCGAACGGTTGTGCACGGCGTGCTTCACGGGCAAATACCCCATCGAACTTCCGCACGCGGACAAGCTGGGTAAGAACTTGCTGGAACGCACGGATTTGGGTGGACAGGCTCCGGCGGAGTCCGCGAGCGACGAAGTTGCCGATTCCGAGGACCCGGCCGAGAAGCCGGGCGCCACGGGTTGCGATCCGGGACCGGACGCTGAATTCGAGAACCTGCTGACCGACGCTGATCGTTTGACCGACGCCGACAAGAAAGAGCCCGTATGACCTCCGCAACCCCTGCCGCTGGAAACGCCGCGAACGGCATCACCTATGCTTCGGCAGGTGTCGACGTCGAAGCGGGAGACCGCGCCGTCGAACTGATGAAGGGTGCCATCAAGGCGACCCACAACACCTCGGTGATTGGCGGCGTCGGCGGTTTCGCTGGCCTGTACGACGTCTCCAAGCTGCTGACCTTTAAGAAGCCGCTGCTGGCTACCTCCACGGACGGCGTGGGCACCAAGGTTGCCATCGCACAGGCCATGGACATCCACGACACCATAGGTTTCGACCTCGTGGGCATGGTGGTCGATGACATCGTCGTGGTGGGTGCCGAGCCGCTCTACATGACTGACTACATCGCTTGCGGCAAGGTTGTTCCGGAGCGCATCGCTGACATCGTCCGTGGTATCGCTGCGGCTTGTTCCGTTGCGGGTACTGCCCTTGTGGGCGGCGAAACCGCCGAGCACCCGGGCCTTCTGGGTGAGCACGAATACGACGTCGCCGGAGCCGCTACCGGCGTCGTGGAAGCTGACGCGCTGCTCGGCCCGGACCGCGTACGCGAAGGTGACGTCGTGATCGGCATGGCCTCCTCGGGCCTGCACTCCAACGGCTACTCCCTGGTTCGCCGAGTCATCAACCACGCCGGTTGGGCACTGGACCGCCAGGTTTCCGAGCTCGGACGGACCTTGGGTGAAGAGCTCTTGGAACCCACGCGTGTGTACGCGGCCGATTGCCTGGACCTGACCCGCGCGTTCCCGCTGAGCGGCGGCGCAGCAGTGCACGGCTTCAGCCACGTCACCGGTGGTGGCCTGGCCGCCAACCTGGCCCGCGTCCTGCCCCAAGGCCTCGTGGCCACGGTTGACCGCAGCACGTGGGAATTGCCGGCGATCTTCAAGCTGGTCTCTGAGTTGGGGAACGTTCCCCTGGCTGACCTGGAGCGCACACTGAACCTCGGCGTTGGCATGATCGCCATTGTGTCCCCCGAGGTTGCCGACGCTGCGGTAGCCCGCCTCAACGACCGCGGACTGCCCTCCTGGGTTATGGGAACCGTATCGTCCAACAGCGACTCGATTGACAAGACCGGTCCGGACTACGTCCAGGGCGCCAAGGGCGTCGACGGCGGCGCGGTCCGTTTGGTGAACGCCTACGCTTAAGCGTCTTACCGCCTTCTGAAAGAGCGGCCGGCCAGTTGATCCCAACTGACCGGCCGCACGCGGCTGGTTCACGACGGCTTGGCAACACTCGAGCCCGGGTCCGGTTACTTCGCCACCACCCTGACACGCTCCGAGGTCGAGGAAGTCTACGAAGTCCGCAAAGCCCTTGAAGTGATGGCCATCAGGCAGAATGGCGCAAAGTACTCGGAGCTTGAACTTGCGCGGTTAGAGCTCCTGATCGCCGAGGGCGCGGCAAGTACCAACGCCGAAGAGCTGTTCGTAGCAACCCGGGCTTTCCACCTGGGCTTGGCCGCTCCGTCCCCCAACGGATTCCTGCTGAAAACCCTGCAGTCCGTCTGGGACAACCCTGTTCAACGCCTTATCAGCCGCTCCTACCCTTTGGACCAGGAGAAACTGGATCGCGTGGCGGATGCCCATCGAAGAATCGTGGCCGCAGCCCGGCTGAGCGACGTGGAGGCCGTGGTGCAGTTGCTGGACCTTTGTCACCAAAAGGACCTCTAGCTAGACCTGGATCAGGCTCAGCACTCCACCCTGCGGGTCCTGGATGGTGGCGAGGGATCCGCTTTCCGGCTTCTCCTCAGGCTCCACGATGACCCCTCCCCCAGCGGCAACCGCGGCCTCCACGGCTTTCCGTACGTCAGCCACGGCAAAGTACACCTGCCAGCTGGCGTCCTCGCCCGCATCGGCAGGAACTATCCCGGCGACCTCGTCACCGTTGACCAGCAGCGTACTGTAATTCGCGCCGTCGTCCTGTGGATATTCGGTGACCTGATAACCGAACAGCTGCTGGAAGAAGCCGACGGCGGCCTGCGGCTCAGGCGTCAGGAGTTCGGCCCAGGCCAACGCGCCGGGCTCGTTGAAAAGGTGGCTGCCCCGATGCGTGCCGGCCTGCCAGATGCCGGTGGTGCCGCCCCCAGGGGGCTCAATGAACGCCAGCGTACCCGTGTCCGCGACTGCCTCGGGCCCGAACTCCAGCTTTCCCCCGGCGTGCACACTGTCCTCGGCCAGTTCCTCCGCATCCGTCGCAGCGATGTAGATGTTCCACTGCCCGTGCGTCCCGGCGGCTTGTTGCATCGGATTTTGGGGCGCAATAACGGCCACCAAATCATCTGCGACAAAGGCCTGGGCGTAGCTGCGCCCATCAGGTGTGGGAAGGTCCTCATATCTCCAACCGAACAGAGCCCGGTAGAAGTCTTTAGCTGCAGGGACGTCCCGCGTTTGAAGGTCGGCCCAGCACGGCTCACCGTTGGCGTAATGTTTGCGCGTGGTCACACGAAACTCCCTTCCCGAGGTTCAATGTCCAGACTACGCAAAAAAGACCCCCGGGTACGCCAAACTTCAGCGTGCCCCGAGGGCCCTTCTCAAGAGATATACGGCATCCGGAGATGCGCGACGACCTGATGTACGACGGCGGTTCGCAACACAGCGCCAAAGGCACTTGGTGTTTACGACAGCTATCCGATACGGCGGGTGTCTACCTCGTCGTCATCATCATCCGCGTACTTATCCTCGTAGGCCGAGTAGTCGGGCTCCGGAGGATCGTCCGGGAAGTGGCTCTTTACACGACTGGACGGACCCGTGAGCTCCCGCTCAAGTGCCGAATAGTCAGTGTTCGGGGAGTAATACTTGATGTCCCGAGCCTGCTTGGTAGCTTTTGCCTTTTGACGGCCGCGCCCCATGGCGTGACCCCCTTTTGTACTTGGACCGGAGGTGGTCACCTTGGCTATCGGTGAGGCCCCGGAATGTTTGGTCAATTTGTCGTATGTCTAGATTACATGCTTTCAGGGGCGCCCGTGTGCCATCGGCGTCGCCCGAGGGGCCCGCCCCTGGTTAAACCCGGGTTCAGCACCTCCAAAGGACCCCAAAATTGGGTAGAGTCTGCTTCAATGCGGCTCCAGAGCAGGAAGGCACACACCGGGACATGACCCAAGACAACATTCCGCCGTCGGAAAGCTCACCGTCGGACACGTCCGCGTGGGCGCCTTCATTTCCCGAGGATCAAAGGCAGGATCCATCACGGGACGCGCCAGAGGATTCGCCAGTTAGATCTAAATCCTCAAGGAACCCCATCATGCGGCAAAGGCTCATCATCGCCGCAATCGTTGTGGGCGTGCTCGTGCTGATCGGCGTGGTTATCTGGACCCTCCTGAACGTGCTTGGCAGCCACCCCGCGGCGGGCGGCAGCCCCTCCCCCACGACCTCGGCAAGCCAAGGGCCGCTGCCGCGCGACGAGGCCGCAAAGAACTTCCAAGCCGGCGAGTGTTTTGCTGACTTCAACCCGAACAACGCGACCGCCAAGGCGGTGGCGTGCAATACCCCACACTCAGCGCAACTTGTCGCGGTGTTCAATTATGGCGCGGACGATTCCTTCCCGGGAACAAAGGCCCTCGGCGAGAAGGGCCGCGAGGTCTGCCACGGGGCGACACTCAACGCGGCGGCCGCGAACTACCAGTTGCTCCAGCAGAACGTCTACCCCAGCTCCAGTAGCTGGGACCGTGGCGACCGCCGCGTTGATTGCTTCATCGTGGTGGACTCAGGCAACACCATCAAGGACGACGTCCTCAAGAAGTAGCCTGGGACCCCTGCTTCCGGCGGACGGTGAGACCCGCCCCTGCCGTGGGGCTGCCGTCGGGACTTACCAACGCCTCGAGGCCTTCCATGGTGAGTTCGTCCAGATCGGCGGCTGTGTCCACCAAGACGGTGTCACCGTCAGCGATCTCCCCGGCGAGGATCTCCTTTGCCAAGCGGTCGCCGATTTCACGCTGCACCAGCCGGCGCAACGGCCGGGCGCCGTAGGCAGGGTCGTAACCGGACATCGCCAACCAGGCGCGCGCCCCGTCAGTTACCTCCAGGCTCAGGCGGCGATCGCGCAGCCGCTTGGTCAGTTCGGCCACGTGCAGCTCGACGATCCTTGCAAGCTCATCCACGGACAGCGGATCAAACAGCACAATCTCATCCAAGCGGTTCAGGAACTCAGGTTTGAACGACCCCCGGACCACGGCCATGACAGCCTCACGCTTTGAGGTGGCGTCCAAGTTCGGGTCCACCAGGAACTGGCTTCCCGAGTTGGAGGTCAATACCAGGATCGTGTTCCGGAAATCCACGGTGCGGCCCTGCCCGTCGGTGAGCCGGCCGTCGTCGAGCACCTGCAGGAGGATGTCGAAGACCTCCGGGTGGGCCTTTTCCACTTCATCGAGCAGCACCACAGAGTACGGACGACGGCGTACGGCTTCGGTCAGCTGCCCGCCTTCCTCGTAGCCCACATATCCCGGAGGTGCACCCACGAGGCGGGCCACAGCGTGCTTCTCGCTGTACTCGGACATGTCGATCCGGATCATGGCGCGCTCGTCATCGAAGAGGAAGTCCGCCAAGGCCTTCGCCAGCTCAGTCTTACCGACGCCCGTCGGTCCCAGGAAGAGGAACGAACCCGTGGGACGGTTGGGATCGCTGATACCGGCACGGGCACGGCGCACGGCGTCGGACACAGCCTGGACGGCTTTGCCCTGGCCAATCAGGCGCTTGCCCAGCTCCTCTTCCATGTGGAGAAGCTTCTGCGATTCGCCTTGCAGCATGCGGCCGGCCGGGATGCCGGTCCAGGCCGAAATGACCTCGGCGATATCATCCGCTGTGACGTCCTCGGCAACCATGAGCTCAGGCTTGTTCTCGCCACTGGTGCGGGCTTCCTCTTCGGCTGCGGCACTTAGCTCACGCTCCAGCGCGGGCAGCTCACCGTAGAGAATGCGCGACGCCGATTCCAGGTCGCCCTCTTGCTCGTACTTCTTCTGCGCCGAGCGCAACTCGTCGATCTTTGCCTTGAGGTCACCCACGCGGTTGAGGCCGGCCTTCTCCGCTTCCCACCGCGCATTGAGGGCGTTGAGCTCTTCCTTCTTGTCCGCCATGTCCGCGCGGAGGGCCGCCAGCCGCTCCACCGAGGCCGGGTCGGTCTCGTTCTGCAGCGCCAGTTCTTCCATGGTCAAACGGTCGACAGCGCGGCGGAGCTGGTCAATCTCTTCGGGCGCGGAATCGATCTCCATGCGCAGCCGGGACGCTGCCTCGTCCACGAGGTCGATGGCTTTATCCGGAAGTTGGCGGCCGGAGATGTAGCGGTTGGACAGGGTTGCCGCAGCTACCAGCGCGGAATCGGCAATGGCCACCTTGTGGTGCGCCTCGTAGCGTTCCTTCAGGCCGCGAAGAATGCCGATGGTGTCCTCGACGCTCGGCTCGCCCACGTAGACCTGCTGGAAACGGCGCTCCAACGCAGGGTCTTTCTCGATGTTCTCCCGGTACTCATCCAAGGTGGTGGCACCGATCAGGCGCAGCTCACCGCGGGCCAGCATCGGCTTGAGCATGTTGCCTGCATCCATGGCACTCTCGCCGGTGGCACCGGCACCCACCACCGTGTGGATTTCGTCGATAAAGGTGACGATCTGGCCGTTGGAGTTCTTGATCTCTTCCAGCACAGCCTTGAGCCGTTCCTCGAACTCGCCGCGGTACTTGGCACCGGCCACCATCGAAGCAAGGTCCAAAGCGATGAGGGTCTTGCCGCGGAGGCTTTCTGGGACGTCACCGGCCACCATCCGCTGTGCCAGGCCTTCGACGACGGCAGTCTTGCCCACGCCGGGTTCGCCGATCAGCACAGGGTTGTTCTTGGTTCTGCGGCTCAGGACCTGGATGACACGGCGGATCTCGCTATCGCGGCCGATCACGGGGTCCAGCTTGCCGGAACGGGCCACTGCGGTGAGGTCGGTGCCGAACTTCTCCAACGCCTGGAAGGTGTTTTCAGGGTCCGGCGAGTTCACGTTCCGGTCGCCCCGCACACCAGGCAGCGCGGCGAGCAGCGCCTCGTGGGAGGCCCCGGCGTCGCGCATTAACTTCCCTACCGCGTCACTTCCGGCCGAGAGTCCCAGCAGGAGGTGCTCGGTGGAGACGAAGGAATCGCCCAGTTTATCGGCCTCGTTTTGGGCTGCTTGGATGGCCTGCACGGTCTGGCGGGACAGTTGGGCCTGCTGGACGGAGGTGCCGGACGACGACGGCAGCGCCTTGATGGCCGAGCTGGCCTGCACGCTGACGGCGTCCGGATCGGAGCCCGTGGCCCGGAGAAGGGCCACCGCCACACCCTCGCGCTGATCCATGAGGGCTTTCAGCAGGTGCGCGGGCTCCACTTGGGGGTTGCCTGCGGTGGAGGCATTCATGGCGGCCGCAGAAAGGGCCTCCTGGCTTTTGGTGGTGAATTTGACGTCCAAAGAGTGCTCCCTTTCTGGGTGTGACCAATACTTTCAAAGTTGAGTCTACTACGCTCAAGTTTGATTTACCCGCTCTGGTCTCCATGTTTGCCCACGGCGAAAGGCCTGTCCAGAAAAAGGGGTGGCTATGTGAATAACGCTGAATCCGGACGCGCTCCTACGCCGGATATACAGACACCAACGCGGCTTTGACCACGAACCGCACTTCCATTCCCGGCACCAAGCCCAGATCGGCGGACGCGGCGGGCGTGATGTCAGCGGAGAGGGTGTGCTGCCCTGTGTCCGCCCGTACCCGGATCTGGTCGCCGTGCGGTTCGAGTTCGGTGATGGTGACCGCGAAGGAATTGCGCGGGCTTCCGTGGACGTCGCCCAGGAACACCGAAATGCTCGACGGCGGGAAGGCTGCCACACCTGCCTGGCCCGGCTGGGGCAACCACGCGGGATCGTGCTGCCCGGCGAAAACCTGCCCGTCCGGCGTCGTAATTCCTTCCCCGGTGATGGTCCCGGATACCAGGTTGAGCCCGGCCAGTCCGGCCGCGAACGGGCTCCTTGGCCTTTCGAGGATCCGGCGGGTGGGGCCTTCCTCCACGATGCGGCCGTTCTCCACAACGATCACACGGTCGGCAAGCATGTACGCGTCCAAGACGTCGTGGGTGACGATAATGGCTTTCCGCCCCCGCAAAACCCTCTTGAGCACGCGGCGAAGCATGGGCGCTGCGTGGATATCGAGGGCGGCCATCGGCTCATCAAGGAGCAGCAGTTCGGGCTCGGCGGCAAGGGCCCTCGCCACCGCAACGCGTTGCGCCTGCCCGCCCGATAGCTGCGAAGGCTTGCGGTCAGCGAAAGCCGAAGCGTCAACCTCGGCCAACCAGTGGCGGGCAGCCTCGCGCGCAGCCTTTCTCGACGCTCCCGTGCTCCGCGGCCCGAAGGCCACATTGTCCAAGGCATCCAGATGCGGAAAGAGCAGCGAATCCTGGGCCAGCAACGCGGTACCGCGAAGGTGCGGTGGGCGCCAGGGGTGGGTGCCGCCGTCGAGGTCGAACAACCTCCGCTCCCCCAAAACCGCGGTGCCGGAATCGGGTCGCAGCAGTCCAGCGATCATCCCCAGCAGCGTGGACTTGCCCGCGCCGTTGGGACCAAGGACTGCCACGGTTTCAGCATCGGCGAGGCTGACGGACATGTCGAATTTCCGCGCGGACAAGGCTGCTTTGAAAGTGAAACTCATAATGCTGCCCCTTGCCGGCTCCGTCGGCGACCATAACTGAGCCCAACCACGGCCATCGCCACCGCCACCAGAACCAAGGAAAGCGCGACGGCGGCATCGGCATCGGTCTCGCGTTGCAAGTAGATCTCCAGCGGGAGGGTTCGGGTGACCCCTTCCAGGCTCCCTGCGAAGGTAAGCGTGGCCCCGAACTCACCCAGGCTCCGAGCGAAGGACAGCACCGCCCCCGAAGCCAAGCCCGGGAGAACCAACGGAAGCGTGACCCGGCGCAGTACCGTGGTGGGCCGGGCCCCCAGAGTGGCAGCCACCGCCTCATACCTGTGCCCGGCCGAGCGCAGGGCCCCCTCAAGGCTGACCACCAAGAACGGCAGGGCAACGAACGTCTGGGCGAGGACCACCGCCGTCGTCGAAAACGCGATCTGGATACCTGCCAACTCCAGCGACTTTCCCAAGAGGCCTTGCCTGCCAAACGTATACAGCAGGGCGATACCGCCGACGACGGGCGGCAGCACCAGGGGCAGCAGGACCAAGGCGCGGAGGAGGCGTTGTCCACGGAACGCGCCGCGGGCCAGCACGAGCGCGAGCGGGACCCCGAGCACGATGCACAACAGTGTGCTGGCAGTGGCCGTCCGCAGGCTCAGGCCCAAGGCCGTGCGCGCCGATTCGGACGTGACCAGGGGGATGAACTGCGCCCAATTGACCTTGGCCACCATGGCCGCCAAAGGCAGGATCACCAACAAACCACCGATGGACGCGACGGCGTAAATCCACCCCGGTATCCCGTGGTAGCTGTGGCTGTTGTGTTTGTTCATGGGCTTCCTAGGGTGCCCCAAAACCGGCGTCGCTGAGGACCTTTTGGCCGGTTTCGCCGGTTACCAAGGCGATAAACGCCGCCGCCAACGCTTTGTTCTTGCTGTTGCCCACTGCCGCGATGGGATAGGTGTTCACTGCTTTCGATGCCTCGGGAAACGGGATTCCCTGGACCTTGCCCCCGTTGGCCTCGACGTCCGTGACGTACACCAGACCGCCATCGGCTTCTCCGGAGATGACCTTCCCCAAGACATCGGTGACCGACGATTCCTCGCTCACGGGCTTCAGGGTTGTACCCGTTGACTTCTCGACAGCTGCGGCGGCCGAGCCACAGGGAACTTGCGGGGCACAAACGACCACTTTGACCCCTGGCTTTGCCAGATCCGCAAAGGAAGAGATCGACGCCGGATTGCCGGGTGGGACCGCGATCTCCAGGACGTTACTGGCGAAGTTGCGCGGGGCGCCGTCGAGCAGTTTCGCGTCTACTAGCTTGGACATGTTCTTGGTGTCCGCGGAGGCGAACACGTCCGCCGGGGCGCCCTGGATGATCTGAGTTGCCAAGTCCGATGATCCGGCAAAGCTAAGAGTGACCTTGGTGCCGGGGTTTTTCGCTTCGAACTCATGGGCCAAGTGCGTGAACGGTGCCTTGAGGGAGGCCGCGGCGAACACGGTGATGGGTCCGTCCAGCTGGCTGCCGGTGCTCGATGAGGTGCCCGTGCTTGATGAGCTGCCGGTGCTTGATGAGCTGCCGGCGCTTGATGAGATGCCGGCGGGCGCCCCGCATCCCGTGAGGGCGCTGGCCAACCCGCCGGCAACCAACAGAGCCACCAAGTTCCTCTTCAGGTGCGGGATCATATGAGGCTCTTTCCATGCGGTGTCTCGATGATGACAGTGGTCGCCTTGACCACTGCGGTAGCCACGGAGCCGAGTTCCAGGCCGAGCTCGCGGACTGCTTCGCTACTCATCAGTGACACCACACGGAACGGACCGCACTGGAGTTCAACCTGGGCCATGACCTTGTCAGCAGTGATCCCTGTAACGAGCCCGACGAAGCGGTTGCGGGCCGAACTGCCCGTTCGTGCGGGGTCGTCCGGCAGATGCGACTGGTCGCGGGCGAGTGTGGCAAGTTCCAACCCGTCAACCGCGAGGCGGCCCGCCGCGTCCTTTCGCGCCGTCAGCGTCCCATTCTCCGTCCAACGCCTCACGGTGTCGTCACTGACGCCGAGGAAACGGGCGGCCTCAGAAATTCGTATTTGCGGCATGAAATGAGTGTAGTTCCGTAAATGCGGTGATGGGGCAGTTTGGGTTCCGCAAACGCATTGTGACTCACTGCTACCCGGGGGCAGTTCGCCGGCTGACGTGGCAATGAAAGCAATTCGTAATCTTTACCCATGGCCCGCCGGGCGGCATGGACGTACGCTGTTCTACTACCGGGTTTCGACGCTCCTTCCCAGTTGCGGTGCGAGTCACGGGCACTGACGCCCGATTTCCGGGACGGCAAGCAGGCGGTAGACGTCCCGATGGCCAGCAACTGGGAAGGATCGCTTGGGTACACTTTCGCCATGGCCATCTACATCGATCCCCCGTTGTGGCCAGCGCACGGAACGGTGTTCTCACACCTCGTTTCAGACAGATCGCTGGCTGAGCTGCACGCTTTCGCCGCCGCTGCCGGGGTCCCCGAAAGGGCCTTCGACGGCGATCACTACGACGTGCCGCAACGCCGTTACGACGACCTGGTCCTTGCCGGCGCCATTCCGGTGGAAGCGAGGATCCTGGTCCGCAAACTCATCGCCAGTGGTCTGCGGATTCCGGCGCGCGAACGCAGCAAAGCCCTGACCGTCCCCCTGATGGAACGTTGGAACAGCCTCTTCCCGGATCACGAGGAATTAGGCCTTGAGCTGTTGGAGCGGTGGGGTGAGCAGCACCGGAAATACCACAGCCGCACCCATCTCCTGGCGGTCCTGGAGGCTCTGGACACCCTGACCGAGCCGTCCACACCACCCGCGACTGTTGTCCTGGCCGCATGGTTCCACGACGCCGTTTACGAAGGGGTTGCAGGCCAGGACGAGGAGGAATCAGCCCGGCTCGCCGAGGACCGACTCGCGCTTGCGGGCTTGCCCTCGGCGGATGTTGCGGAGGTGGCCAGGCTCGTCCGGCTCACCGCCACGCACGCACCTAAGCCCGGAGACGACGCCGGGGCACTCCTGTGCGACGCCGACCTCTCGGTCCTCGGTGGCGACGAGGACTCGTACGCGCGGTACCTTGCCGCCGTTCGCGAAGACTATGCGCACGTCAGCGACGACGACTTCGCCAACGGGCGTGCCGCCGTCGTACGCCATTTGCTGGCCTTGGACCCCTTGTTTCACGGTCAACGCGCGCACGCGCTGTGGCATAAGGCAGCGGCACGGAACCTGGCAGCCGAGCTCGCCTGAACAGTGAAGCCGCGTCCTAGCGGTAGCTGCTAACGAACGGCTGATTGGTGGGCACGATCTGCTTGCCAAGTGGCATCAGCGAAACCGGGATCAGCTTCAGGTTGGCGATGGCCAAGGGGATTCCGACGATGGTGATGGCCATGGCAAACGCGGTGACCACGTGGCCGACGGCGATCCAGATGCCAGCCACCAGTAGCCAAATGACGTTGCCGAGGAGCGTGAAAACCCCTGTTCCCCCAGGCTTCTCAACCACCATTTGCCCGAAAGGCCAGAGGCAGTAGGCACCGATCCGGAACGAAGCTATGCCCCAAGGGATGGTCACGATGAGCGCGCAGCAGATGATCCCCGCTGCGAAGTAGCCCAAAGCCAACCAGAAGCCACCAAAGACCAGCCAGATGATGTTAAGGAGCGTTTTCATCTCTTCATTCTCCCCCGCAAGTATGACAAAAAGCCCCGGGCCTCCCCTGAGAGCGCGTCAGGCCTTCGCGGCAACAACGAATGCCCGGATCTTGGCCAGGTCTTTGACCCCACGGGAGGACTCAACGCCAGAGGAAACATCCACGCCCCACGCACCCGCGCTCGCTGCCGCGCCGGAGACGTTACCCGGTTCGAGCCCGCCGGCCAGCAACCACTCACGCCCACCGAGACCCTTGGCCTGCACGGACCCGTAGTCCCACGACTCGCCGGACCCGGGCACTGCAGCGTCGATCAGGAACACTTCTTCGCCCAGATCCGCGAACTCGTCCTGGGAGGCACCCATGGTGACGGCCCTGATGAGCCGCATGCCGGCGTCGTGCACCGTTGCGACGTCGTCGGAGGTGCGGTGACCGTGCAGTTGAATCCAGTGGAGACCCGCTGCCTGGGCAACGGAAACAGCATCCGCCGCCGACTCATGGCGGAACACTCCCACGGCCCGGACGGAGGAAGGAACTAAGGGAAGCAAGGCGCGGACCTGCTCCGGACTCACTCGGCGAGCACTCGTGGTGAGGACGAAACCCACGGCGTCCGCACCGGCGTCGACGGCTTCGCGCACGGATTCGGGCGTGCTCAAGCCGCACACTTTGACGAACATCCGCGCCTCCAGGTTTCTGCAACTTTTTTCCACATACGACTTCCACCTACGACGTTAGCAAGCCAAACCGGCAACTTAGAACCGTTGTCCAGCACTAGGCTGGTCGGATGGAGATCATCCGCTTTGCCGACATCCGCCCCGAACCCTGGCGCAACGGGGGCGGGGTGACTCGCGAACTCGCCCGCCACCCTGCAGCAGCATCGGCACAGGGCGGTTCGACACAGGACGGTTCGTGGGATTGGCGCGTCAGCATCGCCGAGGTCTCCACAGCGGGCGAATTCTCCACGTTTCCGGGCATGGAACGCGTCATCACCATCATCGACGGCGAGTTGCTGCTGCTCACGGTAGACGGCTCTGAACATCCACTGGAGAAGTACCGGCCATTCCGCTTCTCCGGCGAAGCGGCTTCTGCTTCCAGCCTTCCCACGGGCGACGTCCGCGACTTGAACGTCATCGCCCGGACCGGCGCCTTCAAGGGCTACACGTCCATTGTGGAGATTTCCAAGAAGCGCGCCCACCCCGTTTTCGAGGGCCAGCTGGCAGTCCTGCTCGAGGGAAAAGCTACGGTCGCGCCGGGCACTCTCGGCGAAAACACGCCCGACGGCGGCCCAGCGCCAACCAGCGCAGGCGAACCTCTGGAACTGTCCCGTTACGACACCGTGGTGGGTTCCGATACGCGCAGCCCCGAGATCTCCGGCAGGGGATTCATTGCGGTGATCTCGATCGATCCCGTTGACGCGTGAGCTGGTGACCTTCGCCACCGGAACTGGCCACCCTTCGCAGGAGTTGCTAGCCTGAAATCAAGGTTCCGCCATGGGACCTCCGGACGACGGTTCAGTACCCGGCACGCGACAAGACTGGCCAAAGGACTTGTCATGCCGTGGTTAATCCTCATTTTTTCCGGAGCGCTTGAGGCCGTCTGGGCCGCAGCCCTGCATCGCTCCAAAGGCTTCCGCCGCCCTCTGCCTTCAGCCGTTTTCCTGGTAGCCGTCGTTGCCAGCACGGGCGGACTCGCCATCGCCATGCAGAGCATCCCCACCGGCACGGCCTACGCAGTGTGGGTTGGCGTTGGCGTTGTGCTGACGGCAACGTACGCGATGGTCACCAAGGTTGAACGGGCGACGACGGCCCGGCTGCTGCTGCTCGCCGGCATTGGCGCGTGTGTGGTGGGCCTGAAGGTGGTGGCGTAGCAATGGTTATGGCGACGAAGACCACCAAGACGACAAAGAGCACCGCCTTTTGGATCATCCTCCTGGCATCGGCCATCCTCGAAGCCGTATGGGCCACAGCTTTGGGCCTCTCCAACGGCTTCACGCAACTCATCCCCACCCTCGTGTTCGCCGCCGCCGCCAGCTTGAGCATGCTCGGACTGGGCATCGCCGTGAAGCGCATTCCCCTCGGCACGGCCTACGCCGTATGGGTGGGCATCGGTGCGGCTCTCACCGTTGGCTGGGCAATGATCACAGGCGTCGAGGCCGCTAGCCCTCTGAAACTGCTGTTCATCGCGGGCATCGTAGGCTGTGCTGCCGGTTTGAAGGCCCTGCCCACCGGGAAGCCTGCCCCGGACAGCGAGTAGCCACCATTTCGTAGCACCCCGTTTCGATGGCTCGCTGCGCACCAGGCCGTTCGCGCGGCACATCTCGCAGCAAAGCCCCGAATCGGTCGCAACTCCCTAGTCCTGGCCCTCGCCGGAATACCCGCCGCGTCCGTGGAGTTCACCCCTCAAGAGCACCCAAACGCGCATTGGAGAAGTTCATGACTGCAGTTCAACTCGGCGACGGCCTCACAGTCAGCCCCCTCGGTTTCGGCGGAATGGCCCTGACCCCGGTGTATGGCGGAATCGACCCCGAAGGCGGCCTCACCACATTGAGGCACGCAGTGGACGCCGGAATCACGTTCATCGACACCGCAGATATCTATGGGGCGGGCAGCAACGAGGAACTCGTGGGCAGGCTCCTCAAAGGGCGCCGCGACGAGATCCAAGTGGCCACGAAATTCGGAATTGAGGGCAACCCCGCGGACGGATACACGGGAGTCCGCGGGGATGCACCCTATGTCAGGCAGGCAGCGGAAGCGAGCCTCCGCCGTCTGGACACTGACGTTATTGACCTCTACTACATGCACCGCCGCGACCTCCGCGTTCCGATAGTGGAAACCGTGGAGGCCATGGCGGAGCTGGTCCGTGAGGGCAAGGTCCGGCACCTCGGGCTGTCTGAAGTGACAGCCGAGGAGCTCAGGCAGGCCAACGCCGTCCATCCCATTGCCGCAGTCCAGAGCGAATGGTCCATCTGGAGCAGGGATGTGGAGCGCAACGTTGTGCCTGCAGCCAAGGAACTTGGCGTCGGGTTCGTGCCGTACTCGCCGCTTGGCCGCGGGTTCCTCACGGGAACCATCAGCGCGAGCGACCTCGGCGAGAATGACTTCCGCCATAGGGTCCCCCGCTTTGGCGATGAGGCACTTGATGCGAACCAGGCCGTGGTGGCCGCGGTTCGCGAGGTAGCCAGCGGGCTGGATGCAACTCCTGCCCAGGTAGCCCTGGCTTGGCTGTTTACCCAAGGTCAGCGCCTCGGGATTCCTGTGGTTCCGATCCCCGGCACGCGCAAAACGGACCGCATCGACGAGAACTTGGGGGCACTGTCCCTGCAACTGGGGGCAGCGCACCTTGAGGTACTCGACAAAGCCGCGGCCGCCGTCGTGGGTTCACGGTCCGCTGACCCCACCTGGGTGTCGGAAGGCCGGGAAACGGGCAACGTAGGCTGAACGAATGGACTCGCTCATTCACTCACTCCGTGACGTCACCATCCGCAGCATCTCTGTCAGCGAGATGAACAACAACGTGTATGTGGTGACCTCGAAGTCCACCGGTACGCAGGTGTTGATCGACGCCGCCGATGACCTTCCAGCCATTCAGCAACTGCTCAATGATGCCGCTGCCGATACGCCCGCGACGCCGAAGCTGGCCAGGATCGCCACCACCCACCAGCACTGGGACCACGTCCGAGCCCTTGGCGAGCTGGTTGCGGCAACGGGTGCCACCACTTCAGCGGGAGCGGACGACGCCGATGCGTTGCCGGTTCCGGTGGATGTCCGGCTTGGCCACGGCGACGTTGAGCGGTTCGACGGGTTCGAGCTCTTGGCGGTCCACCTGGGTGGACACACCCCGGGCTCGATCGCTTTCGTGTACCAAGACCCGGACGGGCCGGCCCACATTTTCAGTGGCGACTCGTTGTTTCCGGGCGGCGTCGGCAACACACAGAACGATCCTGCACGCTTCACTTCTCTGTTGAACGACGTGTCGGAGCGGCTGTTCGACGCTTACCCGGACGAAACCTTGGTGCACCCGGGCCATGGATTGCCCACGACCCTCGGAGACGAGCGGCCGCACTTGGAAGAGTGGCGCGCCCGAGGCTGGTAACCCGTTGTGGGGCCCGTTCTGCAGGGTAATCCTCAGGAAAACCCTGCAGAGCAGGCCTCACAACGCTAGTACTTAGCGGCTGCGACGCTCGTTCGAGGCGGGAGCCGATGCACGACGCGGGCCGCTACGTGCCGGACGACCTGCGCCCGAGCCACCGCGACTCGAGTTGCCCGAACCCGAACCAAAGGATCCGCCGGACGTGGCACCCGTAGCGGAAGACCATACGGCCTTGTTTCCGCCAGTTCGCGTGCTCGTGGTCGATGCCGTGCGCGGAGCCGAAGCTGAACGCTGGCCCGTAGCCGGACGACCACTGCGGGCACCCTGACCCTGCGCGCCGGGAACGTCATTGCGGTGGGTTGCAGCCGACTTGCCGCGGCCACGCGGACTGCGGGCGACGTCGTCGTTCATTGCTGCGCGACGCTCGGCGCGGTTGACGTCAGTGCGAACCGGCTCAGCAGCGACCTTGCCACGTCCGCCGCGGCCACCACGGCCACCGGCAGTGGGTGCAGCCTGGCCACCGGTGCGGCGGGTGCGCTTGCGCTGGGCGTTGGCGCCAGTGGATGTGCCGCCACCTTGCGGGGCTTTCGCTGCAAGGAGTGCTGCACGGGTGCGGGGATCAACCTTGTCCGCGATGTCACCAACGAGCTCGGCGATCAACGGGGAGTTGGCGGTCACGCGCTCAAAGGAAACGTCAACGCCGGCAGCCTTCATGAGCTTCTTGACGTCGCTCTGCTGCTCCGGAAGAGTCAACGTGACCACGGTGCCGTCGGAACCTGCGCGGGCCGTGCGGCCGGAGCGGTGCAGGTATGCCTTGTGCTCTGTGGGCGGGTCAACGTGGATGACGAGTTCGACGTCGTCAACGTGCACGCCGCGGGCTGCGACGTCGGTAGCCACCAGGACGCGGACGTCGCCGTTGGAGAACTCGGCAAGGTTGCGGTCGCGGGCGTTCTGCGACAGGTTGCCGTGAAGGTCGACGGCGGGGATGCCGGCGTCCGTGAGGGTCTTGGCAAGCTTGCGGGCGTGGTGCTTGGTCCGCATGAAGAGAACACGGCGGCCGGCGCCGGACGCGAGTTCGACGATGACCTGCTTCTTCACGGTCTGGTCGTTGATCACCAGGACGTGGTGTTCCATGGTGGTCACGGCGGCTTGGGGATCGTCCACCGAGTGCGTCAGCGGGTTGGACAGGTAACGGTTGACCAGCTTGTCAACACCGTTATCCAACGTCGCGGAGAAGAGCATGCGCTGACCCTGGGTGGGGGTCATGTCCATGAGCTTCTTGACTACCGGGAGGAAGCCGAGGTCTGCCATGTGGTCGGCCTCGTCCAGCACGGTGATCTCAACAGCCTCGAGGGTCAGGATGCGCTGGCGGATCAGGTCTTCGAGGCGACCCGGGCAGGCGATGACGATGTCGACGCCGGCGCGAAGCGCCTTTTCCTGGCGGGCCTGGGAGATGCCGCCATAGATGACCGTGGTGTTCAGGCCCATGGCCTTGGCCAACGGCTCGATGGTGGCGTTGATCTGGGTTGCCAGTTCACGCGTCGGTGCAAGGACAAGGCCCATGGGGCGTCCCGGCTTGCGGAAGTGCTTTGCTTCGCGCTCGGCCAAGCGGGCCACGAGCGGGATAGCGAAAGCAATGGTCTTGCCGGAGCCGGTGCGGCCTCGGCCCAGGACGTCGCGGCCTGCGAGCGTATCCGGAAGGGTCTTCACCTGGATGGGGAATGCCTCTTCGATGCCGTCTGCAGCGAGGGATTCAGCAATGGGCTTGGGTGTGCCAAGGGCAGCAAAAGTAGTCATGTACTAATGTCTTTCGGGCGGTGTCCACATGCGGACATCGGCCCCCGACGCCGGTTGGGCCAGGGGTTCGCCGAGGAAAATTCAGGTGGTCTACCGGTTCGCTTCAGCAGCGGGGGCCGGGACCAAATGGAACGCGTTCATCGACGCAGGATGTGCCTCTCACATGAAAAATGCCCCGCCGCGCAGCCTATTAGGCCACCTGCTTCAGGGCGTCACCGCACATCAAGTAAGTCCAGTCTAGCAGTACCGGGTGCCTGACCCCGCATCGCCGTCGCTGCCCTCCCGTTGCGGGGCCCGCTCTACAGGGTTCCGGGCGCACCAAGCGTGCAGAGTAGGCCCCACAACAGACCCACCCCCGTTGCGGGGCCCGCTCTACAGGGTTCCGGGCGCACCAAGCGTGCAGAGTAGGCCCCACAACGAGTCGGGGGTGGAGGAACCTGCCAAATATGGCTATAGGCGTTGCCCTTCATCCGGGACTCACGGCAGTCTTGGTTCATGACTGAACACACGCACGACGACGGCGATACTTACGTCGGCGGTCTCCGTCCGGGAGGACTCAATCTCCACGAGGACGCAGAGAACGCCGTGGACATGTGGGATGGGATGTACCGGGAACGCCCGAAAGTATGGAGCGGAAACCCGAACCCGCAACTGGTGGCCGAGGCGCGTGACCTGAAGCCGGGCAGGGCACTCGATCTGGGCTGCGGCGAAGGTGCGGACGCCCTCTGGCTCGCCGAGCAAGGTTGGACCGTGACCGCGCTGGACGTGTCCGCCGTCGCGCTTGAACGGGGGGCCGCGCATGCAGCGGAAGCGGGCCATGCTGAACGGATCACCTGGCAGCAACAGGATCTAACCGAGTGGGTGCCCGAGCCTGTCTTTGATTTGGTCTCGGCACAGTTCCTGCACTCGCCCTTGTTGTCTTGGCGCGATTCTCTGGCCTCGGCCGCAGCAGCCGTGGCTCCGGGCGGGACGCTGCTGGTGGTGGGGCACCACCCGCACGGGTTGCCGCCGTGGAGCAGCCACCATCATGACACCGCGGCATTCTTTACGCCGGAGCAGCTGGCGGAAGAACTGCGGCCGGAGGGCGGGCTGCGGCTGCACGAAGGGCCGTGGCGCGTGGACGTCCTGACCAGTCGGGAGCGCACAATGATCGGTCCCGGAGGCGAACCGGCCACCATCCTGGACACGGTCCTGAAGGCCACCAAACGCTGCTAGACGCCGGCGGGCAGCAACTCTCCGTAGGGAGGGACAACCTTTCCCGTTGCGGTCGAGTCGGGATTCAGCATCCAGCCGACGCGTTTGGCGGTGTTCAGCATGACCACGCTCTCCACGAGTTGGATGCCGGGGATACGCTGCTGAACGGCCAGCTCCATATCCATGACTTCGGCCAATGAACGCAGCCACATGATCATGGTGAAGTTGGTGCGGCCGGTGGTGGACGCTGAGAACCGCACGTTGCGAACGGCACGCAGCTCGGTGGCTGCTGCCTCGTGCTGGCCTGCAGGAACGTTGGCGAACCACTGCACCGTGACGGGGAAACCGGAGAATTGCTGGGCGATTTCGCAACGGAAGGACAGCATTCGGCTGGCCAGCACCCTCCCAAGTTGGCGTTGAACCGTGGCCGGATTCCTGCCGAGGGCACGCGCTATCTCTGCAGCGGTGACGCGGCCGTCCCGGGCCAGGAAGGGAATGAGCGCGAGGTGGCTCTCGGGCAGCGGGACCACGGTGGCGTCGGGGGCGGAGGGGTTGGCCGACTCGGGACCGGCGAGTGCTCGGAGCGCCTGCTGCTCGGCGCGGGTGAGGACGTTGAGACGCCAAGCGTAGCCGCTGGTGTGGATTCGGGTGCAGAGGGCCGTGTGATATTTGGTGAGTCCCTTGATCGCTTTGAGCCGTGGCAACAAGCTTGTGCTGAGCTGGTCCAGGTCCTGGGTGATGACCGTCAGGGTGAGGTCCCTGTTGCTGGCCGCCTCTTCCACCGTAATGACTTCGGGCAGTTGGGCCACCGCTGCGGTGACCTCCGGCCTGAGGTGCATTTCGCAATCGATGTCCACCATGGCCAGACACATGTCCTTGGGATCTCCCATGAGGTGGGCCGTGGTCCAGGCGGCACCAGAGGAGCGCAATCGGTCCCATCGCGAGGCCAGCGTGGTGGCGTGGACACCCAGGACTTCGCCGGCGTCGGACCAACTGATGCGGGGCGAAATTTGTAAGGCGTTGACCAAACGCAAATCTTCTTCGCTGAGCTCCATCCCTCCATTCTCGCAGGGCGGTGCACGAATCGGGCCACTCAAGAGCAAAAGTGCGTATTTCCAGATGTTTCAGGAATTGTGAAGCAGGTCACCACAGAATGGCATGAGGAACCAAATAGCCAGAGACCAGGAGCACTGCATGTCCATCGCCACCGATGCCAAGGAACTCACGGACGACATCGTCCGTTTCCGCCACGAACTCCACCGCGAACCCGAGATCGGCCTGCAACTGCCCCGCACGCAAGAGAAGGTCCTCAAGGCACTGGACGGACTCCCGTTCGAGATCACCTTGGGCCAGGAGACGACGTCGGTAACAGCAGTGCTGCGCGGTGGCGCGGCGCATTCCTCAGCCGAGAAGCCGGTGGTGTTGCTGCGGGCGGACATGGACGGGCTCCCCGTGCAGGAAAGCACCGGCGTGGACTACACGTCCCGCGTGGACGGTGCCATGCACGCCTGTGGCCACGACCTCCACACCTCCATGCTCGCCGGGGCTGCAACGCTACTCGCCGAACGTCGTGATCAGCTGGCCGGCGACGTCGTTCTCATGTTCCAGCCCGGGGAAGAGGGTTACGACGGCGCCAGCTACATGATCAAGGAAGGCGTCCTGGACGCAGCAGGCAAACGGGCGGACACAGCCTATGGAATGCATGTCTTCTCCTCCATGGAACGGCATGGGCAGTTCGTGACCAAGCCGGGCGTCATGCTCAGCTCCTCCGACGGACTGGTAGTCACGGTGCTGGGCGCCGGCGGCCACGGCTCGGCTCCCCATTCAGCCAAAGACCCGGTGACAGCCGCGGCGGAGATGGTGACCGCCTTGCAAGTCATGGTGACCCGTCAGTTCAACATGTTCGATCCGGTCGTCCTCACCGTTGGCGTGCTGCACGCGGGCACCAAGCGGAACGTCATCCCCGAAACCGCCCGGATCGAAGCCACCATCCGCACCTTCTCAGAGGCGTCCCGGCAGAAGATGATGGACGTAGTACCACGGCTGCTCGAAGGGATCGCCGCAGCCCACGGCTTGGAGGTGGATGTGGATTACCAGGAAGAGTATCCGCTCACCATCAACAGCGAAGATGAGACCGCCACGGCAGCGAAAGTGATCGAGGGGCTGTTCGGGGAATCCCGGCACACCCGGATGGCCACGCCACTTAGCGGCTCCGAGGACTTCTCCCGCGTCCTGGCAGAAGTTCCCGGAACATTCGTGGGCCTGAGCGCCGTCCCCCCGGGCGCCGACCACGCGACGTCGCCCTTCAACCACTCGCCGTACGCAACGTTCGACGACGGCGTCCTCACCGACGGTGCGGCGCTCTATGCCGAACTCGCCGTGTCCCGCATCGCCGCCCTCGCCGGCAACTAACATCCCCAGCCCCCGCTTACTTTGGAGAAGCACATGACCGCCACCGTAGGAACGTCCCCCGACGTCAAGGTCCACAAGTCGCATCTGCGCACGCTCGTCGGAACAGGGATCGGCAATGCCGTGGAATGGTACGACTGGGCGATCTACGCCACGTTCTCGCCGTTCATCGCCAGCGCCCTGTTCAGCCAGACCGACCCCACGTCCGCCGTGCTGTCCACCTTGGCGATTTTCGCCGTCGGATTCGTAGCCAGGCCCTTCGGCGGGTTCGTCTTCGGGTGGATCGGAGACCGGGTTGGCCGCAAGACGTCGATGACCATCGCCGTCGCCATCGGCGCCGTGGGCAGCCTGCTGATCGGCATAGCGCCGACATTCCAAACGGTGGGTGCGTTCGCCTCGGTGATGCTGCTGATCGCACGGCTCATCCAGGGCCTGGCTCACGGTGGTGAGTTGCCGTCGTCGCAAACGTACCTTTCGGAGATGGCACCCAAGGAGCGCCGCGGTTTTTGGGCCACGCTGATCTACACGTCCGGCACTGCGGGCATCCTCGCGGGTACTCTGCTCGGTGCCATACTCACCGGTGTGCTCAGCAAGAGCGACATGAACGCCTGGGGTTGGCGTGTGCCGTTCCTGATCGGCGGGGCGCTGGGCGTTTACGCGTTATTCATGCGGGCCAAGATGAGGGAAACCCACGCATTCGAAGCTGAGGCTCCCAAGGAGAAGCGGCTGCCGATGTGGCCGCAGATCGTTAAGTACCGCAAGCAGGCGCTGCAAGTGGTCGGTCTGACTGTGGGACTCACCGTTGTCTACTACATCTGGGGAGTCGTGGCACCGAGCTACGCGGCGTCGTCGTTGAAGATGGACCGCGGTGCAGCGCTCTGGGCGGGCGTCATCGGAAACGTGGTGTTCATTGCCGCCTTGCCGTTCTGGGGGAAGCTGTCCGACCGCATCGGCCGCAAGCCCGTGATCATTGCTTCCTCTGCAGGTGCGGCATTGCTGCACTTCCCCATGACCTGGCTGTTGAAGGATTCGCCGTGGCAGTTGGCCGTGTCCATGTCCGTGATGCTGTTCTTCATCGCAGGCAGCGCCGCGATCGTTCCGGCCGTCTACGCCGAGCTGTTCCCCACCCACATCCGCACCATCGGCGTCGGTGTCCCGTATTCCATCTGTGTCGCCGTGTTCGGCGGTACGGCACCGTACTTGCAGACCTGGCTGGGCAGCGTCGGGCAGGGCTACCTGTTCAACGTCTACGCCGTGATCCTGCTGCTGGTGGGTATCGGGTTTGCCTTCTCCATTGCCGAAACCAAGGGCAAGGACCTCACTCTGTAAGTTCTTCCTCGTTGCCAGGCCCGCTCTGCACCCTATTTTGGAGTTTTAGGGTGCAGAGTGGGCCTCACAACGTTAAACGAAGCGATCCCGGCCTGCGCGGTAGCCGAAGACCGCACCGAGTGATCCGACCACCAGGAACAGGATCCCGGCAGCCGCAAACCCGCCCGTTGCTTGGTGCAACTGCCCCACCATCAAGGTCCCCACCGAGCCCACTCCGTACCCGACCCCCTGCATCATCCCGGACAAGTGCGCGGCTGTGTGGGCGTCGCGGGTACGGACCATGATCATGGTGAGGGCGACGGCGGTCAGCGACCCCTGCCCCAACCCATTGAGCCCCGTCCAGACCCAGATGAACTCCGGGGGGCCAAAGATACTGAGGGCAAAACCGCCACCGGTCATCAACGCCACCACGGCATTGATCACCCGCTGGTCCTTGAGCCTGGCAGCCAGGGCCGGGGCGAACAACGAGCCCAGCATCTGCAGCACGATGGACACTGAGACCATCAACCCGGCCGTTCCGCCATCCACCCCACGGTCCCGGAGAATCGGTGCGAGCCAAGCGAAAACGCTGAAAGACATCATCGCCTGGAGGACCATGAAGATGGTCACCTGCCACGCCACGGCCGAACGCCACACGTTAACGCCACCGCCTACAGCCTGATGCCGGACGGGATGCTGGCGGACCGCCAGGGGCAGGAACAGCAAAAGCACGACGCCGGCAGGCAGCGCCCAGAACCACAGCGCCGAGGTCCAGTGGCCGGTTACCGTGAAGATCGGGTACGTGAAGCCCGCACCGAGGGCAGCCGAGGCACAAATCGCGGTGGTGTACAGCCCGCCCATCAAGCCGAGCCGCTGCGGGAAGTCCCGCTTGACCACGCCCGGAAGCAACACGTTGCACAACGCGATGGCCGCCCCGCACGCGGCGGTCCCAAGGAGGAGGGCCGGCAAGTGACCCACCCCGGGGAGGTCCAGGGGCCTAACGAGCAACCCGACTGTGAGCACCGCCATGGCTCCCAAAAGCACACGTTCCGCACCGAACCTGCGGGCAAGGACGGGCGCAAGAGGCGCGAAGACCCCGAGCAACGTGACCGGCACCGTGGTGAGCACCACCAGCGACCAGCCCGGCAGGCCGGCGTCGGACATTATCTCCGGAAGCACGGCCGAGAAACTCGAGAAGACCGTCCGGAGGTTTAACCCGATCAGGACAAGGCAAATACCGAGGTATACCAAGCCCCGTTTACCGTTGAGCCGGGTAGGGTCCGCCGCTGGTTCTTCATCGATCTCGGCATCCACGGCGATCTCGGGCCGGATGGATTTCCCGGGGTGCGCAGGGTTCTTCGAGGAAGTCACGCCTCCCATTGTGTCAGCGTGCCCCCTTCCACCCCGTTCCACGTCGGGCACCCGAAGCCAAGTATTCTGGAATGGATGAGTGAAACCCCAGATTCCCCGCGCCCCATCACGCCCGGCAGCCAAGCTTCCTTCGGTACGTACGGTGGCCGGCCTGTCAGCTTTGTGCGTCGAGGCACCCGTTTGCAGGGTCGCAGGCAAGCTGCGTGGGAGGAGCACGCTGAGCGCTGGGCCATCCAGGTCCCCCGGCACGTGGCCAACACCTCGGTGCACCCGGATTACACGTTCGACGCCGAGGCAGTGTTTGGGCGGAAGGCTCCCCTGATCGTGGAGATCGGATCAGGACTGGGTGACGCCGTTGTCCACGCCGCCGAACAGAACCCGGATAAGGACTTCCTCGCCGTGGAGGTCTACACCCCAGGGCTGGCCAACACCATCATCAAGATCAACAGCCGCGGGCTGACCAATGTGCGCGTGGTGGAAGCAAATGCGCCCGAGGTCCTTGAGTCCATGCTCCCGGCAGGCTCAGTCAGTGAACTGTGGGTGTTCTTCCCGGATCCGTGGCACAAGGCCCGCCACCACAAGCGTCGTCTCATCCAGCCTGCCTTCGCAGCCGTTGCTGCCAAGGCCCTCGAAAAGGGCGGGTATTGGCGTATCGCCACCGACTGGTCCAACTACGCGGTCCACGTTCGCGAGGTCCTCGCCGGGTCGCCGGACTTCGAAAACATGCACGACGGCGAGCGCAGCGGCGAGGACAGCCCGCTGACCCAAGTGTGGCAGTCCGGCGTCGAATCCGTGGTGGGTGGGGCGCCCGTCCGCGAGGGCCGGGCTCCTGTCAGCACCGAGCACACCGGGCCGAACGAAGGCGTGGACGAGGAAGGCGGCTGGGCTCCGCGCTTCGAGGGCCGCGTCCGGACCAGCTTTGAGAACAAAGCGCACGAGGCTGGCCGCATGATTTTCGACCTGACCTACCGCAGGATCTAGCCCGGCTTCCCGACTTAAGGCACCGAGATCGACTTAGGGCACCGAGATCGACGCCACGGTCTTCTGCGCCTCATCCCGGAGTTCCACGCCAGCAATCCCCGCCAGCTGGACCGGCGTCGCGCCCGTTACCTTGATCCGACCACTCGGCGTGGCAGTCCAGCCGCAGGTAAGCTCCTCGGCGCCGTCACGGCCCTTCACCCAGAGATACAGCGTTCCGGCCAAGGGCATGCTTTTGCCGTCGACGTCGAGTTCCGTGCCCCAGGTCTTCTTCACCATGCCGACCGTGAGTTGCAGACCGTTGTCTGCCTGCACCGAGTAGCTTGCGTCGGGCTTCGGTGGTTGGTTCAGCAACGGGCCGCCGAGGACGCCCGCTGCCAAGCAGGCCGCGGCGACCGCACCCACCAAAGCGGACCACCGGCGTCGTGACTTTTTCCTTTGCGCAGAGAGGTCCACGAGGATGGCCTCCGGGACCGTTTCGGCTTCCACGAGGGAAAGCGGCGCGCTGGCGTGGCCGCTGGACGTGAGGGCGATGGCGTCCGCGGCGGGCAAGGCGTCGAGCAACGCAGGCAGGCTTTCGAGGCCTTCCAACTCACCGCGGCATTCGGCGCAACCGGCGAGATGGTCTGTGAACGCCCGCTCTTCTACGGGGTCCAGGCCGCCCAGCAGGTAGGCTCCCAGCAATTGGTGGACAGAGTCAACGCTCACCGTTCCACCCCCATTTCGTCAAGGATCGTTCGGAGGGCCTTCACTGCATAGAAGGCCCGGGATTTCACCGTGCCGCTGGGGATGTTCAGCTGTAATGCTGCCTCGGCGACGGTGTACCGCTGATAGTGGAGGGCCACCAGGACCTCCCTGTGTTCGTGGCTGAGCCGCAGCAGGGCCTCCTCCATGAGCACACGGTTCAGGAGTTCGTCCACGCGCTCGGTAGCGGCGTGGTCCGGGAGGTCATGTTCCCCGGTTTCGTGCGGCCGCCTCTGGGATTTGCGGTAGTTGTCGATGATGACGTTGCGGGCCGTCCGGAAGAGGTAGCTGCGCAGGCTGCCCGTGATTTGTGGGGCGTGTTGCCACACTTTGAGGATGGTTTCCTGAACGACGTCGTCCGCCATGTGCGTGTCCCAGGTACAGCTGAGCACGAAGCGTTTCAGCGCTGTCCCGTGATCTCTGTAGATCGCCGCAACCACGTCTTCGTCTAAGGCCATACCCACCTCCGCTGCGATCCCTTCCACCGCTCTTGCCTATAAGACGCACCCGGTCAGGAAAAGGTTCACCACCCGTGAACCATTCTTCCCCCCTTGGCGTCATAGGGGGTAGCGCCAGCCCATCCCGGCCGGCTCGTCAAAGGAGCAAGAGATGAAAAAGCAACTCAGCCTCGGGTTCAGTGCACTTGTCCTCGCCGCTGCCCTCGCCGGATGCGGAAGCAGTTCCGGGACCAGCGCCGGCTCCTCCGCAGCACCACCGGCGTCGTCGAGTTCGGGTTCCAGTTCCAGTTCCAGTTCCAGTTCCAGCTCCGGTTCCTCAGCAGCGTCCAGCTCCGCGGCCGAACTGAAAGTTGCCTCCTCAAGTGCCGGGCAAATTCTGGTGGACAGCAAAGGCATGAGCCTGTACTTCTTCACCAAGGACGTCAAGGACTCGGGTAAGAGCGCCTGCACCGGAGCCTGCTTGGCCCTCTGGCCGGTATTGACGACGACGTCGGCCACCCCTGCCGTTGACGGGGTCACGGGAACCGTGGGCACCATCGCAACTCCGGACGGCAAGAAGCAAGTGACCCTCAACGGGATGCCCCTGTACTACTACTCCAAGGACAAGGCACCTGGCGATGTCCTCGGACAAGGAGTCGGCAACGTCTGGTACCTGGTGAGCCCGAGCGGCGAGATGGTCAAGGGTTCGGCGAACTCCGGGTACTGACCGGCAACGCCTATGGCGCCGGAGAACGCGGCGCCATAGGCGTTTACCGGGGAAGCACTACGCGTCAGCGAACTCGGACTCTTCGAACTCAACGGCGGCGATGATCTCCTTGGTCTCCGGGTGGATCATGAAGGCTTCCTCGTCCTCTTCCACCATGATGTAGTCGCCGTGGTCGGTGGAGAAATGCCAGGCGAGGGTGGTCACGCCGTCGTGGTCGTAGTTCGGGTCACCCATGGTGATCTTTTCCAAGGCGTAGCCAGCCACATCGCACAGTTCACGGATGATCACCTCGAACTCGGGGGCGCTGGCGAGGGCTTCCTCGTCCGCTTCGGCTTGGCGCTCGGCGAGGTCCGGTATCTGTGCAACCCGTTCGGCGATGTGCGCTTCGATCTCTTCGTCAGTAAGAACCAGAAGCTCGGACTGGCCACGAAGGTAGGCGGCGTTGAGGTCGATGATGTCCTCTTCCTCCAACAGGCCTTCGAACTCACCGTCCAGCTCATCAAGCAGCACGACGCCGGCAACCGGCGTCTCCGACTCGTCCAGTTCGCCGTCTAGATAGGCCTCAGCTTCGTCCTCGCTCAGCGCGTCGAAGGCGGCGGCAGTCCGGTTGAACAGGTCCAAGTGCCGCGTTGCGCCCATGCCTTCCAAACCGGTCCTTACGAAAGCATCTACTTCTTCCCGTTCGGGTGCGGTGAAGACGTACTGCGCGAACCCACCGGACAGGGCCTGCGTTAAGTAGAAGTCCACGAAGTAGCTGTTCAGCGCCGCTGGAGCGATTTCGTCACTGTTGAGGAGTTCCTGGTACATCCCGTTCACCACGGTGACGTTGGAGTCCACAACCTCCGCGTTGCCGGCTTCAAGGCTGGCCTTGCTCAGGACGACGGGGTACTGGTTGGTAGTCATGGGAAATCCTCACTGCTAAAAGCTCATGGTGCTCCGGACACTTTCAACGTACGCGGGGCAGTGGCGCGGCAAACGAGGTTGGGGTTAATGGTGGGCGAAGTTTGGGGGCCGTCCGGGGCTGACTAAGATTGAACAGATAACCTCCTGCCGAAAGTAGCCCGACGCATGCCGTCCCACACAGACGAAACCTGGGAACTGGCCATACAGACTCCTGCTATCAACGACCGCTCCCTCGCGGCCGGACTGGCCTATGCCATGGGAAGCCGGGTCACCGGGGTCACGTTCGATGCGGGCACCGGCCTCCTGCTCGGCAAAGTCCGCGGCAGCGGTCCCCAGCCATATTCGACGTCGGCAAAATTGGTCCGCAAGCCCAGCGGCTGGAGCTGCACGGTAGGTATTTGCAGCTGCCCGGTCCGCAAGGATTGCAAGCACGTGGCGGCCCTGCTGTTCACCGCCGAAGACCATCCCACTATTCGGGCGCAACTTCTATCCCAGGCTCCGGGAGTCCAAACCGCACGGCCCCAGCGCAACGCCACTGCACGTCCCGCTTGGGAACAGGCCCTCAACAGGTTGATCACCAAGCCCACTGCTGCCCCAAGCGCGGCAGGAATCCAGCTGGCCCTTCAGTTCGAGGTTGAAGAGCCGGCCGCCCACTTCTCCTACACAGGCCGCCGGGACCCCATGCGCAGCGTCCGGCAACTCAAGGCCCGTCCCGTGATGATGGGCGCCAAAGGTAAATGGATTCGCGGCGATGTCTCGTGGAACAACTTGACCTACATCAGCTTCCGGCGCGAATTCAACGAGGTCCAGGTCGAATGGCTCCAAACATTCCTCGCCGCCCACGGCTCCAGCAACGGACGCCAGCAACCATCGGGCGCCATGTGGTTGAGCCTGAACGACTTTGCGGCCAAGAACCTCTGGACATTACTCGCCGACGCCACCAAAGCCGGCATCCCCCTCATCCACTCGGCTGGTAGCGAGCCTGTCCGCGTCGAGACCCAACCCGCCGTCGTCGGACTTAGCCTGGCGCGGGTGGGCACCGAGGCGACCGACCCGGCCAGCAACACAACGCACGACGGCGGCCTGCAGCTCGCGCCGTCGATCACCGTTAGCGGCCACTCGATTGATGCGGGAACCGTGGGCTTCCTCGGTAAGCCTGCCAACGGCATCTTCTTCACCCATGGCGGCGAATCGCTGCCCGGTGTCCCGCAGCTGAACAACCTCATCACCCTTGCCCCGATCGAGGGTGGCATCACCGATGAGTTGCTGGAATTCGTGACCGACGGCCAAACGCTTCAGATTCCGGCGGAGGACGAGGGCCGGTTCCTGACCTCGTTCTACCCGAAGCTGCGGCAGTCCACGGCCGTGCAGGCTGCGGATGACTCCGTGGAGCTGCCTACCCTTGCCCTTCCCACGCTGTCCCTCCTCGCGAATTACGGCAACGACCACAAAGTCCGGCTGCACTGGGAGTGGCACTACAAGTCCGGCACGCTCGTCACGGCTCAGCCACTCTGGCGCCACCCGGATGATCGCGGGTACCGTGACGACCCCGAGGAAGAGCGCATCTTGGAGTCCCTCGGGCGGCCGTGGGATGTGGTGTCCGCGTTGGCGGAATCGTCCACTGGCGGCTGGGGCGCTCCGCGGTTGGCGGCGTCGGCAGAACTGAGCGGCTTGGACACGCTGGCGTTCACGGAGGAGGTGCTGCCCGCGCTCAAGGACCTGCCCAACGTCGTGGTGGAAACCTCCGGCGACATCGCTGACTACCGAGAGGCCGAAGAAGCTCCCGTCGTGTCGATTTCCACCAAGGAAACGGCCAGCGGTGACTGGTTCGATCTCGGCATTGTGATCACCCTCGAAGGCGAACCCGTCTCTTTCGCTGCGGTCTTCTCGGCCCTCGCCGCCGGCCAGACCCGCATGCTGCTGCCCAGTGGTGCCTACTTCTCGCTCGACCTCCCCGAACTCCACCAGCTGCGGGCCCTTATCGACGAGGCCCGGTCCCTGCAGGACAACCCGGACAACAAGGACGGAACCCTGCAGATCAGCCGCTTCCAGGCCGGGCTCTGGGACGAGCTCGCGCAGCTCGGCATCGTTGACGAGCAGGCTGCCGCGTGGCGGGAGGCCGTGGGTGGATTGCTCGACGACGGCGTGACCGGGCTGCCGCTGCCGGCGGGACTGAACGCTGAGCTGCGTCCGTACCAGCTGGAAGGGTTCAACTGGCTCAGCTTCCTGTACAAGCACAGCCTCGGCGGCGTGCTGGCCGATGACATGGGCCTTGGTAAGACGGTCCAGGCGATCGCGCTGATGTGCGCCGCGAAGGATCTGGCAGCGGAGGATGCTGCGAAGGATGCTGCGGAAGTACCGCCGCGGGCTCCTTTCCTCGTGGTGGCGCCCACCAGTGTCGTCAGCAACTGGGCGCTGGAGACGGAGCGGTTCGCGCCGGGACTCGTGGTGCGGACCGTTGGGGAAACTTTCGCCAAGAGCGGCCTGGCGCCGGCGGAAGCGTTGGCCGGTGCCGACGTCGTCATTACCTCCTATGCCTTGTTCCGCATTGATTACGATGCCTACGCGTCCTTCCAGTGGGCCGGGCTGATGCTGGACGAGGCGCAGTTCGTGAAGAACCACCAGTCCAAGGCGTACCAGTGTGCCCGCAAGCTGCCGGCCCGCTTCAAGCTGGCCATCACCGGCACGCCGCTGGAGAACAACCTGATGGAGTTCTGGGCGCTGACCTCAATTGTGGCGCCGGGCCTGTTCCCAAGCCCCAAGCGTTTCGCGGAGAACTACCAAAAGCCCGTGGAGAAGAACGGGGACTCCGCGCAGCTGGGTAAGCTCCGGCGTCGGGTCCGTCCGCTGATGATGCGCCGCACTAAAGAGCAAGTCATCAAGGACCTGCCGCCCAAGCAGGAGCAAGTACTTGAAGTGGTGCTCAACCCACGGCACCAGAAGGTCTACCAGACCCACTTGCAGCGCGAACGGCAGAAAATCCTGGGCCTCATTGACGACGTCAACAAGAACCGCTTCACGATTTTCCAGTCGTTGACGTTGCTCCGGCAGTTGAGCCTTGACCCGTCATTGGTGGATTCATCGCTCTCCGGCGTTCGATCCTCAAAGCTGGACGTGCTGTTCGAGCAACTCGAAGACGTCATCTCCGAGGGCCACCGGACACTGATATTCAGCCAGTTCACCGGTTTCCTGGGCAAAGTCCGCGACCGTTTGGACGCTGAAGGGGTGGAGTATTGCTATCTCGATGGCTCCACGCGGAACCGCGGCGATGTGGTGAGCGAGTTCAAGAACGGCACGGCTCCGGTGTTCCTGATTTCGCTGAAGGCCGGCGGCTTCGGACTCAACCTGACCGAGGCTGATTATGTGTTCCTGCTCGATCCTTGGTGGAACCCGGCGTCGGAGGCTCAGGCCGTGGACCGGACCCACCGCATAGGCCAAGACCGGAACGTCATGGTGTACCGGCTGGTAGCGAAAGACACCATCGAAGAGAAGGTCATGGCGTTGAAGGCCAAGAAATCCCAGCTGTTCGCGGACGTGATGGAAGGCGACGCGATGGCCGGTGGATCGTTGACGGCGGACGACTTGGCGGCACTGTTCGCGGAGTAGGTCCCAGCGTACGGGTTCTTCCTTACCCTTCGTACACCGCCGCGACGTCGTCCCGGCCGTGACCTGCGCTGATGGCCGCCTTCAGGCGTTCCTGCACTGCTTCCAGGAACGGCAAGTCCAGTTTGCCGTCGGCCAAGGTCAGGTCCACGTCCTTGAGTGCGAGGTCGACGGCGAAGCCTGCGGGATATTCCCGCTTCTCCATCAGATCGATCTTGGCGAAGGCGAAAGGCATTGCCAAGGGCGTTGCTTGGAGCGTTGTGACCATCTCCTCGTGCGCGACACCCAAGGCATCGCACACTTTCAGGACATCGGCGATTGCCACTGTGGATGCTGCCAGCCATGTGTTCACGGCCAGTTTGAGAGCGCTGGCCTCCAGATCCCCGCCCACAACCCGTACTTCCTTACCCAGCCTCTCCAGGACGGGGCGCGCGACGTCCACAGCGTGGTCCTGGCCGGAGACAAGCCACAGCAGCGCACCCTGGCTGGCTTGGGGTGTGCTTCCGGAAACCGGTGCATCGAGGAAGCCAATACCGTGGCTGGCCGCTGACTCCCGGAGGCTTTGGGCCATGACGGGTCCTACCGTGCTGACCTGGACCCAGATGGCTTCCGGCCGCATGGCCTGGAGCATCTCTTCGGCAATGGACACCACCGCGGGCCCGTCGCGCAGGACGGTCAGCACGACGTCGGCGTCCGCTGCGGCCTCCGCAACGGTGGGGACGGCTGTGACTTTGTCCGACCCTGCGGCCACATCCTCCGCCCTCGCCGCGGTTCGGTTCCACAAGCGAACGTCATAACCTCCCTCGGCCAAATGGACAGCCATGGCTCCTCCAAGGGCACCTGCACCTAGTACTGCAACAGTGGTCATAGCGATCTCCTTCAACAGGTTTTTTGTCCGGCGATGACCGCTTTAGATTACTGCTTCCGGCCACGGCAACCTTTTGTTCACTCCAGGGTCCCAGTGGGTTAATGGCTGGCGCGTAACGTCGCGGAGGCCACATCACCCCAACTCTCGGGTCACGACAAGAATGATTGGACATCGCATGCCAGTACAAGCACTTACGCGGAACCGGATAGCCGCCGCGGCAGGAGCCACTGCATTAGCCGCTTCGGCTTTGACCGCCGGCCTGGTGGCGATGGGCGCGGGCCCCGCCGTCGCCGGTGAAAACCACGGCGGGACTGCAACGCCCATCAAGCACGTGGTGGTGATTTTCCAAGAGAACGTTTCTTTCGACCACTACTTCGCCACATACCCCCAAGCCGCCAACGTCCCGGGCGAAACCCAGCAGGGTACCGGCGCGCCGGCCACCGCTTTCACGGCCGCCAAAAACACCCCCAAGGACATCAACACCTTGGCCAACGCCGGACTGCTGGCACCGAAGAACCCCAACTCGGTCCAGCCTGCCCGTCTTTCACCCATGCAGGCTGTCACTTGCGACCAGGACCATGGGTACACAGCAGAGCAAAAAGCGTACAACGGCGGCGCAATGGACATGTTGGTCCCCTTCACCAGCCGCGATGCGTGCGGGGTCAACCAATATGGCCGCCCCGGGCTCACCATGGATTACTACGACGGAAACACCGTCACGGGCATCTGGAACTACGCCCAGAACTACTCCATGAGTGACAACCACTTCAGCACCGTCTTCGGCCCGTCAACCCCTGGCGCGTTGAACCTGATTTCAGGGCAGACCCACGGCGTCAAGGAATACACGCCTGCAGGGCAGCCCGTAGCTACCCCGGCCAGCGGGTCCAGCGCAGTCCGCCAACCGGATGCCAACGGCGTCGGCACCGTCATCAACGATCCCGATCCCGTCTATGACGACTGCTCCAACAGCAGCCACACCAACCCCAAGCCCGGCAACCTCGCCGGCATGACGGGTAAGAACATCGGTGACTTGCTCAATGCCAAGGGCACATCGTGGGGCTGGTTCCAGGGCGGTTTCGCCCCCACCACCGCCGCTACGGCAACTTCTCCGGCGTCGTGCCTGTCCACCCACACGAACGTTGCAGGCGCGAGCGTCGTCGACTACTCGCCGCACCACCAGCCGTTCCAGTACTACGCTTCCACGGCGAACCCGCACCACTTGGCCCCGGCATCCGATGCCGAAATCGGCCACAACGGCCAGGCCAACCACCAGTACGACCTCACCGACTTCAACAAAGTGGTCAACACTGACAACCTGCCGGCTGTGTCGTTCCTCAAGGGAGGCATGTCCCAGGACGGGCATGCCGGTTACTCCGACCCGCTCGATGAACAAAAGTTCGTGACCAACACCGTGAACGCAATCCAGAAGTCCAAGAACTGGGAGGACACTGCGGTTGTGCTTGCCTACGACGATTCCGACGGCTGGTACGACCATGTCGCCGCCAAGGTGAAGAACTCCTCGAACACATCGGACGACGCCGCGTGGTGCCAAAGTGCCGCATCGGCCGGTGTCCCGATGGCGGGCAACTACGCTGACCGCTGTGGCCCCGGCCCCCGCCAGCCGCTGGTAGTCATCTCCCCGTACTCGAAGAAGAATTTCGTGGACCACACCGAGACCGACCAGGCCTCCATCCTTCGATTCATCGAGGACAACTGGCACACCGGCCAGATTGGTGACGGCTCTGCCGACGCAACTGCCGGCTCGGTGAACGCGATGTTCAACTTCGACAAGGAGCGCAAGGACAAAGTCCTGCTGAACGAGCAGAGCGGCGCGGTGGTGTCCTCCACCAACTCCGGAGACGATCACAACGACGGAAAAAACTCTGACAACCGTGGAAACCGGGACTCAAAGAACTAGGAGGCCCGCTCCACGCTGCTGAGCTTCACTTCAGCTGCAGCGCCTGCAAACGCCATCGGGGTCAATCACCCGGTGGCGTTTGCCGTACCCAGCGGTACGGCGTCGTCGTCGAGACTTTCACCAGTCCCGAACGCTCCAGAATGGGCCTGGAGAACTCGGTGGAATCGCTGTGGATGAACGTCTTTCCCATGCTGAGCGCTGACTGGGCGCGGCGGGCGGTCAGCGCTCGATAAATGCCACGTCCACGCCATTCCGGGCGCGTAGCCCCGCCCCAGATTCCGGCGAAGGTGGTCCCTTGAACCGGCTCCAAGCGTCCGGCGCTGACTATCCGGCCGTCCGCCTCTGCGACCCACAGCTCCATTCCGTCATCCAGCGAGAGTCGTCGCAGCAGCGCGCCGGCTATGTGGTCCGAGGTCGGATCGCCAAACACCTCGGCTTGCATCGCACACATGGCAAGAACATCGGCCTCGTCAGTCACCTGGCGCAACGTCACGCCGTCGGGAAGGGCAACAGGGCGGCTAAGCAGCTCCGCTTGGCCGATCATGATCGATTCGGGCGGATCGGGGACGAAGCCGTTCTCCTGAAGGGCCTCAGGCAACCCAGGAGTCCGGTCGTGCCCTCGCGTTTTCCATTCCACGCGGGTGACGGCGGTGTCTGCCCTGTAGTACTCGATAGCGGCGGTGACCAGTTGACGAACAGCGTCAACGTCCGCGCCGCCCAAATTCCTATAGGTCACGAAGCCGTTCCCGCCCGCGAACGTGACAAGCAGGAGGGGCCCATGGACAGCGACGTTGATCGCACCAGACGCCTCTGCATCCGTTCGGAGTTGCTCGTCATAGGCGGCGAGCAGGCGCGCGTGCACGTCATTTTCGATCATCCGGCGAGCCTACTGGAAGCCACCGGGACCGGCCATGAACCGACGATCATGGCCGTGTCTCCCCCGGCAGACGCTCCAGCAGTACTTCTTTAGGCGTTACTTAGCGGCGCAGAGCTGGCCGTACTTTGTTCCTGCGGCCTGGTAGGCGGCTGACAGGGTGCCCATCTTGTTCTCATCCGGGTTCGCTTTGGAGGCTTCATCGGAGTAGTCCACGATGGCCGTGACCACGGACTTCATCTCATCGGAAGCGACCGATTCGATGGGGCGTACGGCGTTTGCCACGCGCGCGGTGGCAGTCTTGCCGGAGTTGCTGGAAAGGCTGGATACGGCGACGCCTACGCGGTCACAGGTTTCCGCCGTTGTCAGCTGCGGTGCGGAGCAAGCGGAGGCCGTGGCAAGCAGCCCGGCAGCGATCAGGACAGTGGTGAGTTTCTTCATGATTCCCTCGATGGTCGACGTCCCTTAGATTCTAATCAGAGCCGGGGCAAGGCCACGCATCGGCCGCTGTTCGCGTCCCTGCGTCGCTGGCCTAGGCTTGGGCATATGGCGATCATCCACAAGGCAACCTTGTCCCCGTCCAAGCTCGAACTCATTGCCGGTTACCTGCCAGCGCAGCCCTGGTTCATCAAGGAAGGCGCTGCTGAACTCGTGGGGGCCTACCGCTTTGATGACCCGGCCGGCGAGGTGGGCCTCGAGACGCACGTCGTCACCAGTGGCGGCCACTTCTACCAGGTCCCCCTTAGCTACCGCGGGTACGAGCTGGCCGGAGCCGGTGATTGGCTCATCGGCACTATGGACCACTCCGTCTTGGGGAAGCGCTGGGTGTACGACGCCTGCGCAGACCCCGTATATATCAAAGCCCTCGCCGCGGCCATTCTCACCGGGCAGGGAGAAGCAGAGCAGTACGTCGACGGCGAGACCGAGCCACGGCCCAGCACGGTCACCGTGAAGGGAACCGGGACGCTCGACGGCGACCTTCCCCCCTTAAGCGCTTCGGCGCCGGTGTCAGGGCAGGATGTAACGATCATTGACGCGGGTACCTTCAGGCTGAAAGTCGCCCGGGTCCTCGATGCAACAGCGGACGTTACTGCCAACTTTGCGGCAGCATCCGAGCCCCAGGGCGAGCTCGCGCTGAACGGCCGGTGGGCAGGTCTGGACAACCCCGTGGAACTGGCATCGATTCTTCCGGCCTGACAAGTTCACAGGAGGCGCGCTGGCTCGTATCTGTTGAAGGTCGGCCTGTTGAAGGCTCCGGTCTGTTGAAGGCTTCGGCTCCAGCGTACGCTGGCAAACGGGGGCAACTTTTGATGAGGGGTTTAACGATGAACAGAGTCCGGATGAACAAGTTCAACGTGAAGAGGACGCAGGCCCAGGTAGGCCGGGCCCAGAGCATCGTTCCGGCCGTTCAAGAGCTCGCGCGGGAGTGGGTGGGACGTACGGCGGAGGGCTCCTCGGCGCAGGCTAATGCAGTGGTGCGGTGGGCGTTGACCCGGATCAACCATGCCGATGTTCCATCAGTGGTTTACGGAGTTGTCCTGACCCTGACCGGCAAGAAGAAGGCGGCCAAGCAGGCTCAACGCACTGCCGCGAAGGCCGTGAAAGAAGCGACAGTGGCACTAAGCCGAAAGACGCGGATGGGGTACTCGCCCCGTAACAGTGTCCGTCGCGGAGGGTGGCTAGCCGCCGTCGCCGGCTTAATTGTTGGTGCTTCTGCTGTGTATGCCTGGCGAATGGTGATGCCGTTCGGAGAGCCTAAGCCCCGTTAGAGCGGGCTCAGGGGGACGGCTGTTCGCCGCGCCGACGAAGCCGACGTCGCAGCGAGGTCCCCGAGAAGAGCCAGTAGGCCCCGGCGCTGGCGAGGAGGAAACCGAGTACGCCCAGAATGACCAGTTGGGTAGCTATTCCCGCGATGACCAGGCCAAAACCGACAACGACGGCAAGCGCGCCGAGGATCCTCCGCGTTGTTGCACCCCGCGGGCGGCCGGACTGCAACTCGAAGGCGAGTTCGGGATCCGAAGCAGCGAGATCCCGCTCCAACCTCTCAAGGGTCCTTCGTTCTTCCTCCGACAACGGCATCGGGTTTCCTCACTCACCACGCGAGCAGGGACGCAAACGTCGCGTCGGTGCATAAGCCAACAGCACGGGCGCTGCTTGCCGTGCTATGACTCCATTATCTGCTCCTTCCGTCCGTCTGGCCACAGGCAGTAGAGCGGAATCACGAACTCGCGCCCCTCACCCCTTACATAGGCTGCTAAGCATGCTTACGATTGAAGGACGCTCGCCAGCCACGCCGTCGGAACGCTAGGAGGGAAGATGGACCGAAAAAGCCTGGCCCGCCTGCAGGGCTCGTTCAACGTGGTGAATGGGCTGTGGCCCTTGGTTCACATGAGGAGCTTCGAGGCGATCTTTGGGCCTAAAAAAGATAAGTGGCTCGTCAGGACCGTCGCGGGGCTCATGGTGACCAACGGGGCAGCCCAAGCACGTTCCGGCAGCTCAGAACACGGCCAAGCGCAGGCACGAATGATAGGGATCGGCACGGCGGCAACATTGGCGGCCGTGGACCTCATCTACGCCCCACCGAGAAGAATCAGCAGGATGTACTTGGTGGATGCAGTCACTGAATTGGGCTGGATCTACCTCTGGCTCACCTCGCCAAGGGCGGCCGGGAACACGGACGAAAAAACACCCTACGGAAAGTTGAATCACTCCATGGCACAGCGCATCCCCCTCATAACAGCCACTGCCGTTGCTGTCCCCGAGGTTCCCAGCACTTCCAAACGCGGTCCCGTAGGCACGACATTGCTGGTGGCCGTAGGACTCTTGTCCGGGGCTGCCTGCGTGATGTTTGCCATGCGGATGATGGTTCCTCCCGGAGAGCCCCGGCCCGCCGTGCGCCCGAGGTTGGAAAGGGATGGAGCATCCCCCGCCACCGCCACGCCCGTGGCAAGTACCACCGGCGACGCCGCCCAACCGGAGGAACTCCTCGTCCCCAGCACGGAGCCCGTGGAGATTTCCATCAGGATGCGGCCAGGTGAGTGGACAGACGAGTCCTTGGTGGGCAGCGTTGAGGACTACCGGCAGCAAGTAAGGGACATGGGCGCACCCGAATCCCAAATCGTCACCAAGGTGGACCGGACCGAGGGCGGTGGCGCAGTGGTTGTCGTGAGGTGGGACAGGACGTTGCCGTTGTAGAGGCAAGAGGAGAGGGCTACAACTTCTCGCCCGGCCGCGGCTTCCACACCACAACAGCCTGGGACCTCGCGCGGGGTCGCTGGCCGCGCGCCAAGCTCACGACGTCGCCTGCTGCTCCGGCCGCGAAGATGCGTGCGTCTATCGGGGACCGGCGGCGGGACAGTTCTTCCTGGAGTTCGGTCACCCGGTACTGCAACGCCGCCACTTGATTTTCAAGGTCGAGTATCCGCTTGATGCCCTCGAGTGAGACGCCGGACTGCGAGAGGCGCTGGACCTCCCGCAGCTTGTTGACATCGTTTTGGGAGTAGCGGCGGGACTTTCCGGGCGCACGGCTGGGCGAGACGATGCCCAGCCGGTCGTACTGGCGCAACGTCTGCGGATGCATGTCCGCAAGCTCAGCAGCCACGGAGATCACGAAGATCGGCTGATTGACGTCGATGCCCATGCCTGCTCCCTATAACCGGGCCTTCGCGGCCAGGTCGCGACGCGGGTCGGCGTCGGTGGTTGCCGCGGCAAACGCCTTGACGGCTTCTTCCGCTTCTTTATTAAGGTTTTGAGGAACTGCGACGTCGATGGTCACTAGCAGGTCGCCTGTCGCCTTGGGTGTCTTCACGCCGCGACCCTTGACCCGCAGGGTACGTCCGGACGGCGTTCCCGCCGGGACGCGCACCTTGACGGTATCGCCGTCGAGCGTGGGCACCTCAATGGTCGCGCCGAGTGCAGCTTCGCCGAACGTGACGGGTACGTGGATCCTGATGTTGTCGCCGTCGCGCTGGAAGAACTCGTGCGGCTTGACGCTCACGGTGATGATGAGGTCACCGTTACCCGCAGGTCCGGCGTTGCCCTTGCCGCGCTGACGGACTTTCTGGCCGTCCTTGATTCCGGCCGGGATCTTGACGTCAATCACGTTGCCGTTGCTTTCGCGCAGGCTCACCGTGGTGCCGTGGATGGAACCGGCAAAAGAGATGGACGTGGTCGCTGTCCGGTCGGAGCCCTTCTGCGGCGTCCGCTGGAATCCGGTCTGGCCTCCGCCAAAGCCCCCGCCGAACAGGTCGGCAAATTCTGGAGGGAGGCCGCCACCGGCGGGCTGCCGGGCACCAGGCCCACCGCCGAACAGACCACCGAACAAGTCCTCAAACCCACCGTTGCCACCAGGGGTTCCGCGGCCACCGGCACCGGGAGCGAACCTTGCGCCGCCCATGGCACGGATGGCGTCATACTGCTGCCGATCCTCTGGGCTGGACAACACGGAGTACGCCTCCGAAATGTCCTTGAACTTCTTCTCAGCGGCCGCATCCCCGGCATTGGTATCCGGATGGTACTGCCGTGCGAGCTTGCGGTAAGCCTTCTTGATATCCGCGTCGGACGCGTCCTTGGCAACACCAAGGATCGCGTAAAAATCCTTTTCAACCCAGTCCTGGCTGGCCAAGAGCGTTTCCTTTCGTCGGGGAACGAGATGGCAGTTCATGCCAATGTTTCAGCAGAGCTTCAGAAAAACACTGCCACAAACTGCCATCTCGCGGAGTGTTACGCCGGGACAGCCACGATCACTTGGGCTGCCCGCAGCACACGTTCGCCAGAGCGGTATCCGGAGCGCAGCACCTGGCTGACGGTGTCAACCTGAATGTCCTCGCCGGGCTGCTGGATGAGCGCCTCATGGATGGTGGGGTCAAACTCGACGCCCGTTTCCGAGATACGCTCCAAGCCGTACGTCTTCAGCGCGTTCTCCAGCTTGGTGGCGATGGCGGCGAAGGGGCCGCCCTCGAGGTCACCGTGCTGGCGAGCAGCGTCGACGTCGTCCAGCACCGGGAGCAGGGAGTTCAGGACGCCGATGACGGCCATTTCCCCTGCGACGGCGCGGTCGCGTTCCACGCGCTTGCGGTAGTTGACGTACTCAGCCTGAAGGCGAAGGAGGTCGTTGCGGAGCTCCGCTGCCTGGGCTTCAGCGGCGGCGCCAGGGGCCACCGATTCCTCGGCCGGCACCTCTACCCCGTTGAGGATTTCCTCAGCCTGGGACAGAGCGTCGCCATCCGTGGGAGCGGCATTGCCTTGGGCCGGAGCGCCAGCTTCGTTGTCAGGGTGGCGGGCCGCCCCGGTCTCCGGGTCAACCTTGCGGTTGTCCCGGATAACGGGCTTGCGCGGCTCGTTGCCCTCGGAGTGCTCTTCTTCGTTGCCGTGGTGAGGCATGGCTACTTCTTCGCTTCGTCTTCGTCGATGATTTCGGCGTCGACGATGTCCTCATCGGACGAACCTGCGCCTGCACCACCGGCGGGAGCGCCTTCGGCACCTGCACCCGGAGCATCAGCTGCGGAGGCCTGCGAGTAGATGGCTTCGCCGAGCTTGGTCTGGGAAGCCTGCAGCTTCTCGAACGCGGTCTTCACAGCGGCGTCGTCAGTGCCTTCCAGCGCGGACTTGAGCGAGTCGACGTCGGCCTTGACCTCGGTCTTGACCTCTTCGGGCAGCTTGTCGTCGTTGTCGGCGATGAGCTTGTCCACGGAGTAAGCGAGCTGCTCTGCGGAGTTACGGGTGTCCGTAGCTTCGCGGCGGGCCTTGTCCTCGGCGGCGTGCTCTTCGGCTTCACGGACCATGCGGTCAATGTCGTCCTTGGACAGCGCGGTTCCACCGGTGATGGTCATGGACTGTTCCTTGCCGGTGCCCTTGTCCTTGGCGGAGACGTGCACGATGCCGTTGGCGTCGATGTCGAAGGTGACCTCGACCTGCGGGACGCCACGCGGTGCCGGAGCGATACCGGTCAGTTCGAACGTGCCCAGCGGCTTGTTGTCGCGGGTGAATTCACGCTCGCCCTGGAAGACCTGGATGGCCACGGACGGCTGGTTGTCGTCAGCGGTGGTGAAGGTCTCGGAGCGCTTGGTGGGGATTGCGGTGTTGCGCTCGATGAGGTGCGTCATGACGCCACCCTTGGTTTCGATGCCAAGGGACAGCGGGGTGACGTCAATGAGGAGGACGTCCTTGCGCTCACCCTTGAGGACACCGGCCTGCAGGGCAGCACCGACGGCCACAACTTCATCCGGGTTGACGCCCTTGTTGGGCTCCTTGCCGCCGGCGAGTTCCTTGACGAGCTCGGAAACGGCAGGCATGCGGGTGGAACCACCAACGAGCACGATGTGGTCGATATCGGAAACCTTGATGCCGGCTTCAGCGATGACGTCGTGGAACGGCTTCTTGGTGCGGTCCAGCAGGTCCTTGGTGAGGTCCTGGAACTTGGCGCGGGTCAGCTGCTCATCCAAGTGGACCGGGCCGTCAGGGGTGACGGAGAGGTACTGGAGGGAGATGTTGGTGCTGGTGGAGGAGGACAGTTCCTTCTTGGCCTGCTCCGCAGCTTCACGCAGACGCTGGAGGGCAATCTTGTCCTTGGAAAGGTCGATGCCCTTGACCTTGAGCTGGCTCAGGAGCCACTCGACGACGCGGTTGTCCCAGTCGTCGCCACCGAGGCGGTTGTCACCGGCGGTTGCGCGGACCTGGATGGTGGAGAAGTTGTCTTCGTCCTTGCCAACCTCGAGGAGGGAGACGTCGAAGGTTCCGCCACCGAGGTCGAAGACCAGGATGAGTTCGTCTTCCTTGCCCTTGTCCAGGCCGTAAGCCAGTGCAGCCGCGGTGGGCTCGTTGACGATGCGGAGCACGTTGAGGCCCGCGATTTCGCCGGCTTCCTTGGTGGACTGGCGCTCGGCGTCGTTGAAGTAGGCCGGAACGGTGATCACTGCGTCGGTGACCTTTTCGCCCAAGTAGCTCTCGGCGTCGTTCTTGAGCTTCATGAGGATACGCGCGGAGATTTCCTGCGGCGTGTACTTCTTGTCATCGACGGCGACGGTCCAGTCGGTGCCCATGTGGCGCTTGACCGAAGCGATGGTGCGGTCGATGTTGTTGACGGCCTGGCGCTTGGCGATCTCGCCAACCAGGACTTCACCGGACTTGGAGAACGCAACGACCGACGGCGTGGTGCGGCCGCCTTCTGCGTTGGCGATGACGGTGGGCTCGCCACCTTCGAGAACTGCGACCACGGAGTTGGTGGTCCCGAGGTCGATACCTACTGCACGTGACATATCTTGTTTCCTTTCAATGGCCGATGTTGGCGATTGCGCTCGACGGCGGTCCGCAGGGCGGAGCATCATCGGGAGCCCACTCAACAATCGGCTAGTTGAGCGTTCTGGACTCAACTGTACTCAGGCTGAAGGCAAAGTCAATCCAAAGTTGAGTGAAGTACGCTCAACTTTGCTTTCCGCGCTGCGCAATCCCGCGGAAACACGGCGATTTGGATGCTGTTTCGCCTACGGTGAACTCGGATAACCGCCTACTCAATGGCCCTCACAGAGCCCAGCGAGTCCTTGAAGCACGCTCAGATGATGCTCGAACAACTCTTCGCGAGCGACGAAAGTGTCCGCGCCGTACTGGCCGAAGACTTCAAAGCTGACAGCTCCAAACAACGAGGTCCACACCAGCACGCCGCGCGCCAGGAACTCATCGTCGGCAGCAAGTCCCAGCTCCGCCCTCACGGCCTCCATATCGGCGGCGAGACCGGGTGGAATTACGACGGCGGGACCGTGCTGGGGTGCCAGCGCGCCTGACCGGTAGGCGGCGTCGAGGATGCCGACAAGCCGGAGGATGACACGGGTCCCTGGGACCGTAGTGCGCTCCCCTGGCGCTTGGTAGCCGGGCACGGGACTGCCGAAAAGCAAGGCGTAACTGGCCGGTTCGCGCAGGGCCCAAGTGCGGACCGCCAAGCCCAGCGCTTTGAATCGACCTGCGTAGTCAGTTTCGGGAATCGCGTCGACCGCAGCATCCACATGGTCGCCGAGCTCGTTGTAGCCATCGATCAGCAAGAGCGTCAGGAGTTCATCCCGGCTCTCCACGTAGCGATAGACCGCCGAAGAAACCACACCCACATCGCGGGCCACGGCACGAAGGGAAAGCGCGGCCGCACCGTGCCGGGCCAAATGCTCACGGCCAAGCCGAACGATATCCGCGACCATCTGGGAACGCGCCCGCTCGCGGGGGGTGGGCGGCTTGGCTTTCGAATCAGCGATCGTCATCAACCCAGCCTGCCGAGAACCGAGAGCAGTGTCAACAAAGGAGAGCACTGCTCTTGACTTTCAAGCAACGCAGAGGCATTCTGATTTCAGAGAGCAGTGCTCTCGCTACGATCATCCCCCTTAGGAAGGCCACACCATGTACGTCGTCACCGGAGCAGGGCCAGTCGGATACACCATCGCCGAGCAGTTGGCGCAGCAAGGACATGAGGTGCGCGTGCTGACGCGCTCCGGCAGCGGACCTGATCATCCTTTGATCCAGAGGATGCGGGTAGACGTCTCCGATCCGTCACAGTTGGCACCAGCACTGGAAGGTGCCGCTGCCGTGTTTCACTGCATCCACGGCTCCGCCTACCGTGCCGCAGCCTGGCGTGCCGAACTCCCCCGGGCCGAACAAGTGGTGATGACGGCGGCCAAAGCTGCGGGCGCCGTCGTCGTTTTCCCCGAAAGCCTGTACTCGTATAGCGAGCCTGATCACGTGATGAAGGAGGCAGGCCCGCGCGAAGCAACGGGAGGCAAACGTGGCATCCGGACCGAACTGCTGAAAGCGCGCGAAGCGCACGCTGCGGATACTGTGAGCGTAGTGGCGGGTGACTTCTTTGGGCCGTACGTGAGGATGGCCCATGCCGGCGAGCGCATGGTGCCGTTGGTCTTGAGGGGAAAGACCGTCCAAGTGCTGGCCAATGCAGACCAACCTCACTCGTTCACCTATGTCCCTGACTTGGCTGCCGCCATGATCGCCGCAGCTCAACGGCCAGGGCTCTGGAACTCGGTGCTTCATGCGCCTACCGGGCCCGCGGTGACCCAACGCGAAATGGCTGCGGCGTACGCGCAAGCAGCCGGCGTGTCCGCGCCGAAGGTTTCCGCGGTGCCGGCTTGGGCACTGCGGGGGCTCGGCCTCTTCTCCACCGACATGCGGGAACTCGCTGAGATGCTCTATCAGTTCGAGCGCCCGTTCGTCATGGATTCCACCGAAAGCCAGCAGCTCCTGGGTCAGGAACCTACCCCGCTGACGGAAGCGGCCGCTGTCACTGTGGCGTGGTGGGAGGAAACGTTGGAGCGTTTTCCTGCCGAGCGCTGACATGAAATGATCAACCATGCGTCCGATGCAGCACTCCAGCAAACTCCAGAACGTCCGCTATGAACTCCGTGGGCCCATCCTCCAAGCGGCGAAGGCCATGGAGGCCGAGGGGCACCGCATCCTCAAGATGAACCTCGGGGACACTGCTCCCTTCGGGTTGGAGGCGCCGGAGTCGGTGGTGGTGGACATGATCCATCACCTTCGCGGCGCACAGGGGTACAGCGATTCGAAGGGTATCTTTTCTGCCCGCACCGCGATTTCCCAGTACTACCAAACACGCGGACTCATGAGCATCGGCGTCGAAGACGTGTTTGTGGGCAATGGGGTCAGCGAACTGATTTCCATGACCCTCCAGGCCTTCATGGAGAACGGGGACGAAATCCTCATCCCCGCCCCGGACTATCCCCTCTGGACAGCTGCGGTGACGCTCACCGGCGGGCAGCCCGTGCACTACCTCTGTGATGAGGAGCAGAACTGGTGGCCGGACATGGCCGACGTCGAAGCGAAAATCACCCCGCGTACCCGCGGCATCGTGATCATCAACCCAAACAATCCCACCGGCGCCGTGTACCCGCAGCACATCCTGGAGCAGTTCGCCGCCCTTGCACGGAAGCACGATCTGGTCCTGTTCTCCGATGAGATCTACGAAAAAATCCGCTACGTCGACGCACCCCATATTCACACCGCAGCCGTGGCCCCTGACGTGTGTGTACTGACATACAGTGGCCTGTCCAAGGCATACCGGATGCCCGGATACCGGGCCGGATGGGTTGCCGTGACGGGGCCATTTGCTGCTACGGCTGCCTACCGGGAGTCCTTGGAGTTGCTGGCTTCGCTGAGGTTGTGCGCCAACGTCCCGGCCCAGCATGCCATCCAGACGTGCCTTGGTGGTTACCAAAGCATCGAGGCCCTCATCCGTCCCGGTGGCCGCCTACGCGAGCAACGGGATCTGGCGTGGAAGTTGCTGACCGCCATCCCGGGCGTTTCTTGCGTGCCGGCGGCGGGGGCAATGTACCTGTTCCCCAAGTTGGACCCGGAGATCTACCCGATCGAGAGCGATGAGAAGTTCGTCCTTCAACTCCTGCAGGAACAGAAAATCCTGGTCTCCCATGGCACTGCGTTCAACTGGCCCACGCCCGACCACTTCAGGTTCGTGATCCTGCCCGCCGTGGGCGACATCGAGGAGGCCGTGCGCAGGATCGACCACTTCTTGGCGGCGTACCGCAGCCGGTCCAAAGAGGCTGCTGCCGTCGCGTCCTGACCCTCAGGAAACCGCGATGGCCTTTGCCGTTCGGCGCCGAAGGCGGGCTACCAGGGTGGCGGCGAGCAACGCCGTCGTGATTTCCACGCCGATCACCAGCAGCAGCCCAGCGGCATCTGCGGTATCCGAGGTGCCGCCAGTACCGGTAAAGGTCGACGCCGGCCTTCCGCCGTGGACGTGTCCGCCGCCGGCGGCGCCCAGAAGCAGGAACGCATGAAGCCCCACCATGACGACGGCGGCGGCGGTCACCTGGTGCAGGGCGCCGACCCGGCAGTGCCGCCAAATATGGACCGCGCAAGGGATGCACACAGCTGCCAATCCGACCATAAGAAGGGCCAACCATGCGTCGTGGTGGCCGGAGGCAGCGAGCCATAGGTGCACCATGCATGAAACGACGGTGAGCGCCGCACAGATCCGGGTGTGCAGGACGGGTCCGGCTGAACGGACCCGCCCTGCGAACGCTGTCATCCTGTCATTCCATGGTCGCGTCAGTGACAGTGGCCCGCGGCACCGGAGCCGGCAGCGTCACCGGAACCCGCAGCGTTGTGGCAACTTGCCGATGGGTTGGCTGGGACGTCCAAGACGGGGCTGCGATCGAAAAAACCTTCCGGGCGTAGCCTGAAGCCCACGGTGTCAACGGGCATGATCGGCCAGTCCTCCACGCGCGGGAAGTGGGTCAGGCCGAACGTATGCCACACCACGATGTCCTGGCCGTCGATGTCGCGATCCTGCGCGACGTAGGCCGGCAGGCCCGCGCCACCGGCGTGCTGGTTCACGAAGTCCCCGGTGGGGTACCGTTCCCCGTCCGCATACCGGGTGACCCACAGATCCTTGGTTGCGAAAGCCGCGCGCTTGGCTATGGAAGAACCGGGATCGGCCAAGAGCGTGGGTTGGTTATGGGCGTGGAGCTTGTACCCAACCGGTTCGCCCAAACGATTCCGGGATTCCGGGTTGGAGATGATCCACGTTCGGCCCACACGCGCATCCGCTTCGCGGACGGCCTCCGATTCCCGGGCCAGGACAGTGCGCTTGCGGGAAAAGGCATTGCCGCGCTTGTTGCCCGGCCCCATTGCCTGGCGGACCACATCTTCTTCCTCCACCCGGTTGGTAAACCCGTCAATCGCCATGTCCAAGCGTGCACTGAACAAGTGCTGGTGGAACGGGGCACCCAAGCCGGGGGCCAGCTGGGAGATGTTGTCGGAGCCGCCTTCGGGGAACGCGGATGTGAACACAACGCCGGTGGCTTTGGCTTCGAATTCGATGGTCCCGTCCAGGTACAGGTACCAGTAGAAGCCGTAGTCATAGTTGCCGATGGTGGTGAAGAAGGAGATCACCAGGCGGCGGTTACGGCGGGTGTAGTTGATGCCGCTCCAGAGGTCGGAGTGCTTGGAGAGGATGCCCCAGTCTTCCTCGTGCATGCAGATGCCGTTACGGATCTCGCGCGGATTACCGAATGCATCGCTGATGACCGGGCTCAGGTAGGTGATGTCCCCCAGGCAGTCGCAGCCCAATTCAAGGGAATTGGCGTACTGCCCCACCAGATATTCTCCGGTATCGAAGTAGTTCTGCCAGGACCTGATCGGTGAGGGATCGCCGTACGGGACCACCATTTCGGCGATCGAAGCACGGTTGATGATGGGGCGGAGCCGCTCGCCGTCCCGGAAAGCAAGGTTGTGGAGGACAACTCCTTCGCGCACGTCGAAGCCGACATCCACGCTCCACTTTTCCCACTCCACATGGTTCCCGCCGGTCACGGTGAAGCTCGGACCTTCGGGCTGGGTGATGCTGATCGGCTTCTGCGATTCCCGCAGCGGGCCGGTCAATTCCGGATCCGTGTAGTTGCCGTGTTCCGCGGGGATCGGCATCACCTCGAGGTCAATGACCTGGGTGACTACCTTCCCGACCACATCCACGTACGCCACCAACCCATCCACCGGATGCGCCCAAGCACTGTCTTCCGGGAAATCCTGTACAAAAGCCAGCCCCCGCAGGATCCGGCGGCCCCGCTCATCGTCGTACTCAAAGACGCCGGCCGAGAGGGGTGCTACCCGGACCTTTTCCACGTCCAGCCCACGCGCATCCAAAGCCGCCAACCAGCGCTCATCGGTAGCTAACAACGTTTCAACCACCTCGAACTCCTCCTCAAGCACGGGAAGCTCGCCGGAGACCTTGGTGTCCAGCTCAAGGGAGGACAGGACCTCTCCGCTGGTGACCGAAACCAGCACATCCGTAGGAGCACCGCCGGAGATGTCGTGGATGAAGACACGGAACCGCCGGTCTTCGACCGAAGATCCGCGCGAAGGATCCACCAAACCCAAGTAAGCGATCCGCTTTTCGGGGCCCAGGTGACCCGCGGTTTGCAGGATGGCCTGGACCTGGGAGATCTCGGCTCCCGTGGCCAGGCTGTACTGGCTTGCTGTCTCTGTGGTGGTGGGCGTCATGGTGGCCTCTTTTCCCGCGACCGCGAAGGGTCTGGATTTATTTTCTATTGCTGTAGAGAATAACCAAAACGTAAGATGAGTCACAAGACCTGTCCGCCGATTTTTTCCTGGAGCCCTATACCGTGCCAAAGATTGTCGACCACGATCAACGACGCCTGGAACTGGTCGATGCCACATGGCGGATCATCGCAAGACTCGGCATCGAGGGCGCCACCCTGCGGGAAATCGCGGAGGAGGCAGGGTTCGCCAATGGAGCCTTGAAGCCCTACTTCCCCACCAAGGACCAGCTGCTGACCTCCGCATTCGGGCACGTTTTCAACCGGACCAACCAGCGCATCGCCACCGTCACGGAGGGTCTTTCAGGGGTCGCAGCCTTGCGGGCGTTCTGCTCGGAGGTGCTTCCGCTGGACGAAGAACGCGTCAACGAGGCACGCATTGTGATCCCGTTCTGGCAAAAGGCGCTCAATGATCCGGACATGGCCGCCCTGCATAGCCAGTCCATGCGGCTGTGGCACGGCACCATTGCCGGCCATGCCGCAGCAGCCCGGGCAGCCGGAGAGATCGCCACCCCGGTGGGGGACGCCGCCGTCGCCGACCACCTGCTGAACATGATGCTGGGCGCACAAATCGTCGCCGCGCTGTCCCCGGACGAGCACTTTTCGCGGGATTTGGCAGGCCAGCTGGATAACTACCTCAGGCTGCTGGCGGCTTAGGGAGTAGCTAGCTCGCGGCGCCGGAAGCAACCACTCCCACGCCAAGTCCGGCAATGATGCCACTGCTGGTGCGCTCGACGGCGGTACTCACCTTGGGACGCTTCAGCCAGCGCATCGCCTTGAAAGCGATAACGGCGACCATCGTGAGATAGGCAAAGGCCACCACGGCCTCAACCGCTCCCAGCATGAGTGAGTTCACAAAAGTGTTGCCACCGTGGGGAACGAACTGGGGAACCACCGCCAAGTAGAACAGGCCGACCTTCGGGTTGAGCAACGTTGAGAACGCTCCTGCGCCGAAGGCAGACAGCCGACTGTAAGCGAGGGGCGCATCTTTGCCGGAGTCCTCACTGCCTACCGCCTTTGCCGCCCTGCGGGTTTTGATCAAGGAGGACAGGCCCAGGTACAGCAAATAGAGGCCGCCTGCGATCTTGACCCAACGGAAAAGCTCCGCCGACTGCTCCAGGACAGCTGCCAAGCCCAGGCCCACCAAGGCCGCCCATACAATGGCCGCACCGGCCGAGCCCGCTGCCGCCGCAACCCCCGCGCTTGGTCTGTTCAACGCGATACGCAGCACAAGGAATGTGTCCGGCCCGGGCGTCACCGAGAGGACCAGGCAGAGGCCGGCGAAGGCTGCAAGGGAGGCAAGAGTCACAGGGTCGATTATGCGGCAGGACCGCCGGGGAAGAAACCCTTCGCTTCCGGTCAAGGGCTGTTCGTTCAACGACAAGCTTCTCCGCGTGATGCCGACCACACTTGAAACATCGCCGCGCGCCTGACTGGCCGCCAAGACTCACTACCGAGCGGAGTTCCCATGGAGACTTACGACGCCCTGCTGGCCTCGATCACCCCAGCAACCGACCAGAACAGCCGCACCATCTTTGACCCTGCCACTGGCGAGGCTGTTGGCGAAGCACCCGTACACACCGTCGAGGACCTTCAAACTGCCATCGACGCCGCCATTGCAGCGCAACCTGCATGGGCTGCCTTGGGCCACGACGCCAGATCCGCCGCGCTGATGAAGGCTGCCGACGCCGTCGAACGTTCCGCGGAGGAACTGGCCCACCTGCTCTCGCGCGAACAAGGCAAACCCCTCAACGGCCCCAACGCCCGCTTCGAAGTGGGCGCGTGCGCAGCGTGGCTCCGCGCCACAGCCGCCACGGCCTTGGATCCCGAAACCGTGGTGGACGACGGCGAAACCCGCGCCGAACTGCAGTACCGGCCCATCGGCGTTGTCGGCGCGATCGGGCCGTGGAACTGGCCCATGATGATCACCGTTTGGCAGATCGCCCCGGCATTGCGCATGGGCAACGCCGTGGTGGTCAAGCCGTCCGAATACACTCCCCTGTCCGTGCTCGCACTCGCCGCGATCATCAACCAAGAGTTGCCTGAAGGCCTGCTGACCGTGGTGTCCGGCGGCCGCGACGTCGGTGAAGCACTGGCCTCCCACGACGCGATCGGCAAGGTCATGTTCACGGGTTCAACTGCCACGGGCAAGGCGATCATCCGGTCCTCGGCGGACACCGTCAAACGCCTCACCCTGGAGCTCGGCGGCAACGACGCCGGCATCGTCCTGCCCGACTCCGACCCCAAAGCCATTGCCGAGGGGTTGTTCTGGGGAGCGTTCATCAACACGGGCCAAACCTGCGCTGCACTCAAACGCCTCTACGTCCACGAGTCCCAATACGACGCCGTATGCACCGAACTCGCCGCTGTCGCCGCTGCGATGCCGATGGGCAACGGCTTGGATGAAGCGAACGTTCTTGGTCCGTTGCAGAACCGTCAGCAGTACGAGATCGTCGCCCGGCTGGTTGAGGCGGCCCGCGACTCCGGCGCCAGGATCCTCATGGGCGGCAACCCGGACGCCGATCAGCCCGGCAACTTCTACCCCACCACGCTGGTGGCGGACATCGACAACGACAACCCGTTGGTGGCCGAGGAACAGTTCGGGCCGGCCCTGCCGATCATCAAGTACAGCACCGTTGACGAGGCCGTCGCCAAAGCCAACGCGCTCGACGTCGGACTCGGCGCCTCGGTCTGGTCCTCCGACCTGAACGCCGCCCGCGACGTCGCTTCCCGCATCCAGGCCGGGACCGTGTGGATCAACAAGCATGGCGCCGTGGACCCGCGCATTCCCTTCGGCGGCGCCAAGCAGTCCGGCTACGGACTGGAGTTCGGCGCCGAAGGCCTCAAGGCCCTCGGCGTCCCACAGATCATCAATGGCTGATTCAGTAGTCTTCGCACCCAACTACGGGACAGATAACGTCGCAATGAGCCCTCATAGCGGCGTTATCTGTCCCCTAGTTGGGCGATCTGCGCCGAGGGGGGTCATAGGGTGGACGCGTTTGGGTTGCCGCGCACACGCCGTGAAATTATGAGCAGCATGTCCCAGAAGATTGCGTACCAAGGCGAGCCGGGAGCCAATTCGGATCTCGCGTGCAAGGAGATGTTCCCCGAACTCGAAAGCGTGCCTTGCGCAAGCTTTGAGGACGCGTTCGAACTCGTCTCCACCGGCGATGTGGATCTGGCGATGATCCCCATTGAGAACTCAATCGCGGGCCGGGTTGCGGACATCCACGTCCTGCTGCCGAAGTCCAAGCTGCAGATCGTCGGCGAGTACTTCCTGCCCATCCGCTTTGACCTTCTGGGGATCCCGGGAAGCACCATCGAGGGTGCCACGGAAGTGCACAGCCACATTCACGCCCTCGGCCAGTGCCGCAGGATCATCCGCGAGGCCGGGCTCAAGCCCGTCATCGCAGGGGACACGGCAGGCTCGGCCCGAGAGGTGCGGGACTGGAACGACCCCCGCAAGCTATCCCTGGCTCCGCCGCTTGCAGCAGGACTTTACGGGCTCGACGTCCTGGCGTCCGGCGTCGAGGATGACCCGAGCAACACCACGCGGTTCGTGGTGTTGGCCCGGGAACGGGAGCTTCCCACCAAGGAGGAGCTCCCGGGCCCGGCCATCACCACGTTCGTGTTCCGGGTACGCAACGTCCCCTCGGCCTTGTACAAAGCACTCGGTGGCTTTGCGACCAACGGCCTGAACATGACGCGGCTGGAAAGCTACATGGTGGGCGACGAGTTTGCGGCCACCATGTTCATCTCCGATGTCGAAGGCCACCCCGAGGAACCGCGCCTCCGGCGGGCGTTGGAAGAGCTCGAATTCTTCACCACCGAGGTCCGTGTTCTGGGAGTCTATGCGGCGGACAGCTTCCGTGAACGGAACACCGTCAGCGCCTGAACATTGCCGCCGGGCTGCCGGCTTCAAAAGTGGGTGGGTTCCTCCACCAACGCCGTGGCGATGCTGTCGGCGTCGTCGAGCGCTGCCAAGTAGCGTTCGGCGTCAAGGGCTGCGGCGCAACCGCTGCCCGCGGCAGTGATCGCCTGGCGGTAGCGGTGGTCGACGGCGTCTCCGCAGGCGAAAACGCCGCTCAGGTTGGTGAGCGTGGTGGGCGACTCGACCTTGATGTAACCCTCGGCATCCAGCTCCACTTGGCCTGCCAGCAGCTCAGTGCGCGGCACGTGGCCGATAGCCACGAAGATCCCGGTGGCGGCCTGCTCGCGGGTTTCACCTGTACGGGTGTCCTGCAGCGTGACGCCTGTGACCTTCGCGTCTCCATGAATCGCCGTAATGGTTGAGTTCCAAGCGAAGCTGATCTTGGGGTTGTCCTTGGCGCGCTGGGCCATGATCCGCGATGCCCGCAGCTCGCCCTTTCGGACCACTACGGTCACTGACTTCCCGAAACGGGTCAGGAACGTTGCCTCCTCCATGGCCGAGTCCCCACCACCAACAACGATGATGTCCTGCTCACGGAAGAAAAAGCCATCGCAGGTGGCGCACCATGACACCCCGTGTCCGCTGAGCTTCTTCTCCTCGGGCAGGCCCAGCTCCTTGTACGCGGAACCGGTCGCAAGAATCACCGCAGTTGCCTCGTGAGTCTCGCCGGCGCCGGTGACCACGCGCTTGAGGTGGCCCTTGAGATCCACCTCAGTGACGTCGTCGAACACTATCCGGGCGCCGAACTTTTCCGCCTGCTCCTGGAGCCCGTCCATCAGCTCAGGGCCTTGGATTCCAGCTGGGAAGCCAGGGAAGTTTTCGACGTCGGTGGTGTTCATCAGCGCGCCACCGGCAGTGACCGAGCCGGCCAAAACCAAGGGGTGCAACCCGGCCCTGGCGGCATAGATCGCGGCCGTGTAGCCGGCAGGACCGGACCCGATGATGATCAGTTGTTCGCTATCCACTGCGCTCATGGCGCTCCCGTTCGCTGGCCTGGCCTATCAACACCCGTCGATGCACCGAGTATAGCGGCCGCCTTCTCACGCCTTCCCTGTTTGCATGGGGTCAAAGTCGTAAGCCGCCAGCCCGTCGATACTGACGCGGTTCTTTGCCACCCGGTACTCGACGCTACCTTGTGCTCCTTTACGGCTGAAATAGGGCCCGAGGAGTTCGCGATGGCCCTCAAAGGTCATGAGCGGCACGCCCCAGCCGCATGAATCCGAGACCCTGGTGACATCGACGACGATGACGGCGCGGGCGCCGGGTTTGTCCTCGAAGTGTGCGGCAAAGGAGTCAAAGTCGGGGTCGTACCGGCTGACCACCCGCCCTTTGCCATGGAGCCGGACAATGTTCGGTGGCCCGTCGAAAGCGCAGAACATGACGGTGATCCGGCCGTTCTCCCGGAGATGGGCGATTGTCTCGCTGCCGCTGCCGGTAACGTCGAGCCAGGCGAAGGTCTTCTCATCGAGCACTGCGAACGTGCCGGGCAATCCCCGCGGGGACACATTGACATGGGCATCGGCGGACAGCGGCGCGGTCGCGACGAAAAAGACCACCTGCCGGTTGATGAATTTCGCTATCCGCTCGTCAATTGCACCGTGTACCTTGCCCATGAAGCTACGCTCCCATGGGTTACCGGGACCGTTCAAACACGTCTCAAAACCGCGAGACAGCCCGCTCCTCCTCGGCTGCCTTTGCCAAAGGCACAGGCCGGCGGGCCAATTTCCCCGGCCACCAGATGCGGGCTCCGATGTCATACGCCAACGCCGGCACCAGAAGCGATCGGACCAGCACAGTATCCAACAGCACGCCGAAGGCCACAATGAACGCGAGTTGCACCAAGAACATGATGGGGATGACTCCAAGTGCCGCGAAGGTCGCAGCCAAAACAACACCTGCGGAGGTGATGACACCGCCGGTCACTGCCAGCCCCCGCAGGATGCCGGGCCTCGTCCCATGTTTGAGGGATTCTTCCCTGACACGGCTCATCAGGAAGATGTTGTAGTCCACCCCAAGGGCCACGAGGAACACGAAGCCGAACAGCGGCACGGTGGCATCGGCACCGGAGAACTTGAACACACCGTTGAAGACCCACGCGGAGACGCCCATAGCCGCGGCATAGGACACCACCACGGAAAGCACCAGCAACAGGGGCGCAACCACAGAGTGGAGCAGCAGCATCAGGATGAAAAAGATGACCACGAGGACGATCGGAATGATGACAGCCAAGTCATGTTGAGCCGTGGTGTTGGTGTCCAGGGCAATGGCCGTGACGCCTCCTACCAACGCCCCGGGATCCGCAACTTTGACTGCTGAACGCAGGGACTTCACGGTGTTCTCCGCGTCCACCGAGTCCGCGGCCGAATTAAGCGTCGCGTTGATCAGGACCTTGCCATCCCGGACGGCGGGTTCACTCGGCGCCCCGGGCGCCCCGGTCAGCGGAACGCTCCCCTCAGCCAACAGATACGCATCACCCACGCCCTGTGTGGCTTTCACTTTCTCAAGGACTTGCCCTGCTGCACTTTGCGAAGCGACCACGACGGCGGGGCTGCCGCTGCCGGCGTCGAAATGGCGCGCGAGTGCCTTTTGGCCATCAACGGCATCGGACGCGGAGAGGATAACATCGGTTTGCGGAACACCGTTGGCCTTCACCTGGAGGACGCCCGTGGCTGCAACCAGCAAGATGAGCGTCGAGGCCACCCAGACAACCCGCGGACGCTTGGAGACCAACGTACCCACACCCCGCCACAGGCCCTTCTGCCCTTCAAGTCCGGTGGCAATCTCAGGTTCGCGTTCGTCGTCGGGCAGTAGCTTGGGCCGGAAAGGCCAGAAGGCCGCACGCCCCAGCAGGGCCATCAGCGCCGGCAACAGCGTCAGTGCCGCGAACAGCGCGCAGAGGATGCCGGCCGCGGCTACGGGTCCGAGCGCCTTGTTGGAGTTCAGGTCCGAGAAAAGCAAGCAGAGAAGGGCGACGATGACAGTGGCGCCCGAGGCAAGGATCGGTTCGAAGGACTTCTTCCAGGCCGTGACGACGGCGCGCGTGCGGTTGCTGGTGTGCGTGAGGGCTTCGCGGAACCTCGCCACGAACAGCAGTGCGTAGTCGGTGGCCGCGCCTATCACCAGGATGGACAAGATCCCTTGGCTCTGGCCGTTGAGCTGTATCCAGCCCATCTTGGCCATGCCGAACACCAGGAGGATGGCTGCACACAGCGCGAACATTGAGGTGAACAGAACGGCCAGGGGCAGCACCAGCGAGCGATAGACCAGCAGCAGGATCACAAAGACGGCACCCAAGGCGACCAGCAGCAGGATTCCATCGATGCCGCCAAAGGCGTTGACGAGGTCTGCGGTCAGCCCGGCTGGGCCAGTGACAAAGGCGTGGACGCCCGGAACGCCGGAGCGCACGGCATCGCGCAGTTCCTGGACGTGGGTCCGCAACTCATTGGAGGAGGACACAGGCACGATGAACTGCACCGCGTTGCCGTCCTGCGATGGAATGGGGCCGACGACGGCGCTCCCCAGCCGGAGTGCCTGAATGCCGGCTTTCAGCTTTGCCGCTTCGCCCAATTGCGGCGGGGTCAGTGCAGCATCGCTTTCAAGAATGACCACAGCAGGGATTTCTTTGGAGTCGCGAAATTTGGCCTGCCAGTCCCCGGCTTCAGTGGCTTCAGCGCCCGCCGGCAAGAACGAGGCTTGGTCGTTGGAGGAGACCTCGTCCAGGCGTCCGAACGTGGGGCCTCCAACGCCCGCAATGCCGAGCCATGTAATGACCAGGACGACGGGCAGGAGCCAACGCAACCATAAGGGGACTTTGTGCGGGTTCATGGTTCCTTCTTCATCGTGGGACGGCTGAGCTTTATTCCACTATAGATTATCTCTATCATGGAACTATTCCAAGATCTGCTTCTGGCGGTGGTGCCCGGATAGGGTTGTTGCGCAGTGCCGGGAGTAATATCCGGAAAGCAATGTCAGGAAGACGAAAGCTCATGCAGATGGGCCATGAGCAGCGCGGACAGGAGGGTGCACATGTCTGACCCGAGAGTCCCCCAGGCAGGCCCGGAACAGGGCGGCACCCAGCCAAACCCGGAACAGACCGGAACCCAGCGCCCGGAAAACGCCGCACCACAAGAGCTGGTTCGCCTGCTCCAGGACTTCACTTTGGAAGCCAACCACTATGTGGACGCAGCGGGCGGCAAGAACGACATGCACCGAACCGACCTCAACGCCTTGGCCGTGATCATTCGCCATTCCGCCGCGGGGCACGTTGTCACGCCGGGGGTCCTACGCGCCGAACTACGGCTCAGCTCCCCGGCAACGACGGCACTTGTGGACCGGCTGCACGCCTCAGGGCACGTGGTCCGCGAGCGCCTGGGTACCGATCGGCGCCAGGTGCAGTTGCGCATGACACCCAAGGCCTATCGGGACGGAAGCGCCATGTTCATGCCGTTGGCCGTTCGCATGGGCCAAGCCATGGCCGCGTACAGTCCCGAGGAACTGGACCTGGTTACCCGATTCATGACGGACATGGTGGAGGCTACGTTGGCCGCTCGGCAGGAAGCCACGCACCCGGAACCCGGCTGAGCCGCGTTCCGCTCAAATCCGTGTTGCAAGTTGTAGCGTTTCCCTATGAACGCTCAGCAGCAGCCCGAAGACGTCTATACCCATGGACACCACGAGTCGGTTGTCCGGGCCCATGCCTCGCGAACAGCCGAGAACTCGGCTGCATTCGTCATTCCCCACCTCCTTGCCGGAACGTCAGTGCTCGACGTCGGATGCGGACCAGGAAGCATCACGTGCGATTTCGCCGGGTTGGTGGCCCCCGGGCAAGTGGTTGGTCTGGACCGTTCGCCCGACGTCGTGGCCCAGGCAACCGAACTGGCCGCCGAGCGGGGGGTGGGGAACGTTGAGTTCCGCACTGGCAACATCTATGACCTGGACTTCGAGGACGAGTCTTTCGACCTCGTCCACGCCCACCAGGTCCTTCAGCACTTGACCGACCCCGTAGCCGCGCTGCGTGAGATGCGGCGCGTGGCCAAACCGGGTGCAATCGTTGCTGTCCGCGACGCTGATTTTCACGGAATGAGTTGGTACCCGGAAGTTCCAGAGCTGGATGAATGGATGTCGCTCTACCAAAAGATCGCCCGGCGTAACGGTGCAGAGCCCGACGCCGGCAGGCGCTTGGTTTCGTGGGCGCAGCAGGCCGGGTTTACCCAAGTGGCCCCCAGCAGCAGCAACTGGCTGTACGCCACAGCCCAGCAGCGGGCCTGGCAGTCACGGGTTTGGAGCGAGCGGGTGCTGCACTCCGCGTTCGCTGAGCAGGCGTTGGAGTATGGTTTGGCGAACGAGGCTGATCTTGCCCGGATTGCCGCCGGATGGCACCGCTGGGGCGCTACCTCGGACGGCTACTTCCTCATCCCCAATGGCGAAGTGATCGCACGAGCCTGAGAACCACCAAAAGAAGTTCCACCCCGCATGTAGGAATGCCGCCCGCTGTTCCGACCCATGGATGAAGGCGCCCGCACCGGAGCGTCCCTGACAAGGAGTTTGAGATGAAATACATGATCATGATGTTCGGATCCGCTGAAGGCATGATGGAGACGGCCAACCCTGAGTGGGTCCGGGAAATGATTGGATTCATGATCCAGATCGACAAGGACCTCACGGCCAGCGGGGAACTCGTCTTCAACGCAGGGCTCGCGGACGGGAGCACGGCCAAGCTCGTCAAGCAGACTCCGGACGGGGTGGTCACCACGGACGGACCCTACGCCGAGTCCAAGGAATCGCTGGTGGGCTACTGGGTGGTTGATGTGGCGAGTGAGGAACGGGCGGTGGAGATCTGCTCCAGCATCGTGAAGTACTCCCAGGTCGTAGAGCTTCGCGCCATTGCCGACGGGCCGCCGGACGTCTAGGCCTTTGACTGAATCCGTCCCGGACCGACGCATCGAGGACCTGCTGCGCACTTTGGCGCCGCAGGTCCTCGGTGTGCTGCTGCGCAAGCACGGTCAGTTCGATGCCTGCGAAGATGCCGTCCAAGAGGCGCTCCTGGACGCTGCAATCCAGTGGCCTTCAGGCCTGCCGGACAATCCGAGGGCGTGGTTGTTGACGGTCGCTTCACGGCGCCTGGTTGATGCTTGGCGTAGCGAAAGCGCCCGGCGGACTCGCGAGGAACGGGCGGCTTCAATGGAGGTGGACCCCCACGGGCGTTACGCCCCGGAAGCGGACGACACCCTCACCCTCATGTTCCTCTGCTGCCATCCAGCGCTATCGGCACCTTCACAACTCGCCTTGACCTTGCGCGCCGTCGGAGGACTCACGACGGCGGAAATCGCCTCCGCTTTCCTGGTCCCCGAAGCGACCATGGGCCAGCGCATCAGCCGGGCGAAGCAAGGGATCCAAAAGGCGGGGGCCAGGTTCCACCTGCCGCCGCCATCCGAACGCAAGGCAAGGCTCGGCGTCGTACTCCATGTGCTTTACCTCATTTTCAACGAAGGCTACGCAGCAAGTTCCGGCCCGTCGCTGCAGCGCGAGGACCTCACCGCGGAGGCGATCCGGTTATCCCGGCTGCTGGTAAACGCGGCGCCGGGTGAAGGTGAGGCTGTTGGTTTGCTGGCGCTGATGCTGCTCACGGATTCCCGTCGCGAGGCACGGACGCTCGCCGATGGGACGCCCGTGCCCCTCGCGGAACAGGACCGGCGTTTGTGGAACCATGGGCAGATCGGTGAAGGCATTGCGTTGCTGACGTCGGTGTTGGGTCGCTCCGGCCCTGGGCCCTACCAAGTGCAAGCCGCCATTGCCGCAGTCCACGCTGAAGCGGACTCGGACACCGAGACTGATTGGCCCCAGATCCTCGCCCTGTACACAGTGCTCGAAGCCATTGCACCCAGCCCTGTGGTCACACTGAATCGGGCTGTAGCCGTTGCCAAGGTGGAAGGGCCTGCTGCTGGACTTTCAGCGTTGTCCGGCCTTGACGCCGCCTTGGGCCGGACCCACCGCTTGGACGCGGTCCGGGCGCACTTGCTGGAACTGTCCGGGTCCCCCGCCGAAGCCCGGGCTGCGTATCTAGCGGCTGCGAAAAAGACCGGGAGCCTGCAGGAGCGGCGATACCTGATGGGCAAGGCGGCCGCCTTGGACGCAGCGGGGGCTTCCTGACCCGCTGTGGCGAGCATCAAAGAAGGTCGTGGCCAAGCCTTGAAATGAGGGTGCCTATGCAACATATAGTCGAGGGATGGAACAGCGCATACTTGGCAAGACCGGTCGATCCGTCTCTACCGTTGGGCTCGGGACCTGGCAACTGGGAGCAGACTGGGGCTCCGTCACCGAACAGGACGCGCACTCGGTGCTTGAGGCTTCGGTGGCTGCGGGCGTTACCTTCTTTGACACCGCAGATGTCTACGGCGAGGGGCGCAGCGAGCAGTTCATCGGACGCTTCCTGCGCGAGAATCCAAACCTGGACTTAACTGTCGCCACCAAAATGGGTCGCCGGGTGGACCAAATTCCGGAAAATTACACACTCAGCAACTTCCGTGAGTGGACCGACCGCTCGCGCAGGAACTTGCAACAGGACACCTTGGACCTGGTCCAGTTGCATTGTCCGCCCACCGCCGTTTACAGCAGGGACGAAGTGTATGACGCCCTGGACACCCTGGTCAGCGAAGGCGCCATCCGCAACTACGGCGTCAGCGTGGAGCAGACAGAGGAGGCACTGGAAGCCATCAAGCGCGGCAACACGGCCACCGTCCAGATCATCCTCAACGCGTTCCGGCTCAAGCCCCTCGACGAGGTCCTTCCGGCTGCGAAAGAGGCCGGCGTGGGCATCATCGCGCGGGTGCCCCTTGCCTCCGGGTTGCTGTCCGGGAAGTACACGCCGGACACCGAATTCCCGGCCGACGACCACCGGAACTACAACAGGGACGGCTCAGCCTTCGACGTCGGCGAGACCTTCTCCGGCGTGGACTTCGCCACTGGCGTCAAGGCCGCGCAGGAGTTCAGTGGGTTAGTGCCCGACGGCGTCAGCACCGCCCAGGCGGCACTCGCCTGGATCATCGCCCAGGACGGCGTCAGCACGGTCATTCCGGGGGCCCGTTCCGCCGTGCAGGCTGCCGCGAACGCCGAGGCCGGAGGGATGCAGTCAGTTGGTGCGGGCCTCAGCGATGGGGTCCGGGACATCTACGATCGCTACTTCCGCGAAGCGGTCCACCCGCGATGGTAGGCCGCTGCCGCCGTCGTCGTCGCCGTGAGCGTTGCGGTTACTGCTACCAGCCGCCGCGGGTCGGGGTGTGTCCCTTGCGTGCGTCCTCGGGCATGGACATCTCGGCCCGCAGCCCCAAAAGCCGAATGGGCCGCCCGGGCTCGATCGCAGAGCTGAGGTCAAGGGCGCGGGCCAGGACATCGTCCTGATCGAACGTCGCAGGGATCTTCCGGGCATGGGTCTTGGTAAGGAACGGGGCGTAGCGGACCTTGAGCGTCAGCCCGATCACCGGCCTGCCCTCGGCCATGACGTCCTTCAGGACCGACGCCGTCAACTCCTTCACGGCGTCTTCCACCTGCCCAGGCTCGGTCAGGTCATGCTGGAACGTGGTTTCCCGGCTGTGCCCACGGGCAACCCACGGGGTGTCATCCACAACATTTGTGCCGTCACCGCGTCCAAGTTCGGCGTACCACGGTCCCATTTTGGGGCCGAACTCCGGCACCAAGGCGAGGGGGTCGACGGCGGCCAGCTCGGCTACCGTGGTGATGCCGTGGCCGGCCAGCCTCTTGGAAATTCTGGAGCCGACGCCCCAAAGTTCAATGGTGGGTCTCTGCCCCATGACCTCGAGCCAGTTATCCCGGGTCAGGCGGAAGACCCCGGCCGGTTTTCCGAAGTTGGTGGCAACCTTTGCCCGGACCAAGGTGTCACCGATCCCCACGCTGCAATGCAAGCGGGTTTTTTCCAGCACCGCTGCCTGGATCTGCCGGGCATAAGCCTCGGGGTCCTCGGTCACAACGCCCACAAAAGCTTCGTCCCAGCCCAACGCCTGGACCGTGGCACCAGGCTGCTCACGCAGGGCCATCATGACATCTTCCGACGCCTCCAAATACGCCTCGTGGTCAACGGGCAGGATGACGGCGTCGGGAACTTTCCGGGCCGCGATGCGCAGCGGCATCCCTGAACCGACACCGAACGCCCTGGCTTCATAGGAAGCTGTGGACACCACTGCACGTTCCGTCGGGTCTCCCCTGCCACCGACAATGATTGGCTTTCCTGCCAGTTCAGGCCTCCGCAGCACCTCCACCGCGGCGATGAACTGGTCGAGATCTACATGCAGTACCCACGGGATTCCGCTCACGGCACCAGTCTGCCTTACCCGCTGGCCGGTGGCTCCGGCATAAGCTGGGATGGTGCAATTTTCTCTCTGGCTGGCCCTCGTCGGCGCCGGCGCCCTGATCAGTTTCACGCCCGGAGCCGGTGCCATCTTCACCATGAGCAACTCGCTCAACTCCGGGTTCCGCCGCTCCATTTTCGGCATACTCGGACAACAAGTGGCCCTGGTCATCCACATAGTCATCGTGGCTTTGGGCGTGGGCGTGCTGGTGTCCAACTCCCCGCTGATCTTCAACATCATCCGCTACGCCGGCGCGGCGTATCTGGTGTACCTGGGCATCCGGCAGTTCCTCCACAAGCCGGACCTCGACAAAGAGGAAGTCGCCAACAAGAAGAACGAGCCCGCGTTGTCCATGTTCCAACGCGGCATTTGGGTGAACCTGCTGAACCCGAAAGCGATTGTGTTCTTCCTGGCGTTCATGCCCCAGTTCATCCGCCCGGACCAGCCACTGGTTCAGCAATACGTGGTGCTCACGGCCACGGTCCTGGCCATCGACATCATGGTCATGTGGTTCTTCTTCGCCATGGCGGCGCGCTCATTCCAGCGCTTCACCCACGACCAGCACGGCCAGAAGGTCCTGAACCGCCTGTTCGGTTGCCTCTTCGTCCTGGTGGGAATCCTGCTCGCGGCCATCCACTAGGTCACGCACCAGGGGTACAGGTAGACCCCCGCACCACCAACGAGCTCTCCAACGTGACGTGGGGCTCTTCAAGTTCAAGCCCTTCCATGAGCCCCCGTAGTTGCTCCCCCGCTTTGCGGCCCAGCGGGGTCGCGGGCAGGTGGACGCTGGTCAGGCTTGGGTTACTGGTGGCCGAATACGGCAGGTCGTCGAAACCCGCCACCGCCAACTCTTCGGGAATGCGCACACCTTCCACGCGCGCTTCCTGCAGCACCCCGTAGGCGTGCGTGTCCGTGCCACATACGACGGCGGTCACCCCCTCACGCTTCCAGCCCTGCCACGCTTGGGCAAAGGCAGCGGCGGCAGCACCGACGTCGATCGCTGTGCTGATGACGTGGGCCGCATCAACTGCAAGCCCGCACGCTTGGGCCTCTTCCAGGAAGGCTTCCCGCCGCAGCGCGAAAGTGGCCGTGCCTGTGATTCCGTCAACGTAGGCGGCGCGCTTGTGGCCCGAGGACGCCAGGTGCCTGGCCAGCTCGCGGGCTCCTTGTGCGACGTCGAGGTTCACCGACGGCGCGTAGGAATCCAGCCCAGGGGCGTCCAGCAGCACCAGCGGGCCGGCGGCGTGCAGGTCCTCAAGGAACTCGGCGCTGGGGGCGCCCAGCAGCAACCCGGCCGGACGCAGTGCCAAAAGCTTCCGGACGTCATCCGCTTGGGGGGACTCCCCTGCGTCGGTCACTGACAGCAGCAGCTGGTACTGCGAGCCCAGGGATTCCCGGACTCCGCTAATGACATTGGCAAAGAACGGGTTGGACACGTCCGGCGTCACCAGGATGACGATGGAGCTCACGCCCTTGGCAAGGGAGCTGCCAATACCGTCCACCACGTAGCCCAGCTCTGTAATGGCCGTGCGGACCTTGGAGATGTTGTCCTCTGAGACCCGCCCTTGGGTTTTGCCGTTGGCCACCAAGGAAACGGTGGCAGTGGACACGCCGGCACGTGCAGCCACCATCGCCGCCGTCACGCGGGGCGCCCTGGCGTTGCGAAGGTCCACGGTATCCATGCATCGATCGTAGCCGGGTTCCCGGCACCAAGAACGGCACTGCGCATCAAGCGTTTGACGTGGACAAACGTTAAGCGTTTGACGTGCGCCCTGCGCGGGTGCCAGAATTCCTTCGAATGCTTGAAGTCCTCATCTGGCAATGACAAGCCAAGCCCCAATGACGTGGAGAGAAACGTGGAACCCAACACCATGACATCCGCACGCAAGAAGATCATTCTTGACTGCGACCCCGGCCATGACGATGCGGTGGCACTGCTGCTCGCGCACGGCAACCCGGACATCGAATTGCTCGCCGTGACAACCGTGGTGGGAAACCAGACCCTGGAAAAGGTAACCCGCAACGCCTTAACCGTGGGCACCATCGCCGGCATCACCGGCGTCCCGTTCGCCGCTGGCTGCGCCCGTCCCTTGGTCCGGACCATCGAAACCGCGCCCAGCATCCACGGCGACTCCGGCATGGACGGACCGGAACAGCCCGAGTCCGCCATCGAGCTGGACCCGCGCCACGCCGTCGACCTCATCATTGAAACCGTCATGGCGCATGAGCCGGGCACGGTCACACTGGTTCCCACAGCGGGCCTGACCAACATCGCGATGGCCGCCCGCAAGGAACCGCGCATTGTGGAACGGGTCAAGGAAGTGGTCCTCATGGGCGGCGGCTACCACGTGGGCAACTGGAGCGCCGTCGCTGAGTTCAACATCATCATCGATCCCGAGGCCGCCCACATCGTCTTCAACGAAAAGTGGCCCGTGGTGATGGTGGGCCTTGACCTCACCCATCAGGCACTGGCCACCGACGAGGTTGTGGACCGCATTGCAGCGATCGGCACCAAGCCTGCCAAGTTCGTCCTGGAGCTGATGGAATTCTTCAAGAAGACCTACAAGGACGCGCAGGGCTTCGACTTCCCGCCCGTCCACGATCCCTGTGCGGTGGCCTACGTGATCGACCCCACCGTGATGACCACCCGCAAGGTCCCCGTTGACATCGAGCTCCAGGGCAAACTCACCCTCGGCATGACCGTGGCCGATTTTCGCGCACCCGCGCCGGAGGACTGCCACACCTCGGTTGCCGTGGACCTGGACCACACGAAGTTCTGGGACCTTGTCACCGACGCAATCGCCAGGATTGGCGAACCAACGCTCGACGGCGGCGCTGACGCCGGCTCTGTCGCAGAATCCGTCCTCACAGGAGAGGCCAACTAATGTCCACGCTCGTCACCGAAACCAAATCTTCGCGCAGCAACGTCACCGCACTCATGGTTGCCCTGCTGGCAGCCTGTGTCGCGTTCCAGCTCAACGCCTCCATGCTCAGCCCGGCCTTGGTCACCATGGGCAACGAACTCCACACGGACCAAGCCACCATTGGCCTGTCGCAGACATGGTTCTTCACTGCCGCAGCTCTCTTCTCCCTCTTCCTCCCCCGGCTCAGCGACATTGTTGGCCGCAAGAAAATCCTCGTCGGCATGATGATCCTTATGGCCGTTGGATCGGTCATCGCAGCCCTTGCCCCGGATGTCACGTGGCTCTTCGTGGGCCGCATCATCCAAGGCGTCAGTGGCCCTACGGTTCCGCTGTGCCTGATCATGCTGCGCTCGTCGGTGACCAACCCCCGCAAATACGGCACTTTGATGGGCCTCATCACAGCGGTCAACGGTGGAGTGGCCGGTGTGGACTCCTTCGTCGGTGGCTACTTCGCCGAGAACTTCGGCTTCCGCAGCATCTTCTGGCTCATGGTCGTCCTGGCCGTCGTGGCTACCGCCCTGGTTGCCCTGTTGGCCGGCGAAAGCAAGCCCGCGGCAGGAACGTCCATGGACTGGCTGGGCGTGTTCTGCATCGTCATCGCCGTAGGTGCGTTGTTGACGGCGTTGAATGAGGGCTCCAAGCTGGCCACCGCGTTCGACGCCGGAACATTGACCCTCGCTATCGGCCTGACCGTGATTGCCGCCGTCGCCTTCTTCGCTTTCTGGACGGTCGAAAAGCGCGCCAAGCAGCCCATGGTGGAGACGGTCCATCTGCGCCAACGCGCAACCTGGGCGCCGTTGTTGACCACCACCTTGACCATGACCGGCATCTTCGCGGTCATCAACGGCATCGTCCCTGCCTATGTGCAGGCGGCGAATCCCGGCTTCGGTGTTGGCCCCACCGAAATGTCGCTGATGATCCTCACCCCGTATGCGCTCCTCGGCTGGGTGTTCGGACCGATCAGTGGCCGGCTGGCTCCCGTCCTTGGCTACACCAAGGTGTTGCGGATCGGCATGCTGGGCAGCTTGGTGGCACTGGCCGTCATCGCGTTCTTCGGCCTCAACAGCCTGCCCATGATGATCGTGGGGACTGCGTTGCTGGGAATCATGTATGCCGGCACAGTCAACATCATGCTCAACGGCCTTGGCGTGGTCCTCTCCCCGAAAGGCAACCCGGGATTCCTGCCCGGAATGAACGCCGGCGCCTTCAACCTGGGCGCAGGGCTCAGCTTCCTGGTCCTGCCTGCTGTCCTGGTGGCCACGTCCTCCATGGGTGATCCCAAAGCGTCCTACCTGACGGTTGTGGTGGTGGGCCTTGTCATCACCGTCGCTGCACTGGCAGCGTCCTTGCTCATCCCCAAGCCTGTGGAAGCCGAGGTCACGGACTCCTCGACCACAGAGGTGAGCGCATGAGCGCCGAAACGGGCGCGCCCAAGGCGGGCGTTGTCGTCGTCGGCTCCCTCAACGCGGACCTCACCATCTACTGCGAGCGCCTCCCGCAACCGGGCGAGACCATCCACGGAAGCGGCTTCGCAGTGAACCCCGGCGGCAAGAGCGCTAACCAGGCCGTCGCTGCCAGCAAGCTCGGTGCCCGGGTCAGCCTGATCGGCGCCGTGGGCGATGACCCTAACGGCACCATGCTGCTGGAATCAACGGCGGGCTCCGGCGTCGACGTCTCCCGCGTCCAGCGCGCCGACGCTGCCACCGGCGTCGCCGTCATCTCGGTGGACGCGAGCGGAGAGAACAGCATCATCATCTCTGCCGGCGCCAACGGGACCCTGGCGCCGTCCGACGTGGAGGCCGCGTCTGGGGCTTTCGCCGACTCCGCCGTGGTGTGCCTCTGCTTGGAGGTGGGGATCGATACCGTGATCGCCGCCGCCCAGGCAGGGCACGACGCCGGAGCCACCGTCCTGCTCAACCTCTCGCCGTACGCTGAGGTGCCCCCGGTCCTGGCCGAGCTAACCGACGTGCTGCTGGTCAACGCGCATGAGGCCTCGCTGTTCCTGGGATCCGAAGCAAGCATTCCCGGTCCCGGGTCCGGCGCTGAGGCATGGGAAGTGGTTCAGCGCCGTTTTGCCGACCGCGGGCTACACCGCGTGCTGGTGACACTCGGCGATCAGGGTTCGATGGTGCTCGACGCCCTGGCTGAAGCCGGAGGCCGAATCACCCGCATCGCACCGACCCCAGTGTCCGCAGTGGACACCACGGGTGCCGGCGACGCCTTTACCGGCGCGGTCGCCGCGCGACTGGCGGCCGGTGAGTCGTTGGCGGATGCGGCGGCGTTTGCCTCCGTGGCCGCGGCATTGGCCGCCACCAAAAAGGGCACGCAGGCGGCGTATCCCAGCACCGCCGACGTCGAAGAGCTGCTGGGCGCCTAGCCCCGGCGCTCCGGCGCGTGACAATCTTGACAAGAAATTTGACAAGATCATGGCGAGGTTGTGAAGTGGCCCCCTAGCCAAGAGGGGGTGCCGTCCACCATGCTTGCTGAATGTACTCAACGCCGAGCCCATACCGCATCATTACGGTCTGCACAGGAAACATCTGCCGCTCGCCCATGGCAGCGCTCATGCTGACTGAAGCTTTTGACGCGGAAGGGCTCAGCGAGCTTGTAGTGGTGGACTCCGCAGGGACCACCGGATACGAGGTGGGGCACCCCATTGACCCCCGTGCGGCGCGGGTCCTGACAGCCCATAACATCCCGTCAGAGGACCACACAGCGCGGAAATGGCGGCAGGAATGGTTCACCGAAAGGGACCTGATCCTGGCGCTGGACGTGGACCATTTCGGCTGGCTCCAACAGGGGGCGCCGGGCCCCGAATCGTTGAATAAGGTGCGGATGCTGAGGAGCTTCGATCCGGCCATGGCCAGCCGCAGCTCACTCGACCTCGGCATCGAGGATCCTTGGTATGGCGGGCACACAGACTTCGACACCACATGGAAGCTCATCCATGCGGCTGTCCCGGGCATTGTGGAGCATGTGAAAGCTGCACTTGGCCCGTCCGCTGCACAGGAGACAGCCCGACGGGGCGGGGAACCTCAGCAGGTAACCTCTATGTCATGACCCCAAAACCTGTGATCATTGCTGTGGACGGGCGGTCCGGCGCAGGGAAGACCACGTTGGCCGTTGAATTGGCGGCCCGGTTGAGGGAGCACCATAAGGTCTCGCTGTTCCATCTGGAGGACATTTATCCCGGCTGGAACGGCCTCGCCGCCGGGATCGACCGGTACGTCGCCACCGTCCTCGCACCGCTGAGCCAAGGACTGGCAGCCGAGTGGACCAGTTGGGATTGGGAAAGACATTACGACGGCGCAACGAACGTCACGCTTCCCGCTGAGGTGGTGATCGTGGAGGGTGTCGGCGCGGCCGCCCACTCCGCGCGTCCCCTGCTGGATGCCGTGGTGTGGGTCGAATCCCCGGGCGAGGACCGTCGTCGTCGGGCTCTCTCGCGCGACGGGAGCACCTACGAACCGCACTGGGACGGCTGGGCTGCCCAGGAAGAGGAGTGGCTGCGATCCGATGCTGTGATCGATGCCGCAGACGTCCGCGTGGAGAACCCCGCGGACGGGAGCGCCCCGGCCGACGTGCTGCGGGCCTTGATGTACCTGCCGTCCATGGCCGCGATTATCTCGCCCGAGCTCGGTGCGCGGGACGGGCTGCAGCTCCGAGCCGAGCGGATCGCCGCGGCCCCGGACGCTGCATTGCTGTTCGAGGCCCTCTACGGCCGCTCCACCAACGCCGTCTGGCTCGATTCCTCCAACGCATCGGCCCTGCCTGAGTCCCCGCAAGCGGCCGCCCGGAGCCGGTTCAGTATCCTCGCGGACGACGCCGGGACGTTTGGACAGTCGGTCCTCCACCGCGCGGGCGCTACGCAAGTGACAGCGGGCTCCGCAACGGTCAGGACCACCGGCCCCTTTTTCCGGTGGCTCGATTCCGTGTGGGGGCGCCAGGCCGTGCGGGCACCCCGGGGTTACGACGGGCAGTTCACGCTCGGCTGGCTCGGCTATCTGGGCTACGAACTCAAACGGGAAACCGGCGGCAATGACGTGTCCTCGCCAACTCCGGACGCGGCCCTCCTTTTCGCCGGTCGGGCTGTTGTGGTGGACCACCGCGAACGGACGGTGTGGTTGCTCGCCTTGGACGCTCCCGACGCCGATGCCTGGCTACGTGAGGCGCGCACCGCCGTCGAGGTTGCTGCTGGCGCTGGTGGGGATGCCGCCGTCGAGCGTTCCCAGCGCACGGTGCCCGAGTTCGTCAGCCGGGACTCCGCCACGGACTACAAACGCAAAATCGCAGCGGCGCAGCACCGTATCAGCGAGGGCGACACGTATGAAGTTTGCCTGACCACTACCCTGGAGGCGCCCGCCGGGGGCCTCGATTCCTGGCAAAGCTACCTGGACCTTCGACGTCGGAACCCGGCCCCGTTTGGCAGTTACCTTCGGTTCGGTGAATTGGCGGTCGCCAGCACCTCACCCGAGCGTTTCCTCCGCATCCATTCCGACGGCGGCATGCGCGCCGAACCAATCAAGGGCACCCGCGGCCGGTCAGCCGACACCGCAGAGGACGCCACGCTGAAGCACCAACTGGAAACGTCGTTAAAGGACCGCGCTGAAAACATCATGATCGTGGACTTGCTGCGCAACGATCTTAGCCACTTCGCAGTGCCCGGTTCAGTGTCCGTGAGCCGGCTTTGTGCGATCGAAACCTACGCCACAGTCCACCAGATGGTGAGCACCGTGGACGCGCATCTGCGGCCGGGAGCCCCGCGGGCAGAGGCCGTGGCGGCGGCCTTTCCCGCAGGCTCCATGACCGGTGCCCCGAAGATCAGCACCATGGACATCCTGGACGGACTTGAGGACGGTCCCCGCGGCATCTACTCAGGAGCGATCGGCTACTTTTCGTTGAACGCCGCCACTGATCTGGCCGTCGTGATCCGGACTTTGGTCATCAACCCCGACGGCGACGGCGGCCGAACGCTGAGCCTCGGGGTCGGTGGGGCAATAACAGCCGATTCGACGGCCGACGACGAGTACGAAGAGATCCGGACCAAGGCCTTCGGTGTTCTCTCGACCCTGGGAGCCGTTTTCCCGGATTGAGCATTGCGGCTCGAGCCGGGCTTCCTGTGCGGTGCTGCCTGTGCCGTGCTGCCAGGGCTGCGCCGCCCGCGAGGCGCTGCCTACTGGAGTGTCGCGGTCAATCGCGCCACGTTATCCACATACTTGGCCAAGGGGGGCCGGTCCATCCAGTCATCCAGCATAAGCTCACGGGACACCTCCCGGTACGTGGACTCCACTGACCGCATGAGGTTCACGGTCTCGGCGCCCAACAGCATCACCGAGACCTCCATGTTCAAGGAGAAGGAGCGCATATCCATGTTGCTGGAACCCAGGACAGCCACTTCGTCGTCGATGGTGAAGTGCTTGGCGTGGAGGACGTACGGTGCCCGGTACAAGTAGATGCGGACGCCGGCTTCAAGCAAGGCCTCGTAGTAAGAGCGCTGGGCGTGGTGGACCAGGAATTGGTCGCCCTTTTCGGAGACGAAGAGTTCCACGTCCACGCCGCGCTGGGCTGCGGTAGTGATGGCATACAGCAGGGAATCATCCGGGACAAAGTACGGGCTGCAGATGGAAATCCTATGCTGCGCGGAATAGATCAATGTGTTGAACAGTCGCAGGTTGTTTTCCGTGGCGAACCCCGGGCCGCTGGGAACCACTTGGGCCGTGACGTTCCCGGGCGGTGGTGGTTGCGTGGGCAGGCGCAATTGGTCTTCCAGGGACTCGTCGGTTTCGCTCAGCCAGTCGGTGGCGAAGACAACGTTGAGGGTGGACACGATTGGGCCCTCGAGACGGGACATGAGCTCAACCCATTTGCGGCCAACCTTCCGGTGCTTCGGGTTGTTATAGGAGGGCTCGATAAGGTTTTGCGATCCTGTGAAGGCAATCTCGCCATCGATCACCATGATCTTGCGGTGGTTCCGCAAGTCGGGCCTGCGCCATTGGCCGTGGATGGGCAGAAGCGGGAGCATCCTTTTCCACTGCACCTGGCTTGCCCTGAGCCGCCGGATCAAGCGGCGGTAACCCTTGATGCGGAGTGTTCCGATGTGGTCGAAGAGGAGCCTGACGGTCACTCCCCTGTCCGCCGCTTTTTCCAATTCCGTCAGGAGATCGGTGGTCAGGAAGTCGCTGCTCATGATGTAGAACTCGGCGTTGACGTAGTTCTTGGCGCCCTTGATGGCCTCCGTCATGGCTTTGATGGATTCCTCGTAGCCTGGAATGAGTTCCACCTTGTTGCCGTCAACCATGGGCAACGAGCCGAGCCTCCGGTTCAGCTCCCCTGCCGATGTCACCCATTCGGGGCCCGCGTACTCACTCCCGGCTTCGGCCAGCCCATCCGTGACGGCCCGGACCCGGCGGTTGACATCCTCCTGCTGTTGACGCCTGCGCTTGGACAGCCGGAAGTTTCCGAAGAGGAGGAACAGGATAAAGCCCACTGAGGGCACCAAAAAGACCGTCAACAACCATGCCATAGCGGTGGTCGGGCGGCGGTTGCCGGGGATGACCCCCAAAAGCACGATGCGGAGTCCGACTTCCACGATGGCCCACACGGTGAGCAGCCAAGTCCACTCCTGGCCGAACGGAAAAGGAAACAGCACGCGACAACCCCTACGATCCATGAACAACGGTGACCACAGCCTATCCGGCCAAGGCGCTCCCTGAGGCCCAGCACTAAGCTGGGACCATGACTTCCCCTGCACCGACAGTCCTCGTTTTCCTGGACCCCGCCGTCGAAAATGGCCGCATTGCTGATTCGAGCCAGCCGCAACTCATGGCAACGGACCTTGGAGCCACCCGTGGTGATGGTGTGTTCGAATCGCTGCTTGCCGTCCAAGGCCGGCCCCGCAAGGTACAGGCACACCTGAATCGGCTGGTAAGTTCTGCTGCTGCCCTGGACTTGGAACTGCCTGGGCAGGATGCGTGGCGCAAAGCCATTTCCACCGCCATCAATGAATTCCGCCAGTCGCATCCGGCCCCTACCCCGGAGGAGGACGAAGTCGTCGTCAAGCTGCTCGTGACCCGCGGCGTCGAGGGTGCCTCGAGCCCCACCTGCTGGGTGCAGGCTTCACCCTCCCCTGCGGGTAGTCGCCGGCAACGCGAGACGGGAATCGACGTCGTACTTTTGGACCGTGGCTTCGACACGGAAGCCGGCGAGCGCGCACCGTGGCTGTTGCTTGGGGCCAAGACCCTGTCCTATGCCGTGAACATGGCGGCGCTTCGGTATGCGCACAAGCAGGGCGCGGACGACGCGATTTTCACGTCCACCGACGGCCGCGTTTTGGAGGGCCCCACGTCCACGGTCCTTTTGGCGCACTTGGAGACAGTGGACGACGGCGAAGGTTCAGCCAGGACTGTTCGGCGCCTGATCACTCCCCAGCTGGACAGCGGCATTCTCCCCGGAACCTCGCAGGGGGCGCTCTTTGCAGCGGCCAAGGCGGCTGGTTGGGAACTGGGTTATGGTCCGTTGGAACCGCAGGACCTGTTCGACGCCGATGCCGTCTGGCTCATTTCGAGCATCCGGCTGATCGCGCCCGTGAACCACATCAATGGCAAAGAGGTGGGCGCTCCCGATGTGCGGAAACAACTCACTGCGGAACTGAATGAGTTGTTTGCCGGGATCGAGTAAATTCCCGACCTCAAACCGGACCACGACGCGGCGCGCTATTTCTTGCTTGCCCGCACTGGGTGCTCACTGAGAATGGACAGCCGATTGAACGCGTTGATTCCGATCGCCGCCATGCAGATAACGCTGATCTGCTCGTCCGTGTAGTGCTGCCGCGCTCGCTCGAACAACTCGGCGCTGGGCCGGGACGAGCTCATGCGGGTGATCTGCTCGGCGATTTCCATCGCCACCACTTCCGCTGCTTCGAATAACTGCGCCTCCTTGTAGACGGCAACCAGGGAGAGCCGCTGTTCCGTCTCACCAAGTTTCAAGGCCCGGCGGTGATGGAGGTCCAAACAGAAAGCGCACCCGTTGATCTGGGAGGAGAGGTAGTTGATGAGTTCCAGGGTCAGGCGTGGGAGCCCCTGCCGGTCGGCTTCCTCAACGAGCTGCTGGGAATAGTGGCTGAGCGTGGCGTAGAGGTCCGGCTGCTGCTTGTCCAAATATCCGGCGAGCCGGGGTTTTCCTTCTTGTTCGGGCATGGTTGGAGCCTAGCGCAACGCCGTCGAACCCTGCGGGACGTAAGAAAACGACGCTTGGGCAGGCTCCGATTACGCAACATGACGGCTGCTTCAGGCCCTCCGAGTGCGCCGGTGTCCTCGCGGATGTTACGTTTTTCCAGAGTAATGAGCACCAGCGCCAAGCCCTGACTTGCTGGTCGGCAACCCTCTCTCCGGCGGGGTGCCTCAGGTGACTACTCGGCGTATCGACAATTCGAACTGCAAGCGTGATCGAGGAGAAGCACCATGCCTGAACCCACCGAAGAAAAACTTGCCTACCGGCTGGTGACCGGCCCGGACACCCGTGAATTCTGTGAACGGATTTCCGCTGCGCTGGCCGAGGGATACGTGCTCCACGGAAGCCCGGCTGCCACGTTCAACGGGGAAAGCGTCATCGTCGCCCAAGCCGTGGTGCTCCCTGCCGCCATTGCGACTGCGGACGCCGCCGTCGCCAATGCCGTGGACCAGTTGGAGAATGATGACGACGAAGAAGCGTTCGAGGGCCACGCATGAGCTACGCAGGTGACCTGACTCCTGAAGACGCGTGGGCCAAGCTCCAGGAAGGCGCCATACTGGTGGACGTCCGCACCGAGGGCGAGTGGGCACACATCGGCATCCCGGACACCAAAGCCACGGAAAACGATCCCCTGTTCATCCAGTGGAACTTCGCTGGCGGCATCCCGAACCCGGGCTTCCTCGAAGAACTCCAGCAGCAAGCGCCCGAGGGCGACGGCGTGGAACTGGTCTTCCTTTGCCGCAGCGGACATCGCTCCGTCTCCGCGGCCATCGCCGCTACGCAGGCCGGCTTCACTGCCTACAACGTTCTTGAAGGCTTCGAAGGCGTGCCGGATCGCTACGGCGAGCGGACCGTCAACGGCTGGAAAAACCGTGGGCTGCCGACGAATTTGGGGAACGACTAAGTGACTTTCAATCCCGATACCGCCAACTGGAGCCCGGACACCCAGGCAGTGCGCGGCGGCCTCGACCGTACCAACTTCCAAGAGACCTCCGAGGCCCTTTTCCTGAACTCGGGCTTCGTCTACGAGTCAGCTGCCGCTGCCGAACGCGCCTTTACGGGCGAGGACCAACGCTTCGTCTACTCGCGCTACGGAAACCCGTCCGTGGCCACGTTCCAAGAGCGGCTCCGTGTGCTTGAAGGCACCGAAGCATGCTTTGCGACGGCGTCGGGTATGTCCGCTGTCTTCACCGCCTTGGGTGCCTTGCTGGCCGCCGGCGACCGCGTGGTTGCCGCCCGCTCACTCTTCGGCTCGTGCTTCGTGATCCTCAACGAGATCCTGCCTCGTTGGGGCGTGGAGACAGTGTTTGTCGACGGTCCAGACCTTGACCAGTGGAAGGCTGCCCTCTCCGAACCCACCACCGCGGTCTTCTTCGAATCGCCGTCGAACCCCATGCAGGAGATCGTCGACATCGCCGCGGTCAGCGAGCTGGCGCATGCCGCAGGCGCGACGGTCGTCGTCGACAATGTCTTTGCTACTCCCCTGCTCCAACGCTGCGGAGAGCTGGGTGCGGACGTGATCGTCTACTCGGGGACCAAGCATATAGACGGTCAGGGCCGCGTCATGGGCGGGGCGATCCTCGGCACCACGGAGTTCATCGACGGGCCCGTCAAGCAACTCATGCGCCACACTGGCCCCTCGCTGTCCTCGTTCAACGCCTGGGTACTGACAAAGGGCCTTGAAACCATGGGCCTTCGGGTCAATCACAGTTCGGCGTCCGCATTGAAGATTGCCGAGTGGTTGGAGGAGCAGCCCGCGATCAGCTGGGTCAAGTACCCACTGCTGAAATCCCACCCACAGTACGAGCTCGCCGCGCAGCAGATGAAGGCCGGCGGTACTGTGCTGACGTTTGAGCTGTCCCCATCGGCCGGCCGGTCAGCGAAAGAAGCGGCCTTTGCGCTCTTGGACGGGCTGAGCATCATCGACATTTCCAATAATTTGGGCGATTCCAAGTCGCTGATAACTCATCCAGCTACTACCACCCACCGGGCCATGGGGCCTGAGGGCCGGGCCGCGATCGGGCTTTCGGATGGCGTGGTGCGCTTGTCTGTAGGGCTCGAAGACGTCGGCGACCTCATCCTCGATTTGGAGAAGGCCCTCAAACAGGTCTGACGGACCTCGGTTTTGCTGGATCATCACCGCCCGGCTTGGAGCCGAAGCCGCGCATCGCTGGATTCGAGCCCCTGCACGTCGGGATGATCCAGCAAAAAAGTTGTGGGCGGTTTCCACATACACGAAGCATCCCGGGACACCAGCAACCCGGTGGTGGCTAGCTGGCTGTATGGAGGCGTACGAGTTCTTGGTTTCGGTCGGCGGAGTAGCCAGAGTTGGCCTACTCCGCAAGCATGGCTTTACCCTGCCATGGTGCGGAGAATACCGCACGCCTACCAGCCCAGACAGGGCATTTGGGCACTCCCATCCGCCGATCGCGAGTACCTGGCCGCCCTTGTCAACAACGGATACCTGACATGCGCCTCCGCGGCCGTCCGTTACGGGCTGTGGCTGAGGGCCCAGCCGGTACAGATGCACCTGGCAACGCGACATCACAGGGGACATGGATTCGTTCGGCATTCCGGTCTGCGGGTGGGCTCAGAAGGGAACGTGCCTGTGGCGTCCTTGGAAGACACGGTGGTGCACGCGTTAACCTGCCTCCCCGATGGTGATGCCATAGCCGTCGCCCAATCGGCCATGCGATTGCGCGGAGTGCCACGGGAAGTCATTGCAGGCGAGCTGCGGGCCAACTACTTTGGATCCGCACGGAAACTACTCCGCATGGCTGACGGATTGTCCGAGTCCGTTCCGGAAATCAGCGCACGGTTGCTGTTCGAGGCGGAGGGACTATCCTTCCAGCGCCAGGTTCAGATCGCTGGTGTGGGCCGCGTGGACATCCTGATCGACGGATGGCTGATCGTCGAGGTCAATGGCTTTCAGTTTCACAGCTCCAGGTCAGCCTGGCGGAAGGACATGGGCAGGCTGAATGCTGCGCAAGCCCGGGGGTTTCTTGTGCTGAGCTTCGCACCTGAGCAGTTGTGGAACTCTCCCCAGGACGTCATGACCCAGGTTCGCGGGGTTTTGGAGCGGGGCAGACCACTGTGGCGAGCCTGACCTGCGTCGGTTTTGCCGGATCACCGCCGAACGGCACGGACCGAGGCCCGTCAACGCGGGATTCGAGCCCCCGCACGTCGGGATGATCCAGCAAAACCGTCCAGCTCAGTCCTGGAAGTACTCGATTTTGGCACCGATGGTGTTCAAACGCTCGGCCAAGTCCTCGTACCCGCGCTCGATCACGTAGATGTTGCGCAACTCGGACGTGCCACGGGCCGCCAGCATCGCCAGCAACAAGCACGCTGCTGGACGCAGCGCCGGCGGGCAGCCGATTTCGGCGGCACGCCACTTGGTGGGCCCATTGACGTAGATCCGGTGCGGATCCAACAGCTGCACCTGGGCGCCGAGCTTGTTGAGCTCCGTGAGGTATATGGCCCTGTTCTCGTAGACCCAGTCATGGATCATGGTCTGTCCCTCGGCGTTACCGGCGATGACAGCGAAGAACGGGAGGTTGTCGATGTTCAGCCCGGGGAAAGGCATGGGATGGATCTTGTCCTGCAAGGCATGGAGCTCCGAGGGCCTGGTGGTGACGTCCACCAAGCGGGTCCGGCCATTGCGCGCCATGTACTCACCGGAGACCTCAAGCTTCTGGCCCATTTGTTCGAGGGTGGCAAGCTCAATCTCCATGAACTCGATGGGCACCCTGCGGATAGTGACCTCTGAGTTGGTAACGATTCCCGCGGTGATGAGGCTCATTGCCTCGATGGGGTCTTCCGAAGGGTAGTACTCGATATCCACGTCGATCGCGGACCGCCCGGTGATCTTCAAGGTAGTGGTGCCCACGCCTTGAATGTCCACGCCGAGGCCCTGGAGGTAGAAGCACAAATCCTGGACCATGTAGTTGGGGCTGGCGTTGCGGATCACCGTCACACCCTCGCGGTGCGCGGCGGCCATGATGGCATTCTCGGTGACTGTGTCACCACGCTCAGTGAGGACGAACGACCGGTGAAGATCATCAGCAGGGGGAGCAGCAATTGAGTAGAACCCCGACTTTGCCTCCACTGTGAGCCCGAACTCGCGCAATGCCTGCATGTGGGGTTCCACCGTCCGGGTGCCCAGATCACATCCACCTGCATAGGGCAGCTGGTATTCGCTGCTCTCATCCAGCAAGGGGCCCAGGAGCATGATGACGCTCCGGGTGCGGCGGGCCGCATCCACGTCCATGGATCCCAAGTCCAGCATCTCAGGCCTGCGGATGCGCAGGTCGCTTCCATTGAGCCACGTGCATTCAACACCTATGGACGTCAGGACCTCGACGATCCGGTTGACTTCCTCAATGCGTGCCAGGCGGCGCAGGGTTGTGGTGCCGCGGTTGATCAAGCTGGCACACAACAGCGCGACGCCGGCATTCTTGCTGCTGTTGACATCGACTTCGCCGGAGAGAGTGCGGCCACCTTCCACGCGAAGATGTGTCATCTGCGGACGTCCCACTTTGACGATCGAGCGCCCGAAGATCGCTTCGAGCCGCTCGATCATGCGGAGACTAAGATTTTGCTTGCCTTGTTCCATCCGGGCGATCGCGCTCTGGCTGGTTCCAAGCTCGGCGGCCAGCTGCCCTTGGGTCCAGCCTTTTTCGCTGCGGGCGTTGCGGAGCAGGAGGCCCACGTGTTCAGCGGTAGGTTGAGTCATATCCAAGAAATATCACAGATGAGCTATAACTACCCAGCAATTCGCCATTTGAGCGTCAAACGTCACACCGTGCCCGATCCATGCGATATCGCCGATATACCGTGGGTTACCGCCACACAAACGTCCAGGTGCCGGCGCCCACTGCAGCAAGCACCGTTGCCGATGCAATGATCAGCCCCCCGAGCACCACCCAAACGTCGAGCAGCGAGTACGACGATTCGCGGGCCCACGTCCTCTGGCCGCCGCCAAAACCACGCGCTTCCATGGTCACCGCCAGCCGCGAGGCCCTCCGCACAGCCTGGACCAGCAATCCGAAGCTCTGACCCAGGGTCGCTTTCAGCCGCTGCAATGGGTTGCCGTGCGACCCGACCCCGCGGGCCCGGCGCGCCATGCCAATGGTCTGCCACTCTTCGGCCATCAGTCCCACCAGCCGCATGGCCGCCAGGGACCCAAGGACAAAGCGGTGCGGCAGTCGAGCCTTTTGGGCCAGGGCGTCCGCCAAATCGGTGGGGTCCGTGCAGGTCATCAAGAGGATAGCCGGAAGGGCTATCGCCAACCCGCGCAGCATGAAACCAAGGCCAAGCTCAAGGGAGCCCTCGCTGATGGACCAAATTCCGACGTCGAGCAGTACAGCGCCGCGGTCCGCTGCCACGATCGCCGTACTCCAGCCGCCGATGGCTGCCGCGATGATGAGCGGCCAGGCACGATGCCACAACAGCCGAAGGGTGAGGCCAGCCAGGGGGAAGAGTGCGAGCTCAGCCACGATGGCCGTCGAGGCCGAAACCCAATCAATGGACAAGGCCAACACCATCGAGACCAGGAACACGGCCACGAATTTGGCCAGTGGATTTGCCCGGGTCAGCACGGCGTGACTGCCCTGCATAGTCAAGGCTTCCCTCATGCTGCACCGGCTTCCTGGCGGCTTTCGCGGTCCTGCGGCACGGGGCCCAACTGCAGCTCGGTACCACCAAGGACGGAGCTGAATTCCTGGTCGTGGGTGACCGAGACCACGGCCGTTCCGGCGTCGAGCAGTTCTGACAGGAAGGAGGCAAGCTCCGCCCAGGTGTTCGCATCCTGGCCGAAAGTCGGTTCGTCGAGCACCAGGACCTTGGGGTGCGCGGCCAGCACCGTGGCCACGGACAGCCTGCGCTTCTCCCCGCCGGAGAGAGTGTACGGGTTGGCGTCAACGAGGTGGGTGAGCCTCAACCGCTCAAGCAATTCGTCCACGCGCTCCTGTCCGTGCCCCAAGTGTTTGGGTCCAAACATGAGCTCGTCCAAAACCTTCCCTGTGACGAACTGGTGTTCAGGTTCCTGGAACACCGTTCCGATGCGGGAGATCAGCTGTTCGGCCTTCCACGTGAACGGATCAATTCCCGCTCCCTGGGAAAGCTCGACGGCGGCACTCACCTGGCCGCGCACCGGCGCCAGAAGGCCGGCCAATGTGAGGGCGAACGTGGACTTCCCGGCCCCGTTCGGACCCATGATCGTCAGGGCTTGTCCGGACCTGACCTGCGCAGTGATTCCAGACTGCACAGGGACGGGCGGGATGCTCTTGAAGCCACGGCGGCGGGGCTTTTCGCGGGAAACCGCCAGGTCCTGTGCCGCGAGGAGAAGTTCTGCTGCTCCCGGCTCAGAGTTACCCCGCTCAGAGTGTCCCCGCTCAGAGTGTCCAGTGCGCCGCGCCCGGGTAGGGGGCACGTATCCCGGCACCCACACGCCGGCGGCCATAAGCATGGAGCGCTGTTCGGACAACACTTTGCCGGGGGAACCGTCCGCGAGGACTCCGGGAGCAGCTGACTTCCCAGGTGAGGCTGAAGTCCCGCCGGAGCCCGGTTGCAGCACCACCACTCGGTCCACGAGGTCTTTCCACACGGACACCCGGTGCTCCACCACCACCAAGGTTGCGCCGGTCCTATCAAGGCAGCGGCGGACGGCGTCGCGCACTTCCAAGACCCCTTCGGGATCGAGGTTGGCGGTCGGTTCGTCCAAGAGAATCAGGCCGGGCCGCATGGCCAGGATGCCTGCGAGGGCGAGGCGTTGCTTCTGTCCGCCGGACAGTGCCGCCGTCGGGTGGTCAAGGGCCAAACCCGCACCAGCCGCGGTGCGCAAGCCGACGTCGTCGAGTGCTTCATGAACGCGGGCCCATATCTCCTCCCGCGGCACGCAGAGGTTCTCCGCGCCAAAGGCGACATCGTCCCCCACCCGGGAGAGGACAACCTGCGTTTCGGGGTCCTGCTGCATCAAGCCTGCCCGGCCCCGCTGTGCGCGTGGCGCAACGCCGTCGATCAGCAGCGAACCCGTCTCATCGGAGTCGTCTTCCTCATCACCCAAGACCCCGGCGAGGGCATGCAAAAGGGTGGACTTGCCCGCGCCTGAGGGACCCAGCAACAGCACGCGCTCCCCCGGTTCGATCCGGAGGTCAAGGCCTTGAATGGCCGGCTGGGGCCGCCCGGCATGCCGCCAACCCCAGCCCTCGGCCAGGATGGCGGCAGGCCGCGCGTCGTAGGTGGAACCCATCAGTTGAAGACGGGCTCCGAAGCCGCTTTGCGCGACGCGAACGAGCTCAGCACGCCCGTCGTCGCAAGGCCACGGGTGGCGAGCCACGACAGTGCGCCGGCAATGATCGCCCCGGAAACGGTGGTGAAGATGATGTAGGTCAGCTTGTCGAGTGCTTCGTAGGCGATGTTCCAACCCCACGGCAGGAAGCAGTCGTTGAGGCCGCAGAACAAGCCCGCGCCCGCTCCGGCGAGGAGCGCCGTCGGCAGGTTGAACTTCTTGTAGCGGAAGGCCGCGAAGATGAGTTCGGCGCCGAGGCCTTGGAGTACGCCGGAGATCAGCACCGTGGTGCCGTACTGGGAGCCCATGATGAGCTCGCTGGCTGCTGCCACGGTTTCGCAGAACAGCGCCGCGCCCGGTTTACGGATGATGAGTGCTCCCAAGACCGCCGGGATCATCCAACCGCCGGCGATGATGCCGGTCAGTGGAGGATACGTTGCGTCCAGCGGGATGGAGATGATTGCGGCGCCCTGGTCCCAAGCCCAGAAGATCACGCCGCCGGCGATGGCGATAAGGGCCGCCACCACAATGTCTACTACGCGCCAGTTGTAACTGGTCTTCTTCACGTTTACCGTGGTCATTTTTTCTGCCTCCTGAGGTTTACAGGAGGGGAAAGCGCCTGGGTCCCAGCGGCCTGCGCCGCCCTGATCCGGACACTTTGAGAAGCTCGACTCCCTTGCGCCGGTACTAACCGGATCAGGTTCGAGGGTCTGCGGCTGTCCGCACTCTCAGCGCCCTCGCGTCACCTGCATCGCTGCAGGTTACGACGGCGGCGCTCCCCTGTCGTTATGAATCTGCCCTTGTGGGCTGGTTCAGTTTACACCTGCGTTGCGGGGCCCGCTCTCCATGATTACGACGACGTTTTCCCTGCGCAGCGGGCCCCGCAACGAGACCTGAGAGAATGACTCAATGACGAACGTTTCGCGGCACACGATTCCGACCGAAGATGGTGCCCCGGCAAAACCGCGCCTCGCCGCGAGCGTCATCTTGCTCCGCGACGCACCAAGTGGCTTGGAAGTGTTTGTCCAGCACCGGGTCAGCACCATGGATTTCGCCGCCGGCATGGTGGTCTTCCCTGGTGGGCGGGCTGACGCAGCGGATCGTGATGGGCGGAACTACCCAGCGGACTTGTTGGCGAGCCATGCCGCGGACTGGCACTTGAGCTCCATCAGCGAAGACCCCGCACAGGCACACAAGATGGCCGGCACCATCCTGGCAGCAGCCATCCGTGAGGTCCAGGAGGAATCCGGACTAACCCTGGAAGCCGCGAATCTCCGGCCATGGGCCAACTGGATCACCCCGACAGACATGCCCAAGCGATTCGACACTTTCTTCTACGTCGCAAAGCCGGACGCGGGAGCTGACCCGCGGCACCAGACAACGGAGGCTTGGCAGTCCTTGTGGATGCCGGTACAACACATCCTGGAGGCCGAGGCAGAACACAGACTCAAGCTCATGCCGCCCACGTTCTTCCTGCTCAAGGAAATCGCCGGATTCGGCTCGGTGGACGCTGTGTGGTCCGCAGAGCACGACGTCGTTCCAGTCCTCGCCGGGCCCGGTTCCCTTGCCGCGTTCCTCAAGGCCCACGCCGGGCCCTAAGTGACACGACGGGAAGCCGCAACGAACGGTGCCGCTCCTGCCATTGCCATTAGGCTGGGGGCATGAACCTCTTATTCAAGCTAGTGGGTGCCGGAGTCAGCCTCGGAGCCGGCTTCGTCGGAACCAAACTCGTCAACAAAGGATGGGAAAAGGCCACGGGTAACAAGCCGCCCACAGGCAATGACGACATGGAGACCAGCCTTCGTTCAGCCCTGACGTTCGGGCTGATTTCAGCGTTCGTGAGCACGCTCATCCAGGTTCTCGCAAGCCGGGGCACCCAGCACGCTATCGCCCGGTTCGCCAAGACCCAGGACATCGTCTAGGCATCGGGAGCGGCGCGTTGGATTTCCGCTGCCCGCTGGACCACCGCCTCAAGTTCGTCCTTGGTCAGTAGCTCCCGATGCCCGTGCTTTGTCCGGTACGCCGAGCGGCCCACCATATGGGCTGAGACCGGCACGGTCAGCAGCTGGAAGATCCACGCGACCAACAGCACAGGCCACACCCACCACGTCCTCATCTGCAACCCGATCGCGGCCAGCATCAGGAACAGGCCCAAAACCTGGGGCTTGGTGGCGGCGTGCATGCGGCTCATGAGGTCAGGGAATCGCAGCAGCCCGATGGCGGCGCCCAGGGACATGAGGGCGCCGACCACCAGCAATACAGCGGTCACGCCGTCGATCACTGCGTCCACACCGGTGGCGTCAGGAGTCATTGCTGCGGTCCCTTCGTTCGGCCACGAAACGGGCAACCGTTACTGACCCGACGAAACCGATGATGGCCAAAGCCACCAGGAGCATCAGGTTGTTCAGGTGTCGGTTAACGGCCATGTCCACCGCCAGCGCGGCACCAAGGATGGCCAGCAACACGTCAGAGGCCAGGACCCTGTCCAGCAAGGACGGGCCGATGGCGATCCGGATGATGGCCCCGGCAGCAGCCAGTCCCAAAATCACCGCTGTGGCAATGAGCACGATGTCCTTCATGCCTTCATCCCTCCCATTCCTGCAGCCCGTTCCACGTCCAGCGCCTCCACTTCCTCCCGGGTGCCCATGATCCGGATCAAACTCGCCTCGATGTTTTGCACATCACGACGGATCTTCGCGATGTCGTCTTCGTTGTAGATGCTCAGGGCGTGCAAGTACAGTGTGGACGTCGACCGGTCCACGTCCACCACCAGCGAGCCGGGGATCAGCGAGATGACATGGCCGGTGGCCGTCACCATGAGGTCCGAATGGCTCCGCAACGGAACAGCGACGACGGCGCTGCGCACCTTGGGCCCTTTGACGATGGCCAGGTACAGCACCAAGAAGCTCGCTGCCGCCACTTTGGCCAGGAAAACGACGGCGAAGGCCCCGGCCCTCACCACGTTGAACCTCCCGCTCAGCTCCACTTGCGGTAAGTAGAAGAGCTTGGCGACCACGATGGCGATGACGGCGCCGAACAACAAATTGCCGGGGCTGAAGTCCCGCCACAGTGCCCCCCAAACGATCACCAACCAGATGAGCAGGGGCAGTTCCTTGCCGAACGCGATGGGATTCCGGCTCATTTGGCACCTGCCGTCCGGGGCAGAGGGACCCGCAGCGGCGGAACTTGGACTGAATCGCCCAGGACGGAGTGGATGTAGGCCGTACGGTCCAGCATGATCCGGGCGGATCCGTCCGCAACCTTGAAGAGTGGCCCGGCGAACAGGGTCAATGCCACTCCAACAACTACCAGGGCCACCGTGGATCCGACCATGGTTCGTGGAAGGACTCCGATGTTACCTGGCGTTTTGAGGACCTCGGCCGGGTATTCGGCGTCCTCCGGTCTCCGCCAGAAAGCCCTGTTCCACACTCGGGCTATGGCAAGCAAGGTCAACAGGCTGGTGACCACCCCGCCCACCACCAGGGCGATTGCGAGCGGGGTTCCAAGTTCGACGCCGGCCTGCATCAGACCGAGTTTGCCGAGGAACCCCGAGAACGGCGGAATGCCGGCCAAGTTCATGGCAGGAACGAAGAAGAGCAAGGCGAGCAGTGGTGAAAGTTTGGCCAGGCCACCCAAACGGTCGATGGATGAGCTGCCCCCGCGACGCTCTATCAGCCCCGTCACCAGAAAGAGGCTGGTCTGCACCGTGATGTGGTGGGCCACATAGAAGACAGCGGCACCCAGCCCAGCCACCGAGCTCATCGCCAAGCCGAACACCATGTAACCAATGTGGCTGACCAGCGTGAAGGAGAGGAGTCGTTTGATGTCGCTCTGCGCTAAGGCGCCGAGGATTCCCACCAGCATGGTCAGGAGCGCCACCACCATTAACGGAACATTGAGGGTGTCGCCGGGAAAAAGCAATGTCTCCGTGCGGACCATGGCGTAAACGCCCACTTTGGTGAGCAAGCCGGCAAAGACTGCCGTCACGGGGGCGGGCGCTGTGGGATACGAGTCCGGGAGCCAGAAGGACAACGGGAAGACGGCTGCTTTGATGCCGAACGCCACCAGCAGCATCACGTGCAACAGGTTCTGCGTTCCTTGGTCCAGCGCCGCCAACTTGATGGCCAGGTCCGCGAGCGTCACGGTTCCCGTGGCCCCGTAGATCATGGCTATGGCAATAAGGAACAGCACCGATGACACCACCGAAACCACCACATACGTGACACCCGCACGGATGCGTGGGCCGGTACCGCCCAGCGTCATGAGGACATAACTGGCCGTCAGCAGGATTTCGAAGCCGACGTAGAGGTTGAAGAGGTCGCCGGTGAGGAACGCGTTGGACACTCCAGCTACGAGGATCAGGTAGGTGGGGTGGAAGATCGAGACAGGCGCCTCTTCGTCGCCGTCGGCCATGCCTTGTCCCGTGGCGTAAACCAGGACAGCCAGGCTGACCACGCTGGAGACCACAAGCATCAGCGAGGAGAACTGGTCCACCACCAAGACCACGCCCCAAGGGGGGAACCAGCCGCCGAGGGTCACTGACGTTGTACCGCCATTCCACACCGAGGCCAGCAGAACACATTCAAGCAGCAGCGTGGCACTGAGGACGCTGATGCTGACGGCCCGTTGGGCTGTGTGGTGCCGGATGAGCATAAACGTCAGTGCTGCACCGAGGATGGGCAGGAGGACAGCGAGCGGTGACAGGGTGGCCAGGTTCACGCGCTGCCTCCTTCCTGGGTGGTGGATGAATTGGGGGTTTCCGTGGCGTCCGGTTTGTTCCGGTTTTCCGCACTGGGGGGAATGAGGGCGAACTCGGTGGTTTCCAGCGGGACCACGGCGTCATCCTCGGCGTCGAAACTCGGTGTCTTGGCCACGCGGCGGTCCTCGAGGTCGTCTTGGATCTCGTCCTGCCGGGCCAACAGCCAGGTGCGGTAAATAATGCCCAGCATGAAAGCCGTGACGGCGAAAGAGATGACAATCGAGGTCAGGATCAACGCCTGCGGCAAGGGGTCGTTATAGGCATCGGGTTTGGTTTCCCGGCTGTACAAAGGCGCCAGGCCTGCGTATCCGCCCGTACTGAGGATGAGGATGTTGGTGGCGTTGGCCAGCAACATCAACCCCAGCAACACCCGGGTGAGGCTGCGCTCAAGGATCAGGTAGATCCCGCAGGCGTAAAGGACGCCCATGATGATCAGCAGGGTCAGGTTGATGCTCATGCGTGGCCCTTTCCGGTTGCCGCGATTTCGGCGGCTTCGGCAGCTTCGGCGGAATCGGCGGCGTCGTTCTCGGCGAGCGGTGCATCCGCTCCTTCAAAGTGCTCGTCGATTTCAGCGCCGAGGCTTCGGAGGACGTCCAGTGCCAGGCCCACCACCACGATGTAGACGCCGATATCGAACACGGTGGAGCTGACGAACTTGATATCGCCAAAAACGGGCAGCCAAAACTCGATAATGGCGCTTTGGAACACCTGTCCGCCAAGGAACAACGGCACCAGACCGGACGCTGCCGCCGTCGCAAGTCCTGTTCCCAACAGCGTTCCGGCACTGACCGTGGCGGCCTCGCTCAACTCGAAGCGGCCGCCCGCCAAGTAGCGGATGGTGAGGGCCAACCCGGCTGTCAGGCCCCCGGCGAAACCGCCGCCCGGGAGGTTATGGCCCGCCAAGAGCAAGTAGATGGAGAAGACGATCATCGAATGGAAGATGAGGCGGGTCACTACTTCGAAGATGATCGATCGCCGTTCAGGGGCCAACGTCCTGCCCGCCACAAGCCACGCGTCACGGCTGACATCGGTGAATTTCCGCGCCACGGCCAGCGTTGCGCTTGCCCGGGTGCCACGGTCGACGCCGGTCCGGCGCCCCACGCTGCCTTCCGGAACCGTCTCGGAGGTCTTAATCCGCTCGCCCCTGCTTCGGACGAAAATCAGGCTTGCAACCCCGGTGGCTGCAATGGCCAGCACGGAGATCTCGCCGAAAGTGTCCCAAGCGCGTATGTCGACGAGCGTCACGTTGACCACGTTGAGGCCGCCACCGCCTTTGTATGCCAGTTGGGGGAAGTCCAGTGAAACCGGGGTCGCCACGCGCGCACCCATGGCGTAAATGGCCACGAAAATCATGGTGATCCCGAACGCAGCGCCAATGATCACTCGAATCACCCGCAGCCTGCCTCCGGTCCTGTCCCGTAGCCCCGCAGGGAGGCTTCGCATGGCCAGGACGAAAGCCACGAGCACGATGGTCTCCACGAGCATCTGGGTCAGCGCCAGGTCCGGCGCTCCCTGGAAGGCAAACATGAGTGCGATGCCGTAGCCGGTGACGGACACCATGAGGACCGCGAGGAAGCGCTTGTTGGCCCGGACCGCTGCCAAAGCACCCACCACGATTCCAATGCCCACCACAATTTGGAGCGGCGAGTTGGGGTCCACCAGGTAGATGTTTCCGGGCAACGGCTTGTTGGCCATGATCAGTGCAGTCAGCGGGACCGCGAAGGCAACGGTCAGGATGACGGCCAGGTAGAAGTACAACGAACCGCGTTGGGTGCGGCCCGTCACCCAGACTGCGACGTCGTCCAAAGCACCGATGGTGTTTTGGTAGGCGCGGTCGCCGTCGATCCACGGGGGAATCCTGCCCTGAACGCGGTCAACCATGCGGCGGCCGTAGAACATCGCGGCGCCGACGGCAAAGGTGACCGCGGTGAGGCCCAACGCGGGGGTAAAGCCGTGCCACAAAGCCAAGTGTCCGGCGTCGGCTGCCTCCTGGCCCTGCGCAAACGTCGCAGCGTAGGGCTGGATCCACGAATCTACCGGAGACGGCCACAAACCGTAGAGGACCGTCAGGATGCTGAGGACGGCGGGGGCCGCCAGGAACGCTGGCTTGATGGGTTTGAACGGTGTGGGCTCAACGCCGGGTTTGGTGGCGAATGCGCCCCACATGAAGCGTGCGCTGTAGGCAAAAGTGAGGATCGACCCCACCACCAGCCCCACCAAAATCAAGAGGCTCCACGCCGATGCCTCATGGCCGTTGGCGTAGTGGACGAAGACTTCGAACACAGATTCCTTGGCCACGAACCCGGCCAGCGGCGGAACACCTGCCATGGACGCAGCAGCAATTGCGGCCACCACGCCCAAGGCCCGGGAAGACCGGAAAACACCCGACAATTTGCGCAGGTCCCGTGTCCCGGACTGGTGGTCGATGATGCCCACCACCAGGAACAGGGTTGCTTTGAAGAGTCCGTGGGCCAGCAGAAGCGCTAAACCTGCGAGCGCGGCGTCTGGTTGGCCCAGTCCCACCACCATGGTCAGGAAACCGAGTTGGCTCACTGTTCCGTAGGCAAGGATCAGTTTGATGTCGGTCTGGCGCAGGGCCCGGTACCCACCCACGAGCATCGTTGCCAGGCCAAGACCCAGGACAAGCGGCAGCCAGCAGGGGGATTCTGAAAAACCGGGTGCCAGCCGCGCCACGATGTAAATGCCGGCCTTCACCATGGCAGCAGCATGGAGGTAGGCGCTCACCGGAGTGGGCGCGGCCATGGCTCCGGGCAACCAGAAGTGGAAGGGAATCAATGCCGATTTGGTCACGGCTCCGGCCAGGACAAGCACGACGGCGGCCGTAAGCGCGCCTTGCATGGGGCCGTTAAGGAGTTCCCCGGCGCGGTCAAGGATCGCCGAGATCCGGTACGTCCCGGCAGCTTGGCCCATGATGACGAGCCCCACCAGCATCGCAAGTCCGCCGGCGGTGGTCACTATAAGGGCTTGAAGGGCCGAACGCCGTGCCGCAAGCCGGGTCCGGGCGTATCCGATGAGGAGGTAGGACAGGACTGTTGTGAGCTCCCAAAAAATGAAAAGCATCAAAAGGTCATCGGAGGTCACCAAGCCGAACATGGCACCGGCGAAGGCCAACAGCTGAGCGCCGAATCCGCCCAGATCGGAGTCTTCGTTCTTGAAATACCGGGCGCAGTAGACCAGTACCAACGAACCCACGCCCAAGATCAGAAGGGACATCACCCACGCCAAGGGGTCCATCCTGAAGGCCAGCTCGACATGGAGGCTGGGTATCCACGGAAGCAACTCTTTTATGCCCCCACCGGAATACACGGTCTGGTACTGGAGGATAAGCCACAGGAAAGCTGCCGCCGGGACAGCGGCAAGCACGTAGAAAGCGTTCCGGCCGAGTTGCCTGAAGATCAAGGGCGCCACAGTTGCCGCTACAAAGGTGATGGCGAGAACTGTGATCACTGTTTTCTCCGCAAAGTCAGGAAGGCATTATCAAAAGTTGGAGCACGCGGGTATTCGTTGGGTTCAGTGTCCCTAGTTTACCAAGGCACTCCGACCGGATTACCCTCCGTCCTCTGCCCGAAGCCGGACCACTGCCTATAGCATTCATGCTATGAACGCGGCCGTAGTTCCCGAAGCCTCCCGTCCCTCCTCGGAGCTCGCCTCCGGCACTGCCGTTCCCACAAAGGGGCAGATCCTCGCGTGGGCAACATGGGACTGGGGATCGGCTGCCTTCAACGCGGTGATGACCACTTTCGTGTTCACGGTCTACCTCACGTCCAATGCCTTCGGCGGCCAGGATACGGCGTCGGCGGCCCTGGGTACTGCGCTGGCCGTCGGTGGCTTGGCCATCGCCTTGCTGGCCCCGGTAACGGGACAACGCTCCGACGCCGGAGGGCGGCGAAAACTGTGGCTGGGCGTCAATACTGCCGCCACGGCACTGCTCACGGCCCTCTGCTTCTTCGTCTTCCCCCAGCCGGGTTTCCTGTTGCTGGGAGTTTGCTTGATCGCACTTGCCAACGTCTTTTTTGAGTTTGCCGGCGTGAACTACAACGCCATGCTGGCCCAGGTTTCCACGCCCAAGAACATCGGAAAAGTGAGCGGCTTCGGCTGGGGAATGGGGTACCTCGGTGGGATCGTGGCCTTGTTGTTGGTGCTGCAACTCTTCGTCCAACCCTCCTTCGAGTGGTTCGGCGCATCAACCCAGGACTCACTGAACATCCGGCTCGTCGCAATCTTCTCAGCGCTGTGGTTCTTCATTTTCGCGCTTCCTGTGATGCTCGCCGTTCCCGAACTATCCGTAAAGAAGGAAGGCGCATCCCTTGGTTTCATAGCGTCCTACGGACTGCTGATCCGGCGGGTCCGAGCAATGTACCGAACCAGCCCCCACACCATCTACTTCCTGCTCTCGAGCGCCATCTTCCGGGACGGGCTGGCCGCGGTCTTCACCTTCGGCGGTGTCATCGCCGCAGGCACCTTCGGCTTTCAGCTCAAGCAAGTCATCTTCTTTGCCATCTTCGGAAACATCGTCGCTGCCGTCGGCGCCATGATCGGCGGGTTCATGGATGACAAAGTAGGGCCCAAGACAGTGATTGTGTGCTCGTTGATTGGCCTGCTCACTGCGGGGACCGCCATCCTGGTGCTCGGCAACGGCCACTACGTGTTCTTCGGCTCAGATTGGCCCGGAACCAACACCTTCTGGGTCTTCGGCCTGCTGCTCTGCCTGTTCGTAGGACCGGCCCAGTCATCGTCGCGGGCCTACCTCGCCCGGCTGGCACCGGCAGGTGAATCGGGTGAGCTGTTCGGCCTCTACGCCACCACCGGACGTGCAGTGAGCTTCCTCGCTCCCCTGCTCTTCACGCTCTGCATCACCATCGCAGCACCCCTGGTGGCCGAGGGCCAAGCCCAACGCTGGGGCATACTCGGGATCATGGTGGTCCTCTTGGCAGGGTTGCTGGTGATCCTTCCGGTGAAGCCACCTGCCGCTGTGGAAATAGCGGTGGTCCCCGAACGTTAACTAGATAGGAACGGCCGACGGCGGTCGCCGCACCAGCGCCGTTTCAGCAAGGTTAGGGTGGAGCTATGAACGTGGAAGAGACTGAACTGCCGGGCCTGGGGATCCGCAAGGACTTCGTCACGGCATCAGGACGCCGCATCGGCGTGGTGGAACTTCGCGAAGGCGAAACCCAACTATTCGTCTCCACCTGGGACGATCCAGACACGTGCCAAGCATCCATCCCCCTGACGGCCGACGAGGCAGCGGCCTTGGGCAACCTCTTGGGCGGCCAGCACATAGCCATGCGGCTCGCGGAGGCCCACCGGGAAGTGCCGGGGATCGTGACACGGCAATTCTCCATAACTCCCGATTCCCCTTTCGTGGACCAAGCAATGGGCAAAGCCCAGATTCGTACCCGGAGCGGAGTCTCGATCGTGGCGATCATGCGCGAAGGCGAAGTTGTTCCGTCGCCGGCGCCCGACGTCGTACTCCACACCGGTGACCTGCTCGTGGCGGTGGGCACCCAGGAAGGCCTCGACTCGGCAGCCGGCATCCTCCGCAACGGCTGAGCGGGATGGATCCGCTCGCGCTTGCCCTCGTTGAACTGGGCGCCGTGGTCTTCTGCCTCGGCCTCCTGGCCAGACTCGCGGGACGGATCGGCATGTCGCCCATTCCGTTGTATTTGGTAGGTGGCTTGGCTTTTGGAGCCGGGGGCCTGGTCAAGCTGGATGGAATGCACGAATTCGCCCACCTCTCGGGCGAGATCGGGGTCATCCTGCTGTTGCTCATGCTTGGTCTGGAATATACCGCCTCCGAGCTGGTGACCGGACTACGGCGTTCCTGGCAGGCCGGCGTGGTGGACTTCGTGCTCAACTTCCTCCCCGGGGCCGGCATTGCCGTGTTCCTCGGCTGGGGACTGGTAGGGGCCATCGTCATGGGCGGCGTCACCTACATCTCGTCCTCCGGCATAGCAGCGAAAGTCATCACGGACCTGGGACGGATCGGTAACCGCGAAACACCCGTGGTGCTGTCAATCCTCGTCTTTGAAGACCTGGCGATGGCCATCTACCTTCCGATCCTCACGGCCATGCTCGCCGGCGTCGGATTCCTGGGCGGTCTCCAGACCGTGGGGATCGCGCTTGCCGTCGTCACCTTGGTGCTCTTTATCGCGCTGAAGCAGGGGCACCGGGTCTCCCAAGCGGTGCACAGCGAGAACTCGGAAGTCTTCCTGCTCAACCTGCTGGGGCTGGCGTTGCTGGTGGCTGGAATAGCCTCTGCCCTCCAAGTTTCCGCAGCCGTGGGCGCCTTCATGCTGGGCATCGCTATCTCCGGCGCAACAGCACACAACGCCACCCGGATCCTTGAACCGCTGCGCGACCTTTTTGCGGCAATTTTCTTCGTGGCGTTCGGGCTCAACACCGATCCGGGTTCGATTCCACCAGTGCTCGGCTGGGCGCTGGTGCTGGCGGTGTTGACCACAGCCACCAAGATGATCACGGGTTTCTGGGCTGCCAAGCGCGCAGGTATCGCCGTGCCGGGCCGGTTCCGTGCCGGCGCAGCGTTGATAGCGCGCGGCGAATTCTCGATCGTCATCGCAGGTTTGGCGGTGACCTCCGGGGTGGTGCCGCACGACCTCGCCGCGCTTGCCACGGCCTATGTGTTGATCATGGCCATCATGGGGCCCCTGGCCGCGCGCTTCGTCGAACCCGTGGTCAAGGCCCTTCGCAGGTCCCCGAAGGCGCCACCCCGGACGCAGGAGCGCCCAGCGGCCTAGCCAAAGCGCCCTGCTTCCCCTCGCCGAGGGGCGACATCTCGGCCGAAAGATCCCACCAAAGCCCCGAGAGCTAACCCCTCGGCACCCACCCGCCACGTAGGAGAGCCTCCCGGACGCGGTGGACAACCCCGTCGTATCCGCGGTCCCGAACCTGCGCGGCCGTGATAACCACGGAGATCCACCCGTTCGCCGCCAGCAGGGCCTCACGCCGAATATCGGATTCCTTCTGCGTCGCGGTGAGGTGATGGCCGCCGTCGTAATTAACCGCAACTTTGACGTTCGGGAAAGCCAGATCCGGCCACGCTACTTCCCGCCCAAAGGCGGTGCAGACGACGTAACTCAATACCGGCTCGGGCAGGAAGTCTCGCCCGATAGCCAGGCGTAGTTTGGTCTCCGGAACGGAATCGGCACCAACCCTCGCCAGATCCAGGGCAGCCCGAGCCTTCCGAATGCCACGCATACCGGTGTTCCGCTTCACCTGTTCCCGCAGGTCTTCCAGCGTGCAGAGGGCGGTCCTGTTATGGCCGAAGCTCCTCCGCTGGCTGCAGATAAAGTGGTCGGCTGCTGCGACCAGGTCCTCAAAGGGCAGGATCGCGGCAAGGTCCAGCCACGTTCGGGCGGGAGTCGTCACTGGAATGGTGTGCACACAGGCGATGTCTTGATCCCCCAGCAGCATCCTGTGTCCGCGAACTCCCCTGCGTTGCGGGCGGAAGCTGCCTTCCGCCCGCGTGAGATGCACCAGAAAGTCCTGCTGCTGCTCCCACGGCAGCGGGCATCCCCACAGCAACGCCGCGGTTTCCCGGCAACAGAGAGCACCCTCACTCATGGCGCTGAGGAGGCGGGCCGTATGGGCAAGGTCCTGCTCCTGACCCCACGGAACCCGGATACCCCTGCTCGCAACATGCAGGTCGCTGTTCCACGCGCGATGCTCCGGGATGCCTGCGGCACGTTGTTCGGAAAGCGTGAATGAGCGGTCGCGGAGCTCATCCGGGAGTGGCTGCGGAATCCTCATCAGCCCATTGTTGGCGCGCTCTAGGAAGCCCGAGAGGTTACCCACAGTGTGGAGGAGAAGTGGAGCCTAGGAGGCTGCCGCGAGGGGCGACATCTCGGCCGAAAGATCCCACCAAAGCGCCGAGAGCTAACCCCTCGGCAAAGGGGAAGTGCTAGATGGCGGTCTTGTGGAAGTTCTGGTGGCTGCGGCTCGCCGTGGGCCCACGTTGACCTTGGTATCGGTTGCCGTATTTCCCGGAGCCATAGGGGTGCTCGGCAGCGGAGGTCAGCCGGAAAAAGCACAACTGGCCGATCTTCATGCCGGGCCACAGCTTGATGGGCAGCGTAGCGACGTTAGACAACTCCAACGTCACATGCCCTGAGAAGCCAGGATCGATGAAACCGGCAGTCGAGTGGGTCAACAGTCCGAGCCTGCCCAAGGAAGATTTCCCTTCCAGCCGTGCGGCGATGTCATCGGGGAGGCTGACCATCTCATACGTGGAACCAAGGACGAATTCGCCCGGGTGCAAGATGAACGGTTCGTCGCCGTCGACCTCCACCAGGCGGGTCAGTTCAGGCTGCTCCTCCGACGGGTCGATGTGCGCATATTTGTGGTTGTCGAAGAGCCGGAAAAACCGGTCAATTCGCACATCCACAGATGATGGCTGGACCATCGCGGGGTCGTACGGTTCAAGAACAATCCGTTGGGAGTCTATTTCGGCACGAATATCGCGGTCAGAGATCAGCACAGCATCAAAAATACCCCATTCATTGTCCAAGCCGTCCCGTGGGACTATAGTTCCGGGACGTAAACAACCGCGCCCGTACTTGGGGGCAACGAGCATTCGCGGGGTTATTGTGAAAAAACTGGCAGCGCCGGCCGCTATTGTGCTGGGCGGAGCGCTGGCCCTCCTGGTCGCCGCCTCGGGTCAGCTCTTGCCTGCGACACAAGCAATTCCCTCCCCGGCCCCTCCCGCAAGTACCGCGCCAACCGGATTGGCGGCGTCGGAGCCAAGCACGACGCCGGTTCCGGCGCCTTCCGTCGCGACGCCCACAGCCGCGAGCACTAGCCCGGCCGTGGAGGCCGAGCCGGGCGCAGGGACGAACACGGATCCCGTCAGAAGTCGGCCGATTGCCGTGGACCCTGTGTACGACACCCCGCCTCCAGTGCCGAACATTGGGCCGTTGCGGGGGCCCGACGCTCCCTCCACTCCAGTAGCGGGCCCAGGCCAGCCGCCTGAAACCGCCATCTCCGAACCTTCCCCAAACCTGCCCGCAAACACGGCAACCCCCGTGCCCACTCCGTCGGCAGGAGCAGCAGGGCCGGCCGCCGTCGTACCTCCAGCAGGGCCAACCACGGCACCCGCCACCCCCTCACTCAAAGCGGCAGCCCCGAGCCCGGCCGCCGTCCCGACCACGTCACCGACCGCAAGCCCGTCACCAACCGCAAGCCCGTCATCAACACCAACCCCAACCAGCACGCCCTTCCCCGGCAAGGCGCCAAGCAGCCAACCGGACCTGGAAAACGGTGCGCTTGCCCTTCTTCCTGATGACAACCGGGCAGCAATCCTGACCGTATTCAACGCAATCAACAGCTACAGGGTCTCCCTCGGGCTGACGGCGTTGAAGTTCAACGCCACCGTTGCAGGCATGTCCCAAGAGTGGTCAAACAGCATCGCCTCGCGGGAAATCATCCAGCACCGTGCCAACTTTTGGACCGACCCGCGCGCCCTGAACCCAAACAATGGCGCAGGTGAGGTGATCGCCGTCCGTTGGGACCGGGACGCCGCGCAACTTGTGGAGTGGTGGAAGCATTCCCCTGGACACGACGCCTTGTTGCGCGATCCCCGGTTCAACGTCATGGGCATCGGGATCACCTACACGGACGGCAACCCGCAGACCACACCGAACCGGTACACCATCTGGGGCGTGGTGAACTTCTTCGGTTACACCACCTTGCCGCCAGGAACCACCACCAGCCCGGGCGGTGGCGGTGGCGCTGTGACTCCCCCGGTGGATCCGGTGGGAGTCTGCGAACCCAGTGACAAATACCAGCCACCCACGGTGAACTTGAGCGCGGCATCGATCGGTAGTGCCGCCGACCTCGTGTCCGTCGCTTCCGACGGAACCGTGTACTCCTACCCTTCCACCGGCAACGCCACCTACGGTGCTCCGCGGAAAATCGGGGTAGGGTTCACTGGCCTGAAGGAACTCTTCGTCTCCGATTGGGATCGCGACGGCGTCTTCGACCTCATCGCCCAGCGCACGGACGGCACCCTGCTGGTTTACCCAGGCAAGCAGTCGGGTGGCTTTGGATCGCCCGGCATCCTGGGGCAGGGCTGGCAGTCCCTGAACATCTCGGTCGGTAACTGGTGTGCCAATAACCGCCTTCCCCAGATCGTGGCGATGGACGGATCGGGCGGGCTGTGGCTGTACAAGAATTCCGGGCTTTCCTACATACGCTCACAAGCTGCTATCGGAACCGGGAATCCCGCCACGCGCCTCAGCATGGTCGATTACGACGCAGATGGGTTCCAGGACATCCTGACTGTGGAGGCCAACGGCTCGCTAAGGCTCTACCGGGGCAGCGGCTTGGGCACCCCCAAGCAAGAGAGCCGGCCGGTGGTTGGCGCGGCATGGACCGACTACACCGCTCTGCGCGCCCTGAAGGGCGTCTCCGGGGTCGGCTCCACCGGCGTCGCAGGCTTGGGCAGTAACGGCGTTTTGGAATATTGGGACCTCACCTCGGGCCGATTGACGACGCCGGTCACCGTGGGCGGAGGCTGGGGCGGCTTCAGGCTCGCACAATAAGAGGGGCTAATCCGCCGGGTGTGACTCGATCACCGTTTTTAGCTGCTCCAGCTGTGCAACTTCTGCCTCCATGGTTTTCTGGACCATGCCGTTCATGAGCTTTTGCAGGCCTTTGGGGTGATACTCAAGGGCGAACCGCAGCCGGGTCATGGCTCCCTCGGTGCTGAGGAAATAGCCTCCCGTGGGCCGGGCCGGGCCTGCGACAACGTTGAACCGGATTTCAGCTCCGGGACGGGCCTCAGTGATTTGGAAATCCGCGGCGATCGGGCGCCCAGCGGGACCTGCCACGGTTTGCTTGTACACCGCACCGTTTTCGCCAAGGACCCCTGACTGGAGTGCAACGCTGCGGACGCCGGGGCGCCACAAGGAGTTGTTGGTTCCGTCCATCAGGAACTTGTAGACGGTCATGGCGTCCTTGCCAATCAACACTTCATAGTCTGCAAATGCCACGGAAACCTCTTTCGGCGTACGGTTCGGGGAGGTAGCCGGGTCCCCCCTCCACAGCAGCCATCTCTCATAGAGTAGCCAGCGCTGAGCGGCAATCACCATATGATCCCCGAGCCTTGACCTAATGGTTATGTGCGGGCCTCGACTGGGAATGGCTGACAATCCCACACTGACCGGGTAGAGTGCCTGCCGCTGGCTAAAAACAATTTGGGGGCGCCGTCCGTGCGAGTTCACATCCATCCACGAAATGCCCGACGCCGGATTGCCGCTTGCGCTGCTTCGCTCGCACTGGCGCTGATGTTTGCAGGCGGAGCCTTCGCAACTGCTGCGGTTCCCCTCACCGCGAACCCGCTTCCGAGCCTGGATCCCATCAGCGATCCCACGAGCACGTCGGTGCTCGTCAACAAATCCCGGCCATTGAGCCCCGCAAATTACGCCCCCGCCGATCTCATCAACGTCCGCGGCACGGGTCAATACATGCGCCAAGAGGCTGCCGCTTGGCTCAATGGGCTTTTCCAAGGCGCGGCGGACGCCGGAACCGGCGGCCTGGCCGTCGTCAGCGGCTACCGTTCCTACGCACAGCAGCAGCAGGTGTACTCGTCATACGTCAGCCAGTATGGACAGGCGTACGCCGATACAATCTCGGCCCGCCCCGGATACAGCGAGCACCAAACCGGTATGGCCATGGACATCGGAAACGCAGCGGGCTCCTGCGGACTGACCACGTGCTTTGGAGACACAGTTGCCGGGAAGTGGGTGGCGGCGAACGCCTACAAATACGGCTTCATCGTCCGGTACCCCAACGGCTACACGAACATCACAGGATACAGCTACGAACCGTGGCATCTTCGGTATGTGGGGGTTGCCCTGGCAACGGATATGAACCGGCGTGGATTTGCCACCCTGGAGCAGTACTTCGCAGGGAACCCCGCCGGCGCAGCCAGCATCAAGTCAGGGGCCGACCTGGTGGCTGCTGATGCTTCGGGCCGCTTGCTGCGCTATCCGGCGACGACGGCGGGAGGCTACGCGGCGCCCGTGCAAATCGGTTCGGGGTGGACCGGCCTGAAGCAGGGCTTCGTAGTGGACTGGGACATCGACGGTGTTTACGACGTCCTCGCGCAGTGGGACAACGGAACTTTGGGCGTTTATCGGGGCTTGCCTGGGGGCGGCTTCGCCAGCCAGGTCGTTGTGGGCAACGGCGGCTGGGACCGCATGACCATCACGGTCGGAAAGTGGACGCATGCAGATGCCCGGCCCGGCGTCGTCGGGTATTTCCCCGATGGCGTGCTGCGCTACTACCCCAATACGTTCGGAGGAGCCCTCAGCGCCCCGCAGGCGATTGGAACAGGCTGGAACGGTTTGGACCTGACAATGGCTGATTGGGAAGGCGACGGAGCCAACGACATCCTGGCCCGGACGGCTTCGGGCTCCCTCATTAACTACCGCGGCGACGGCTGGGCCGGTTTCTACGGGCCCGCAACCACCGCGGGTACAGGCTGGCAGTACATGAACACCCTGCTTCCCAGCTTTGGCCTAACGGGCGCTGGTACCAGGGGAATCACGGCGCAAACGGTCGACGGGAACCTTTACAACTACGGACTCGGGGCTGGTTCTTGGACGACGTACGGGCAGGTGGGCTCCGGCTGGAACGGCTTGAAACTGTTCAAGTAGGCACATCGGTGGTCATCGGGAGCCCTTCAACTACGCTATGCTAAAACTCGCTCGGCGGAATTTAGCCGGGCTACGCGGGCGTAGCTCAATGGTAGAGCGCTAGCTTCCCAAGCTCGATACGCGGGTTCGATTCCCGTCGCCCGCTCACAAAAACCCCGGATCAAGCGATCCGGGGTTTTCGCTTTTGACCGGCCGGTTACCCGATCAGGCCGCTTGCCTTCGCTCCACAATGCGCAGCACGCGCCGCCTATCGCGGAGGTCAACCTCCAAATGCAGCGATGACTTCCGGGCAAGTACGACGGCGACCACGGCGGCCGCTATTGCCGGCACCCCGCCTGCAACAAACAACGCCAGGTGCGGCCCGACGTGTTCTGCCAGCCAGCCCATCATGGGACCACCAATGGCCTGGCCGCCAATGAGCACCACAAGGTAGAGGCTCATGACACGCCCACGAATGCTGAGGTTGGAACTCGTCTGGACCATTTGGTTGGCCGCCGTGAGGAACATCAGGCACCAGAAACCAGCCAAGACCATAGTGGCGCTGAACAAGGGCATGGACGGCATGGCTCCCGAGAGGCAGAGCATCAGCCCATACAAACCGGCCGCCACGACCACCGAACGTAGCCGCAGTTGCCGCCGCCGGGTGGATGCAACAGCTCCTGTGAGCGCCCCCAAGGCAACCATAGCGTTCAGTAGTCCGTAGCCGCCGGCACCGGCGTCGTACACGTGGTCCGCGAACGCGGCCAGCAACACCGGCAGGCTCATCGCGAAGACAGCAACGAATCCTGCCATCAGCCACGGCCAGTAGATGGTGGGCTTGCTGAGTGCGTAGTTCAGCCCTTCGCGCAGCATGCCCTTTTTGCGGGGCGTCGGTTGGCTGGTGTGGAGCTGGTCCTTATGCAAGAGCATCAGCATGGTCACCGTGGAGCAGCATGCAACCGCATTTGCCGCGAAAGCCCACCCTGCACCTACTGCGGTGAGCAGCCAACCGGCCACCGCTGGTCCGATCAGCCCACCCAACTGGAATGTTGTGCTGTTGACGCTGATCGCGTTGCGCAGGTACTTGGGTCCCACGAGTTCGTTCACGAAGACCTGACGGGCCGGTTGGTCCAGGACGGTAACGAAGCCAAGGACAAAGGCAATCACATACACGTGCCAGACCTCGACGCGATGGGTCAAGGAAAGCGTTGCGAGTACAGCCGCGAGGACTGCTGCGGCCGATTGGCACGCGATGAGGATCTTGCGTTTGGCAAAGCGATCGGCGATCATCCCGCCCCAAGGACCCAAGAACAGGGATGGGGTGAACTGCAGGGCGACAGTGATCCCCACGGCGGTCACGGAGCCTGAGAGCTGCAGCACCATCCAGTCCTGGGCGATGCGCTGCATCCAGACGGCCACCACCGCAATGAAGTGACCGATTGCGAAGATCCTGAAATTGGGAACCTTCAAGGAGATAAACGTGTGCCGCCACGGCAGCTTTTCGCCAACGACGGCGAGTGGCTGGGTGACGGTGTCCGGCTGGTTTGTTTCCGGCTGGTTTGTTTCCGGCCGGTTTGTTTCCGGCCGGTTTGTTTCCGGCAAGGGACGGGCGGACGGGGAATCGACGACGGGCTGGCTGACATGTGCCGCTGAAGGCGGTGGGGGTGCCAAAGGGAGTCCTCGGATCGAGAGTTTCGGTGGGATGTGATTAACGCTATGGTGGCCAGCAGCAATCATGGAAGCGTATTAGGCCTATAACTAGCATTGCGAAACGCAATGACCGCTTCCCGTACGGCGCAGTTTCCATCCCGGCCCCTCCGAGGAGTTCCGTGTTCGAACCCGTCCAGCTCCGCACCTTCCTTGCCGTCGCCGAGACCCTGAGTTTCACTAAGGCAGCAGAGCGGCTCGGCCTGGCCCAGCCCACCGTCAGCCAGCATGTCCGCAAGCTCGAAGCCGCAGCCAAACGTGCGCTCGTCGCCCGTGATACCCGCGAGGTCAGGCTCACCGATAATGGCGACGCCATGGCCGGTTTTGCCCGGAACATCCTGGCGGCCCACGACTCGGCAGCCCGCTACTTTTCCGGATCGGCCATGCGTGGCCGCCTCCGCTTCGGCACGGCAGACGATCTTGCCATCACCGGACTCCCCCGGATCCTGCGCGAATTCCGGCAGCTGTACCCCCAGATCAACCTGGAACTCACCGTCAGCCAAAGCGATCAGCTCTACAAGCGGCTCAACGCCGGGCAGCTGGATCTGGTCTTTGTAAAGTGGGTCGCCGGAGCCAAGGAAGGGACCGTGGTCCGGCACGACAACTTTGCCTGGGTCGGCCTTGAACAGACCCAGTTGGAGCCGGGAGCCCCTGTACCGCTTATTGCCTACCCCGCGCCCAGCCTCAGCCGGAAGCTGGCCATTGACGCATTGGAGGCAGCGGGCAGGACGTGGCGGATCACGTGCAGTACCAAGCAGATCAGTGGGGTACTGGCGGCGGTGCGCGCCGGCATCGGAGTGGCTGTGATGCCGGCGTCCCTGGTTCCCGAGGACTTGAAAGTGATCACTCAGCGCTTCGGACTGCCACCAGTAGGTGACGTCGATTTCACCTTGATCCGAAATCCGTTGGCGAACGCTGAGGTGATCGACGCACTGACCCAAGCCATCATGGGACGCACCCTGAGCAAGTCGACTTAGCCCAGGGAGCCCGTCCGCCCACCGCAAGCCAGTCCGCTCACCGGCCAGGCCCCTCCGCTCAATCAGGGCGTTGCAGCCAAGGAGACTCTAGCCCCCGGGACCCCTATAACGGTGACCGAGCCGCCGTCGTTCCCTTGCAGCTCCAGCTGGATATTCTGCGAGTCTGCTTGTGGCCGCACCGAACTGACCTGGAACACTTCGCCACGGATGGCCACCCGATCGCCGTTCTTGATGCTCTTGAGTTTCTTGTTTCGGGGCTCCGTTTTCACCGTTAGCGGCCTCCCTGGCTTGCGCCGACTTTAGTCCCGGTGCGACTCGCGGAGTTCTTCACCTGCACGGATGCCTTCTTCTTCCTTCTTCTGCGCCTTGTCACTCCGCTTGGTACCGCGCGGAGGCAACTGGAGGCTCTCTTCGGCTTCGATGCCTGACTGCAGCTCGCGTCCGCGTTCCATTTCGGCGTCGAATTCGGCACCGAAGAGGAGTGACATATTGAGGATCCAGAGCCACAAAAGCATGATGATGACCCCGGCCAAGGCCCCGTAGGTCTTGTTGTAGTTGCCGAAGTTGGCAACATAGAAGCCGAAGCCAAGTGACGCCAAGGCGAAGATGACCAGGGCGATCAGGGACCCCATGCTCATCCAACGGAACTTGGGCTGCTTGACGTTGGGGGTGAAGTAGAACAAGACCGCGATGATGATGACCACCAATACGACGAGTACGGGCCACTTGGCTATGTTCCATACAGTCAGGAACCCCTCAGACATGCCGATGGCTTTCCCGATCGATTCGGCCACAGGTCCGGTGAGGACCAGCATGGCGGCGACGAGGGCGGCACCAACAACCGCGACGACGGTAACGGCAAGCATGGTGCCACGGAGCTTGATGAAGCCGCGGCCCTCATCAACTTCGTACACGCGGTTCATCGCCCGGCTGAACGCCGTCACATAACCCGACGCTGACCACAGCGCCACCAGAATGCCCAACACCAAGGCGAATCCCGCCGCGTTGGAGGTGGTCAACTCCTCAATGGGCTTACGCATGGCGTCCAGCCCGGGTCCCGGCGCGAATTGCTGGACGATGTCCAGCAATGACGACGTGGTTTTTTGGGCGTTTCCGAAGAGTCCCAACAGGGACACCAGCGCCAGGAGCGCAGGGAAAAGCGAGAGGACGGCATAGTAGGTGAGCCCGGCAGCAGCGTCGGGGCACTGGTCTTTGCTGAACTCACGCAAGGTCCGCTTGGCAATGTACATCCACGTGGGCTTGGTGAGGTCCGTGGGACCATCGGCCTTGCGGGAATCATCGGGTGAAGGAGCGGTCTGCGCCTTCGCCGTGCTGGTTTGGGCTGAGTCTTGTGATGTCATGGGGCACTCGTCCGTTGGGGTAGTTTGCGCGAACAACTGACCCCTCAATACTAAGCATCCTGATGAATCCATGGGAAGCATCCACGCCGTTTTACCTCGAGCGCCTTCCGAATCAGCGGATCCAGTCCGGCTAAGCGAGCTTGGCAGCCAACAGGAACTCAAAGGGTGATTCGATGACCGAACGAATGACCTGGCCAGCTGCGCCCAGGAGCGTTCCGGAGTGCTCCAGCCCGGATACGGTGAGGTTCTTGGGATCCAGAAGCCCCGGAGCGTGTCGCTCGAGGCTACCGGCCAGCGCGGGCATCAGCCACTGTCCCAACACCGCAAAATGGCCTCCGAGGACGATCGCCTGCACATCCATCAGGCGGGCAGCAGAGGCGAGCGCCACGCCCAAGTACCGGCCGGCGTCGTCCACTGCCTTGGACGCAGCCGGGGTTCCGTCGTCAAGGGCGCGCAGCAGCAGCTCGGTCCGTTCCTTGAAGGAGCCTTCGGCGATGCCGGCAGCTTGGAAGATGGCCTCTTGGCCTGCAAAGGTTTCCAGGCAGCCGGCGCCTCCGCAGGAACAGGGCGGCCCATCCGGGTGAACCACCATATGCCCGAGCTCGCCCGCATTGCCGCCGGGGCCCGTGTAAAGCTCGGACCCGATGACGACTCCCCCACCGACCCCAACCTCGCCCGAGACATAAAGGAAGTCCGGCCGCCCCCCGCCGTACCAAAGCTCGCCGAGCGCGGCGCTATTGGCCTCATTGGACAACCTGACACCCAGGGGCGCACCGTCCAACAAGGCCTGGGGATCCAATCTTTCGTACTGCCAGTGCAAGTTGGGGGCTGACAGGACGATGCCGCGTTGCTCATCCACAAGGCCAGGCACGGCGAGACCGCCTCCCATGATGCTGATGCCTTCGGCGTCGGCGGCCGCCCTTGCCTCGGCTGCCAATCCGGCCAGACGGGCCATGACAGCGTCTGGAGCCAGCCCGCGGTTCCGTGATTCGATGCTGGCTGAAAACCTGAGGTTTCCTGCAAGGTCCACCAAGCCGACCGACAAGTAATCCACATTGATCTCCATGCCCACCACGCCCCGTCGGGAACTGAGCTCAAGGCCTTGCCCTGGGCGCCCACGCTCGCCGTCGCGGTAGAGGCCTACCTCCGCGACCAGTCCGGATTCGACGAGGTCCGCGACAAGGCTGGACACTGCGGCCTTGGTCAGCCCCGTTCCGGCGGCTAACTGCGCCCGGCTTGGCTTCGAATCGCCCGTGCGGGCAATGGAGTCCAGCACCAATGACAGGTTTCGACGGCGGACGTCCCCCACCCGGCCGGGCGCATTGGGCGCTGCTGGTTCATTCACGGCGCACCCTCCTTGCTGTTAGCACGATCCGGACGTTCGCATGCTCGGCTGTTCCGGCGCGCTTGGCTGTTTCGGCGATGTGGTCATCGCCTATTGACCATGATCCATTATCAGCCATATAGTTCAGATTGAAAACTAAATCCCAAGGTTTTTCACCCTTCCCCTGCTTTGCAAAGGAGCAATTCATGTCCCCGCAGCCAACCCCGCAGGATCGCTTCACTTTCGGCCTCTGGACCGTCGGCTGGACCGGTGCGGATCCCTTCGGTGTCGCCACCCGAGCCGCTTTGGATCCAGTGGAAGCCGTCCACAAGCTGAGCGAACTCGGTGCTTACGGCATCACTTTCCACGACAACGACCTCATTCCGTTTGATGCCAGCGCGTCCGAACGCGACCTTATCCTCAAGAACTTCAAGGGTGCGTTGGCGGAGACGGGCCTGAAAGTTCCCATGGTCACCACTAACCTGTTCAGCCACCCGGTGTTCAAGGACGGCGGTTTCACGTCGAACGACCGCTCGGTTCGGCGCTTCGCACTCAGCAAAATCCTGCGGAACATCGACTTGGCAGCAGAGCTTGGTGCAGACACCTTCGTCATGTGGGGCGGCCGCGAAGGCAGCGAATATGACGGGTCCAAGGATCTCTCTGCCGCCCTGGACCGGATGCGGGAAGGCGTTGACACCGCCGCTGGCTACATCAAGGAAAAGGGCTACGGCCTGAGGATTGCCCTTGAACCGAAGCCGAACGAGCCCCGTGGTGATATCTTCCTGCCCACCGTCGGCCACGGCCTTGCGTTCATCGCCCAGCTGGAACACGGAGACATCGTCGGCCTGAACCCCGAGACCGGCCACGAGCAGATGGCGGGGCTGAACTTCACCCACGGCATTGCCCAGGCCCTGTGGGCGGGCAAGCTCTTCCACATCGACCTCAATGGCCAGCGCGGCATCAAATACGATCAGGACCTTGTGTTCGGCCACGGCGATCTCACCAGCGCCTTCTTCACCGTGGACCTGCTCGAAAACGGCTTCCCCAATGGCGGACCTAAGTACGATGGTCCCCGCCACTTCGACTACAAGCCCTCGCGCACGGATGGTTACGACGGCGTGTGGGAATCCGCCAAGGCGAACATGTCCATGTATCTCCTCCTGAAGGAACGCGCCCTGGCATTCCGCGCCGATTCGGACGTCCAGGAAGCCCTCGCCGCATCTGGCGTCTTCGAACTGGGCGAACCCACGCTGAACGCCGGGGAGACCACGGCGGACCTGCTTGCAGACGCCAGCGCCTTCGACACGTTCGACGCCGACAAGGCCGCCGAACGTTCGTTCGCCTTTGTGCGCCTCAACCAGCTGGCCATCGAGCACCTGCTCGGCGCCCGCTAAACCACACCCCACCCTCACGCCGTCACCGGCCGCGCCAACTTCACCCGGCACGGCCGGTGACGGTCCGCCAAAGGAAAATTCATGCCCCTTGTAGCAGGAATCGACAGCAGCACACAGTCCTGCAAAGTCGTCATCCGGGACTCTGACACCGGTGCCCTGGTGCGTCAGGGCCGGGCTTCCCATCCCGACGGCACAGAGATCCACCCGGATCACTGGTGGACCGCCCTGCAGGAAGCCATTTCCCAGGCGGGCGGCCTGGACGACGTCGAGGCCGTTTCAGTGGGCGGCCAGCAGCACGGCATGGTGTGCCTGGACGAGTCCGGCGAGGTAGTCAGGCCCGCCCTGCTATGGAACGACACCCGATCGGCAGGCGACGCCGAAGAATTGATAGTGGAGGCCGGGAACGGCAACGCCAAGGCTGGGGCCGAGCATTGGGCGGCCAGGACAGGGACAGTGCCCGTAGCTTCCTTGACGGCCACGAAACTCCGGTGGCTTGCGCGCCACGAGCCGGAGAACGCAGCCCGGACCGCCGCAGTATGCCTCCCCCACGATTGGCTCTCCTGGCGGCTCGCTGGCCACGGACCTGGCACTGGGCCGTCGTCGCTGGGCCTCCTCCGGACTGATCGTTCGGACGCCTCAGGAACGGGCTACCATGCGGCTTCTTCGGGCGAGTACCTACCCCAGGTCCTCGAAAGCACACTCGGACACGTGCCGGCGCTGCCCACCGTTGCGGGGCCGTTGGACGTTGCCGGGAAAATGCCGTCCGGTGCACTGATAGGGCCAGGCGCCGGGGACAACGCTGCCGCAGCTCTGGGCGTGAGCGCGGGCGTTGGCGATGTCGTGATTTCCATCGGCACCTCGGGGACAGTGTTCGCTGTATCCGATGTTCCTTCAAAGGATGCGACCGGATTGGTGGCAGGTTTCGCTGACGCCACCGGCCATTACTTGCCACTGGCCTGCACGCTCAACGCCACCCGGGTGTTTGATGCGACAGCGGCACTGCTGGGCGTGGACCTGCCCGAACTCAGCGAGCTGGCGTTGACCGCCCCGGAGGGAGCAGAGGGGCTGACACTCATCCCCTATTTCGAGGGAGAGAGGACACCGAACCTGCCGAACGCAACCGGCTCCTTGCACGGCATCACACTCTCTAATTACACACGGGCCAACCTTGCCCGGGCCGCCGTCGAGGGCGTGGTCTGTTCCTTGGCGGACGGGCTGGCCGCGTTGCAGGCCCAGGGGGTCTCGGCGCGTCGCGTCGTCCTGGTGGGCGGCGGGGCCCAATCACCGGCAGTGCAGCATGTTGCTGCGACCGCCTTCCAATTGCCGGTATTCGTTCCTGAACCCGGCGAGTACGTTGCGAATGGAGCGGCACGCCAGGCTGCCGGCGTTCTCGAAGGCCGGTTCCCCGAATGGCCCATCGAGGGCACGGAAGTAGTGCCGGCGCCCGCGGATGGGCCTGCCCCTTTCCTGACGAGGTATCGGCAGTGTGCCACTCGCGCAGCGATGAGCTGATCGGCGTCGCCAGTGCTCTATCGTGACAGGGTGAGCACTGAACAATCCGCACAAGGCCGGCCACCCGTGATGGAGGATGTTGCCCGCGTGGCCGGCGTCTCCCACCAGACCGTGTCCCGGGTGCTCAACAACCATCCCAACGTCAGCTCCACCACACGTGAGCGCGTGGAACAAGCCATCACTGAGCTCGGATATCGGCGAAACACTGCCGCGCGGAGCCTGGTGACGCGGCGCTCCCAAACCATAGGCGTCCTAGGAAGCGAAATGGCCCAGTATGGTCCTTCCCGCACCCTCCTTGGTGTCCAGCAGGCGGCGAGGGACTCCGGATATTTCGTCAGCATCGCCAGCTTGCGGGAGGTAACACCGGCTTCCATCAAAGACGCGATCGCCCATTTCATGGATCAGGGCGTGGATGGGATCGTGGTGATCGTTCCGCACCCGGGCACTTTTGAGGTCCTCCAGGATGTGACCGCGCATGTGCCGCTCGTTGCCGTGGGCTCAGCCGGAGATGAACGCCTCAGCGGAGCCATGGTTAACCAACGCCAAGGGGCGCGCCTGGCCGTAGAGCACCTTGTGGAGCTGGGACACACCCGGATTGGGCACCTCTCCGGTCCCGCCGATTGGATCGACGCGGCAGCTCGGATCGACGGTTGGCGGGATGCCGTGACCGAAGCGGGCCTGGAACCCGGCGCCATGATCGAAGGCGATTGGAGCGCCGAATGCGGCTACCGGGCGGGTTTGAGTATCGCGCAGGAGCGGACTGTGACGGCGCTTTTCGTAGCCAATGACCAAATGGCGTTGGGCGTCCTGCGTGCCTTCCACGAGTCAGGTGTGCAGGTACCGTCCGACATCAGCGTTGTGGGCTTCGACGATCAACCTGAATCGGCCTACTTCATCCCGCCGCTGACCACGGTTGCCCAGGACTTCGAAGAACTGGGGCGCAGGTCCATCGACTTACTGGTGGAACGACTCGAGGGCGGGGACCCTCGGCCGGCAGTCACGGTGGAGCCCTACTTGGTGGTCCGTTCCACCACGGCGACGTTCTCGAATTAAGTAGCCCCGCGCCACACCGGCGTCGCAAGCAACCCTGACCGAAGAGCCCGCTCTTGACATCAAAGTTGTGAGCGCTAACAATTGCATCAGACCTAGTGTAGTTTCCCACCCCAACCCCCGGCAATGAGGCCCTGGCCAGCCGGATGGAGACCCATGAATACCTTTGAAAACCTCCCGCTTGACCAGCAATATGTGATTGGCGTGGATTACGGGACGCTGTCCGGACGCGCCGTCGTGGTACGGGTCTCGGACGGCGCCGAACTCGGCAGCGGTGTGTTCGAGTACCCGCACGCCGTCGTGACTGAAAAGCTCCCCGGTACCGGCCGGCGGCTCCCGGCCGACTGGGCCCTGCAAGTACCCGACGATTACCGCGACGTTCTCCGCAACGCGGTCCCGGCCGCCGTCGTCGACGCTGGAATTGACCCCGCCGCGGTGGTGGGCATCGCTACCGACTTCACCGCATGCACCATGGTTCCGACGACGGCCGACGGCACGCCGCTGAACGAACTGGAACGCTTCGCGGACCGTCCGCACGCGTTCGTGAAGCTCTGGCGCCACCACGCAGCTCAGCCGCAGGCCGACCGGATCAACCAGCTCGCCGAGGAACGCGGCGAGTCGTGGCTCCCCCGCTACGGTGGCCTGATTTCCTCCGAATGGGAGTTCGCCAAAGGCCTGCAGCTCCTCGAAGAGGATCCGGAAGTCTACGGGGCCATGGACCACTGGGTGGAGGCAGCAGACTGGATCGTCTGGCAGTTGTGTGGAAGCTATGTGCGCAATGCGTGCACGGCTGGCTACAAAGGCATCTACCAAGACGGTCATTACCCGTCGGACGATTTTTTGACGGCCCTCAACCCGGATTTCAAGGACTTTGTCAGCGCGAAACTCGAACACACCATCGGCCGCTTGGGTGACGCGGCCGGCTACTTGACCGAAGAAGCAGCCGCGTGGACGGGTCTTCCTGCTGGAATCGCGGTAGCCGTGGGCAACGTGGACGCCCACGTCAGCGCCCCGGCGGCCAACGCAGTGGAGCCCGGGCAACTGGTCGCGATCATGGGCACATCCACCTGCCATGTGATGAACGGCGACGTCCTGCGTGAGGTTCCGGGCATGTGCGGCGTTGTCGACGGCGGCATCGTGGACGGGCTGTGGGGTTACGAAGCCGGCCAATCCGGCGTCGGGGACATCTTCGGTTGGTTTACGAAGAACGGAGTCCCGCCCCAGTACCACCAGGCCGCCGCCGAACAGGGCCAGGGCATCCACGAATACTTGACCGAACTCGCCCAGAGGCAAGCAATCGGGGAGCACGGCCTGATCGCCTTGGACTGGCACTCAGGCAACCGCTCGGTGATGGTTGACCACGAGCTGTCCGGAGTGTTGGTGGGGCAAACACTGGCCACTAAGCCCGAAGACACCTACCGCGCCCTGCTGGAAGCCACGGCATTCGGGACGCGCACCATCGTGGATGCCTTCCGCGACTCCGGCGTCCCGGTGAAGGAGTTCATCGTGGCCGGTGGACTCCTGAAGAACAAGTTCCTGATGCAGATCTACTCGGACGTCACCGGGCTGCAGCTATCCACCATCGGATCCGAACAAGGCCCTGCCCTCGGCTCTGCCATCCACGCCGCAGTGGCCGCCGGGAAGTACCAGGACATCAGGGAAGCCGCTGCGTCCATGTCCGCTGCACCGGGAGCTGTGTACACGCCCATCCCCGAAAATGTCGCGGCTTACGAGGTCTTGTTCCAGGAATACCAAGCCCTGCACGACTACTTCGGCCGCGGGGAGAACAACGTTATGCACCGCCTCAAGGCAATCCAGCGCACAGCAATCCAAGGGGCGGCACTCGACCGCGCTGCATCTAACAACCCAGCATCTAACAGCTCAGGACCTGGCAGCTCAGCATCCGGCAGCTCAGCATCCGGCAGCTCAGGGGACCAAGTCAACTCCTTGGAAGGAGCCACCAAATGAGCGCGTTGCTGGACACCATCGCAAGGGTGCGCAAAGAAGTTTGCGAGCTTCACGCCGAACTGACGCGTTACGAGCTCGTGGTCTGGACGGCAGGGAACGTTTCCGCCCGGATCCCGGGACACGACCTGATGGTCATCAAACCCTCGGGCATCTCCTACGCGGAGCTCACCCCGGAATCGATGGTTGTCACCGACCTCTACGGCACCCCTGTCCGCGGCATCAACACGGGCAGCAACGGCACTGTGGATTGGGGAAACCCGGACCTGTCGCCGTCCTCGGACACAGCGGCGCATGCCTACGTTTACCGGCACATGCCCGAGGTTGGCGGCGTGGTCCACACGCACTCGACCTATGCCACAGCGTGGGCGGCCCGGGGAGAAGAAATCCCGTGCGTACTCACCATGATGGGCGACGAATTTGGTGGGCCCATCCCGGTGGGACCGTTTGCGTTGATCGGAGACGACTCGATCGGCCAGGGCATCGTGGCAACACTTAAGGGCTCCAACTCCCCCGCTGTACTTATGCAAAACCACGGCCCATTCACCATTGGCAAGGACGCCCGCGCCGCCGTCAAAGCCGCCGTGATGTGCGAGGAAGTGGCCAAGACAGTGCACGTATCACGCCAACTCGGCGATCCGCTACCGATCAATCAAGCCCAGATCGAGTCCCTGTACGACCGCTACCAAAACGTCTACGGCCGCTAGCGCACTGAAGAAACCAACACTGAACAGCCAGCAACGGTACAGCAAGCCGAACACCCCCACACTCCAGGAGCACCACATGCCCAACAAGACTGCCGCCAACAACACTTCGCTGGAGCAGTACGAAGTCTGGTTCCTCACCGGCAGCCAGCACCTCTACGGTGAGGATGTCCTTAAGCAAGTCGCAGCGCAGTCCCAAGAGATCGCCAATGCGTTGAACGCTGCCAGCGACGTACCGGTCAGGCTGGTCTGGAAGCCGGTCCTCACCGATTCCGATGCCATCCGCCGCACCGCGCTGGAAGCGAATTCAAACGATGCCGTCATCGGCGTAACGGCGTGGATGCACACCTTCAGCCCGGCCAAGATGTGGATCCAAGGCTTGGACGCACTGCGCAAGCCGCTGCTGCACCTGCACACCCAGGCCAACAGGGACTTGCCGTGGGCGGACATCGACTTCGACTTCATGAACCTCAATCAGGCGGCCCATGGTGACCGGGAATTCGGTTACATCCAGTCGCGCCTCGGCGTGCCGCGGAAGACAGTCGTCGGGCATGTCAGCAATCCGGACGTGGCCCGTCAAGTGGGCGCGTGGCAGCGCGCCTCCGCCGGATGGGCCGCCGTCCGCAGCCTGAAACTGACCCGCTTCGGTGACAACATGCGCAACGTCGCCGTCACCGAAGGCGACAAGACCGAGGCCGAGCTGCGCTTCGGCGTTTCGGTGAACACCTGGTCCGTCAACGAGCTCGCCGACGCCGTCCACGGCGCTGCAGAGTCCGACGTCGACGCCTTGGTCGCCGAGTACGAGCGCCTCTACGACGTGGCTGACGAGCTAAAAGCAGGCGGTACCCGCCACGAATCGCTCCGCTACAGCGCGCGCATCGAACTCGGCCTGCGCAGCTTCCTCGAAGCGAACGGCTCGGCCGCGTTCACCACCTCCTTCGAGGACCTCGGTGAGTTGCGCCAGCTCCCCGGAATGGCCGTGCAGCGCCTCATGGCCGATGGATACGGATTCGGCGCCGAAGGGGACTGGAAGACCGCTATCCTGGTCCGCGCCGCGAAGGTCATGGGCTCGGGCCTGCCCGGCGGTGCCTCGCTCATGGAGGACTACACCTACCATCTGGAGCCGGGCTCGGAGAAGATCCTCGGTGCCCACATGCTGGAGGTCTGCCCCTCCCTGACAGCGAAGAAGCCGCGCGTGGAGATCCACCCGCTGGGCATCGGCGGCAAGGAAGATCCCGTCCGCATGGTGTTTGACACCGATGCCGGCCCCGGCGTCGTCGTCGCGCTGTCCGATATGCGCGATCGGTTCCGCTTGGTCGCGAACGTCGTGGACGTCGTCGACCTTGACCAGCCGCTCCCCAACCTGCCCGTGGCCCGAGCGCTCTGGGAGCCCAAACCCAACTTCTCCACCTCGGCCGCAGCGTGGCTGACCGCCGGTGCGGCACACCACACGGTGTTGTCAACGCAGGTGGGCCTGGAGGTGTTCGAGGACTTCGCCGAAATCGCAAAGACCGAACTTCTCACCATTGATGAGGACACCACCATCAAACAGTTCAAAAAGGAACTCGCTTGGAACGCCGCCTACTACAAGCTGGCCGGCGGCCTGTGAGCCCCGAATTTACGCTGAGCGCGGGCGGTTACACGGCTGTTGTGACCGCCCACGCGGCTGCCTTGCGGGTGTTGCAGTTTGAGGGACGGGACCTTGTGGTTCCGTTCCCGGTCGGCGGTCCGATCCCGGACTTCCGCGGCATCATCGCCGCGCCGTGGCCGAACCGGATCGAGGACGGGAAGTACATTTTCGACGGCGTCGAGCACCATGCGCCGGTCAACGAACCCGAGCGCGGAACCGCCTTGCATGGGCTGGCTTTCGCCCTCGACTGGACCTTGAAGGAGTCCGACGCCGCGTCGCTCACGTTGTCGTGCACTGTGGGGCCGACCACGGGCTATCCGTTCGTGCTTGAGCTCTCGGCCAGCTACGTGCTCGACGAAACCGGGCTGCACGCGTCCGTCACGGCCCGCAACGCAGCCGACGTCACCGCTCCCTACGGTGTCTGCCCGCACCCGTACCTCGTCGCCGGGTCCTCACCCTTGGATGAGTGGGTGCTGGAGTTTGCTGCTGACACCTTCCTTGAGGTCACGCCGGATAGGCTCCTGCCTGTTTCGCTGGCTCCGGTGCAGGGCCACGAGTTCGATTTCCGTTCCCCGCGTGCCATCGGAGCCACCGAGATCGACCATGCCTTCACGGACATCACGTTCGACGGCGGCCTGGCCCGCCTTTCCGTACGGGACCCGGCGGGAACCGGCGTCGGAATGTCCTGGGACCAAAGCTGCCCGTGGCTTCAGATCCATACGGCAGACAAACCGGCACCAATTCCGAGCCGGATTGGGCTGGCCGTGGAGCCGATGACGTGTCCGCCGGATGCGTTCAGTAGCGGCACGGACCTGATCCGGCTGGCGCCGGGTGCCGAGCACACGGCCTCGTGGAGCATCTACGCGCTGTAGCGACCCAACCAGGGGCGGCAGACGCCGCAGTGTTGTACGTTCCACGGTGCTGAACGTCAGATCCGTCACAGCGCTGGAACAGGGTGCCGCGCTAAACTGTAGGCATTATGATCCGCACAATGTTCAAGTCCAAGATCCACCGCGCAACGGTGACCCATGCCGACCTCCACTACGTCGGCTCCGTCACCGTCGATCTGGATCTCTTGGAGGCGGCCGACATCCTTCCCGGTGAGCTCGTATCCATCGTGGATGTGACCAATGGCGCCCGTCTGGAGACCTACACCATTGCGGGCGAGCGCGGCACCGGCGTGATCGGGATCAACGGTGCTGCCGCCCACATGGTCCATGTTGGCGACACGGTCATCCTCATTACCTATGCCGAGATGACCACGGAGGAAGCCAGGGCATACCAACCCAAGGTCGTTCACGTGGGTGCAGATAACCACATCATCCGGCTCGGCAATGATCCCGCTGAGGCACACACGCCCGGGCTCCTCCGACCGCCGCACGCCCTCAGCAACGCCGCCCAGCTCAGCTAGGTTTTTGCACTAACTCCTGGTCCCGTAAGTGCTCCTGGTCCCGTAAGCGCGCCTCCATGAGCAGCTCGGCTTCCACGTGGCGGGCAGCGTCGATTCCGCTCTCGATGGCGCCGTCAATGAAGCCGCCCCACCCGTTGGCGTAGTCCGAGCAGGCAAGGTGTATCCGGCCCTCGGGGCGTTGAAGCTCGGTCAAACAGTTTGTGAGGTAGCCCGTGTAATGCATGGGCCACGTGGACTGGGCAAACTGGTCCGCAACCCAGTCGTGCCCAGCTACATCCAGCACTTCCAGACCTGGGACCAGTGCGTCCACATGCCGTTGAGCTGCGGCGACATCATCGACGTCCACGGCCGCGGCGTCGGGACCGAACCCCACCAAGGTGGTGGATTCGTCGTCGATGTACTCGACCTGGAGGAAGTTCAAGGCGCCTGTCTCCGGCCCAAGGGCAACGAAGCGTTCGTGGCAACCCTTCACCGTGATCCACAGTTTGGCACCGCGGCCCGCTTGGCCTTTCGCCGCTGCTTCCCTTTTTACAGGGGACAGGGGCGGCTGGATGTCGATATCGTTCAACACGCTCAGAGGCAGGCCGAGAATGAGTTGCCGTGCTGCGTAAGTCTTTCCGCACGTGGTTGTAACGCGCACTTCATCGCGGTCCTGTCGAACCGAGACGACCTGTTGGTTCAGCCATAGCTCCGCCCTTGAGTCAGCGAGGATCGCATCTATCAGGCGACGGGTGCCCCCTTCGATCTTGAAACTGGCACATGCTTCAAACATGAGCTGCCAATCGCCACTGGCTACCGCGCACCAACGCAACGCCTGCGTATACGCGGCCTCGTCAAGCCTGCCATTGAAGTTCAGCGTCCAGAAGGACCTCAGCAGTTGCCGCTGATCCTCGGGGAGGGCAAGCTTGTCAATGGCCTCGGAGAGCGTGATCCCGTCAATGTCGAGCACCTCCGGGTTGGTCAGCGGTTGCCAAGGCAGCGGGAAATAGCGGCGGGAGTCAGCCAAGAGCGTTCGGTTGGGAGCATCGAGCAACTCCGTCAACTGCTCAGCGGGCCCCTCGCGCCGCAGGCCATCGGCCACCCAGAAAGCCTTGGTGAAATCCGGTCCAGGGACGGCCGGGATCCCGTACCGCCCCAGCTCTGCCCAGACATAGGGCTGGGTCCAATGCACCCAGGTTCCTCCCAACTCGAGGTCGCGCCCGAGGCGTTCCTCCAGATAGGTTCGGCCGCCAATCCTATCTCTGGCCTCCAGCACGGTGGTGGTGTGACCGCGCCGTGACAGCTCGCGGGCCGCGGTGAGTCCCGCGAACCCGGCACCAATGATCAGTACCTCGGAAGTCTCCACGCGCTGGCTCCTAGCTGTAAACGAAGAATTCGACAGTGGGCTCAAGGACCGCCCATCGCGTCATGGCGCCTTTGGACAGGGACGCCATGGAACCTGCGGTGAGTTCGAAGGTCTCGCCACCCTTGACATCGATGCGGAGGTGGCCCGAAATGATGTAAATGGTTTCGTCCTGGTCGATGGGGAGGTCGAACGGCTCAGGCGCTTGCTCAGGGGTGACTTTCCAGATACCGCTGCTGAGCGAATCGTTGCCGTCATCACCGGGACGGCGGAGCCATTGGACGCTTCCAAGCTCAAAAGAGTCGAAGCCTGTGTGGTCGAGGTGGGCGTGAAAAACTTGGGCCATGGTGTACTCCTGTCATCGGGAACCACGCTCAACGCTTGCGCGTGTCCTGTGGGTAGTTGGTGGTGTTCAGGATGCTGAGCCTTGAATCGAACGGCAGGCTAACCGGTTCCCCGGTTGGATTGTCCCACCCGAACATGCGCCCAATAGATCGTTTTTCGCGGAGGTCTATCAGGAGCACCGCTTCCACGGTCATGACCTTTTCGGTCCAAAAGAAGATGTACAAATCCTCCGCAACGTCCCACACCATGCAGCGATCCGTGTCAGCCAACCCGGCCTCCCCACCGCGGACGCAGTGCCATGTGAAGGTGCCTTGGTTCAGGTAGATGTGCTCGTAGGATTCGACGTCGCTGTAGCGGTAGAAGATCCGCTTACCTACGAGTGCCGACGATCGTTGGTGCACCGTGGGGTGTCCGTTGATGTTCGTATGCGTGAAGCCCGTTGAGGCGCGCACGGTCCCCTTGGATGTGGTGAACTTGGAGACGGCCGTGGTGAGCGCACCGTTGGTGCGATCAAAGATGATGGTGACATTTTCGGCGTCGGCAGCCTGTCCGCGGACGAAGTCGATAATGAAAATGCCCTCGCGGGCCTCAATCGCCTTATAGGCGGCAGTCCCTCCCGAACTTCCTTCCGACCAGGAGAGGGTATTCGGGGTCTGGAACGCGTATTCGATGCGGGAACCGTCAGGTGTTTCCTGGGAGATCTTCGTATTGACCAGTGCAGGCGAGGCAGGCAGCGTCTGGTCGCCAAATCCGTCCACCATGGTGGAGACGGGCGGCCACTCTTCTTCCGGAACGTAGTCTTGGAGAGCTGTGGTAGTCATGCGTGGTCCTTTCGGGATGTCAGACGATTTCGGCTGCGTAGTTGATGGTTGGTTTTTGGGCTCCGCGGACCATACCTGCAATGAAGAACAGCGGGATATCGAGGAGCAGCCATCGGGCTACCCCTCCCTCGCCTCCAAGCAGGGCGTCATAGTTGTCCAAAGTCAGGTAGGCGACCACCACAAAGGCCAGAAGCGACAGAGCCGGCGCGATGGTGGTGACCCAGAGGTTGTCCCTCAGCCCTGATCTGGCGAAGTACACCAGGATGGCCGCTGATGTCAGGAGCAGGATGGAAATGAATCCCGCTGTGCCCAGGGCCACGAACCAGGCGAAGACCGTTGCCATCGGATCGGCGCCGGCGATGAGGAAAGCGCTGATCACTGCCAGGACGACCAAGGAGTTGACCAGGCCGGCGAACGACGGCGCACCTGATCGGGAAACCGAGGACAACTTGGCCGGAAGTGATCCCGCGCGCCCAAGAGCGAAGAGGTACCGGGAGAACATGTTGGCCAATCCAAGGAGCATTGCGATAAAGCTTGTGACCACCAGCACCTGCATGGCGATGCTCAGCCACGATCCCGCACTGGCCGCAGCGAGGTCGAAAATCATGCCGGAGGGGTTTTCGGTTGCCGCCGCTTGGATCCCGTCAATTCCGATGGAACCACTGATGGCCCAGGTGGACACCGCGTAGAAGACGCCCACAAACGCAATGACCAGATAGGCGGCGCGCGGGATGGTGCGACGCGGATTCTTTGCCTCCTCGGCGAACACCACCGTGGCTTCAAAACTGGTGAAGCAGGCGAAGGCAAACAGCAGCGAGATGCCCAGGCCCGGGCCTACTATGCTTCCCGCCGTGAACCCTGCGAACGTAAAGATGCCGATACCTTTTTGGGCGATGAGGGAGGCAATCAACGCGGCAACTACCAGGGTTTCGCCAAGAATCAGGACCCCCAAAACCCTAAGGCTGGCATCCACGCCTTTCATGGTCAGGAACGTAGTGAGCGCCAGAACGGCCACGATCCAAAAGTAGACAGGTACTGCGAGGCCCGCGAGGCCCTGCACCAACTGTGCCGCGAAAACGCCAAACTGTGACCATAGACCAATTTGCAGGCTGAGGTACGTGAGGATGGCAATGCCGGCCCCGCCTGTGGCCCACTTAACTCCGAGTCCTTTGGCTATGTAGGCCACGAATCCGCCAGCGTTGGTGATGTGCTGGCTCATTCGGAGATATCCCACTGAAAAGAGGGCTACCAGGAGGGCGGCAATGATGTAGACAACCGGGGTTCCGGGGCCGCTCGCCGCGAAGATCACCGGACTTGCGCCCACGACGGCGGCCATGGGCGCCGCTGCGGCGATGGCGAAGAAGGCTATGGCGACGACGCCAAGCTTGTTTGCCCCGAGCCGCGCGTTGTTGCTGCTATGGGAAGGCTGTGCAGATTGAGTTTCGGCCGGAGCCGCTGTGGTGGGGCTGGGTTCGTTCATGAGGCTGTTCTTTCCGAAATGCAATGGCTCCATCGCCAGTGCGGAGGGATAGGGCGCCTACGCCCACGGTCACTTCCGGGGGCGTCAAGGCTGAAGCTGCTCTTGATGTGCGGCTAGTGATGCCGGCCACACTCAGAACTATACGTTTGTATAGTTCTGAGTGTCAAGAGTGGGTGTGGTGCCGCCGATAGACTCACTTCATGGCTCAGGAATCACACAGGTTGCCGTACGGAGACGGAAGGGACGCCCTCTTGTCTGCCGTGGTGGAGGTGGTAGCGGACAAAGGCCTGCGCGGGGCAACCTACAGATCGGTCGCAGCGCGTGCCGGCGTCAACCATGCCCTGGTCACCCACCACTTTGGCTCCATGGAGGGCCTTCTGGTAGCCACGATGGAGTGGTCCGTCCGGCGGTCCATTGAAGAAACCGGGCTGACCGGCGTCGCGGACTTTGAGGGCAACTTCGCAGATTCACTTATCGAGAGCGTTTCTGCCGAACCGGAACTTCAACTGTTCCAGTTTGAAATGATCCTCGAATCACGGCGCAACCCACGCATCCGTGCCATGGTGGAGCATTTGTACGCGAGTTACGTCGAAACCGTTGAGGATGCCCTGAAGCGCCGCGGATTGGATACGGACAACGAAGCATCCCTCGCGATATTCGCCGCACTCGACGGGCTGATGCTGCAGTTCGTCACTTTTGGCAACCCCGCCAAGATCAGGGCGGCGGTAACCCAGGTAGGCCGAATGGTTTCCGCCCTCGGCGAGGCGAACGGGACCGCTGGAGAGCCCCCCGCACATTGACCGCAGTGTCCGCATAACGGGACACCACCGTGAAAACGCTTACTGGCCACCCAGGACTGATTAGGCTGGAAGTCGTGACCCGTCGATTCCCTGCCCCTTCGCCGCTGCAATGATCGGCGTCCTCTCGGGTTTTTTCGTAGTGTGGGCCATCATCCTGGTGGGCATGTTCGTTGGCCGCCGGGGGATTTTGGGCGAGAACGCACGCTCGGTCCTGAGTTCCCTGACATTCTTCGTTGCCAGCCCGGCGCTGTTGTTCGAGACCCTGAGTAAAGCCAACCTGCACGACGTTTTCGCTGCCCCACTTCTTGTCACTGCGGTGGGCGCTGTGATCACCGGCCTGCTCTTCTTCCTGATCGTGAAGTTCTGGCTGGGACGCACCATGCCTGAGGCCCTGATGTCCTCCATGAGTGCGTCCTTGGCCAACTCGGCAAACCTCGGCATCCCCATCGCGGTTTTTGTCCTGGGCGATGCCAGTTATGTGGCGCCCTTGCTTATTTTCCAGCTGGCGTTCTACACACCGATGTACCTGATGGCCCTCGACGCCAGCACCAGCGCGCACCGCACCACTCCCCTGCGCTTCCTGCTGATGATCGTCAGGAATCCCATGATTGTGGGCTCTGCGCTGGGCCTGGTCGCGGCCGGCACGGGGTTCCAGGTGCCCTCGCTCATCCTTGAACCGATCCACCTGATTGGGGGAGCCGCGATCCCGGCCATGCTGATGTCCTTTGGCATGAGCCTGAACGGCTCCAAACCGCTGCAGAGGGACGCCGGGCGCCGGACGGACACCCTGCTGGCAAGCGGCTTCAAGCTGGTGGTCCACCCCTTGGTTGCATATCTCTTTGCCAGGTTCGCCCTGGGCATTGACGGGCATGCACTCTTCGCAGTGGTGGTGACATCGGCGTTGCCCACGGCGCAGAACGTGTTCGTGGCCGCGAACCGCTACCAGGCCGGGCTCACGGTAGCCAAGGACACGGTGCTCATCACCACGGTTGTGGCAGTGCCCGCAATGATCGTGGTGGCCCTGCTTCTGACATAAACGCTCCCCGGGCCGGCCTATTCGACGTCGGCCCGGGCGAGGTAGTGGTCCAGGAGTTGCGCGCAGCGGATGAAGCCCAGATGCGAGTACGCCTGCGGGTGGTTCCCCAAGTGGGTTTCCGTGGAAGGATCGTATTCTTCAGGCAGCAAACCGGTGGGTCCGAACAACGCCACCAACTGGTTGAATAACTCCAAGGCATCGTCCAAACGGCCAACAGCGAGGTAGGCCTCGATCAGCCACGTGGTGCAGACGTGGAACCCGCCCTCCAAACCCGGCAGGCCGTCGTCGTACCTGTAACGGAAAACCGTAGGCCCCACGCGTAAATCCCGCTCAACAGCGGTCACGGTGTCCAGGAAACGTTGGTCCTGGACATCCAGGAGCCCGGACAACCCGATGTGCAGGACGGCGGCGTCGAGGTCGGGACTGTCGTACGCAACGGTGTACGACGCAGCAGAGTTGTCCCAGCCCTCGTGGAGGACTTGTTCCCGGATAGTCACCGCCGTTGGCGCCCAGTCGGCGTGCGCCTCGCGGCCGTGCAGGGCTGCGGCGCGGACTGCCCTGTCCAAGGTCACCCAGCACATGACTTTGGTATAGACGTGGTGCCGCGGCGCGCGGCGCGCTTCCCAGATGCCGTGATCCGGTTCATGCCAGCGCGCAATGACTGCATGGGCCATCTGCTCCATGAGGAACCAGTGCTCGTCCGGCATGAACCCGCGGCGCTCGGCCAAATCATGGATCAGTTCGGCAATGGGCCCAAACACGTCCAATTGCACTTGGTGGTCCGCGGCGTTCCCGATCCGCACCGGCCGCGACCCTGCATAGCCGGGCAGGCTCTCCACAATCGCCTCCGTGGACAGCGGAGCGCCTGTCACTGAGTAGAGAGGGTGCAGCCACTCAGGCCCCGGCGCATTCTCCAGGATGCGTCCCAACCAGCTCAAGAACCCATCGGCTTCACGCGTGGAGCCAAGGCTGACCAAGGCGTTGACCGTCATGGACCCATCACGCAGCCAGCAGTACCGGTAGTCCCAATTCCTCGTTCCGCCGATGCCTTCGGGCAGGGACGTTGTGGGGGCCGCCAGTACAGCGCCCGTGGGCTCGTGAACCAGCGACTTCAGCACCAGCGCCGAACGGCGCACCAGCGACGGTTTCATGCTGGGAAGCTGGAGCGTCTTGACCCACTCCCGCGCAACCTGCCCGACGGCGGCACGCCGGTGGGGCTCTCCGTCGGGGTCCGCGGGGGGCGGCTCGGTGTCACCGCAGCGCAGGTTCAGGACCACAGGACCCCCGTAGAGAGGAACGTCGGCCATCGCAGTGGCATGCCTGCCGTCACTGGTGACACGGAAGGTAACTCCCGGCGCGGAAAGGATGATCGGGTCGGAGGTCCCCACCACATGGACCTCGCCGTCTCGGATTTCCATGCTGAAGGGCGCGTTGGCGTAGTCCGGCCGTGGCGCGAAGACCACCCGGGCCGTACCAGTCCCGGAGAGCACGCGGACCAAGCTGGTGATACCTTCCGGAGCAGGTTCCAGGTAGTCCGTCACCGTGACATCAGCCCAACGGGTCTCCACGATCATGGTGTTGTCCACGTATCGCTGGGCAAGCACGGGCGACGTCTTCACGGGTTCGATGCTGAAGTGCCCGGCCGGATCTCCACCAAGGATGTGGGCAAACAGTGAGCCCGAGTCAGGTAACGGGTGGCTCATCCAGCAGATTTTCGCATCCGGAGTGAGCAACGCCGTGGAGCTCCCGTTGCCGATCATGGAATGCCGTTCAAGGCCTACCGCGTCTTCGCCGAACAACCACGCCCGGCGCATCTCGAACAACAAGGCCAGCACCCGCGCAAAGGCCTCCGGGTCCGGGATGGTGTGTGCCGCCGTGGTATTCCCCGGTCCCACGTGAAGGCCGAGGTCGGGGCCCCGAAGGGTGGCGAGCGCCTTCTCGTCGCTTTCGGCATCACCGGCGTAAAGAGCCGCGCTCACGCCCAGGCTCGCTCGAAGCTGTTCCAGGGCGCGGCCCTTGGCCGGCTCCTCCACCGTCAGGTCCAGCACTGTGCCGTCCACGATGAAGAACAATCCGAATTCCATGGCGATCTGTTGGGCACGATAGATGACGCGTTCCCTGACCTCGGGTGTCGCAGGCCGGGTGTGAACGCCGACGCCCACAGGCTTGCGCATGATCCTGATGCCCTTTTCAAAGGCGACGGCCTCGGTGAGGGCCGTTACCACCTCCTGAAGCAGCGCGTCCGTGGCCAAGGACTGGTTGTAGGCGTAGCCCATGTCGAACTCGACGCCGTGCGATCCCACCAAATGAACTTCCGCGGGCAGCCTGGAGACCGCTGCCAGATCCCGCAAGGAGCGTCCGGAAATGACGGCCGTGTGGGTATTGGGCAACGCGGCCAAGGCCCGCAGTGCCACGGCTGCGCTGTCCAGTGGCAGGGTCTCGGTGGACACTCCTTCGGCTGAGCACAGGGTGCCGCCGTAATTACAGGCCACCAGCAGGCCTGGAACACGGGACAGGACCCTTAGCTCGGCGAGTAGCTCCGGGGTTATTCCCTGATCCGCATTCGACTGGACGAACGTCCGCAGCAATCCCAACGGTAGGGACTTCATGAGCAGTGCGGAGGCCGCGACTGTTTGGTTCAGCGGTGTGGGCATGGCGAATCCTTCCGGTGCGGACTATCCCAGTGTCCGCCCGGCCGGTTTCGCTTGTATAGCTCCGCCGTTGCGAATGCGTTACCGACTTACGCCGGGACCAGCCCGGTAACCTCCGCGACGAGTTCCACGGAGCGGAGCCGCTCTTCGGTTCCTGTGCTTTGGTGGGCAACAATGAGCTCATCAGCGTCCGCGTGCTGGGCGAATTCGTCCAGGTACTCGCGCACCACCTCCGGCGTGCCCACGGCCGAGTACTTCATCATCTGGGCAATGTGCTGACCCTGCGGGGAGTCCAGGACCATGTCAGCCTCGTCATCAGTGAAGTCCCGACCGCCGCCAAAGAACAAGGAGACACGGGCGCGCTTCACAGCAAGGTGTATGGCCTGGGCGTCCGCGTTGTTGTCCGCTGCAGTGACATTCACGCCAGCGATGACGTGCGGCTCTGACAACTGGGCGGATGGTTTGAAGTCGCGACGATAGATCGCCACGGCGTCCTGCAGTGCGGCAGGGGCAAAGTGTGAAGCGAACGCATACGGCAGTCCCAGCTGTGCGGCCAGCTGGGCTCCAAAGAGCGAAGACCCCAGGATATACAGCGGCACGTTGGTGCCTTTACCCGGCGTCGCCTCAACACCCTGGATGCGGGTGGGTCCGGTCAGGTAACCCTGCAACTCGAGAACGTCCTGCGGGAAGGTGTCGGCGGCCATGTGGTCCCGGCGCAAGGCACGCATAGTGTTCTGGTCACTGCCGGGAGCGCGTCCCAAACCGAGGTCGATCCGTCCCGGGTGAAGGGTCTCCAAGGTGCCGAACTGCTCTGCAATGGTCAGCGGCGAATGGTTGGGCAGCATAATGCCGCCTGCACCCAGGCGGATGCTCTTGGTGTGCGCGGCAACATGGGCGATCAGCACGCTCGTTGCCGATGAAGCGATAGCGGACATGTTGTGGTGCTCGGCGTACCACACACGGCGGTATCCCAGCTCCTCGGCTTTCTGCGCCATGGCAACGCTGCCCGCAAGGCTTTCCCCTGCCGTCTGGCCCTTTCCGATGGTCGCCAGGTCGAGGATGGAAAGAGGAACAGTCACGGGGAATGCCTTTCGGTACGTTTCGCGGCCCAGCGCTTTGCTTAGCGGGCACGTAATCGACAACGACGGCGGCACCCGCCTTATTTCTGTGAGTTGCGTCGCGCTTGGGTTACCTCTGTTTGCCGGGACGGTTTTATGACGTTGCCCGACGTCCGATTAACCGCCGTGACCCCCTGTATCCCAGCGTTTCAGAGTGCTTTGACCCTCCTTTAGGGTCTGCCGGATAGTTGCAGCCACAAGCACGCATCAGAGATAACTTAGGGGTTTACATGGCACGTTTCGCAGCCAGGACCGGCGTCACCGCAGCGCTGGCCGCCACTGCTCTTCTGGGCCTCGCGGCCTGCTCGGATCCAAGCGCGACGGCGGCAGCCGGGCCATCGGCACCGGCGTCGAACGCTTCAGCCAGCTCAACGGCGCGAGCCTTCAACCTGACACCGCAACAGGACCGGATCAAGGTCAGTGTTGATTCGTCGGCTGCGGCGCTGGTACCGGACGCCATCAAGGCAGACGGCAAACTGACGGTGGCCTCCACCGGCGGCACAGCGCCGCTGACGTTGTTCGCCACGGACAACAAGACCCTTATCGGCAACGAGATCGACCTCGCCTACGCGATTGGAGAGACCCTCGGCCTGCAGGTGGAAGTAGTCCCCGCGGCGTGGGCCGACTGGCCGCTCGGCGTCGAATCCGGAAAGTACGAGGCAGTCCTGTCCAACGTCACTGTCACCGAAGCCCGCAAGGAAAAGTTCGACTTTGCTACCTACCGCAACGATCTTTTGGGCTTCTACGCCAAGTCCGACTCCGGTATTTCCAGCATCAAGGAAGCCAAGGACGTGGCGGGCAAGCGGATCATCGTGGGCTCCGGCACCAACCAGGAGGCCATCCTGATCCGTTGGGACCAGGAAAACAAGAAGAACGGCTTGAAGCCGGTTGACTTCCAGTATTACGACGACGACTCCGCCTCCCAGCTCGCCCTGCAGTCCGGGCGTGCGGACCTGACCTTTGGCCCCAACGCTTCCGCGGCCTACAAGGCAGCCAAGGACGGCAAGACCAAGCAGGTGGGCACCCTCAACGGCGGCTGGCCGCTGCAGGCTGACATCGCTTTCACCACCAAGAAGGGCAACGGCTTGGCTGCCGCTGCGCAGGCTGCGATCAACCATCTGATCAAAGACGGCGACTACGGGAAGATACTTGACCGTTGGGGGCTTTCTTCCGAGGCCATTCCCGCCTCAGAACTGAACCCGGCAGGCCTGCCTAAGTCCTAGGCCCGCACCTTGAGTGGCAGGCCCCTACCCGAAGTGGCAGGCCCCTCAAAAGTGGGATGGGTCGGTGTTGGCGCCGCAGAGAACTACCGCAACGGTCTCGCCGTCGTGCGGCTGATAGGTCCCTGACAGCAAGGCCGCGTAGGCAGCTGCGGCGCCATGTTCCACCACTATCCGGTATTCCTCCCACAGGGAACGCCTGGCGTCGATGATGTCCTGGTCGGTGACCAGGACGCTCTGGACTCCGGTGCGGCGTGCGACGCCAAAGCCGATCTCGCCAATGCGACGGGCACCCAGGGAATCCGCGGCGATTCCGGACACCGCCACATCCACGGGCCCACCCTTCGCCAGGGCCGTGTGCAGGGTCGGGACCGTCTCAGGTTCGACGCCGACAACGCGCGCTTTACCCTCTGCCGCCGCAGCGATGCCGCCCATCAGCCCGCCTCCGCCGACAGCGACGAGGATAGTGTCGACGCCGGGCAGTTCGTCCAGCAGCTCAAGGCCCACACCCCCGGCACCTGCAACAATTTCCGGCTGATCGTAGGCATGGCAGTAGACGGCGCCCTTGTCTTCGGAAAAGCGAATGGCCGCAGCGTAGGCTTCGGCATACTCGGCCCCACCTTGGACTACCCGGGCACCAATGGCGTACAGCTTGTGGACCTTGTTGGCCGGCGCGGATTCGGGGACGAAGACGGTGGCGGGGACTCCCAGCTTGGCAGCGGCATAGGCATTGGCCAGGCCGGCGTTGCCACCTGAGGCGACAACAATGCCGATCGCGGGGTCCAGTTCGCCATCTTCCCGGGCCGACAGCAGGCGGTTGAACGCACCGCGGGCCTTGAAGGAGCCGGTGTGCTGCATGTACTCGCACTTGAACCAAAGGTTGTAGGGCTCCCGGTTGCCGCTCTCGGCCAAGGGCGTGTGGCGGACCCAGCCTGCCGTCCGTGAGTAAGCCGCTTCCACTTCTTCGCGCGTGACCATCCGTGCACCTTTCGTCCGACTTTCATCCTAGGGTGCCTTGGAGCGGATGCGCACACGGTGTTTACTGGGAAGGAGGCCCTCTGTGGAGTGCACACATCGCCCGTCCACCGCTGAAGAAGCTGCTGAAGAAGAGGATCAGGAATCATGGACATCACCTTGAATAACGGCGTCGTCATGCCAGCACTCGGCTTGGGCGTGTTCCAGAGCGCCCCTGAGGAGACGACCGCGGCCGTTGAGTCAGCGCTTGCAACCGGCTACCGGCACATCGACACCGCCGCGGCCTATGGTAACGAGCGCGAGGTGGGCGAAGGCATCCGCAACTCCGGCCTGGACAGATCGGAGATATTCATTGAGACCAAGGTCTGGGTGAGCGACTTCGGCTACGACGAAACGCTCCATGCATGGGAAAAGGCCGTAGGGAAACTCGGAGTCGAGCAACTGGACCTTCTCATCCTGCACCAGCCCGCACCGGACCGGTTCCAAAAAACCATCGCCGCTTACAAAGCCTTGGAGCAACTGCTTGCCGACGGCCGCGTCCGTGCGATCGGTGTCAGCAACTTCATGCCACACCACCTGCAGGAACTTTTAGCGTCCACGGATATCGTTCCCGCGGTGAACCAGATCGAGCTGCACCCCTATTTCACCCAGCCGGACGTCCAGGCCGCCGACGCCGAACACGGCATCCTCACCCAGGCATGGTCGCCGATCGGCGGGATCACCTTCTACCCGGGCTGGGGCGAGCAACGCAAAAATGTCATGGAAGACCCCACGATTGCCGGGATTGCGCAGGCACACGGCAAGAGCCCTGCCCAGGTCATGATCCGGTGGCACCTTCAGCAGGGGCGCTCCGCGATTCCAAAGTCCACCAACCCTGCCCGTATCGCCCAGAACTTTGACGTCTTCGACTTTGAGCTTTCCAGCGAAGAAGTCGCAGCCATCGATTCGCTTGATACGGGCAACCGCAACGGGCCGGACCCCGACGTTGCCCGCGAAGAGCGCTTTGCCCTGGTCATCCCCGAAGCCTAGATCCCGCGGGGGAATGAAGAGTTTTCGCACGCAATGTTTCCGCGAACTGCTCTAGTCCCGAGGTGCGGCTACAGCGGCTGAGCCCAAGCGGCCAGTTGTAGCCGGACCGTGCCGTGGGAGGAATCGCTGGTGAACAATCGGGCAAAGATCGTGAACCAACGCGCCCTCACGTTGCCGGCACCGTTCCGCTGGACCGCACCGGCGTCTCCAAGCCCAGGTTTTCGCGCAGGGTGGCGCCCCGGTATTCCGTGGGGTACACGCCGCGTTCCTGGAGTTCGGGGACCAGGTGGTTCACGATGTCGTCCAGGCCAGTGGGGATGAGCCACGGTGAAATGTTGAAGCCATCCACGGCCCCGACGCGGGCATACTCGGCGAGGTGGTCGGCCACTGCGGTGTAGGAGCCTGTGAACGTGGCATCCACCCTGGCGGTGCGGGAGGTCACGAACTGCCGGATGGACAGGCCCTTGTCCTTAGCCTCGGCGCGCCACTGATCTGCGAGCTGCCGGGCCTTGGCACCGTGGAAGCCACTGCCGCGGGTTTCGGAGGTCTCCTCAACTACGGGGTCGATCTCGGGAAGTGGGCCATCGGGATCGTAAGAGGAAAGCTCGCGACCCCAGAACTGCTCCAGGTACGCGACGGCCTGCTGGGGACCGATCTGCAAACTGCGGACCCAGGCCTTCTTCTCCTGGGCTTCCTGGTCCGTGGCGGCGAGGATGAACTCGCTGGCGGGCATGATCTGCACCGCGTTGGCGCCGCGCCCTGCGGCTATGGAACGCGTGACGATGTCTCGGCGTAACTCCACGGCGTCATCGAGCTTTGGGTGCGCCGAGAAGATCACGTCAGCTTGGCGGGCAGCAAAATCGCGGCCTTCCGGGGAGTCGCCGGCTTGGAAAAGCACGGGGCGGTATTGGGCGCTGCGCGGTAGGCGGGGTGTGACGTCCACGGTGTAGTGCTGGCCCTCGTGACGGACGTGACGGGCTGGCCCAGAGGGCGTCTCCCATGAATCCCATATGCGCTTGACCGTTTCAACAAATGCCTCCGCGTGCTTGTAACGGTCAGCATGGTCCAGATACCCACCTCGGCGGAAGTTCGCTCCGGTCCACGCGTTGTCCGTGGTCACGATGTTCCAGGCGGCGCGGCCCGCTGAGATCAAATCCAGCGAGGACAGCCGGTGCGCCAGGTCTGCGGGATCGTTGTACGTGGTGTTTTGGGTGGCAACCAAGCCGATGTTTCGGGTGACGGCGGCGAGCGCAGCGAGCATGGTCTGCGCGTCCGGGCGTCCCACCACGTCCAGGGCATGCGGCCGTCCCAGATGTTCGCGCAGGCGCAGCCCTTCGCCGAGGAAGAAAGCTGCAAACTTCCCGCGTTCGGCCGTCTGGACGATATGACGGAACGACTCGAAGTCGGTTTGCGAGCCCGACTCCGGAGCCTTCCAGATGGTGCCTGAGTTGACGCCCTGGAAGAAGATGCCGAGCTGGATCTGCCCCGTGGGCTGGAAAACGTCGCGTGACATGGTGGTTCCTACTTTCCAGCCGCATCGGCGGCGGTTATCGAATAGCGGTTTTCCGTCGGCGCCAAGCCCAGCACGTCGCGGAAGGTGCCGTCCTGGATGGGTGCCCGCAAGGCGCCCCGCCTGCGCAGTTCCGGGAGGACAAGGCGCGAAAGCTCCTCGAGCTCCACGTCCACAACAGCCGGGTTGAGGCGAACGCCGTCGGCCTCGTTCAACAAGGCCTCAAGCAGATCGGTCAGGCCGGAGGCAGAACCAACAAAACGCGCATGCTCCGGCTCCGTTAAGGCGCGGGAACCCGCTGTCTCGCCGCGCGAGTCCAGGACGACGTCGAGCTCAGCAACAACCGCCACCGACGCACCGAGCCGGGCACGCACGTCCCGGACCTCGGCGGCAAGCAACTCCGGCGTGGGCGCGGAAACCAGTACAGCGTCCACGGCCTCGACCGGAACCAAGCCCTCCCCCACCAGGGATGCCGCCGCCAGCACAGGCAACTGCCCCTGGAGCGGCCGCGGGATGATGGAGGGGCCCTTCACGGAATAGGGTGTGCCCCTGAAGTCGGCAGGCGTTTCGAAGTCGACGTAGTGCAGCTTGTCGACGTCGATGTATCGGCCCGTGGCGACATCGCGGATCACGGCGTCGTCCTCCCATGAGTCCCACAGGCGACGCCCGACCTCAATAGACGCGGCGGCCTCCTGGGCCAGCGCCTTACCGCTAACGAAGGAACGCCCGACGGCGGCAGCGCCCTCCGGTGACTCTGCTGCTGTCGCGATCCACCCGGCGCGCCCTCCGGACACGTAGTCCAGGCTCGCGAGCTGCGTGGAGATGTGGAACGGCTCCGTGTATACGGTGTCCACTTCCGGAACCACCGCGATGGCCCGGGTCGCCGGTCCGGCAAACGCAGCGCGTTGCAGGGCGTTCACCCGGCCGTCCCGGGGCGAGTCCTTGAAAGTTGCCACATGGAAGCCGGCGGATTCTGCGGCGAGGACGGCGGCGGAGAGGTTCTCATACCCCGCTCCGTCGAGCTCAATGGCCAGGAACCCGGCTGTGTTGTTGTTGCTGCTCACTTCTGGTCCTGACGTTCGTAGGGGATCTTTTCGCCGGCTTCGATAGCCACTGGAAGCCGGTTTTCGGCGGGCGGCAGCGGGCAGGTCGCGAGGTCGGTGTAGGCGCACGGGAGGTTCACGGCCCGGTTGAAGTCGAGCTGGACCGTTCCGTCGGCGGCCGGGACTACGGATAGTGAGCGGTTGGCTGCGTAGGTGGTCTTACCGGAGGTCTGGTCGGTGAACAGCACGGACAGCGAGCCCGGCGCGTAACCGTTGAACGCGGTCAGCGCCAACTCCTTTCCGGCCAGCTTGAAGCGGATCTCGCCTGGAGCTTCGTACACATGCTGGATACCTTCCACCGCGGCACCCACCGTGGTGGCGCGCGGTGTCTCGAACGGCACGAACCTACCGGCAACGGCAAACGCGGCGTTGGGCGTGTATGCGGGCGTTCCCTGGTACTGCTTCAGCAGCTGGTTTTCGGGGTTCCGCGGCCGCACAATGTACTCGCCGCCCCGCTTGGCAACCTCGATCACGGTATCGCCGGAGACCAGGTTGATCCCGCCGCGTTCCTCGATGGGACCCAGCTCCAGCGACTTGCCTGCGTCTGAGTTCAGTTCCACCCCGTCCTGCAGGAGGCTCTCGCCCGGTTCCAGGACAACCCGTACGACGTCGTCATCCGCACTCCAGGTGCCCGGCGCACCTTCCAGCCGGGTCGCCTCGCTGCTGAGCCAGTGCAGGTGGGTCACTGCGAGGAAGCCGTGCGGGTGGGCACGGTTGCGCTCATGGGCAGCGTGCCATTCCAGCCATTCCTCGTCGAAGGCTTCCAGCGTGGTTGCGGCGTGTGTAGCGCTATTAGTGTGCAAAGACATGGGCGTTATCCGTCCTGTTGAAGGCGTGGTCGGCGGTGACTGTTGCTGCGGCGTCAGGTTCGGTGGCTCCGGCAAATTCCGGCCTGCCACCGAAAGGATCCCCCGCTTCCCACAGAGTGGTGGGGGCTGCGGCGCGGACGGCCGGGATGACCTCCGATGCAAAGCGCTCCAGGATGTCGAGTTGTTGTTCGAACGGCAGTGTGGTGGGCAGGGAAATTGACTGGAGATCGTGGCTATACAGGGAGTGGTAGCTGAGGATCTTGTCAATCACTTGTTCGGGGCTGCCCACCAACGCCGGGCCCTGGGCGACTGCGTGCTGGATATCCCGGAAAGGCGAGTTGTTACCTGGAACGTTGCGGCCGGCGGTCAGGGCCTCATACACGGGACCGTACTGCCGGATGGCTTCCTGGGTAGTGTCCGCGATGAACACTCCGCCTGCTCCGCTGCCCGAGCCGATGTACTGGTGCCGTGGATCATGGCCGTGACGCTCGTACTCTTCCCGGTAGTGGTCGATCAGGACCTTGTAGTTTTCCCGCGGTTGGATGGCGTTGGCCGTGAACAACGGATCGCCCCATTTGGCGGCGAGCGCAGCCGACGTGAGGGTTGTAGCCGAACCGTGCCAAATCCGGGGCGACCCGGCAAAGGGCCGCGGCGTCGTCGTCGTAGGTTCGGTGAGGGCGGGCCGGAAGCGCCCGGACCATGTGACACTTTCCTTGCGCCACAGCGTCCGCAACAAGGCGTACTTTTCAGCCAGGAGCTCCCATTGATCGTCCAAGGACAGGCCGAACAACGGGTATTGCAGGACCTCGTTGCCCTTGCCGATCACCAATTCCAGGCGTCCGCGGCTCAGCTGGTCGATCGTGGCGTAGTCCTCGGCCACCCGAACCGGGTCCAGCACGGACAGCACGGTGACCCCGGTCTGGAGGCGGATGCGGCTGGTGACAGCGGCGATGGCGGCGAGGACCGTCGTCGGGGATGAGGAGACGAACTCACCGGCGTGGCGTTCACCAACTGAGAAGCTGTCGAAGCCGAGCTCCTCCGCGCGGCGGGCCGTCGCCACTACCTGGTTGAGCCGATCAGCAGTGGAGACCCTCTCCCCCGTCACCGGATTCTTCAGGTGCGGAATGATGTCAAGGACCTGGAACTTCACTTGCCCGCTCCGAAGCTTGCTTCTGTGACGGTCTTGGATTCCGGCACAGCTTCTTCGGAAAGGCCCCAGCGTTCCAGGACCTTGCCGTAGGAGCCGTCCTTGATGGTGGAGTTCAGGGCGTCCGTGATGGCAGGAGCCAAGCCGTTGCCCTTCAGCGTGGTCGCTGCTACCAGCGTTTCAGACGGCCACCCTGCGTTGACCTTGCCCACTACCTTCAGGTCGTCCCGGGTGTTTTCGCGGTACGTCACCGACGGGTAGGGCGCCAGGTTCAGGTCCGTGCGGCCCGAGGAGAGCGCAAGGATGGTGTCGGCGTCGGAGGAGTAGTACTGGAGTGTGGCGGGCGCCTTTCCTTTCGCCTCAAGTTCCTTGTTCCACGCCAGCAGGATCTTCTCCTGGTTGGTGCCCGAGCCCACGGAGACTTTCAAGCCAGTGATGTCGTCCGGGCCCTTGATGTCGTAGCTGGCGCTCTTTTTGGCTTCGAAGCCCATGTACGCAGCGCGGTACGTGGAGAAATCGAAGAGTTTCACCCGTGCTGCGTTGATGCCCACGTTGGAGAAGACAGCTTCGAAGTCACCCGACTGGGTCTTCAGCGGCCAGTTCTCCCACGATGTCACTTGAAGGTCCAGGGCGAGGCCGAGTTTGTCGGCCACGAGCTGGGCGATGTCCACCTCAACGCCGATCGGCGTCTTGTCGTCCGTGGCATGGAAGGACAGCGGAATAGCGCCGGCGGTTGTCGCGACGGTCAGCTTGCCGTCCTTGGAGATGACCGCGGGAACCTTGGCCGCGGCGGCTGCGTCCTTCTCATCGCGGATACGGTTCTGGTTTACGGAGGTGTTGTACACCACGCCGTTCTTCGCCGCTTCGGATGCCGGTTTGGCGGCCGACGCACCGGGATCGGAGCACCCCGCCAGTGCAGCGACTACGACGGCGGGAAGAACAGCAAGTGCCGCGAGCCTGGTTTTGCGTGCTGCGGCGGAACTGGTTTTGCGTGCTGCGGCGGAACTGCGGGTGATGCGAAGCATGGAGGGTGTCCTAGATGTTGAAAGCCGGTTCGATGACTTTGGAGAAGAAGCTGCGGGTACGTTCCTCGCGAGGGTTGGTGAAGATCTCCTGCGGTGTGCCGGACTCGACAACCAACCCGTCGTCCATGAAGACCACGGTGTCCGCGACATCCCGGGCGAACCCCATCTCGTGGGTAACCACGATCAATGTGGTGCCGGACTTGGCGAGTTCCCGGATGACGTCCAGGACCTCGTTGACAAGTTCAGGGTCCAGCGCCGAGGTTGGCTCATCGAAGAGCAGGATCTTGGGATTGAGGGCGAGCGCCCGGGCAATCGCAACACGTTGCTGCTGGCCCCCCGAGAGCTGGCGGGGGTAGGCCTGTGCACGGTCTTTGAGACCCACCCGGTCCAGCAGTTCCAGTCCCCGCTTGCGTGCCTCCGCTTTGGAACGTCCCTGCGCCACGATGGGCGCTTCGATGACGTTCTCCAGCGCGGTGAGGTGCGGGAACAGGTTGAAGTTTTGGAACACCATGCCAATGTTGGTGCGCTGCTTGAGGATGTCTTTTTCGCGCAGCTCATGCAGCTTGTTTCCACGGACTTCGTAGCCCACCAGGTCGCCGTCGATAGTGATATAGCCGCCGTCCACCTTTTCCAGGTGGTTGATGGTCCGCAGCAGGGTGGACTTGCCCGAGCCGGAGGGGCCGACGATCACTGCAACGCCGCCGGGCGGCACGGACAGGGATACGCCTTTGAGGACTTCGGTTGCACCGAAGGACTTCCTTACGTTGGTGATATCGACCTGGCCGCGGGAGGCTGTCCTGGAACCGACCAGCGGCGGAGCCACGTGGCCGGCACCTGCCGAAGCGGCCGCCGTCGTCGATTCTTTGCGTGCAGCGGTGATGCTCATCGGGCGTCCTTCGTGGGAGAAGCGGCAACGTGGGTGGCGAAGAATTTACGGGCCTTCTGCAGCGGCGTGAGTGGCAGGTTCCGCAAAGCGCCCTTGGAGAAATGGCGCTCGATGTAGTACTGGAAGACGCTGAGCACCGAGGTGATCACCACGTACCAGAGCGTGGCAACGAGCAGGAGCGGCAACACTTGCTGCGTCCGGTTGTAGATGACCTGGACGGTGTAGAAGAGCTCGGAGTAGGCCAGCACGTAAACGATCGAGGTGCCCTTGACCAGGCCGATGATCTCGTTGAAAGCGTTGGGCAAGATAGCGCGCATGGCTTGTGGGAGCACGATCCTGGTGGAGCGTTTCCAGGCTGGAATACCCAGGGCGGATGCGGCTTCCAACTGGCCCTGGTCCACCGAAAGGATGCCGCCACGGATGATCTCCGCGGAGTACGCTGCCTGATTCAGGGTAAGTCCCAAGACCGCGGCGGCGAACTGGCTGATCAGCGTGGTGGTCTGCGCCTCGAAGAAGCGAACGTCCGTGAACGGTATGCCCACGCTGACTTTCTCGTAAAGATAGCCAAGGTTGTACCAGAGCAGGAGCTGGACCAGCAGCGGCGTGGAGCGGAAGATCCAGGAGAACGTCCAGGACACCGAGACCAACAGCGGAGACGCGGATAGGCGCATGAGGGCCAGGATGAACCCGAGCACAAAGCCAAGGACACCGGAAATTGCCGTGAGCTTGAGGGTTTCGATCAGCCCGTTGACTACGGACTGCGCGGTGAACCATTCGGCCACCACGCCCCACTCCCAGCGGGGATTGGTCACCAAGGACCACGCGATGGCGGCGACGCCGGCAGCCACCAGCACGGTGCCAACCCAACGCCATGGACGCCGGGCGGCGACCAGCTTGTACTCGGAGTAATCCGGGGTGGGCGGTGCAGTGTCCGCCGTGGCAGGCGATGCTAGTGCACTCATGCGCCACCTCATTTCAGATCGGTTGTTCACTATCGGATGGCTGCCAATCTAGGGCCGCAGGAAAGCGCCCAGCAAGGCGGGAATTTGCACTTCTTCACCGGACTTAGCGGGACTTCTTGAAGCTTCCCGGGACGTCACACTTCGCTCTGCAGGCCGCTGATTGCGTCCCTTTTTTGCGCTCATTGACGCGGCATGACGCGCAGTTAACGGCAGTTACCAGCTCCTCGACCAGCCCGCCCCATCCTCCTTAGATTGGGTGCACCACCCTCCCTTGCCAGGCCGTTCAGGAGATCCCATGACGTCACGAGTTCCCGCCATCGCCTTCATCGGCGGCGGCCCGCGTACGGCTGGAGTCCTCGAAAGGCTTGCCGCCAACCGTCCGTCGTTGTTCGGCGGTCCCTTGCACGTCCACGTCATCGAACCCCACCAGCCGGGGTCCGGGAGGATCTGGCGCTATGACCAGAGCCCGGGCCTGCTGCTGAACTCCACCGCGGCTGACGTCACCATGTTCACGGACGGTTCGGTGGTTTGCGACGGTCCCGCAGTGGACGGGCCGGGGCTTTCCACGTGGGCCGCGGGCGTGCTGGACGGCAGCATCCGGGACGTTCCGGTGCTGGAGCCGCATATGCTCGAGCAGCTTCGCGCCCTCACACCCGCTTCCTTTCCTACGCGGCAGCTTCAGAGTAAGTACTTGGAGTGGTTCTTCCGCCGCGCCGTTTCTGCTCTGGGCACGGACGTCACAGTCACCGTGCATCGCGACACCGCCACCGCCGTTTCGCCTGCTTCAGCCTCGTCCGGCACCCATGACGGGCACGACGACGGCACGCACCGCATCCGGTTGGCACCAGGCGCGGAGGTGGTTGCCGACGTCGTGGTTTACGCACTGGGCCACACCGATTCCCTGCCGGATGACGAGTCTGCCGGGCTCAGCGATTTCGCCGCCCGGCACGGCGGGTTCCATGCACCGCCGTCGTACACCACGGACGTGGACTACTCCGCTATTGGGGCCGGCCAGGACGTGATCGTCTCCGGCATGGGCCTGGCGTTCGTGGATCTTTTGGTGCTGCTGTTCGAGGGCCGCGGTAGCCGCTTTGAAGAAGGGCACGACGGCGAACTCACCTACCTGCCATCCGGAGCCGAACCGCGGGTCTGGGCAGGGTCACGACGAGGCGTGCCGTACCACTCCAAGATTTCCTCCACACTCCGCGGTGAGCCAGCCGACCGGCCCCGGTACTTTACGGCATCCGCCATAGAATCTTTGCTCGGCTCACATTCGGAACTCGACTTCCGCGCGCATTTGTGGCCGTTGATCGCCAAGGACGCGGGCTACGCCTATTACCGCGAGCTCTTCACCGGCCATCCCTCCCGGGTACGTGGTACATGGGCCAGTTTCGAGGCCCGGTTCGATGCCCTGGACTGGTACAGCCCCGGCCGCGAAGACCTGGTGGCCGCGTCTGTGCCTGATCCGGCATCGTGGCTGGACCTGGAAAGGCTGGACCACCCGTTGAGCGGTTGCGCTTTCGCTGATCACGGCGCCGTGCAGCGATCCGTGTCTGCCTATATCCAGCGTGATCTGGACTTGCGTACCAGCCCGGAGCACTCCGAAACTTTGGCGTTGTTCACTGCGCTCCTGTTTGTCTATATGGATCTGGGCCGCCTGGTTCCGCAGGAGCGGTTGAATGCCCGCTCCCAACAGGCGATCCATGGTTGGTGGCACGGCTTTTTCAGCTTTGTTGATTCCGGTCCCCCGGCGCACCGGCTCCGCGAGATGCTCGCGCTTCAGCGTGCCGGTTTCCTGAAATTCCTTGGGCCGGGCGTGTGGGTGCGCGCGGACGAATCGGCTGGACGGTTTGTGGCGGGTTCGTTCCAGTCACCTGTTGTTGTGGACGCCGCAGCATACATTGAGGCCCGGTTGCCTTCGGCCTCCGTGGAGCGCTCCGCGAACCCTGCGTTGACCGATCTACACGACGCCGGACGAGGTACGGAACAGAGACTGCTCACCTCCGAGGGGACCCATTCCACTGGCAAACTTCTGGTCTCCGGGAATCACGAGGTCCTCTCCCCGGTTGGGACACCACAGAAGGGTTTGTTCGCGGTCGGTCCGTGGACGTCCGGTTGGGGCGCGGGAGCTTTCGCCCGTCCCAATACCAATGCTGCCCCCTTCCGGGAAAATGATGCTTTGGCCCGCCGGATCCTGTCCACCATCGCCGCGGGTGCCGCATCCCGAGTCCCAGCAACCCAACTCAGGGGCGCAACCACGAAAGGTTTGATATGACCACGACGCCTACCGTGCCGCCGTCGGGCCTTACCGTCCTCAGCCTGCCCATGGGCGACCCCCGCGTCCGGCCGCTCCTGGATGAACTCGCCGTTGAATACGCAACACGATACGGAGATTTTTTCAGCAGCGGGGGCGCGGCCGAGGAAATGAACAGGTACCCCGCCGAGGAGTTTGAGGCCCCACATGGTGCGCTGATCATCATCCAGGAGGAGGGTGAATCGGTGGCCGGGGGCGCGTTCCGCCGCTACGACGAAGACACGGCGGAGCTCAAGCGGATCTGGACGCACTCGGCACACCGTCGCCGCGGGCTGGCTCGCCGCGTGCTGACAGAACTTGAGGACGAGGCGCGACGTCGCGGGTACCGGAAGCTGTACCTGACCACCGGTCCGCGCCAGCCCGAAGCCAAGAATCTGTACCTCTCCACCGGCTACCAAGCACTCTTCGACCTTGATGAGGACCCTGAGAAAATCATGCATCTGGCGTTCAGCAAGGATCTTGCACTGCCCAGCTAAGCTATGCCCATGGCCAACAAAACCACTGCTGAAAAACTCGCCACCATCCAGCAGGGGTACACCCTGCAAGGTGCCACCATTGAGCTGGGTGCCGCGATCGTGGACGACGTCGTCCACAAAGAAGCCCAGGTCCGGCTGCCCCTTGCCATGATGAACCGGCATGGCTTGGTGGCTGGCGCGACAGGCACAGGCAAGACGGTTACGCTGCACATGATGGCGGAACAGCTCTCGACGGCGGGTGTGCCGGTTTTCCTCGCGGACATCAAGGGTGATCTTTCCGGACTGGCGACGGCGGGGACCCCGAGTGAGAAGCTCACCGCGCGCACCGAATCCCTGGGCCAGCAGTGGCAAGCAAAGAACTTCCCTGTGGAGTTCCTTTCCCTTGGCGGCGACGGCAACGGAATCCCGGTCCGTGCCACCATTTCTTCGTTCGGGCCCATCCTGCTCTCGCGCATCATGGACCTCAACGACACCCAAGAGTCCAGCCTGCAGTTGATCTTCCACTTCGCGGACCAGCGACAACTCGAACTCGTAGACCTCAAGGACCTCCGCGCCGTCATCCAGTACCTCACCTCCGACGAGGGCAAGGCCGAACTGGAGAATCTGGGCGGACTCTCCAAGGCCACAGCCGGTGTGATCCTGCGTGAACTGGTCAATCTGGAAGCCCAGGGCATGGAGAAGTTCTTTGGTGAGCCGGAGTTCGATACCGCCGAGCTTCTGCGCACCGCGCCCGATGGCCGCGGCGTGGTCAGCTGCCTTGAGCTTCCCACCCTCCAGACCAAGCCGCTCCTGTTTTCCACCTTCCTCATGTGGCTGCTGGCGGACTTGTTCGAAGACCTCCCCGAAGCCGGCGACCTGGACAAGCCCAAACTCGTCTTTTTCCTCGACGAAGCCCATTTGCTGTTCAACGGCGCTTCCAAGGCGTTCCTCGAAGCCATCACCACCACGATCAGGCTCATCCGCTCCAAAGGCGTAGGCATCTTCTTCGTCACCCAAACACCCAAAGACGTACCGGCTGACGTTCTCGGGCAACTGGCCAACCGCGTGCAGCACGCACTCCGGGCCTTCACCCCAGAGGACGCCAAGGCGCTCAAAGCCACAGTCTCCACGTTCCCGGTCAGTGATTACGACCTCGAAAAAACCCTCACCTCGGCTGGCATCGGGGAGGCCGTCATCACAGTGATGAACGAGAAAGGCGCTCCCACTCCCGTGGCCCTGACGCGCCTGCGTGCCCCGGAATCTGTTATCGGACCCAGCGCAGATGACCTCGTCCGCAGTTCCGTGGCGGCATCCTCACTCCTGGCCAAGTACGGCACGGCAGTGGACAACGTCTCCGCCTACGAGAAGCTACGCGGTCAAGGTGCAGTGCCCACTGGCGACGCAGCCCCCGGGCAACCCCCGGTTCCGGCATCCGCCGAGCCCCTTCCGGCGCCCTCCGCACCCCTTCCGGCACCCATTCCCGAGCAGGCTTCGCCGCAGGAGGGCATGTTCGGTGACATTGCCGGCGCCCTCGGTGGTGTCTTGGGTGGAGGCCTGAAGAGCATGGCCCGTTCCATGGGCAATCAACTTGGCCGCGACCTCATGCGGGGCGTCTTCGGCACGTCCTCAAGGCGTCGCCGCTAGCCGTACTTTCCAGCCCGACGGCGGGTGGCGGCACTGCTTGCTGCCACCCGCCGTCGGGCTTCTCCACACGGTGGATAAAACCCGCCCTGACGTCATCCTGCGCCGTGGTTGCGCCCGCTGCAGGTAACGTAAAGGGCGTGCAGGTGAGCCAAGCGATAGTCAAGACCGCAGCCGGGTGGCTTCTCGGTCTGATGCTTGCTGTCGCCGGAGCCATAGTTTGCATCAATGTGGTCAGCTCGTCGGTGGCGAGCCCGCAACAGCCCGTCAAGGAATACCTTCAAGCCTTGCAGAGCGGCAAAGGCGAAGAAGCTTTGGGCCTCCTGCGGGCCAAAGTGCCGCCTGCAAACGCTGCGATGCTGGACGGAACTGCCCTGCAAACGGCCGCCTCCACATTGGCCGACATCAAGGTGGGCACCCCGCAGTCCCGTGACGGCAACCGGATGGCGGTTCCGGTCGACTACACCTTGGACGGCAAGCGGCTTCACACCGAGTTCCTGGTGGAACGGGTGGACACTCAATGGTTGTTCTTCGCGAAATGGGCGTTCGTCCCCACCACGCTGCCCACCATCGACGTCACGGTGGTCAACGCCAGCGAGGTAGCACTCAACGGGATGCCCGTGAACATGCCCAATGGCCGGAACACCTTCGCCGTCTTCTACCCGGGCAAGTACGAGGCCAGCCTTAACGGGACCTACTTCGAAGCGCCGCCGACGTCAGCCCTCGTTTCAACCCGCGATACTGCGCAGGCACCGCTGAACCTGCAAACCCGCTCCACCAAGGCCATGAACGACGCCGTCCAAGGCAAAGTCAAGGAGTTCCTGGACACCTGTGCCGCCCAGGCCACAGCGCAACAACGGCTTCAGCCCGACTGCCCGTTCTACCACGTGAGTAACGCCCGGGTAGTGGATGGAACCATCAAGTGGGCCATCACTGAGTACCCCAAGGTCACCATCGAACCGTTCAGTGGCAGATGGGTAGTGGCGCCGCTCAACGGCAAAGCCAAGCTAACCGCCCGCGAGATAGACCTGTTCACCGGGATCGCGCACGACCTCAGCGTGGAGCACGATTTCAGCTTCACCACGCAGCTGGATGTCTCAGGCGGCAAAGTGACCGTCACGCCGATGCTGACGTTCTAGATCGGTCCGCTCCGGGCACTTCGCCCCCTGATGCCTCGCTGTTAGTCCATGCCCCGAAGGTCCAGCACGAGCTCCGATTCGCCATCCGCCTGCAACACAACCGGGATGCCCCAGTCCTGCTGGTAGAGGTGGCAGGCTGCGTGATCCGGGATCTCGCCGTCTTCAGTCTCGGGTCCGTCGCAGGCAGCTGCGCGCGCGGTGATGTGAAGTATGCCTTCGGGAACATCGCTCGACAACTCGAGGGTGCGCAGCAGCCCCACCGACGTTCCGCCTCCGGAAACCAGGAGTTCGGCTGGCGTGGATGAGATTTTCAGCTGTGTGGGGTCACCCCAACGGTCATCCAGCTTCTGGCCTGTGGGGGCCTTGAAACGGACGGTCAATTCCAGCGCTCCTGGGGTCACCGGGCTCTTGGGCCGGTGCGTCTGCGATGCGCCCTCGTCAACCTGCTGGGCTTCCTTGGGGATCGGCACCAAAACCAGCTGGTGCTTGTTGGACTCCACCACAACAAGCAGCGGCTCGCTGCCCTCCACCTGAACCACGACGACGTCGCTGGGCTCCGCGAGACCCCGCGCCAAGGTCGAGACGGTCTTGGTGGTGGGGTCGTATCGACGTACGGCACCGTTATACGTGTCCGCGATGGCCACGGAGCCGTCCGGGAGAACCGTGACTCCGAGGGGGTGCTGTAGGCGGGCGTCATCAGCCGCGCCATCCCGGAAACCGAAGTCGAACAGGCCCTTACCCACTGCTGTCTCCACGGTCACCCCGGAATCGCCGATCACGAGGCGGCGCAACGAGGATGTTTCGGAGTCAGCCACCCAGATGTTGTCGTCGGCATCGATGGCCAAACCGGACGACTGGGCAAACCATGCTTCTTCGGCTTTGCCGTCCAAGAGGCCCTCCAAGCCTGAACCTGCCAGTATGGACACGCCATTGGTCAACGGATCGAAAGCAAAGATTTGGTGGGTTCCTGCCATGGCAATTACCACGCGCTGCAGCTTTTCGCTCCAGACCACGTCCCATGGCGAGGAGAGCGAGACGCCGGTACCACGGCCGAGCACCCCGACGTCGACGGCGTCGGCAGCGAAGTCTGCAGGGCCGCCGTCGTGGTGTTTGGACCAATCGCCCGCACCGGAGTCCGTCACGCGGGCCGGACCTGCGTCCAGCAACCGCTGAACACCGTTACCCGCCACGGTCTGAACGTAACCGGAGCTCAGGGTCACACCGCGGAGGCGGTGGTTGACGGTATCGGCCACGACGGCGTCGTAGCCGAGCTTCCACGCGAGTTCAGGCGGCAAGAGAGCCACGCCCTGGGGTTCGTTGAATTGTGCGATCTCCGCCTGGCCGTCCGCGTATCCCTTGGTACCCGACCCAATGACGCGTTCGACGGTTTCCAAATCGGGGCGCAACTCCACCAATCGGTGGTGGCCTGAGTCCACAACCAAGTAATTGCCGTTGGCAAGTTGGGTGGCCTTGCCGGGGAAGCGCAAAGTGCCCGACGTCGGCGCGGGCGCCACGTAGGGGCCGTCTCCACGGTGGAGGGTTCCCTTGGCTTCATGCTCGGCCACGAGTTCCTCAAGCAGGACGCCCAGGCCGCCAGCGTGGCCTTCACCGGAGAGGTGGGCAACGATGTAGCCCTCAGGGTCCACCACCACCAGGGTGGGCCAAGCGCGGGCTGTGTAAGCCTTCCACGTGGCCAACTCGGGGTCATCCAAAACCGGGTGGTGGATTTCGTAGCGCTCGACGGCTGACGCCAACGCCACGGGGTCCGCTTCGTGCTCGAACTTGGGCGAATGCACGCCCACTGTCACCAGGACGTCGGAGTACTTCTCCTCCAACGGGCGGAGCTCGTCGAGGACGTGAAGGCAGTTGATGCAGCAGAAAGTCCAGAAATCCAGCAGCACGATCTTGCCGCGAAGAGACTCAAGGTCCAAGGACTTGCCACCCGTGTTGAGCCATCCACGGCCCTCCAGTTCCGAGGCCCGGACCCGCAGTTGGGTGCGTACGGTATCGCTCATGAGCGTCCTTCCAGCTTGGTGTTTCGTTCGGGCTGACCCGTTGAGTCGTCTGTGGCTTCCGCGTTCGCTGAGTTACCGGGTGCGGTTCGGCTGGTCATTTTGGCATCGCGATCGGCCAGCCGGGCAAACATATCGTTGTAAGCACTGAGGTCGGCGTCATTATTCCTGTCAGCTGCACGGTCGACCCTGCGGGTTTCCCGTTCGTCCGAGCGGGACCACATGACCGCCACTCCGATAGCGACAAGAAGGGTGGGCACTTCACCAATGCCCCACGCCACGGCACCGCCGAGTTGTTGGTCGCCGATGGCCGACGCACCCCAGGTCCGGCCCAGGTTCCCGAAGTAGTCCGCTGCCAGCAAACCGGTGCCGCCCATGATCGCGACACCGAAGAAGGCGTGGAAGGCCATGGTGGCCAGCAAGAGCAGCAGGCGCATGGGGTACGGGGCACGCCGCGGCAAGGGATCGCTCCCGATCATGCTCAGTACAAAGATGTAACCCGTGAGGAGGAAGTGAAGGTTCATGAGCTCATGGCCCACATGTTGGCGCATCGCCAAGCCGAAGAGGTCCGAGTAATAGAACAAAACGATCGAGCCTGCGAAGTTCGCCGCAGCAAACAACGGGTGGGTCACCACTTGGGAGAACCGTGAATGAACGAAAAGCAGCAACCACTCCCGCAGGCCCCTGGAACCGTGCGTACCTTCGCCCCGGCTTGGAAGTGCACGCAGGGCGAGCGTCACGGGTGTGCCCAGCACCAAGAAGATGGGTGCCACCATGGTCAATGCCATGTGGTCCACCATGTGGGCCGAAAACAGTACCCGGCCATACACCGATGGAGGTCCGGAGGTGATGTAGGTGAGTGCCACCAGACCAATGAACCAGTTCACCGACCGGAACCAGGACCACTTGTCCCCACGTTTCCGGACCTTGGCGATGCCCATGATGTACGTCACGGCACCAAAGAGCGCCACAGCTACCCAGAGCCAATCAAGCCGCCATTCGGTCAACCAACGTACCGGAGTCAGCTCGGGCGGCAGCTCGTAGCCGGAAAGAATGAAGGCCGGGGAGGCATCCGCGGCGTATGTGGTGGGTTGCGGCGGGGCGGAGCGCCCTAGAGCGACCGCGAGTCCCGACGTCGCACCCATGACCAGCAGTTCAACCAAGACCAACTGCCACAGCACGCGGCGTGCGGAGAGTGAACCGCTTTTGCTGAGCTGGGGAATCACCCATTTCCGGTGCATGAAGCCGATACCGCCCAGCACCAGCGTGGCCAAGGTCTTGGCCACGATGATCTGGCCGTACGCGGAACCGAACAAGTCGCCAAAACTGGTGACCCGGATTGCCGCGTTGATGACGCCGGATCCAAACACCAGCACGAACGCAAAGCCGGCCAACGACGAGAACCGACGGAGCGTTTGGTCCGTGATATCCGTGGTCCCTTTGCTCTTGGACCCCGCGAGGAGACTGGACAGCACAGCGAGCATGATGATTCCGCCGACCCACGTGGAGACGCCGAGGAGGTGCAACCCCAAAGAGTTGATGGCCCCCTCGTGATCACTCGAACTCGAGGAGTGGCCAATGAGGGCCGTCGGAATCAGACCTATAAGCGCGAGGACCAACGTGAATGCCAGCCCGGTCAGTGACCGAACGCCAAACAGTGCAGTAGTGACCACGGCGGCAATGATGGTGACGGCGAGCCATGCTTTTCCGGTATCAATATCCGTCATGAAGTAGACCAGTGACCGCGTGAACTGCGCGTCCCCGGAGATACCCAAACCCGCCACGTCCGAGTAGGTTAGGACCAGAACCGCGACGGCAGATAGGGTCCATGCAGCGCCCGCGCCAGCCGCCACGGCGAGGGCCCGTGTGAACGCGGGATGCTCGGGGGCGTCAAGATCCTTTTCACGGGAGCGGGAGCCGCCGAGGTTCTTGGGGAGAATCCCAACGGCGAATAGTAGCCCTCCCACCACAGTGGCCAAGGACATGTCCTGGACCGCTTTGGCAATCGGAAGTCCCCAACGGACCAAAGCCCCGGGGTCTGAGACTTGGCGCGCCGCCGCTGCGCCCGAGAAGACGAGGGCCAGAGCCATGGCCACGAAGAGTACGGCCAAACCGGCAAGCTGCCAGGGAACCGAGATTCCCATCATGGCAGTACCTCCACGCCCTCCCGGCTTGGGGGCTGTGGAGGGGGCAGTTGCTGAATTTCTTGCTAGTGGCACTCATCCATTGTCCGCTACGTAGTGCCGGGCGGCGAATCGGGACGCCATTGGGGAGGGGTAGTGGCATTAACGGCAGAAGGGACGGCAACCAAGCCGGCCGCCGTCCCTTCCATGGCTTACGCCCAAAGGCAATTACTTCTTCTTGGCGACAGCAGCCTTCAGCTTGGAGCCAGCGGTCAGCTTGACGCTGTGGCCTGCGGCGATCTGGATGGTTTCGCCCGTCTGCGGGTTGCGGCCCGTGCGTGCGGCGCGGTCGGTGCGCTCAACGGCGAGCCAGCCCGGGATGGTGATCTTCTCGCCTGCGGCGACAGATGCCTCGAAGACCTCGAAGAGTGCATCGAGCACGGAGTTGACGGCTGCCTGGCTGGTGCCGGCCTTGCCTGCTACCTCTGAAACGAGTTCACTACGGTTCTTAGCCATTTACGTCCTCCTGGACTCATACGTTTTTGAACTTACAAGCGGACTGCGAGCAAGCCACTGTTCGAAAACTTACCAGCTTGGGCCCACATGGCCAGCCACTTCCGCGTGTTTCCGCGCTTTTTTGACGCAAATCACCGTTTTTTGGGGGTTTTTGGACCCTATTCATGCCGCTGGCGTATCGCTCGACGGCGGGCAAGCCCACCTTGGATTACCGGATCGGAAGGTTGGAGAAGCACCGCCGAACGGTAGCCGAAGCAGCCTTCGTCGTTTTCCTTGCCAAATGAGTTCGCGGGCAATAGAGTCCACTACTACTCCAGAGGGAATGCGCTCTCGTTGGATGCATGGAACAAAGCACGCACCTTACCGTGCCCCTAAGACGGGCGGGAAGGAGTGTTGGACGCCATGCCCGTTCGCAGCTGCTGCCTGAGCTACCGCGGCAGGCTCTGCGATTTCGATGAGTAGCGCTAAGGCGGTCCCCCATGCCAAAAGAGCAACGACTCCAAACACTAGCCCGCAACCCGAACCGCACGCCTGTCTATATCGCCTGGGAGCGGTTTGTGCACGGCGAAGACGACGTCGACGGCGTGAGGCCGGAAGTAGCGATCTCCTGGCAGCGGTCCCGGGATGTTTACCGCATCAACCCTTTTTTGTCCGAGGCACCCAATGCTGTCTCCCAATCCGCCAATTCCCTGGACCAGGACGCCGTCTTCGCGGAGTTGGGCTTCTGCGCAGCAGCAATGGCCCACGAGGTGGCCAGCGCCGGTGGGGTAGTCACCATCGCCGATGCCAACGGCAGGATCGTGGCCGCATGGGGCGACAAGACAACACGCTCTATTGCCACCGAGGGCGGCCTGGCGCCGTGGTACAGCTGGTCTGAGAGCGCAGTGGGGACGAACAGCATGGGCACCGCCCTGGCAACCAGGCGTGCAGTGATGATCAAGCAATCCGAGCACTGGCTCCAGGCCTTCCACAGTTGGTCCTGCGGGGCCATTGCAGTGCGTGAGGTAGTGAATGGTGAGCCGCTCGCCGTCCTGAATATCTCGTGTTGGGGTGGTGATCTTCCCCTATCAGCACGCAAATGGCTGGAGAGTTCCGCCGCTCACACCCAGAACAGTTTGCGCAGGCGCGGCCATGACGGCGGCACCGAATTGTTGGCTGCCTACACTCACGCCCGCGGTCGATCGACCCAACCGCTGGCCGCCGTCGACACGGCAGGTGCTGTGGTGATTGCCGACGACGCTGCCAGCATCATTCTTGGCGTCCCCGGCAACACCCCTGCCGTCGATCCTGTGCTTCGCTGGACCCCGCAACTCCCCCCTTTCATTCACGCCGCCCGCTATGCCACCAAACGGGCAAAGTCAGACCCGGGCTGGACTGGTTCAACCCAGATCTTCACTCCGATGGTCGACGAGCCGTCGTCAATCGGAATTCGGCCCGTTTTCCTCCATAGCAACCTGGTCGGACACCTGATTTCTTTCGGCGCCTTCGCTGGGGAGCAGTTTCCGCAGGCAGAAACAGGCGGGGTCCTTTTGGGGCAACAGTCCCGTCGCATCGTTGCCCTCCGGGAAGAAAACCGGATGGTGATGCTCGGAACATCAGAGGTCACGATGGCCGAAGCGGATGGCAACGAAGTGTGGTTGCACACAGATGAAGGCAAGCTGAAGGCTGCAATATCGGGTTTGGACAAATTTGAAAATGACTTATCCGATACCGGTTGTTTCCTGCGGGTACATAGGCAGTACCTGGTCAACCTAAGCCGCATCCGCGAAGTCGAAAAGCGGGAAAAAGGAGAACTGGTCCTGGTCATGAACGACCCGGGGAGCACCACGGTCCCGGTTTCCCGCCGCAACAGCCGGGCAGTACGCCACGCCTTGAATATTTGACGTCGTTTGGGGTGGCGAGCGGTCCGTCCGGGGTTGCAAGCGGCACTGTCCGGCAGTCCGGCGGTTGTCGCTGGCTGCCGGCCCGGAGCGGACATACGGTTGTCTCGCGCTTGCTCGGTTGAGCAAGCGGACCGCGTAGAAAGAGGCAGAACCAATGACCGCGGAAACCTTGGGCGCCAGCGGAGCGGCGACGCAAACGGGCGCCGCGGCGTCCCTGACCGCCGCCCGCCTTTCGGCCTTGCACGAGTCTTTCGCTGCAGACCCAGTCCTGAAGCAGAAACAAAACGCCATCGTCCGTGTCAGCGTTGACGAACTAGCCATCGACCACCAGCTGGCAACGTCACTTTCCACCACTGTCTCCCACCGCCTTGATGACTGGAAAGTCACCAACCAGAAGAAGTCAGGCCGCTGCTGGCTCTTTGCCGCCCTGAATCTGCTGCGATGCGGTGCCAAGGAGATCCTTGGGGTGAGGGACTTCGAGTTCTCCCAAAACTACGCGATGTATTTCGACAAGCTGGAGCGCGCCAACTACTTTCTGGCATCCATCCTGGATTCAGCGGAACGTGGCGAGGATGACCGTCTGGTCCAGTACCTCCTCCAGACGGTCATGGGCGACGGCGGCCAATGGAATATGGCGGTGAACATTTTCCAAAAGTATGGCGCGGTGCCTAAGTCCGCCATGCCGGAAACCGAGTCGTCCTCCAATACAGGCCGCATGAACTCCGTCCTGCGCTCCCTGTTGCGCCGCGGGGCCTTGGAGCTGCGCACGTTACACCGCGACGGCGATGCGGCCCGGTTGGAGGACGCGACGGCCCGCATCATGGCCGATGTCCACCGGGTCCTCACCCTCCACCTGGGCACCCCTCCAGCCACAGTTGACTGGGAATACACCGATGATGCCAAAGCTTTCCACCGCGTCGGCATTCTGACACCGCAACAATTTCTCTCGAGGTACACCACCATCGACCTCGACCAATACGTTTGCCTTGTCGATGACCCCAGGACAGAACATGCCAAGGGAAGCACACTCACCGTTGAGTACCTGGGCAATGTGCTTGGCGCTGAACAGGTGCTCTACCTCAACGTGGACATTGGACTGGCAAAGCAGTTGGCCAAGGAAGCCATCGTGGAGGGGGAACCGGTTTGGTTCGGGTGCGACGTCGGGCCGCATATGGTTCGCGGGGACGGCATCTGGGACGGGCACTTGTACGACTACGCCGGTCTTTATGCTGCCCAACTGGCGATGGATAAAGAGGCGCGTGTCCGCTGCGGTGAGTCCGCCATGACGCACGCGATGCTCCTCACCGGCGTGGACGTGCTCGACGGCGCCACGCGCCGCTGGCGGGTAGAGAACAGTTGGGGCGAGGAAGCCGGGGACAAAGGATTCTTCACCATGGCAGACAACTGGTTCGACGAGTACGTCTTTGAGGTCGTGGTCAACAAGTCACGCCTGTCACCAGAGCTTCAGCAGGCCTTGGCCGCCGAACCCATTGTGCTGCCGGCGTGGGACCCCATGGGGGCGTTGGCCTAGGAAGTGTCCCGGCCACCCTTAGGGGTAGTTTTTACCATCCTGAATCAGCGTTTCGCCCACCCCGAAATGGACAGACGATGAAAGCCGCAGTTCCCTATAGAAGGAAGAGAACATCATGAAGCTCCAAGTTGCCATGGACGTCCTGACTACCGAAGCGGCTTTGACGTTGGCCGGTCAGGTCGCGGAGTACGTTGACATCATTGAACTGGGCACGCCGTTGATCAAGGCCGCGGGGTTGTCCGCGGTGACCGCGGTCAAGGAAGCCCACCCGGACAAGATCGTGTTCGCGGACATGAAGACCATGGACGCCGGGGAGTTGGAGGCTGACATCGCCTTCACGGCCGGCGCTGACCTGGTCACCGTGCTCGGTACTGCCGATGATTCCACCATCGCCGGGGCCGTGAAGGCGGCCAAGGCCCATAACAAGGGCATCGTTGTGGACCTGATCGGGGTCGCGGATAAGGTGACCCGGGCCAAGGAAGCCCGTGCTCTGGGTGCGAAGTTCGTCGAGATGCACGCCGGGCTCGATGAGCAGGCCAAGCCCGGGTTCGATTTGAGCGGGCTGCTCCGGGCAGGGGCAGAGGCCCGTGTCCCGTTCTCGGTGGCCGGCGGAGTGAAGGTCGCTACCATCGGCGATGTCCAACAAGCAGGGGCCGAAGTCGCAGTCGCCGGCGGCGCCATCTACGGCGCAACCGACCCCGCCCAGGCAGCCAAAGAACTCCGCTCCGCCATCCTGTGGCGGCCCGTCATCTGAACTATCGCGACCGTCCCGTCCATTTCCAGTCAATAACGCTCAAGGGGTAACCCTTTGGAAAGGTGCCCGATGCTGCAAAGCTCAGATCTCTATCTTGAAAGGTGGATGGGCCGGGAGGCTCTCGCCGAGGCGATGATTCCCGTGATCGGCCGGTTGTACAGGGAAAACAACGTGGTGACCAGCATCCACGGCCGCAGCCTGATCAATAAGTCCACCATGGAGATCCTGAAGGCGCACCGCTTTGCGCGTCGCATCAGTAGGGATGAGTTGTTACCTGAAGAGACTGCTCCGTTGCTGAATGCCTTGGCTGAGCTGGACCTTGGCGCGGCGGCCATTGACATTGCACGTTTGACGGAGAAGTACCGGGTAGAAGGCAACGGCGCCTCGCTCGATGAGTATCTTCGTGATGAGCTTGCGGAGATTGTTGGGAAGCGCGGCGCTGATGACCGTACCAGCACCGACGTCGTGCTGTACGGTTTCGGGCGTATCGGGCGGTTGTTGGCCCGTATCCTGATCGAGAAGGCCGGCGGCGGGCACGGTCTGCGGCTCCGGGCGATCGTGGTCCGCAAGGGCGCCGAGAACGATCTGGTCAAGCGTGCCAGCCTGCTGCGCCGGGACTCCGTGCATGGTTCCTTCGAGGGCACCATC
>NZ_JARVRJ010000011.1 GCF_030209745.1 Arthrobacter sp. fls2-241-R2A-200
GCAATTGACTCTTAATCAATGGGTTCCGGGTTCGAGTCCCGGGGGGTGCACCAAAGAAGGCCCCGGATCGTGTCCACGATTCGGGGCCTTTCACGTTGGGGCTTTTCAGCCCACTGGAGCGCTCAGCGCGTTGAAGCCGCTCAGCCTTGCGGGGCGTCGGTACCGACTGCCCCGGACTCTTGCTCAACGGCCGGCAGCCCGGCCAATCCCCGCACCACCATGCGAAGTTCGTCACGCAACCGTGAGGTGTCTACCGCAACAGGGGCCAGAACGTCCTGCTCAAGCTTCACAGCTTCTTCCAGGGCGGCTATCCCGGCATCCGTGAGTGTTACCACGTGGCTCCGGCGGTCCGAGTCGCTGCGATGGCGGCTGATGTGCCCGTGCAACTCCAGCCTGGCCAACGTGGTTCCCATCGTTTGAGCCTTGACCCGCGCAACTTCAGCAAGGGCGGCTTGCGTTATTGCACCCTTGGCGGCCAGTACCTGCATGGCAATGACGCCTGCGTGGGTCAGGCCGATAGACTTTAATTTCTCGTTCCACGAGATTTCCACAAGGCGCGCCGCCGTCGAAAGCAATCGGGTCGTTGGCCATCTTTCCATATCTGGCATGCCGATAGTATATGCGCGCCAAGCGCGAACTCGTGGCTTCGCGCAAACTAAACTGTGGATTCGCTACGCTTGCAAGGAGCAAATTTTGGCTGAACGACTTATTCCAGGTGACGTTGCACCTGACTTCACCCTCCGCAATCACAAGGGCAGCGACGTGAGTCTTTCCGGATTCCGCGGCCGCAATACGATCGTCTACTTCTATCCCGCTGCATCGACTCCGGGCTGCACCAAGGAAGCCTGCGACTTCCGCGATTCCCTGGCATCGCTGCAAGGAGCCGGCTACGAGGTCGTGGGCATCTCCCCGGACTCGGTGGAGGCCTTAGCCAAGTTCGTCGACAAGGAAGAGCTGACATTTCCCCTGCTCTCCGATCAGGACCACGCCGTGGCCGAGGCATACGGAGCGTGGGGCGAGAAGAAGAACTACGGACGAACCTACATGGGACTCATCCGGTCCACAGTGGTGCTGGATGCGGACGGCAAGGTCGCTCTCGCTCAATACAACGTCCGTGCCACGGGTCACGTTGCCAAACTCCGGCGCGACCTCAACCTGGATGTAGACTAGGGCCCGGTACATTTCCGGGACCGTCGTCGACGACCTTCGGAAAGGCCAGCCAGCGCGAGTGGTGAAATTGGCAGACACGCAGGATTTAGGTTCCTGTGCCTTCGGGCGTGGGGGTTCAAGTCCCCCCTTGCGCACTGCGGTGACTCACCTGTTGCAGTTGAGTCAACACAGGGTCAGAACCATAAGAGCCACCTTGGGTCATGAAACCCACGGTGGCTCTTCCTGCATGTCGACGGACGTTTCTGGCAGCTCGCTGGGAAGCTTGGCGGGGACGTTCAACTAGACTTGGACCCGGTCTGGCCGAGGCGGACCACAGCGATACGGACGGGTTTGAAGGGGACATAAGTGGCAGGCAACACACGACGGCGGCTGACAGTACAGATCGGCGCGTTTGTTGCTGCTTTAGCTTTGGCGGCGTGTACCGGCGCGCCTGGCCCAGCGCCGTCGTCGTCGTCAGGAACGACATCCACGGTGCCGACGGCGACTTTCAATTTCGGTACGCCCTCCATGCCCCTCGGACTAGACCCGGCACTGACAAGTGACTCCGAGTCGTACCGCATCACGCGCCAGGTCCTTGAAGGTCTGGTGGGTGTGGATGGTTCCACCGGGCAGACGACTCCCCTGCTGGCCACGCAGTGGAAGGACAGCAACAACGGCCTGACCTACGATTTCACGCTACGTTCCAAGGTAACGTTCCAAGACGGCACGCCCTTCGACGCGGCAGCTGTTTGCGCCAACTTCAATCGCTGGTTCACGTTCCCGGCCGACCTTCGAAAACAAGCCACCGGGATTTCGTTCCAGAGCGTCTTCAAGGCTTATTCGGACACGCCGGTTTTCTCGATCTTCAAAGATTGCAAGGTCGTCTCCCCCGCCGATGTCCAGATCAACCTGACGAGGCCCTTTACCGGGTTCCTCCAGGCCCTGACCCTTCCCGCTTTCGCGATCTCCTCCCCCACAGCCCTCACGGCGCAAAAAGCGAACGTCCTGGACACCATCCGGAACGGCCAGCCAATGTCCGCCTACGCACTGCACCCCGTAGGCACCGGACCCTATGTGGTCTCGGGCTGGGATGCGAGCAAAGTCACCCTGACAAGTTACAAGGGCTACTGGGGCAACAAGGGACAGATCGCCACCATCAATTTCATCCCGTACGACCGCGCGGAGACACGTCAACAAGCCCTCCTTGACGGCAAAATCGACGCCTATGACCTTGTGACATCCGGTACCTTCGACCAGTTGGTCAAAAAGGGCGTCCAGATCGTCCAACGCGACCCGTTCTCGGTGATGTACCTGGGGATAAACCAAGCCGTGCCTCCGCTGGACAAACCGGAGGTCCGCCAAGCCATAGAAATGGCGATCGATAAAGAGACGCTGATCCGACGCTTCTTCATCGACAACACCACTCAGGCATCACAGTTCGTTCCGCCCAAGCTGAGCGGCTTCAACAACAACGCTCCGTCACTGGGCTACAACCCTGACAAAGCGAAGGCACTCCTGCAGAAGGCCGGCTACAAGGGCGAGGAATTGAAGTTCTACTATCCGCTCGACGCCACGCGCGCCTACTTGCCCACGCCGGAAAAAATCTATGCGGAGATCAGCAGGGAACTCGTTGCCGTGGGGTTCAACATCAAGCCAGTACCGGTCAACTGGGACGACGGATACCTTCAGAAGGTGCAGTCGCCCGGCGATCACGCTTTGCATTTGCTCGGATGGAACGGCTCCTATGCTGACGCCGACAACTTCCTGGGACCTCTCTTCGGAGAGGCCCGCGGCGAGTTCGGATACTCGGACACGGAGGTTTTCCACAACATCGAACGAGCCCGCGCGGTGCCTAACGGTGACCAACGCAACGCCCAGTACCAAGCCATCAATGCCGAGATTGCCGCCTCCGTCCCGGCCGTTCCCATCGCCTTCCCCATCTCTGCATTGGCCCTATCCAACAAGGTGGAAAGCTACCCGGCATCACCGGTCTTGAACGAAGTTTTCACGAACGTCCGCCTAAAGCCTTGACGATCGGCCGCAATTTCAGTATTGGGTCCACCCGGGGATATTCTGTGACAGCCAGTGCCGCCGCTTACGGAGATTGATTGTGACCTTCATTTCCAAGACTCAACATGCCGACGTCGTCCTTATTGGCGGCGGAATCATGAGTGCCACCCTTGGTGCGTTCATCAAGCAACTTGAACCCACCTGGACGATCTCCCTTTTTGAAAGGCTCGACGAGGTAGGGCTTGAAAGCTCCGGCCCGTGGAACAACGCGGGAACGGGCCACGCCGCACTGTGCGAGCTCAACTACTCCCCGGCTTCCAAGGACGGCTCCGTAGACCCGTCGAAGGCACTGCACATCAACGAGCAGTTCCAGCTTTCCCGCCAGTTCTGGTCCCATCTGGTGGATAGCAAGGTCGTTGGCTCTCCCAAGGGCTTCATCAACACTGTTCCGCACATGAGCTTCGTCATCGGCGATGACCACGTGAACTTCCTGAAGACGCGCTACGAAGCTTTGAAGCCCAACACGCTCTTCCGCAGCATGGAATACAGCGAAGACCAAGCCCAGATCGCAAAGTGGGCTCCCCTGATCGTCAAGGGCCGCGACCCCAAGCAGCGTGTTGCCGCCACCCGCGCAGCAGAAGGAACCGACGTCGATTTCGGCGCCTTGACGCGTGAGCTGACCGGCTACCTGAAGGACAGTGGTGCCGAGGTCAACTACGGGCATGACGTCACCAACATCAACCGCGCAGCCGGCGGCGGCTGGGACCTGTCCCTCAAGCACCCTGCGTCCGGCGAGCATGGCCGCATCCACGCGAAGTTCGTCTTTGTCGGCGCAGGGGGCGGCGCGCTGCACCTGTTGCAGGCCTCGGGAATTCCGGAAAGCAAGGGCTACGGCGGCTTCCCGGTGTCCGGGCAGTTCTTCCGCTGCACCGATGAGGCCATCACCTCCCAGCACAGCGCCAAGGTTTACGGCCAGGCATCCGTGGGCGCCCCTCCGATGTCGGTCCCGCACCTGGACACCCGCTACGTGGACGGCAAACGGTCGCTGCTCTTCGGCCCGTACGCTGGATTCTCCACCAACTTCCTGAAGACCTCCAGCTTCCTGGACCTTCCGCTGTCCATACGCCCGGGCAATATCATCCCTATGTTGGCAGTAGCCAAGGACAACATGGACTTGACGGCCTACCTCATCAAGGAAGTTGCCAAGCGGCACGAGGCAAAGGTGGAATCCCTTCGGGAGTATTACCCCGAAGCATCGGGCGGAAACTGGGAACTGATCACTGCGGGTCAGCGGGTCCAGATCATCAAGAAGCACCCGCAAAAGGGTGGAGTCCTTCAGTTCGGCACGGAAGTCATTGCCTCCCGCGATGGCTCCATCGGCGCGCTTCTCGGTGCCTCCCCCGGAGCCTCCACGGCTGTGCCGATCATGATTGAGCTGCTGCAGAAGTCCTTCCCGAAGAACTTCAAGGCCTGGCAGTCCAAGCTGAAGGACATGATGCCCGGGTATGGCGTCAAGCTCAACGAAAACCCTGAACTTGCTGCCGAGCTCGAGGCAAGCACAGCCCGTTCCCTGCAGCTGGAAGTAGCCAACGCAGTCCAAAGCTAGGCCTTTCCCGGGGCTGCGGCCGGTTCCCGTCAGACGAATCGTTTGGTAGACCGCAGGAGTCAATGCAATGTTCCGCCTGGCCACGCTGTCCCTGGGAAACCGGGCATTGATCGCGCTGATCACCGTCTTTGCGGCGGTGTTCGGCGTGATCACCATGGGTTCCCTGAAACAGGAACTCATCCCGTCCATCGAGTTCCCGCAGATCACAGTGGTGACCTCGATGCAGGGCGCGTCGCCTGAGGTAGTGGACAAGCAACTCAGCCAACCCCTTGAGAAGGCCTTGAACAGCGTCGAAGGACTGGAGTCGACCTCGTCCACTTCGCGAAGCGGAGTTTCGCAGATCACCCTGGTGTTCACGTACGGTTCCAACCTCGACCGCGCGCGCAACCAGATCGATCGGGCTATTTCGAACGCCAAGCGGCTACTCCCGGCCAACGTGGATCCCCAAGCCATCGCCGGGAACATCAGCGATTTCCCCATTGTTTTCCTGGCTGTATCTTCTGACAGGCCGCTCAGCGAGCTCAACGCGGATCTCCAGAGGCTCAGCGTGCCCCGGCTCCAGAAGATCGACGGCGTTCGCGGCGCCGACGTCACTGGGGGCGCCGCCCAGCACATCCTCATCCAGCCCCGCCCGGCCGATCTCGCGTCTACCGGAGCCTCCGTGGGAGCGATCAGCGAAGCCCTGAAGAACAACGGCACGCTGGTTCCCGTGGGCACCATCGAAGACCAGGGTAAAACGCTCTCCCTTCAGTTGGGAAGCCCCATAGATTCCCTTGACGTCATCAAGGGCCTGCCACTGGGGGGAACCAAGAATCCGGCCACCATTGGCGCCGTGGCCGATGTGAGCATCCAAGACGATGCAGCGACCTCGATCACCCGGACCAATGGCAAGCCAACATTGGCCCTCTCGATCACCAAGAAGCCCGAAGGCGACACGGTGGCCATCTCCCACGCGGTACGGGACGCCATCGTCCCCATGCAGGCCGAACTGGGCAACAATGCGTCCTTCACCGCCGTCTTCGACCAGGCTCCCTTCATCGAAAAGTCCATCAAAGATCTCACCACCGAAGGTCTTCTGGGCTTGGGATTCGCCGTTGCGGTGATCCTGGTGTTCCTGATGTCCGTGCGTTCAACCCTGGTCACGGCCATTTCGATCCCGTTGTCTTTGCTGATCACGTTCATCGGCATCTTCGCCACGGGATACACACTGAACATCCTCACCCTCGGCGCCCTCACCATCGCCATTGGGCGGGTGGTTGATGACTCCATTGTGGTCATCGAGAACATCAAACGGCATCTCAGCTATGGAGAGCCCAAGCTCACCGCGATCCTGACCTCCATACGGGAGGTAGCCGGGGCTATCACAGCATCGACCCTCACAACGGTCGCTGTTTTTCTTCCCATCGCGTTCGTCGGTGATCTGGCAGGTGAGCTTTTCAGGCCCTTCGCGCTGACAGTGACCATCGCCTTGCTCTCATCGTTGTTGGTCTCGTTGACGATTGTCCCGGTCCTCGCATTCTGGTTCCTGGCCTCCCCCGCGGCGGCAGGAACCACGGAGGGGAACATCGAGGGCGCCATGGAGGGCGCCGGCTCCCGGATGGACCGGTCACGCAGCGTTGCGGAGACGGCCCGCGAGGCTGAACAGCGCAGCAGACTGCAGCGCGGCTACCTTCCCATCCTCCAGAAGACCCAGAAGCATCCTGTTTTGACGTTGTCGGGGGCTGCGGTTATCCTCGTTGCCACGCTCGCCCTCTCACCGTTGCTGGCCACTGATCTCCTGGGGAGTTCAGGCGAGAACAGCATGACGGTGAAACAGGTCCTTCCCGCCGGAACCAGCCTTCAGGCCACGAGTGATGAGGCGACAAAAATCGAAGCTGCCCTCCGCGGGCTAAGTGGAATCAAGGACGTCCAGGTCACCTCGGGCAATGCTCAAACGGGCTTCGCTGCCTTGACCTCTTCCGGTGCTTCGAACTCGACTTTCACCATTGTCACGGACGAGAAAGCGAATCAGCAGAAGCTCCAGGACGATGTCCGGGCCAAGCTCAAAGGCGCCGCAGGAAAAGTCACTGTGGGCTCGCAGCAGGGTGGATTCGGTACCTCCTCCACCGTGGACATCACCATCAAGGCCGCTAATTCGGCTGATCTCCAGACAGCCAGCGATGCAATCGTCAAGTCCATGGACGGCGTTCCCGGCAGCTCCGAGGTTGCCACCAACCTTGCCGCCACACAACCGGTGGTCCAAGTCCGTGTTGATCGTGCCAAGGCTGTTGCTGCCGGGCTGACAGAAGAGCAGGTAGGTGCCTTCCTTGCTTCGACCGTCAGCCCCATTCCGGCGGGCACTGTGCGCATAGAAACCAACGATTACCCCGTACAAATCGGGCAGGGCACCCGTTTCACGAGCATCGCTGCGGTGCGCGCCCTCCAGATTCCCACAGTACGTGGGGGCCTCGCCCTGGACAGCATCGCCGCCGTCGAACAGGTGGACGCGCCGGTCTCCATCACCAGCAGCAACGGCCAGAGGACGGCGAAAGTCACGGTGACGCCGTCGGGCTCCAACCTGGGCAGCGTCAGCTCCGCCGTCCAACAACGATTGGCAACGGTCCACCTTCCGGCCGGCGTCACGGCATCCGTTGGCGGAGCAACTACCCAGCAGGCGGATTCCTTCCGACAGTTGGGGTTGGCCCTGCTGGCCGCAATCGCGATCGTCTACGTGATCATGGTGGCCGCTTTCAAGTCCCTGGTCCAGCCCCTGATCCTGCTCGTCTCAGTGCCGTTTGCGGCGACCGGCGCAATCGTGCTGTTGCTGCTGACGGGCGTTCCCCTGGGCCTGCCATCGCTGATCGGCATGCTGATGCTCGTGGGCATCGTGGTGACCAACGCAATCGTACTGATCGACCTGATCAACCAATACCGAAAACCTCACGACGGCAAGCCCGGCATGGGCGTCGCCGACGCCATCACACACGGCGCACGCCAGCGTCTGCGGCCCATTCTCATGACCGCCCTGGCAACGGTTTTCGCCTTGACTCCCATGGCGCTTGGCCTTACCGGTGGTGGGGGCTTCATTTCCCAGCCTTTGGCCATCGTCGTGATCGGTGGGCTGGTATCGTCCACCGCCCTGACGCTGGTTCTGGTTCCTGTCCTCTACAAGCTGGTGGAGGGCCGCCGGGAAAAGAAGCAGCTGTTGAAGGACCTTCAGCGCAAACCGACCGCAAGCCCGGCTTCCGGTGCAGGAGCCGGAGCCGGTGGGCTCCAGGACTGGACCACCGGTACCATCCCACGGGTAACCGGCCGCCGCGCCGCTCCCACCCGCGGGGACTAGCGAACTCCTCCACTTCAGAGCCGGGAACATTTCCCGGCTCTGACCTGTTACAGGCTTCGATACATGCAAATGCATCTAGTTTGAGGTACAGTGGCACTAGGGCCCGGAACCACGGGCAAGGAGAAAGGCACACCATGCAGATCGGCGTATTCAGCGTCAGTGACATCACCACTGACCCCACCACGGGCCGCACCCCGACGGAAAACGAGCGCATCAAGGCGTCCGTTGCCATCGCCAAGAAGGTCGAAGAAATTGGTATGGACGTGTACGCCATCGGCGAGCACCACAACCGGCCTTTCTTCTCCTCCTCCCCCACCACGACGTTGGCCTACATCGCGGCGCAGACGGAGCGGATCACCCTCTCAACGGCCACCACCTTGATCACCACCAATGATCCGGTGAAGATCGCCGAGGACTTCGCGATGCTGCAGCACCTCTCCGACGGCAGGGTGGACTTGGTACTTGGGCGGGGAAACACCGCCCCTGTGTACCCCTGGTTCGGCAAGAACATCCAAGACGGCGTGGAACTCGCGATCGAAAACTACAGCCTGCTCCGCAAACTGTGGGATGAGGACACCGTCAACTGGTCGGGCAAGTTCCGCACACCGCTGCAAAACTTCACCTCCACCCCCCGCCCCCTGAATGACGTTGCCCCGTTCGTGTGGCACGGCTCCATCCGCACGCCCCAGATCGCCGAAGTCGCGGCCTATTACGGCGATGGCTTCTTCGCCAACAACATCTTCTGGCCCAAAGAGCACTACCAGCAATTGATCGGACTCTACCGCGAGCGCTACGAGCACTACGGCCATGGCAAGGCGGACCAAGCGATTGTGGGCCTCGGCGGCCAGTTCTTCATGCGGAAGAACTCCCAGGATGCCGTGAAGGAATTCCGTCCCTACTTCGACAACGCACCTGTGTACGGACACGGACCCTCCTTGGAGGACTTCACCTCCCAGACGCCATTGACCGTGGGCAGCCCGCAGGAAGTAATCGAAAAGACGCTGACCTTCCGTCAGTTCTTTGGCGACTACCAGCGGCAGTTGTTCCTGATCGACCACGCCGGGCTTCCTTTGAAGACGGTCTTGGAGCAGTTGGACCTCTTCGGGGAGGAAGTACTGCCTACTCTTCGCAAGGAGTATGCAGCGCTGAAGCCCGCACACGTTCCGGACGCCCCGACGCACGCTTCACGTGTGGCTGCCGCGTTGGAGGCCAAGGTCAACGAATCAGCGGCCGCCGCGGAGCAGGACGCCTGATGTCCGGAAGCCCGGCGTCGTCCGCTGTTCGCCTCGCCGCCGAGACCTGGGAGTCGTTGTTCCGCTCCCAGGTGGCGGTGATGCGGAAACTCCAGTCGGGACCGGCGTTCAAGACACTCCCCGTCAGGGAGTATGACGTCTTGTTCACGTTGTCCCGCTGCCCCTCCGGGCAGCTGCGCCTCAACGAAATCAACGACAAGGTGCTGCTGAGCCAATCAAGCCTGAGCCGCTTGGTGGACCGCTTGGAAAAGCGAGGCCTCGTGGAACGGACGTCGGCTCCCGACGACGGTCGCGGAATCTTGCTCTCCCTCACCGAGTCCGGACGGGAACTTCAAAAAGCCATCGGGCGCGACCACGTACGTGACATCGCCGCGTTGATCGAGCCCGCCCTCACCGCGGCGGAACAGCGCGAGTTGCTGCGCCTGACCGAGAAGCTGCGCACTGCCGTGGCAGGGCACTAGCGAAGGCTCATGAGCTCCCGGGGGTCCTCCCTCGGGAGCTCGCCGTTCACGGAAGCGCTGACCTTGAGCGTTGTGAGCACCAAGCTGCCACCCACCGTTGAAAGGAAGGCCGTGTCCGAGGAGTCCCTGCCCGCGGTAATCCGGAGCATGGATCCACGGGGGGCGAGTCCCGTGGGATCGATGACGTGCCAAGCGCCGTCGATGTAAGCCTCGGCAACGGCGTGGAAGTCCATGGGGGTCAGACCCGGCGCGTAGACGGCGGCAAGCCTCGCCGGCACATCCTTGGAGCGCAACAGGGCGATGGCAAGGTGCGCGAAATCGCGGCACACTCCCCTGCGATGAAGCAACGTTTCCACCGCCCCATCCGTCCCCCGGGAAGATCCGCTGACGTAACGGAGCTCCTGGTTGACCCAATCGCGGACAGCTTGAAGCAGCTCCACGCCCCGCAGGGAGCCGAACTCGGCGTAGGAGGTTGGCAACAGCCGGTCGGACTCGGCATACCTGCTGGGCCTGACGTACCGGATGAGTTCCATGGCCGATGCTGTGTCTTGGTCGCCCAGCCCCTGCACTGTGGCGTTGTAGGCGACGAGGACCTCGCTCGGTTGGGCAAATTCCATGTACTGGAACCTGCCGCCGTGGTGGTCGTCGAGTTCGCGGAACGGTACTTCCCGGCCATCGACGGTAACGGACAGCTTTTCCGATACCGAGGTGTATCCGGAGTTGTTGGCCACGGCAATCGCCAACGCCACCTTCGTGTCAGCTGCCGTTTTGAAGGCGAGCTCTGCAGCAACATTGCGTTCCATTGATCTCCGGGGTGTTCGTAACGGGGGTGTTGGCGGGCGGGGCCTTCAGAGACAGTAGCACCCCCTGCAGGGTGCCGGATTTCGTTGCCCAACCAGGTCCGGCCGTGTGCTGTGGCGGTCCGGGTCTAGGCTGGGAGTATGGCTCCCCTTCCGCACGTTGAATCCGAGGACACTCTCCCCACGATGTCCGCCCTGGACATAGTGGATTGGCGCTTGCGGACATTTGCCATGTACGACAAGGTGCGCCAGCTTGCAGCGTCCAACCCGTTCGACGCACACGTCTTTTGGCGCCAGGAGCGGGATCTCATGTTTGCCACCCACCCCGCGTCCGCGCTCACATCGGAACTGAAGGCAACGTTCTCTGGACTGACAATGGCGCAATACGATCCCTCGTTCCGGCTGAACGCCGTGTTGTCTCCTGAGGGTTTCGGGCAGGAGATGAACGTCCAAACTGGTACGGACGGGGTGGTTCCGTTCACGCGTATCGGCACGTTCGACCTTCCCGGCTTGGGCTCGCTGGCAGCCTGGCGGCTGCGAAGCTACGGGGGTGGAATTTTCGTGCCCTTCCGTGACGCAACGGCCGGCAAGGACGGCGGTAGCTACGGGGCAGGCAGATACTTGTTGGACACTGTCAAAGGCGCGTTCCACGGGACCCGGGGAACCGGCGCGGAGCAGGAATTCATCCTCGACTTCAATTTCGCTTACAACCCCTCGTGCGCCTACAACGAGGCGTGGGCTTGCCCCTTGGCGGGACCGGCCAACCGCATCCCGGCGGATATTCCGGTTGGCGAGTTATACACGCCTGCCTAACGGAACAAGCCCCCAGGGCCCACGATGGCAAGACCCGCAACCGAGGCCAGGATGGTCACCGGCGCCACAATCAAGCCGGATAAGGCATAGCCTGGCCATTTGATCAGGACGTTCATCCGGGTCAGCCGGTCGTGCCATAGCAGCGTAGCCAGCGAGGCCCAGGGCGCGATCAGCGGCCCCGCGTTGACCCCGATCAGCAGCGCGGCCATTCTGGCCTGAGTTCCGGCGAGTGGCTCGGCCAGAAGGTACGCCGGCAGGTTGTTCAGGACATTTGAACCCAGGGCCCCCGTCATCGCCAGCCGCAACAGCTCCCAGAACCCTTCACCCTGGCCCGCTACCTGCCCGATCAGCACGGAAGCGCCAACGTATCGGGTGGCCTCGACCACCAGGAACAGGCCGCAGGTGAACAGCAACAGGGACCAAGGTATCAGTGACACCTTGAGCACCTTGGGTCGCCGGATCGCGAACAACAAGGCCAAGACGACGGCGGCGGCTGCCGACGGGATCCAGATGGCGATACCGGACACCAAAGCCGGAAGCACCAGGAGCAAGACCACGGCGCTTCCCGAAAGGAGCACCTTATCGGGCACCCGGGCGCCGTCCGCATTTCGCGACGCAGCTCCAGAGGCAGTTACCGACGAACTTCCGGACCCACTTACCGACGAACTGCCGGACTTAGCTCCCGACGCCGGACGGTGGGACCCGGTGGCGTAGCTCTTGAACAGTTCGCGTCGGAAGACTACAGCGATGAAAGCCAACGGCACGAGGACCGCGATGATGGATGGAGCCCACATCAGCTGTGCAAAGCCAGCCGGACTGATGCCGTTCAAGCTGTGCTGTGCCAAAAGGTTGGTCAGGTTGGAGATCGGCAGGAGCAAGCTCGCGGTGTTCGCCAACCACACCGTGGTTAACGCAAACGGCAGGACGGGCAAGCCTGCCTGCCGGGTTACCGTTACCACCACAGGGGTGAGCAGCACCGCCGTCGTATCAAGGGACAGGAAAACGGTGCTCAGCGTAGCGAACAACGCCAGGAGCAGCCACAAAAGGACGCTGCTACCGCGTCCCCACTGCCGCAACCGGCGGGCAATCCATTGGAAGGCGCCCGCCTCGCTGACGAGTTCGGTGACAACTGTCATCGCGACCACGAACCCGAGGATGGGTGCCACCCGGTCAACCAACACAAAAACTTCCGGTACGGGAAGCACGCCTGTCGCGACAGTTACCCCACCCACTATCAGGAGAACCAGGCCAATAATCGCAAGACGCATGATTCGGATTCTAAGCCCGGATACCGCTCGGCCGTGCGAGGCCCGCCTGCAGCACTGTCCCCGGGTGGAAGGGCATCGGGGAGCTACCGGACCCCTCCTCGGGCGCACTCTGGGAAGAACCGGCGACTTAATGTGTCAGGCTTAACCCTATGGAGACTGCCGCCGACGCCACTGAATTGCGGACGGCGACCCCCACCAAGACCAAGCCAAAACGGCGTCGCGGCCTGCTGCGGTACCCCGTTGTCAGGCAACTGCTGCGCTTCACGGGCGTCGGAATCGTCTGCACTGCCAGCTCCTTGGGTATCTACGCCGTGCTCCGTCCCTGGATCGACCCTCAGCTTGCGAACGCAGTGGCATTGATCCTCACATCACTGATGAACACGGCGCTGAACCGAAGGGTCACTTTCAAGATCAGCGGCCGGAAGAAGCGCGCCAAGGACAACCTGAGCGGGATGATCGTTATCGGCATCGCGTTGGTCATTACCGGTGGCAGTCTCGGCGTGCTTCACCTCGTCCGGCCGGATGCCACTGTCAGCGATGAACTGTGGACCACGACGCTTTCCGGATTCGCGGCCACCGCGGTGCGGTTCAGCTTGCTCCGGCACTGGATTTTCCGGCGGGCGCGGCACGTTTAGTTTTCCTTCGGCGCCGCTGGTTTTCTTGTGGCGCCGCTAGTGCTGTTGTGGCACCGCCAGGTTCCGGACGCGTCCGACGGCGGTTTCCACAGCGGTGGCGGCCTGCTCGAGCTCGGCGCTGGTCACCGCGGAGGTGAAGCTGAAGCGCACTGCCGTCTGGGCTGTTTCGGGGGGGATACCAAGCGCAAGCAACACCGGCGAGGGAGCATCCGACCCGGCGGCGCAGGCGGAGCCGCTGGAACAGATGACCCCCAGGCGCTCAAGTTCCAACAAAACAGATTCGCCGCTGGTGCCGGGAAAACAGAATGACGCCAAGGACGGGAGCCGTTGAATCCGGTGGCCGGTCAGCATGGCATCCGGCACTGCGGCCAGCACCCGGTCAATGAATTCCTCCCGCAATGCCGTAACCCGGGCGGCTTCCTCCTTGCGGGTCACTTCGGAGAGGGCCAGCGCTGTGGACAGCGCCACTGCCCCTGCCACGTTTTCCGTACCTGAACGCCTGCCTCGCTCTTGCCCTCCGCCATGCATGAGGGGCTCGACCTGTATCCGTCCTTTGACGAACAAGACCCCGGAGCCCTTGGGTGCGCCGACTTTGTGTCCGGAGAGGCTCAGTGCGTCCACGCCCAACGCCTTGACATCCAGGGAAAGCCAGCCGGCTGCCTGCACGGCGTCAGTATGGAAGGGGACCCCGAACTCGTGTGCGGCGGCCGCCAGAGCGGCGACCGGCTGCACTGTACCAACCTCGTTGTTGGCGTACATGATGCTCACCAGGGCCGTTTGGGGGCCCAGGACGCTCCGCAGGGCGTCGATGGTCACCAACCCCTTGTCATCCACCGGCACCACGTCCACGGCGAATCCATGCGCCCGTTCCAGGTAGCGGGCGGACTCTTCCACTGCCGGATGTTCGACGGCGCTGATCACCACCCGGTTGACCGTGGGATCGGCTGACTTCCGCGCCAGGGCGATGCCCTTGACCGCAAGGTTATCGGCCTCCGTACCGCCGCACGTAAATGTCACCTCGCCAGCACGGCAATGGAGCACTGAAGCGACGCCGGAGCGCGCCTTGGCCAGTGCTGCCGCCGCAGCTTCACCCAACGTGTGGTGGCTTGACGGGTTGCCGAACTCGCCGCTCAGGTAGGGCCACATGGCCTCAAGGGCCTCACGGCGAACAGGCGTGGTGGCGGCGGCGTCAAGATAGATCATGGTGGACTCCCCGGCTTCAGCCCTGCGGCGCCGTCAGTTCGATATCGAGGCCGAGGTCCAATGCTGCGACGCTGTGCGTCAGCCCGCCGATGGAGATGACATCGACTCCGGCCGCGGCGATTTCGGTAACAGTGGAGGTGTTGACGTTGCCGCTCGCTTCAACGATTGCCCTCCCGTCCACTTGTTTGACGCCCGCCCGGAGCTGCTCGATGGAGAAGTTGTCCAGCATGATGGTGTCCACTCCCGCCGCCAGGACGGGCTCAATCTGGTCCGCGCTGTCAACTTCGACTTCAAAATGGGTGGTGTGGCCCAACTGCGCCTTCGCGGCGATCAGCAACTCGGTGAGCTTGCTGGAGTCGCCCCCGGTCATGACCGCGAGGTGGTTGTCCTTGGCCAGCACGGCGTCGGACAGGCTGTAACGGTGGTTGGCTCCCCCGCCACAGCGAACGGCGTAACGCTCGAGCACCCTCAGCCCGGGCGTGGTTTTGCGGGTGTCCGTGATCCGGGCCCTCGTGCCTTCCACGAGCCTGACGAACTCCGCCGTCTTGGTGGCAATGGCGCTCATCCTCTGCACCAGGTTCAGGGCGACGCGTTCGGCGAGCAGCACCGAGCGGGCGCTGCCGCTGACCCTGGCGAGGTGCGTTCCGGCGTCGAACTCTTCGCCGTCGGAGAGCAACAGCTCCACGTCCAGCGCCGGGTCCACGCATAGCATGGCCTCACGGAACACGGAGCCTCCGCTCAGCACTCCGGGCACGCGCGCATTGAGCACGGCCACGGCCCTTGCCTGCGCCGGGATCAACAGCTGTGAAGTGATGTCGCCGCTGGGCGCATCCTCGGCAAAGGCTCGTTCCAGGATCTCCCGTACAGGAGCCATGGGAAGGGCCAGATGGTTTGTTGGAGCAGTCATCGGACGAGGCTCGCTTTCCGGGTGGTGATGTGATGCTTCTCTGAAGGCTCGACGGCGGCAGGTTCCGCCACGCTGTCGCTGCGGTAATGGGCGCCGAGCGATGCCCTCCGCTTCCGCGCCGCACGCACGAGCAACTGCGCCGCGAGCAGCAAGTTGGAGTCCTCGTGCGCCTGAACATCCAAGGACCTGGAGACCACCAAGGGCACGATGTCGGCCTCCCAAGCGGCCAGGGCAGCCTCGGCCTCAGCCAGCAGCAGCCCGTTCCGCAGGACGCCGGCCTTGGCCGTCATCAGCCGCTGCAATGCCTGCCGTGAGAGGCCGCTGGATGTTGGCGCCTCGGCGGGCTCGTTGAGCGGGAGCACGTCAGTGGTTCCGCGCGGAGCCCTGCGGTCTTCTGAAAGGAAGCCTTGCACAGCCCGCCGGCCAAACACCAGCCCTTCCAGCAAGGAATTGCTGGCCAGCCGGTTGGCGCCCTGAACTCCTGTGCAAGCGACTTCGCCAGCGGCCAACAGGCCGGGAACGGAGGTTCGCCCGTAAAGATCGGTGACCACTCCGCCCATCCAGTAGTGTGCTGCCGGGGCCACGGGGACCGGTTCCCGGGTCCAGTCGATTCCGGCTTGGAGGGTGCGGGCGGAGATGGTGGGGAATCTCTTGCTGAGGAAACCGCTCCCGCGCTGGGCTTCGATGACCGTTGCATCGAGGAACACATGGCCGTTGGGGTCCCCAAGCGCAGCAAGGTGGAGGGCGATGCTTCGGGAAACAACGTCCCGGGGGGCCAGCTCGGCCTCCGGGTGGTAGTCAGGCATGAAGCGGTGGCCGTTTGCGTCCACGAGGATCGCCCCTTCCCCGCGCACCGCTTCGGAGATCAACAGCGGCTCCGCCGCGCCGTCGGCCTGGGGAGTGGGAAACACCATGCACGTCGGGTGGAACTGGAAGAATTCAAGGTCCGCCACGTCGGCGCCGACACGACAGGCAAGGGCCAGCCCATCAGCTGTGGCCACGGACGGGTTGGTGGTTTGCGCGAAGAGTTGCCCGGCCCCACCGGTGGCCAAAAGTACAGCATCACCGTGGACGCTGTGCCGGGCCCCGTTGTGGAGGAACTCGACGCCGGACACGCGTGCGGACCCTGCACCCGCTCGCATCAGAACCGTCACCTGGGCGTGCCCGATGACATGGAGCCTGCCTGCATCATGGAACTCCAGCACGGTCTTGATCAGTGCTGCCGCCACACGGGCACCCGTGGCATCTCCACCTGCGTGCATGATGCGCGGCGCCGAGTGCGCCGCCTCCAGCCCCAAGGCCGGTCCGCCGTCGTCGTCAAGATCGAAGCTGACGCCGAACCGGGCGAGTCCGGCGATGTCGGTGCGGGCCTCGGTGCACAGCACCCGGACGGCTTCCTCGTTGCAATGCCCGGCACCGGCCCTGATGGTGTCGGCGATGTGCGCCGCCACCGTGTCACCGGGCGCCGGTTCATCGAGCACCGCAGAGATGCCACCTTGGGCGAAGTACGTGTTGCTGTCCGCGAGCGCGCCCTTGGTCAGCAGCACGACGTCGGAACCGGCTTCGGCGGCCAGCAGCGCGGAATACAGCCCCGCGATGCCGCTTCCGACGACGATCAGCCGTTGCCGGGGCCCTTCGGCAGGGCTGCCTGCAGCGATAGGAAAACTATCTGCAGTCATGTGAGGCTCGATTCGGCTAGTGGTTGTTCTGTCGTCAGGCCGGCTTGGCGGCCAGCATGCGCTCCAAGGCGATTTTCGCGTTGTCCTGCACTGCGTCATCCACGGTGATGCGGTTGACGATGCGTCCTTGGACGAGTTCCTCGAGCACCCACGCCAGATAGCCCGGGTGGATGCGGTACATGGTGGAGCACGGGCAAATCACGGGGTCAAGGCAGAAGATGGTGTGCTGGGGATTCTCGGCGGCAAGCCGGTTCACCATGTTGATCTCGGTGCCGATGGCGAACGTGGTGGGTTCCGTGGCAGCGGCGATGGCCTTTTTGATGAAGTCGGTGGAACCGGCGGAGTCCGCAGCGTCCACGACCTCCATGGGGCACTCCGGGTGAACGATGACGTTCACGCCCGGGAAGTCCAGGCGGGCCTTCTCGATTTGGCTGACGTTGAAGCGCTTGTGGACCGAGCAGAATCCATGCCACAGGATGACTCTTGAATCCAGCAATGCCTGCTCATCATTGCCGCCCAGTTCTTTTCGCGGATTCCACATGGGCATCTGCTCAAGGGGCACACCGAGGGCTTTGGCGGTGTTGCGCCCCAAGTGCTGGTCCGGGAAGAACAGGACCCTCTGACCGCGTTCGAACGCCCATTCCAGGACCACTTTGGCATTGGAGGAGGTGCAGACGATACCGCCGTTCCGGCCACAGAAAGCTTTGAGTGCGGCAGAAGAGTTCATGTAGGTGACCGGTATGACAGGTACGCGGCCTTGGTCATCGGTTTCCGTCCCGAAGATTTCCTCGAGCTGCTCCCAGCACTCCTCCACGGAATCTTCATCAGCCATGTCCGCCATGGAGCATCCGGCTGCGAGGTTGGGCAGGATGACGGCCTGCTCCGGGGTGGAGAGGATATCGGCGGTCTCTGCCATGAAGTGGACACCGCAGAAAATGATGGCTTCAGCGTCCGGCTTGGTGAGTGCGGCGTTGGCCAACTGGAAGGAGTCACCCACGAAGTCCGCGTACTGGATGACTTCATCGCGTTGGTAGAAGTGCCCCAGGATCACCGCGCGATCGCCGAGCTTGGCTTTCGCGGCACGGATACGGGCGTCGAGTTCGGCGTCGCTGGCCTGTTTGTATTCGTCCGGCAACTGGCCTTGCCGCGGCGTGGCGGCCGGTGCGGTGTCGCTGCTGGATGCCCCAGGACCGTAGGCAGGAGCACCCGCGAGCGCTTCGGCGAGGTCGTATTCCCAAGGTCCCTTCGCCAACGCCGGGCTGCAGGTGGCGCCTGCGCGGGAGAGTCCGTTCTCTGCTTCTTCGCGAGTGATCAACTGGACGGCAGTGTTGACGCTGCTCATGATGTGCTCCTGTTATCTGGCCCGAGGCCGGGTGTTCCGGTAAAGCGGTAGAGGCGTGGTGGGCGGTGTTTCCCGCCTTGGAGGTACTGGCCGGTTTCTTCGATTTCCGGCGTGGCCTTGATGTGGCGTCGGAAATTAGCGGGATCCAATTGCCGGTCCAGGACGGCTTCGTAGACTTCCCGCACTTGGGCCAAGGTGAAGAATTCACCCAGAAGGTGGTAGGCGATCGATCCGTAGGCCATCTTGTTGCGGAGCCGCCACAGTGCGTAGTCCACGATTTCCTTGTGGTCGAAGGCCAACTCCCCCAAGCGGTCGGCCCGGAACCAGCGCACGTTCTCCGATTCGTCAGCGAGGGCGGCTTCTGTCGGTTGGACCAGAGCCCAATAGACGATGGAGACCACACGCTGGCTGGGAGAGCGGTGGAGGCCGCCGAATGCGTACAGCTGCTCAAGGTAGTGCGGAATGAGGCCGGTGGTCTCACGGAGGTTGCGTGAAGCTGCGTCCTGGAGGGATTCGTCGTGAGACAGCGGCCCACCTGGCAGGGCCCACATGTCCTTGAACGGCTCGCGAATCCTCCGGACCAGCGGCAACCAGAGGGTGGGACGGCCCGATTTTTCGCTTGGCCGAAGAGCGAAAATGACGGTTGAAATAGCCAACGACGGCGGTGCCAGCCGCCGTTCGGCGACGTTCGCTGAGATGGGACTCATGGCACGCACCTCGCTTCGACGCCAGCCCGTCCCGCCGGAGTCTCGGTGCTACCCCGGAGGAATACATTGGATGATCAGAATTAGTTAAAGTCATGTTGACTAGAACTAATGGTACGTCCGTGGCAACGTTGAACCAAATGCCCTGCGTCACATTTGCTCGGCTGCCGCCTCCATGAGGGGCAGCGTGCGCCCTTGGATATGGCTGTTCAGCGCGATGACCGACGAGCAACGGACCACGGACTTGGTGGCAATCATGGCGTCAAGCACCCGCTGCATGTCAGGGTTGGAGCGCGCGGCGATCCGCACCATGAGGTCTGAATTGCCCGTCACCGTGTGCACTTCGGTGATCTCGGGGATGGCACTCAAGCTCTGGATAACGGCGTCGTGGCCAATCTCCTGGGTGATGGTGACGGAACAGAAGGCCACCACGGGGAAGCCGAAGTTCGCCGGATCCGGCTGCGGGACCCACGATCCAATGACGCCGCTTTCCATCATGCGGTCGATCCGGGACTGCACAGTGGCACGGGCGACGCGGAGCACCCTGGAGGCTTCAAGCACGGAGGATCGGGGCGAATCCGTGAAGAACCGTACAATTTTTGCATCAAGCGCATCGACCATCATCAAAGTTCCCATCGCCCAAGGGTTGTCACCTGTCACATCGGCACCGTGAGAAGTGATGTATCTTACAATCTGCGAGAATTATTCCACGGTCCTGCCTGCGGCGTCGACGCACGGTTGATCCGCTCGCATCCCAGATAGCTTGTCCAGCTCACGAGGCTGCCAGGCTCAACCCCCATGTAATCCATAGAAGGTAGACACGTATGACAACGAAGTCCATGGCGGCTCCTGCCCAAACATCCGGCCTCGGCCACTCCCTGAAGCCGCGCCAGCTGACCATGATGGGATTGGGCAGTGCCATTGGCGCGGGCTTGTTCCTCGGCTCAGGCGCCGGTGTCCAAGCCGCCGGCCCGGCCGTACTGGTTTCATACCTCGTGGCCGGAACCCTGATTATCCTGGTCATGTGGGCGCTCGGCGAGATGGCTGCCGCCAATCCCAATAGCGGCGCCTTCTCCGTTTACGCTGAAAAGGCCCTGGGCAAGACAGCCGGAGGGACCGTCGGTTGGCTCTGGTGGCTGCAACTGGTGGTGGTGATCGCCGCAGAAGCTCTTGGCGCCGCAGGGCTGCTCTTCTCGGTGTGGCCCGTCGTCCCGGTCTGGATCCTCGCACTGGTCTTCATGGTGGCCTTCACGGGAATCAACCTCGTTGGTGTCCGCAATTTTGGCGAGTTCGAGTTTTGGTTCGCCATCTTGAAGGTAGCGGCAATCGTCATTTTCCTGCTCATCGGGGCAGCACTGTTGTTCGGCTGGCTCCCTAACGTCGCGTCCCCCGGGTTCTCGGCGTTCGGGACTTTCGCTCCGCACGGCATGAGCGGCATAGCGAACGCCTTGTTTGTGGTGATCTTCGCCTTCGGCGGCACGGAAATCGTCAGCGTGGCCGCTGCCGAAACCGAGAATCCGGCCCACAGCGTCGGCAAGGCGATCCGCACCGTGGTGTGGCGCATCCTGGTCTTCTACATCGGTTCCGTGTTCGTCATCGCAGCTGTCCTCCCCATGGGATCTGCCGGGCTGAAGTCCCCTTTCGCAGGAGTCCTCGACCTTGCAGGAATTCCCGGAGCCGGGACAGCCATCACCCTGGTGGCCGTGGTGGCGCTGTTGTCGGCCCTGAACGCCAACCTTTACGGGGCGTCGCGGATGATCTTTTCGTTGTCCGAGCGAGGCGAAGCACCCCGGATGCTGTCCGCGGTGAACAGCAACAAGGTGCCAGTGGCCGCCGTCGGCATTTCCGTGGCGTTCGGCTTCATCGCGACCGTCCTGGAACTGATCTTCCCCGAGCACGTCCTGCCTGCACTGCTGAACCTGGTGGGCTCCACCTGCTTGATGGTTTGGGGAACCGCCCTGGTTTCCCAGTTCATCCTGCGCCGAAGGGCTGATCGCGATGGAACGGAGCTGCCCTTGCGCATGAAGGGATTCCCGTTCCTGACCATCCTCGGCTTGGCGCTCTTGGTACTCATCCTTGCCGTTGGCTTCGCTAACCCTGAGAGCGCAGCCCAGTTGCTCGGCACGGTGGCGCTGATCCTGGTGATTGCCGCGGGTTGCTTCTTCAACGCACGAGCCAAGTTCGGAAAGACACAGGAAGTCCGCTAACTACTTGCCTAACGCATTGACGAAGCCCTGCACAGTTTGTACCGTGCAGGGCTTCGTTCGTTCCTCAACATGGACAAAATGCTGTACTCAAACTGAGCTTATTGCGCAGGCACGATCCCGGTGACTAGGGTCACACCCATGACTACCCATCCCGTGCTGTCCGGCGGCGACGTCGCGCCGGCCCCGCTCACGCACGAACAGCTCCGTGAGCTTTACGCCCTCATGTCAGCGGTACGCCGGCTGGATACCGCCGCTGTCGCTTGGCAACGCCAAGGCATCATCCCCGGCTACGCTCCGGAGCTCGGCCAGGAAGCTGCCCAGGTGGGCAGCGGCTATGCCGTGGACCGGACACGCGACTTCGTTTTTCCCACCTACCGCGAGATGGGGGTGGCCAAGGCGATGGGACTGGACATGGTGGGCTACATGTCCACTCACAAAGCCACCTGGCACGGGGGTATGTACAACCCGCTGGAGTCGCGCTTCGCACCGATCCAGGCCGTGGTGGCCGGTTCGGTCCTGCACGCCGTCGGCTGGGCCCATGGCCAGACCCTCGGCGGACACACGGACAGCGGCGTTGCCGTGACGTACTTCGGCGACGGCGCTTCATCACAGGGCGATGTCCATGAAGCCATGAACTTTGCAGCGGTCATGAAAGCCCCAGTGGTCTTCTTCGTCCAGAACAACGGCTGGGCAATATCCGTCCCCACAGAACGGCAGGTTGCCGGGGGCTCCGTTGCTGCCCGGGCAGCCGGGTATGGCATCCCGTCCCTTCAGGTGGACGGCAACGACGTCGTTGCTGTTTACCAAGCGACGCAGTCAGCTTTGGCACATTGCCGCTCCGGCAATGGCCCAGTGGTCATCGAAGCCATGACGTACCGCCGCGGTCCGCACTCAACAGCCGATGATCCCGGCCGTTACCGCACTCTTGAGGAGGAGCGGCTGGCTGCGGGCGAGGACCCGCTGGAACGCTTCAAGCAGCGACTGCTTGCCGAAGGCGTGGCGGATGAAGCCTTCTTTGCCGAGGCGCAGCGCGCAGCCGAAGAAGAGGCTGAAGCGATCCGGACCGGCATCGAAGAGCTGGGGCCCCGGCCCGGCGCCGAGATGTTCAGCATGGTTTTCCAAGAGCCAACACCCGACCTCCAATCCCAGGCCACTGCGTGGCGCGAGGAGTCAGAACATGTCTGAGACCACCATGACACCCGTGCAGGATGCTGAAGCACCGGCACCGAATGTAGTCACCATGTCCATGCAGCAAGCCCTCAACCTTGCCTTGGACGAGGTTTTGGGAGAAAACCCAAAAGCCGTGATCTTCGGTGAGGACTGCGGCCGTTTGGGCGGCGTTTTCCGGATCACGGACGGACTCCAGGCAAAACATGGTGAGGACCGTGTCTTTGACACCCCGCTGGCAGAGTCCGGCATCCTCGGCATGTCGGTGGGCTTGGCAATGGCGGGCTTCCACCCGATTCCCGAAGTGCAGTTCGACGGTTTCGCCTACCCGGCAATCAACCAAATCGTGTGCCAGATCGGACGGATGAACTACCGCAGCCGCGGCACGCTGCCCATGCCAATTACGTTGCGCGTTCCCAGCTTCGGCGGGATCCGGGCTCCCGAGCACCACGGCGAAAGCCTGGAGGCACTGTTCGCCCATGTCCCCGGACTCAAAGTCGTCTCACCGTCCACTCCGAACGATGCCTATCACCTGCTCAAGTACGCCGCCGGCCGCCCGGACCCTGTGATCTTCATGGAACCAAAGTCCCGTTACTGGCAGAAAGGTCCTGTGGAGTTCGCTGCTGGAAACCCTACAGGCGCACGGGTGGCCAAGGAGGGCCGCCACCTGACATTGGTGGCGTGGGGTGCGATGGTCTCCCGCTGCCTGCAGGTTGCCGAACTCGCCGCAGAGGACGGGATCGACGTCGAAGTCCTGGACCTTCGCTGGCTAAAGCCCATCGACGCCGAAGCACTGGCACGCTCTGTCGGGAAGACGCGGCGCGCCGTCGTCGTTCATGAAGCACCGCTCACCTCCGGACTCGGCGCCGAGGTGGCCCAGCTCATCACGCAGAGCTGCTTCGACACGCTCAAGGCCCCGGTGGAGCGAGTGACCGGCTTCGACGTTCCCTACCCGTCCGGGGACCTGGAGGACGAATACATTCCGAACATCGACCGCATCCTTTTTGGGATCCAACGCGTACTGGAGTACCGCCGTGACTGAACTTACCTTTCCGTTGCCCGATCTTGGTGAAGGCCTCATCGAGGCAACCGTGCTCGAATGGCTGGTGGAACCCGGCCAGCAGGTGGAGCGCAACCAGGCAATCGTGGAACTCGAAACCAGCAAGTCCGCCCTCGAACTGCCAAGTCCCCAGGCAGGTAAAGTGGTGCGTATTCACGGAGCGCCAGGTGACACCGTCAACGTCGGCGAACCGCTGATTGTGTTCGAGGTGCCGGACGACACCGCCGGGATCGTGGGCACTGTTCCCAAGGACGAAGCACCCAAGCGCCGGGTCCGCCTGAGCGCCGTACTCGATGAGGACTGAGACCATGACCGGCAGGCACACCGTGGAACAGCACAGGCACACAGTGGAGGGCACCGACCCGGGACTGTTCGTTCAAATCCATGAACCTGCCAACGACGCCGGCCTCCGGCCTGTCCTCCTGATTCACGGATTTTCGTCCTCCAGCAAGTTGAACTGGCAGGACAGCGGCTGGATCACCGCCCTCCAGGAAGCCGGTCGCCGGATCATCAGTGTGGACTTGCCCGGCCACGGCCGCAGCTACTCCCCGGAAGATCTGGACTCGTATACACCCAGTCGGATCCGCGCAGACTTCCTTCAAATCGTGACCGACGCCGGAGCCCGGCCCCTTCGCGAAGGGGACCCGGCCACCGGCGTGGACGTTATCGGCTATTCCCTCGGATCACGGCTCGCTTGGGAATTCGGCGCAACCCAGCCAGACCTGGTCCACCGGATGGTCTTGGGCGGACCCAGCACGGCCGATCCCCTGGCCGCGTTCGACCTTGCCGCCGCCCAGCGGCATTTGGCCGACGGGACGCCGATCAACGACGCCTCCACGGCCGGCCTGCTGAAGATGGCCCAACTGCTGCCCAGCAACAACCTGTTCGCCATGTTGTCCCTCATTGAGGCCATCAAGGAAGAACCTTTCGATCCGTCAGAGGCCGCGCCGCACATGCCTCTGTTGCTCGTGGCCGGGGAGAAGGACGAGCGTGCAGCGACCATGCCGGAATTGGCCGCCATCGCCGCGAAACACGGTGCCAACGTTGAAACACTCCTGATCCCGGGCCGCACGCACACCAATGTGGTCACCAGCCGCGCGTTCAAAGAGGCCGCCGTCGAGTTCCTCGGAGTCTGAACCGCTGAGCCGCTAGCGGGCCAGCCGTTCAGCGTTGAGGCTCATGCGTTCGAGCACACTGAGGGCCATGGCGTATTCATCGATGCCGATGCCCATGGACAAGTCCTGACGGGCCGTTTCCACCAACCACGCGGCTTCGTGGCACTTCCTCCGCCCCACGTCGCTGAGGGTCAGCCGGTCATCGATCATGGTGATCATTCCACGTCCCACCAAAGTTGCCAGCTCCCGTTCACGCAGACGAACATCGCTTCCCCAGACCGGCAGGAGGGCCTCCACCAGTTCACCGGGACGAAGGGCGCCGTCGTCGAGGATGGTGAGAGCTTGCCATTGCCGTCGACTGAGCTTGAGCCGGGCAAGGGTGCGGTCAAGCTGGGCCTCCAGGGCGGCATCGAGCCTCTTGATCCAATATCCGATGGGCTTGTCCACTTGTTCATGCTTTCAGTGGATGGGCCAGCGGGCAAGGAGCGAACGGTAGGCTGGGGTCTGCAAACGATGGACATGGAAGTGGAGCAGATGGGCGTGCGTTACAAAGACCGGGCAGAGGCCGGCAGGCGCTTGGCTGAAGCACTCCCCCAGTTCCGGGAAAATCGCAGCACCATCGTGCTCGGGCTCGCCCGCGGCGGCGTACCGGTCGCAGCCGCAACCGCCGAAGCCTTGAGCCTGCCCTTCGGCGCCGTGCTGGTGCGAAAGCTCGGCATTCCCGGCCGGGACGAGACCGCCTTTGGCGCACTGGCTTGGTCGCAGGGAGATGTCCTCCGGATCGTCAACAAACCCATCAAGGAACTGATTCTTTCCCGCGGCATCACCCAGGCTGCCCTGGACGCCGTCGAAGCCCACGAGCGCACGGAGCTTTTGCGCCGCGCGGACGAGTACCCGGGCACTGGCCATGATCTCCACGGAAAAGCGGTGATCCTCGTGGACGACGGCCTTGCGACCGGGGCCACCATGCGGGCCGCGGTGGAAGCAGTCCGCGCGGGAGGCGCCTCTACGGTCATTTCTGCGGTCCCCGTAGCGTCGTTGGAAGGCACGTCGTCCCTGGCGCGGGTGTGCGACTTTGTGCTTCCCCTCCACATCCCGGGTAAGTTCCACGCCGTCGGGGCGTTCTATGAAGAATTCGGGCAACTGACCGATGCCGACGTCGTGAGCCAACTAGGTGGCTAGGGACAAGCGGGAAAGCCGGCCCAGCACCATAAGATGGTTCGCATGAATCCCCGCAGCGCCACCCAGGGCCCAGGCGAAGCGACCGCCCAGGTCCCTCCGGCCCAAACGCTCTCACGGGGAATCCGCGCCCTGGAAATCCTCGCCGCAGCAGAACGGCCGCTCACCATCGCCGAGCTTACGACCGCGCTGGGTGTCCACCGCTCGGTGGCTTACCGCATCCTCCGGACGCTCGAGGACCACTCACTACTGGTCCGCGACGACTCAGGCCGTGTCCAACCCGGACCAGGGCTGGCGGTCTTGGCCAGTGGCGTGTCCCGGAATCTCCAAACAGCTGCGTTGCCGGAGCTGACCCAGTTGGCAAACACTTTTCACATGACCGCTTTTGTGGCCGTCTGGGACCACCAGGAATGCGTCACGTTGGTGACGGTCGAGCCCAGGCACTCCGGCGCTGCCCTCGCTCAACACCCGGGAAGCCGTCACCCCGTCAGCAGTGGAGCTCCCGGGATAGCCATCCAATCCACCATGAGTGAAGAACGGTGGGACCAGATGGCCCCAGGCATCCCCTACCGGCCCGAAGCGCAGGAGGCGCGTAAGAGGGGCTACGCTGCGAGCCATGACGAAGTCATCGCCGGCCTCTCGTCATTGGCGGCCCCGATTCACGTCCCCTCGGGACGGCCGGCAGCGATCGCCGTCGTCTATATCCGGCTGGACCAGGATGCCGAAGCCGTGGGCGAGGCACTGGCCGCTAGTGCTGCGCGAATCGAAACCCAGCTCGCCTGACCTGCGGCCCGGGCGCGCGTCTTCTCAGTCGTCTTCGGACCCGTGACCGATACGTGCGTAGAGGGCCGGCTGCGAGCGCCGTAACCGCAAACCCCAGATGATGCCTACGACGCCGGGGAGCAGCACCAACGCAGGAAGGATGAATGACGCCGGGGTGGATTCGGTCTGGCCCAGAAGGACGTTGAAGTTCGCTGTGATGAGGCCGAAAACGAGTGCCAGGAGAACAAATCCAAGGCCCGGAGCGATCACTTTTACCCACAAGCTGGCAGCATGCCGCTGCTTTCGGAAAAACCCGATCACGGCCACGGACACCACGGCCATCAACAGCACGAGTCCCATCGCGCCGCTGTTCGTCAGCCACGTGAACATCGTCAGCACCGGATACATCTCGCCAAGATCGGATCCGGACCCTGCGATGGCGAACGCCACGGTCACGACGACGGCGATCACCGTCTGCGCCAAGGAACCGGCGAAGGGAGCTCCGGTTCCTGTCCGGACCTTGGCCAGCGCTGATGGGAGGACGCGTTCGCGGCCGAGGGAGAAAAAATACCGGGCAACGGCGTTGTGGAAACTGACCAGCGCAGCAAAGAGGCTGGTAACGAAGAGGAGCTGGGCGATGTCGCTGAGCAGGACTCCCCCGTGCGCACCGAGGAACGAGAAGATCATGTCCGGACCGCTGGTGGTGGCGGCCGCGATAACGGAGGAGGGGCCTGTGCTTACTGTCATCGCCCATGCGGACACCGCATAGAACACCGCGATGATGCCCACGGCCGCGAACGTCGCCCTGGCCACCGTGTGCTGCGGGTCCTTGGACTCTTCTCCATAGATGGCCGCTGATTCAAAACCCATGAAGGCTGCGATGCCGAACGAGAGCACCGCCCCGATCCCTGGCACAAAAAGCGTGGCGGGGCTGAAAGCCTCCGCACTGACGCCCTCAGGAGCCACTGCCAGGCTGATCACGTCGTAGGCGATCACCACTACGAATTCCAAGGCCACCAGAACGCCCAGCACCTTGGCGGACAAGTCCACCCGGTTGACGCCCAGCCACCCCACAATTGCTATGCACACGAGGACGGGAATCCACCACGGCACATTGATGCCCAGGCGGGCCGAGAGGAGCGAGGACACGGTGAACCCGAACAGTCCGTAGATGCCGATCTGCATAAGGTTGTATGCCATGAGTGCAACCAGGGATGCCCCCACCCCGGCCGGTCGTGAGATTCCCTGCGCTATGTAGGCATAGAACGCTCCGGCGTTCGTCACGTAGCGGCTCATTGCCGCGTAGCCCACGGCAAACAGGGCCAGAATCCCGCCGAGGATCAGGAAAGACAGCGGGACACCTACCACCCCTGTGACAGCGAACGTCGTGGTGACTCCGCCGGCAAGTACGGTCAGAGGTGCGGATGCAGCGATAATCATGAAAGTTACCGCTGGTACGCCGAGCCGCCTCTTGCTGGTGGTGGCACTGCTGGTCCTGCCTTTGACGGGATTGTCCACGCTCATAGTGTGCTCCTGCTTCGGTACCGCGGATCATCGCGCGGCACGGGGTGGGTCTTTCCGCAATCTTCCACCGTCAGGACAGGCCGTGACTTGTCTCACACGGCAGGGTGTTTGTCAGTTCACGCATGCACCCTTGCAGAGGCGAGCCGGTGTAGAATCGTGGGCAAGCTCACGTCCGCACCAACGACCCTCCAGAAGCGGCCCGGTACCGCGGGCCGTTGAAAGGGAATTGGATGACCGTCCAGGCCGAAGCAGGCGCCACCACCGTTCAAACAATCGTGGCAGGGTCTTTCCAAGAATGGACCAAGGCCATTTCGGCTTCTTTCGTTCCTTTGTTGGCGAAGGGTCCGGCCAATGCGCAGTTCCACGGCACGATGCGCGGACGCGTGCTCGGCCAAATTTCCGTAGTGGACATCACCGCAGGACCACACACGGTAATGCGCACCTCCGAATTGATTGCCAAATCCACGGGACGCTTTTTCAAGCTCAGTATCCAACTTGCCGGAACGGGCCGCTTGGTCCAGGACGAACGCGAAGCGATACTGCGCCCTGGCGATCTCTCGATCTACGACACCTCCCGCCCCTACCAACTGACGTTCGACGACGACTTCCGGACGCTGGTGCTGATGTTCCCCCACGGCGTGCTGGACCTGCCTGCGGGGGCCATGGAGCATGTGACGGCCCTGCGTATTCCGGGCGACCAAGGTCTCGGCGAGATCATCAGTCCCTTTCTGGTGCGGCTGGCAGAGAACCTGGAAGCCCTGTCAGGAACCAACGGACTCCGGCTGGTGCACAACGCGCTGGACTTGGTCACCACGCTCTTCAACGGTGAGCTGGACCAGCTCATTGAAACAGGCCGGGACCCGCACTTGCTCCTGCTCGGCCGGATCCATGACTACATCGAGGCCAACCTCGGGGATCCGGAACTTTCCCCGGGAAGCATTGCGGCCGCTCATTACATCTCTACCAGGCACCTCCATGACCTGTTCCAGGAGATCGGGACCACGGTGGCGACGTCCATCCGGCAGCGCCGGCTGGAACGGTGCCGCCGCGATCTGAGGGATCCCGTCCTCGCGGACCGCCCTGTAACAGCCATTGCTGCACGCTGGGGATTCACCGATGCCGCCCACTTCAGCCGGATTTTCCGTGCTTCTTTTGGCAACTCACCGACGGGGTACCGCAACGCCGGCTGACATGGGAGGTGCCTACTCCCGCGATCGCCGCCGCATGACCAAGGCGGTGAGGACACCCAACAGCAGCAGTGCCACCGCTGCCGCCATCGAAACGATGAAAGCCGCCGTAGCCCCCTGTGCCTGCGCCAACTGGCCGGCCACGTAAGAACCAAGTGCCGTTCCTGCCACAATCCCGCTGGCAAGGGCTGTCATGACCGTCGCCATCCGTCCGGACGGGGCAACCACGCCGCCAATACTGAAGACAGTGACCATCACAGGCCCTACCGGAACGCCCAGGAGCAACAGGATAAAGACCATGGGCCAGATCCCGGCGGGCAGCACGAGTAGCACGGATAACAGGGCCATGGCCAACGCCGCGACAACCCAGCGGGCGGCCAGACTGAACCGCTGCGGCCAGTACGCCACGGACAGCGCAGCAACAGCCGAGCTCAAGCCCATCACCGAGTAGAGGAGTCCGGCGATCTCGGCCGTGGCGTACTGTGCCGAAAATGCACTGAGTGCGTTTTGGGTGGCCCCGAAGAAAGTGCCCATGCACACCATGGCAACGACCGGAACAGCCACCACGGCTGCCGCCCAGCGGCCGCGCCGGGCGGGATTGTCGTTCGGCGTCCCGGCACTGGTGGGTTGCTTCCGCCGGGTGGGGACCACGGCTTCCTGGCTCGGGTGCACGGCAAACGCCGGGACCAGGGTGATAGTTATCGCAGCCGCCAACGCCAACGGTAGCCACGGGGCAACCAGGCTGGCGAGGATACCAACAAGTGCTGGTCCGAGGACAAACGTGACCTCGTCCGCGGTGCCTTCGTAAGACAGTGCCGTGTCCAGATCCGCCCTGTTGCTGGCGACGCTTCCGCGTCCACCGCTGGATTCCAGGTTGCGGCTGGTCAACGCCATCCAACGCACCCGCGCCATAGGTCCAACCTGGGGACAGCTTGCACCGGCGAGCAGGGCTACCAGCAACACGGCAGAGGCGTCCTGCACGGACTCATATCTTGGCATCACATAGGCAGCGGCGAGCAGTCCCGCCACTGCCAGTGCATTCACGACGGCGGCCACGAGCAGTACCGTGCGCTGGCCGGCCCGGTCCGCCAAAGAACCGAGGACGGGGGCGCCGACGGCCGACCCGATCCCGACGGCTCCTGCGGCCATACCGCCAAGGGCGTAGGACTGGCTGACCGCCGTAATGAGGGTCAGTGTCCCTACCGTCAGCATCGCCAGGGGAAGGCGGGCAAACAGTCCCAGCGGGAGGAATCCGGGTCCTGCGAGTTCGGGCAGGCGGGAGAATCTGCCAGGCAGGCGGGAGGTGCGTTTTTGGGCTGCCGGTGACGGCGCGGGATTCCGCGGTCGCGCGGGCATCTGCGAAGGCAAAGGGGTCACAATAGGTTTTTCCATGATTCCGGGTTCGCTAATAGCTGCGCATCGTCCCTCCTCCCGATGCGCGCGACCCGGTTACGACCCAAGTCTATCGGATCGGCCTTAGCTCGGACCGGCACCGGCGATGTGGACACTGGACCCATGCCTGCCCTTGACCACCTGCAACTGGGTTTGGATGCGCTGTTTCATCTCAGCTACATGGCTGACCAGTCCTACGACCCTGCCGCCGTCGCGCAGCCCCTCCAAGGCATCCATGACTTGTTCCAGCGCTTGCTCGTCAAGGCTGCCGAAGCCTTCATCGACAAACAACGTTTCGATGTCAACGCCGCCGGCTTCTTGTTGCACTACGTCCGCCAGCCCAAGCGCCAACGCCAACGAGGCCATAAAGGATTCACCACCGGACAACGTGGCCGTGTCCCTTTGCTGTCCTGTCCATTCATCCACCACTTCAAGCCCGAGGCCGGACTTTTGGTTGCGGGCGGCGCGCGCGTCTGTATGCTGCAACGTGTACCGGCCATCGCTCATGGCAACAAGCCTCTCCGATGCAGCGACAGCCACCTGTTCAAGCCGGGCAGCAAGCACGTAACTGTTCAGGCTCATTCGGTAGCTGTTCTCACCGGCACCGCGGACAGTCTCTGCCAGCCCGGAGAGCATGCCAGCCCGTTGCCGCGGTTCCTTCCCTGACTGGGCTGCCTCCACGTACTCCGCCCGGATACGGCTCACCGACTTCGCAGCCTTCTCCGCAAGACCTGCCGCGAGCGCCACCTCGCGGGCCTCCTCACCGGCCACTGCAGCTGCGGCCCGGGCCGCGTCCAACTCGGCCGCAGGCAATGGGAGGTCGCCGATGCCAACTTCCTTGGAAGCAAGGGAAAGGTCCTCGCTGGCAAACAATTCCTCAATTCGCGCTGCCTCGGCGTCGAACTCCGCCAAATCCGTCTCCAACGCCACGACGTCGGAGGCCGATAAGAGCTCCCGGCGCGCGTCCCCCGCTGATGCGAACCCGGCCCCGGGAAGCGCCTTATCCAGCGCTGCTGCGGCCTCCGAACGGGCCTTCTCGGCGTGGTCAAACTCAGCGACGGCGTCGACGGCGGTTTGAAGGAGCATCCGTTGTGCAGAGAGGGCTTCGGAGCGTTCCCACAGGCTCGGAAAGTCCTGCCTCAGCGTTGTGAGTGTTGCTTCCAAAGCAACGAGCTGTTCCTGCAGCATGGCTGCCGCGGACGAGGCTTGCAGGGATGCCTGCCTGGTCTCGGTGAGTTGTTCCTTCACCAGGACGATGCGGCCCGTGAGCAACTCGTGCTCGGCTCGAAGTTTCTCCAGGGCCTGGGAAGCCTCGCGCGCCTCCACCACAGCCGCTTTCGAGGACGCCAAGCGGCGTTCAGCTTCATCGAGCTCATCCGAACCTCCTTGGGCAGCGAGGCCTGCGACCCGTTCCGTCGCTGCTGAGAGGTCCGCTGCGATCTGTCCGAGGACTTGCTCGCTTGCTTGGAAGGCGCGCTCGGCCTCTTGCTCGTCTTGGGCGATGCTCAGGGCGGACTGGGCGGCGGCAGCAGGGAAAGGATGGTCGTGGCTGCCGCAGACGGCACAGGGTTGCCCCGGAATCAGGGCGGCAGCGAGTTCACCGGCGGCATTTGCCAGCCGCGCTTCCCTTACATCGAGCCAAGCTTGCCGGAGATCCTGGGACTCAGTGCGGGCCTGAGCGTGGCGCTCCGTAAGAACGTTCAATTCCTGCAAGGAGGCAGCGTGTCGGATCACGAGGTTCACATGGTGCTCTGCCGCTTCCGCCTCACGTTGGGCTTCCGCAAGGCGGGCCGCCACGGGCTCGAGCAGCTCGATGCCTGCGGCAACGGCTGTTTGTTCCGCCGTGAGTTCCTCCAGAGCGGCGGCCGCCTCGCCGGCAGTCGCCCCCAGCCGTTCCAGCTCGTCGCGCCTGGAGGCCAGCTTGGAGGTAATCTGCTCCAGGCGCTGCTCATCGGGCAATCTGGCGTCCAAAACGGCCAGGGTGGTTTTGGTGGTTTCTAGGACGGCTTTGGGATCCGACACGTCCAAGGCGGCCGCCTCCAAGCGCTCCACGGCGTGATCCTTACGGTCACGCGCGGCGTGGAATATGCCGACGGCGGTTTCAAGTGCTTCCAGATGCCCGCTGAGGACGGCCGCGCGACGGTGCCGGGCGAGCTTGTCTTTCTTTTCGAGCGCAGGCGGTGCTGCCAACTCCAGCAACACCCGCCGTTGCATTCCGGCCGCGAGGCGGGCGTGGCGCTGCGCTTTTTGCACGTCGTGCTGCAACTGCTCCTCACGTTGCCTGGCGCGGGCCTCCGCTAGCGTTGCATGACCTTGCCGTCGTTCAGTTTCCGCCGCTATTTCGGCCTCCAGCGCTTCAAGCCATGCCTCCGGCTCCGTTGCGCGGGCAGCTTGATCGAGTTCGACGGCGGAACCGCCAGCCTCGCCGGAAGCAGGAAGGCCGAGGTGATCCCTTTCCCCAGCTGCCCTGTCAAGAAGGTTATCGAGGTGCCTTGCGTTCTCTTCTACCGCCCGTGCAGCTTCCGCGGCTTGGAGCGCTACTTGCTTCTCGACTGCCTCGAAGCGCTGGGTACCGAAGAGTTTCTGCAGGAGATCAAGCCGGTCGCCGGCCTTCGACCGCAGGAAAGCGGCGAAATCACCCTGGGGCAACATCACCACGCGCGTGAACTGATCGCGATCCATACCGAGAACATCGGAGAGCTCGGCACCCACTTCATCATTCCGGGATGACTTCTCTATCCAGCTTCCCGCCACTCGTTCACGCAGGAGGGTCTTGGCCTGTTGGGTGGTGAAGCCCTTGCGGCCACGTGCGCTGGGCCTGTCCCAGGCGGGAGACCGGGTCACCTCGAACCGACGGCCCCGGGCCGAGAATTCGCAGACAACGTGCGGTTCCACCCCTGGAGCGGCGTGGTCGCTGCGGAGGCGCTTTCCCTCTTGGCGTGCACCCGGCACGGAGCCATAGAGGGCGAAACAGATCGCGTCGAGGACGCTGGTTTTGCCCGCTCCCGTGGCTCCGTTCAGGAGGAACAAACCCTGGGCGCCCAATTGATCAAAGTCGATGTGCTGTTTTGCAGCAAAGGGCCCGAAAGCCTCCAAGTCCAGGCGATGGATCCTCATAGCTCCGCCTCCGCTACCCTGGCAGCCTCCAAGGCCTCACGTAATGCGGCTACTTCCGCGTTGCCGGGCTCCCGCCCGCGAACGTGCTCCAGGAACCCGCAACAGACCTCGAGGTCGTCCCTGGCATCAGCTAACCTGCGGCTGTAGCTTTCCTTGCTCCGCACCCCAGCGTCGTCGGGGTCGAAAACCAAAACAAGGGTGTCCGGGAAACGTGACCTCACCTGCTCCATCGCCTGGGTTGGGCGCTGGGTGTCAGTCAACGTGACCTGGCAGTAGGCCGACTCTGCCCACGCGTGCTCGGGAGACTCCAGAAGCTCCCCCAACTGTCCGCGCAATACTGCCAATGCCTTGTGCTCTTGCCACGTCACTTCCTGGACCGCCACGGCGCCCGGCCCTCCTGCCTCGCCCCCGGGTTCTATGTCCAGCAACCAAGCGCCCTTGCGATGGTTTGCTTCCGAGAATGAGTAGGCCAACGGCGAGCCCGAATAACGCACATTGTGGCCCAACTCCTGCCGCCCGTGGAGGTGGCCCAAGGCAGTGTAGGTGAAGCCCTTAAAGAGATCGAGTGGTACTGCACCGAGGCCGCCGATGCTCAGGTCCCGCTCACTTTCCGACGTGACCCCGCCGGAGGCAAAGGTGTGGGCGAGGACCACAGGGTGCACCGGGCCCAGCGCGCGCCGGCGCTCGACGTCGGCCCGGATCCTCCGTACGGCTTCGAACGTAACGTCAAAGTGGCTGGCGTTCTCCACTCCCAGGCCGTCGGCTACGAGCCGGGGTTCCAAGTACGGGATGCCATAAATGGCGACAACGCCCTTGGCGGGCTGTTCCGGGTCCACAGGCTGTTCCTGGTCCGGAGACTGTCCCGACTCCACAGACCGCTCCGGGTCCAGCGGCAGGACAACCGGGACATCCAAGTCCTCGATCCGCGTCCTGAGGTGCACTCCCCCGCGTTCCAAGAGGCGGGAAGCAAAACCGAGCCGGATGGCGGAATCGTGGTTGCCGCTGGTGAGTACCACACGGGCCCCGGCTTCGGTGATCCGGACCAAGGCCTCGTCCAACAACTTGACAACGTCAAGGCCCGGCAACGCGCGATCGTAGACGTCCCCCGCTATCAGGACCACATCCACCCCGGCCGACACAACGAACGCGACCAACTGGTCCACGAAGCCGCGCTGCGCTTCCAGCATGCCAACGCCGTGGAATGAGCGGCCCAGATGCCAATCGGATGTGTGGAGTAACCTCATGTTCCCAAGTTAACCGGGGGCACCGACAAAAAGAGGAAGGCGAGCCATCCGTCGTCGAGCCCTGGCGGTTGCTAGCCTCTCTTGCCGTCGAAAAACTCGCGCGCCTCATCAGTTGATGTTGCCTGAGTCCGCGAGGTTGCGGTCGCGACCGTACCGGACTCAACGGAGCCGGTTTGGGCCAGGTCGTCATCGTCGAGTCGCTCCGAAACGTTCGAATCCTCGTCCTCCGAAGCGTTCCTGTTCTCCACGCGAGCCACCGGGGCCGAGGGAACCACGGCGTCAGCGCTGGCCTCTTTGGCGGCCTTGGCCGAGGAAGCGTCGCGTAACCCACGGAACGTCAGGCCCGCCAGGACGGCGCCCATGACGGGGGCCACCCAAAACAGCCACAAGCTCCCCAACGCCCACGAATCGCTGAAGAAAGCCTGGGCTGTAGCACGGGCAGGATTGAAGGGGAGGTTACCCAAGACCTGGCCGAATTGGAGCAGGACTGCCATGGTCAGGCCAACAGCAATGGGTGCTGCGGACGGCAGTGCGCGGCTGCCCACGGTGGAGCCAAGGAAAACAGCGACGATCAGCGCCGCACCGATGACCTCAACCAAAAGAACGCCAGCCATCTGGGTTTGCGCCAAGGAGTGCTCCCCAAAACCAGGAGCTGCGGCGTCGAAGGCTTTCCTCGCGTCAGTGAGGACAGGCACCGTCAACACCACGAAGTAGACGAGCGCCGCGCCGAGAATGCTACCGACGACCTGCGCCACCACGTAGGCGAGCGCGGCTACTGCCCGGATACGGCCTGCTATGAAGTTGCCCACCGTGACGACGGGGTTGAAGTGCCCACCGGAGACATGCCCGAAGGCAAACATCGCGGCGGTCACTGTCAGGCCGGCAGCCAAGGCAGTGGGAACAGGAGCAGAAGCGGGCGTGGAAAAAACTGCCACACCGGCCGCCACGAGCACCACAAACATCGATCCGAGGGCTTCAGCCGACGCCCGGGCCAGGAGTCCCGGGCTGCGGTCGGCGGTGTCCAATACGGGAGTGGTCATGGCGGATGGATCCTTAAAGTTTGCTGGTGAAATGCGGGTGACCGGAGTACGGGGTGACCGGAGCAGTGGGTGCTGGCCCCAACGCATCTTGCCAGCCGAAGCTGTGCAGTTGCTGGACCTTGGCCTGCCGGGGCCTGATGACGAGCTTAGCCGCCCGAGGCGATGGCCGCGATGACGGCCCCGCCCAGCGCCATGACCGCCAGCGTGCTGGAAAGCACCAACCTGCGGGACGCCGCCGGGGTATGCGCTGCCTGGGTATGCGCCGCGTGGGTATGCGCTGCCTGGTTATGCGCTGCCCGGTTGTCATGATGGAGTTCGCGTGAGCGAACCCACACCACTGAGGCAAGGACCACGGTCGCAGCAGCAGCCACCAGCGCACAGAGCCCTTGATAGTCGAACCCCGGGTGGGCTCCGGCGAGCCCCGAGAGCCACCGGCGCCAGATAAACAGGTCCACCACCACCAGCGAGATCAGCGTCCGCCGCCACGCCAAGGTGGTGCGTTCAGGTTGAAGCCCTGGATCCCGGAGGTCCATCTTCACCGGGCCAGGAGGATCAAGACGGCGAAACCAATAGCAGCCACTGCCACCACAATGGTCATGAATAGCAGGACGCGGGAAAACGGCAACGCCTGGTTGTTACGCATCGCAGCTTCCATCAGGCCCCACCTGCGGTAGGACAGGACCGCGAGGCCGGCCCCGATGAAGGAAAGCACCACGCAAAGGATGATCCGCACGGGTTGCGGAGCGATGTTCGGCGCCAACTGGTCAATCGCGATAGCACCGGCAAGCAGGGCAAGCGAGGTTCGTATCCATGCCAGGAAGGTGCGCTCATTGGCGAGCGAAAACCTGTAATCGGGAGTCTTGCCCGTCCGTCGCCAAGCAGGTTCACGCACGTCGTTTCTCCAGGGTTCAAGCGGTCGGGGAAGCTTCCCCACCATATCAGCGGGTGCGCGGGCCACGGTAAGTTACTGGCATGAGTGTTCACGCTTCCACGCCCGTCCCTCCAACCTTCGAATCCCGCGTCCGGGGAGCACTGCTCGGTGGTGCTTTGGGTGACGCCCTGGGCTACGCCGTGGAGTTTGAATCACTGTCCGCGATCCGTGCACAGTACGGCCAAGAGGGCCTCACCTCCTTTGAACAGCTCGACGGCGGTGGCCACTTCTCGGACGACACTCAAATGACGCTCTACACCGTCGATGGGCTTGTTGAAGCGTTGGAATGGGCCAACGACGGCGTCGCTGCCGACGAACTCGCGTGCCTCTGGCTTGCTTATTTGCGGTGGCTCACAACCCAAGGCGTCGCTCCGAGTTCCTCCGCCCCTGTCCCCCAACCCCGCTGGATCGACCAGCAGGAGGTTCTTCGGCAACGCCGCGCGCCGGCAGAGGACTGCATCAGCGGCCTGGCATCCGGCCAGATGGGAACCGTGGCCCGCCCCGTAAATCCCGACTCCAAGGGCTCCGGTACAGTGATGCGCTCAGCACCGTTCGGGCTCATCCCGCACATCTCCCCCGAAACGGTCTACAAGCTCAGTTCCGATGCCGCCTCGTTGACCCATGGCCACCCTTCCGCACGGCTAAGCGCAGCCGTCTTCAGCCTCCTGATTCACAAAATCGTGGCTGGCTCCAGCATCCGGAGCTCCGCCGAGGCAGCGCTGGACCACATCGAGCAGTCGCCCACCAAGGCCCCGGAGCTCCCGGACCGCCTCAGAACGGCGATCCAACTTTCGGACCAGCCCTCTGTCACGCCGCCCGAGGAGTTGACCGCGGCGCTGGGTGAGGGATGGGTCGCCGAGGAGGCCCTCGCCGTCGGGCTTTACGCAGTTCTTTCGACCAGCGGGAGCGAACCTACCGGGCACTTCCGCAGTGCCATTGGCGTCGCGGTTAACCACAACGGTGACAGCGATTCGACGGCGTCCATCGCCGGGAACATCCTCGGCGCCTTCTACGGCGAACAATGCTTGCCGTCCGAGTGGCTGGAGGTGCTCGAAGGCAGTGAGGTGGTCCAAGGGATGGCCTCGAGGCTGATCGCCGTCACCACGGGGTGACCGGCCGCTAGTTCCCGCCCACCATCTGCAGGAATTCCCCCTCGGAGACAACCTCGATCTGCTGCCCCTTGGCGTGCAGTTCCAGTACCCGCTTGGCCTTGCCCGTCAGCCGCCCTGCCCGGAGGTCCCCCGCGACGAAGCCATCCCCAACCACCAACACCGTGGTCCGTGCAGTAACCCTGCTCTCCGGGCGAGCACCCATATCCGCAGCCCGGGACTTCGCTTCGGGCCGGGGGATGGCAAGGTCTCCGGTGAAGACCACGGTTTCGCCAAAAAGCGGGTGCCCGGGCTCAGCAGCGGCGTTGGGCACCGGATTCGGCCCTTCCTCGCGCCAAGTGGACCAAGCACCGGAGCGGGCATCACGTTGTCCCACCGAGCCCTTGCCGGCGGTTCCGTCCGCGCTGGTGCCCAGCCTGGCTGCGAGGGCTGAAAGAGTTGCTTTGGACAACCCGGCCGACGGGTCGAAGGCTGGTTGTTGGGGCACGGTAAGGCCCAACGAAAGGTAGAGTTCGGCGATGCTGTTGGCGTTGTTGCGACGCGCGATGTCCACCAAGATTCCGGCGCAAGCCCGGGCATCCTCGGCGGCGTCGTGGTGATTGACCAGTGGCACTCCGGCTTCCTCTGCTGCGTAGGGCAAGGAGTTGGACACCAAAGAATAGCAACGGCGGGACAGCATCACCGTGCAGACGAACTCGTAGGCAGGACCAGGGAGGCCGGAAACTTCCAAGCCCGACCGGATGACGCCGAGATCGAAGGCGGCGTTGTGCGCGGCAAGGATGTCTCCACCGATGAACGCCCCGATTTCCGGAAAGAGCTCCCCGAACCGCGGCCGGCCGGCTACGTCTTCAGCCCTGATGCCGTGGATTCGCGTGTTGTGAAACTCGAAGTGGTCGTGGTTTTCCGGCGGACGCATCAGCCATGAGGCTTCCTCCACAACTACGCCCCCGCGGACCTTGCTGAGCCCAACAGAACAGGGCGACCCCCTGAAACCGTTGGCTGTTTCGAAGTCGATCGCAGTAAAGTCCAAGGCCACCGGACAATATTACAGTTCCAAACCCCCGCCCGGTCCGCGCGGCTCACCGCGGAAATCGAACGACGACGGCGGTCAAGTAGGCTTGAAGGGTGATCCTTTCAGCTGTGAACCACCTTGCCGTATCCATGTTCGGAGGCGCCGGACCGGTGCGGCCGCCTATGGGCTCGTTCCTGCCCGGTTGGCTGGACCCCCAAGTTTTCCTGGCCGATCCGGCTTTGGCTCCGTGGGTCGTGCTCCTGGTATGCGGCATCATCTTCGCCGAAACCGGCCTGCTGGTGGGATTCTTCCTCCCGGGCGATTCGATGCTTTTCACCGCCGGCCTGCTGGTGGCAACGGGAACCATCAAATTCAATATTTGGGGTCTCGCGGCGCTGGTCATCGTCTCTGCGGTGATCGGCAACCAGGCCGGCTACCTCATTGGGGCCAAAGCGGGACCCGCCATCTTCAACCGTCCGAACTCCCGGCTCTTCAAGAGGGAAAATGTCCAAAGCGCGCACGCGTTCTTTGAGAAGCACGGCGGAAAAGCACTCATCCTCGCCCGGTTCGTGCCGATCATCCGCACGTTCGTGCCCGTGATCGTCGGGGTAGCCCAGATCGACAAGCGCAAGTTCTTCCTCTTCAACGTCATCGGTGCCGTGCTCTGGGGCGGCGGAGTGACGCTCCTGGGCTACCTCTTGGGCGACAGCGTCCCTTGGGTCCGGGCCAATCTGGACCTCATCTTCATCGTCATCGTGTTGATTTCGGTGATCCCGATCGCCATCGAAGTGGCCCGCGGATTCTTCGCCAAGCGGAAGGCCGCCACCAACGGCACCGCCCCCGTGGACGAATTCATCGACGACCACGACGGCGGCACAGCAGGCGGCCGCTAAGCCTCCATCTCCGAGTCACCCCTGCGGGACGACGCCGCCAGACAACGCCGAAACGATGGCGGGCATAAGAGCGCGGAATGCCTCACCGCGATGGCTGATGGCGTTCTTCTCCTCCGAGCTCAACTCGGCGCAGCTTCGATCCATCCCGGCCGGCTGCAGTACGGGATCGTAGCCAAATCCGCCTGCGCCGCGGGGGTGCCGCAGCAACGTGCCCTCCAGTTGGCCGTACTCCACTGTCTCGTGCAGTACTCCGTCGGGACCGGGCACGGCCAAGGCCGCGGCGCACACGAACGCGGCCCCGCGGAACGCATCCGGAATGTCCGAAAGCTGGGCCAGGAGCAGGTCCAGGTTGGCCGCGTCATCTCCGTGCCGGCCTGACCAGCGTGCGGAAAAGATCCCGGGAGCGCCTCCAAGGACGTCCACGGCTAACCCGGAGTCGTCAGCAATTGCCACCAGGCCGGTGGCCATGGCCACCGATCTCGCTTTCAGCAGTGAATTTTCCGCGAACGTCACTCCTGTTTCGGCGACGTCCGGAGCCCCTACCGCGCCGGCGTCCACCACTTGGGTGTCGACGTCGAGCCCTGGCACCTGGCCGCGCAGGAGCTCCCGCAGTTCCTTCAACTTGCCTTTGTTGTGCGTGGCCAGGACCAGGCGCGGAGTTGTGCCTTGGGACAAGTCAGCGCTCACGGCGCTTCCGCCAGGGTCTCGCGCTGGATGACCGACAACTGGCTGGTACCGAGCAGTGCGAGGTCCAGCAAGGCGTTGAGCTCGTCACGGTCGAACGGGGCACCCTCCGCGGTCCCTTGGACTTCCACGAACTTGCCCGAGCCGGTCACCACGACGTTCATGTCGGTCTCTGCCCGGACATCTTCGACGTACGGCAAGTCCAGCATGGGCACGCCATCAATAATTCCCACGGACACTGCGGCGATGGTATCCACCAACGGCTCGGCGTTGCGGGCGATCAACTTGTTCTCGCGGGCGAAGCGGATGGCCTCGGCAAGTGCCACATAGGCGCCCGTGATCGCCGCGGTACGTGTACCGCCGTCGGCCTGGAGGACGTCACAGTCCAGGACTATCGTGTTCTCGCCCAGCGCCTTGGTGTCGATGATGGAGCGCAGCGATCGCCCGATCAAGCGTGAAATTTCATGGGTGCGGCCGCCGATTTTTCCCTTGACGGACTCACGGGCGGACCGGGTGTTGGTTGCACGGGGAAGCATGGCGTATTCCGCCGTGACCCAGCCGCGGCCCTCACCCTTGAGCCACCTCGGCACGCCCTCTGTCAGGGAAGCCGTGCAGAGCACCCGGGTGTTGCCGAACTCGATGAGCGCCGAACCTTCGGCCTGCTTGGACCAGCCCCGGGTGATGCTGATGGGGCGGAGCTGGTCAGGAGTCCGGCCGTCGGCGCGGGTCACGGGTATGGCTGTAGCTTCAGAAGTCATGCCTCAAGCTTAGCCATGCCTAGATCGTGTAATGGACTCCGGCGACCGCCACAGCAACGTCCCCCAAAAAGACAGGCTTGGCCTCGGACATCACCTTGGTGTGGGAGGTCCACACGGGAATGTGCGTCAGGAGCAGGCGCTTGGCACCTGCATTCGTGGCGGCCTCACCCGCGCGCTTCCCCGTCAGGTGCACATCCTTGATCGCGTCATCGCGGCCTTCTTCGAAGGCTGCTTCACACAGGAAAAGATCCGCGTCCCGCGCCGCGTCTTCCAAGCCGGAACACGAATCAGTGTCACCCGAATAGGCCAGCGTGCGCGTGACCGTTACGCCGTCTTTGCCGGGTTCAGTGGCAGTGACCCGCAAACCATAGGCTTCCTCCACCGGATGGTTAACCGCGAAGGGAGTCACCGTGAAAGGCCCCACCGTTACCGGCTGGCGCTCGGCCCAGTGCGTGAAATCGAATTCCTCGTGCATGCCCGGATCCAAGTCCAGCCCGTAGGCGGTAGCCATCCTGTCCGCCGTCGCGGCAGGACCCCACACGGGGATCCTGTCGCGGCCCCAGCCGCCCGGCTTCCACCGGACTGCCACGTGCAATCCGCACAGGTCCATGCAGTGGTCCGGATGCAGGTGGGTGAGGAAAATCGCGTCGATGTCCTCCAAATCCGTGTACCGCTGGATGGCACCGAGCGCCCCGCTGCCGAGGTCCATCACGATTTTCCACTGACGTTCGCCGTCGTGGGCGGTCACCAGATAGCACGACGCCGGTGAGCCGGGACCGGGAAACGAACCGGTGCAGCCGACGATAGTCAGTTTCACAGGCCACGTCCCAAGCCCGTAGCGGGATCCACGGGCGGGAGGCCGTCCGGCTGGACGAAGTAGGAGCGCCGCGACAGGCCGGAACCAGCACGGGCGGCTTGCAACATTTCCGGTGTAATACGGGCGAGACTGCCGGTGGGGTATTGGGCCGCCACGTGGTCCACGTGCTTCACGGAAAGGACTTCAGGGCCCAGGAAGCGCCTGGCAAGTGTTTCAAAACCTGCGGCATCGCCGGTAGCGACGAACTCGTGGCTGGGCGCGCTGGCTGCCGTCCGCTGGATTCCGTGGGTGGCCAGCGCCCGGTACACGTCCTTGGCTGTTTCTTCGGCGCTGGAAACCAGTGTCACGTCCTCGCCCATGACGAGGGAGATAACGCCGGTCAACAAGGGATAGTGCGTGCACCCAAGCACCACAGTGTCCACACCCGCGTCCTTGAGCGGTTGGAGATATTCGTTGGCAGCCGCCAGAAGGCCCGGCCCGGTGGTGATGCCGGCTTCAACGAATTCCACGAACGCCGGACAGGCTGCAGAGGTAATGGTGAGGTCAGGTGCCGCGGCGAACGTATCCTCATACGCCCTGGAGCCTACCGTCGCGGACGTGCCGATAACTCCGATCCTGCCCGAACGCGTGGCCGAGACTGCCCTCCGCACGGCCGGTTGGATGACCTCAATGACGGGAATGCCGTACCGGGCGGTATACCGCTCGCGCGCGTCACGAAGCACCGCCGCCGATGCGGAATTACAGGCGATAGTCAGTAGCTTTACGCCGGAATCCACAAGTTCGTCCATGACCCCGAGGGCATTGGCCCGCACTTCGGCAATGGGCAGCGGCCCATAAGGACCGTTCGCGGTATCACCCACGTAGAGGATCGATTCATTGGGAAGCTGGTCGATAATGGAGCGGGCCACCGTGAGGCCGCCGACGCCGGAGTCAAAGATCCCGATCGGACGGGCCCCTACGGGGGCGTCGCCTGATGAACTGCCCGATGCTGAAGTCATAATTATTCGAGAATAAGGCTTCCCTTGGTGTCCGGCCATTACCTGTGTCCACCGCCTCGTGTCGGATGCGTCACACCGGACGGTCCGGGGCCGGCATCTCCTATCAGGACTGCGCCTGCCTGGCGGAGATCATCGACTGCACCAAAGACTCTTGCAGCCAGGTGGTGAAGTTATAGACCAAGGCCAGGTAGCTCTCCACATCCTCAGCCTGGCTCCAGTCCTGCATGCTGTGGATGTGGTCGGCGTCCGCCTCATCGCGGATGTCCAACCGCTCAGCCAGGACCAGCCGCACATCGTTGAGGGCCATGGACCAGCGGGCCGCCTCTTCACCGGTCAGGACAAGGTCGTTCTTGTCCAAGCCCAGTGCGGTGGCTTTGAGCGCGCCGATCTTGCTTTCCCTGACAGAGCGCTCGGTGAGCTGCCGGAACTCGAGGGAACCGGCGTCGTCGTCTTTCATGACGTTGGGCAAGAGCCGCAGGAGGGCGCGATCGCTGGGCTTCTTGGCGTCCATGTCCAGGCCGATGAGTGCTGCCAGCGGATCCTCGTTTTCCCGCACGTCCGATTCCAGCATGGAGATGACATCGTCCAGCAAACCGCGCAGCAAGTCCCGCTCCGCCGGTTCCAGGTGCCCGGTGATGCCCTTGAGTCCGTATTTGAATGCCTTAGCCACGCTGGCGGCCGCCCTTTCCCGGTGTCTCGTTGCCGCTGGCAGCCTTTTCAACTGTCGCCCAGAGGCCGAACCCGTGCATGGCTACCGCATGCTGCTCCACTTGTTCCTTACTGCCGTGCGCCACAATGGACCGGCCCTTTTTGTGGACCTCCATCATGAGCTTGTGCGATTTGGCCTCCGAGTAGCCGAAATAGCTCTGGAAGACATAACTCACGTAACTCATGAGGTTGACGGGATCGTTCCAGATCACGAGGTTCCAAGGAATGTCCGGAGCAGTGAGGACATCGGTGGAGGTCTGTTGTGCAGTGTCCGTCCGCTGATCAATGTCCGTGCCGTACGCAACGCTAGGGGTCATCTGTCCATTCTATGGCGGCGCGCACTAGAGTGAATCCGTGAGTAGAGCCTCTTCCTGGGACCACCCCGCAACTTCCTTGTACACCGACCACTACGAACTGACGATGCTCCAGGCCGCCCTGCATTCAGGTGCTGCGCATCGCCGCTCAGTCTTCGAAGCTTTCGCGCGCCGCCTGCCGGACGGCCGCCGTTACGGCGTGGTGGGAGGCACCGGGCGCCTCCTGGAGGGCATTGCCGACTTCCGCTTTGGAGACGCCGAACTGGCCTTCCTTGAGCGCAATAACGTGGTCAACCAGGAAACGTTGGACTACTTGGCCAACTACGAGTTCAGTGGCGACATTTGGGGTTACGCCGAAGGCGACGCCTACTTCCCCAACTCCCCCATCCTGATCGTCGAGTCCACGTTCGCCGAGGCTTGCATCCTGGAAACATTCATTCTCTCGGTCCTCAATCACGACAGCGCCATTGCCTCGGCGGCGTCGCGGATGACCTCGGCGGCCGGCTCGCGGCCATGCATCGAAATGGGCTCCCGGCGCACCCAGGAAGAATCGGCGACGGCGGCGGCACGCGCCGCTGTCATCGCAGGCTTTGCCAGCACGTCCAACCTCGAGGCCGGACGACGCTACGGCATCAAGACAGTCGGCACGGCAGCGCACTCCTTCACTCTTCTCCACGACACGGAGCGCGAGGCATTCGAGGCCCAAATCGCGGCGTTCGGTCCCGGGACGTCGCTGCTCGTGGATACCTACGACGTCGAGACAGCGGTCCGTACCGCCGTCGAACTTGCCGGCGACAAGCTGGGGGCGGTCCGACTGGACTCCGGTGACCTCATTGCCCAAGCGCAGTGGGTGCGGCAATTGCTTGATGACTTGGGGAACGTCAACACACGGATCGTGGTGACCTCGGACCTGGACGAGTTCGCGATTGCAGCCCTCCAAGCGGCTCCGGTCGACTCCTATGGCGTGGGGACCTCGCTGGTCACGGGGTCCGGTGCTCCCACGGCCAGCATGGTCTACAAGCTTGTCAGCAGGACCGACGACTCCGGCGAGTTCATCCCGGTAGCGAAGGCCGCCAAAAACAAGGTCAGCATGGGAGGGCGCAAATACGCCCTCCGCAAGCTCAACGAACGCGGCCGCGCCACCCACGAGCTCGTTGGCATCGGGCACCGTCCCGAGGACGACGGCAACGACCGCTCATTGCTGCACCAGTTCGTCAAGAACGGCCAGGTCCTGCCCGGATGGACAGGCCCCGAGGGCGTCATCCGTGCCAAGCAACGCCACACCGCGAGCATGGCCGAGTTGCCACCGGTCGTGAACCGGTTGCAGCGAGGCGAGCCAGCCATCCCCACTGTGTACGAGGAGAACTGATGTCCCGCGCCCTGATCATTGTTGACGTCCAAAACGATTTCTGTGAAGGCGGCGCGTTGGCCGTGGATGGTGGAACTGCCGTAGCCGCTGCCATCACGGAGTACCTCGACGCCCACCAGCAAAACTTCGATCACATCGTGGCAACCCAGGACTGGCACATAGAGCCCGGCAACCACTTCTCCGACGAACCGGACATGGTGGACTCCTGGCCTCCGCACTGCCGTGCACGGACCAAAGGCGCGGAACTGCACGAGGACTTGGACCCGGAGTACATCCAAGCCTATTTCCGCAAGGGACAGTACACCGCGGCCTATTCCGGATTCGAGGGCATCCTGGCCCCCGAGGACGACGTCCCCACCGGCGACCTCAAGGCCGGTGCCCTGGAACCAGAGGCAATCGATGAGGACGCCATCGGATTGGATGACTGGCTGCAAAGCCACGACGTCGAAGAAGTCGTGGTGGTGGGTTTGGCAACGGATTACTGCGTCAAGGCAACGGCGATCGATGCCGTGCAGGCCGGGTACACCACCACCGTCGTCGCAGGCCTCACCGCCGGCATCGCCCAGGACCTCAGCGACGCGTATGAGGAAATGGAAGACGCCGGCGTCGAGGTGGAACGGGACTAGTCCCGCCTTCATTGACGCGGGACCGGTTACTTCCTGCCGATGAACCAGTCCTGGAGCTTGCGCAGGCGTGCCTGCAATTGCTCCTCGTTGGCCTGGGCAACAGCAGGGCCGCCACAGACTTCCCGCAGCTTGGTGTGAACCACGCCGTGGGGTGTCCCGGTGCGGGCCGACCAAGCGGCGACATTCTTGGCCAGTTCGCTCCTCAGGTCCATCAACATCCGGTGGTCAGGGATGGCCGGAGCGGCCGCAGCAGCCAACGGTGATTGACGCTTCTTCCGGGACTGCTGTTCGTGTTGGCGCTGACGCAGAAGCGTGCCTACCTGCTCGGCGTCCAGCAGGCCCGGTATGCCCAGGAAATCCAGCTCTTCATCCGAACCGATGTCCGCGCCCGTGCCGAACTCGCCGCCGTCGAACAGCACCCGATCAAAGGACGCCTGCGAATCCAGCGCCTCAAACTTGCCCTTGGTGAGCTCGTCGGAGGCTTTGTCTTCCCGATTCGCTTCGGCCATGAGGTTCTCTTCGGGGCTGAACAGCCCGTCGTCGTCCTTCTCCGGCCGGTCCAGGGCGTGGTCACGCTCCGCTTCCATGGTGTTCGCCAAGATCATCAAGGGCGGAACGGAAGGAAGGAATACCGACGCCGTCTCGCCCCTCTTCCGGGCACGCACGAAACGACCCACGGCTTGGGCAAAGAACAGCGGCGTCGACGTCGACGTCGCGTAGACGCCCACCGAAAGTCGGGGAACGTCCACCCCTTCGGAGACCATGCGGACGGCCACCATCCAGCGCTTGTCCCCTGCAGAAAATTCCTCGATCTTGTTGGATGCTTTGGAGTCGTCCGAGAGGATCACCGTGGGCGATTGTCCGGTGATTTTCTTCAGTTGTCCTGCATACGCGCGGGCGTCGTCGTGGTCCGTGGCGATGACCAGGCCACCGGCGTCGGGAACGGTCCGCCGCACCTCGCTAAGGCGTTTATCCGCTGCTGCCAGAACAGCCGGAATCCACTCCCCGGCGGGGTTAAGTGCGGTACGCCAGGCTTGGGACGTGATGTCCTTGGTCACCGCGGCTTCGCCGAGTGAAGCGGCCATCTCATCCCCTGCGCTGGTCCGCCAACGCATCTGCCCGGAATAGGCCATGAAAAGCACGGGACGCACCACGTGGTCGCGCAGCGCATTGCCATAGCCGTAGGTGTAGTCCGCCTTGGACCTCCGGATGCCGTCCCTGTCCTCGGCATATTCGACGAACGGAATGGGTGAAGTGTCAGAGCGGAACGGCGTACCCGTCAAGGAAAGCCGGCGGGTGGCGGGGTCGAAGGCCTCCCGGAGGCCGTCGCCCCAGGACAAAGCTTCGCCACCGTGGTGGATTTCGTCCAAGATCACCAACGTGCGGGCTGCCTCGGTTTTGGCACGATGCAGCATGGGCTTGCTGGCAACCTGGGCATAGGTAACGGCAACACCCACGAATCCCCGTCCGTGCTGGCCGTCGGAGTTCTTGAAGTTGGGGTCGATTGCGACCCCTACCTTCGCGGCCGCGTCTGCCCACTGCCGTTTCAGGTGGTCCGTTGGCGCAACGATGGTCACCCGGTTCACGACGCCGGCATCGAGCAGCGTGGTGGCAATGCGCAAGGCAAATGTGGTCTTACCTGCGCCCGGCGTCGCTACGGCAAGGAAGTCCTTTGGATGCCGGGCCATGTAGAGATCCAGCGCCTCCTGCTGCCACGCACGGAGCTTCTGCGCAGTCCCCCAGGCAGCCCGTTCAGGGTACGCCGGAGGGAGCGATGGACCACCAAAAAGAGTTTCTGTCCCACTCACTACTTGGAGTTGCCTGGGCCGCTGTCTCCACCGTCTTTACCCGGGCGGAGACCATCGTAGATCTCCTTGCACTCCGGGCACACCGGGAACTTCTTGGGATCCCGACCCGGGGTCCAGACCTTGCCGCACAGAGCGATCACGGGGTCGCCCGTCATGGCCGACTCCATGATCTTTTCCTTGCGGACATAGTGGGAGAACCGCTCACGGTCGCCGGGCTCCACTTCCGGGCGCGTTTCCTCGCGCTCAATGGTGGCGGTGGACGTTCCGGCTCCGGAAAGCTCGCGCATGGGGTCGTTTTCGAATGGATCCGGAGGAAGCGTAGTCATGCCCACCATCTTACCGTCTAGAGTCCCTGCCACTCTGGCTTGTTGTCGTACGTGTGCCGGTAGTAGTCGGCCAGTTTCAAGGAGGAAGCGGCGGCCTCATCCACCAGGATCGTGGCGTGCGGATGCAACTGCAGCACTGATGCGGCACAGATGGCCGCGACGGGACCCTCGACGAAGTCGCGGACCGCCTGGGCCTTCTGGGCGCCGGTCGCAACCAGCAGGACGTGACGGGCGTCCATGATGGTCCCCAGGCCTTGGGTCACCACGTGGTGCGGAACGTCGTCGATGCTGTCGAAGAAACGGGCATTGTCCTTGCGTGTTTGCTCGATCAGCGTCTTGATCCGGGTCCTTGATGCCAACGACGACCCCGGCTCGTTGAAGCCGATGTGCCCATCGGTCCCGACTCCGAGGATCTGCAGGTCCACTCCGCCCGCTGCCTTGATGGCATCCTCGTATTCCTGGCATGCCGCTTCAAGGTCCGGTGCGGCGCCGTTGGGACCGTGAACATTCTCCGGAGCAATGTTCACGCGATCAGTGAACTCGCGGCGGATGACCTCGCGGTAAGACTCAGGGTGCCCGGGTTCCAGTCCTACGTATTCGTCCAACGAGAAGCCTTGCGCTTGGCTAAAGTCCAAGCCCTCCGCTTCATGGCGGCGCGCCAACTCGTCATAGATCGGCAAGGGAGATGAGCCGGTAGCCAAGCCCAGCACGGCATGAGGCTTCCGGCGCACCAGTGCCTCGATGGCATCAGCTGCCAGGACACCTATCTGGTGGGCGCCGGGGAGAATGACAACTTCCATCGTCCTGACCTTTCCTTGGTTAAGGCTGCGAGCTGACAGGATATCCCATGTCCGACATTAAGGGATCTAGAAACCGTGGCGCGGAACAGCTCTCTGGTATTGCGGAACCCAGGGAATGTCGTAGCCAAGCTCGTAAGCTGCCCTCAGCCACCAATGCGGATCCCGCAACGCGGCGCGGGCCATAAAGACCGCGTCGGCCCTGCCGTTGGCCACAATGTCCTCGGTCTGCGCAGGGCTCGTAAGGAGTCCCACCGCCCCGGTCCTGACACCGGCGTCGCGCTTAACCTGCTCGGCGAACCCTGCCTGGTAACCGGGCACCGCACGGATCTTTTGATGGGCAACGGCGCCACCACTGGAAACATCAACCAGGTCCACGCCCCGCTCCGCTGCGGCCCGGGCCAAACGAACCGACGCCTCAACATCCACGCCCCCTTCGGCCCAGTCGGTCGCAGAGATCCTCAACAGCAGCGGCATCGAATCAGGGATGACATCCCGGACGGCGTCAACCACCGTGAGCATCAACCGGTTCCGGCCTTCTTCGCTTCCGCCCCACTTGTCTGTTCGGGTGTTGATCAGCGGGCTTTGGAACTGATGGAGAAGGTAGCCATGGGCACCATGGATCTCCACGGTGTCAAAACCTGCGGCAACCGCACGGCCTGCGGCGGTTGCGAAGTCGGCCACAACACCTTCGATTTCCTGCTCGGACATGGCCACAGGCGGCGCATACCCCTCGAAGGGCTGGTTTGAGGGACCGGAAGTCACCCAACCGCCGTCGTCAGCCGGCACGGAACCGGAGCGATCGGCGAAAGGCCAATACGTTGATCCCTTGCGTCCGGCGTGCGCCAGTTGGACCCCGATCTTGCAATCCACTGCGCCGTGCTGGTGCACGAAGTGGACTATCCGCTCCCACGCCGCCGCCTGCTCGTCGGTGTACAGCCCTGCATCCCGGGGGCTGATACGACCGGCCGCATTCACGGCGGCCGCCTCCGTCAGCATGAGTGCGGCACCACCGGCAGCGAAAGAGCCAAGATGCATCAGATGCCAATCATTGGGCACCCCCTCCCCGGTTTCGGGAGTACAGCTGTACTGGCACATCGGCGAGACCCAGCCCCGATGGGGGATGGTCAGCGACCGCAGTTCGATGGGCGTGAACAGTGCGGACGGCACTAGAACAGCACCCTTGCCAGGCCGTGGCGGGCTTTGGCGACCCTCTCGTCAGAGCTGCCCACTACTTCGAAGAGCTCAAGGAGGCGTATCCGGGCCGTATCACGCTCCGGTCCAAAGTTCCTGCCGATAAAGGAGATGATCCGGTTGAAGGCGTCCTCGATGTGGCCACCGGACACGTCAAGGTCCGCAACCCCCAACTGTGCCTCCAGATTGTCCGGCTCTGTGGCCGCCAGCTCCCGGAGGCTTTCCGCTGCTCGCGCGCTGAGCGACTCCAACCGGGCCATCAGCTCAACCTGGGCAAGGCCCGCTTTTGCATCGGCGTCTGCGGGTTGGTCAAGAAGGGCCTGCTTGTAGGCGGCGGCAGCAGCGGCGTAGTCGCCGGCCTCAATAGCGTCAATGGCTGCCTGATGCAGTGGTGGCAGAGGTGCGGGACCCGCGTCCTGGGCCGGTCCCCCGTCGCCGATGGTTCCGGTCACGCCATTGGCGGCCGCGACCTTCAGCAGTTCCTCCACCAGGCTGCCGATTTGTGCGTCGTCCGCAGGGCCTTGGAACAGGGGCACGGGCTGGCCCTTGATGACGGCGACGGCCGTGGGGACTGCGTCCACTTGGAAAGCCTGCGCCAACTGCGGGAAAGCATCAACGTCGGCGGCTGCAAGGACCAAGCGGCCGCCGTAAGTGAGGACGACACGCTCAACGGCGTCAAGGACCGCCGGGGACTCGGGCGCGTACCTGGACCACAACAGGAACAGGACGGGGATCTGGGCTGACAACTGCACAAGATCCTGAAAGTTCGATTCATTGGCGTCCACCCGAAGTGGCGCGGTGCCGGCGTCGTCAGTTGCCGGTGGTGCGGCTGCGGTTCCGCCCGGGGGCGCCGCCGGTGGCGACGCAGGCGGGGAGGCGGGGCGCCGCAACGTCGAGAGGTCGACGGCGCCGCGAAGGTTGAGCTGGCTGGCAGCGGCTGGAGTGGGTCGGTATCCGGGCGAACTCATACCGTCCACTCTAGCCGCTGCCCTGCCTGGGGCATTTCCTACTTGAAGCTGGCGCCCACGAGCCCACGCGTAGCCGCGACCAGCTTCATCGGATCAGAAGAACCTGCCGGGGGAATGTAGACCGCAACTGACTCCGCGAACTTCAAGACCATTCCCGTGGTGGTTTCCTTGCCACCGGCAAACACTGCCGAATCGTCCTGGAGTATGAGCTTGTCGCCTGCGGACTTCGGTGTTCCTTCAAAGGAGAAGTCGAGGCGGCCCACCACAAGTGCACCACCATCAGCGGTACGGAGTACCACGGTCTGGTTGGTGACCGGGGTGTGCGTGAAGGTGAAGTTGGCGCTGGTACCGCTTTTGACCGTGTCCGCCTGGTAGGCGAGGGCGCCGGCGATATATGGCGATGCCTGACCGTCGGCGAGCTTGCTGCGGTTCGGCGAAACAGGATTCGTCAGCATCTCCGACAAAATGCCCAATGCTTCGTTGCCGCTGTATTCCAAGCCGGTCTTGTCGCTGGCTTGTATGGCCGCCGTCCCTTCGCGGGGAGCCGGGAAGGACGGGAAGTTCGTGCCGGGCTGGAGCGGTGCGCTACCCCACAGTTTGTAGTTCTCGCGCGGTGAGAGCTGCACCAAGGTCAGCACCTGGGGAACCACGTTGCCGTCGCCTTGGGTCAGGGCGTAGACCGTGCGGGGCCAATCGCGCTTGGTGCTGATGACGCTGCTTTGAAGCTTGGTGGCGCGGATCGGCATCCGGGGTTCATATGCAGAGACGGTGGAGCGGATCTTGTAGTTCTGCGTCCGGACCAAGAGCTCCATCTTGTCAACCCTGGGCGCCAGCTTCGCGGCGTCCTTGGCGGCATCTGCGGCGTCAACGGTGCTCGCTACCTGCTCGAGGATGCGCTGCAGTTGTGATTCGAGAATGACCGGCGTGCCCTTCCCCGCCGGAGAGGAAGCATCGGCCGACGGGCTCACGGTGCTGCTGGAGCTTGGGCTCGCCGTGCTGCTGGAGCTTGGGCTCGCCGTGCTGTTGGAACTCGGGCTCGCGGTGCTGTTGGAACTCGGGCTCGCGGTGCTGGTGGAACTCGGTTCCGGGGCTGGGGACGTATCAGCTTGCGCTGCAATAGCGGTGCCACCGACCATGACAGCTGCAAGCGCGGCAGCGACTGCCGTCACCCTCAACGCAGGCCCGTCAGTTTCGGAGCCACGACGACGGCTGGCATCCGTGGCCGGAAGGGCGCCCGACTGGGCAGGAAGCGTGCTGGTTTTCGCTCCCCCGTCCGGACCTTCGCCGTCGTTGTTGTTCTTCCGGTTGGACAGCGTCTTGGTGATGAATGGCAGTGCGATTCCTGCCAGCATGATGATGATGCCCAAGACGATGAAGGGGACAGCCCAGGGCGTGGTGGCGTGGTTGGGAACCGTCATGGAAATTGCCGAAGGCGCCGGCTTGGTACCGTCGCTGGCCACCAGGAGTGACCAGTCTCCGTCAGCAGGCGGGTTCCACGTGTAGTCGAGCTCGCCACTGCCGTTCTCGGTGCTCACCCACAGATCCGATCCGGCAGGCGATGGAGCCTTGGCTTCTCCGTCGGAGGAGGTCACTTGGAGCGACTTCTGGTCCTCGGAAACACCAGTCAGGGTATTGTGGGCGGTTTTGCCAACCCAAGCTTGGACGTCGTCGGGACGACCCGTAGCGACAACGAAGTTGCCGTCACCTTGGATCTTGATCTTCACCGGCCCGTCGTGCTGGGAAATCAGTTTTTGATCGATCACAGTCAGCGGGGCGGCCTTGGTGTCGCCGGGAACCGAAGCTGTCACGGTCTCTGGAGGGGCCCAAAAAGTCAGCTGGCCGATGCCGGCCAACATCGTCAGCAGGCCCAGCAGCACCAGCAAGGCTGCAGTCTTCAAACGCACAGGATCACCTATCATCAGCGGTCGTTGAACTTTAAGGGTAACCGTTTTGTTATCACGGAGTCAGATCGGGGGTCCTTGTCAAGGCCCTCCAAACCGCGCCGTGGCGCAGCCGCTGCGTGATTCGCGGCTGCTGATAGTGTGGCGATGATCATGATATCCGCAGGACATCCGGGCACTTAAGCGTCAATTACTTGCTCATTGCTGCTGTGTTCCGTCCCAAATCCAAACCCGTTCCCTCGAAGAAAAGGCTGTACACCGCGTGAAAGACCATCTGGAGCCCCGTCCCGCCGATGAGACCGGGTCAAGCGCTGCGGATGCCCCAGTCGACGGTATCTCCGCCAACCCGCCGGTACGGACGGGGCGACTGGCCGCGATCAGCCGCCGGTTACGCCAGCCCATCCCGGGAGCGCGGACCCGCATGCGCTTCGAGATGCCCCCGGAGGAGACCGGTGAGGGCTACGGCACGGACACCGAAACCGAGGATGATCACGGCTTCGGCTCCCCCGGCCCGCGGATCTCATCGCAGCACCCGCTCTACGTAGGATTCCTGGGCACGGCCGGCGTCGGTGCTGCCCTTGCCGTCTTTTACATCGCCAGCAACACCACGCAGCTCATCCTGTGGATTGTCGCAGCGCTCTTCATCGCTTTGGGGCTGGATCCCGTGGTCCGGTGGCTCGAGAACCACAAAGTCCCGCGGCCGGCCGGCATCCTTATTTCCGTCTCCGTCCTGGTGCTGGCCGTGGCCGGGTTCTTTGCCACGTTGATCCCGACCATCGTCGAACAGGTCTCGGAGATCGTCCGCCAAGGGCCGGAGTGGATTCGCAGCTTCCTCAACTCTGACTTCTTCCGTAGCGTCGATAGCCAGTTCGGAATCAGGGACCGCATCACCACTGAACTGGACAAGTTCGTCAAGGATCCCCAGGCCATGGGCGGCATCTTCGGCGGCGTTGTCGGCTTCGGCTCAACTGTGGCCAACGGCCTGTTCGGCTCGCTGATCGTCCTGGTTCTCAGCCTCTACTTCCTTGCAGCACTGCCCTCCATGAAGAAATGGGGCTACCGCCTGGCGCCTCGATCGCGCCGCCCGAGGGTAGAGGCGCTTTCCGAGGCCATCACCGATTCCGTGGGTAACTACGTCATCGGCCAAGTCTGTGTTGCGCTCTTGAACGCCGCATTTGCCTTCATTGTCATGACCATCCTAGGCATCCCCTTCAGTGTTCTGTTGGCCTTCGTGGTGGCCCTGCTGGCGTTCATACCCTTGGTGGGTGGGCTCATCGCAGCAGTGGTGGTCATCTTGGTGGCCCTCACGGCCGGCTGGCAGACCGCAGTGGTTTACGCAATTGCCTACTTTGCCTACCTGCAGTTCGAGGCTTACTTCATCTCCCCACGCATCATGCAGAGGGCAGTCGCAGTGCCCGGAGCCGTAGCAGTGATTTCCGTGATCGCCGGCGGCAGCTTGCTCGGCGTCCTCGGGGCGTTGATCGCGATCCCAACGGCCGCGGCCACCATGCTGCTGATCAAGGAAGTCTTCATTGTGCGGCAGGACCGCCACTAGCCCGTCGCGACCGGGCTATGCCGTCGCAACCGAGCTATGCCGTCGCGACCGGGCTAACCAGTCGCGACCGGCACTAACCCGTCGCGACCGGGCTAACCAGTCGCGACCGGCCCCGCCCACTCCCGGGGCAGTCCGTCCACTCCCGCCCCTGCCGCCGTCACGTCGTCGACAATCTCGTCCAACACGCGCGCCGCATACTTCTCGCCGACCCAAAGGTGCTTGGCGCCGTCGACGCCCACCACCCTCGCCTGGGGAACCACGCTGAAGCGGCGGTGTGCCTCGGCTGGCTGCAAGTAGTCGTCGTGCTCCGGTACCAGGACGGTCAGGGGTTTGCCCGAGGCTGCCCACTCTTTCAGGTGGACGTCGGTGGCCCGATGCAACGGTGGAGACAACAGCACAGCACCTTCGATCTGTGATGCGACTGGCTCCGAAGCCCCATACATCAGGGCAAGTTCGGTGCCGAAGGACCAGCCAACCAGCCAGCGGTTTGGCAGGCCCCGTTCCACTGCGAAACGCACGGCGGCTTCGACGTCGTAACGCTCGCCGATACCCTCCTCAAACTCGCCGTCACTGACTCCTCGAGGCGATGCCGTGCCGCGGGTGTTGAACCTGAGAACAGCAATCCCGGCCAGTGCGGGAAGCCTGTACGAGGCTTTCCGGTAGACGTGAGAGTCCATGAACCCCCCGTGCGTCGGCAACGGGTGAAGCGTGATGAGGGTGGCGCTGATCTCCCCTGATTCGGGCAGCGCAAGCTCCCCCACCAAGACCTTCCCGTCCTGTGTGGTGAACTCCACATTTTCCCGCCGGGCGGGCAATACCGTGGACGCGCGGATGCCGGACGGAGCATCCTGGGAAGCGAAAACGAACGATGCGGGGTCGAAAGTCATGCTTCCAAGCCTACGGGCATCAGCGGTAGCGGTACGTCCGGGAAGCCCAGCAGTTCGTGTGCCAATGCCTACGTTCGGCCAAGCCGGCGGCTTGTCCGAACAGATGGCTATCGGACCACACCACCAAATGCGCAACGCCGGGCAGGATGGCCGTGGAGCAACCCGGGCAGATGTACTGCTTCTCCGCTTTCTTGGCCGTCATGGTCCGGACTACCCATTCGCCGTCCGGGGCACTTTCCCGCCGGACAATGCCGCCCCGTGCACGCTCAAGATCCAGTTCGACGGGAGGTTCCATCCACTTGCCCGCCGGCTTGGCGCCTCGCCCAGTGGACGTGTTGCGGCGGGGTCGGTTGGAGCGGGGCATGGTTCCATTCTGCCCCAGCATGTGCCATCCACACGGTAATGTTGGCCGCGTGCGACTCGTCATAGCCCGTTGTTCTGTTGATTACGTCGGCCGTTTGAAGGCCCACCTCCCCCTGGCCACGCGGCTCCTTGTGGTCAAGGCCGACGGTTCGGTCCTGGTGCATTCGGACGGCGGGTCCTACAAGCCGCTGAACTGGATGAGTCCGCCCGCCAAGCTCCGTGTGGGCACGCCCGAGGACACTGACCTCGAATCCGGGGTGATTGAGCAGTGGACAGTCCAGTCAGCCAAAGCCGACGACCGCCTCATCATCAACATCTATGAGCACCTGCACGACTCCTCCCACGAACTCGGGACCGATCCGGGACTCATCAAGGACGGCGTCGAAGCAGACCTGCAACGCCTCCTCGCCGAGCAGATAGAAACGCTGGGCACGGGCTTCTCGCTGATCCGGCGTGAGTACTTCACTGCCATCGGCCCCGTGGATATTCTCGCCAGGGACGCCACAGGGGCGACCGTGGCCATCGAGTTGAAGCGCAGGGGCGACATCGACGGCGTCGAACAGCTGACCCGCTACTTGGAACTGCTCAACCGCGACCCCCTACTCGCCCCGGTGCGCGGAATCTTCGCTGCCCAACAGATCAAGCCACAGGCCAAGGTGCTGGCCAACGACCGGGGCATCGACTGCGTCACGCTGGATTATGACGCCATGCGTGGTGTGGATGACAGTGGGTCAAGGCTGTTCTAAGCCCTTTCCCAGGGCCGCGGCTGCAGGCTACTAGACTCAGACCATGACTGCCGCAGATCATTTTGCCTCTCCGTCCGCGCCAAGCCATCAGATCGTCAAGGGGACGCTGGTCAGTGACGGTGAGGTGCTGGAGGACGGCTTGATCGCCATCGACGGCGACCGCATCGCGTATGCGGGGCCAGCCGCCGGCTTCGACCCTGAGGCTTTCGACGGATTCCAGAGCGCGATCCGCCTGGGCGTGCCGAGCGGAAGTTACCTTCTGCCGGGCCTCATAGACCTTCATTGTCACGGCGGTAACGGCGGCGACTTTCCCAGCGGAGAAGAGGGTTCCGCCCGCCAGGCCGTCGATTTCCTGCACCGGTCCGGAACAACCACCTTCCTGGCCAGCATGGTCACGGCCCCGCGCGAGGACCTCCTCCGCGGCATAGAGCTGTACGTCCAGCTGGCCGATGAGGGCTTGGTGGCAGGAATCCACCTCGAAGGGCCGTTCCTTTCCCATGCCAGATGCGGGGCGCAAAACCCCGATTTCCTGCTCGAGCCGGATCTCGACTTCATGGCGGAGCTCGCTGGCGCCGCGGGCGGGAAACTGACCACCATGACCTACGCGCCGGAACTGCCCGGTGCCGCAGCGCTGGTGGACCTGATGACCTCGCACGGCGTGACGCCCTCCTTGGGCCACACGGACTGCGACGACGCCACCGCGGCGGCGTCCCTGGCCGCCGCCCGCGAAGGAATGGAGTCCGCAGGGTTCGACGGCGTCAGCTCGCTGCCGACCGTCACGCACCTCTTCAATGGGATGCCTCCGATGCATCACCGCGCGCCGGGCCCGGTGGCTGCATGCCTTCGGGCCGCGCAAGAAGGAAAAGCGGTGGTGGAACTGATCGCGGACGGCGTCCACCTTGATCCGAGCACCGTTGCCACGGTATTCCAGTTGGTCGGAGCAGCCAATATCGTCCTGGTGACCGATTCCATGGCAGCAGCGGGACTGTCGGACGGAAAATACGTGCTGGGGCCTTCCTCCGTCACGGTCACCGACGGCATCGCCACGCTGGATGCCACCGGCTCCATAGCCGGGGGAACCGCCACCCTCCTCGATGTGGTCCGCAAGACTGTTGCTGCCGGCGTCGAACTGACAGATGCCCTCTGCTCAGCCACTGCTGTCCCAGCGGCTGTCCTCGGTCTCTCGGATGAGATAGGTGGCCTGCGCCGGGGCCTCCGCGCGGACATAATAGTGACCGACGCAGACCTTGAACTCACAGGCGTCATGCGAAATGGCCAATGGCTCTCTTAGCAATCCAAGCGTTCTCATAGCAATGCAGATTCGGATAGCCAGTGCACCGTTACCTTCTTTTTACCCTAAATTTTCTTGAATTACCCTAGAGACCGTTGACCTCCGGCAGAGCACATGAAAGTGTTATAGCAGTCTTTGTGTAGGTGGTTTTTCATGCTCGCAAGACGTGTTGCGAGCGTGAAGCTTCTGCGAATCCCGGCGGGCCCCGGCCTTTATGGAATCCAGGTCTTCTCGCGGAGCAACAAGGCCGGTACGAGGTGTACCGGACTAATGTTCCATAATGAGGAGAAATACATGGCACTGGGAACCGTCAAGTGGTTCAATGCTGAAAAGGGCTTCGGCTTCATTACCCCTGATGACGCAGATGGCGACGTCTTCGTCCACTACTCCGAGATCCAGACCGGCGGCTTCAAGACCCTCGACGAGAACCAGCGGGTTCAGTTCGAGATCGGTCAGGGCGCCAAGGGTCCCCAGGCCACAGGTGTCACCGTCGTCTAGTTCCATGTGGTGATTTCTGCACCCGCAGACTTTGGTAACTCATTGGCCCCGGTAAACTCCGGGGCCAATGCGTTTAATCCCGCCACCTGAATCGGATAGCAACCGCCATGCGTGTCGAATTAGAATTAAGCAACGCGAATAAACGTTGAGATTTCAACCAACCAAGGTTCGCAGCAACCGGGCTGAATGCCGGACCGACAATCCAGGAAGATAAGCCCGGCTGAGGGCCCGCCCCACGGCCGGGAGATCCAAAGGGTCCTGATAATACATGTACAAGGTCCGATACTCCGGTTGGAACCGTGATTTAAACGAGGCAAGGGACCTGAATCCATAAACGGGTTCCAACGCTTGTCCCACCACCTCCAATATTCCAGGCAACCCCTCTGCCTGTTCAATGTCGTTCTTCTCCGGCGTCAGGGGCGAGCCTGACAACGAGATTACTTCCACCGTTTCCCGCAGATGAAGCACTGCCGAAGCGATCATGAACTCCATGACTCCTGGAAAGGCACCACTGCGACGCCGCATGAAGTCCAAGGTCCAACTGACCACCCTGCCGTTTTCGAAGACGGGCAACCAACTTGTCACCCCATAAACACGGCCAGAGGCGTCCACCGCGACGCAACACAGAACATCAGGGTCTTCGAGCTCGTCGAGGCCGCCCAGCGTAAAGCCCATTTCAGGGATGCGCTTCGTCGCGGCCCACTCTTCCGAAACCTCGCTCACCTGTGCCCTGATGCCGTGCGGGAAGTCTGCGTACGCGCCCCATACAGCTTCGATCCCCATCTTGGCTGCGCGGTTCAGGGCAGTCCGCACGTTCTGCCACTCTTTGCCTCGAAAGACGAGTTCCCGAACACGCAACCGAGTTTCCTGGGCCACAGCCACCCGGCGGAATCCCCTGGCCTCCAACGCGGGCCATAGCTCCTCGGTACATGAGTACAGGCACGGTATCAGCGCCCGACGCGTGCAATCCTCCATGAATCCGTCCACGGTAGCCTGCTGCTGTTCACGCGATCCAAACGGTCCAGCCAAGGTAAGAGCCACATGGCCGTGCTGCTGATACGCCACTCCCCCGGTACCTTCGGGGTTGAACCAATATTTATTCGGAGCCCAAAGCGCCATCCAGGAGAGCGAATCGCCGCCAACCTTGACCAAGGCGCGCGCACGCTCCCTGCCGTGGTGATCCATAGCTCCCGCGGGATGACGCCGAACCAGGAGCACCCAGACCCCTATCAAGGCCACCAGCCAGAAAACTGTCCCCGAATAGGAGAAAAGGAAGACTTCAAGGGCATCACGGTCTGCGAATACCTTTCGATACGCTGCCGGCAACGGGACCGGCAGGTACTGCCTGGCAAGTTCAGCCGCTAAACCCAACAGACCGCCGTCGCGCGCCATTCCCCCGGAGGCAAGCCAAACATCGGCATAAGCCAAGATGAGGATGCCGCCTGTCATGCCAACCAGCCAGAAGACCCGGCGTCGTAAGCGGGAGGAAGACTCCACCCTGAAATGGCCACGATAGGCAAACAGCAAGGAGGCGAGTACCAACGGAACAAGAACCACCGGCATCAGGTGCACGATGGCGGTGTCCATCGCGCCCACGCGAGGACGTCCTTGGGACAGGGCTATGCCTGCAAACAGACCGAGGTACGTCGCAGATAGTGCCACCACCAACAGTTGCACGCCGATCGCGATGCCCAGCGCCATCCGCCGGCCGCGACGCATGCCGTCAGCACAGATAAGAAGCAGTACTACCGGTACCACTGCCAGGGCGAGGCCGAAAGGACCGGGGTGGCCTTGCCGTGCTATTTCGAGGCAGGCTACATCGATCGTGCCGCCGCAATTGCCCTCCACTTGGCTCAAGGTGGGCAGCGGGTTGAGAATCACATCCCGCAGGAGGGCCAACGGCCCGGATGGACTGCTCGCCGCCGCAGCCACCAAGGGACCGACGGCGAAAATCGCCGTGACGAGAGAGAGCAGATTCCGGACCTCCCGGCCAGTGGAACGCCGCAACTGAAGACTCCCCCGGCTGCTCTGGGTCCATAGCCCGGCAATTAGGCCTATAAGGGCGCCAATAAGACCCATGACCGTCTCCGCATGGCCAACATAGAGGACCAAGAGAATGGACAGGGCCAGGACCGCGGTACGCAAGCGGCGTTGCCACAGGGTCGAGAAGAGGCCACTGGCAGCAAGAGTGGTCGCGAGGATAGCCCCATAAGGCCCGATAAGCGCTGTGTCGGCCATTCGCGACAGCCAACCATCATCGGCGTAAACCGCCACCTGGGTGATCATCAGGAAAGCGGATACGCAGGCGAATTGGCTACCTAAGAAGATGGCCGCGGTCTTCAACGCACCGAAACGGCGTTCAGCGAGACTTAGCAGGAACAGGATCATCAAGATCGACGTGACATAGGCCAAGGGATTCGTCGTGAAAAACAACGACGTCCAAATGGCCCACCACTGCCCGGCCTTCAGGCCCTCCAGCGTTGCGCCGGCGAACGGCAACCATGACTCAGGGGGACCTGCAAAGAAGGTGCCCGCTGCCAGGGACACTGATACGAACACCACCAGCACGAGCAAGGTGAAAGGCGATTTCCGCAGATGGCGGCCCATCCGGAACCATGCCGGCCGGATGAGGCTCCTGAAAGCCAAGCTCACCGTCCCGACCCCACGTCAGATGGAGCGTGAGACGACGAAATCCACCTCGGGACAGCATGCGGAAGGTGGATGCTAAAGGGTGCGATTCTCTTCTCCAAGCACATGGTATTTCCAATCCCTGGCCGGAGCCCCGCTCGAAAACAATGCTATCGCCAGGTTCCAACCCCGATGACGGGTCCGGCTTCCAACCACGAGGACAGTCCGGCGTAAGCATCAAAATTCATGGCCAACATGAACTTGTTGCCTTCGTACTGAAGCTCCACGATCACGACGTCGGGCTGGACTTTGACGAGTTCGTCTTCCGTTGGTTTACGGCGGCCAAGGAGTTCAAGTGAACTGCGTTTGAACCTGTGCTTCGGAATCACGCTCAGCGACATCAGGCGAAACCACTCAAGTTCACTGTCCTGATAACGACAAACCCCCATCTGCCAACTGTTACCAGCTGTGCAAATGGAGGCATCGACCGTGCCCAGGGCACGCCGCAAATTGAAGCGGCGCACCCCGAAAAGGCACAGTGTAAAAATCAGCAACGTAAACGCCGTCGCCAAGGCGATGAACGGAATGAGGGAATCGTCCATCAAGGTCTTGCTATCGGATCCCCGCTGTAGCCGCTTCGCCCAGTTGGGCGTTGTCAGCGACAATGACCACACGGTTGTTGTCAACGGAGAAGAATCCACCGTCCACGACTACCGCAATTCGGTCACCGGAAACCGGCTGGATTGCCAGCTCGCCAGCGGCCATGATGGCCAAGAGCGGCGAGTGGCCCGGCAGGATTCCGATTTCACCATCGCTGGTGCGGGCCTTTACCATCTTGGCCGCGCCAGACCACACGAAGTGGTCTGCTGCAACAATCTCAACCTCGAGCTCGGCCATACTACTTGGTCTGTTCCTGGATCTTGGCCCAGTTACGCTCAACGTCATCCAGGCCACCGACGTTGAAGAACGCCTGCTCTGCGATGTGGTCGAGTTCGCCGTCGCAGATTGCCGTGAAGCCTTCGACGGTGTCCTTGATGGATACCGTGGAGCCCTCGACGCCGGTGAACTGCTTGGCGGTGTAGGTGTTCTGGGACAGGAACTGCTGGATGCGACGAGCGCGGGATACGACGATCTTGTCCTCTTCAGACAGTTCATCGACACCGAGGATGGCGATGATGTCCTGGAGTTCCTTGTTCTTCTGCAGGATCTGCTTCACACGGACGGCCGTGTTGTAGTGATCCTTACCGATGTACTGGGGGTCCAAGATACGCGAGGTGGACGTCAGCGGGTCAACGGCCGGGTACAAACCACGGGAAGCGATTTCACGGGAAAGTTCCGTGGTCGCGTCCAGGTGTGCGAAGGTCGTGGCCGGTGCCGGGTCCGTGTAGTCATCTGCGGGCACGTAAATGGCCTGCATTGACGTGATGGAGTGGCCCTTGGTAGACGTGATGCGCTCCTGGAGAAGACCCATCTCATCCGCAAGGTTCGGCTGGTAGCCCACTGCGGACGGCATACGGCCGAGCAGAGTGGAAACTTCCGAACCGGCCTGCGTGAAGCGGAAGATGTTGTCGATGAAGAGCAGTACGTCCTGGTTCTGCACATCGCGGAAGTACTCCGCCATGGTCAGCGCCGAAAGCGCAACGCGCAGGCGCGTTCCCGGCGGCTCATCCATCTGGCCGAAGACAAGCGCGGTGTCCTTGAGAACACCTGCCTCTTCCATTTCAACCCAGAGGTCGTTGCCTTCACGGGTACGCTCGCCAACACCGGCGAATACCGAAGTACCACCGAAGTTACGGGCAACACGGGTGATCATTTCCTGGATCAGAACGGTCTTGCCAACGCCGGCGCCACCGAACAGACCGATCTTGCCACCCTTGATGTAGGGGGTGAGAAGGTCGATGACCTTGATGCCGGTCTCGAGCATCTCCGTGGAGCCCTCGAGGGAGGCAAAAGCCGGAGCCTTGCGGTGGATCGGCCAGTAGGCGTCAGCCTTGATCTCGGACTCTTCGACGTCCAGCGGCTTGCCGAGAACGTTGAAGATGTGGCCCTTGACGCCGTCGCCAACGGGCACGGAGATCGGAGCACCGGTGTCCTGCACGGTGGTCCCGCGGACGAGTCCGTCGGTGGCCTGCAGGGAGATAGCGCGAACAAGGTTGTCACCCAGGTGCTGGGAGGTCTCGAACGTGATGGTCTTGGTCTGGCCGTTGAGGGTGATCTCGGTGGTCAGAGCGTTATAAATCGAGGGGATTGCGTCAGCCGGGAATTCGACGTCGACAACCGGACCAATAACACGGGCAATGCGGCCGGTGGCACCGGCCGTTGCTACGTGTTCGGTAGCAGTGGCAGTCATCTCTCTCACTTCACTCAGTAGATGGCGTGGGGTTAAGTTTATCTGTTTGGTGCAGGTGCGGCTTCGAACCGAATCCGCGGCTGGCTAGGACGCTAGGGCGTCGGCGCCGGCAACGATTTCGGAAAGCTCCTGCGTAATCTCGGCTTGTCGGGCCGTGTTGCGAAGACGCGTGTACTTCTTGATCAAATCGGTAGCGTTGTCACCGGCGGACTTCATGGCACGCTGGCGGGCTGCGAGCTCGGAAGCCGCCGCCTGCAGCATTGCCGCGAAGATGCGGGATTCGATGTAACGCGGAAGCAGGGCATCGAGAACCTGCTCCGTTTCCGGTTCAAATTCGTACAACGGCAGCAAATCGGTCTCCGAGGGTGCTTCCTCTTCAACGACCTCAAGCGGAAGAAGACGGATGACCGTCGGCTCCTGCGTCACCATGGACTTGAAGCGGGTGTATACGACGTGGATCTCGTCCACGCCACCCTCTTCAAAGTCAGTGGAGAAGTCTTCCAGAAGAGCGGCTCCGACTTCCCTGGCTGTAGCGAATTCCGGAGCATCCGTGCCACCGGTCCACACACGTGTGTAGGACCGGCCACGGAAATCGAAATATGCCTGGGCCTTGCGGCCAACCAGGTATGCCTTGACTTCCTTGCCCTCTGCGTGAAGTAGCTCCGTCAAACCTTCGGCCTGCTTGAGCACACTTGCCGAGTAGGATCCTGCAAGGCCACGGTCCGAGGTGATGATGAGGACTGCGGCCCGGCGGATCTGCTCCGGCTCAGTGGTCAGGGGGTGGTCGACTTCGCTCTGAGTTGCGACAGCAGAAACGGCGCGGGTAATCGCGTTCGCGTAGGGCAGTGAAGCTGCTACGCGGGCGCGGGCCTTACCAATGCGCGAGGTAGCGATCAGTTCCATCGCCTTGAAGATCTTGCGCATCGACGTCGTCGAGCTGATCTTCTGACGGTAGACCCGAATCTGGGCTCCCATACTTTTCCTTTCCTAAGTTCCCGATATGCCGCCCCGCCGAAGCCCTCTCGGACTCCGGCGGGGCAGCCAATCGAAACTAGCGCTTCTGCTTGACGATCTTTTCCTGGTCGACGTCGCCGCCGGAGATCGCTGCGTGCTCTTCATGGCCGGCGCCAACCAAGTGGTCGTCACCCTGCCCGAAGAAGCCCTTCTTGAAGGCAACAATTGCCTGCTTCAAAGCTGCAGCGGTGTCGTCATCCAGGACGTTGGTCTGTGCCAGCGTGGTCAGGATGGAGGACTGGTGCTTCAGGTGCTCGAGGAACTCGGACTCAAAGCGGTTGATGTCTTCAACCGGAATGTCATCCAAGTAACCGTTCGTGCCGGCCCAGATGGAAACAACCTGGTTCTCGACAGGGAACGGCGAGTACTGCCCCTGCTTGAGCAGTTCCATCAGACGCGCACCGCGGGTGAGCTGCTGACGGGAAGCAGCATCGAGGTCCGAGGCGAACATCGCGAATGCCTGCATGTCGCGGTACTGTGCCAGGTCCAGCTTCAAGGTACCGGAGACCTTCTTCATGGACTTGACCTGTGCAGCGCCACCAACGCGGGATACCGAGACACCAACGTCAACAGCAGGGCGCTGGTTGGCGTTGAAGAGGTCCGACTGCAGGAAGATCTGGCCATCGGTGATGGAGATCACGTTGGTCGGAATGTAGGCGGAAACGTCGTTTGCCTTGGTTTCGACAATCGGAAGACCGGTCATCGAACCTGCGCCAAGCTCGTCGGAGAGCTTTGCACAACGCTCAAGAAGGCGGGAGTGCAAGTAGAAGACGTCACCCGGGTAGGCTTCGCGTCCCGGCGGACGGCGCAGCAAGAGCGACACGGCGCGGTAAGCCTCGGCCTGCTTGGACAGGTCATCGAAGATCACCAAAACGTGCTTGCCGCCGTACATCCAGTGCTGGCCAATGGCCGAACCTGCGTACGGTGCCAAGTACTTGAAGCCCGCGGGGTCAGATGCCGGTGATGCCACGATCGTGGTGTATTCCAGCGCGCCGTGGTCCTCAAGGGTCTGGCGGACGGCCGCGATGGTGGAAGCCTTCTGGCCAACACCAACGTAGACGCAGCGAACCTGCTTGGTCACATCTCCCGAAGCCCAGTTGGCCTTCTGGTTGATGATCGTGTCCACGGCAATGGCGGTCTTACCCGTCTGGCGGTCACCGATGATCAACTGACGCTGGCCGCGGCCGATCGGGATCATGGCGTCGATGGCCTTCAGCCCGGTCTGCATCGGCTCGTGAACAGACTTGCGCTCAGTGACGCCGGGAGCCTGTAGTTCGAGGGCACGCGTGCCTTCGGCTTTGATCTCGCCAAGGTCATCGATCGGCTGGCCCAAGGGGTCAACGACACGACCGAGGAAGGCATCGCCTACCGGCACGGACAGGATCTCACCGGTGCGGTGAACTTCCTGGCCTTCTTCAATCCCGGTGAAGTCACCGAGGATAATGACACCGATCTCGCGGACGTCAAGGTTCTGGGCGAGGCCCAGCGTGCCATCTTCGAAGCGAAGGAGCTCGTTCGCCATGACCGAGGGAAGTCCCTCAACACGGGCGATGCCATCACTTGCGGCGGTCACACGACCAACCTCTACGCGCTCAGCGTTTCCGGGTTCGTAGGACGCCGCGAACTCGTTCAACGCATTACGGACGTCGTCGGCGTTGATGGTCAATTCGGCCATCTGCAGTCCCTGCTCTCCTGTTTTCGTGATCATCGTTGCTCACGATGACCGGGTTTTATATCAGTTAAGTTGTGCTTGCCTTGACTAGCCAGCGAGCTGACGGCGGAGTTCACCCAGACGGGCAACAACCGAAGCATCAAGTACTTCGTCACCCACCTGGACACGTACCCCACCAATCAGGGCAGGGTCAACATTGACGTTGACCTTGAGCTCACGGCCGTAAAGTGCGTTCAGCCCGGCATGCAGGCGGCTGGCCTGCGCATCCGTCAACGGACGGGTGACGCTGACGGTTGCGATCCAGCGCTGCTGACGCTTGGCTGCAAGCTTGGCAAAAGACTCGACGAGCTTGCTCGGCTTGACACCTCGCGGCTGGGTTACGGCCTGTTCGATGAGAACCTTAGCTTCCTCGCTGATGCCGGGGACGAGGTTCTCCACCAGCGCAACCTTGGCTGCGGCCGATGCTTGCGGCTCAGACAGAGCACGTTGTACTTCGTGGCTGGAGGCGACGATCTGGTTGAAGGCAAACAGATCGTTTTCCAGCTCTTCCAGCCCCGTGATACCGGAGGCAGAAACAGCCGACTTGTTTTCAGCTACCGCGATGACAACCGTGGCGGCAAGAGTCTCGAGTGCATCGCCGATATCACGGGCCGATGCCCAGCGTGAGCTGGCCAATCCGCCTGCAATTTCAGCAGCATCAGCGGAGACTTTCCCGCCAACGAGCTGCTTGACCAGCGCCGACTTCTCGTCTCCGCTACGGGAGGGGTCAGTCAAAGCGCGGCGCAAGCCAGCCGAGCTGTCCACCGTACCCAGGATGCCGAAGAGGTCCTTAGCCAACTGCAGCGAGGCAAAAGGAAGCTTCGCTTCCAACTGCGCCAGGGCTGTGGTCAGCGATCCGCTCGATATACCTGCCATTACTTAGCTGCACCTGCGTTCTGGGTCTCCAGATCTGCCAGGAAACGGTCAACAACCCGTGCAGCCCGCTCGTCATCGGTAAGTGCTTCACCGACGATCCTGCCAGCCAACGTGGTGGCAAGCGTGCCGACTTCGGAGCGGAGCGAGACAACAGCTGCCTGGCGCTCCGATTCGATGGCGGCGTGCGCCTGCTCCGTGATGCGGGCAGACTCTGCAGCGGCCTTCGCCTTCAGGTCCGCGAGGATCTGCGCACCTTCGGCGCGAGCTTCTTCGCGGATGCGGTTGGCTTCGGCGCGGGCATCGGTGAGCTGCTGCTTGTACTCTTCGAGAGCTGCCGATGCTTCGGCCTGTGCCTGCTCAGCCTTGGCAATGCCACCTTCGATCGCTTCGGCGCGCTCTGCGTAGGTCTTTTCGAACATCGGGACAACAAACTTGACCACGATGTACAGAAGGACTGCAAAGCCGACGAGGACGACGCCCATTTCCCAGACGTTGGGAACGAGCGGGTTAGTCGCCGCGGTGTCGGTGGTGGCGGCTGAGATGATTTGCTGCTTCATATTTCACCCGTCCTATCTACTCGTGTGTGGAATTCGCTTGGTTCTTCGGTTTACTTGAGAACGAAAGCGAAGACCAGGCCGAGGATGGCGAGGGCTTCAGTCAGTGCAAGGCCGAGGAACGCGATCGGCTGGAGCACGCGCTGGGCTTCCGGCTGACGTGCAACACCGTTGATGTACGCGGCGAACACGAGACCCACACCGATACCACCGCCGATGGCCGAGAGACCGTAGCCGATGAGGTTGAGGGAGCCGTTGATGGAGCCTTCCATTTTTTCTTCCTTTCAAGATGCCGCCCGTGCGGCAGGTTGTTTGGGTTGCTTCATCCCCGCAAGGGGAAGTTTTCGGAGCCTAGTGGCTATCGGCGTGCAGGGCGCCTTCGATGTAGATCGCGGTCAACAACGTGAACACGTATGCCTGCAGGGCCATGATCAACGCCTCGAGCATGTACATGGCAATTGCGCCCACCAAGACCAGGACCGAGGCGCCCTTGAGAAGGACGTTCTCCTGCATCACCAGGAATTCGATGCCGGATCCGGCGAGCATGACGATAAGGTGGCCGGCCAGCATGGTGGCGAACAGACGAAGGCTGTGGGTGACCGGGCGGACCAGGAAGTTGGAGATGATTTCGATCGGTACGACGATCAGCAGGATGTACCACGGGATACCCGAGGGAACCGTTGCGAGCTTGAAGTACCTCAAGCCGTTCTTCCTGACACCGATGGCGATCCACGTGATGAAGACGATGCCGGCAAGGACGTAGGCGCCGCCAACGTGCGAGAAGCTGGGGAGCTGGAGCACCGGGATTGCGCCGTAGATGTTGTTCACCAAGATGAAGAAGAACAAGCTGAACAGCAGCGGGACGTACTTAATGAAGTCCTTACCGCCAATAATGTCCTTGGCGATGCTGTTGCGGACGAAGCCATAAGCCATTTCGCCTGCGAACTGCAGCTTGCCGGGAACCAGCTGCCGCTTACGAGCGGCGAGGATGAAGAATGTAGCGATAATGACGACCGAAAGAATCACCAGCAGCATCTGCTTGGAGAAACCGTCGTGCGCACCCCAAGGCAGGATTGCCGGCAGGTGCAGTTCGTCGATTCCGGGTGGGGTGAATGACCCCGAATCCTGGGCGGGGAGCGCAAGCGCGATCAACGCGTTTCCTCTCTGCTGTGTCCATCATTGGGCATTGGTTGAAATCCGGTCGCGTTCAACGCATCCAAACTCCGTGTTAAATTATTTGGCATCACTGTCCCCGTCCGTAGGCGGACCGCCGTCTGCGTTGCTCTCGCCAGTTGGGGATCTATGACTGGTGAGGCCGTGCATATGGGAAAGATAGAACCCTCCTGCGGCTCCCAGCAGAGCGCCGAGGAGCACAATCCAGCGGGTCCCCCACAGATTATCCAAACCCCAGCCTATCAAACTCCAGACAATGATCCCGCCAACGATGTAGCTGAAGACGGCGATGCCGGCGTTGTATCCGCCGTCGTTTCTGTCCTCAAAGACCTCGTGCGGGTTGATCCCGCCGGAGGAATCGCCAGAGGCGCCGGAACCAGGCTTACGCGGTGTCATCGCGACCGCCCTTCGGGCTTGGAGGATCATTGAATATCTGCAGCCGGGCTTTGCTGAAACCGTAGATTTCCGCCGCTTGCCAGAAAACCACCGAAACCACGGCTCCGATGAGGAACCATCGGCCATGCAGCCAAGAGGGTGCTCCGATGGCGAAGAGGACCACGGCGAATCCGATGACCTTCACGAAGTAGGTTGCAACAAATAAGCCGACGGCACCGGAAGGATTGCTTCGGCCGACGAAGTGCCCGATCAACAGGCTGATGGCGAAGAACGCCATGACCAGGGCAGCACCAAAAGCAACCGAAAGGGCTCCCAGCCCGCCATTGATGAACCCTGCGATCACGCAGGTGATGGCGGTGGCCACCAAGGCCGCTCCGGCGCTGAGTACCAAGAGACGGAGCCACAACGAGGACGTCTCCCCAACGGGTCCAAGACGACGTCTTCCGGACGGGCGTCCGGTTCCGGCGTTGGATGTCATGGGGATACCAATCGTCGTGACACATGTGCAGGCGCATATGACAAGTTCTCAAAGGGGATACGGGCGAGTGACTGTCCGCTCCCCAAATTCTACATGAGATAGAACTGTGCTGAAAACGGACCGTTAACTACTTCCCGGCCATTTGGAATTCCGGGTGAAGTACGGCCATGCGGTGACGGCGGCCATGACCAAGGTTGCCGCGGCGACCATGGTGATGACGATTTGCCAAGGGAAGACCGCGAAGGCGACCCCACCGAATGCCAGGATGCAGGTCCAGACATAAAGCATGACGACGGCGGTGCGGTGCGAGTAGCCGAGGTCAACCAGCTTGTGATGGAGGTGCCCCCGGTCCGCCGACCACGGAGATTGTCCGCGCGCCGTCCTTCGGATGACCGCCATGCCCAAGTCCAGCAGGGGAAGTGACAAAACGGCGAAGGGCAGCAGAATGGGGACAACCGTGGGTATGCCGTTGGCTCGATCGTAAAGTCCAGAGCCGATTTGGCCCGTTGCCACTACGCCGGCTGAGGCCATGAGCAATCCGATCAGCATGGCCCCGGAGTCCCCCATGAAGATTTTGGCCGGATACCAATTGTGGGGAAGGAACCCGAGGCAGCTACCCACCAGAATGGCCATGAGGAGGGTGGCCAGATCTGAATTGTCCGTGGATGGATTGTTCCGGTGCACCCAGTAGGCCGTCAGGAAGAAGGCACCTCCGCCGATGGTGGCCACCCCCGCCGCTAACCCATCAAGGCCATCAATGAAGTTCACGGCGTTCATGGTGGTAACAATCAATCCGGCCGTAAGGACGATCTCCACGACGTCGGAGTTCAGGACTATGGGTTCCGGGATGAACGGCACTACGGACATCCGGACGCCCCAGATAGCCACAATCAGCGCTGCGGCGGCCTGGCCCATCAGCTTGATCCACCAACGGATGTCCAGGATGTCATCGGCCACACCCACTGCAACGATCACGAGCGCCCCGATGAGTATCCCCCAGGGGCCGCCATTGTGACGGAAGATGTCTTTCACGAAGAACGAATTGCTGGCAACCACCAGGGCCACGAAGAAGCCGGCGAAGATACCGAGGCCGCCGAGCTTGGAGATAAGGACCGAGTGCATGTCCCGGCTGCGGATAGGCCGGTAAAGCCGGAGTTTGTTTCCCAGCACGCGAGCCCCCCACGTCCCTGCATAGGCAACCAAGGCAGCTGTCAAGGCCATCAGCAGGTACATGATCATGTGGCGGCTCCCAAGAACTGCCCGTTGACCAAACCAGAAACCTGGAGGTGCCGTTGGTATCGGCGTGATGCGTGGTTGCCTTCTCGATGCGGGCAGCTCAAGGTGGGGAATTCTGTCTGTCGATAAATGGAACTACTCCGTCGCCATGCCTGCACCGGCTGTGCCGAATGTTGCGGGATTACTGTGGTCTCTAGTCACGATACTAATGCCAACCGCCGTTACCGACCCGTGACGCAGCCGGGTGGCGGAGTCTGTTTTCTTGTCCTCGGACCCACCTTGCCGGGGGTCGTTTGCAGCAGGAAGCTAGCGTGATGCCTCTTGGACATCCCGCAAGGCGTAAATTCCTTGCAACACCTGGGCATTGCTGCGGGGGGCCTTCAGGCTGTGTCGCAAGCCCTTGAACAGTCCGTCCAGCAACAGCTTTTTGTTGGGCGACGCGGCGATGGTCCTTGCCCAGTTCCTTAAGGAGGCGCCGGTGAAAAGTACCTTTTCCCAGGGTGCCAATGCTTGCGAGCGAGTGTAGACCCACAGCTTGTTCCGGACTTCATAGTAGAAGCGGGAACCCGGGTCCGCTCCTGCGTCGCCAAAAACCTTGGTGTGATGGTTGGCGATGGACGCCGCGGTGGTCAGCGCGGATCCTCTCCGGGAAATCCTGGCCGTGTACTCGAGATCGTCATTCCAGATAAAGTAATCGGCGATCGGTAGCCCATGCCGCCGAATCTCCCCGGCCCGGATGAGCACCGACACAAACGACGCGCTGCGGATTTGGGTGGCCCCGAGCCGCGCGGCTGCGCTCCGGGCATCCTCGCGGGCGCCCATGCGTGGCCGCATCCGGTTCATGGGGTGGTCGCGGCCGTCGGTCCAGACCACGCGGCTGGCAATGAAGGCCGGAGCCTCGCCGGTTTCCTGCTCGTAGGCAAGCGAAACTTCCAGGGCTTCACTCAGCGCGGCGGGTTGGGGCTCGGTGTCATCGTCCATGATCCACACGTGGTCCGCCCCGTGGTCCAGGACGGCCCGTTCCATCCCCACCACAAAGCCTCCGGCACCCCCCACGTTTGCGGTCAACGTGACCACATCCATCACGAGGGGTCCCTGGTAGGTCCGGAGGAAGTCCGCCGTCCCGTCCGTTGAGGCGTTGTCGACAACGATGACGACCTCGGGCACCGCGGTTCCGGCGGCAATCCCGTTCAGCGTGGTTTCGAGGAGTTCTCGCCGGTTATAGGTCACCACAACAGCAACCACCACGGGTTTGGACGTCATCTATTTGCCTTCAGTCAGGGATGGTCGGAGATGGCGGCGGAGGAGCAAGGCGGCCAACTTCCAGGGTTCAACGAAAACTCGATAGGCGACTCGGCCCGGGTGGAGCGCAAGCCGCCATGCCCATTCAAGGCCAAGGCGTCCGAGCCATCGCGGGGCAAGTTTCTGGACCCCGGCTACCTGCTCGACGGCGCCGCCGACCGTGCAGTAAACGCTTGGGGGCAGGTCGTTAAGCCTTCGGTGCAAGACGTTTTCCTGCAACGGCATGCCCAGACCCAGCAGGACCAACTGTGGTCGGAAAGCTATCAGCCACTGGACCACAGCCTCCTCCAAGGACGCATCCCAGCCTTCACCGGGCATTCCCTCCACCGCCGCTGCGGGGATGATCGAGCGCAACCGGGCTACTGCCGTCGTATTGGCTTGGCGACCGGCGCCCACTATTGCCACACGTTGAAGTCCCGGTACCCTTCCAAGCTCCGGAATCCAGTCCATGGAGCCCAACCTGTAAGCCATGGCCTCGGCGCCGATCCGTTGGGGGCGATGGGAAAGCCCCCACAGTATGGCCACAGGCGCCCCATCCGGAAGGATGATCGACGCTTCGCGGTACAGCGCGCGCACGTCATCCCGGGAGTGGAACAGCGTAATGCTATGAAGATTGTGGCCGAGCACGGTCGCTGTGGTCCCCCCGGCTATCAAGCCACCCAATGCGTCCATCAATTCATTGACGCGCACTGGAGTGACGTCGACGTCGAGGACGGGGACGCTTTGTCGCTCAGGAATCATCCGGCTTTACTTCGCCATTGGCGGCCACAGGATCCGAACCATGAACCGGACCTTCGACGTCGGGTCCCGCGACGTCCTGGCCGGGTAGTTCCTCGACTGGCGGTTCCTGGGTTGGCGCCTCACCGACTGGTGCCTCTTGGCCCACTGCCTCACCGAAACCGAGAATCGAAGGGACGATCTCGCGGAGCCGTTCCAATTCGATGGCGCCCTGGCGGACAACCCTGAAAGGGGTGGACGTAGCGTCGACGATGGTCGACGGCACTGCGGCCGTCCCTTCGATCGGCCGGAAGCCGCCCTCGAGATAAACCTCCACGGACTCGGCGAGTTGAAGGCGCGCCTCCGCGGCGGTTTGTGCCGGTTCCTGGCCGGTGCGATTGGCGGAGGAGACGGCCAAGGGGCCGGTCATCCCGAGAAGGTCCAGGGCGATAGGGTCATCAGGCATCCGCAGGGCGACGGTGCCCTTGGTTTCGCCCAAATCCCAGTCCAACGAGGGCTGTGCGTGGAGGATCAGGGTCAGGCCCCCGGGCCACAACGCCTGCGCAAGCGCCCTGGCATCGGCCGGCACTTCGGTGGCCAGGCCATCAAGTGCGTTGATGCGCGGTATCAGCACCGGAGGGGGCATTTGGCGGCTCCTGCCCTTGGAGGCCAGCAACAATGTCACGGCCGTCGGCGAGAAGGCGTCAGCGGCAATGCCGTACACGGTGTCCGTAGGGATCACGATGCACTTCTTTTCACTGATGGCGCGCTTGGCGTGTTGGAGCCCCTCAGCGCGCTGGTCATCGGAAGTGCAGTTGTAAGTAATTGTCACAGCGCTATTCTTTCATTCATCCGGAACAGTCCCGGCCAGCAGCGCGCTGGTTGCGCGTTCCTTGCCGTTCAGGTCGAGGTGCGTGGTGACGTTGGACCAACGTCCGGTGCGTTTGAGCATCGTGGCGATCCACGCCGCTTGGACTTCAGCGTGTTCCATGACGAAGTAACCACCGGATTTCAGTAACCTTGCCGCTGAAGCGGCGGCCGCCGTCGGAAGTTCCATGCCATCCGCTCCCCCACCGTACAGTGCCTCCGGTGGATCGTGCAGCGCAACTTCGGGTTCTGTGGGTATCGCTTCTGCCGGGATGTAGGGCGGGTTGGATACGACGACGTCGAAAGTTCCGTTGTGTTCAGGGAGGGCATCCCGGAGATCGCCCTGGATAAGGGTTACTCCGAGGGGTTCCAGGTTCCGCATGGCCCACGCGTGTGCGAACGGGCTGTATTCGACGGCGTGTACCTCAGCGCCCGGTACCTCCTGCGCGATCGAACCGGCTATGGCACCGGATCCTGTGCCCAGGTCCACCACTTTAGGATGGGCCATCCCCGCAACGTGGTCGATCACCAACTGGACCACCGATTCGGTTTCGGGCCGGGGAACGAAGACACCTGGACCCACGCGCAGCTCAAGATGACGGAAATATGCGACGCCGGTGATGTGCTGCAAGGGGACCCGCTCGGCACGCTCGGAAACCAGTTCCGCGTATCCTTCGGGAGCGGGTGAGTCCCCAAGGAGCATCGCACGGAGGCGCCCGAGGCCAACGCCCAGCAGGTGGTCGGCCAACAGTTCGGCATCGACCCGCGGGCTGGGAACGCCGGCGTCGGCCAAGATGTCCGTAGCCTCGCGAACGGCATCCGCGAGGCTTTGTCCTTGGTGGAACGCCATGCTATTCGCCGATGGCGTCCAGGCGGGCCTGCTCATCAGCCTCGATGGCCGACTGAATGACTGGTTCCAAGTCGCCGTTCATCACCGCATCAAGGTTGTACGCCTTGTAGCCGGTACGGTGGTCCGCGATCCGGTTTTCCGGGAAGTTGTAGGTCCGGATCCGCTCCGACCGGTCCATGGTGCGGATCTGCGACTTGCGCTGTTCAGAGTTGGCGGCATCGATCTGCTCCTGCTGGTGGGCAAGGAGACGGGCGCGGAGGACGCGCATGCCGGCTTCGCGGTTCTGGAGCTGCGATTTTTCGTTCTGCATGGCCACCACGATGCCCGTGGGCAGGTGGGTGATGCGGACGGCGGAGTCAGTGGTGTTCACGGACTGACCGCCAGGCCCTGATGAACGGTAGACGTCAATTTTGAGGTCGTTCTGGTTGATCTCAAGTTCTTCGGGTTCATCCACTTCAGGAAGTACCAGCACACCGGCGGCGGAGGTATGGATGCGGCCCTGGGACTCTGTGACGGGCACCCGCTGAACGCGGTGTACCCCGCCTTCAAATTTCAACCGGGCGAAAACGCCCTGGGCGGGATCGTTCGAGTTGCCCTTGATGGCAACAGCGACGTCTTTGTAGCCACCAAGGTCGGACTCGGTGGCCGAGATCAGTTCGGTCTTCCAGCCGCGCGATTCCGCGTAGCGCATGTACATGCGGAGGAGATCGCCGGCGAACAAAGCGGCCTCATCTCCACCTTCGCCACCCTTTACTTCAAGGATCACGTTGCGGGCATCGTCCGGGTCACGCGGAATCAGCAGGCGACGGAGCTTCTCCTGGGCTTTGGGAATCAGTTCCTCGAGTTGCGCCACCTCAGCGGCGAACTCGGCATCCTCGTCAGCCATTTCCCTTGCAGCTTCAAGATCGTCATTGAGCCCGCGCCATTTGTTATACGCTTCCACGATCCCCTGAAGCTGGGCAGACCGACGCCCCAACTTACGGGCCGCGGACTGATCGGCATAAACAGCAGGATCACTCAACTGCGCCTGAATGGCAGCGTGCTCATCAAGCAATCCCTGTACGGACTCAAACATTTTCAAACCTCTTTCGACTTCTACAAGTCTAATAACTGCATCGTGGGCTCACGTGCAGCCCATCCGGCGGGGCCTACGTGCGCGGTATGACCTCACGTGGTGTCGGGTCAAGGATTCCGTTAAACAAAGACCGCTCAAAATATGCCGGCCCGCCGTAGGGGGCGGGTCCGGCATATTTTGAGCGGTTAGAGCACAGCTATTTGTCGTTGTCCGACTTCGCTCCGAGCGTCGTCTTCTGAACCTGCATGAGGAACTCGACGTTGCTCTGGGTCTCCCGGATCTTGTTGGTCAGCAGCTCAAGGCTCTGCTGCTGCTCCAGGCCCGAAAGGACGCGGCGAAGCTTCCACATGATCTTGACCTCTTCAGGCGAGAGCAGGTTCTCTTCGCGCCGGGTACCCGACGCGTTGACGTCCACGGCAGGGAAGATGCGCTTGTCTGCCAGCTGGCGGGACAGGCGAAGCTCCATGTTGCCGGTGCCCTTGAACTCTTCGAAGATGACCTCATCCATCTTGGAGCCGGTCTCAACGAGAGCAGTTGCCAGGATGGTGAGCGAGCCACCGTTTTCGATGTTGCGGGCTGCACCGAAGAAGCGCTTGGGCGGGTACAGCGCTGCGGAATCCACACCGCCTGACAGGATGCGGCCCGAGGCCGGTGCTGCCAGGTTGTAGGCACGACCCAAGCGGGTCATGGAGTCCAGGAGGACAACAACATCCATGCCCATTTCCACGAGTCGCTTGGCGCGTTCGATGGAAAGCTCGGCAACCGTGGTGTGGTCGTCAGCAGGGCGGTCGAAGGTGGAGGCAATGACCTCACCCTTGACGGTGCGCTGCATGTCCGTGACTTCTTCGGGGCGTTCGTCAACCAGCACCATCATGAGGTGGACCTCAGGGTTGTTGGTGGTGATTGCGTTCGCGATGGACTGCAGGATGAGCGTCTTGCCAGCCTTCGGCGGGGAGACGATCAGGCCACGCTGGCCCTTGCCGATCGGTGCCACGAGGTCGATGACACGCGGGCCGATCTTCTTGGGGTCCGTTTCGAGGCGCAGGCGCTCGGACGGGTACAGCGGGACGAGCTTCGCGAACTCAACACGATCCTTGAGCTCTTCCGGCGTCTTGCCGTTGACCGAGGTGACCCGGACGAGGGCGTTGAACTTCTGGCGTGCGGACTGCTGGCTGCGGTCCTCACCATCACGCGGAGCACGGATGGCTCCGACGACGGCGTCACCCTTGCGGAGGTTGTACTTCTTGACCTGAGCCAAGGAAACGTAGACGTCGTTGGCGCCCGGGAGGTAGCCGGAAGTGCGGATAAACGCGTAGTTTTCCAAGACGTCCAGAATGCCCGCTACGGGGAGCAGGACGTCGTCATCGGTGACCTCGACGTCGTCGACGTCCGGTCCCTGTGCGCGGCCGCGACGACGCTCGTTGCGGTCGCGGAAACGGTCACTTCGAGTGTTTCCGTCACGGTTGTCCTGACCGCCACGACGGTCGCTCCGGTCATTCTGGTCGTTACGGTCCCGGCGATTCCTCCGGTTGCGACGGTTGCCGGTTTCTTCAACCTCGGCAGTGTCTTCGCGGCGTCCACGGGAGTTATCCCGGCGGTCACGCTGCTGCTCGCCGGATTCGGTCTGCTCACGCTGCTCGGTACGATCTGCACGCTGTTCGCGCTGCTCGGTGCGGTCTGCGCGCTGCTCGCTACGGTCCGCACGCTGCTCACTACGGTCCGCACGCTGCTCACGCTGCTCGGTACGGTCCGCACGCTGCTCGGTTCGGTCTGCGCGTTGCTCGGTTCGGTCTGCGCGCTGCTCCGCGACCGGTGCTTCCGCACTCTCAGCAGGAGCCGTAGCGACCTCGCCACGTCGGCGGTTGCGGGTTCGCGGCTGACGACGCTCCGTACCAGCCTCGCTTGCCTCTGCAACAGCAGGGGCGTCAACAGCAGGAGTCTCCGCAGCAGCAGGTGCGACTGCAGCAGCGGCTTCGGCGGCAGCTACCACGCCATCGCTTGTAGCGCGACGGCTGCGGCCACGGCCACGTCCACGAGGTGCCTCCGCCGTTGCGCCGTCCTTGGCAAGATCCGCGGATGTGGCAACCTGCGCGGAGCCAATGGTGTCGTCGGCCTTCTTAGCCTCCACGGCGGGAGCTTCCTTGGCAACGCTTGAGGCCTTGGCTGCCTTGGCTGGCGCCTTAGCGCTCGGGGTACCTGCGCGATGGGCCGAAATCGCCGTCACCAGGTCTCCCTTGCGCATCCGCGAGCCCCCGGAGATGCCCAGTTGGCTGGCGAGAGCCTGGAGTTGGGCGAGTTTAAGGCCCGCAAGCCCGCTGCTCTTGGTGGCTGCTGCTGAAGACGATTCAGCAACAGAAGATGTTGTGTCCACAGCTGAAGCCAGCTCAGTGGTTTCTGTCACGAAGGATCCTTCCCCCTCGACGGCGTCCAGAACGAGAGCCGGACGCGATGATTTGTTCTGGGCTGCAGTTCAGATCTGCAACCGGTGATGTGGCCGTGCCTGAAGGATTTTGGCCAACAGGGCCGGATAATGATCGCCTTCACTGGCTCCGGTGACCCGGACAGCCGACTGAACTTCAGGAAACAGAGAGATTTCTGCGGCACCTGAGACAGGCCGGAAAGAGACGGCACCGCCAGACGTTGGCACAGTAGACGAAAGGTACGGCGAATCCGCCGAGATCCAAAATCAGGGAACTGCCCGCGGCTTTACCGCCGGTGCACTCCCACTCTAGCACCTTCAATGTCTACTGCCAGCGTCATCACGCGCCAAGTAACTCCGGGAGTGTCGCCCGCCGTGAACGCTTCAATGAACTCAACCACCCCGGATGCTTCGTTCCCGCCATTAGCCAGGACCAAAACGGTCGGTCCTGCACCGGAGACCACTGCAGCGTAACCGGCGGAACGAAGGGCTCCGATGAGCTCGGCGCTGGGGCGCATCGCCTCCGCCCGGTAGCTTTGGTGCAAGTAGTCCTCCGTACCAGGCAGCAGTAGCTCCGGCCTGGCGGTCAAGGCATGGATCAACAGCGCGGCCCTGCCTGAGTTCATGGCGGCAGCATGGTGTCCGACCGATGCCGGCAGGAGTCCCCGGGCTGTTTCGGTAGACAGTTCGTAGTCAGGGACTGCAACCACCGGCACAATTGAGGAAACGACGTCCGCCCGTGTGCTGCTGTACTGCTCGCTGTCCTGCCACGACAGCGCCAGTCCGCCGAAAATGGCCGGTGCGACGTTGTCCGGATGGCCCTCGATTTCGCTGGTCAGTTGCAAGATCCAGTCCCGGTCCCGCTGCGCCTCCACGGGTACCAAAGCATTAGCCACAGTAACCGCCGCTACAACAGCGGACGCCGAGGAACCCAGGCCGCGACCGTGGGGCGTCACGTTGTCGGCGGTAATGCGGAGGCCGTCCTGCCGAAAGCCCAGCCGATCGAGAGCGAGATCAATGGCACGAACCACCAAATGGCTGGCGTCGCGTGGGAGCGTATCGGCACCCTCACCGGAGAGTTCGAACTCGAGTTCTCCGGTGCTGAGTGTTTCCACGGTCAGGGTGTCGTAAATGGACAAGGCCAAGCCGAGGCTGTCGTAGCCGGGGCCCAGGTTGGCACTCGTACCGGGGACCGTGACGGTCAGCCGCTGGCCTGGCGCGACGAGTGCACGACCAGTCGCGGTGGGCTGCGTTGATTCCACTCTTAGTTTTCTTCCAGTCCCAGTTCCGCTGCAACGGTGACGACGTCGTTGGGTACCTTGACCGGCTGGACGTCACTGCCGCCTTCGGTCCGGAGTGCCCACTGGGGGTCCTTAAGTCCGTGGCCCGTGACAGTGATGACGATGGTTTTACCGGACGGAACATCACCGGCAGCGTGCTTCTTAATCAATCCGGCCACGCCCGCGGCGGAACCGGGCTCCACGAACACGCCCTCCTTGGCGGACAGCCACCTGTGGGCGTCAAGAATCTCCTCATCGGTGACGGCTTCGATCAACCCACCGGACTCATCACGTGCGGCAACGGCTGTGTCCCACGACGCAGGGTTACCGATCCGGATTGCTGTGGCAATGGTGTCCGGATCCGTGATGGGGTGGCCCGCTACGAAGGGAGCGGCACCTGCAGCCTGGAAGCCCCACATGATCGGAGTCTTGGTGGCGACGGCGGGAAGTGTTCCGTTGGGAGTCTCGAAGGGAGCCGCGTACTCTTTGTAACCCTTCCAGTAGGCGCTGATGTTTCCTGCGTTACCGACCGGCAAGACATGGATGTCCGGTGCGTCACCCAAGGTGTCGACAACCTCGAAGGCGCCAGTCTTCTGGCCCTGGATACGAGCAGGGTTAACCGAGTTAACCAGGAATACGGGATAGGCCTCACCGAGCTTGCGGGCGATGTCCAGGCAGTTGTCGAAGTTGCCGTCGACCTGCAGCAGCGTGGCACCGTGGGCGATCGCCTGGCTGAGCTTGCCCATGGAGATCTTGCCCTCCGGAACCAGCACGGCGCACTTAAGGCCTGCCGCAGTGGCATAGGCAGCTGCGGACGCTGAGGTGTTGCCCGTTGACGCGCAGACAACTGCCTTTGCGCCGGCTTCGACAGCAGCCGTCATGGCCATGGTCATCCCACGGTCCTTGAAGGAACCCGTGGGATTCATGCCTTCAACCTTGAGGTAGACCTCGGAGCCGGTCAGCTCGGAGAGTTTCAGGGCGTGCACCAGTGGTGTTCCGCCCTCCCCGAGGGTGATGACCTTCGTAGCTTCGGTCACGGGCAAACGATCGGCGTATTCGCGGATGACTCCGCGCCATTGGTGAGCCACTTAGACTCCTTCTACCCGCAGTACGGATGTTACAGAATTGATGACGTCCAGACCCTTCACGGCCTCAACGGTCGCTGCGAGTGCAGCTTCGGATGCTCGGTGCGTGACGATTTTCAGCTCAGCCGACTCCACTTTCGAGTTGGTGTCGCGGTGGATCGTTTGGCGCATGATTTCGATGGAGACACCGTGCTCCGCAAATATTTGGGTGATCCGTGCCAGCACACCTGCCTGGTCAGCAACGTCCAGGCCGATGTAGTAGCTGGTGGTGGAAGCATCGATCGGGAGCGCCGGAACATGGCCGGTGGTCGTTTCCGTGCGGCCCGGGCCACCCAGAACCAAGCGGCGCGCAGCGGAGACGAGGTCTCCCAGCACTGCCGATGCAGTGGGAGTGCCTCCTGCGCCCTGGCCGTAGAACATCAACTCGCCCGCGTTTTCCGCTTCGATGAAGACAGCATTGAAGGCACCGCGGACGGCGGCGAGCGGGTGCTCGCGTGGAAGCAGCGTGGGGTGCACCCGCACCGAGATCCCGTTGGCGTCTCCGGCACTGCTGATCTTTTCGGCGATGGCCAGCAGCTTAATGACGAACCCTGCGTCCTTGGCAGCGGCGATGTCCTCGGCGCTGACCTTGGTGATGCCCTCGCAGTACACGTCATCCAGCGAGAACCGGGTGTGGAAGGAAAGTGCCGCCAGAATCGCGGCCTTTGCGGCGGCGTCGTGACCCTCAATGTCTGCGGTGGGGTCGGCTTCGGCGTAACCCAGGCGCTGCGCCTCGGCGAGGGCGTCAGCGAACTGGGCGCCAGTGGTGTCCATCTGATCAAGGATGAAGTTGGTGGTGCCGTTGACGATGCCCAAGACGCGGGTGATGCGGTCCCCGGAGAGGCTGTCGCGGATCGGGCGCAGGATCGGAATGGCCCCGGCGACCGCGGCTTCGTAGGACAGCTGGACCCCTGCTTTGTCCGCCTCTTCGTAGAGGGTGGGCCCGTCTTGGGCAAGGAGGGCCTTGTTGCCGGTGACCACGCATGCGCCGTTTTGGATGGCCGTCAGGATCAGCGAACGCGCGGGCTCAATGCCGCCCATCAACTCGATGACCAGATCTGCGTCCTTGACCAAGGTGTCGGCGTCGGTGGTGAACAGTTCACGCGGCAGTTCGACATCCCGCGGCGCATCCACAGTGCGGACGGCGATGCCGGTCAGTTCCAGGCGCGCGCCGCTACGGGCAGCCAGGGCCTCGGCGTCGTCAATCAGAATCCGTGCGACCTGGGCCCCAACGTTGCCACAGCCCAGCAGGGCCACCTTCAAGGTTCGCACTTCAGACATTCGCCACTCCCATGTCGCGGTTCAAGAGATCTTCTTCGGTTTCCCCGCGGACAATCAACCGGGCGGCTCCGTCGCGTACAGCGACAACGCCAGGCCGGGCCAGGTAGTTGTAATTGCTGGAGAGGGCCCAGCAGTAGGCGCCGGTACCCGGTACTGCGAGCAAATCACCGGCTGCCACATCCGCGGGCAGATATACATCTCTAACAACTATGTCGCCGCTCTCGCAATGTTTGCCCACTACTCGGGACAAGTGGGGAGCTGCAGTCGAGGTGCGTGAAGCCAGAATGGCCGAATAATCCGCGTCGTAAAGCACCGGACGGGCGTTATCGCTCATGCCGCCGTCCACCGACACATAGCGGCGGGGATACGTAACGTTCTCCGGACCGGCGCCCGACCCGGGAGCATCCACGCGGACCGTTTTGAGCGTCCCCACTTCGTACAGCGTGAAGGTGGAGCTGCCAACGATTGCCCGGCCCGGTTCGATGGAAATACGGGGCGCCGTGATGCCAAGTCCGGCACACGTCGAACGGACGACGGCGGCCATCGCCTCAGCGATCTCGGCGGCAGGCCGGGGTGTGTCCACGGGTGTATAGGCAATGCCGTATCCCCCGCCGAGATCGAGCTCGGGAAGCGTGATGGAATACTTCGCCTGCATGGCGGCAAGGAAACCTAAGAGCTTTTCCGCTGCAAGGGCGAAGCCATCAGGCTCGAAGATCTGTGAACCAATGTGGCAATGCAGTCCCAAGAGCTCCACGCTCGCATAGGAGGTGGCGGCAGCTACAGCTTCCTCGGCTGCCGACAAGCCTGCTTGATCCGTGGAGTCCCCTGCCATGGAAAGGCCAAACTTCTGGTCCTCATGGGCCGTGGCGATGAACTCATGGGTGTGCGCATGGACGCCCGGTGTCAGGCGCAACATGACCTTGGCCGTTTCTCCGCGGCCGGAAGCGATTTTGGCCACGCGTTCGAGTTCGTCGAGGCTGTCCACAACGATCCGGCCAAGCTTCATGTCCAAAGCGCGGTTGATCTCAGCGTCGGACTTGTTGTTGCCGTGCAGGCCGAGGTTGGGCCCGTCGATCCCCGCGCGCGCAGCAACGGCCAGTTCCCCGCCGGAGCAGGTGTCCAGGCGAAGCCCTTCCTCCCGCACCCAGCTGGCAACTGCCGTACAGAGGAAGGATTTACCGGCGTAATAGACGTCCACTCCCCCGCAGATGTCCGCAAAGGCGGCATCAAAGGCTTCCTTGAACGCCTTGGCGCGGGACCGGAAATCCGTTTCGCTCATGACGAAGAGCGGGGTGCCGAATTGTTCCTTGAGATCCTTCACCGCGATCCCGTGGACCGTTAGTTCACCGTCGTCGTTCCTGCCCACGCCCTCAGCCCACAGGGGCGACTGAAGTGCATTGAGATCTTCGGGGACGGCAAGCCATTCGGGCGCGAGCGGCGAAGGCTGCGCAGCGTCTGTGTTCATGGCCTACATCCGTTCCGGCGCCGAAACGCCCAGCAGTTCGAGTCCGTTGGCAAGCACTTGGCTGGTGGCATCGTTCAACCACAAACGCGTACGGTTGACGTCCTGGACCGGCTCGTCCCCCAGTGGTGAAACCCGGCAGGCATCGTACCAGCGGTGATACGCACCGGCGATGACTTCCAGGTGCCGGGCCACTCGATGGGGTTCCCGCAACTCGGCCGCCTTGGCGATGATGGAGGGGTAGCTACCGAGATAGGACAGCAACTCATTCTCCGTGGGGTGGTCCAGCAAGGAAGCATCGAAGACATCGATTCCGTCAACTGTCCGGTGCACACCCGCCTCGGCTGCATTCCGCGCTGTGCCCCGTGAACGGGCGTGGGCGTACTGGACGTAAAACACCGGGTTCTCGTTGCTGTTCTTTTTCAACAGTTCCGGGTCAAGCGTCAACGGCGAATCGGCCGGGAAGCGCGCCAACGAGTAGCGCACCGCATCCTTGCCAAGCCAGGAAATGAGGTCCTTGAGTTCGATGATGTTGCCCGCGCGCTTGGAGAGCTTGGCGCCATTGACGGATACCAACTGGCCGATCAGGACCTCGATGTTGACCTCGGGGTCATCCCCTGCACAGGCCGCGATGGCCTTGAGGCGGTTAATGTACCCATGGTGGTCTGCTCCGAGCAGATAGATCTTCTCGGTGAAGCCACGGTCCTTTTTGGACAGGTAATACGCAGCGTCCGCAGCGAAGTACGTGGGCTCTCCGTTGGCCCGGATCATGACGCGATCCTTGTCGTCGCCAAAGTCGGTGGTCCGCAGCCATACGGCCCCACCGTCATCGAACACATGGCCTTGTTCGCGAAGGCGCGCGACGGCCGATTCGATCGCACCGGCGTCGTGCAGTTCTTTTTCCGAAAAGAAGACGTCGAACTCAACGCCAAACTCCGCAAGCGTGGTCTTGATGTCCGCCATCTGTGCCTCGTAGGCCGCGGCGCGGATAACCGGCAACGCGGCCTCGTCCGTCAACTCCCGAATACCGGGGTGGGCCTTGAGGACCTCGTCTCCGAGTTCGCGAATGTATTCGCCGGGATAGCCGCCTTCCGGAACCCCACGCCCGTGAAGGCGGGACAGCACCGAGTTGGCGAATACGTTCATTTGCGAGCCGGCGTCGTTGATGTAGTACTCGGCAGTGACGTCCGCCCCCGACGCCCGCAGGACACGGGCAATAGCATCGCCCAAGGCAGCCCAGCGCGTGTGTCCAATGTGCAGCGGACCGGTGGGGTTGGCCGAAACGAACTCCATGTTGACCACGCGGCCTGCGAGCGCCTGGTTGGTGCCGTAGCTCGCTCCAGCTTCCACAATGGCCTTGGCGAGGGCGCCCGCGGCGGCCGCGTCAACGGTGATGTTCAGGAATCCCGGACCTGCGATGTCAACGCGTGTGACACCGGGAATGGCTTGCAGGTGGTTGCTGAGGATGCCTGCGAACTCCCGGGGACTCATTCCGGCCTGCTTGGCCAGTTGCAACGCGATGTTGGTGGCCCAGTCCCCGTGCTCCCTGTTCTTGGGTCGCTCCACGCGCACGGCATCCGGCACGGCAGTTTCCGTCAAGGCGATGTCGCCGGCGGCGATGGCGTCCTTTAGGCAGGCGGATATGGCAGCAGAGAGTTCTTCGGGAGTCACGCATCTAGCCTACCGGGGGCCCACAGAGACGCGGAATTGATGCTCGTTTATGTGGAAAAATTGATCAGGGGCTGAACCATTACACATGATTCGACGTTATGAATGACGTAAGAGTTGGCTGCGAGCGCCATCCAGTTCCGAACCCTACAAGTTACCGATTCTTGTCCAGCTGAAACGAGCAGATCCATGACTACGCCACTCCGCAAGAGTTTTTACGTCGGTATTGCCGGCCTGTCCATCGTGGGGTCGGCGGCAGGGTGCGCGCCGTCGTCGGCAGCACCCTCCCAGCCGACCCAGCCGACACCGGCCGGCTCGGCAGCCACGTCACATTCCGGCTCGGGGTCAACATCGGGGTCCACATATAAAGACGGCACCTACAGTGCGGACGGAAACTACACATCGCCCAACGGCCAGGAGACGGTAGGGGTCCAGCTCACCCTCACAGGCGGCAAGGTCTCCGCGGTGAACATCACCACCCACCCGACCAATCCCAACACCAAGAAGTTCCAAGGTGAGTTCGCCAGCGGCATCGCCGCGCAGGTGGTGGGCAAGGACATCGATTCGCTCAACGTCTCGAAAGTCGCCGGTTCCTCGTTGACCTCAGGCGGTTTCAATGACGCGGTCCAAAAGATCAAGTCCGAGGCCAAGTAGCCACCATGCCGCACCCGGGCTGGAGTGCTTTCAGTTTCGAAGGAATTGGAACACACTGGGAAATTTCCACCCCGCAGGTCCTGGGTGCTGACATCAGGCAACAGCTCCGTGGTGAGGTAGACAAGTACGACAAGACGTACTCCCGATTCCGGGCTGATTCCTTGGTTGCTTCCCTTTCGCAACGCCCGGGAACCATCACACTGCCGGAGCACGCCGTGGGCCTCCGGAACCTCTACTCGAGGCTCTATTGGCTCACCGGCGGAGCCATGACTCCCCTCATTGGCGCGAGTTTGGAGCGGCTCGGCTACGATCCCGAATACAGCCTGCGGCCTTCAGGCGGTCCCCTGCCGCCGCCTCCATGGGAAGACGTCCTGGCCTGGGATGGCACGTCCCTCACAGCCAAGGAACCCCTTGTCTTCGACATCGGAGCTGCCGGAAAAGGGCAGCTGGTGGACCTGCTGGGCGGCCTCCTGGTCTCGGCGGGCTTCTCCGACTTCCTCGTCGATGCCAGCGGGGACATGCTCCACTCCGGGCGCCATCCTGTGACCATCGCGTTGGAACACCCATACAACCCGAAGCAGGCGATCGGGACCGTGGTACTGGACAACTCCGCACTCTGCGCGTCAGCAAATAATCGGCGTGCGTGGGGAGACGGACTCCATCACGTCCTGGATGGAACCACCGGCCAGCCCATCCAGACCACCGTGGCAACGTGGACCATGGCGGCGAGCACCATGGAAGCCGATGCCTTGGCCACAGCGCTCTTCATGGTTGAACCGACCGTCCTGGAAGAACATTTCGCGTTCTCCTGGCTGCGGGTATCTTCCGGCGGAGCTGCCACCTTTTCCAGCGCATTTGAGGGGAGACTGTTCACATGAATGCCTTGACGTCACGGCTGGATACCTGGTTAGGCCGCTTCACCATGTACCGGCTCATTTTCTGGGTCCTCTTGGTTTTGGTGGTCTACAGTATGGTGCTGAACGCGTTGGGATGGTTGACGTTCGGCCTTCCTGAAATGGCGGTCCATCTACTCCTCTGCCTCGGCGTGACCTATGTATCCAACCGCCTGCTGGGGCTGGTTTTCGGTCTACGTCCCCACTCGGAGTCCTCGCTCATCACCGGGTTGCTCCTCTACTTCCTGTTCTGGCCCAGCCTTGCCACTACGGATATGGCGGGTGTGGCGCTCGCCTGTGTGATGGCCAGCGTCTCCAAATACGCGCTGGCGTTCCGGGGGCAGCACATTTTCAATCCCGCAGCAGCCGGAGCTTTCATCACGGGGCTCACTGGGCTCAATATCGCAACATGGTGGGCTGCGACTCCAGCCATGCTGTGGCTCCTGCTTCCCGGGGTGGCCCTGGTCCTTCATCGGACCCGCAAAAAGCTGATGGCGCTTGTCTTCCTTGTCGTCGCCACCAGCATCATCTCCACGGAACTTGTGAGCAGGGGCATGACTCTTGGCCAAGGGCTATGGCAGCCTTTGGCACAGCGTCCACTGCTGTTTTTCGCCGGGTTCATGCTCGTGGAACCCCTCACACTGCCTCCGCGCCGGTGGCAACAACTGGGGCTTGCCGCCGTCGTCGGAATCGTTTTTGCTGTCCCCTACAACCTGGGAGTCGTGGCGAACTCCCCCGAACTGGCGCTGCTGTTCGGTAACCTTCTTGCTTTCCTGATGGGGCAGCGTGGGCGTGTGCAACTGATTTTCAGGGGCTCGCGCGCCTTAACGCCGGCCACCACGGAGTTCACGTTCGAGCCGGCCCGTCCTGTGCGGTTCTCGCCCGGACAATTCATGGAGCTGAACTTGCCTCATTCCGGATTCGACGGGAAAGGACGGCGACGTGTCTTCAGCATCAGCAGTGCCCCTGGTGCCCCCGAAATAACGTTTGGTGTGGGAACCACCGAGCCTCTTTCACCGGCGAAGCGGGCTTTGTCTGCCCTTCGTCCTGGTGACTCCATCTCGGCTACCGCAGTGGGCGGAGATTTCCTCCTGCCACGTGACGCCGCCAAGCCGGTACTGCTGATCGCTGCGGGAATCGGCATTACGCCTTTCCTCTCGCACCTGGCCTCCAACCACTCCGGCCGTGACATCGTGCTCCTGTACTTGGCTCCCGGCCGGGAGGAACTGGCCGGCGTTGAGCAATTGCGGGCGTCCGGAGCGAAAGTCATTGCCCGCTTGGCGGACGGCTCCACCCCGCCGGAGTTCATGCTCGACGCCGGGACCGCACGGATAGACTCCACGCGCCTGGCTGAGCTGGTACCGGACATCCGGGACCGGGCGGTATACGTCTCGGGATCTCCGGCTAATGTTGTCGCCTTGCGGGCAACAGCCCGAACGGCCGGCGCCGCACAGGTCCACGTTGACTCCTTCGCAGGATACTGACCACACAGAGAGCGATCCGCCGGTGCCTTGGAGCCCGGCTCCCATGCCGTGGAATTTCCTGTGCGGCGCGGCGGCTGCTAAGCTCTAGGACGTCCCACCGGCAACGGAGGGAAACCCTGAATGCCCTCGTAGCTCAGGGGATAGAGCGTCTGCCTCCGGAGCAGAAGGCCGTAGGTTCGAATCCTATCGAGGGCACCGAAAATACCCCGCCAGTCCTGCTGGCGGGGTATTTGCGTTTCTGCGCCGCAACGAATTCCGGGCTTGCCGGGTCAAGAGCGGCAAATTGTCGGTGACCGCTCCTAGGCTGTTGGCACTTGGTCGTTTTCGATAGCCATAGGGGTCCGCCGTGATGTGTTCAATTGTCCCGCCATACATGCTGCGCAAGCTTGCTGTGCAAAACGAGCCGCGGCTGCAGGCGGTGGCGCAGGCTGCAAAGGAATCACTGCTGCACCTGAAGAACCTGCAAGCAGTCCGCTCGGCGCCTCTCCCCCCAGCGCCTCCGAGCGCACGGCAATCGAAGCCCGGGCCACCGAATCGGACCATTTACGACGCCGAATCCGGGCAGACCCTGCCGGGGCGCCTCCTGCGGAAGGAGGGTGAGCCGGCGGTCGCCGATGTCGCTGCGGACGAAGCTTACGACGCCCTCGGTGACACCCACCGCCTTTACGCGGACATCTACGGCAGGGACTCCATCGACGATGCCGGCCTTGCGTTGGATGCTTCCGTCCATTACGGAAGGCTTTACGACAACGCCTTTTGGGATGGAAGCCAAATGGTGTTTGGCGATGGTGACGGAGAGATCTTCCAACGCTTCACCAAATCCGTGAGCGTTATCGGCCATGAGCTCACCCACGGCGTTACCCAATACTCGGCAAACCTCGCCTACCGTAACCAAGCGGGGGCGCTCAACGAGTCCATGTCCGACGTCTTTGGCGTCCTCGTGGAGCAGTACGCAAAAAAGCAATCAACCCAAGAGGCAAGCTGGCTGATCGGTGAGGGTTTGTTCACCGATCAGGTCCAAGGAGCAGCCTTGCGGTCCATGAAAGCCCCAGGAACTGCCTACGACGACGACGTGCTCGGGAAGGATCCGCAGCCGGACTCCATGGATGCGTATGTGAAAACCAGTGCCGATAACGGCGGCGTGCACATTAACTCGGGCATTCCCAACAGGGCTTTTTACCTGGTGGCCTCGGAATTGGGCGGAAACGCCTGGGAGTCGCCCGGGCAGATCTGGTACCAGTCCCTGACCGGCGGATCCTTGCCTGCAACGAGCACGTTCGGCAAGTTTGCCAAGGTCACTGCTGCGACGGCTACGGAAGTCTTTGGCGAGGGTTCCAAGGAGCATGACGCCGTCATGAAGGCGTGGGAGACTGTGAAGGTCAAGGTTTAGTCGTCGCTGCGCTGCGAGGCTTCACTACCCCGCGGCCCAACTGGCGCCAGGCAATCAACAAGAAGTAGTCGGGTCATGAAGATCACCGTTCAACGCAGTGGGGGCTTCGCCGCCATGACGCTTCTCTGGAGTGTGGAGGCCGTTTCACCTGACGACAAGCAGCGCTGGATGCCGATTGTCGAAGCGTGTCCTTGGGATGAAGTTGTGAGCCAGCGGCAACCACGGGGAGAACCCGGACAACCGGACCGTTTCACCTACTCCATCCGGGCAGGGCAACGCCGGGCCACCCTTCCCGAGCACGAAGTCACGGGGCCATGGCAGCAGCTCATTGAATGCGCCCAGGCCGAGGGCTCAGAGTCGCGCGGCCAGATCGGTGGCCGGCTTTAGGCTGGGGTACAGGGTGATTCCGGCGAGGGCGTTGGCGAAGGCGCTGACGTAGCGACACCGGGTAGCGACCCCGAGTGGGGCACCCATGCGGCCGCAGCAGTAGACTGACAGCAGCCATGACACTTCAAATTTCCTACCCTGCCGAGCTGCCCGTATCAGAGCGCCGCGAGGATCTGATGGCGGCCATCGCCGCCAACCAAGTAACTATCATCGCCGGGGAGACCGGTTCAGGTAAGACCACGCAGATACCTAAAATGTGCTTGGAACTTGGGCTGGGAGAGAAGGGCCTCATTGGGCACACCCAACCCCGCCGGCTCGCGGCACGCACCGTTGCCGAACGCATAGCCTCGGAGCTCGGCGTCGAAATGGGCCAGGAGGTCGGATTCCAGGTCCGGTTCACTGGCGAGGTCAGCGCGGCAACCAAGATCAAGTTGATGACCGATGGCATCCTCCTCGCCGAGATCCAGCGCGACAAGCTACTGCGCAAGTACAGCACCATCATCATCGATGAGGCCCACGAACGCAGCCTTAACATCGACTTCATCCTGGGCTACCTCAAGCGCGTCCTGCCCCAGCGGCCCGACCTCAAGGTCATCATCACTTCGGCCACGATCGACCCGGAACGATTTGCCAAACATTTCGGCAGCGACGATCAGCCCGCTCCGATCATCGAGGTCTCCGGCCGCACCTACCCGGTGGAAATCCGCTACCGTCCGCTGTCCCAGCCCGCACGCACGGACGAAGCCGGAGCGGACGACGCCGGCTCGGACGATGAGCTGGAAGAGGACCGGGACCCGCTGGATGCCGTGTGCGACGCCGTGGACGAGCTCGCCAAGGAAGCCCCCGGGGACATCCTTATTTTCTTCTCGGGCGAACGCGAAATCAGGGACGCGGCTGAAGCAATCAATGGCCGCATCCAAAGCAACAGGCGGCTGGCGGGGACCGAGGTCCTCCCCCTCTTCGCCCGGCTCAGCCTCCAAGAACAGCACCGGGTCTTCAACCCCAACGGCAAGCGCCGCATCATCCTTGCCACGAACGTAGCCGAGACGTCACTGACCGTGCCCGGGATCAAATACGTGATCGACACAGGCACCGCCCGGATCTCCAGGTACTCGCACCGGACCAAAGTCCAGCGCCTGCCCATCGAGCGCGTGTCCCAGGCCTCCGCAAACCAGCGTTCCGGCCGCTGTGGGCGGGTGTCCGAGGGCATCGCCATCCGCCTCTACTCGGAGGAGGACTACGAATCCCGCCCCCAATTCACCGACCCCGAAATCCTGCGGACCAACCTGGCCGCCGTTATCCTCCAGATGACCGCCATGGGCGTAGCACGAGGCCCGAAGGATGTGGAGAACTTCCCGTTCGTCGAGCCACCGGACTCCCGCGCCATCAACGACGGCGTGACGCTCCTGCGCGAATTGGGCGCACTGACCACGCCGAAAACCACCGGCGTCACCCCCACAAGCCTGGATCGACCCGAGGACGGCAAGAGCGGCCGAGGCCCTAACGGTCGGCCAGGCAGCGGCAGCGGCCTGACCGCCGTCGGACATCAACTCGCGCAGCTTCCAGTGGACCCGCGGTTGGGCCGCATGATTGTTGAGGCTGGCAAACGGGGCTGTGTCCGCGAGGTTATGATCCTCGCCGCCGCGCTCACCATCCAGGACCCGCGTGAGAGGCCGACGGACAAGCAGCAGCTCGCCGCCGAGAAACACGCCCGTTTCCGGGACGAAAACTCGGACTTTACGGGGTTCCTTAACCTGTGGAACTACGTCCAGGAGAAGCAACGTGAGTTGTCCTCCACCCAATTCCGGAAACTGTGCCGCAACGAGTTCATCAATTACTTGCGTGTCCGTGAGTGGCAGGACCTCTTCACCCAGCTTCGGCAACTGGCCAAGCCGTTGGGCATTACGCTCGACCCCAAGCGCGAAGCCGATCCAGTGGGCCATCACGAAAGCATCCACATCAGCCTGTTGTCGGGGCTGCTGAGCCACATCGGTCTCTTGGATGAACGAAAGCGCGAATATGCCGGTGCACGGGGCACCCGGTTCGCGATCTTCCCAGGCTCGGCCTTGTTCAAGAAGTCCCCCGCATTCGTCATGGCCGCCGAACTGGTGGAAACCAGCCGGCTGTGGGCGAGGGTTGCCGCGAAGTTCGATCCGCTGTGGGTTGAGCAGGTGGCTCCGGATTTGGTGAAGCGTTCGTATAGTGAGCCCCACTGGTCCTCCCGCCAGGGCGCGGTCATGGCCCACGAAAAAGTCACCTTGTATGGCGTTCCGGTCATTCCCAGCCGCAGGATCAACTACGGGCGGATCGACCCGGAGCTCTCCCGGGAACTGTTTATCCGCCATGCGTTGGTGGAGGGCGAGTGGAAGACCCACCACAAGTTCTTCCACCGGAACAGGGCCCTGCTGCAGGAGATCGAGGAACTCGAAACCCGGATGCGGCGCCGCGATATCCTCGTTGACGACCAAACGCTCTTCGAGTTCTACGATGCCAGGGTTGGCAAGGACGTTGTGTCAGAAAGGCACTTCGACAAATGGTGGAAGGACGCCCGCCAAGCAGATCCCGCGTTGTTGGACTTCGACCAATCGTTCCTGATGAGCGAAGACGCCGAGTCCTTGGACGAGTCGTCGTATCCCAAGACCTGGTTGCACAAGGGCTTTGAACTCCCCCTCAGTTACGAATTCCGACCCGTGGCACCGGGCTCGGCGCCCAATCCGTCCGACGGCGTCACGGCGGAAGTTCCGGTGCTTTTCTTGAACCAACTCGACGACGCGCCGTTCCGCTGGCAGATCCCCGGGCAGCGAACAGAACTGGTGACGGCGCTCATCAAATCGTTGCCCAAGCAGATCCGTAAGAACTTCGTGCCGGCCCCGGACGTTGCACGGCAGGCGACGGCGGCCTTGGAGACGGATTTCGACCCGGCCACAGACGAGCTGGAACCATCCTTGGAGCTTGTCCTGCGGCGGCTCCGCGGCCACGTTATTCCACCCGGCTCCTGGAACTGGGAGGCCGTGCCCCCACACCTGCGCGTGAGCTTTAAGGTGGTGGACAGCAAGGGCAAGGTTCTGGACGAGGGCAAAGACCTGTCAGCCCTGCAGGAAAGGCTGGCCCCGGCCACGCGCCGTGCCATTGCTGAATCCCTCGGCGCCACCCCCGCGACGACGAAGCGGGCCAAGGCCAGCACCGGAAATGGCGCTTCGAACTCCCAACCCCCGACGACGGGCACCGCCAGCACCGGGCCCAGCACTGACGGTGTGGTCTCCGAGCGCACAGGTATCACCGCATGGGACTTCGGCACAGTGGACCGCCAGGTCACCCGGACAGTGAAAGGACACGACGTCACCGGTTTCCCCGCGATCGTGGATGAAGGCAAGTCCGTGGCCCTCCGGGTTTTCCAGACCAGGCAGGAACAGGAGGCTGCGATGCGTGGTGGCGTGATCCGTCTCCTGGCCCTTCGTATTCCTTCACCGGACCGGTACGTGCTGGAGCACCTGAGCAATATGGAAAAGCTCACCTTCAGCCAGAACCCGCACGGCTCCGTGAGTGCGTTGATCGCTGACTGCGCACTGGCCGCCATCGACAAGCTCACCCCACAGGCGCTCCCTTGGGACAAACAGGCGTTCGATGACCTGTACGAAGCTGTCCGTGCGGAACTGATCGATACCGTGTTCACGGTAACCGCCGTCGTCGAGCGTGTTTTGGCCAGTACGCGAAGAATCCAGAAGCAGCTTAAGGCCAGTTCAAGCCTGCCGCTCATCAGCGCCCTCAATGACATGAAGAGCCAGCTGGAGCAATTGGTCTTCCCTGGTTTTGTGGCACAGACGGGCTACGCCCAGTTGAGCCAGCTGCCGCGATACCTCCAGGCCATCGAGAAGCGGCTGGAGAAGCTGCCGGGGAACGTCCAACGTGACAGCCTCAACATGGCCGTCATCCAAGCGTTGGAGGACGATTACGACGACGCGGTCTCGGCCCTGCTGCCCGGGCGCCGGACAGACCCCGAGTTAACCCGGGTGCGCTGGATGATCGAAGAGCTCCGTGTGAGCCTTTTCGCAGTGGAGCTCGGCACGGCGTACTCCGTCTCCGAGAAGCGCATCAGGACCGCACTGAACCAAGCGCTGGCCCCCGCCTGACGGGACACCACCCCCCTGAGGGACAACGGAGTCTGAGGGGAACCGCATCTGAGGGGACAACGAAAAAATCCCGGCGGTGCTGGATCAGCACCGCCGGGATATCTCATCCGGAATATTTCATATGCACGGCTCAGTCTGCCGGGACAGCCTCGCGGTGGCCTGCCGCGCGCAGGGCAGCCCGCAGTTTGACGGCCGTGGCGTCCATGACTGCCGGGTCCGGATTGTGGTCCGCGTTATGTACCTCGAAGTCCGCTGTGGAATAGGCGGGCCAAACATGCACATGCAGGTGGTCCACCTCGAAGCCCTCCATGAGCACGCCTACACGCTTTGCGGAAAACAACTCTTCCTGGACTTTTCCTATGCTCTGGGCCACATCCATGACCTTCCCCAGAAGCTCTGGGCTCGCGTGGGTCCAGGAGTCGACTTCTTCCCGGGGCACCACCAGGGTGTGGCCTTGGGTGAGCGGGGCGATGGTCAGGAAGGCCACTACGTCCTTGTCCTTCCAAACAAAGCGGCCAGGGATCTCCCCATTGATGATCTTGGTGAACAGCGTGCTCATACGTCCGCCTTGTCCGAGGGTTCGTGCAGGGTTGAGGCGTCCAGCACGAAACGGTACTTAACGTCGCCAGCCACCATCCGGTCATACGCCTCGTTCAGTTGGTCGGCAGCAACGATTTCAATCTCGCTTGCCACCCCGTGATCGGCACAGAAATCCAACATCTCCTGGGTTTCGGCGATGCCACCTATGAGGGAACCTGCATAGGCGAGCCTGCGCCTGATGAGCAGGCCCGGGCTTACTGGGGGCATGTCCCCGGCGGGCAGCCCGAGCTGGAAGAGCGCGCCGTCCAAGCGAAGCGTGAGGAAGTAGGGATTGAGGTCGTGGGGCGCGGCCACAGTGTCGATGATGACGTCGATGCTGCGGTTCGCTGCAGCCATGGCGTCGGCATCCTTGGACAGGACCACCCGATCAGCTCCCAGCTCACGGGCAGCCTCGAATTTTGACTCAGAGGTGGTGAAGACAGTGACCTCTGCGCCCATGGCCTTGGCGATCTTAACGGCCATGTGGCCCAACCCGCCGAGCCCAACAACGCCTACCGAGTCACCCTCTTCCACTTCGAAATACCGCAACGGCGAAAAGGTGGTAATTCCGGCGCACAGCAGTGGCGCTGCGGCAGCGGGGTCGAGCGCTTCGGGGATGCGAAGCACAAAGCGACGGTCCACTACTACCGACGTCGAATAGCCGCCTTGGGTGACGGCGCCTCCGTTCCGGGGGTCGGCAGCACCGTACGTACCGGTGTTGCCGCGTTCACAATACTGTTCCAGTCCGTCCAGGCAGCTCTCACATTCGCGGCAGGAGTCCACCATGCAACCGACGCCCACGCGGTCTCCGGGAGCGAAGTCCTCGACGGCGGCACCGACACGCGTCACACGTCCGACAATCTCGTGCCCCGGAACAAGGGGGTACGTAGGCATACGCCATTCGGCGCGGACCGCGTGCACGTCGGAGTGGCAAAGTCCGCAGAATTCGATGGCGATCTCGACGTCGTCTTCTTTCGGGGCGCGCCGGGCCACCGTCAGCGGAACGAGTCCACTATCTGGAGACGTTCCTCCATAGGCCGCAGCGAGCGTTTGTGTGCCGGGGGCAGACTCGCTGGTGTCAACAGTGATGGGTTTGGCAAGGGGCGGGGGTACAGGGCGTCCGGGGGTCATGCTTCGACGCTACTCCCGGTTGATGCACCAGTGCCAGTTGAACCGCTGCTCAGCGGAACCTCGTCCACTACGCCGGGTGCGCCAAAGGGCCGGCTTCCAACAACCACAGGGTTCGCAGCATGATTCGACCACTGCGAGAAGGACCCCGGAAAGAGCGCTGCTTGGAATCCGGCGATTTCAAGGGCGGCAATCTGGTGGGCGGCCGTTACTCCGGAACCGCAATAGACGGCAACGTCGCAGGAACCATCGATCCCCAAATCCGCGAAGGCCGTCCGCAACGCCGGTGCAGGGAGGAACCGGCCATCCGCGTCGAGATTGAGGGTGGTGGGGGCGCTTACTGCCCCGGGGATGTGGCCGGCCTTGGGATCTATAGGTTCCACTTCGCCCCGGTAGCGCTCACCGGCACGGGCATCGAGCAGCACACCTTTGCTGTGCCACCGCGATGCCTGTTCCTCGGTGATGACCGGCATTCCGGCCTCTGCGAGGTTGACGCTCCCTGGCACCACGTGCTCGTCACCGGTTTCCACACGGAATCCCGCTGCGCGCCAGGCGGCGAGGCCGCCGTCGAGCAGGTAGACCGACTCCATACCCGCATCGCGCAACATCCACCAAGCACGGGCAGCAGCCATGCTGTCGCTGTTGTCGTACGCCACCACGGTGTCGCCGTCGTTGATGCCCCAGCGGCGCGCGGACGCTTGGAAGCGTTCTTGCGACGGCAAGGGGTGCCGTCCGAGGCCAGGCTGCGCGGGATCGGCCAGCTCGGTGGGCAGGTCAACGTAAACGGCCCCCGGAAGGTGGCCTGCGAGGTATTCGTCATGGCCGTCGGCGCGGCCCAAGACCCAGCGGACGTCCAAGAGTACGGTCCGCTCCCCTGCTGCGAGGCGGCGGTGGACTTCAGCGGCGTCCATCAGGGTAGTCATGGGTCTCCTCCACTTCGGCGGTTAATGGTCAGCGTCCCCGGTCAGGAAACTGTGTTCGGGCCGCCGATTTCCAGCCTAGGCTTATCCGGTGAGCAAATCGTGTATTCAGGACAGAGCGTGGGCCAACAAGGCGATCGGCAAGATCGAAGCCGAAAACAACCGCTCTGCGGACACACACCTCTACGCCGTCCCGTTGCCCGAGCATTGGGGCGTGCAACTGTACCTGAAGGACGAGTCGACGCACCGCTCCGGTAGCCTCAAGCATCGCTTGGCGCGTTCGTTGTTCCTGTACGGCATCGTCAACGGCTGGATCACGGAAGGGACCACCATCGTGGAGGCCTCCAGCGGAAGTACCGCGGTCTCCGAGGCATACTTTGCCCGGCTCCTTGGTCTGCCGTATATCGCCGTCATGACCAAGACCACCAGCCCGGAGAAGATCGCGCTGATCGAGGACTTCGGCGGTTCCTGCTTGTTCGTGGACCACGCCTCAGAGGTGTACGCAGTTGCTGAGGAAACAGCCCGGACGGCTGGCGGGCACTACATGGACCAGTTCACCTACGCCGAACGCGCCACGGACTGGCGCGGGAACAACAACATCGCCGAATCAATCTTCGAACAACTCGCCATGGAAGAACACCCTGTCCCGGAGTGGATCGTCGTGGGCGCCGGCACCGGCGGTACCAGCGCGACCATTGGCCGGTACCTGCGGTACAACCGCCATAGCACCAGGCTCGCTGTTGTGGATCCGGAAAACTCAGCCTTCTACCCGGCATGGCGTGACGGCAATGCTGCCGCAGTCAGCGGCTTACCGTCGCGTATTGAAGGCATCGGACGGCCGCGGTCCGAACCAAGCTTCGTGCCGGCGGTCATCGACCACATGATCCAGGTACCGGACGCGGCGTCGATAGCTGCAATGCGCCACCTGCGGAAATTCACCGGCATCCACGCCGGCCCCTCCACCGGCACCAACCTCTGGGGCGTCTGGCAACTGGTGGCCCAAATGGTGGCCGAGGGGCGGAGGGGCAGCATCGTTTCGCTCATTTGCGACGCCGGCGTCCGTTACGCAGGAAGCTATAACGACGCCGGTTGGCTCGCCGCGCATGGACTGGACCCCCTGCCCTACGAGGCAGTCCTGGACCAGTTCCACGACACCGGTGTGTGGCCTGTTTAGACGTCCACGCTTCCGCCGGGAGCAATCGACTCGTAGCTCGTGCCATAGCGGGAGCCGATGCGCGCCACGTGTGCCTCGACGGCTCCCCTACCCAACTCGTTGAGCAGCCTATCATGGACGGGGAAGGCTCGAGGTGCCCTGACGGAGACCACAAAGTCCACTACCTCGGACACTTTGGACCATGGCGCGTGAATGGGTACCAGCAGCGTCTTGACCTGGATTCCATCGGGCACCACGAAAGAATCGCCGGGGTGGAACACGTTGCTGTCCACGAGGTATCCAACGTTGGCCACCACAGGAATCTGGGCATGGATCAGGGCATGCTGGCCCCCGTAGGTGCGCACGTTGAAGCCGCCGGCATCAAACTCCGTACCGGGCTCTGCGGTGTGGACACGGGCAGCGACAGCCTCATCCGAACCAGCGTCTTCGCGCAATGAAGCCGCTACGCCAGCGGGAGCATGGACCTCCAGCGTTGTGTTCTCGCGCAAGGCGGCAATCACTGCGGGGCGGTCTATATGGTCGTTGTGCTCGTGCGTAACCAGTACCGCGTGTGCCCCTGCCAGGGCCTCCTTCGACTCGGAAAATGTCCCTGGGTCAATGACCAGGACATGTCCTTCCTTCTGCAGGCGGACACAGGCGTGGGTGTATTTGGTGAGCTTCATGTGCACAGCCTAGGGACGCTTCCTGACAGTTTCCAGACCGCTCCTGCTGGTAAAATCGGGGTTCACAGTATTCGGCGTTTGCCAGTTCGGCGTTTGCCGGTTTTCGGGAAGTGAGTCCTCCAATGCCACACGGCACCCATTCCGCCACGGGCGGGCCCACAGTGCCGGTGGCCGCAGCTGCCAAGGAGCAGCGCGTCACCAAGCAACGCCTGGCCGTCAGCGCCGCATTGGACGAGCTGGATGACTTCGTCAGCACCCAGGAGCTCTACAGGTTGCTGCAGAACAAAGGCATTTCGGTGTCGCTGGCTACGTCCTACCGCATCCTTCAATCATTGGCCGACGACGGTCTCATCGACGTTCTCAGGAACAGCGAAGGCGAAGCCGTATACCGGCGCTGCGCGGTCACCGGCCACCACCATCACCTGCTCTGTCGCAACTGTGGGAAGGCCGTGGAAGTAGAAGCGCCCGCCGTCGAAACGTGGGCGGCCCGGACGGCGGCCGAACATGGCTTCACTGAAGTTGCGCACACGGTTGAGATCTTTGGGCTCTGCCCGGAGTGCTCGGCGAAAAAGGCGGCTGGGGAACTTTAGGCCGCTGCTGTGGGCAAGTCCCGGGAAACCCGGCCGTTAAGTCCCCGGGTCGCCCGCGCCTTCCCGATCACCCGGCACACCACGTAGGTAAGGAACGACAACGTTGTCACGTAAGGACTGATGGGTATCCTGCTGCCCAGTGCCAGCAAGATGCCGCCCACGGTCGCCGTCGTGGCGAAGACCACGCTGAGCAGTACCACCAGTTTCGGTGAGGTGGTCACCCTCAGTGCCGCTGCGGCCGGGGTGATCAGCAAGGCCAACACCAGCAGGGCTCCCACAATCTGGATGGACAACGCAACGCTGATCCCCAGCAGGACCATGAATCCGATGGCGAGGGCCCGCACAGGGACACCCCGGGCCTCCGCCATCTCCGGGTCCACGCTGGCAAAGTTCAACGGCCGCCAAATGGCCGTGAGCGCGATCATCACGATCAGAGCGGTGACCACGAGCGCTTGCAGTTGAACGGTGTCAACGGACACGATCTGCCCGGTCAGCAGGCCGAATTTGTTAGCTGCCCGCCCCTCGTACAAGGCCAGGAACAGGATGCCCAAGCCCAGCCCAAAGGGCATGATGACGCCGATGATCGAGTTTTTGTCCCTCGCGCGCACGCCCATGAATCCGAGGAGGACTGCTGCGGCCACGGAGCCGATCAGGGAACCCAGGATGATGTCAGCACCGATCAACAGGGCGAAGGCGGCACCGGCGAAGGAAAGTTCCGAAATGCCGTGGACGGCGAAAGCCAGGTCGCGTTTCATCACGAAGGTCCCCATCAGGCCCCCAAGAAGCCCCAGGACCGCTCCGGCCCATAGGGAGTTCTGGACCAGGCCCAGCAGCTCCCCGTAGTCCTCGAAGTTGAACACCGTGTGCAGGATGCTGTTGAAATCCATCTAGAGCCCTTCCGCCGCGTGCGCGTCGTCATGGAAGTGCGTGGTGGCGTCCGGAAGCCCGACGACGACGATCCTTCCGTTGGCGTGGATGACCTCCACGTGGCTGCCGTAGAGATCGGACAAAACCTCGGTGGTCATGACTTCATGGGGCGGCCCCACCCTGAACCGGCCGCCTGCCAAATAGAGGACCCTGTCCACATAATCCATGATCGGGTTGATCTCGTGCGTCACGAAAACTACTGCACTGTTGCGTTCGTGGCATTCCCTGTTGATCAAGGAACTGACAGCTTGTTGGTGGTGCAAGTCCAAAGACAGGAGCGGTTCGTCACAGAGCAGCACTTGCGGCTCGGACGCCAGTGCCTGGGCCACCCTCAGCCTTTGCTGCTCCCCACCTGAGAGCTGCCCTACCGGCACCTTGGCGTAGTCGCTCGCTCCCACGAGCTCAAGCAGTTCATCGATGCGGCGATTGGTCTTCCCCGGCGCCACCCGCAGGCCCCAGCGGTGTCCGTCGATGCCGAGGCCCACCAAGTCCCGGGCCCGCAGCGGAGTGTCTGGGGCGAAGGATTTCTGCTGCGGGATGTAGCCGATGCTCCTGCTTCCCCGCTCCACCGGATGGCCAGCTAGTGAAACAGTGCCCGCATGGAGTTCCTGTAGGCCCAGCAGGACTTTCAGGAAGCTCGTCTTGCCGCTCCCATTAGGGCCGAGAACTGCCAGGAACTCGCCGGGGTTGATGTCAAGGTCAAGGTCCCGCCATAAGGTCCTCTGTCCGAACTGCAGGCAGGCTCCGCGCAGGCTCACGGCCGGCGTCGAAAGTTGTCCGGTCATGGCAGGGCTACTTTCCAAGTGCGGCCGTCAGGGATTCCACGTTCTCAGTCATCCACTGAACATAGCCCTTGCCGTCGGGAAGCGTTTCGGAAAAGTTCACAACAGGTATCCCGGCAGCCTCCGCAGCCTGCTTGACCACCTGGGTTTGCGGGCCCTCGGTCTGGTCGTTGTAGGCCAACAACCGGACACCTTTGTTCGCCATGAGGCCGGTGGTTTCCTTCATCACGGAGGCCGGGACGTCCGTGCCCTCTTCCACCGCGGCACTGAATGCTGCGGGGGTTTTGTTCTCCAAACCTGCGGCTTCCAAGAGATACAGCGGAACCGGTTCGGTGATCGCCACGGGCGCGTGGTTGTAGCGCTTTTCCAGGACCGAGAGTTTTCCCGAGAGTCCTGCCAGTTTGGCTTTGAACGCAGCCGAGTTGGCTGTAAATGCCGATGCCGATGCTGGGTCAAGCTTCCCCAGCTTGGCAGCTACCGCATCGGCGAGCTTGCCCATGGAACCGATGTTGTACCAAACGTGCTCATTGAATCCGTTGGTGTGCCCGTGGCCATCGTCTGCAGATGCGGCCGCGGACGGCGTCGTCGTCTCCAGGCCGGAGACGTCGACGGCCTTGACCACGTGATCGGAACTGATCTTGGTCTCGTCGGCAATCTTCTGGACGAAGTCGTCGTATCCGCCGCCGTTCTCCACCACGAGGCCAGCCTTGGAGAGGGCCAGCTTATCCTGCGCGCTGGCCTCATAAGAGTGCGGATCCTGGCTGGTCTTGGTGATGAGGGCCTTCACGTTGACCTTGTCGCCTCCGATCGCCTGGACGATGTCGCCGTAGACGTTGGTGGAGGTCACGACGTCCACCATTCCCGGGCTGGACTGGGCCGCTCCACTGGCATTCCCCGAACAGGAACTGAGCATGAGGGCTGCCAGGCCGGCAGCGGCAACGATGGACAGGTGGGCGGCTGGGCGTCGCACAGAACCTCGGATCTACTCACAATGAGAATCAAACACGTTTACTGACGATCCGAGTCTAGCCCTAAATGGGAATGATTCCTATTTAGGGCCAGACGGGCTAAGCCTCGGGAACGCCGTAGCGCCTGATCCCGGTCGCCTGGGTGGCATCCCGGATCTCTCCGACGAGTTGCTCGATGACATCTTCGAGGAACAGCACTCCTTGCGTTGCCCCGCCCGGGCCCACAACGCGGGCCAGGTGGGAGCCGGTGCGTTGCATGACTGACATCGCCCGCTCGATTTCATCCTCCGGAGAAAGATTGGCCAGAGACCGGATGCGGCCCTCGGCAATGGGGTGCCTCCTGCCCTCCTCAGGGATGGACAGGATGTCCTTGACGTGCAGGTAACCGGCGAGTTCGCCGTCGTCGTCCACCATGGGGAAACGCGAGAAGCCGGTCCGGCTGACGGCCTTCTCCACATCGATGGGAGTCGAGGCCGTCCTCAGGACCACCAGGTCCTGCAGCGGCACCATGATGTGGGCCGCCGTGTGTTCGGAGAACTCCAAGGCGCCGCTAAGCAGCCCTGCGTCGTCATCCACCAAGCCGTGGCGCGTGGACTCCTGGACGATGGACTGCACTTCTTCCAGGGTGAACGAGGACGCAACCTCATCCTTGGGTTCGATTTTCATCAACCGCAGGATGTGGTTTGCCAGCCAGTTCAACGACCAAATGACGGGTTTGACGAAGCGGCCGATCCACATCAGAGGGGGCGCCAACATCAACGCGGCCTTGTCCGCCAAGGACACTGAGATATTCTTGGGCACCATCTCGCCGAACGTCACGTGCATGAACGTGACAAAGAGCAGCGCGATCGCAAAAGCAATGACGTCGGCCAGCTCGACAGGGACGCCCACAAGCTCCAACGGTGCCGCCAGCAGATGGTGGATAGCAGGTTCAGCCACTTGAAGGATGAGCAGGGAACAAACCGTGATGCCCAACTGGGCACAGGCCAGCATCAAGGAAACGTTTTCCATGGCCACAAGAGTGATTTGCGCCCTCTTGGAACCAGCCAAGGCCAACGGCTCAATCTGGCTCCGGCGTGCCGACATCACCGCAAATTCAGCACTCACGAAGAAGGCGTTGCCGAGCAACAGGACTACCAGCCAAAAAATTCCGGCCCAGTCGTTCATGCCGCACCTTCTTGTGGATCGGCGTCGCGGCCTTCTGAAGGCGGCGGATCTTCCTGCTCGATGTGGTGGAAGCAAATACGGTCGATACGCCGGCCATCCATCCGCGTGACCGCGAGTGTGCCGCCGTCGACCTCCACGACGTCCCCGACCTTGGCGATACGCCCCAGCCGGCTCATGACGTAACCGCCAACGGTCTCATAAGCGGAGTCGTCCGGAACGGTGAGATTGGGTATCTGTTCGGACACCTCATCCGGCCGCAGAAGCCCGGGAAAATACCAGTCCCCCGACGCGCTCTGGAGCACACCCGGGCGGACCTTGTCGTGCTCGTCTGCCACCTCGCCGACGATCTCCTCCACCAAGTCCTCCAACGTGGCGATACCTGCGGTTCCGCCGTATTCATCAAGCACGACGGCGAGTTGCAAGTTACCTTCGCGAAGTTCAGACAACAGCGCATCGAGGTGAATCGTCTCCGGAACCCGGAGTACCTCGGTCATGATGGCCCCGGCTTCGAGCTTTCCTCGACGTTCGGCCGGAACTGCGACGGCCTTTTTGATGTGGACCACGCCACGGATGTCATCCGCGGAATCGCCGATGACCGGGAAACGGGAATAGCCGGTACGTCGTGCGGCGTTCAGGATCTCCGCAACCGGCTCGTCGGCGTCGATCGTTTCCATCCGGATGCGGGGCGTCATGACGTCAGCAGCTGAACGCCCGGAGAAGTTAAGGGTGCGGGCGACGAACGTTGCCGTCCCGGCGTCGAGCGTTCCCATTTCTGCCGAACGCCGCACGAGTGAGGCAAGCTCCGCAGGCGTCCGTGCACCCGAAATCTCTTCCTTGGCCTCCAGGCCGAAGAGGTTCAAAACCCTGTTCGAGAATCCGTTCAGGACCACGATGGCAGGCTTGAAGACGGCAGTGAACACGAGCTGCGGACGCGCCAAGCGCTTGCCCAAAGGGAACGCAAGGGCAATCGCCATGTTCTTGGGGACCAACTCACCCAAGAGCATGGACAGCAGTGTGGCAATGGCCATGGCGACCACGAGGGCAATGGAACGTGCCGCCTCGGGAGTGAGGCCCAGCAGCGCAAGGGGGCCCGTCAGCAGTTGGCCCACGGAAGGCTCCATGACGAAACCGGTCAACAGGGTGGTCAAGGTAATGCCGAGCTGGCAGCTGGAAAGCTGGGTGGAGAGGGATTTAAGGCACCTGAGCAGGGGAGCCGCAGCCTCGTCACCGTTGTCTACCGCACGCTGTACGCTCGCTTGGTCAAGTGCGACCAGAGAGAATTCGACGGCCACAAAGAATCCGGTGCCAATAATCAAGGCAAAGCCGGCCAGAAGGAGGAACCACTCCACTTAGCGCACCCCACCGGATTCTTGGGAGGTCATCGGCAGGGATATCGTCTGCGCCGCGGCGAAGGGCGGCGCGTTGTGATGGGCATGTGAACGGGTGTTGCCGGCACGGGGGGCACGCTGCGCGGAGGTGCCCCGAAGGCTCCCCCGACAGTACCCAGGCCGGCACCTAGATTTACTGTCCATAAGGATTTCAGTCTACAGTCCGGGCGCTCCGGCACCCACGAAGTAGGCCAGCATCCGGTGGCTCGCTACCAATACGAGCCCCAAATTTGGATAGACGCATGATTTAGATCACCACTATTGGCAGATAACCAAAGATCGTAACTAGACTGTCATGGGTCTGAGTTCGCGGGACCCGGACCCTGGCGCACGGTTGTGGAAGAGCAATTTTGGCCAGCGGGAAAATAACACTCATGGAAGAGGCGTATTTCAAGTGCCAGAGCAGCCAAGCCACCGTCTACCCGAGGAATTTGGCGGAAACGAGTGGCTCGTTGACGAACTGTACGAGCGGTACCAGCAGGACAAGAAATCGGTCGATAGCAAATGGTGGCCGCTCTTCGAATCCTTCGCTGCCGCAGACGGCCCTTCCTCCAACGGAACCTCCGCAGCTCCAGCAGCTGCCAACCCGACCACCCAAGTGCTTCCCGTGGTAACTCCGGCTGCAGCTCCCCCGGCCGCTCCCAGCCAACCGGCCGCAGCACCGTCGGCTGCCGCTGCCACACCGGCCGCTCCCAGCCAACCAGCCGCCGCGCCGGCGTCGGAGAAGAAGGCACCCGCCACCGCCGCCAAGGACGGAGCACGCCAACCCGCAAGCGCCAACGCCCCGGCTCCGGCCCCGATCCCGGCGCAGCTTCCCAAAAACACCAAAGCGCCCACCGCGCCCGAGGAAGATGTTGTTTCCGTCCTCCGGGGTCCTGCGAAAGCCATCGCCACCAACATGGTGACCAGCCTCGAGGTTCCCACCGCCACAAGCGTCCGGGCAATTCCGGCGAAGCTGCTCATTGATAACCGCGTGGTCATCAACTCAAACCTCGCCCGCGCCCGCGGCGGCAAGGTTTCCTTCACGCACCTGATCGGCTACGCCGTCATTCGCGCGCTCTCCCAGTTCCCCTCGATGAATGTCTATTACGACGAAATCGACGGCAAGCCCAGTGCTGTCCAGCCGGCTCACGTCAACTTCGGTATCGCCATTGACATGCCGAAGCCCGATGGCACCCGCCTCCTGATGGTTCCGAACATCAAGAAGGCCGAGACCATGGACTTCGCCGAGTTCTGGCACACGTATGAGGACCTCATCAAGCGCGCCCGCAATGGCAAGCTGACCGCGGACGACCACGCCGGCACTACCGTCTCCCTGACCAACCCCGGCGGGATCGGCACGGTTCACTCAGTGCCCCGCCTGTCCAAGGGGCAGGCGGCCATCATCGGCGTCGGCGCCCTTGACTACCCGGCAGAGTTCCAGGGTGCCAGTGAGAAAATCATCGCCCAGAACGCCATCAGCAAGATCCTCACACTGACCTCCACTTATGATCACCGCGTGATTCAGGGGGCAGGCAGTGGCGAGTTCCTCAAGCTCGTCCACCAGTTGTTGCTGGGTGCGCAGAACTTCTACGACGAGATCTTCGAAGCCCTCCGCATTCCTTACGAGCCCGTCCGCTGGAGCCCCGATCTGCAGGTGGACCCCGCTGACGAGATCAACAAGGTAGCCCGGATCCAGCAGCTGATCCACTCCTACCGGGTACGCGGCCACTTGATGGCTGACACCGACCCCTTGGAGTACGTCCAGCGCAAGCACCCCGACCTCGACGTCCTGACCTACGGCCTGACCCTGTGGGACCTCGACCGCGAATGGCCCACCGGTGGCTTCGGCGGCAAGCCGATGCTGAAGTTCCGTGACATCCTCGGCGTACTGCGTGATGCCTACTGCAGGACCACGGGCATTGAGTACATGCACATCCAGGAGCCTGCAGAACGCAAGTGGTTCCAGGACCAGCTCGAACACCCGTACTCCAAGCCAAGCCGCGAAGAGCAACTCCGCATCGTCTCCAAGCTCAACGCAGCGGAGGCCTTCGAGACCTTCCTGCAGACCAAGTTCGTGGGCCAGAAGCGCTTCTCGCTCGAGGGCGGCGAATCCCTGATCCCGCTGCTCGACGCCGTCATCTCTGACGCCGCGGACGACGGGCTGGATGAAGTTGCCATCGGCATGGCACACCGTGGCCGCCTTAACGTGCTGACCAACATCGCCGGCAAGACGTATGCACAGGTGTTCCGTGAATTCGAAGGCACCCAGGACCCGCGTTCGGTTCAGGGCTCCGGCGACGTCAAGTACCACTTGGGCACCGAGGGTACCTTCACCTCGGACAACGGAAACCAGACCAAGGTCTACCTGGCCGCGAACCCCTCCCACCTTGAAGCAGTGGACTCCGTCCTTGAAGGCATCGTCCGTGCCAAGCAGGACCGCCTGGACCAGGGCGAGTCCTTCCCGGTGCTTCCCATCATGGTTCACGGAGACGCTGCGTTCGCCGGTCAGGGCGTTGTCGCTGAGACCCTGAACCTCTCACAGCTTCGTGGCTACCGCACCGGCGGCACCATCCACGTCATCGTCAACAACCAGGTTGGCTTCACCACGGCGCCGTCGTCCTCCCGTTCATCCACCTACTCCACGGACGTCGCCAAGATGATCCAGGCACCGGTCTTCCACGTGAATGGCGATGACCCCGAGGCGGTAGTCCGCGTTGCACAGCTCGCCTACGAGTTCCGTCAGCGTTTCCACAAGGACGTCGTTATCGACATGGTTTGCTACCGTCGTCGTGGCCACAACGAGGGCGACGACCCCTCGATGACCCAGCCGCTGATGTACAACCTGATCGAAGCCAAGCGTTCGGTCCGCAAGCTGTACACAGAGTCACTCATCGGCCGTGGAGACATCACCGAAGAAGAAGCCGAGCAGCTGCTCCGCGATTACCAGGAACGCTTGGAGCGCGTCTTCGCCGAGACACACGCGGCCCAGACCTCGCCCATTCCGATCATCACGGGAGACTCCGCGGCTGTTTCGGATATCGAGCGCCCCATCGCCCAGCAGGCCGATTTTGGCACTAACTCGCCTTCTTCCACGGCCATTTCCGCCGAGACGCTCGCGCGCATCGGCAAAGCCCACTTGGAGATTCCGGAAGGTTTCACCGTGCACTCCAAGCTCAAGCAGCTCCTGGAGAAGCGTGAGCAGATGTCCCGTGAGGGTGGCATCGACTGGGGCTTCGGCGAAATTGCTGCCTTTGGCTCCCTCATCATGGAAGGCGTCCCGGTACGACTTGCCGGGCAGGACTCCCGTCGTGGCACCTTCGTCCAGCGCCATGCCGTGTTCCATGACCGTGCCAACGGCAATGAATGGCTGCCCCTGGGCAACCTCTCAGATGACCAAGCCAAACTGTGGATCTACGACTCCCTGCTGTCCGAATACGCTGCCATGGGCTTCGAATACGGCTACTCGGTAGAGCGTCCGGATGCATTGGTCCTGTGGGAAGCGCAGTTCGGTGACTTCGTCAACGGTGCCCAGACCATCATCGATGAGTTCATCTCTTCGGCTGAACAGAAGTGGGGCCAGCGTTCCTCACTGGTGCTCATGCTGCCCCACGGCTACGAAGGACAGGGTCCGGACCACTCCTCGGCACGCATTGAGCGCTTCCTGCAGATGTGCGCCGAAGACAACATGATCGTGGCCAACCCCACCACCGCGGCTTCGCATTTCCACCTGTTGCGCCGCCAGGCTTACAGCCGCCCGCGCAAGCCGTTGATCATCTTCACGCCAAAGCAGCTGCTCCGCCTCAAAGGCGCCGCATCCGCCGTCGAAGATTTCACCAACGGTGGCTTCAGGCCGGTCATTGCCGATCCCGACGTGCAGCCCGCGAACGTGGAGCGGGTCATCCTGGTATCGGGCCGTCTGTACTACGACCTCTTGTCCAACCGACAGAAGTCCGGCGACACGTCCACCGCGATCATCCGGGTGGAGCAGCTGTACCCGCTGCCAAAGGCCGAGATCGACGCCGAGCTGGCCAAGTACCCGAACGCTGACATCGTGTGGGCACAGGACGAGCCTGCCAACCAGGGCCCTTGGCCGTTCATGGGCTTGAACTTGGCTCCCGAGCTCGATCGCAAGCTTCGCTTGGTGTCGCGTCCGGCGTCGGCGTCCACTGCTGCCGGGTCCATGAAGCGGCACGCCGCTGAACAGGATGCACTGATCAAGCAGGCATTCGACCACAAGTAAAAACGAAACTGCCCGGCCGGAGGAGCGATGAGCGCGCCTCAGGCCGGGCAGTTCTGTTTAATGGGACTGGTACCCGGCTCAGGCTTGGGTGGTGATCCCGGGATCGCGCAAGGACCGTAACGAGGGTGAAGAGGTAACCGTGGAAGACAGGAAGCTGCGCATCGCAGCTGTAGGAGATGAACTGCTGGCGGGCTTGGGCGATCCCCGTGCCTTGGGTTGGCTCGGGCGAGTACTTGCCCGTACACCCCAGGATTCTGTTGTCGTGGAGAGCTTTTCCCTCCCCTGCCCCATGGAAGGAACCGAAGGCCTCGCCGCGCGATGGCAGGATGAAGCCGGACGGCGGTTCAGCGACAGACACGAGAACCGATTGGTGATCGGCCTCTCCGGCCGCGATGTCGAGTTCGGTTTGTCCACTGCCCGGAGCCGGTTGAACTTGGCAAACATCCTCGACGGCGCGTCGCACAGCAGTGTGGAAGTCTTCGTGGTGGGTCCCCCGCCCACGTTGGATCCTGCACGGAACAAGCGGCTCGCGGAACTCAACACCGCCTTCGCCGATGTCACCACCAGGCGCAACCACCATTACGTGGATACGTTCTCGCCATTACTCAACCATGAGCAATGGCGGACGGATCTGGCTGCCAACGGCGGAACGCCAGGCCAGGCCGGCTATGGCTTGATTGCCTGGCTCGTACTGCACCGAGGCTGGTTCCAGTGGCTCAATATCGCCCAACCGGAATAGCACGCTGGCGTCTTTCGACCTGCGGTAAGTGCCTAAGCGCGGCAGGCCAACCACCGCCGGTTCGCGGCGCAGCACCCGGGTGTGCGAAACTGGAGGGCAGCTTTATTGAGTATCAATCCTTGAAGGAGGCCAGCTATGAGCAAGCGTGCACGTAAGCGTCGTGACCGTAAGCGCGGCGGCGCGAACCACGGCAAGCGTCCCAACACCTAAGCCAACGGCTTAGCGTCTCAGGCTTAAAGCAAGAGCCCCGGAACCATACGGTTTCCGGGGCTCTTGACGTTTAAGCGGGAAGCCCGGCCTAAGCATCCACTGACTTGATGGAGTGAATCCTATCCAGAATGGAGTTTTTCAAGTTCTCCGGCGCCGACTCCGTGCACGAACGCTTGACCATGGTGCGAATGAGGCACTCGAGGTCGTACTGCTCGGCGCACTCGGCGCATGTGTCCAGATGCTGCTTGATCTCCCCCAGATCCTCGCGGGTCAATGCACCGTCGAGGTACTCGTAGATCCGCTGCATGCGGGTATCATCGCAATCGCCCAATCCCTGGCAGTCGCTCATTGCTCTTTCTCCTGATTGTTGCTTCCGGCCGCGGCCTGATCTTCGGTTTGGGCCCTGAAGCCCCGTTCGGCGGCGTAGTCCGCCAGCATGTCCCGCAGCATCTTCCTGCCGCGGTGCAAGCGCGACATCACCGTGCCGATCGGGGTATTCATGATCTCTGAAATCTGCTTGTACGCATATCCTTCGACGTCGGCGAAATACACGGCGAGGCGGAATTCCTCCGGAATCGACTGAAGGGCGTTTTTCACGTCTGAATCCGGCAAATGATCCAAGGCTTCGACTTCGGCGGACCGCAAGCCTGCCGAGGTGTGCGATTCAGCCTTGGCCAGTTGCCAATCTTCGATCGTGTCCGAATTGGACTGCAGCGGCTCGCGCTGCCGCTTCCTGTAAAGATTGATATAGGTGTTGGTGAGGATGCGGTACAACCAGGCCTTGAGGTTGGTGCCTGGCTTGTACTGGTGGAAAGCGGAAAATGCCTTGGTGTAAGCCTCCTGGACCAGGTCCTCGGCGTCCGACGGGTTGCGGGCCATCCTCATCGCTGCCGAATACAACTGATCCACGTACTGCATGGCGTCACGTTCGAAGCGCGCCCGGCGTTGTTCGGGGCTTTCCATGGCGACGTCGACCGCCGCGGAGCCCTCTTGGGAAGGCTCGACTGCAGAGTTGTCTTCCGACGACGAGTCGGCTGCTTCATAGGTGGCCGCTGCGGCCGGTTCAATGGTGCTCATCGATGCCAAGTCTACTGTCAGCTGCGGAGAAACCGGCTGACGCATGTACACCTGCTCCGGAAGCACCACGCGGTCCTTAACCAAAGTCAAAAAACCAACTCCATTCACCAAGGCGGCAACACCACGCCGCAGTCCGGTCTTCACCGCACCTGATGATCACAACCGCGTGGGCTGGGTAAATATTCCTCAAAGGTGCAAGACTAGAGCGGACTGCACCCCATGAACACACCACTCATCGAACCGTGTGGCACGCCACCCAGGAGGCAAGATATGTCTGTTATCCGTTTTCTCGCTCGGCCTATGCTCGCGTCCAGCTTCGTCATCGCCGGCCTGGACAAGCTCAAGAACGCGGACGACACCGCCAAGCAACTCTCGCCCATTCTTCGCCGGGCATCAGAGTCCCTGCCCTTCAAAGCCAACGAGAAGACCCTCGCACGGGTTCTCGGGGGCGCCCAGCTCGGCGCCGGAGCGCTGCTGGGACTTGGCAAGGTCTCCCGCTTTGCCGCGACCCTTTTAGCTGTGACGTCGGCGCTTAACTCCTACGTCGAATGGCGTTCGGCGGACATCAGCACCAAAGAAGGACGCAGCGCCCGCAAGTCACAGCTTTTGCGCAACGTGTCCTTGACCGGCGGGGCCCTCCTGGCGTCCGTAGACACAGCGGGACGTCCAGGCTTGGCTTGGCGTGCAGGGCACGCGGCAGCCGATGCCCGGAAAGCCACCGGCAAGCAGTTCAAGCGCACAGACAAGGCTGTCCGTCGAGTCGTTGACAACGCAGTTGGAGCATAAGGAAGCATGACCGGCACCACATCCGCTAAATCCGATACAACGAACCCGGACGCAACCGGCGTCGGCGTGGCTGACGCCGGAACCTCGAAAGCTTCCGCAGAACTTCCGCTCTGGCCGGCTCCTTTTGCAAAACGGCCTGTGGATGCGACGGTGACCGTGCCGGGTTCGAAGTCCCTCACCAACCGGTTCTTGGTGTTGGCGGCATTGGCGGATGGTCCGTCGAGGTTACGCTCTCCCCTGCATTCCCGGGACTCCGCCCTCATGATCCAGGCCCTCCGGCAGTTGGGTGCCGTAGTCACCGAAGTACCGGGCGACGGCGGCTACGGCCCTGACCTCGAGGTCACGCCGATGGATCCCGCAACGGCTGCCGCCCCACGCGCCGTCGACTGCGGTTTGGCCGGAACCGTGATGCGGTTTGTGCCACCGCTGGCCGCACTTCGCGCGGGCCAGACCGTATTCGACGGCGATCCCCATGCCCGCAAGCGGCCCATGGAAACCATCATCGAAGCACTTGCTGCCCTTGGCGTGCAGGTAGCCCCTGTGGAGGGCCGGACGCCGTCGGCACTGCCGTTTACGGTGGAAGGCACTGGTGAGGTCCGCGGCGGTCACTTGGTCATCGATGCCAGCGCCTCATCACAATTCGTCTCGGCATTGCTGTTGGTAGGTGCGCGATTCACGGAGGGCCTGCACCTCGAGCACGTCGGAAAGCCCGTGCCCAGCCTTGACCACATCGCGATGACCGTCGAGGTCCTGCGGAGTGTGGGAGTGACCGTGGATGATTCCGTGCCCAACCACTGGCGCGTCTCGCCGGGCAGCATCCAGGCGTTTGACCGGCGGATCGAACAAGACCTCTCCAATGCCGGCCCCTTCCTGGCAGCGGCGTTGGCCACAGGTGGAACAGTCCGGGTTCCCAATTGGCCCGCGGGTACCACCCAAGTCGGGGACCAATGGCGTTCCATCCTCGCGTCCATGGGTGCCACCGTATCCCTCCAGGACGGAACTCTGACCGTCACCGGCGGCACCCGGATCCTCGGCGTGGACCTGCACGAAACCAGCGAGCTCGCCCCCACGGTGGCCGCGCTCTGCGCCCTTGCAAGCACCCCCTCCCGCTTGACGGGTATCGCGCACCTCCGTGGGCACGAAACAGATCGGTTGGCGGCCCTTGTGGCTGAAATCAACCGCCTGGGCGGTGACGCAGAGGAAACACCGGACGGGCTCATCATCCGGCCCGCCCCTTTGCACGGCGGAATTGTCCACAGCTACGCGGACCACCGTATGGCCACCGCCGGTGCCATCCTCGGGCTCGCCGTCGAGGACATCCAGGTGGAGGACATCGCCACAACATCCAAGACGATGCCCGAATTCCCCACGATGTGGGCCGCGATGCTTGAGTCTGCTGGTTCGAACGGGGCCAGCAACTGACTATGGGCCGCGATGCACGCTCCTGGGACGAGTCCGATGTCCGGATCCGTCCCAACAAAAAAGGTTCAAGGCCCCGGACGAAAGACCGTCCCAGCCACGATGACGCGGTCATCGGCAGGATCATCACGGTGGACCGGGGACGGTATACCTCGATCGTTGGTGAAGACACCCCTGAGGAACGCATCGTCATCGCCGCCCGCGCGCGGGAGCTCCGCCGCAACCCGGTAGTGCCAGGGGATTTTGTCGCCTTGGTGGGCGATGTGTCCGGGCTGCCGGACACATTGGCCAGGCTGGTTCGCGTCGAGGAGCGCAAAACCCTCCTGCGCCGCAGCGCCGACGACACCGACCCCATCGAACGGGTAGTGGTGGCCAACGCCGACCAGTTGGTGGTGGTGGTCGCCGCGGCCAACCCAGAGCCCCGTACCGGGTTTATCGACCGCGCCCTGGTAGCTGCGTACGACGCCGGGATCGAGCCGCTGCTGCTGATCACCAAGGCAGACGTCAAGGACCCGACTGAACTTCTGGCCAACTACGTGAGCCTTGGCTTTCCGGTCATCATCAGCAAGACGGCGGACTCGGCTGCCGGAGGCATCGACGCACGGTCTGACGACGGATTGTCTGCCCGCTTGGACAGGAACGCCGTGTCCGAGCTGAGGACCCACCTCCACGGCAAGGTGACGGTGATGCTGGGTCACTCGGGCGTAGGCAAATCCACCATGGTCAACGCGTTGACGGGCGCTGAGCGTGCCACCGGCGGGGTGAATGCAGTCACGGGCCGGGGCAGGCACACGTCGTCGTCAGCCCTGGCGCTGCGGCTCAGCGACGCTCCTTCCGGCAGTTGGATCATCGACACCCCCGGCATCCGCTCTTTCGGGCTGGCCCACGTGGACCCGAACCGGATACTGCACTCCTTCCCGGACCTGGAACCGGGTACTGAGGCCTGTGAGCGGGGCTGCAAGCATGATGCGACAGCCATCAACTGCGGCCTCGACCCATGGGTTAGCGAAGGCAATGCCGGACCTTCGGGTCCGGCCCGTTTGTCCTCCCTTCGCCGCCTGTTGGGCGCAGACCCCCGGTTGGAAGCGAAAGAAGCCAAGGAACTCGGTACCGTCAACTAATCCCGCCCGAGTCCGTCACGGCATCCCGGCGAGAGGACCCGTTTCAGGATAGTTTGGTGGCATGACCCAACCCGTCTCCACCTACAACGACGACCTGCGCCTTGCGCACGTCCTCGCGGATTCCGTCGACTCCCAGACAATGTCCCGCTTCAAGGCCCTGGACCTGAAAGTCGAAACCAAGCCCGATCTCACGCCCGTCACGGACGCCGATAAGGCCGCTGAGGAAGCTATCCGCGGCCAACTGTCGCGCTCCCGCCCGCGTGATGCGGTTTTGGGCGAAGAATTCGGCAGCAGCGGCCATGGATCGCGCCGTTGGATCATCGATCCCATCGACGGGACCAAGAATTTTGTCCGCGGCGTGCCGGTCTGGGCAACGTTGATCGCCCTGGTGGATGAGGGGGAACCGGTAGTTGGCGTCGTCAGCGCACCGGCACTCGGCAAGCGTTGGTGGGCCGCAAAAGATATGGGTGCTTACATGGGGCGCTCCCTGGCAGCTGCCACGCGCCTGAAGGTTTCCAACGTTTCACGACTGGCCGACGCCTCCATGTCGTACTCGAGTCTGTCCGGATGGAAAGAGCGAGGCAACCTTGATGAGTTCCTTGGGTTGACCGAGGAGGTTTGGCGCACCCGCGCTTACGGCGACTTTTGGTCCTATTGTCTGGTAGCGGAGGGCGCCGTTGATATCGCCTGCGAACCGGAATTGAACCTTTACGATATGGCAGCGCTCGTTCCGATCGTTACCGAGGCCGGAGGTCGCTTCACCTCCTTGGAAGGTGAGGACGGGCCCTTTGGCGGCAACGCGTTAGCCACCAACTCGATCCTGCATTCGGAGGTCCTCAAAACGCTGAACCCGGCTCTGGACGATCTCCTCTAGCGAGCGCTCATTACCGGAGTACGTTCCGGCGGTAGCACACGGCTTTGACCAAATATTCGACGGCGGGCGCCCCACTTAGCGGGCGTCCGCCGTCGTAATATTCGCCGTTCGTCCCATTTTTCGTCCTAAACGTAACAAAGCGCTTAACAATTGCGGTGGCTTTGTCAGCCCTGCGCGGGGTGCCCTAGCCTAGAGAGAGGTCACGAGTGCCAGCGCAAAACCCCGGTTTGCTGGCCGGCAACCCTCCATTCGCGGTGGGGTGCCCCGGGTGACGACCTGGCCGGTCCGGAACGGATTCGGCAAGCGCGACCCCAACCGGGGTCCCTCTTGAGTGAGGTCCCATGAGTACTGTCACGTTAAATCCCGCAGCCCCATCCAACACCCCAGCTGGCAACGTCCTCGCAGCCCGCCCCCTCGCCGCAGTCACAGGGGCAGAATTGCAGGCGCCGCTGATTCAGGGCGGCCACGCACGGTATGCAAACCTGGACTACGGCGCCTCTGCGCCGGCCTTGACGGTTGTCTCGGCCTATCTCAATGAGATTCTGCCGTACTATGCCAGCGTCCACCGGGGCGCCGGCTACGCCTCCCAGATCAGCACTTCGGTCTACGAGAACTCCCGGAACGTCGTCCGAGAATTCGTTGGCGGACGCCCGGACGATTCCGTCATCTTCACGCGCAACACCACAGATTCCTTAAACCTGCTGGCAGGCTGCCTTCCACAAGTGGATGGTGAATTCGTTGGGGAAGTCCTCTACCTCGACATAGAACACCACGCCAATTTGCTCCCATGGCAAGGTGTTCCGCACCGCAGTGTCGTTGCCGAGGCAACGCTTGCGGCCACCGTGGACAAGCTCCGGAACGAGCTCAGCCAGGGAGGGGTATCGCTGCTTGCCGTGACGGGCGCATCGAACGTGACCGGCGAGATCCTTCCCGTCGCGGAACTTGCGGATCTTGCCCATGAACACGGCGCCAGGATTGTGGTTGATGCTGCCCAACTGGCTCCGCACCGGCGCATAAACATCACCCAAGCGGATGTGGATTACCTTGTGTTCTCCGGTCACAAGCTTTATGCGCCTTTTGGGGCAGGCGTTGTGGTGGGCCGCCCTGATTGGCTCGACGCCGGAACACCCCACCTCGCAGGTGGCGGGGCGGTACGCGAAGCCCGGTTGGATTCGGTCAGTTGGGCCACCGGTCCTGCACGGCACGAAGGCGGCTCCCCCAACGTCTTGGGCGCTGCCACCCTCGCTCGTGCAACGCAGGTTCTGGCCGGCCTGGACCAAGACGCATGGCACGCCCATGAGGCAGCAATCCGCTCCTACCTCATAGAGGGGTTGGAAGGCATCGATGGCGTAACCGTGCATCGGATCTTCACTGATTCCGAGGACACCATCGGCGTCGTCAATTTCTCCGTGGAAGGGTTCGACGCCGGACTTGTGGCAGCATTCCTGGCCGCCGAGCACGGCGTCGGCCTACGCGACGGCAGGTTCTGCGCGCACCCGCTGCTCAAGCGCCTCGGCCTGCCCTCCGGGTCCCTTCGCGCAAGCTTCGGCGTCGGCTCCCGGCTCGAGGATGCCGCGCGGCTCCTTGCCGGGATCAGGGAACTCAAGCGCAACGGCCTTGGCTGGGACTACGTGGTTGACGAAGGCCGGTGGATTCCCGCGAACGACCACCGGACCTACCCCGAGTGGGCACCCAACACTCCGGGAACCGCGGGCGCTGCACCCTGCAGCGTTGACTGAGCCGGTTCCGTTGACTGAGCCGGTTCCGTTGACTGAGCCGGTTCCGGGGCACGGACCGTCCTAGGGTAAATTCGTAGGGTACTTTTGCATCCTGTGAAGGAGATAGGCGTGGCCGTGCTTCACACCGGCGCTACCGGCGGCTCAGTTGGTCCTGCCGGGCCGGGCGGCCCGAAGCTCGCCGCCGCCCGCCGGCAGGAGATGGGCTTGAGCTTCCAGGACGGCGGCGAACATTATGATCGTGTTCGTCCCGGCTATCCGCAGGACGCGCTCCAGTGGTTGCTTCCCGAAGGGGCAGGAACGGCGGCAGATATCGGCGCCGGTACGGGGAAGTTCACTGCGCTCCTCTTGGAACGCAGGCTGGACGTCGTCGCGGTGGATCCCTCGGCTGACATGCTCCACCAACTCCGGAAATCGCATCCCTCGGTCACAGCAGTGGAAGGAACCGCCGAGGCGACAGGGCTGGCGGACTCAACATTCGACGTCGTCAGCGTTGCCCAAGCCTGGCACTGGTGTGACCCTATTGCGGCCAGTGCGGAGATTGCCAGGATTTTGCGGCCGCAGGGAGTCTTGGGGCTGGTCTGGAACCAGTTGGACACCTCTGTTCCTTGGGTCCACCGGCTTTCCCGGATCATGCACGCCGGAGACGTTCACAAACCCGGATTTCGGCCCGTCATCGGGCCGCAGTTTGATGGTCTCGAAAGCCATCTGACCATGTGGGAGGACAGGGTGACGCCGGCAGACATCATGGAGTTGACCAAGTCACGCAGCTATTACCTTCGCGCTGGCGCAGCGACCCGCGCAAAGGTGATGGCCAACCTTGAGTGGTACCTCTACGAGCACCTGGGCCACCGGCGGGAAGAGACGTTACCGTTGCCGTACCTCACCCACTCGTGGCGGGCGCACAAGCTGGACAGCACGCGGCCGCTGTAGGCTGGATGCGTGAAGACCAGTGCGCCCTCCTCCTCGATCGAGGACTATGTCAAGGTGGTCTATTCCTACACGGAGTGGCAGGACACCCCCATCACTTCCTCGCAGCTCGCGCTGCGTCTGGGCGTGGCCAACTCCTCAGTCTCGGAAATGGTCCGGAAGCTCAAAGACCAAGGCCTGGTGGACCACCAGCCTTACAGTGCGATCACTCTAACGCCGCAAGGCACGCGCTTGGCCTTATCAATGGTTCGCCGGCATCGGCTCATTGAGACATACCTGGTGGAGGAGCTCGGCTACAGCTGGGACGAAGTGCACGACGAAGCCGAACTGCTGGAGCACGCGGTGTCGGATACCTTTATTGAGCGCATGTCCGCCAAGCTGGGCCACCCTTCGCGGGATCCGCACGGTGACCCGATTCCGGGGCCGGACGGCTCCGTTGAACTCCCCTCTGCCATGCGAATGATCGAACTAGACCATGGGCATACGGGCCGTATCACCAGGATCAGCGATGAGAACCCCGATCTACTGCGTTACCTGGCAGCCGAGGGGATCACCTTGGACGCACGCGTCGAAGTGGTGGGAAGAAAACCCTTCGGTGGCGCTATGGTGGTGCGCATCGGTGACGGCGCGCAGCGGTCCGAGTTCGATTTGGCAGATGAGGTCACCTCGGCCCTCTGGGTCCAAAGCCTTGAGCCACACGAAGGATGCGTTCTTCCCGCTCGCTGAGCGTTGCCGACGTCGGACGTCCGGCGCTCAGGCGGCAGCGGCGTCACCGCCGTCGGCAGTCACCGGACCGGGAGTTGGGTTTCGTATCCCGACGGCGGAAGCCGCAGCTCCCACGAAGAACAGCACGGCAGTCACAACCAACGCGTTGAGGAGGCCCTGCCGCGTGAAGACCGGCCCCACAATGAGTCCGGCGAAAGCGATACAGATCAATCCTGCAATGCGGGCCACCGCGTTGTTCACGGCCGAGCTTATTCCTGCCTCTTCCGAAGGCACAGCGCCGAGGATCGCCGCCGTCAGCGGAGCCACAAGGGTTGCCAAACCGACGCCGAAGACTATCTGTCCCGGGAGGACCTGGGTCCAGTAATTGAGTGGTTCCTGAACCGACAAACACAAGAGGAAGCCGATACCGCACAACACGGGGCCGGCGGTCATGAACCACCGCGGGCCATATTTTCCGGCCAGCCCGCCGAAATAGGATGCAGTGAGCATCAGGATGACCGTGCCCGGGAGCAGAGCGATGCCGGCCACTGTGGCCTTCAGGCCGCCCACCTGCTGGAGGTAGATGCCCAGCACGAAGAAACCGAGGGAAATGGCGCCATAAATAGCCAAGGTGGCGAGGTTTCCCCAGCCGAAGTTCCGGATAGCGAAGAGCCTCAGGGGCAGCATCGGGTCGGTTGTTCTCCCTTCATGGACCAGGAAGAACGCCAATGCTATGGCTCCCACCAGGAGCGGCCCCCACACCTGCCAGCTCCCCCATCCCAAACGGCCCTGTTCAATGAACGCATACACAGGGCCGCCCAGTCCGATCATCGCCAAGACTGCGCCCGTGTAGTCGATTCCCGTGTGTTTGTCCCGTGCGGTATCCGATGCCCGGAGTCGAACGAGCACGGGCCAGATGGCAGCCGCAGGAATGACGTTGATGAAGAAAATGACCCGCCAAGACACCAAGTCCACGGAGACCCCGCCGATCAGGGGTGCCACGATGGCTGCCGCGCTGGTCCACCCCGACCATTGACCAATTGCTTTCGATTGAGCGGGCCCGGCAAAGGAGGTGATGATCATGGCCAGCGAACTGGGAACCAGAAGGGCGCCGGCGATTCCTTGCAGTGCCCGGGAAATCACAAGGACTTCACCGTTCCATGCAAAGCCGCACATCATGGATGTCAGGGCGAAGCCCCCCAAACCCCATTCAAGAATTCGCGCCCTCCCGAAATGGTCAGAGAGGGAACCGGCCACGAGGATCAGCGACCCCAAGGACAGCAGGTAAGCGTCCACAACCCATTGCTGAATGGCTAAGCCGCCCCCCAGCTCCCGGCCAATCGCGGGTAAAGCGAGGTTGACCACAAAACCGTCCAGGATGGCTATGAATGAGGCCACAATTGCCACGACGAGTACGCGCTTTTGGAGCGGGGTCCTCGGCAGCACGGCCGCTGCGTCTGTCATGTGCACAGCCTACGCCGCCGCAGTCCCGTATCGTTGGATGGTGATTAGCAGACGTGACGCCGCTTTGGCCCTCGACATACCCATGGAAATGGCCCAGCGCCACGGCATCCCCTCCAAGCTTACCGAGGCTGAGCTGCGGGATCTTCAGGACAATCCCCCGGCTTGGTTGGTGCAGTCACGTGCCAACCGTACCGGCAAGCGGCCGGTCTGGGTCCAGTTAACCTGTGCCGTGTGTGGCTACTCAGAGGCCGCACGCCCTAAAAAGTGGTGGCCTGAATTTTCCTTTGTGTTCTGCGGCCATCACCGCAACAGTGAACTGCCCGAGCTGTTCCGCGGCGAAGTGCGCAGTGAATATGAGGGCATCGGTAGCCGTTTCGTCGGCGTCGTGGACGTTCCTGAAAGCCGGGCCTAGCCGATCGGGCCCATCTCTGACGGAACAGCTACAAGTTGCAGGTTCCTGCCGTCCCGCAGCACAGTTAGCGGGAACGGCTCGCCGATTGCGTCTTCAAACAGAAGCTTCTGAAGGCTCTCTGCGCTTGACACCGCCCGGCCTTGGGCGCGGAGTACGAGATCGCCCGGCTGGAGTCCGGAGAGTTCCGCCGGAGAATTGGGAATCACCTCAACCACCCGCAAGCCCTCCTTCTGGCCGGTCCGAACCACCGCGCTGGCATCCAGCGGTATAGGGGTGCTCACCAGACCAAGGTATGCGCGGCGCACCCGGCCATCCTTCAGCAACGAGGCAATAATCCGTTGTGTTGTTGAATTGATCGGCACCGCCAGTCCCAGCCCGAGGCCAGCGACGGCGGTATTGATCCCGACGATGCGGCCCCGCGTGTCGGCCAATGCTCCGCCTGAGTTTCCCGGGTTCAAGGCGGCGTCAGTTTGGATGACGTCCTCAATGACCCGCCTGTGCTCTCCTGCCCGCACCGGGATCGATCGACCCAAGCCGCTCACTACTCCGGCTGTCACCGATCCGGCGAGCCCGAGAGGGTTGCCCACAGCGATTACCAGCTGGCCGACCCGCAAAGTATCGGCGTTTCCCAGGAATGCCGGCGGTGGAGTGGATTTGTGGCCACGGAGCACTGCAAGGTCGGACAAAGGGTCCGCTCCCACCAGCTCCACATCTGTGTGCTTCCCGTCGGCGAACACGGCCCTGCCGGATTGGGTGCCGGCGACCACGTGTGCATTGGTCAACAGGAACCCATCGTTCGTAAAGACGACACCGGAGCCGCTTCCTACGCGCATCTCCCCGCGGCGGCCAACCCTGGTCATCTCGATCGCCGCGACGTGGGGGGTTACAGTCTCTGCCACACGAATGACTATGCGGGAATACGCGTCCAAAGCAAGATCGTCGTCCAGCTCCGGCTCTGTGAACTCCGGCTCCACGCTCATCACATTTCTCCTGCCACCGTTGGCCAAGCCGCCGGGTCTTTGTCGGCCTGCGCCTACCCAGTACAACGATCACGTGGGAGCAGCTAGTCCGGATTTCGGTACGCCGTGGGTGAACGCGTAAAGGCTCCGGATGGCTAGGGTCCTGGTGCCAAAAACTACCAACCTAGAGAATCCGGGCAAAGAAAAACACCCCGGTCCGAAGACCGGGGTGTAACCGATGACTCGACTCATCCGTGAAGCATGTCTCGACTCATCACACATAGTGGAGATGGGGGGAATTGAAAACCCGTACAGCTATATTTCGGAACATCAGTTTGAGCTGTACTCCGCATGATCTAGGGGTTTCCTTAGCTATCCTCCCCTAACCCGTTCAGTACTTGTTGGCCAGCGCCAACATAATCTTGGCAAGAAAATGGCCCCACCCCCGGTCTTCGAGGGCGGGGCCTGATTTGTGGTTTCAGCGGCCTTCTTCTGCTTGCTTCGCAGCTTCCAGAGCGGCCATGAAGAATGCTTGGACATCCTCTCCAAGCGCGGCGCAAACAGATTCCAGGTCATTGATGGTCATTGGGGCGTCGTCTCGGAGCCTCTTACCCAGCGTTGCGGTTCGATCACAACATGGTCGGCATGATGACTAAAGTGCTGCCCATGCTTCAAGCACGCGGCATCCCCGCGTCCATGGCCCACTTCGTGAACCAGTTCAACCCCCAGCCCGGATACACGGGCGACACGTCCACAGGTTACGGCTGGGCTGACGTGCAAAACCTCGTACTCAATAACGGAATCGAGGCACACGGCCACTCCTGGTCCCATCAAGAAGCAGTCGGCGCACGGGCGTTGGAACACGAAACGCTCGACTCCCGCACCGAGATGGAAACCCAGATGCCCAAAGTACGGCTGAAGGGCATGATGGTTCCGGGCACGACGGGCGCGTTCTGGGGTGGTTTCACGAACAACCTCGCAGATCCGAGCGTCTGGCATAATACTGAAGCCGGGCGGCTGGTGATGTACAACTACGCCGCTGCGAACGGCGGCGGCGGTGTGATCAACCCCCTCGCATCCGGGCAGACACTCGGCTGGCAGTCGTACCTTCTGGACAACCTCACCACATCGGCGTCAGCTATCAGCGTCCTATCCCAAGCGCAGGACACCGGCACCGGGGCCGTGCTCATGCTGCACCCCAACACCGTGGACTTCGGCTCGTCCAACATCACGACAAGCGTGTTGGGTGAGATCCTGGATTACATGGTCGCTGAGCGTGACGCTGGGCGGGCAATGATCCTCACCGTGACGGGGATGCTCCACGCCGACCCGTCGCGCACTACCCGCCACAACCTCATCCGGGACCCCGCATTCATCAACGGACTTGCCCGGTACGCCGGAACAACAGGTTACACAGTCGCCGGTAACATCGCCTCCACAACAACGGGCGGTGTCCTCAGCCAAAGCATCGCGTTCGACACACACGCCTACGCTAAGGGGTCAACCCGTGAAGCTTACGCAGAGTTCCGCGCACCAGCCGGAGCCGTTGTAAGGGTCCACCTCGTAGACACCACATCGTCAGCGACCTATGAGGTAACCAAGGACGTGACCCTGCCGGCCTCAACGAACTGGGTGACCGTCAGGCAACCACTGTCCATCCCCACGACGGGAAGCACAACCCTGCGATTCGAGTTCGGGCGTGTGTCTGGTGGCGCTATTGATGTTCGCAACCCTGGCCTGCTCGCCGTCTAACCGCAACAGAAGACCCCCACCCTCCACCGGGTGGGGGTCTTTTGTCGTTTGTCAGTTAGATGCCGCGGGTACAAATCCCATCTTCGAGAACCCGTCCGCCCAGTCTTGGCTCGCCGCGACGCTGAGCGCCTGCACATGCACATCCTTCGGGGGCGCAACGTGGCCCTCGCCCCATTCGCCCATCAGGACGTAGATCTTGTTTTCCGGATGCGATGCTGCGAGGAACGGGTTCAGGTGATCTTCGACGTGGTCGAAGTCGGCGCTGTTCTGCATGTAGGCCACAGTGTTGCCCCGAGGAGTCCGGTACAGATCGACTAGGTTCGTCGTGGCGCCGTCGGGTAGCTGGCTCATGGGGTCTTCGCCGGTCACACCGTAGCAAACCTCGGCGAAGCGTTCGACGGCCGGGAGCTCATACTTGGCGATGTCGGTCTGAGGGTTAGAGACAATGGCCAGGGAGCCGGGGAAATGCGCTGAAAAGAACAGCGACGCGAAGCCTCCGCCTGATGCGCCGAAGAACACCAATCGCTGATCTCCCCACACGTCCGCGATGTGTCGAATGATGGCAAGCAGATGCTGCTGTGTGTTCATCCGGGAGTTCCCAACGAACCATCCCAGATTCAGCCTGTCAGTAAGAACTAGGCTCGGATCCGAAATGAACACCCTGTTCACGGGGACGTCCTTGGATACACCCATCCCGCCGAAAGCTGGAAGTGTCCACGTCTTATCGATGGCGCCTTGGAAGAATACGACTGTGGTGTCAGACCCGCGATTCTGTGCGATGACGTCAATCGGCAAGCCATTCTCGACGATGATCTGATAGCCGGGCGGGATGGTTTCCTTTTTCAGGAACAGGTCAACGCCCGCATATTTCGTGATGTTGTGTTTCGTTGGATCGATCACCCGTGGCCGTGACGGGCAGGGGTGATCCTGCGCGTCATTGCTGCCAGTGTAGATGAACACTTCCGCGCACAGTTCGCAGAAGCCGAAGCCCATGTCCTGCGCGTAGGCCCGCTTGTCCTCAAGGTTTTCAATTTGCCCCATCAGAAAAAGATACCCGAATCTCCATACGCTAGACGAAACGTGACTTGCGTCCGGAACGCATCGTGACTATGGACGCCTTCGGGCTTTGTTAGGCTTGGGTGATTTCTTCACTGTCACTTCTTGGGGGTTCTGTTTTGCCGGGTATTTTCATCTATGGCAGCTGCGTCTCGCGCGACACCAAGCCGTTCCTTGGCGAGGACTGGACCATTGTCGAGTACGTGGCCAGGCAGAGCATGATCAGTGCCGCTTCACCCCGCGGCGTTCTCAGGGGCGAGAGCGCGCTGAAGTCGAAGTTCCAGAATGAATGCGTCCGAAATGACATCCGATCCTCGCTGCTCACCCTGATCGAGGAAGCGGGATCGAAGGCGGATGTGTTCGTCCTTGACCTCGTAGACGAGCGCCTTGGGGTTTATGAGCTGGCGCCGGGCACGTACATCACCCAGACATGGGAACTCGAAGAGAGCAAGCTCTTACAGCAGCAGGAAACCCAGCCTCGGCTCATCAAGTTCGGCACGGACGAGCACTTCGAACTCTGGAAGAAGGCGTCTGACATCGTCCTGAAAAGGATCGCGGACACACGGAAGCCACTGCTTGTGCTTGCCCCCGAATGGGCCGAGACGGCCGACAGCGGACAGACTGGGCTTCAATACCGCGGCATGTCCTCCGGATATTGGAACCGGACATACCAGCGATACCTGGACTCGCTGCGTGAGCGCGGAGTGAACGTCTTCACCGTGGGCCAGGACGTCGCCGTGGCTGCCGCGAAGCACCAATGGGGCCTCGCCCCCTTCCACCACGTGCCCGCCGTCTACGAAAAGATGCGAGACGCCATCAAGGCCGCCGCCGCAAAAGTTAGCTAGCATTGAGTATGGCCACGATCCACAAAACCGAACAGTCAAGTCCTCTGACGTTCAGGAACGCACCGCGGGAGTCCCGCGGTGGCGAGCCTTACATCGTGCCTGATGCCGCCGACAGGCTCATCGACGCCATGATTGATTGTTGGGGTGGTCCCATGTGACACTGGCCCGTACACCACGTATATTCTCCCGAAGTGGTATCGCGCCTCATCGCCGGCGAGAGCGTCAAAGGCTGGGGTTGGAGCGACTGGCAGCTCCATCAACCGTGACCGCATAAAATGCCTTCGCAGAAGACGCAAGAGAAGGCCCCGTACCTGATCTGAACAGGTCCTGGGCCTTCTTCGCCAACGAGTCTACCTCAGCCGAGCGCGTCTGCGGCCGCGGCGTCTGATGCCTTGGACAGCCTCGCGTAGACGCGGAGTGTGGTCTGTGGGTCTTCGTGCCCTAGTCGAGCCTGTACGACGTGCACGGGGACGTTGGCGTCCAGCAGGTGCGTTGTGTGGGCGTGCCGAATCTCGTGAATCCATGGCTTTCGGTCGAGACTTCCGTCGGCTAACAGTTCGACCATGAGCGGCTGCCACACTTCTTTGTGGAAGCGTGAGTTGCGGATGTACTGGCCATCGGGTTGCTGGAACACGAATTCATCCATGCCCAGCGGCTTCATATGCTCAACTAGGTCTTCGGATAGGGCTGCATTGCAGGTGACCGTACGCCTGGCCTTTTTGGTCTTCGGCGGCCCGATCTCTTCGCCTTTGCCCACTGACTTCCACGCGCGCTCAACGCGTACGGCTGCACGGCCTTGGCGGATGCTGATGTCCCTTTTCCGGAGCGCGGTGGCTTCGGAGTAGCGGAGACCAGTACCGGCGAGGAACCGGATGAACAGTGAGTAGTGCGGGTTGATGCGCTCAGCCAGCATCACAAGATCTTCAGGAGAGAGGTATACAGCTTCCCGTGCTTCGTTGAGGTCGGCTTCGGCTACACCCTTGGCGGGGTTACGCTGCATCAGCTCGAGGTCCATGGCAGTGACGAATGCGGCGGACAGCAGCGCGTGGACGTTCTGCTTGGACTTCCGTGATAGCGGCTCCCCTACTTTCTGGTTAGCGCCTTTCAGGACCTTCAGCTGGTCGAGCCAGTCGATGACAGCGGCCTTAGTGACCTTGTCCACGGGCGTCTTCCCGAGGTCGCTTGGGTCGATGTGGCCGGCTGCCATGCGCCGGTACTTAGCGATGGTGCCAGGCTGCGGCTTCCGGAGCATGTCAAGGTGCCGCTGCACCACCTCGGACACCAGTGGCGCTGTAGAGTCCTTGCGAACCTTCGCCTTCGCGGCCAGCTTGAAGCTGTTCCCGTTGGCGTCAAGGAAGTCTTTGAGCTCCTGCGCTTTGTCTTTGTCATCGAAGGTGCGCGACTTTAGGCCTTGCTCAGGGTCCCGCCAGTTGACGGTGTACGACGTTCCCTTCTTGAGCTCGCGGGTACGGATGCTAGCCACAGGACGAATATTCTGCTGAGTCCGAGTCCTGCCATCCATCAGCAGGGTAAGCAGGGTAGCCGCTGGGTAGCTCTCGATCCTCTGGCGCCGCCCACTCCCCCGCTCGTTCCCTCTGTTCCGTTCTGTCCTCGTGCTGAGCCAACTCGCTCCCCTGTCTATGCCGTTTCTCGCCAACAAATTTGGGGTTCTAGCCAACAGGCAAAAAGAAAACCCCTAGATCACAAGGATCTAGGGGCTAACTATAGTGGAGATGGGGGGAATTGAACCCCCGTCCGATGTCGTGTTGTCAGGGCTTCTCCGGGCGCAGTTTGCGTCGGATTTTCTCGGCCCCAGCTATCCTGCAAACAGGTAGCTGATCCGGGCCCAGTCATCTAAGAGTCCCGTTTACCTCGGTGACGAAGGCAAACAGCAGTGGCTATCTAAATGACGCCAGGAACCGGGGCGATAGCAACCCCGGGCTGACGGACTGTCTTACTGCTTAGGCAGCGAGAGCGAAGTCAGTGCGCTTAGATTCGGCACTTATTGGTTTGCAGACAGCGTTTACGAGATAATTCTGCATCCTCGGCCCGCTTCACCTGTCGCGACTAACATCGTCGAAACCGATCATCCCCGTATTTTGTTATCAAACCCGATGGCTACCTACCCAATCATGCGGTCGATGGCCACCGGACTATTAATCATAACGCATGGGGACGGGCATGCATTCCCCAACCCACCTGGGCGATCCACGACGTCGGACGCGTGCCTGCCGGCCGCCATCCGGCGCAGTGGCTGGTCGCCTTTAGCGGCGGTTCCGCTCGCGCAACTCGCGCAAGGATTCGCGTTTGTCCTGTTGTTCCCGCAGCGTTTGGCGCTTGTCGTAATCCTTCTTACCGCGGGCAATCGCGATTTCCACTTTGGCCCTGCCGTCAAGGAAATACAACTGGAGCGGTACCACGGTGAAGCCCGACTCGCGGATTTTCTGCGAGATCTTGTCGAGTTCGTCCCGGTGCAGCAAGAGCTTACGACGACGGCGGGCGGCGTGGTTAGTCCAACTGCCTTGGTGATACTCAGGTATATGGATCCCCTCCATCCACAACTCGTCGTTGTAAAAGGTGCAGAACCCATCAACCATCGAGGCGTGACCCTCGCGCAGCGACTTGACCTCGGTACCCATCAAAGCAATGCCCGCCTCATAGGTATCCAATACGAGATAGTTATGCCGGGCCTTGCGATTGGTGGCCACTATCTTACGGCCACTTTCCTTAGGCACGGTAGAACTCCTCATTAGATGCGAATGTTGGATACGGATTCGAACTAGTCTACGTCAATCCCGGAGCCGCTTCCCGCCCTAGAGGAGGGTCATCGGGTCTACAGCGACGCCGTTGAGCCACGTCTCGAAGTGAGCATGGCAGCCGGTCGAGTTGCCTGTGCTTCCGGAGTACGCGATGAGTTGGCCTTGGGCAACCTGCTGTCCGTTGGCCACCACGATGCTGCTGTTGTGGTAATAGATGGTTGTCAGCGAATTGCCCTGGTTGACGCCGTGGGACAACTTAACCCTCCACCCGCCGCCGTCGGCAGAATTCCAACCCGAGTTGAAAACCGTGCCGGCCGCTGCGGCGTAGACAGGCGTTCCACATGCCACGCCGAAGTCAATACCCGTGTGCAGGTAGCCACCCGTCCCATAGAAATCGATGGTGCCCGGAGGCGTAGCCCGCCATCCAAACCCGGACGTGATGGGAACCTGGCCGGCGAACGGATGAATCAGCCCAAACGCCGACGGCGACCCCGCCGGAGGTGCGACGTACGGGGCTTGCGGAGGCGCCGGTCTCCCCTGCGCAGCCGCTGCGGCCTGGGCTGCGGCAGCAGCTTGTTCCGCGAGGCGGCGCTGCTCGGCTTCCCATGCTTCCCGCAGCTTTCGGTCGCGGTCTTGAATCTCGGCAGCAACGGAATCCTGTGCAGCCTTCACCTTCGCGAGGTTGGCTTCAACCCCGGGCTTGGCAGCCTGGAGCTGCCCGTTCAGGCGGGTCGTGTCATCGATGAGCTTATCGACGTCGGCCTTCTTGCTGGCGGCATCGTCCCGAGCGGCCTTTTCCCGCTCAAGGGCAGCGTCCGCCTTGGCCTTAAGGTCCTGAATTTCCTGCTCCACGGCAGCGAGCCGGGCCTGCGAATTGACGTTGGTCGCGTTTTGCTGCGTCAATTTGGTCATCGCAGCGTTTTGGCTGCGCATTGCTTGGTCTGCCAAATCCATTGACTCGGTCAGGCTTCCGGTTTCATTGGACCCGAACAACAAAGCCACATTTGTCGGAACGCCGCCTGATTTATAGGCCTGCGAAGCGATCTGGCCAATCAGCTTTTTGGTGTCCGTGATCTTCTGCTTGTCGCTCTCCAACTGGCTGGTGATCGTTGCCTTGCTCTGCTGGGCCAACTCAACCCTGGCGGCCAAAGCATCGACGTCCTTTACGGCGCTGGCAACCTTGCCCTGCGCTTCGAGGAGGGCCTGTTGCGCGCCGGGAAGGCGTCCCTGGTAAATCACCAAATCACCGGCGGCTTTCGCAATACCGGAGTCGACAAACTCGAGGGACGCCTGCACGCGGTCGGACTCAGCTTGAAGTGCCGCCTGTTGGTCGTCAAGGTTATCGGCTCGCGCGTCCGGTGCGCCCGTAAGGAGACTGATGGCGAGACCGAGAGCCACGACACCGACCATCCGGGCTGGCCCCAGGGCAGCGCGTCGACGCGCCAGTGCCGGTTCCATTGTGGTCATCAGGAGTCCTTTTCGCATATCGGCATCTTTACGTGCACAATCCAAGCGTTCGCATCTAAACCTTCAAGTAACGCCTGAGGGTCAGTAAGGATGATATCCCGGCCAAGCCGCCACCCAGTGCAATCAGCACAGGCGCGATCACCAAGACCTGGGTCGAAGAAATGAACGGAGTATTGAGGAACTGTTTGGACAGGTCTCCGTTGAGCCAGAAATGGGCCATCAGCCATAGCGTGACCGAGGCAAGCAAAGCACCGACGACGGCGGCAATGACGCCTTCGAGGATAAACGGCAGTTGAATGACCATCTTGGAGGCTCCAACCAGGCGCATAATGCCGGTTTCGCGCCGTCGACTGAAGGCCGAAAGCCTAATGGTGGTCGTAATCAGCAGCACCGCGCAGAAAATCATCACCGCAGCAACGCCCACAGCAGCCACCGAGGCGCCGTTCATCCACGAGAAGATCCGCTCCAGCACTTGCCGCTGGTCGCTGACCGTCTCGACCCCGGGCTGGCTTGAGAATGTTTCACTGATGATCTGGTACTTCTGGGGGTCCTTCATGTTGATGCGGAACGACGCCGGCAACTGGTCCTGGGACACGGAATCCACAATCGGAGAGTTGGAGAACTGCTCCTTGAAGTGCGTGTACGCCTCAGCCTGGGATTCGAACTGGTAGTCGTTGATGTACTGCTTGACCGCAGGCGAGTCCAGCAAGGCCCGAATGTTGGCCTGCTGTTCCTTTGTCACCGGGCCCGAGGCGCAACCAGCCGCCGTCGAACCGTCATTGCACAAGAAGACCGCCACCTGGACTTTGTCGTACCAATAGCCCTTCATCTGGTTGATCTGCATTTGCAGCATTCCGGCGGCGCCTACGAACGTCAAAGAAATGAAGGTCACCAGGACCACCGAAATCACCATCGACAGATTGCGCCGAAGGCCGCTGCCGATTTCGCCGAGGATAAACAAGAACCTCACAGCTGGACCCCTTGCGCGCGGTTAAGTTCCTCGCCACTGGCATCCTTCAACCGCCGAGACTCCCCCACTACCGGGATCATGGACGTGTAGAGAGCCTTGGCTTCATCGCGGATGACCTTGCCATTTTTGAGCTCCACCACACGGCGTCGCATTTCGTTGACGATGTCATCATCGTGTGTTGCCATGACCACAGTCGTCCCGTTCTGGTTGATCTTGTCCAAGACCCCCATGATGCCCATCGACGTAATGGGATCGAGGTTTCCGGTTGGTTCATCAGCAAGAAGAATGCCCGGCCGATTGACGACGGCGCGCGCGATCGCCACGCGCTGCTGCTCACCACCGGAGAGTTCGTGCGGCATACGGCGTTCCTTGCCCTCCAGGCCCACGGTCTTCAACACTTCAGGGACTGTCTCGCGGATGATCGACCGGCTTTTGCCGATGACCTGCATCGCGAAGGCGACATTTGCGAACACATTCTTCTGCGGCAGCAGCCTGAAGTCCTGGAAGACGACGCCGATTCCGCGGCGAAGTTTCGGGACACGCCAGCTCGAGATGTTGGCGACGTTCTGGCCCGCGACGTACACGGAGCCGGACGAGGCTTTATCCTCTTTCAGGATCAGGCGGAGGAAGGTCGACTTGCCTGAGCCCGATGCACCCACCAGGAAGGTGAATTCGCCGCGGTTGATCTCAAGGCTGACGGAGTCGAGTGCCGGACGGGCATTCTGCTCGTAGACCTTGGTGACATTCTCAAATCTGATCATGGCCCTTAGGAACCCCGCCGGACATGACATGAGTGCCCAGTCCAACAGCCGGAGCGCGGGCTTTCGTTGGGGGAAGTGAGGGCACCGGCTTCTCGACTATACGCACGGGTGATCCGGGTTTTGGGTGCTTTCGGCAGCGTGTCGCGTAATCGGGTCCGTACGCAACGCCGCCGGCGAGTCAGTCTTGGTTGGCTGCAGCGTTGCGGTTGCCGGTGCGCCAGCGGATGCCCGCATCGATGAAATCGTCGATGTCACCGTCCAGCACGGCTGACGTGTTCCCCACTTCGTGCTCCGTCCGCAGGTCCTTGACCATTTGGTACGGGTTGAGCACGTAGGAACGCATTTGGTCGCCCCAAGATGCCTTGACGTCGCCAGCCAAGGCTTTCTTTTCTGCGTCCTGTTGCTCTTTCTTGACGAGCAGCAATCGGGACTGAAGCACACGCATGGCCGCCGCCCTGTTTTGCAGTTGGGATTTTTCGTTCTGCATCGACACCACAATGCCGGTGGGAATGTGCGTCAAACGTACGGCGGAGTCGGTGGTGTTCACCGACTGGCCACCTGGTCCCGAGGAACGGAAGACGTCCACCCGAATTTCGTTATCGGGGATCTCGATCGAGTCCGTTTGTTCGATCAGGGGGATGACCTCCACAGCCGCGAACGAGGTCTGGCGCCGTCCTTGGTTGTCAAAAGGACTGATCCGAACCAGCCTGTGCGTCCCTGCTTCCACACTTAGCGTTCCGAAAGCGTAGGGCGCTTTGACTTCGAAAGTAGCCGATTTCAGGCCCGCTTCTTCGGCGTAGGAGGTATCCATAACAGTGGTCGGATAACCATGGCGCTCGGCCCACCGCAGGTACATGCGCATCAACATCTCGGCGAAATCGGCAGCATCGACTCCACCGGCTCCAGCACGGATAGTAACTACCGCTTCTCGTTCGTCATATTCACCCGAGAGCAGCGTCACAACTTCAAGCTCGGCCAGCGCTTTTCGAATCGACGTGAGTTCTTTCGCGGCTTCGGCCATTGACGCCTCGTCGCCTTCATCCTCGCCCAACTCCACGAGTACCTCAAGGTCATCGATCCGCGCAGCAAGCTTGGAAAGCCGCTCTACTTCTGATTGCCGATGGGACAAACGTGAAGTAACTATTTGAGCGGAAGCAGGGTCATCCCAGAGATCCGGAGCGCCTGCCTGCTCGCTTAGTTCGGCAATCTCCGCCTTCAAAGCATCAACATCCGTGACGTTCTCGATGGACATGTAAGTGCCGCGAAGCGCGCGGATTTCTGCGGGAAAATCTATTTCAGCCATGGTTGTTCCAGCGTACGCTATTGGCCGGTCGCTACTGTGTCAGCCGGGATCGAGCTGTCGACTTTGCCTCTACGACAACGCCATCGGGGACGAGGAAACTCACTACCGGCGGGTGGGCGACAGCCGTGAGCACCACAACGGCCGTCCCGCCGGGCTCACTGCCGGTGCCCGGGCCGATTTTCAGCTGGTCATGAGCTGCGAACGCATCGACGGATGCGAGGTACGAATTCGCAGAGCTGGCCACGCGCTCGTCCACCAGCGTCGTTGCGGGAGCACTTTCACCACTTATGTCCCCCACGATGAAAGAGTCAGCAGCGGCGAGGGCCGCGCCATCGGCCAAGGACAGGAGCCTCTTTTGCTCAAGGTAGACCGCTGAGGCTGCCATCACCACGGTCGCCAGTAGCAGCGACAGCAGGACAAAACCAACAATCAGCACCGTCACTTGGCCTCGTTCGCCGGCTCGCACCACACCCGGTCCATCACTCCGCCGACAGGAGACTGGCGTCAACAATCCAGTCATCGGAACCGTCCCACCACTTGAGTAGCGGACGCACTCACCCGGGCTGCGTTCAGTTGAAGCCCATCCCCGAACGGCACCATCGGCAGCGGAACGGCGAGGCGCACGCTGACAGTCACTTTCGTTCCGGGCACGGCGCAGTCGTTTCCGTCGCAGCTGATGTCCACGCGTGCCTGGTCAGCCTCGAAACCATAGTCTTCCAGCGCAACGAGTACGGCCTGCTCGGCCGCAGTCCGTCCCCTGCCCGAATCATCTTGAAGGACAAGGACTTTAGCCGCTTGATCGGCGGCACCCACGACGGCGAAGGCGCCGCCTTGGATTTGGGCGACGGACACCACAAAATAGACCACCGGAACCATGAGCAGTAATGCCAAAAACGTAAATTCGACGACGGCGCTGCCGCCCTCCGGGTTATCGGCGTCCGTTGTTAAAGCCGCCTTCGATGACGTGCCGCTGGGCAGGCACGCCGCCTCGCCGAGTCGTCTGCTCAGGTGGCTCCCGAGCCTCCGCAACACGCGACTCAGCTCCCTAAACCAAAAGCGCGGCATGCCCCTTCACCTCCAGCGTCCCGCTTGGGCCAAGCAAGCCAATGACAGGGAGGGGTGCCCGCACAGTGACCTCGATGGTGCGTACACCCCCCACCGTCACCTCGCTGGACTCGATGTCCTGGGCATAGTCCGGATTCAATGCAGCGGCAATGAGAGTCCCCGCCCTGGCACTGGCATCAGCGGATGTTCGATCAGCCAAAGCGCCATACCTGGCGCCGGACGCAGCAGCATCGATGAGGGTATTCCGGACGTGAAGAATCAGTGTTAGCTGAACAATGGACACAAAAAACATGGTCAATAACGCGCCCACCAAAACGAAGTCAACGACTGCTGATCCTTGCTCGTCGATGTCTTTCACGGCAGAGTCACAATGGCGCTACATATGAAGATCCGGGCCGCCCCCATGGCCTACTTGCCCACCTTCGCCATTGCTTGGTTGAACAAGTCCGCCAAGGCGGGCGATGCAATCGCCAGAAGACCTGCAACCAATATCGCCGACATCAAGGTGATCATGACCCAGCCGGGCACGTCACCACGCTCCCTCCTTTCTTCGGTAGGGAGCGCCCGGAGTACCGCTAACCGGATTACCACTAAGAGGTTAAGGCCCAGACACGACTGCTGCAGCAGAGCGGGCAGGCGACCCCCGAGGCGAGCGATTGTTTTCATTTTTCCCCCAATGTTTCGCTTACTTGAATTACATACACTTCGTATTTCACGAGCTTTTATGGCTGTAGCCGTGGTCCGGCGTGCGACGGTCTAGAAGGACATCTCCAGCGCTGCAATAGCGGGAAAGGCCGCGAAGACGACAGTCAGCGGGAGAACCCCAAAAACCAACGGCACCATCATCGCGATTTCCTTCCGTCCCGCAGACTCCATAAGCTCGCGCTTGGCAGCATCCCGGACATCAGAAGCCTGGGCCCGAAGGACATCCGCGAGTGGAGTCCCCCGTTCCACGGCGACCACGAGACCGTCAACAAACCGGACGAGCGGCGGCAACTCGGTCCTTCCGGAAAACGCACCGAGAGCCTCCGTCAACGGTCTGCCCGACCTTGTGTCCGCGAGAACTGTGGCAAACTCTGCCGCCAGCTCTCCCCGTGAGGTTCGACATACCCTGTCCATGGCTCCCATCGCGCTTTCGCCAGCAGCCACCGCGAGCGCCATCAGTTCGGCAAGGCTGGGAAACTCCGAGAGCATCCGGGATTCACGGCGCTTTATCCGTTGGCTCAAGAGGAAATCCCGAAGCAGAAAGCCACACAGTGTAGCGCCCACCACCGAGACGAGTGCAAAGGGAATGTTGAACCGGCCCGACGCGGCGCCCAGCGACACTGCAATGAGGGACAGCAGAAAACCCCCGGCCCCCCACAACAGTTGTTCAGCCCGAAAGTCCGTGGTCGACGTTGATGAGCCAGCACGAGAGAGACGCTTTGCCAGCAAGGCCGCGCCCAGGTTGTATCGCGACAAATGGGATACAGCGTCACCGATGATCGGACGCACGATCTGTTCCAGAGGCCCAAACGGTGTCAAGTTATGGACCGGGGAACGCAAGAGGCGTGATTCCAAGTTATGTGATCTGAGCTGGGGAGCGATCCGATCGGCGAAGGTGGTTCCTCGCATGAAAGGCAAGCGGGCCAGCACTAGCCAAAAACCAGCTCCAAGCACCAGGCCGCAAAGAACGGCTGCAACCATCAAAGTATTCATCGGAGCACCCGCTCATCCTCGGGCAGGGCACCGATCCGGAGCATCACGGTGTAACAGAGAACGGACACTACTAGGCCGCCTAGAAGCACTACGGCTCCGAGCCCCGAGTTGTACGCAAGCATCGCTTCGGGACGACCGGCCATGACCACCACGACAATCCACGGCGCCGCTACGGCAAGACGGGCCGCATTGACCGTCCACGATTGTCGCGCCTCAAGTTCGCTTCGCGTTCTCGCGCTCTCCCGTAGGAATTCAGCGAGGGTACCCAACATCTTGCCGAGGTCCGAACCACCAACTTCACGTGTCATGCGGAGTGCCTCGATGATGCGATCCGCTACCGGATCCGCCAACCGGGCTTTGAGCTTGTTCAAGGCGGCTTCGAAGTGACCGCCGGACCTATAGTCGGCACCAAACTCCAGAAATAATTCGCGCAGTTCCTCAGGTCCGTTGTGCCCTAGTTGAATCAACGCCTCCGGCAAGGCCAGTCCAGCCCGTATGGCAGAGCGCAAGTGGTCCACCACGTCGGGCCATAGCTGACGCAATGTAGCCCGCCGTTTCCTCGCCCGCCAGCGAACAGCTCCGAAGGGCAGCCAGGAGCCGAAAAGCCCGAAGCATGCGGCAACTGGCACCGAATGTGTCAGAAGGAGAAAGACAAGGGCTGTAACTACTCCGAAGCATGCACAGGAGAGCACGAGTCCCGCGGCGGACACCCTCTCGATTCCTGCAGCCTGCAGCACAAGTTCCAGGCGGCCGACTTTAGGTTCTTTCGGTTGTTTGGGCGGCTCGTCCCAGGCAGACCACCATACGAGGAATCCACCAACGCCCAGCAGCAGACCGAGAAACGGCGCCATCAGTTGAGCTCCAGGAGCGCCGAAACATCAAATCCTGCCCGCGCAAACTTTTCGGCCGCAGGCATGGAGTTTGCCCGTGGTTGCAACCGGCCATCCATCAGCCCGAAAACGCCGGACGATTCAATGATCCCGTTCTCAACCCTTCTACCCAAGGACAGCACTTCCGTGACTTGCCGCTTGCCGTTGGGATGGCGGCCACAGTGGACCACGAGGTCAATACACGACGCCACGGTGGGCACCACAAAGGCGCTTGATATATTCGCCCCCGCCAAGAGAGGAAGGGTGCATATCTTCGTTACGGCATCGTGCGCAGAGTTGGCGTGTACGGTGCACATACCAGGAAGGCCTGAGTTCAAAGCAATCAGCATGTCCAAGCTTTCGGCCTCACGGACTTCCCCCACCACAAGGCGATCCGGTCGCATTCGAAGTGCTTCCTTCACCAAACGGCGCAAGGGGATTTCCCCGCCCCCTTCAAGATTTGGCTGACGGCACTGGAGTCCCACGACATCACGTAGTGGAAGCTGCAGTTCAAAGATTTCCTCTACGGTGACAACACGTTCACGCGAACCAATGCTCGCGGCGAGACAGTTCAGCAACGTGGTCTTTCCGGCTTGCGTCGCTCCAGAGACGAGGATATTGAGTCCGCTGGCGACGGCCGCTCCCAAGAACCTGGCCGCTTGGGGCGTCAGGCTGCCGAGGTCCACCAGATGCTCCAACCGGCTAGCTCGCGCGACAAACTTTCGGATATTGACGGCCCAGTGTTTCCGGGTGATATCAGGGATGACCACGTGCAATCTGGAACCGTCGGGCAATGCAGCATCGACGAATGGGGAGGATAGGTCCAGCCTGCGGCCGGAACTTTTCAACATCTTTTCGACCAAGTCCCGAACCTGTTGGTCGCTCAGTACTATGCCCGTGAGCTCCGATTCTCCGTTTCGAGCCACATAAACTTCCTGGGGTGTATTAATCCACACTTCTTCTATCGAGGGATCATCCAGAAGTGGTTGAAGGGGTCCGAATCCGGCAATGGCGTCAAAGATGTGGCGGCGGGCAGTGTCGAGATGGCCCAGCGGAGGAAGCGGCGCCAGAAGGGCCCGTTCATCGTAATCGCTGATAGCAGCATCAACGAGGCTCCGCACGTCCACGGATTGCTCCAACGGATCCAATCCGCGCCGCCTGATCAGCTCGCGGACTTCTCCTTCCACGATCTTTACAGCGTCCACGGTTCCCCCAAAGAGTGGTTTCCAGCTCATAGCGGGAGGAACCTCCCGCTGGATTTACGCTAGGCGAGCCTGAGTGGGGAACAAAGTCCTTCGAAGACGTATGTGGATAACCGCCTTGGAGCAGTGCGTACCACGTGTTGCTTCTGCATCTCGCTTCCCACTAGTCACTCCAGTCACAGAATGTTAGGGTAAAGGCCGTTAGGAGCTGGCCTTTGGTCCCATGCGCAGGCGCCCGCCCCGGAGCTTGTCCGCAAGCCACACCATGTGCCGCTGACCCGCGGCACAGGGCCGGATGTGAAGATGACAAGTAAGAGTCCAACTGAACGTACCCGCCTGAGGTCCTTGGCTCGGGCAGGAATCGCGGTTTCCATCGCCCTTATTTCGGGGAGCTTTGTTGGTATGCCTGCCATGGCAGTACCTTCGGCCCCCCAACATAGCCTTGCAGTGGCGCCGTCAGCGCCGCTCCCGACGCCCGGGCAGGGACCCAGGCCTGCGGCCAAGACCAAACCGCAAACCAACGAGTTGCCCAACCAGCAGCACGAGCTGGCCCCCGCCGTCGCGCCGACCCCCGCGGCAGCGGCAGCCGGCCCCGCGCCCGATGCCTCGATTCAAGGTTCCGGCACCGCACCCATGCCGGGAAATGCCCCCGATGCGGAGACGAAGAAAGCCGCAATGCGGTCATCGATTCCCGCTGGCGGCGCCGAAATGGGACAGCGCTCCTCGCGGGTCCTCGCCACTAAGCAGGACGGCACTGCGGCGCCCGCGAGTGGCCGGGCGGTTGGCGGAGCGGTTAACGCCACCGTTCCGATGACGGCGGACACCTCGCATTGGCGGCCAAGCGTGGGGGTGGAGGGTCAGGATGTCAGCGCGCACCAAGGCAACGTGGACTGGCAGGGCCAGTGGAGCCAAGGGGTGCGTTGGGCTTACGTAAAAGCCTCAGAAGGCAACTACTACGTCAACGAGAACTACACCCAGCAGTACAACGGTTCCCGCGATGCCGGCATGATCCGGGGCGCCTACCATTTCGCCATCCCGAACTGGTCATCCGGTGCAGACCAGGCTCGTTACTTCGTGGCAAATGGCGGAGGATGGACAGCCGACGGCTACACATTGCCTCCCGTTCTGGACATTGAGTACAACCCGTACGCCGGACGGACCATCAACGGCTTTTACTTCGGCAACACGTGCTACGACATGTCCCAGGCGCAACTTGGCCAGTGGGCAGCAGATTTCGGAAATACCGTCAAAGCACTCACTGGGCGCTTCCCGGTCATTTACAGCACCACAGACTGGTGGAACACCTGCGTCGGCAACTCCACCTTTGGGAGCTATCCCCTCTGGATCGCTTCCTATTGGAACAACCCGACGAACTCCCCCGGATCCTTGCCTACCAGCTGGAACGGCTACACGATGTGGCAGTACAGCAGCACGGGACCCTTTGAGGGGGATTCCAATATCTTCAACGGCAGCTACGACCAACTGAGGACGTATGCCCGCGGAGTCGGCTATCCCTCCAATCCGTCCATCAAGTCCGAGGCCGACATCCTCGTTACTAACGCCTCCGGACGATTGGACAACTTTCCTGCCGACGGCCAAGGCAATATCACCGGGCCGGTAACAATCGGTTCCGGTTGGGCAGGTGCCAAATCCATCTACGTCGTGGACTGGAACCAGGACGGCGTCCAAGACATCCTGTCGCAATGGCCGGACGGATCCCTCAAGGTCTTCCCAGGCGCACCCGGTGGCGGTTTCTATGCTCCCATTCAGGTCGGGAAGGGCTGGCAGGAGATGTCGCTGACCGTGGGGTGGTGGAACTCCGGCGACGGATATCCAGGAGTCCTGGGCCAGGACGCCTTCGGCGATATCTACCGATACCCAAACGCAGGGGGCGGTGTGCTGGGGGCAGGAGTCAAGATCGGTTCAGGTTTCACCGGCCACCAGATCAACCAGATTGACTTTGATGGAGACGGCAGTCAGGACCTCGTCACTCGAACGACGGACGGCACGCTCCGGCTCTACCGGTCGGACGGTTTGGGCAACTTCCTCAACGAGCCTGCTCGCGTCATCGGATCCGGGTGGGACGGCATGACCGCCGTCAGTTCCTCAACCAACTTCAGCGGCGCCGCATCCCAAGGGCTTGTGGCGCGGGCGGCCAATGGCGACCTGGACTACTACCCCGCCGTTTCCGGATCATGGGGTAGCCAGAGTCTGATCGGATTGGGATGGAACGATGTCACCCTGATCAGTGGGGCGCCGGTCGACGTCGAGTCAACACTCGGCGTCGGCGCGCCGGACGTCCTGGCCATCAGGCCCGATGCGAACCTTTACCGTTACCCCGGTTCCGGTTCCACCAGCCTCCTACCCCAAGAGTTGGTCGGCACCGGTTGGGCTGGCCTCAAAGCAGGATTCGTGACCGACTGGAACGGCGACGGCACCCTCGATGTGGTGGCCCAATGGTCTGACGGCCGCTTGAGCGTCTACCCGGGCAGGAACGGCCGAGGCTTCGGAGCTCCGATCAGCTTGGGTACAAACTGGGCCGGATGGACACTGACGGTCGGGACCTGGAAGACAACGGACGGCCACCCCGGGATAGTCGGGTACGACTCCACCGGCCGTTTGTTCTACTTCAATAACCTCAGCGGTGGAACAGTCAGCGCTGGTATCGCCATCGGTGTCGGCTGGACAGGTTTGGACATAGTCCAGATGGACTTCGACAAGGATTCGAAGCCTGACCTTCTCGCCAAGACCAGAACAGGTGACCTGAAGCTCTACCGCTCGAACGGTGCGGGTAATTTCATCCCGGAAACGCCCGAGGTGGTTGGAACGGGGTGGAACATCATTTCAAGCTTCGGAGCCATCCGTGACTTCTCGAACCCTGGTTCGACTGGCTTGGTAGCCCGGACCACCACCGGTGAGCTGCGCTACTACCCGGTTGGGCAGAACAAGGCGTGGGGTACACCGATGCCGATCGGCACCGGATGGAACGGCTTGAAAATACTGGCACCAGCGGCGAAGTAACTACTGTGGCGCTCGGCGCCGCTTTCATCGATCGAAGGCTTGTTCCCCTGGACTTCCCGGGAGGGCAGGCCTTCGGTCTTTTCGCAGCAGATTTCCGAACACCGTGACTATTTTTTTCGCGGGTTACCGGCCCTAAATGGCCGCCCCACATGGTCTAATGAAGTTGGTCTCACGTATTGGCTGTTCAGTGCATCCGGGAATCGGACTTTGTTTAGGGGTAAGCGAAGGTCATCCACTGCACGCAATCAAGGAGTGATCTTTTATGGCGTTTAGAGTTGGAACCGCAAGCGCTGACATAACGCCGTCGCTAAGCACCAATCCCTATATGGCCGGATATGGAACCACCGACGGCGGCCGCGTGGCAACCAGCAGTTCACCGTATGAGCCGCTTTACGCCCGCGCAATCCTCATATGGGAAGACACCAGCCCGCAAATCATCATCAGCGTTGATGTCTTGGCAATACCGAGGGCCATGCACCAGCGGATCCGGAGCCGCATTGTTGACCTGGCGGATTGGGCGAGCAGCGATATCATCCTCCAAGCAACCCACACGCACAACGGGCCCGCGCTGATTGACACCCTGCAGCCATACATGGCTTACGGTATTTCGGATCTCGGTCTTATCCGCTCCTACAGTGCAGACCTCGAAGACACCATCGTCAATCTTGCGCAGGATGCGCTCAATGCCAACGAAGTGGCGGTGACTTTCGACTACAAGGTGTCCAGCCAGAACATCGCCGCCAACAGAGCCGGCCTTCCGTACACGGAGACCGCGGTTCCGATTCTCGTTGCCAGAGGCACCAACGGAAAGCCTGTAGCTGTGATCTTCAGCTACGGCTGCCACCCGATCAGCGCCGGGCTGCGCACTTTGTTCGACGGCGACTTCGCGGCTGGGGCCTGCAACTATATCGAGAACAACAACCCAAATTGCTTTGCCATGTTCCTCCAAGGACCGGCCGGAGACCAAGATCCCGGCGGCGTCCGCAGCTGGGCGCTCCGTGACCAACACGCCGATGCGTTAGGTGCAACCGTCAGTACAAACATGCAGACCGCAGGACGAGCACTCACGGGCCCTATCAGCACACAGTACAAGGAAGTCCAGCTGCCTTTGGACATTACGGCCACGCCGGCCAACCTCGCCGCAGTGCGCGCGGACTACGTAGCGCGACTGCCTAATCCGGACGGCCAGCCGCAGTGGTACCAGCGCCACGCCCAGGTCATGATCGCTCGGATCGACAGCAACAGCTACAGCACATCCGTGCCGTCCCCGTTCCAAGTCTGGAAATTCAATGGGAGCCCGCAACTGAAAATTGCCCTGGTCGGCGGGGAGCTGGTCAGTGGCTATGGTGCCTACTTCCGCAACCAGAACGGTGGGAGCAACGGAATCATTATCGGCGGTTACGCCAACGAGTCCTGCTGTTACATACCCAGCAATGAATTCTTTCCTCCGAACATGCCTCTCGGAAGCTACGAAGGCGGTTGGGAGCCCGATTACCCTGGAATTGCCGGTGGCGCCATGACTGTTTATGGCCATTTAGGTCACTTCAAAGCCGGCGCAAATGGAGTGGAAACAACGCTTATCAATGCAATGAACGCCATGCTCGCTTAATCCGGTGGCAGCAGAAAGGGTGCGGACCAATGCGGTCCGCACCCTTTTATGCTATTACCAACTTTTTGGTAGCACGGCTGATATTGATTGCCCACTCGCGTCCCTAGATCGCGGTCTTGAGCCACCTCGTAAAGACAGCCGCCTGCGGTGCCATAGGAGCGAGGGTGAGGGCACCCTTGACCACGGGAATCCCGTACGATGCAAGGGCGGCCGGGAGATTCCTTGGGTCGGTCCTCGTACATGCCTTGACGATCTGCAGGCACAGGGCGGCGTCCTGTCCTCGGCTGGCCCCCGCGGCAATGGCGGCATTGACCGCAGCGGCCTCCTCCGGAGTGAGCACGAGTGGACCGCTGCCAACGTAGGCAACCTGGCAGTCTGTCGCCTGCAGGTACCGTGGCGCCGCCCAGAGTTCCTCCAAGCTCGAAAACTTGCCAATGAGGCTGCCGTCCCTGCCCGTGCAGGTGAACTGGTATCTGGTCGAAGGCTCCGGGCGCTCCTTCGGGATTTCGCCGTCGCCAGACGCGGCGGGCGCCATATCCACGGCGGATGGTTGGGAAGTACTAATTTTGGCTCCTGAGCAAACGGCCAAGGCAATTGATGCCACGCCGAGCTGAAGAACACTGCGCCTGCGCAAGTCCACCGAGGAATCCCCACTTCATTCGGATGCTCCCCAGCTCCGCATGCTTTGGTTATTCGCCCCAAGCCGTTTCCGGCTGCGTCTGGTTACATCTTCCCCCAAATTCCGCATTTGTCACTAGTAAACTTGTGGCCGGTGGTCAAATCCACCGTATCGCCTGCCGCTGGCAGCCCTCCTTTGAAGACAAGAACCCCTCCTGCATCTGAGATTGACCACGAACACTGACTGGCTGAAGGTGCCGGCCGGACCAACTGGTAGGACCCCGCTTGGATGGTGTCACCGACGATGTAGCTTCCGTCCCCCACTCTGCTCCGATTCGCCCACCCAGCGATAATCTTTCCCTGCGGAGCGTCCGGGCAGAAGGACGCCGCACCTTGCAACATGCCCTGACTCGCATCCTTGAATCCACCCGGACCTGTCTCATCGCTGATCCTGGTACAAAGCCGAAGAACACCGAGCATCACAGCAAGGCCATTGTCTTCGCCCGCACCTTGGGGTGCAGCCAATGAGATCGAATCCGACTCCCGTGGCGTCGGCTGAAACGGTTTGGTGCCTTGATAGGCGACATCGCACGACGCCATTCTGGTGTAGTTCGGCGCTGCCCACACCTCTGCGAGGCTCGACAACTGCACTTCAGGTGAATTGTCCAAGCTGGTGCAGTCATACGCGTAGCGGCCAGGTTCATCACCGTCTCCGGTCTGCTCTCCACTCTGAGCGGGATCGCTGCTCTCAACAGCGGACGACGGCGGCTGGCTGGGTTCAGTTGTTACGCTGGGGGCACCCGACGGAGTTCCTGCCACATGAGACGGTGTGGCAATGACGCTCGACGGCGGATTGCTCTTCCCGTCGGACGGCTGGGCCGTGGAGGGGGTGCAGGCAACCAAAGAAAATGCGATCGCCACAAACAGTGGAAAAAATCTGCGCATTTGGTACCTCCACTCCAATCGTGCAAGCGGCGGGTTCTCCGGTCAAGGCTCCTTGGCCGAGTGTGGAAAACCTGGATCTTCATGGAGCGATAAAAAGATTGCTAGTGACAAATTCCAGATTTGGTGGAAGATGTAGGTAGACGCAGCCGGAGACGGCTTGGGGCGAATAACCAATGCATGCGGAGCTGGGGAGCATCCGAATGAAGTGGGGATTCCTCGGTGGACACGCGCAATCGCAGTGTTCTTCAGCATGGTTTGGCGTTTTTTGCCGTCGCCGGTCGCTCAAGAACCTCTCAACACAACTCTGAGTCCTCTGCCGTTGCGGGGACACCAAGCCGACGCAGGCAGAACAAAGTCACGGTGTTCGTAGCTACCGCCAGTCTTGCGACGGCAGCGCTCACGGGAGTGCTCACGGCACCGGCTGCCTTGGCTGACCAAGCCCGCCAAACGGTGGCGGTGGGGCTAACGAAAGCTGCCGGGACGATCGTGGATCCGAAGGGTCGGATTTGGGTTTCCGATACCCGTGCAGGATTCTGCCGTGTGACCGAGGCCTCCGGAAGCACTGCCGGCGGTTTAGAAGCCGCCACCTGCCTGGGCGGAACCTTGGCAGGACATAAAGATGGACCCGCCCGAGCAGGGGCGCCCGCCATGATTGATCCTTCGCCCGGGAGCCCCAACAGTGGCGATGAGATCGCGTTCATTCCGGATGCCGCCGTCGGAAGTTCCGACGTCGTGCGTGCTGGGTGGAATCCTGCCAGCGGCGTTTTCGACTACAACGGCGCCCTGACCATCTTCGATGGCGACCTCCGACCAAACGCTGCCAGCGACGGTCCGGATGGCAACATTTACCTGTCATTTGCTAATGCCCGCTCGATCGTGAAGGTTGTGGATCCCACATCGGAAAACCCGAGCATCGAGTCGATCGCTTCAGTCCAGTCAAGCTCTCTCGGCCTGGCAGCCACACACCGCAACAGCGCGGGCAACGTTGTGGTGTATATCGCCGAAACCTCAGGCCTCACGGTCTTCACGGCGCCGGATGACGGTGTTCTGGCAAACGTTATTCCGGCGCCGCTCTACAACGTGGGCAAGCCGACCGCCATCTACTACGACTGGCAATCGCCCCTGGTCCTCTACACCGGAACCAGCAACGGGACCAGTACAGCCGATGCAGGCAAGGACACGATCTCGCGCATCGACCTGAGTAATGACCAGGTCAACAACCAATGGGCGCTGGGCTTCAGCATGATCGGTGGGCTGTCAATGCGGGACGGCAACTTACTGGTTACAGATGACCCGGGCCAGCTCGATCCAGCCAAACCGACGCAACAAGGCAGGCTCTTTTCGTTGGGCGGGGTGGTTCCCTCCATCGTCAGCGGACCTACAGCCGCTAGCGGTGCCGCTGCCCCCAACCCGGCCTTCACCAACGACTCGACGCCGACTTTCACCGTGGCGTCCACACCGCCAGGGGGCGCCCTGGATTGCAGCCTGCAGCTCAGCACCGCAGCGCCTGTGTGGCAGAGCTGCACGAATGGCACCTTCACTCCTGCTGCGGCACTGGCAAACGGGGCGTACACCTTCTCTGTCCGCGCTGCGCCGTCAGGGACTCCGGTCTCCCGGGCATTCACGGTGGACCTCACCGCACCCAATGCACCGGTCATCACCTCGCCTGCTGCTGGAGCGACGGTGAACGGCTCTCCAGTACTGAGAGTCACCACTGATCCTGGCTCTGTCCTGTCCTGCTCGGTGGACTCGACCACGAGCTTCACGGCTTGCAGCGATGGCCAAACGTTGAACCTGACTACTGCGGGCCAGCACGTCATTAGGGTCCGGGCCACCGACATGGCGGGGAACGTCAGCACCGTGGCGTCCGTGACAGTAACCGCTGACCTTACTCCGCCTGCGGTATCAATAGATTCACCCGCCGAAGGCGCGACCGTCGGTGCAACGCCGTCGTTCGCTTTCTCCTCGACGTCCACGGACGTAGCGGGTTATCGATGCAAGCTTGGTTCCAACGCTTTCACGGCCTGTACCTCGCCTAAGTCGTACGACAACGTGCCCAACGGGCCGGCCACGTTCACCGTCGAAGCTGCGGACACAGCCGGAAACACCTCCACTGCCACCCGGAATGTGACCGTGGCGGTACAAGACACCGTCCCACCACTCATCACCGCTGTACCAGCTGGCGGAACATACGGCGGCAACCAGTCCATCGTCCTCAACGCCAATGAACCGGCGACGATCCACTTCACAACGGACGGCACGACGCCGACGACGTCGAGCCCGGTCTACTCGGGGCCGATTCCGATGGCGTCCATGACCCTGCAGTATCTTGGCCAAGACACGGCCGGGAATACGTCAGCGGTAGCCAGCCAAACCTACGTCCTCGACAACACGGCTCCCACCTTGACGGTTGCTCCAGCTCCCGGCGCATACGCATCCGGGCAGTTGGTCACCATGTCCTCCACGGAGGCGGGGCGTATCCTCTACACAACCGACGGCACAACCCCAGGCACAGCCGCCGGCGGAAGTACCAAGGCCTACACGGCTCCGTTCGCCTTAACCGGCAACACCACCGTCAAGGCACTGGCAATCGACAACTACGGAAACGCCTCTGCCATCACCACCAACGCGTATACCGTCCTCGATACCACCCCACCGGTCGTCACCGTGACGCCGCCGGCGGGTGCGTACCCTGCCAACCAACAGATCACGCTTACCTCCAACGAGGCCGGATCCAGTATCTATTTCACGACCAACGGCACTACCCCCACCGCCACCGCGGCGAACAAGTACTCGACGCCCATCGTCCTGACAGCGGCGATGACCTTGAAGTACTTTGCCGTCGACGCGTCGAACAACAGTTCGGCCGTCCTCACACAGGCGTACACGGTGCAAGCGCCCCAGGTCGCCACGTGGAAGGACTTCACCGGGGACGCAAAGAACGACGTCGTTGCCCGCGATAACAGCGGGACCCTCTGGCTCTACCCCGGCAGTGGGACGGGCGGGTGGCTGACGCAGCGATCGATGGGCACCGGCTGGAATACGCTGAACCTCATTGTTCCCACCAAGGACTTCAACGGTGACGGGCGCAGCGACATCCTGGCACGTGATACCAGCGGCGTCTTGTGGTTGTACCCCGGAAACGGAGCAGGAGGGCTGCAGACACGGGTGCAGGCAGGAACCGGCTGGTCCGCAATGACCATGGTTGTGGCACCGGGTGACTTCAACGGCGACGGCAAGAGCGACCTTCTGGCAAGGGATTCCTCCGGAGTCCTCTGGCTGTACGCCGGGAACGGTGCGGGCGGCTTCTCTTCCGTGACCCAAGCAGGAACCGGTTGGAACTCGATGACGGCGATCCTCAGCACAGGGGACTTCAACGGCGACGGCAAGACGGACGTCCTCGCCCGGGATACAGCGGGAATCCTGTGGCTCTATCCAGGTAACGGAAAGGGTGGATGGCTCGCAAGAGTCCAGGTTGGAAGCGGCTGGAGCGCAATGACCGCAATCGTCGGGCCCGGCGACTTCAACGGCGACGGCAAGAACGATGTCTTGGCCCGTGACGCCAGTGGAAACCTGTTCCTCTACCCAGGCAACGGAACATCAGGCTGGTTGCCGCGAAGCCAAGTGGGATGGGGCTGGGGAGGGTTCACCTCGCTCCCCTAGGTACGCAGCAAAAAGGGAAGGGTCCGAGCGCCGTGGCGCTCGGACCCTTCCCCGCTAGGCTCGTTCACGCAAGGGATGCATGCTTGGCGTATTGGGACTCGCTTGGATATCCAACTGCAGGGATACCAAAAGCATTTGGACGCCCAGCACAAAGGGCACCACAGCCAACATCACCGACCCTGCCGTCGGAGATCCAACGCTCGCAGCGAGAACCCATGCGCCAACAACGAGGCCCATGACGATGAGAACGAGCCCGGCAATCAGCAAAAGGGCCACGGCCGAGAAGGACCAGACCATGTACTTCCACCACACCCGGCGCCAGAAACCACCGAAAAGCATCGCGAGCAGCTCGGGAATAACCTTACGGAGCTTGATGCTCGAGACCTCATTGCCGTAAACAGCAGGAATCGGGACATCGACAATCGGGACATCGAGGATGTTCAGGTGAATCAGCAAGTCGTTCTCGAAAGAGTAACGCGCTGCTACTTTGTTCATCGGCAAACGGCGCAGAACTTCGGTCCGAATTGCGGTGTAGCCATTCTGGGGATCGAAGATGTGCCAGTAACCGGATGCCAGCTTGGTCATGAATGACAACACGATGTTTCCGAAGATCCGGTAGCCCGGCATGCCTGCAAAGGACTCACCGGAGAAGAAGCGGTTTGCCTTAGCGAAGCCGTACCCTTCCACCACCGGATCCAGAAGCTGGGGAAGGTACTCAGGGTCCATCTGCGCATCGCCGGCCATGACCACGTTGATGTCCGAGCCCAGTTCCATTGCCGCTTTGTGTGCGGTCAGAACCGCGCCACCGACACCCTGATTGACTTCATGCCGGATCAGGGTCACCCTTCCGTCGTCTGCGCGCATCGCGGCTCCGGACGTATCATCTGGGCTGCAATCATCAACAATGACAATGTCATCGACGAAATCAGGCATCGTTTCGATGACTTGCGCGATGTGGTTTTCTTCTTTGTAGGCCGGTACTACCGCGGCAATTCGAACGCCTCGATACATCGATTATCCTTCGCTGCTGTTAGGGGTGAGTTTGGATGCCGGCGAGCCCGTGCCCGACGCGCCGTCTGACTGTTCGTGGGCGCTCTTCGGCTGCTTCTTTTGCGGAAATATCCAGTGCTTATAGATGAAGTAGTTCCATCCCATGGTCACGATCGTCGCCACCACTTTACCGGCAACGAATCCGAGGCCCATGAACTGGAACAGTTGAACGATGCCCATGACGGCTACGGTATTGAAAGCCAGGAGACCCGAGTACCGGAGGACTCCACCGAGTGCAGTTCCACCGCCACCGAAGGCAAAGTATCGCTGGAGGAAGTAATTGAAGAAGAAGCTCCCCCAGAAGCCAGCTCCGGTGGCCAACCAAAGGGGCCACCCGAACACTTGGAAGCAGAGCGTCAAGAGCCCAAGGTCCAAGAGGAAACTCAAGCCGCCGATCACCAGGAACCTGAAGAGACTCGAGGAAAGAAAGTTGGTAATGAAAGTCTTCATGCCTAGCAAATCCTTCCGAGTGGAGCAATGCCATCGGGGTTCTTGTTCTCCAGGATCCCGGCAACTCCATCCATCTGCACGCGATCCTTTGCATCGGCGTCGAATGCAGTCTTGCCGCCTGGCAGCTTGGACCAGTCGATCTTGTATAACGCAGCGTTGCCCTCGCGCACCACGAGATTCAGATAGGGGATGGATTGCGGGTGGGTCAACCCTGCTTTGGGTTCGTCCCATGCCCGAATCCGACCATCGGCAATATAGACCCATTCGATTCCAAGTTCGGACGCCGCTGCGCGGGCTTGGGGATCCGTGGCCAGTTCCGGAAGCTTTTGGAGGACCAAGAGTTGACGGTTGGTGGGCAGGATCTCGAAGTGCCGGATCATTGGCATACGGTTACCCAGCGCGTACATCCAGACCGACCCATCACAGGAATCATTCAGGACGGTGGCGTCTTGCGGCACATACTGGCCGATCCTGGTCAGCAGATCCACTTCCGAAGAACTCAACGTAGCGCCGCTGACCTTGGTGTTGATGTTGATGCGTTCCGCGTTCTGTTTGAAGTACGGGACGGCGGCAATGCCGGTCACCAACAGCACCGCTGCGGCCGCGCCAGCGACGACGGCGTGACTCGGCCGCCGTCGTGAACCTTCACCAGCTTCGGGAGTCGAGCGGCGACGGCTTCGAATCCTCCAGACAATCCACTCAACGGCTTCCGCCACTTGGGCAATGCCCAGCCCGGCCAGCGGTACCAACAGCATGACCAGGATCCCGAAAACGCGCCATTGGTCATCGTAGAAAGGAGCCGTCAAGGTCAAGAAACGGGGGTTGTTGCTACCCATCGTGTAGACGGACAGGAATGCGAATGCGAGAACGGGACCGAAATACCACCACATGCGGATCCGGACTATCGCGGCGAGGCAACCGATAGCTACAAATGCCGTGAGAATCGGCATGGCCATGGAACCGTGGTTCAGGAAAATGATGTTCTGAATGGCACCGTTGCGATCAGTGTCCGCCGCCCACACCTGCTTGGAGACACGGGCGGATTCCCCCAGCATCTCCGCGATGATCGGCCACCCGATGATGGCCGCGAGCACACCGGAGACGGCCAGGTAGACGACAATGCCCAGAATCCTGCCCCGTCGGCGCACCAGGGCGGCCAGCAACCAGAAGAACAGCACGGGAAGGACAACGAACGCGAGCGAGGGATGCACGGCGATCAGGCCCACAGCTCCGAATGCGATGCCAGGCACCCAAAACTTCTGACGTTCCAACGCGCCCTTCACCGCGAGGAGCACGAACGGTCCAACCAATACCATGCCGGCGAAAAAGGGAATAAGGGGGCCGCGCCACAGCAAGTCGTACGGGTACACGGTGAACCAGCCGGATACAGCTGCCGCCGCCGCGACGGCAAAGGGCCTGCGGGTTACCACCATCGTCAGGGCCATGGTGCTCAGTGGCAACTGCACGGCCATCATCACCATGACGAACACGTTGAGGAAGACCGGGATACTTACGTTGCTCAGCGGCCAAAACAGGCTCAGAACAGCGTGGAAAGCTATAGGGTAACTCCGAATGGGAGCATCAGCGATGGAGGTGTCGTAATAAGCGAAATTGCCGGCAACACTCGGGTCCCACTCATGGTTTACCGATATCAACCGGATCATGTTTGCGTGCCAAGGAATATCCCAGTCCTGGTTAATCCCCAGGAGGCCCTCTGTCCCGACTGTCCAGGAAACGCCTGCCACCACGCCTCCGGCGACGAGGCCCGCCAGCAGTATCCACCAAGATCCAGCCATACGCTGCTTCCCGAAAATGCTCGCTCGAGCCGCTCCGGGCCGACCGAACTTATCGGGGAAGTATCGACGCAACAGCATGCGTCCGGCGAAGAGAACAGCGCACAAAACAAGCAGGACCGCCACCACCGGGAGCAACTGCCAGCTCATTCCTACCGAGTGCCCCAGCACTCCAATAACTGACAAGACTCCCATGCCAAGCAAGGGTGCCACCACGGGCAAGAGGATGCGCCGGACACCAAGCGCCTCCCCGAGGAGCCAACCGGGACCCCACCACAACAGGACGATCAGCAGTACACACAACAGCAGGGGGCCGATACCCATTCCCACGATCGCCTTTCTTAGATGCTTACACCAGCCATCCGTTGACAGACGACTCTTGCATTTGAATACCGGTTAGTTGCGTTCCCGAAGCCAGGCCACAGCCTGGTCTGCGGGACCTTCGAACTGGACAGTGCCGGAGGAAAGAACCACTCCCCTGTCGCAGATCCGCGAGATCATATCCAGGTCGTGGCTAACCACCACCAACGTCCGTCCCTCATCAGAGAGCTGCTTGATCTTGGCCAAACACTTCTTCTGGAAGGGTTCGTCGCCAACAGCAAGGATCTCGTCGACGAGAAAGATATCGGGTTGCGTATGGACCGCGACTGCGAAGGCCAAACGAAGGAACATTCCAGAGGAATAGAACTTCACCTCCGTATCGATGAACTGCTCGATCTCGGAGAAAGCAACGATGTCGTCAAATTTCTCGTTGATCTCCTGTTCGGACATCCCAAGGATCGCGGCGTTGAGATAGACGTTCTCCCTACCCGACAGGTCGGGGTGGAAGCCGGCTCCGACCTCGATCAAGCCCGCTACGCGACCTTTGGTTCGCACTGTTCCCTTATCCGGCAGGATGACTCCGGAGATGAGCTTCAGGAGTGTGGACTTCCCCGAGCCGTTGAAGCCCAACAAGGCCACGGTTTCGCCCGGCTGAATCTCGAAGCTCACGTCATGGAGGGCGTCAAACCTCTTGGTGAGATCTCCTTTTCGGCCTTTCGCGAGCCAAACAAGCGTCTCTTTCATGGAATGGGAGTGTCGGAGGTTGAAGGTCTTCTTCAAACCTTTGACTATCACTGCGGCGCCCATCTAGACCTCCTGCGCAAAGTGGCCCTCGAGCCGTCGGAACACGAGCTGACCGATGATAAGGAATACTGCCGCCATTCCCAGTCCCGCAAAGCCTGTCAGGAGAAGATGCGGCGGCAATTCCACCGGCCTGGTCACGGTGGGGTACCAGAATGCCCAGTGGAAAAGTTCCACCGCCACCGTGATGGGGTTGAGTTGGTAGACCGTCAGCACCCAAGGGGCTGCAAGACGGCGAATCATCGTCCAGTCGTACAGGACCGGGGAGGTCCATGTGACGATCATCATTAGCATGTCCACGATGTTCTCCGCATCACGGAAGAACACGTTGATGGCCCCGGCCAACAGACCGAGCCCCGTGGCCGTCACCGCCACGATGATAAAGCCCAAGACCGCTCCGAAGAGTTGCATCACGTCCGGGTGCCAGCCAGTGAGTAAGGCCGCTGCCATCAGGACCACCAATTGCGGGAGGAAGTGAACCGCTGCCACCCACACCGAGGCAACCGGGAAAAGCTCCCGGGGTAGATAGATCTTCTTGACCAGCGCCGCGTTCCAGACGATCGACCGCGTGGCGTTCGAGAATGCCTCGGTGAAGAAGTTGATGACGATAACACCGGAGAACATGTACAACGCGTAGTTGGGAATCTGGTCCCCTACCCGCAGGACTATGCCCAACGCGAAGAACAGGACCACATACTGAACCAGCGGCTTCACATAAGACCACGCCAAGCCCAGCACTGAACCGCGGTAGCGCACCCGGAGCTCTTTACGAACAATCAGCTTGAGCAAATAACGGCGGCGATAAACGTCAAGCAGCCCGGCGCCGACCCCGGGAACAGCATAAGTATCTGTGGAATTCGACATCGTTACTTAGCGGGCTCCGAGGCGTCAAAGGTCTTGCGCCATGACTCCATGGACGTGATCTCCGGAAGAGCCTCGCGGTACTGTGCCCGGAGCGTCTCCCAATTGGAGAAGAGCTGAGCATGAAGCTTGGCGGACTCAACCAACAGTTGACGTGCCACTTTGGGGTCGCGCAAATGCCAGGACGCCCCGGTGCCGTCAGCATTGGAAACAATTGCGCTGTCCAAGTGCGCCAGGCTCCACCATTTACCGTCCTGGTGGGCAACCTGGGCCTCCGGGTGTACCTTTGCGGAATCCCGCACAGGGGCGAGCGACTGCTTCAGTACGGTCTTCACTGCCCAAGGGAGCAGTCCAAGTGCGCCGGGTTGCTTGTAAGACTGTGGCTTCTTCGGCGGGCGCTTGCGGAACACCTCGGGGAAAGCCGCGGGGTCCGTCTTGACCTGCGAGTCAGGGAACTCGTCTCGCATGGCACGGAGCTTGGGCATCGTCGTCGGCAGTTGCTCGTGCAGCTTCCCTGGTCCGGCGAGGACGTCGCGAAGGGCCATGATCCGAGCCTGCTCAGGGTAATACTGCATCGATACCAAGTGCTTCACGTCGGTATTAACGCTTTCCCGCAGAATCCGGCCGCCCTTGGGGAACGGCGAATGCAGAAGGGTGGCGATCAAGCGGTTGCGCTCATGGTAATACGCCTGCCAGTCCACCGAATCGTCCTTGTCGGCCCACGAGACGTGCCATACTGCAGCACCCGGAAGAGTGACCGTGGGGAAGCCAGCGGCGCGTGCACGCAACGAATACTCGGCATCGTCCCACTTAATGAAGACAGGGAGCGAGAGTCCGATGGTCTCGACGACTGCCTTGGGGATCAGGCACATCCACCAGCCGTTGTAATCGGCGTCCCACCGGCGGTGCAGCTGGGGAGTGGAGCGGAGGCCCGCAGCGGAGAAGTCGTGGTTACCGAGGCCTTCGACCGGTCCCCACAGGAAGCGATAGAAATTAACAAGTTCAGAATATGCGTGAAGTACAGACTTGTTGTACATGTCAAACATATGTCCGCCCACGATTGTGGGCTTGCGGCAGAGGTCTGCGAAAGCTACTGCGCGCAGGACACCTTCGGTCTCAAGCTCGATGTCGTCGTCCAGCAGCATGACGTAGTCGCTTTTGTCCGACACGACCATCTCGTACATGTTGCGCGCGAAGCCACCGGATCCACCGAGGTTGCCCTGGTTGATCACTCGAAGCTGATCCCCCATGGACGCCGCGACGTCGTCGAATCCGTCCTCGGCGGCGACCTTCTTGTTGCCTTGGTCCACGATGATCAGCTCAGCCAGGATCTCACGGAGGCCGGCATCGCCATCAATGGCCTTGATTGTTTCGAGGCAGTAGTCAGCGCGGTTGAACGTTGTGACTCCGAGCGTTACCCGACCTTGTGCGCGGCCTTCGTCGGGAACAGCCCAGTGTGCGCTCTTCAGGGTCATCCCGTCGCCCCCGGCGATCAGGTCAAACCAGTACCAGCCGCCGTCGCCGAACGGAGCGAGCGTCAGCTCGAAGTCATTGACGGCTGAGCCATCAACCAACACGGAGTCAACACGCTGGGCAGCACCGCGGGCATTCGAACGGTAAACGATAACCGTTCCTTCACCCTCTGTTTCCAGGTGAAGCACCGTCTTGGTTGCGATGGTCCATTTGCGCCAGTAGCTGGCCGGGAAAGCGTTGAAATAGGAACCGAAGGAGAGCCGCTCACCGCGCCTGACCTGGACCGAACCGCGGCCCAGGATGTCTTCGGGGTGCAATTTGCGCTCAATGCCGACAGCCTGAACGACGGCGCCGCTGTCACCTTCTTTGCGTACCTTGCTGGTATCAGGGTCGACATACAGCGGCAGCGTGTCCAAGTCGCGGTTAGCCGGAAAGACGACCCGCTGAACGATCCGCAGGCTCTCTTCGGTCAGTACTGAGACATCCTGGGAGGTTTCAGCCGTCACAGCAGTCTCCTGGCCTTCATTTTTTGTCGTGGTCACGCGTCCACTCCACCGCTCTCAAGCTTGGCGCCGCCCGTGAAGTGCGGCTTGATCTTGTTGTCGAACATGGACAGCGCAGACCCGATGGCCATGTGCATGTCAAGGTATTTGTAAGTTCCGAGTCGACCACCAAAGAGGACCGACTTCTCCCCCCGAGCCAAATCCCGGTAGGCGAGCAGCTTTTGCCGGTCGTCGCTGGTATTCACCGGGTAATACGGCTCGTCGCCCTTTTCGGCGAAGCGGGAAAACTCCCGCATGATGACCGTAGCGTCTTTGGTGTAGTCGCGTTCCGGATGGAAGTGCCGGAACTCGTGGATCCGTGTGTAAGCCGCATCGGCGTCGGGGTAGTTCATCACCGCACACCCCTGGAAGTCCTCGATGGGAACAACTTCCTCTTCGAGGTCGATGGTCCGCCAGGAAAGGTCGCCCTCAGCATAGTCAAAGTAGCGGTCCACAGGGCCGGTGTAGATCACGGGGACCTGGCCGAGGACCGAGGACCGGCCATATTCGCCGTCGTCGAAGAAGTCAGTGTTCAGGATCACCTCGATGTTTGGGTGATCCGCCATGCGTTCGATCCACGCGGTATAGCCGTCAACAGGCAGTCCCTCGTGCGTGTCGTTGAAATACCGGTTGTCGTAGTTGTAGCGGACCGGAAGGCGAGAGATGATCTCGGCCGGCAGATCCTTGGGATCCGTTTGCCACTGCTTCCCCGTGTAGTGCTTGATAAACGCCTCATACAAGGGGCGGCCGATCAGTTGAATCCCCTTGTCATTCAGGTTCTGGGGATCCGTCCCCGCCAGTTCGCCTGCCTGCTCGGCAATCAGGGCCTTGGCTTCGGTCGGGCTCATGGCAGAGCGGAAGAACTGGTTGATGGTGCCCAGGTTGATGGGCATCGGGTACACCTCGCCCTTGTGGCTGGTGTAAACCTTGTGCTGGTAGCTCGTGAACTGGGTAAATCGGTTGACGTATTCCCAAACCCGTTCGTTCGAGGTGTGGAAGAGGTGCGCACCATAGCGGTGGACCTCAATTCCCGTCTTCTCTTCGTTTTCGCTGTAGGCGTTTCCTCCAATGTGGTGGCGGCGGTCAAGCACCGCGACCTTCAGCCCCAACTCGGTAGCGGCGCGTTCTGCGATGGTCAGGCCGAAGAAACCCGAGCCGACGACGACGAGATCAGCGTTCACAAACTCTCCTGTGTATTGGCGTGCGGGCACACAAAATGCCCACGTCTACTGCTCAAGGCTACCCGACGTTCCAGCGGTTCCCCGATTCGAGGGGCCCGGACTCGGCGTGACTTGGAACCGAAAAGGGAACGGGAGGCCTGGCCCGTGGCCAAGCCTCCCGCTCCCGGTTTTGTGCAAAACTTTGCAACTAGAGCGTGACGACAGCCCCAGTGCTCGCCGACTGAAGAACAGCCTCGGCGACGCGAAGTGTCTCCAAGCCCTCTGCCATTGTGACGATGTTCATGGACTTTCCGAGGACTGCGTCCCGGAAGGCTTCGTGTTCCATCTTCAGGGGTTCGCGTTTGGCCAGCGCGAACCTCGTCGAAGAACCTTCGGACACACCCCTGAACGCTGCGACAGAGTCCCAGTCAGTCTGGAACGTTCCGTTCTCGACGAACGTCAAATCCGCTGAAATGGTGTCCGCGATGTACGCCCCACGCTCGCCAAGCACCACGGTGGTCCGCTCTTTCATAGGCGACAACCAGTTCACGATGTGGTTGGTCACCACGCCACTGCGGAGATGGCCGATAGCGGTGACCATGTCCTCATGTTCGCGGCCGCTCCTGCATGTGGTATGCGCAACGACGTTGACGAAGTTGCTCTGTGCCAACCACGCTGTGAGATCAATGTCGTGCGTCGCCAAATCCTTAACGACCCCGACGTCGGCGATCCGGGCGGGGAAAGGGCCTTGACGACGGGTCGAGATTTGGTAGACCTCTCCCAGATCGCCATTACCAAGCCGTTCGCGGAGGCTCTGCAGAGACGGGTTGAACCGCTCAATGTGCCCCACCGCTCCAATCAGGCCTCGTGAGTCGAAGGCTTCGGCGATACGACGACCGGATTCCGAGTCGTTGGCGATCGGCTTTTCCACGAGGCAATGGATGCCCGCTTCGGCCAACTGCAAAGCAACCTCTTCGTGAAGGATCGTCGGCACGGCTGCCACGGCCATGTCGATGCCCTGCGCGATCAACTGTTCGACGGAACTGCAAACCTCCAGCCCGTCAGCGACGTTGTGTGGATCGCCGAAGGAATCCGCCACGGCAACCAGGTCGACCCCATCAAGCTCCCGGATAACGCGGGCATGGTGGCGGCCCATCATGCCCAGACCGATGAGTCCGGCACGCAAATTCGCCACTAGCTGCCTGCCTTCGCGACTGCGTTGACCGCTGAAACGATTCGTTCTAGATCATCTTGGCTCAGTGACGGATGGACTGGAATCGAGAGGACACTGGCGGCGGCGTCCTCCGTGACGGGCAGATCGTCCGAGGTTTGGAATGGGGCGAGGCGGTGATTGGGGATCGGGTAATAAACGCCGCAGCCGACCATGTACTCCTCGCGCAGGGCCTTGGCGAACCCGTCGCGATCGTCACCAATGCGAATGGTGTACTGGTGGTAGACGTGCTCGTAGCCCTCGGCGACCTTCGGAGTGATGACACCTTCAAGGTTGGCGTCGAAAAAGGCCGCGTTCTCCTGGCGGGTCTTCGTCCACGCCTCGACCTTGGTCAACTGCACCCGACCGATAGCTGCATGGATGTTGGTCATGCGGCAGTTGAATCCAACAAGTTCGTTTTCATACTGGCGCTCCATGCCTTGGTTGCGGAGCAGGCGCAAGCGACGCTCGACGTCGGCCAAGCCAGTGCTGACCATGCCGCCCTCGCCCGAAGTCATGTTCTTCGTGGGGTAGAGGCTGAACATGGCAAAGTCACCGAACGTACCCACCTTGCGGCCGTTGACGGCAGCACCGTGCGCCTGCGCAGCGTCCTCAAAAACCTTGACGTTGTGCTTGGCAGCGACCGCCCCAATGGCATCGACGTCGAACGGATGGCCGTAGAGGTGAACGGGCATGATTGCCGCGGTACGGTCAGTGATTTTCGACTCGACCGAAGCCGGATCGAGAGTGTAGTAGTCGGCATCGACGTCGGCGAATACCGGGGTCGCCCCGGTCAGTGCGACGGAGTTGGCTGTCGCGGCAAACGTGAACGAGGGAACAATAACTTCATCTCCGGGGCCGATCCCGGCTGCCAGCAGGCCAAGGTGCAGTCCCGAAGTGCCGGAGTTGACGGCCACGGCACCGCGGCCGTCAAGGAGAACCTGCGAGAATTCCTGTTCGAAGGATGCTACTTCCGTGCCTTGGGCGAGCTGGCCTGATGCCAAAACGGCGTCGACGGCTTGGCGTTCCTCCTCGCCGATAATGGGCTTAGCGGGGGGTATGAATTCTGGGCTCATGCCTGTACCTCTCGGAGAGTCTCGTTCTGTTCAACATATGTAGCGCCTGTTTCGGGGCAGACCCAGTTGTCGCCGTCTCGCTTCAGAGGAAAACCGGCCCTGCCGACCCAACCGACACGTTTGGCCGGGACGCCGACCATCAGGGCAAAATCGGGAACGTCCTTCGCGACGACGGCTCCGGCGGCCACTGTGGCCCACCGTCCAATCGTCACGGGTGCAACGCAAACGGCCCGGGCACCTATCGAGGCACCCTCCCGAATGGTGACCCCCACGGGTTCCCAATCGTGCGCGCTTTTCAAGGTGCCGTCCGGAGCGACGGCCCTGGGATAAGTATCGTTCGTCAGGACAACAGCCGGGCCTATGAAGACTCCAGCCTCCAGTTCCGCTGGCTCATAGACAAGGGCATAGTTCTGAACTTTGCAGTTATCCCCCATCTTGACCCCGGTACCAACGTAAGCGCCTCGTCCCACGATGCAGTTGACGCCCAATTCGGCCTGCTCGCGCACCTGGGCCAGGTGCCAAATCTTCGACCCATCGCCAATTACAGCCTGGTCTGAAACATCGGCACTCTCTGCAACCACTATCACCGGTGAAGGTCCTTCCTCATTGAGCACACGCGACAACGAGATTCATCTTAGCTGAGACCAGTCACCCCGGGGCGACGGAAGCGTGATCACGAAAGTTGTCCACATAGAGCGTGCACGGTAAACAAATCCGTTCATCGCACCAATAGCGTCAGGACAGGACGCCGACGGGCACGGAGGGAATGGCAGATGACTTTGGAATGCACGCTGGTAGTTGGACCAGGAGCTTCAGCTGCTCATGAGCCTGAGGAATTGTCTATATCCGTCCCCGACGGAACGCCCGGAACTGACGTCCAGTCGCTGTTGAAAGAAGCCCGAGGTAGCGGGCGGATCTACGTTGCAGGTGAAGACATCTCCCTGCTCACGGTCGGGCGTCCCCCCTTGGTGGCAGGTGCCGTACTGGTGGACGGATTTGTGCCAGGGCACGAGAACAGCCCGAAGTCTTCTCCCCTGCTTTTATTGGTTCACTCAGGTCCCGCTGCCGGCATGGTCTTTCCTCTTTACCGGGGCAGGTATCGGGTGGGCAGGGGCATTGGCAACATCACCGTACCTGATCCAAGAATGTCCCGTGAGCATGCCGTCATTGACGTCTCCAGCACCTCGGTAACCATCACTCGACGCGACAAGTCGACGCCGTTGCTGGTAAATGGACAGCCTGCCGGGCAAGCACGGCTTACCCCTGAGACTACGTTCCAGTGCGGTAGCACCCTTTTTAGTGTCATCACGGACAACGGGCCAACCCCCGGACTTCCCAAGGAGGCCGGCCAGTCGGTAGAAACGCCAATCGAGGTTGCCCATGCCCCGGCATCACGCAACGTGCTCGCCGTGACCTTGGCTGCGGGAATGCCGCTGGTCATGGGCATTGGGCTGGCAGTCGTGTCGGGGATGTGGCTGTACTTAGGGCTCTCTGCCATGTCCGCTGCCAGTCTTTTGATCCCTATGTTCTCCGGTCTAAAGAGCCGACGGGAGTTCAAGGCAGCGTTGGCTGAGGGAGTAAAGGATGACACCCAGCGACGACGGCGGACGGCGCCATCTGCAGCGGACATATTGGTCGCACTGCACTCCGAGCGGGGCCGTTGGAAAGCCGGGAGTGCGATGCCCGCGCAGCGTGGAAGGGGAACAACGGCCAACCAGAGTCGCGCTCTGCGTGGAAGCGTGGCTCAGGAATCCGCGGTGTGGGTACGGCTGGGTGTGCGGCATGCGCAGGCCAATGTCTGCTTGGTCCCGGGTGTTCGGCACTTCCAAGCTCCAACTATCGGATCCGCAGCACTTACCCTTGACCCGCGGCTTCCGTTAGTCATCCTTCGAGGGCGTTCGGAACATGTTGACGCCATGATTCGGTTCATCGTGATGCAGCTTGTTAGTTTTCAGGCATCTGCCTTGTCACCGATCATTCTCCTTGGGCCCGTGGACCGGCTACCGCTGCCCGCCCGATTCCTGCCCGGCACGTACCTTGCCGCCTCCCCGTCGGCGGCGCTGGCCACCCTCCACCGACTGCGCAACGGGGAAAGCGGGCATCTTATCCTTTTCGATGACGCCTCCCTGGAGGACAACCAGGGGCTTGCAACGCTTCTGGACAGCGCACACTTAGCAAAGTGGAGGGTCATTCGTGGCGGCAGTCCAAGCAGTTCCGACGTCCAATCCGCCGAAGGACCGGCCGTCATAGAAATCTCAACGTCAGGTATCTCGGCCACGTTGGATGCCGGTGGCCATCACCAAGCTTTCATTCCGGATCTGCTCCCCGGCGAAGTGTTCGATGGATTCTGCCGGATATCGGGCTTAACTAGCCAAGTACCGTCCCCCGCCGAAGACGGCATCCCCCGACGCTGTTCGTTGGTAGAGCTTCGTTCCTATGGGCAGCGGAGCATTCTTCGACGATGGGATGCCGTGGGCCTGCAGAAAAGGCTCCAAGCAGTTCTGGGATGGGGCATCGAAGGGCACATGGATTTCGATTTCGGCTTGGACGGTCCTCATCTCTTGGTAGCAGGGACCACGGGGTCGGGAAAATCCGAGCTACTTCGATCCTTGGTGGTATCGCTGGCTCTGAACCATCCACCAGAACACGTTACGTTCTTGTTTTTCGATTTTAAGGGCGGGTCAGGTTTGCGTCCGCTGACCGGGCTGCCCCATTGCCTTGGCTTGCTCACCGATCTGTCTGAACATCAACTGGATCGGGCGCTGGTTTCCCTCCGGGCCGAGATCCGGTATCGGGAGGAGAGGTTCCAAGCGGTCGGCGCATCCGATCTGTCTGCCTATCAGCAGGCAAGGGTCCCTTCCAACGAATCAATCCCCCACCTCTTTGTTGTCATTGACGAATTTCGCATGCTTGTGGACGAGGCCCCCGGCGCTCTCCGCGAGCTCATGCGAGTCGCAACCGTTGGCCGGTCGCTCGGCATCCATTTAGTGATGGCCACCCAAAGACCGCAAGGTGCCTTGACTGCCGATATCCGAGCAAACGTGACATCAAGCATCGCTCTTCGCGTACAAACAGAAATGGAATCAGTAGACATTATCAATGCCAAGTCGGCCGCATTCATTAGTGTAGAAACCCCCGGTCGGGCCTATCTGGCCAGAGCGTCAAGCAGCCCCGTGGAATTTCAAACAGCGTCGTTGGCCGCTCAAATCGGAGACGAAACACCGCTGAATCCGCTGACATCGGGCGAACCTGCAGTCAAGAGTGCCGTCGAGTCACTGGAACAACCTCGGCAGCAGTCGAGAGGGCCTGCCGAAGAAGAGATGCTGCCGGATTCCGGCACCTATGCGGCCGTTTCGGCTATCAAGGAGGCTTGGGGCCGACTCGGTCGTGCTGACGCGAGACGACCCGTTCCGCCCCCGCTGCCCGCATCCGTGGAATGGCACGAGACGGTGAAATGGGACGACACCGTGGAATGGGGCGGCGTTTTGGACGGCCAACCGCGCCGGCTCGGTAATGTAGTAGAACCAAATGGCAGCTGGGTCGTCGGACCGCTAGGTCTGCTCGATTTGCCTAAGCGGCAGCGAGTTGAGCCTCTGCTATGGTCCCCACGTGGACACGGTCACCTCGCAATGATCGGAGGCGCTTCCAGCGGGATGCAGGCCTGCTTCATGGCAGCCGCGGCAATGGTTGCTACCCAGGAACCAAAACCACACCTCTATATCTTGGACGCGACGGGTATGGCTGCCGGTTCTGACCTCCCGGCGAACAGATCCGTCGCAGGTCTGCACCAAATGCCGTTGGCTGCGCGTATTCTGACGCTCCTCTCGGCGGAGATGGACCGCCGACGCACGGTGGCCCACGCGTCGCAAAACACGGCCCCGCTCGTACTGATCATTGCCGGATGGTGCTCATGGGTATCGGCACTGCGTGGCGGACCCTTTGCGTCGGCGGAGAGCACTGTGCACGACATCATCCGGGACGGCATCTCCTTGGGTATTACGGTTCTGATTTCGGGTGAACGTGAACTGGTCAGCGCGAGATTCATGGGCCTGATCAGCAACCGTGCGTACTTTCCGTTGGGTTCGAGCGAGGAGTCGAGGTACCACTGGCCGCGGCTGCCAAGCGTTGAGTCCATACCGGGACGCGCCGTCGTCTTTGGCGGCCTTGCGCCCGAGCAAGGGGCGGTCGCTCAGTTCCGTGCGTCTCCCGAGGAAGGACCGTGGCCGTACGGTTCAACCACCTCGACGAATCCGCCTTTTCGTGTCAGACCGATCCCCGAGTTCCTCACCGTGGAGGACTTTAGGGAGCGCTTCAAAGAAACTACCCAGCAGGAGGGAGCAATTCCGCCCTTGTGGATTGGAGTCGGTGGAGATGAGTGCTTGCCCGTTGCGCTCCCCCTCCCCGAGTCCGGAGTGAGTGTCATACTTGGGCCCCGGGGTTCAGGAAAGACTTCGATCCTGGAGACGCTCCGTGTTCTTAATCCCCGCCAAACATGGGTGTTCCCGGGTCATGGAACACCCTTGAGTGCATTTTGGATACAGGCAGCGGAGGCTTCTGAGGCTGGGCTCTTAGACCCACAAGGCGTGCTGCTTGTAGACGACGCCGACCTCTTGGACCTTGGTGGACAACGTGCCATCACTGCCCTGGCAGGGAATGTCCGCGGTATCGTCATGGCGGCAAGCTCAGGACCCACAGTGTTGCGACAGCTTCCCTTGGCAAGAGAGGTGCAAGGCAGCGGCACCGGTATTGTCCTGACACCGAAGTCAGCCTTTGATGGAGACCCGTTAGGGGTCAGGCTGATCGTTGACGATCCAGCGCCGCGTGGCCGCGGTTTCTTGATCGAGGCGGCTGCAGCCACGCCATTTCAAGCTGCACTCGCGGCCAGTTCCCCGGACGGTTCCCGGCTTTCCCGTTGATCCGGTAATCCGTTGTCACCGGCTAGAGTGCGGCCGACGCTCCGGCAGTCTGAGAGGCATAAGCTATGACGTCCCTCCTGAAAAGAATCACGACAACTGCCAACGCGGGAATGGCCATAGCCGCGCCTTGCAGCACCAGGCCGCCGGTCATTGTCGGCACTCCGATGATGAGCACGAATAGCTGTGCCACAAGTGCGGCAGCGCGCGTCCAACGGTAGCCTCGGAACAGGAAGTGGCCCACGGCAAACAACCAGGCGGAGAACGCCAGCAGCAACGCTAAAGTAAAAACCGCTCCCCAAAATGTCAGTACAGGCGCTCCACTGAACAATTCGAACGCGTACCAAACAGCAGCTGCAAGAAGCGCTGTAGCTTCAAGGGCGACCACGACGGCGGCAAAAACCACGCCAGGGGGTCGACGGCTTCGGTCCGCAGGACGAGCGGCGGCGGGCACGCGGGAGCCGGTCGAATCGCTTTTATCGGGATCCGACGACGGTTGGTCGGGGTTTGCAGGAGGTCTTGACACACTGGCACACTACCGGACATAGTCGTCTAGCAGTGAGGGCCTGGGCAACTGATGTGATGCATCGCTCACGGATTTCGGGCATTTCAACCACCAACACCCCTTGTTTACAAGGCGTTAACATGAAACGCTTGACTCAGACGACCAAGGGGGCCCATGCGGGCCCCTTTCCTTTGTAGCCTCTCGTGAAGTTTTTCACAAAAGGCTTTCCTAGTTCTCACGAATGGAGTGACTGATCAGCATGGATTGGCGTAATCGCGCAGCCTGCCTCGACAAGGACCCGGAGCTCTTCTTCCCAGTCGGCAATACCGGACCAGCACTTCTTCAGATCGAGGAAGCGAAAAGCGTATGCCGTCGCTGCCCCGTAGTTGACACGTGCCTGCAATGGGCGCTGGAATCCGGACAAGACGCCGGCGTCTGGGGTGGTATGAGCGAAGACGAACGCCGCGCCCTGAAGCGTCGCGCCGCCCGAGCACGTCGGGCCTCTTGAGGCCAGCTCACACCTCGGCATAAACGCTCAGCAAAATATCAAATATAAGGGCCGCGGACCGATTCGGTTCGCGGCCCTTATATTTGCCCATGCGGTCGAGCCTTCGCCGGGGCTCCATACCTCGCTCGCGGCGCTACGGCCGCGCCAGGTTGAGGACGATCTCCACGGCCGTTCCGCCTCCCTCGCGGTGCGACCATTTAATGGACCCACCGAGCTCACTTGTCACAAGGGTGCGGACGATTTGCAACCCCAAGCCCTCGTTGTACGGCCCGTCAGGAAGTCCCACGCCGTCGTCAGCGATGGTCACTGTCAGCAACTCGTCATTGCCCTCACCGTCGCTGCGGTCGGCCAGCAACCAGACTGTTCCCGTCCGCCCCTCCAACCCATGCTCGACGGCGTTGGTCACCAGTTCGTTGATCACGAGGGCAAGGGGTGTGGCGAAGTCGCTGGGCAACTCACCGAATTTGCCTGCTCGTTCTGTTCGCACATGCTGGGAGGGCGAGGCGACTTCGGCCGACAAGCGGAACTGCCGCCCGATCAACTCATCGAAATCGACGCTTTGGGTCAGTCCTTGGGACAAGGTTTCATGGACGAGCGCTATGGTAGCCACCCGGCGCATTGCCTGCTCCAGTCCTTGCTTGGCTTCGTCGCTGACCATCCTGCGTGACTGCATCCGCAAGAGTGCAGCCACGGTTTGGAGATTGTTCTTAACGCGGTGATGGATCTCCCTGATGGTGGCGTCCTTGGTAACCAGCTCCATTTCCCTGCGCCGTAGTTCCGAGACATCCCGGCACAGGACGAGGGCGCCGAAACGATGCTGCTCGTCCCGCAATGGAATGGCTCGCAGCGAAAGGCTGACGCCCCTGGACTCAATCTCACTTCGCCAAGGCATTCGACCAGTCACCACCAAGGGCAGGGTCTCGTCCACCATTCGCCGGTCTTTGAGTAGGCCCGCCGTAACTTCCGCGAGCGAGCGCCCTTCCAGCGACTCGACTTCGCCCAGCCGGCGGAACGCTGAAACGCCGTTCGGGCTCGCATACTGCACGACGCCCTCAGCATCGAGCCTGATCAGGCCATCACCAACACGGGGCGCTCCCCGGCGCGACCCCGTCGGGGAGGCAAAGTCCGGCCACAGCCCCAAGGTCCCCATGCGCAACAGATCATAGGCGCACTGGCGGTACGTCAGTTCGAGCCGGGAGGGCATGCGGGAACTGGACAGATCCATATGGGATGTGACGACTGCCAGGGTCCGTCCGTTGCGGACCATGGGCACCGCCTCCACCCGGAGCGCCATCTCGCTGCTCCAGTTGGTTTCGCTGGAACGCTCGATGGAGCGGCTGTTCCACGCTTTTTCCACGAGCGGCCGCAGATCGGAACGAATGCCCTCGCCCACGAAGTCCGCATGGAAGACCGTATGAGAGGTCGACGGACGAACGTGGGCGAGGGCAATGTAGCCCAGCTCCGGATGGGGAAACCATAGCGCCAGGTCCGCAAAAGCCAGATCGGACACCATCTGCCAATCGCCCACAAGGAGGTGCAGCCATTCGGCATCGCCAGGCCCGAAATCAGCGTGTTCCCTGATGGGGTCTGTAAAGATTGCCACTGCACCTCCATTTGCGGCGCCGGGAAGTGTCCCTAGCGTCGAACGATTGACCTCAAGAGCCTTAATGCTACCGACAGTGATGCCATATCATCGGCCTCGAGGGCATTCACCTCGTCAAACATTGTCTTGGCGCGGCCGAGCTGCTCCGCGTTCTGTGCCTCCCAGGCCGTCAGCCGGTCCTCTGCGTTACTCCCCGGCTCTGTCGACTCCAGCACCGACGTCGTCATGTCTGCGACCGTTGAGTAGAGGTCGTCCCGGAGTGCAGCACGGGCCAGTGCCTGCCACCGATCATCGCGCGGCAAGGAGCTGATCCGCTCCAGTAAGGAGTCTGCGTGGAAACGGTTGAAGACCGTGTAGTACACGTGTGCGATGTCTTCCACGCCACCGGTCCCGCCTTGGGCAATCCGCGCAATGTCCAGGAGTGCGTAGCTCTCGAAGAGTTCCGCCCACCTGTGCGCCAGGTGTTCGGGCAGTTCCCAACTGCGTGCCTGCTCCAGCCACGCGCTGATCCTGACCTTGTCCTCGCCCCGCAGGTACTCGAGAAGCTTTGCCCGGAGGGGCGTCATCATGGGTTTGAAGGCGTTTACCACCTCGGCAATCGGCTGGGAGGTGACGCCTTGGCCCAGCACCCAGCGGACGGCCCGGTCTAGAAGCCGCCTGATATCAAGGTGGATTTCGCTCCAGTGTTCGGTTGGGAACGACGCCGGTAGTGCATTCAGCTCAGCCACCATGGAGTCGAGCTCGTAGATTTCCCGCAGTGCTATGAACGCCTTGGCCACAGCTACTTCATTGGCTGAGGTTTCTTCGATGGCCCTGAACGCGAACGTGATTCCGCCGAGGTTGATGATGTCGTTGGCTACCACGGTGGCGATGATTTCCCGCCTCAAGGGGTGGGTGTCCAGCTCGGCGTCGAACCGTTCCCGCAGTTGCTTCGGGAAGTAGTTCCGGATAGTTTCCGCAAACCACGGATCGTCGGCGAGATTGCTGTCACGGAGGGCAGATCCCAGTTCGATCTTGGCGTAAGCGGCAAGCACCGAAAGCTCCGGGGAGGTCAGGCCCTGCCCCTGTTCCAGCCGCGCGCGAAGCGTCGCAGTAGTGGGCAGCGCTTCAAGCTCACGTTTGAGGTCAGCCGATTTTTCGAGCCAGTCCATGAGCCGTTCGTAGCTCGGGCTCCATTCCGCAACACGCGTGCGATCGTTGAGAAGCAGGATGTTTTGATCGATGTTGTCCTGCAGGACAAGGCGTCCAACCTCGTCGGTCATATCGGCCAGGAAGGAAGCCCGCTCCGACGGCTCAAGCTTGCCCGCAGCCACCATGCGGTCAATGAAGATCTTGATATTGACCTCGTGGTCCGAGCAATCCACACCGGCCGAGTTGTCAATAGCGTCGGTGTTGAGGATGACCCCCTGCAATGCCGCCTCAATGCGTCCGCGCTGGGTGAGTCCAAGGTTGCCACCTTCGCCAACCACTTTCACGCGAAGGTCGCGACCATCGACACGGATCGCATCGTTCGCTTTGTCGCCGACAACCGCATGCGTTTCGGTACTGGCCTTCACGTAAGTGCCAATACCGCCGTTGTAGAGCAAATCTGCGGGGGCAAGCAGGATCGCCCGGAGCAGCTCCGGAGGGCTGAGCTGGGTGGTCCCGTCCGGCAGTCCGAGCGCTTTCCGTACTTGGTCCGAGACTGGAATGGCTTTCGCCTGACGAGGGTAGACCCCGCCCCCTTCGCTGATAAGCGATCGGTCATAGTCGTCCCATGAGGATCGCGGCAGCTCAAAGAGCCTCTGCCTTTCAGTGAAGGACGTCGCCGCATCCGGAGCCGGATCCAGGAAGATATGGCGGTGGTCGAAAGCTGCCAAAAGCCGGATGTGCTTGGAAAGGAGCATGCCATTGCCAAAGACGTCGCCTGACATGTCGCCGACGCCTACAACCGTGAACTCTTCAGTCTGGGTATCGAGGTCCAATTCACTGAAGTGGCGCTTGACCGATTCCCAGGCACCACGAGCCGTGATTCCCATGGCCTTGTGGTCGTATCCGACCGATCCACCCGAAGCAAAAGCATCGCCTAGCCAGAACCCATATTCTGCCGCCAGCCCGTTAGCTGTGTCTGAGAACGTAGCGGTGCCCTTGTCTGCTGCCACCACGAGGTAGGAATCATCGCCGTCGTGGCGGACCACGTTCGACGGCGGTACGAGCCGTTCGCCGTCCGGCGACGCAACCAAGTTATCCGTTATATCCAGAAGACCACGGATGAAGGTCTTGTAACTCTCGATACCTTCAGCCATCCATGCCGCCCTGTCGACCGACGGGTTGGGCAACTTCTTGGCAAAGAATCCACCCTTGGCACCCGTGGGAACAATGACGGCGTTCTTTACAGTCTGCGCTTTGACCAAGCCGAGGATTTCGGTCCGGAAATCTTCACGCCGGTCCGACCAGCGGAGACCGCCCCGAGCCACCTTGCCGAAACGGAGATGGACGCCTTCGACCCGTGGGGAGTAGACCCAGATCTCGTACATCGGCCTCGGGAAGGGCAACCCGTCAATGGAGGTCGGGTCAAGTTTGAAGCTGACGTAGTCCTTGCCCTGGTAGTAGTTGGTGCGAAGCGTCGATTCAATGAGGTTGACGAAGGTCCTGAGGACACGGTCCGCGTCGAGGGTGGCCACTTGCTCGATTGACTCCGAGAGCCCTGCCCGTGCCGACGCCTGCTTCTCTTGGCGCTGGTCCTCCGCGATTGAGGGATCAAAGCGCGCAGCGAAGAGGGCGTTGAGCCCGCGCGCAACGTCCGGGTTAGCCAGAAGGGTATCTGCGATGAACCCAAAGGAGTTCGTGTTGCCCATCTGGCGCATGTATTTGGCGTACGCCCTGAGCACCACTACCTGACGCCAGTGCATAGCTTCCCGAAGCACCAGCTGATCAAACTTATCCGACTCCACCATCCCCGTAACGGCAGCACCAAAGGAATCGGCCAGCAGGTCGCCTGTGGTGAGCGGGTCGACGTCGGCCGGGTACTTCAGGCCCAGGTCGTACAGGAAGAAGTCCCGATGGTCTGCGGTTTCAATTTCGAAGGGTCGCTCATCCAACACTTCCAAACCGAGATTGTGGAAGTAGGGCAGGATTTGGCTGAGGCTTTTAGGTTCCATCAGGTACAGCTTGACGCGGGCGTCTTCTTCCAGCGCCTCACCGGCACCCGAGGGCAGGTAGACGTGAACACCGGGTTTCAGTTCCCTCGGGTTCACACCTTCCTGGACTGCCTGCGCACCATACTTTTCAAAGCGTTCTATATCTTGCAGGGCATCTTCAACTTCGTAGTCAACCCGATACCCGGCGGGGAACGCTTCGGCCCAAAGACCGGACAAAGCCTCCGCCGTTTCACTCGGAAGGTTTTCCCGCAAAACCTCCGCGATGCCTTCGCTCCAGGACCGCGAAGCACGCATCAACCGATGTTCAAGCTCCTGCACGTTCACTTCTGCCAGTTCCGCTGCACGGGGCAACCTGATTCGGAAGAACACGCGGGCCAATGCTGACTCGGTTATACGAGCTTCATAGTCGATGCTCTCCGCCTGGAACGTTTCGCGGAGCTCCTGTTCAATCCGGAGGCGGACGCTTGTGGTGTAGCGGTCACGCGGCAGGTAGACGACGGCGGACATAAAGCGTCCGTAGATATCCGGCCGGAGGAACAGTTTGGTGCGGCGACGCTCCTGCAAGCGCTGAATTCCAGTCGCGGTTGCTGCCAGATCCGGAATCTCGATTTGGAACAGCTCGTCGCGCGGATACGTCTCCAGAATGCCGAGCAGGTCCTTTCCTGAATGCGAATCGATAGGGAATCCGGCGTTGCGGAGGACAGCATCTACTTTGTCCCGGACGATCGGTATGCTTCGGACTGAACCGGTATAGGCGCTCGTGGCGAACAAGCCAATGAAACGGCGTTCCCCGTTCACGTTGCCCAAGGCGTCGAAGCTCTTGACACCTATGTAGTCCAAATAGGCCGGCCGGTGAACGGTGGATCGAGAGTTCGCTTTTGTGATGACCAAAGCGCGCTTTTCACGAGCACGTTTGCGACCCGCGTCCGTGAGGTGCTGGATCTGGCGGGTGTCGTCGCCGGTTCGAAGCAACCCAAGGCCGCTGTCCTCACGGAGCTCCAAGACGTCCTCGCCGTCGACATCAACGAGGTCGTATTCCCGGTATCCCAGAAAGGTGAAGTTGCCTTTGTCCAGCCAGCGCAGAAGATCCTGCGCCTGGCGGAGCTCGGCAATCTGCTCTGGGTGGGATACCTTGTCCAGTGCTTCAGCGAGCTCAAGCGCCTTGCTGCGCATCTTGGGCCAATCCTCGACGGCGGTACGCACATCGCCCAGGACGCGCTGGAGACCGTCGATCAATTCCGCACGGGCCTCATCGCTCACCCGATCAATCTCGACCGAAATCCATGACTCCATGTGCGGAGCGTTCGTCGAGTCGCCGAGAAGATGCGCGATGCTGGGAAGTGCCGCAGTATCACCACTGGAAATTCCCACGTTTGACGGGACCCTGGAGATAGTGCCGAGTTCCCCGGAAGCCTGGTCCCGGCTGACTACGAACAAGGGGTGCATCACTAATCGGATGGCACAGCCTTGACGGACTAGCTCGGCGTTGACGGAATCCACCAAGAACGGCATGTCGTCGGTGACGATGTACACCACGCTACGGTCCGCTTCGCTGTCGATCTGCACAAGCGCGTGACCGGGACGGCGGGACTGCGCAACCTGCCGGTGATGTGTCGCCCGTGATATCAGCTGCTCGGGCGAGTATCCGCGGGAGTCCTCCTCTGCGAGATGCTCATAATAGTCACCGAAGAACCCTTCACGGACAACTGCTGCATCGGACCGATCCTCCACGCTGGATCCTGACGACATCGACAAACGCCTCCATCACAAGTTGATTGCTGCGACTCTGCAGCCCACAATCCGAGCCTAGCGCTTTAGGGACCTCCGAGCTCTGGTGTACCGGCCAAAGGATTTGGCTTTTCGCTGGTCGGACGCACATACGAGTTGAGCGATGCTGTGACGCAGGGCTGAGTCCGGCGCCGTCTCCAGAAGCACAGAACCTCGGAGCAGAGCTTCCTGGCAAACTGCGATGTCAAAGGGAAGGAACGCATCTATTGCGACATCGGGGCCGTACCGCGACCAGGCATCCCGCAACTGCTCCTTGGGCGCACGCCCGACGGAGTGCGCGCTGGTTTTATTCAGGACGACTCTCGGGGAGGCCTGCGGAACGGCTGTCCGGAGCTCGGCGAGCCCTCTGACGAGTCTGGGAATGCCAATGGAATCGGCTGCACCCACGGCGAAAACGACGTCGGCAAGCTCCAGGCTTCGAAGAGTTGCGGCGTTCCGCCGTGGCGCCATGGTGTCGAAGCTCAGTTCTTCGTCGGATTCCAAGCAAAACCCCGTATCCACTACGACGATCTCCGCCAACTGACGAGCTCGCTGTAGGACGACCGAGAGGGCCCCGGCCCGCAGTTCAGTCCACCGGTCAGCGCGCGTGGTCCCTGTTAGTACCCTGAGATTGCCGGCGCGCATATGGACCTCCGATGCGGTGGCCTTCAGGGCATCTACGTCAAGGAGGCCCTGGTCTGCCAGCCGGCAGGCCTGGGCGATGCCGGCAGATTCATCCAATAGCCCCAGTACTGACGACACACTGGCACTGTAGCTGTCAGCGTCAATGAGGACTACCGACTTACCCTCCGCCGCCAATTCCGCTGCAATATTAACCGCGACCGTAGTCCTTCCCGGTGCGCCTGCCGGTCCCCACACGGCAATGATTCGGCCTGATTCGTCCGGCCGGTCCTCGGCAGCACCTGTAGATTCGATGGCGGACCGCAACGGCAAGGCCGCAGCAGGGTCCGCGAATCCGACGTCCCGATGCGCCGCCCCTCGCCCCGACCCGTCGACCCGATCTACGGCGTCGGCGATCTTTTCCGCCAACGCCTCGGGCTCGATACCCGGGGTAGCCGGCACGGCGCCAATCGACTGGAGGCGGCCGGCCTCCTGGGGATCGTCTGTGAGGGCAACCACGCAAACACCTACAGCGCCTAGCCTGTCAACAAGCGTGACGGTCAGCTCCTCCGACCCCTCCGCTACGACCGCCGCCAACGCGAGTCCGCTTTGGCATGCAGCCATGAGCTCGGCAAGCTCTGAGCAGCGACGAACCACGGTCACCGGGCCATGTAACCGTTCAAGTGCCCCGACAACATCGATGTGGGGCGGGCCCACCGTTATGACCGGAATACTCATCGGACGGAACCTGACGGATTCCAGACCACCGACACCTTGGCCTTGTTCGCCTGCGCCCCGAGGAGCTTTGGCATCTGTTCGTCAGTCACCAGGACCAGGACCACCGTCGACTTCGACCCACCAAGGGAGGCAGAAGCGGAGGTCACCTGCGCTATCTCAGCCCCCGGAAGCAACAATTCAGGCTCGTCGAACGCGCTCTTCACACCCGGCATCGCGACCCAGACGTCCACCCGAGCCCCGGGCACTGCCTGTGAAGGAAGCGTTTCCTCTATGGTGATAGCGACTGGCTTACGGTCCAATGCGTCGGGTTGCCCAAGGCTCGCCCTGGGGAGAAGCTGATTCTTGGCGATCCTTTGCAGGGCGACCTTCCCGGAAGCCAACCCATCCTCAACGCTGACGTAGCTGGATGCGACATCGTTGAGGCGAACCTTGGCTACGCTCAGGTCAGCCTCGGTGATGACTTGGCCGACGGAAATGTCTTCCCGCGCGATGTACACCTGCGCGGTTTGGTCAGCGGCCCCCACTAGGGCAATCACACCAGCCAAGGCCAATAGGACAAGAAGGATGCCCATCAGAAGGCGTGGGTCCTTCCACGATGGCCTCTTCAGCCTGCTGGCTACGACGGGTGAGTTTGAAACCATTTATTTCTTCCCCCAAAGAATGACGACTCGTCCAGTGGACCTGCCCCATCAGTTTCATTGAGGGTCCCGGTCTCTTCAAACCGAACGACTACAAAAGCGGTAAAACTGTGGATAAGTGCATCAAACGGCCTTTTTGGGTGGCAAAATAGAGCCATGCCCCGATTTTTGACTCTGGCGGACGTCGCCGAACAACTCCAAATTAACTCACCCCAGGCATACGCCCTCGTTCGAAGCGGCGAACTGAAAGCCATTCAGGTAGGAGGGCGCGGCCAATGGCGCATTGAGGAAAAGATGCTCGAGCAGTACATCGAAGACCGGTATGCAGAAGCCAACCGCGCAATTCAGGAGGCCAAGACCAAGACCGCCAAGGGCTAAGCCGCGATCGGTCGGCCTAAAACTGCTGATTACCTCGGGAAGAGATGGCGGAGAGCGCTCCAAAAGGGACTGTGGCAAGGGAGATCACCCTACCGGAGCGCCGTGCGTCTCCGCCGGGATAGGCAGCAACATCGAAATGGTCTTGGCCAACCCTGTCGATGACACCGTGGATTTGTTGGCCAGCGCTTCCGGCCACAGCCAGGTGAATAGTGAGGTCCGTTCGGTTCTGTGCCAAGACTCTGAGTGCGCTTCCTATCCCCAGCGGCTGAACGAAGCGCGCTTGTGGCTTACGCGCGAGACGCCCCAGCCCGCGGTAGGAACTGACCGCCGTCGTCGGCACGAGCCACTGGCGGGTGCCCTCGGTCAGCACCAGCCAACCACTTCCAACGTGCCCTAATCGCCCTGCGATAACGCCGCCGTCGTTCAAGGCGACCGTTACCTCCGAGAGGACCGCGCCGCGCAGGCGGTCGGCCAGTTCAATTCCGGCGGCCTCCACCCTCGCTCGGTCAGTAATCTCTTCCTCGATGGCCAGTGCACGGTCAGCCCACATCTGTGATTCCAGATCCGCAAAGAGAGAGTCCCATCTCATGAAGCCAGACTAGGTGCAAGGATGGAGGTGCGCCAGCCTTTGCACCCAGCACGCGTAAGGATTGGACAAACTACCTCGGGTGTGGTCAGAATGATCTCAATTGCAGTAAAGTGCATCAAAATTCATCAAATGTAAGCTTGGGGGCTTCGGGATGGCGCGTAAGAGAAAAACCGATGTAGCACTTACGCTGTCCATCTTGGCCCTGGCAATACTCTTGATCCTTGTCGGACAAGTCCTCCTCGGTCAATTGCTCAGCACCGTCAGCCATAAGCAGCAACTGGATTTCTCCAGGGCGCTTGGTTTTGCAGCGTACGGTGCCGGCACCGCGATCATGGCTTGGTGGATCATTTCCTTGTCGCTGGCACTGGTGTCCTCAGCTTTACAACGGGCAGGACGACTCAACGGCGCGTCCGTGGTGGCCAAATTCAGCCCGAACTTCATGCTGAGACTCACGGTCGCCCTTATGAGCCTTGACCTCCTCGGAGGTGGGGCGGCTCACGCATCCTCCGCCCCACCAAATCCCGGATGGCAGGCGGGCCATTCGAACCCGGTCCAGTCCCCTGCCCTGCCGTGGGCCACGGGCCCGTACGAACAGCTGGCAGACACAGCAACCGTGGATTCTGCCAGCGACGCTCATGACCCACGCTGGAAACCTCAAGCACCCTTGGTTGACCCTGGTCTTTTAGGCAAACAGGCCTCTCGGTCCGGAGCCCCGACGGACGACCTTGAGGTGATCGTCAAGGCCGGCGACTCCCTTTGGTCGATCGTCGCTGCGAGGCTTGGACCCATGGCCTCGGATGTGGACATCGCCCGGGCCTGGCCCAGATGGTACGCGGCCAACCGCACCACCATCGGCGACAACCCGGCGGTGCTGCTGCCAGGCCAAGTACTTCGGCCGCCCGCATACGGTTGACCGTTTAGCAAGGCGCCAACAGCGTCGCTATCTTCCGACTCACCGGACCAAGCCCGCTCAGGGGCCAGGTCCAATCCCCGAAAACAATCCCAGAGTCATTCCCAGCAGAAGCCACCGAGCTAGGCGAACCCCCGCGTCCGGCTCAAGTTGTGATTCCAGAGGTATGACCGTGACCACAGCAACTGCTAACCGTTCGCGAATAAAACGTACAGCCGCCGTTTCCGGCTCCCCGGGGCAAGACATCGACGTCCGCTTGGTGGCCCGAACCATTGCGCAGGCAGCCATGGAGGTTCTGGCCGGAACGCGGCCCGTGCAACAACTGTCGCGATCACTTGACCCGAATACGTACTTGTCGCTCCAACATCGTGCCGCCCTTACACGTGAGCACATGAAACTCAATCGCGGGCGCAATACCCTGCATGCAAGCCCCACCGTCCGTTCCGTGCGAGCATGCAATATATCTGAACTTATCTGTGAAGCCAGCATCGTGGTAGCAGAAGAGCAACGGACCCGCGCCGTCGCCATGCGACTGGAACGCATGGACGGTACGTGGCGGGTCACCGCCCTGGAGATAGGCTGACCGCTAGCCGCCAAACGGAACAACCCCGGACAAATTGTCCGGGGTTGTTCCGTCGTGCGCCTATAGGGTCGGGCGCATATAGGGAAGTACTTGACCTACTTAGCGCCGCTTCCTTTTTGCAGGTTTCCGCTGCTCCTGGCTCGCTGCCTTCGCAGGGTTCCCTGAGCGGCCGGACGAACGGCTCTCAATGCGTGTCTGCGTTCCGCCGTCCTCCGCTGGTGCGGTGTACTGCAACTGGGCGGGCTTTTCGGGCGCCTGCAAGCCTGCGGCCTTGATCTGCGGATCGTGATGTTCGGTGTGTCCACCGGCCGCCGAGCTGGCAGCTACCACCACATCTTCGGCGGGAGTGACCTCGACTTCGAGGTTGTAGAGGAACCCGATGCTCTCCTCGCGGATCGCTTCCATCATGCTCTGGAACATCACGAAACCTTCTCGCTGGTATTCAACCAACGGGTCACGCTGGGCCATGGCCCGGAGGCCAATTCCCTCTTTCAGGTAGTCCATCTCATACAGGTGTTCCTGCCACTTGCGCCCAATCACGGACAAGACGACGCGTCGCTCCAGCTCGCGCATGCTTTCGGAACCGATGGCTTCTTCCCTGGCCTGGTAAACAAGCCTCGCGTCAGACAGGATCTCATCCTTCAGGAACTCGGCGGTGACATTCGCCTTGCCCCCGGCCTCCTCGACGATGTCCTGCGCAGTGACGGTCGCAGGGTACAGCGTCTTCAAAGTGGACCACAGCTGGTTGAAGTCCCAGTCGTCGCCATTGCCTTCGGCCGTCGCGGCATCAATGAGCGCATTGATGGTGTCTTCAAGGAAGAATTGAACCTTTTCGTGCAGGTCATCCCCTTCAAGAATCCGACGCCTGTCTCCGTAGATCGCCTCGCGCTGGCGGTTAAGAACGTCATCGTACTTCAGAACGTTCTTGCGCTGCTCAGCGTTGCGGCTCTCCACCTGGCCCTGGGCCGAGGCAATCGCCCGGGAAACCAGCTTGGACTCCAGAGCGACGTCGTCCGGCACGGAGCTGTTCATGAGGCGTTCAGCAGCACCGGAGTTGAACAACCGCATGAGGTCATCGGTCAGAGAGAGGTAGAACCGGGATTCTCCTGGGTCACCCTGACGCCCGGAACGTCCCCGCAACTGGTTATCGATGCGACGCGACTCGTGGCGCTCCGTACCGAGGACGTAGAGTCCGCCAAGGTCCAGCACTTCCTCGTGCTCGTCCTTGACAGCCTGTTTCGCAGCAGAGAGGGCCTCAGGCCATGCGGCCTCGTACTCCTCGGAGTTTTCCTCCGGATCCAAACCACGCTTGGCCAGCTCAGCGATGGCCGTGAACTCAGCGTTGCCGCCCAACATGATGTCCGTGCCGCGGCCAGCCATGTTGGTTGCCACCGTGACTGCACCTTTACGTCCCGCCTGGGCGACGATGGATGCTTCACGCGCGTGGTTCTTCGCGTTCAAAACCTCGTGTCGGATGCCTTCCTTGGACAGCAGCTTGGAAAGATACTCGCTCTTCTCCACGCTGGTAGTGCCCACAAGAACGGGCTGGCCTTTTTCGTGTCGCTCGGCGATGTCCTTCACCACGGCGTCGAACTTAACCACTTCGTTCTTGAAAACAAGGTCCGATTGATCGATTCGCTGCATATCGCGGTTGGTGGGTATGGCAACAACACCGAGCTTGTAGGTGCTCATGAACTCTGCGGCTTCTGTTTCCGCCGTACCGGTCATGCCGGCAAGCTTGGAGTACATGCGGAAGTAGTTCTGCAGGGTCACCGTGGCAAGCGTCTGGTTTTCGGCCTTGATCTCGACGTTTTCTTTAGCCTCAATGGCTTGGTGCATGCCTTCGTTGTAGCGCCGTCCGGCGAGAATTCGGCCTGTGTGTTCGTCGACAATCAGCACCTCACCGTCAAGGATGACGTAGTCCTTGTCGCGCTTGAACAGTTCCTTGGCCTTGATGGCGTTGTTGAGGAAGCCAATGAGGGGAGTATTTGCGGATTCATAAAGGTTTTGGATACCAAGGTAGTCCTCGACCTTCTCGATGCCCGCCTCCAATACACCGACCGTGCGCTTCTTCTCGTCAACTTCGTAGTCAACCTCGGGCTTGAGACGAAGGACCACCTTGGCAAACTCGCTGAACCAGCGGTTGGTGTCACCTTGCGCAGGCCCGGAAATGATCAATGGGGTTCGGGCTTCATCGATGAGGATGGAGTCCACCTCATCCACGATGGCAAAGTTGTGGCCCCGCTGTACAAGCTCACTGGCATCCCATGCCATGTTGTCGCGGAGATAGTCGAACCCGAATTCGTTGTTCGTACCGTAAGTGATGTCCGCTGCATACTGCTCACGGCGCAACGCCGGGTCTTGGTTGGACAAGATGCAACCGCTGGTCAGGCCCAAGAAGCGGTAAACACGGCCCATGAGCTCGGACTGGTACTCGGCCAAGTAGTCGTTCACCGTGACAACGTGGACGCCCTTGCCGGTGAGGGCATTAAGGTAAGCCGGGGCAGTTGCTACGAGGGTCTTGCCTTCACCGGTCTTCATCTCGGCGATGTTGCCCAGGTGAAGCGCTGCGCCACCCATGAGCTGGACGTCAAAATGCCGCAGGCCCAACGTGCGGGCAGAGGCCTCGCGCACCGTTGCGAAAGCTTCAGGTAGAAGCGCTTCCAAAGTTTCGCCGTCTTGGTGACGGGCGCGGAGGCGGTCCGTTTCCTCGCGCAGTTCGGCGTCCGTGAACGACTTGAAAGACTCTTCCAGGGCATTGATGGAATCGGCATAGTTCCGCAGTTGCTTGAGTGTTTTTTTGTCACCCGTGCGGAGAAGTTTTTCGATTATTGATGCCACGTGAAATTGCTCCCAGTCTCATGCTGCCGAATTCTGGCTGTTTCAGTCTACGGGAGAGACCACCACCACGTTGCCGGGTTTCCCTCTGAGCGGACTGAGGAACGGCACGTCCTCCTGACACCGATGCAGGAAGCCTCACACAACGTATGCGTCTTGGCGGGCTACCGCTTCTGACAGCGACGGCGCGAGGTCGCCCACCGGCCAAACCACGACGTCGGACAACCCCAACCACCGCGCCATCAACGTCAGTTCGGCTGCAAGTTCGACGGCGGTGTCCCCCGGCGCGCCCTGCTCAGCGAACGCGGAGCGAACCAAGAGGCGACCTTCGGACCTCTCGGCTTTCAGGTCCACCCGGGCGACGATGTTTTCCCCGAGAAGGAAGGGCAATACGTAGTAACCGAACCTGCGTTTGGCTGAAGGAGTATAGATTTCGAGCCGGTAATGGAAGCCGAACAACTCCTCAAGCCGCCGCCGTTCAAAAACCAGGGAATCGAAGGGGCTCAATAATGCCCTTCCTGTGGCCTTCCGCGGCCTTGCCGCTTCCACATGCATGTATGTTTCCCGGTTCCAGCCATTGACCGGCGTTGGTATCAGTCGACCGGCCTGCACTAAACGTTGCACCGATTCAGATCCGGCCTTGAGCGGGGTCCGGAAGTAGTCGGAGAAGCATCGAACGGTTCCGATGCCGTGGGCCCTCGCCGCTGCCTCCATCAGCCGATCGAGTGAAGCGTCCCGGTCCAAGACGGCGTTCCCGCCGGCGAAATCCGAAAGCGCCTCCGGAACAACTCTTGACGTCAGCGTATATTTTCGTTCGAATTGCGGTGTCCGCGAGGCCGCAGAGACGCGCCCCTCTTCGAAGAGGTGCTCCAAGACGCGCTTGACGATGTTCCAGTTCCAGCCCCAATTGACGCGCTCCGCTTCCGGCACGTGCCCCAGTTTTTGAGTGAGCTCGGAGGCAGTCATAGGGCTTTCCACGGCGAGTACCGCCAAGATACGCTCCTCAAGGTCCCGTCGGAGTGCGGGTTCCAAGTGATGGGCCCCCACCCACGATCGATTCTGCCATACGAGCAGGTCGGGAAAATGTTCCGGCCGAATGAAACTCGCCTCGTGCGCCCAGTACTCCATCATCCTGCGGGGCTTCCGGCTGGCCATGGTCTGGAGAATCCCGGCATCGTACTCCCCCAACCGGGAGAAAAAGGGCAGGTAATGGCTCCTCGCCAGTACGTTCACGGAATCGATCTGGACGAGGTGGAGTTGGGCAAAGGTTCGGCCCACTGCCCGTGCGGTTGCGGGGCCAGTAGGCCGAACTCTTGCTAATCCCTGGGCTGCCAAGGCTATCCGCCGAGCCTGGGACAGGCTCACCGGTGTGCCCATTGAAGCCCTTTCGTGTGTGCGGTTGCCTTATTTTGCGGTTGCGGCTTGGTCGTCGGATCGGTAAGCGTGAATCTTTTCCTCGACCGCTTCCTCACCGGGCTCGCAGGTGGAGTCAAGCGTAATCACGCCGTAGGTCCAGCCACTGCGCCTGTAGACCACAGAGGGTGCGTTCGTTTCCTTATCCATGAACAGATAGAAATTGTGGCCGACGAGTTCCATGTTGTCTACGGCGTCGTCAAGCGTCAGGGATGCTGCGGGAAACACTTTGCGACGGATAAGGACCGGCGAGTCGCCCGCTGGAATGTCGTTCTCGATCTCATAGGGGGAACGCTCATCGGGTTCGGAAGAGGACCCCTCCTGGTGGTTGCTGGCCTCGACGTAAATCGGCTCGGTGGTGCTGGCGGGCTCGAGCGTTGCGGTGGCCTCACGCACTGCCTTGGGTGTGTGGCGTCCATGATGTACTTTCTTCCGATCCTTGGCGCGACGAAGTCTTTCCAGAAGCTTGTTGTACGCGAGATCGAAAGCAGCGAACTTGTCGTCGGCGGTTGCCTCAGCACGGATAACGGGGCCCCGGCCCAGGACGGTCACTTCCACGGTGAGCTGGCCCGGCGCCTGCCGGGGATTGGTTTCCTTGGAAACCTTCGCGTCAACTCGCTGGACCTTGTCCCCGAGCGATTCAATCTTCGAGATCTTCTCGCCGGCATATTCCCGAAAGCGGTCAGAAACTGTCAGATTTCGTCCGCTGATCATGAAATCCATAGTGCCCTCCAAATAACTCAGGTGACACGACAACGACTCTGTTGGGGGCTGGTCTGGCGGACAGTCGAGCCCCTTTCCGAGCCGCTATCGACAGGTACATCTGTTCACGGTACCCACACCCGACGTTAGTTCATTGCCACCAGTTATTCATCCTTTAGACCCTTATTTTTTGATTGAGTCCCTCGGAACCGAATAAGTGGCCGGAGGAAGCGTGGAGTCGTAAGCTGGTGGCCTCGTGGCTGCGAGGACAACTGCACCGCAGACAACCCCACCAGCCGCCGTGACCGCACGCGCCGCCTCGGCCAGAGTAGCTCCAGTGGTGAGAACGTCGTCGATCAGGAGGCATCTCTTGCCCGCCAGCCGCCCGGTCCACAACCAGCGAACTTTAATCGTCCCCCTGACACGGCGGGCACGTTCGCCCCGGCCCAACCCCTTCTGTCCGGTTGCGCGCTTGCGCACGGATTGGCCGGTTGCTCCGGCAAGGGCCATATCTGCAATGCCCCGTGTCCACCATGCGGGGGTGCTAGCGGCATGGGTGTTCGTCACCTTTTTCAATGCGGGCAACGTGGGGTAATCGGGTAGTAAGTGCCGCATGCGAATGCTGAGGAGAATAAGGTGAACCGGGCTGAATCCACGTTTGCGATACGCCTTGCCGCTGGTGGGAACGGGTACAAGGTAATAACCGGGCTGCGCGGCCACTGCCGAACGCACCGCCTTGCTAAGGCAACCGGCCAATACGCCGGCCAATCGCCACTGTCCGAGCCGCTTGAAAGACAGCAAGCCTTGCGCGAGCTCATCGCGATACGGCCCTGCCGCAACCACCCCGAGCCTGGACGTGCCATCGACGTTGACTAAGACCGGCGATTCCTGCTCCGCCCTGAATGGTCGTCGGCATAGGTTCCGGACATGCCTTGCGCACGCGCTGCAGAGCACGGCATCCTCCGCGCCGCAGCAGACGCAGTCGACAGGAACCAAGACGTGGAGGAGATCCAGGGCTGCGCCGAGGGCTGCGTTTACAAGGCGCGCCCAGCGCCGGCGGTGACTGCCTCGACGTCGTGCTCTTCCGGGATCGTCACCATAAAGGTCGGGGTCCAACCGGCGTGCCGCCGGTCTTGCATGTGGACCAGTTGGGGCAGCGGAGACCCCGGGAGGCGTAGTTGAGATTGCCGGGTTCATGCCAACAGCCTGCGCCTCGAGGGCCGGATCGTAAATCCGCTGATCTCCGTATGTGGACAATAACCCGGGGGGGAGACGGATCAACCCGGGAAGGCTGGCTCCGTTGGCCCTTTCAGCTGGAGTTCCCAACCGTTGCCGACCCTCTGGAAGATCCCAGCCTGTGACTGCCCGAAAATCTGGTCCGGCCCGTTACCGGCACTGAGGCTGGTCAAGCCGTCCCACGGTGGCAACTCCTGTGGATCACCGGATGCCAGCGATAACAGCTCCGGAACAACAGCGGTGGTAGCAGAAGCGGCCATGACCGCCACGGTGGAACCGTCCACCCAGGTTCCTTGGTCAGGCGATGTGTTGCTTAGCAGGGTGATCGGGGTGGTGAGGTCCTTGGGGGCCCCATCGGGATTGCGGACAATGCCCGTGATTTGAACGGCCGATTTGCCATTTGCTTTGGAGATAACGAGGGCCCTTGTGCCCTCCCGGGAAATCCTGAACTCCGTTACGGTCCTACCGGAAAGCCAAGGTGGCGTCAGCGTGACGCTCGGAACTGCGGCCCCTGGTGCGACCTTGGTGGGCTGAAACGCCACCACTTCCGTGGCACCGCTCGCACCCGGGCCAGCCGTCCAAACCCAATCGCGAGGACTAAAGGACGGGCGGGTGAGGGTACTCCGGGTGGTCAGTAGACGTGCCGGCTGCCCCGGCTCCATGGAATACAGGGTAGTCCTGTCGCCATTGAGGAACGCTACCGTCTGCGAGACCGGCGACTCCGCCGGCAACCGAGGCCCCAACGCAGCCACGGACTGCATGTCCGGAAGGGGCGAGACCCGGTTGTTCTCGTAACGCGCCAAATCTCCATTGCTGACGGCGATCTCATGTGCGGGGACGTTCTTGTCCAGCACGGGCGGCAGCACGGAACCGTTGTCGTCAACGCGAACGAGGTCTTGATCCGCGCGCAGCTCAACGTTGATCACGTCAGGTTGGCTCCTGAACGTCAAAGCGAGCTGGTTCTGCATGCGCTGCCGGTCTTCAGCTGAAGCATCGATGAGTTCTTTTGCGGACAAGTCCACTTGCGCCGCCCCGGACACGACCGGGACCGACTCCCGCGCCAGCTTGATTCCGGCAGGGAAAGCGCTTACGACGGCGCCGCGCAGGTAGGGTGCCGGGCCTGCCAGCAGGGCGCTCGTCATCGATTTGACGGTTTTTTTCTTGATGAACCATCTGAAGTCCGGCACCGCGTAGGTAAAGGTGGGGTCGTAGAAGTAGATCGGGAAGGCGCCGTAGATAACTTTGAAGGTTTCCTCCGGAATCGCAGTCCCGTCCGGCACTTTGGAGATACGCCACTGTCCGTCCACCTGTTCAACGGAGACGGGGATTGACTCCTTGGTCCCTGGAGGGAATTGCGTGGCAATTCCGTCGGCGTCCACCGAGTAGGCCAGATCAAGCTCGTACACGAAGTCGTTCTCGACGGCGGTTTTGACCACCTTCGCTTGCCGGAAAACGATGGCCCGTGCGTCTGGCTTCCACGTCACCGATTGGGCCTGGGTCAGATACTGCCGTGCCACGGGATAGTCGTCTTCATAGCCGCTGCCGGCCATGTAGAAATCTTCGATAATGGCCTCGGGGGTGGACCCTGGACGTGGCGCGGCAGGAAAGAACACCGGCGCGTTGGCATTTCCGGCACTTTCGTCTTTGCTCTTGCCCACAGGCCCGGACCGCGGGATCTGGGCGCACGAAGCAAGGAAAAGCATCAGGACCGCCAGGATGGCCATGAAAACCCTGGGGCGAACGGTTCTCACTTCTCCTCCCCTATCTCTGTGTTGAGGTCCTTAGGGTGAAGGTCCGTTGCCATCCGGCCGGCAGTGCCGGCCACTTGTCCAAGGCTGCCCGACCCGCTGCCCCACACGAGCATCTGGCGTTCCGGCGTCGTTCCAGGGAGTTCGATGTCCGCAGGCTCGAGCAGCAAGGGTGACTTTGCGATGACGCCGCCCTGTTGTAGCGGCAACGTCAACCTGAAGTTGGAGCCCGCGCCTTTACGACCCCATGCCTGTAACCAACCGTTGTGAAGTTTGGTGTCCTCAGCCGCGATGGAAAGCCCTAAGCCGCTGCCGCCCGTGGTTCGGGCTCGGGCTGGATCGGCACGCCAGAAGCGATCAAAGACCCGCGCAGCTTCAGCCGCAGTCATACCGATGCCGTGGTCCCTGACGGAAACGGCCACAGCATCCGCGTTTGCCGCTACAGATATCTGGACCGGCTTTCCTTCACCGTGCTCCAGCGCATTGAGCAGCAGGTTTCGCAGGATACGGTCTATGCGGCGGGAGTCCATTTCCACAATGATGTGCTTCTGCCGCGAACTCAACCGGACCTCCGAGCCGTATTCTGCGGCCACCGGCGCAGCACCCTCCATGACGTGCGTGATGACTTGGAAAATATCCTGCGGTTCTGCGTCGAGGACAGCGGCACCGGCGTCGAAGCGTGAAATTTCCAGTAGGTCTGAAAGCAGAGACTGGAAACGTTCCACCTGGTGGTAGAGCAGTTCCGCGGACCTCTTGTTGATGGGATCGAAGTCCTCGCGCGCATCGAAGAGGACCTCAGCGGCCATTCGCACCGTAGTTAGCGGGGTGCGCAATTCGTGGGATACGTCGGAGACGAATCGTTGCTGCATCTGGGACAAGGTGGCCAGCTGCGTGATCTGCTCTTGGAGGCTGGCGGCCATGTGATTGAACGAGGCGCCCAACCGCGCCACTTCATCCTCACCCTTAACCACCATGCGCTCCTGCAGCTGGCCCGCGGCGAGCTTTTCCGAGACCACTGCGGCGTGGCTAACCGGGCTGACCACGTTCCGCGTCACGTACCAGGCAATGGCAGCGATCATCAGCACGAGCACGGCCCCGCCTGCCCACAACACGCTTTGGATTTCGTCCAGGGTTTTTTGGGCAGTGTCGAGGTCGTAGATCAGGTACAGCTCATAGACGGTGCCGTTGAACGTGACCTTGTTCCCGACGGCGATGCCTGGGTGGTCCTCGTTGCCGACCGGAAACTGCGTTGACGCCCAAAATTGCTGCTTGCCACCCTCCTGCACGGCCTTTCGAAGTTCCGGAGGGATCACGCGCACCGTCAGCTGGTCCGAGGCCCGCGATTCAACCCAACGGTTGCGGGGCTTGGTTTGCTCCGGCATGGCCTCGAACACGTAGCGCCGCTGAACAACGGACCCACGCCCCTCCACAGCATTCAAAGTGTCATAGACAAGGGTGATGACGCTCGACTGATCGGTGACCTGTGCGCCGTCGAACGTGTCTTGGACTTGTTTGACGTTGTAGCGGGTCTCGGATTCCGCCTGTGACAACCGTTCTTGGAACAGGTTGTTGGCTATCTGGTTGGAAAGGTAGGCACCGACAATGGCAAACGACGTGACAGCAAGCAACAGGGTGGTGAGGACCGTGCGGAACTCCAAGGAACGCCGCCAGCGCCGCACCAACGAGCGCCACAAGAAGCGCAGGGCAGGCCTGAGCTGCCGGACGCCCAAGGCCACCAAGCGGGACACCCGGAGGACCAGGATCAGGCTGCGCCGGGTCCAGATCCGGGCGCGGTTCAGGAGCCACCGGAGGTTTCGGGGTGGAGCGGCGGGAGCCTCAGGGGCGGACACCATCTCCGGCACCCCGGGCGCGCCCTGCTGGTGGCCCTCGTGCTGGGGGGTGCTGGAGCTGAGCTCCGGGTCCGACGGGCTGGACTTGCCAGCCGGTAGGTCAGGAACCTGCTTTATATCCGACACCACGCACCGTCAAAACAACCTCGGGCGCTTCCGGATCGCGTTCAATCTTTGACCGCAGGCGCTGGACATGGACGTTGACCAAGCGGGTGTCCGCGGCATGCCGGTAACCCCAAACCTGCTCAAGAAGTAATTCGCGGGTGAAGACCTGCCATGGCTTTCGGGCCAATGCCACGAGGAGGTCGAACTCAAGCGGGGTCAAGGAGATTCGTTCCCCTGCCCTGGTGACCAGGTGGCCGGCGACGTCGATGGTCACATCAGCGATCCGCAAGGTTTCCGGAGCCTTTTGCTCCCCCGGCCGCAGGCGCGCGCGGACGCGGGCCACCAGTTCGGCGGGCTTGAACGGCTTGGGCACGTAATCGTCGGCTCCCGATTCCAAGCCACGCACGACGTCGGAGGTGTCCGACTTTGCGGTCAGCATCACGATGGGGACGTCCGATTCACCACGGATTTGCCGGCATACTTCAATGCCGTCGGAACCGGGCAGCATCAGGTCCAGGAGCACCAGGTCCGGCTTGGAGGAACGGAACACCTCAAGAGCTTGGCCGCCGTCTGCGCAGAATACGGGCTCGAAGCCATCATTGCGCAAGACGATGCCGATCATCTCCGCGAGTGCTTCGTCGTCATCTACTACCAGGATGCGTGCCTTCATAGTTATATATTCCCTTATCACCAAGTCTATGTCCTCTTGGGCGCGGGGCACGGCATGGCGCCCCAAGGACACTTCCACCGTACTGCACCACGGGCGAGGATACCGCCGTCGGGTATTTTCGCCTGTGGTGGAGTGGGTCAGACCAGCTCGCTTTGCTATGTAGGGAGTCCCCGTGACGGTAGGCTGAGGCTTCTCTGAGTGCAGTTCAGTTGTCGCAGTTCAGTTGTCGCAGTTCAGTTGCCGCAATCCAGCTGTCGCAGTTCAAAGGGAGGACACGCCATGAACACTCCGATCTACCAACTTGCCCTTGGCAGCGACTTCGCGAAACTGGCCCCCGAGGTGCAGGACTACTTCTCGCTGGCTGCGGGCTCGGGCCGGTACGGCGTCGGAGAAGGCATCTTTGACGTTGTTGGCTGCCGGCAGAAGTGGCTCAGGCCCTTACTCGCCCTCACCGGAAAAGAAGAGGCGTTCTTTCCCGAATACGGCGAGGAAATCCCTTTCCGAATCGAGAACCATGCCCACGTGGACCCGTTCGGCCGTCAGGCGCTCACGGCTCGGCGGGAAATCTACTTCCCCTCAGGCACCCGCTTGTTCCATGACACCACCAGCGCGATTGTTCCGTCTCCCTCCGGAGGCGATCCACACGCCAGGGCCCGTTTGGTTGACCATGTGGGCAGGTACCGACGGATGGTCACCGACCTCAATGTCAGTGCCACCGCCGACGGAAAGCTGCGCGGCGTCTCGCAAGCGAGCCGGCTGTTCTTGGGCCCGCTCCGGATCCCCCTGCCCGCACCGGTAGATGCGCGCGCATACGCTGAGCAGTGGTGGGACGGGGCTGAAGGCATGCACCGCATCCAAGTGAAAGTCATTCAACCGCAGGTGGGCCTTGTCCTGGTCTATGCGGGGCGCTTCAGCTACCGGCTGGTGCCTTACTTGCCGGGGGTTGCTCCCGGAACCACGTTGCCCCGGTATGCGGAACCTGACCGATGGGAGAGGCGGGTTTAACCTCGCGCGAGCTGGTCCAACCCATCTGCCACCTGTGTCAACTTCGCCAGCACAGCCTTGGCGCGCGCCGGTGTCAGGTGCGCCAGCCCGGATGACGGCGTGACCCGGAGAGCGGCCAAGCCTGACAGCGGGAGGCCCAGTTGACGCCACGGCCTCTCAATGCTGGCAACGATCTCGGCGGTCCTGGGCAGCTCCGCTTGGGCGTCGGACGTGGGCAATGCCCCAGCCCAGAGCCGCTTACCGCTTTCCACTGCCGCAGCCAGCTGTTCCCACTGCCGGCTAGTCAGGGCCCGCAGTGGTACGGCGACGCCGTCGGCCCCTGCCCCGATGATGCGCTCGATGGGCGCCTCGATCTCGGGCACCGAAATGACGACCTCGACGACGCCGGCCGCCTTGAGAGCGTCGATGACCAAACGCCACGCACCCGAGACTTCATCGCCCGGGACAGATCGCAACGTCCTGTAACCACTGGCGGTGGGGATGGTTCCGGCCATGACTGCGGCAACATCGGGTTCATCAATCTGAACCACCACTTCCGCTCCCGGTACGGCGCCGGACACGCGGCGTATGTGGTCCGCCACTCCAACGGCCAGGGACTCAGCTATGTCCCTCCTTGCCCCGTAGTCCAGCAACGCGCGTTCGCCGTTATGCAGGTAGAGGTTTGCTGCGATGGTCAGGGGTCCCACCAGCTGTATCTTCAGTTCGCTGGCTCGAGAATCTTCGGCGCCGGCAGTATCGGCGAGGATATTGAGGTCTGTTGCCAGCGCCGATCGCGCTCTCTGTGCGTCCCGTCCGGGGTTGTCCACCAGCCGCCAACCGTGCGGCTGGACATCGATGGCCATGTCCACCAACATTGACCCCGTCCTGCCAATGGGGTCAGAGCCTACTCCACGGCCGGGAAGTTCGGCCAGGAAGGGGGCATGGGGGTCCCCCAACTCGCCGCGGATGACTTCTGCGGCCTCAACCGGATCAATACCCGGCCATGAACCGAGGGCGGTGGCGCTGGCCCGCATTTCACTCACTGGCTGCATCGCTTACGCCTGTCGGCTGGATACTTGGTGATCCTCTGCGATGGCTTCGTGATGACGGATCACTTCACTGATGATGAAATTGAGGAACTTCTCTGCGAACGCGGGGTCAAGATGAGCGTCCTCGGCGAGGCGTCGAAGCCTGGAAATCTGGGCTGCTTCGCGTCCAGGGTCGCCGGCCGGCAGCTTGTGTGTTGCTTTGAGCACGCCCACTTTCTGGGTGGCCTTGAAGCGCTCGGCAAGAAGGAAAACGAGGGTGGCATCGATGTTGTCGATGCTGGACCGGATGGACAACAGCTCGTCCATGACGGCGCGGTCCACATGCCCGGCCAAGGAACTAGCAGCCGGGTTAAAGGAATCGTCGTCATCAGGGAGGGCTTTGTTTTGCTCGGTCATGCAACCCAGTCTAGGGCGCTGGGCGGACTCTCTGCGGGTATGACTTGGCGGCAAAACGCCTGCCCCATGCCGCGAGCCGGGAATCGGAGCACAATGGCAGGACCACGGCAGATCGGACAAAGGAGAAACCATGAAAATCGCTGTTCTGGGCACGGGAATGGTGGGCCGTACGTTGGGTAGCGCGTTGGTCTCCCTTGGACATGAGGTCTTTATGGGTTCCCGGGAGTCCGGCAATCCCACGGGCGTCGAGTGGGCCGCGCGATCCGGCGCCCTTGCCCGTGCAGGATCATTCAGCGAGGCCGCGAGCAACTCGGAACTGTTGGTGAACGCCACACCGGGCACAGTGAGTTTGGCCGCCTTGGCGGAGGCCGGTCCGGCGAACCTGCAGGGAAAGGTCCTGCTGGATGTCTCCAACCCACTGGATTTCTCCCGAGGATTCCCGCCGTCCCTGACGGTCAGCAACACCGACAGCATCGCGGAAACCATCCAACGTAAATATCCTGAAGCCCGGGTGGTGAAATCCCTGAACACAGTGAGCGCCCCGGTGATGGTTGACCCTGGGCGCCTTCCCGGGGCCCATGACATTTTTGTGGCCGGTGACGACGCCGACGCCAAGTCCACGGTGGTTGGCCTGCTGCAGGAATTCGGCTGGCCGACCGGGAACATCCGTGACCTGGGCGGGCTGGACGCAGCCCGTGCAATGGAGATGTGGCTTCCTCTGTGGCTGCGGATTTTCATGAAGCAACCGGAAGGGAAGATGTTCAACATCGGCATTGTGTCCGAGTAAGGATCTCCAGGCAACACTCCCCGCGCCACGAAGGCCCGCTCCCAAGGGGAACAGGCCTTCGTGGGTCTTGAGGGAACAAACGTCGCCGTGCTTAGCGTCCTAGGAGCGCTCGGTGCGCTTCCCGGCGTCGTGCCTGTTCATCAGGATCCGGCACCGGGAGGGAGGCGATCAGCCGTTTGGTGTAGTCATGCTGGGGTGAACCCATGACGTGGTTGCCGATTCCCTGCTCCACGAGTTCACCCTTGTACAACACGCCCACCCAATGGGCCAGCATGTCAACAACGGCGAGATCGTGGCTGATGAAGAGGGCGGCAAAACCAAATTGTTCCTGGATATCCTTGAACAGGTCCAGGACTTTGGCTTGCACCGAGACGTCGAGCGCGGACGTCGGTTCATCAGCGATCAACAAGCGCGGGTTCAGTGCCAGTGACCTTGCCAGCGACGCCCGCTGACGCTGCCCTCCGGAGAGTTCGTGCGGATAGCGCTCCGAATACGACGCCGGCAACTGGACTGACTCGAGCAGCTCCCCCACTTTTTTCCTCGCCTCAGCCGCGGTGGGCTTGCCGTGGATGATCAGAGGTTCTGCCACGCATTCACCGATGGTGAGGTGGGGATTGAACGAGGCTGCCGGGTCTTGGAAGACAAAGCCGATCTCCTTCCGCAAGGGACGGAAGGTCCGCTCCTTAAAGTCCAGCATCTCGTAGCCAAGGACCTTCAGGCTGCCGCCGGTTGTCCGGTTAAGCCCGGCAATCGCGCGTCCGATGGTTGACTTCCCCGATCCGGATTCACCGACGAGCCCAAAAACCTCATTTTCCGAAATGGTGAAACTGACGTTGTCGACGGCTTTGAACCCGTTCCTGCCGAATCGCCCCGGGTACTCAATGGTGAGGTTCTTGGCTTCAACCAGGACCTTGCCGTCCTGGTGCAAGCGGCTTCGAGCCCCCTCGGAGGCTGAGTTCCTGCCCAAGTGCGGTACGGCGGCCAAGAGGTTGCGTGTGTACTCCTGCTTTGGCTCGGCGAACAGGATCCTCGAGGATGCCTCCTCCACCACGTCCCCCTGGTACATCACCACCACGCGGTCGGCGAGATCGGCCACTACGCCCATGTTGTGGGTGATGAGCACGATCGAGGTGCCGTAGTTATCCCGGAGGTCCCGCAACAGCTGGAGGATCTCCGCCTGGACTGTGACATCCAAGGCTGTGGTGGGTTCGTCGGCGACGATCAGTCCCGGATTCAGCGCAAGGGCGGCAGCAATGACCACCCGCTGCTTCTGGCCACCGGAGAACTGGTGCGGGTAGTAGTTGACCCGGGTTTCGGGGTCCGGGATCCCGACCTTGCGGAGCGCCTCAACGGCCCTCTCTTTCGCAGCCTTAGCTGTGACGCGATGTCCGTCCTTCGCGTGCGCCCGGATCCCCTCGGCGATCTGCCACCCGACCGTGAAGACGGGGTTCAGCGCGGTGGAAGGTTCCTGGAAGACCATGGCCACATCACGCCCACGGATCTTTCGCAGTGTCGATTTGCTGACGCTGATCACGTTATTGCCGTTGATGACGACGGCGCCCGAGCTGACCGCTGTTTCAGGGAGCAAACCCAGTATGGTCTTGGCCGTTACTGTCTTGCCCGAGCCGGACTCCCCCACAATGGCGACTACCTCCCCGGCCTTGACATCGAGGCTGACGTCCTTGACTGCGTGGACGTCACCGCCGTCAGTGGCGAAAGTGACTTGCAGCCGGTCGATGGCCAGCACCGACGGCACGGTGCGGGCCCGGTCCGGAGTGTTCGTTGGGGTGGTTGTCATCACTTGCCTGCCTCAGCGGTTGTGGTGGGTGTCCCGGACGCTCTTCGCGGTGACTTTGTGGTGCCACCGGCACGCTTGCGCCCACGGATCCGCGGGTCGTTGAGATCATTGATGCTCTCGCCTACCAAGGTCAGGCCGAGGACCGTCAGGACAATGGCGATGCCGGGAAACAGGCCCGTCCACCAGATCCCCGACGATGTGTCAGCCAGGGCCTTGTTGAGGTCGAAGCCCCACTCCGCAGCCGAGGTCGGTTCGATGCCGAAGCCAAGGAAGCCCAGCCCCGCGAGGGTCAAAATCGCCTCGGAGGCGTTGAGGGTGAACATGAGCGGCAGGGTGCGGGTGGCGTTCTTGAAAATGTGGCGACCGATGATGCGCATGCTGGATGCGCCCAGTACCTTGGCCGATTCGACGAACGGCTCCGCCTTGAGCCTGATGGTCTCTGCGCGGATGACACGGAAGTATTGGGGAACGAACACTACGGTGATCGAGAAGGCACATGAGAAGATGCCACCCCAGAAACTGGATTGTCCCTTGCTGATCACGATGGAGATCACGATCGCCAACAACAGCGTTGGAAATGCGTAGATGGCATCTGCGACCACCACGAGAATCCGGTCAAGCCAGCCTCCGAAATAGCCGCTGAGGAGTCCGAGCGCCACGCCGAGGAAGAGGGACATCGTCACTGAAACGACGATGACCGTAACCGCCGTTTGGGAACCCCACAAGACACGGGACAAGACGTCGTAGCCGCCCACGGTGGTGCCCAACAGATGCTGCGCACCAGGCGCTTGCTGGGTGGGGAATGAACCTGACGCGTCACTGAGTTGGGAGTATCCGTAAGGCGCCAGGAGTGGCGCGAAAATGCTGGTAAGGAGGAACAATCCGCTCAGCACGACGCCCACCACCAGCATTCCGCGCTGGAGCCCGACGCTCTTCTTAAGATGGGACACCACGGGCAGCCGGGAGGATAGGGGCTGTTTGGTGCGGATCACTGCTTCGGAGCTCATTTAGTACCTCACTCGCGGGTCGATCAGCGCGGCGATGATGTCCACGATGAAGTTGGTGACGGCCACAATGATGGCGAGGAGGACCACGATGCCTTGCACAGCCACGAAGTCGCGGGCGTTGAGGTATTGAACCAGCTGGTAGCCCAGTCCCTTCCATTCGAACGTGGTCTCCGTCAGGATGGCGCCACCGAGCATTAGGGCGATCTGTAGCCCCATGACGGTGATGATGGGGATGAGCGCCGGCTTGTAGGCATGCTTGGTCACAAGTCGGAATTCGCTCACGCCCCTGGAACGCCCGGCCTCGACATAGTCCTTGCCCAGTGTGCCGATGACGTTGGTTCGGACCAGCCGGAGGAACACCCCTGCCGTCAGCAGTCCGAGGGCAACGGCGGGAAGGACTGCGTGAGCGGCTACATCCCCCAACGCGGTCATGTTTCCGCTGCGCAGCGCATCAAGCCAATAAATTCCTGACGGCGCCGAGAGGCTTCCCATGGTCAGTTCTGTTCGCGTCGATGAGCGGCCGGCAACAGGGAACCATCCAAGCCACACGGAAAAGGTCAGCTTAAGGAGGAGGCCTGAGAAGAACACCGGTGTCGCGTAGCAAAGAATCGCGAAAAATCGCAGTAGCGCATCGGAGACCTTGTCCCGGTGCTGGGCCGCAATCAGCCCGCAAGGGATACCCACGGCGAGCGCGACGATCAGTGCGTTGATCGATAGCTCCAACGTTGCAGCACCGAAGGTGGTCAAAACTTCGACGACGGGCCGACGGTCCGTGATCGTGGTGCCAAAGTTGCCCGTGATGAGCTGGCCAAGGTACTCGAAGTACTGGACCAGGACAGGCCGGTCGTAACCGGCGTCGTGAATTCTTTGGGCCAGCACGTCGGGAGGAAGCCGGCCGCCTTGGGCCGCTGTGATGGGGTCTCCGATGACCCGCATCAGGAAGAAGACCAACGTGACGAGGATAAAAACGGTGGGAATGATCAGGAAGAACCTGATCACGATGTATTTGCCAAGGCCCCCGCCTGACTTGGACTTGCTCTTGGGAGCAACGAGCCCGGGTTCGGCCTCGGGTACTTCGATGAGAGTTGTCATTGGTTACCTGCATTTCCTGCCCCGTGGATTGCGCGGGACTGTGTCTTGCGTGCCACTACGTGGTCAGCAAAGGAGGCGGGACACCGGATCAGTGTCCCGCCTTCTTTCCCTTCTGGGAGGGGTGGTTACTTGGAAACGGTTCCGAGACGGAACTTGAACGAAGCATCCAGCGTCTTGTCGACGCCGCTGACGCCGCTTCCTGTGACCGCCACCTGTGCGCCCTGGAGCAACGGCAGGGTGGAGATATCCTTCGCCAATGCGTTTTGGACGTCCTTGATGTCCGCCTCGCGCTTGGTCTTGTCAGCTTCGGTCAGCTGCTTGGCGATGAGATCGTTCACCGCCGGGTTGTTGTAGTGGTTCTTGAGGAAGCCGCCTTCCGGGAAGAACGGTGTCAGGTAGTTATCTGCGTCGCTGAAGTCGGGGAACCACCCGAACTGGAAGACCGGGTATTCGTCCGCCCGGCTCGCCTTGCTGTAGGTGACCCATTCGGTGGACTGCAGGTTGACCTTGAACAGTCCGGACTTTTCCAGTTGTTCTTTGATCATCGCGTATTCGTCGCCCGAGGATCCACCGTAGTGGTCCGGGTTGTACTGCAGGTTCAGCGATACCGGGTCTTTGATACCGGCGTCGGCGAGGACCTTCTTGGCCTTGTCTACGCTGGGGTTCCCGGCGTCACCGTATGCGTCCTTGAACGACTGGTTGGCGCCAAGGAACCCATTGGGAACGTTGGAATACAGCGGGAGGTAGGTTCCCTTGTACACCTGATCAGCGATCGCCTGCCGGTCCACCAGGTTGGCCACGGCCTGCCTGACAGCGAGTGCCTTGGCGGGATCGGCTCCCGCGGCCTTGGCTCCGAACGGCATGGTGTCGAAGTTGAAGGTCATGTAGCGGATTTCACCGCCGGGACCCGTGACTACCTTAACCTTGTTGTCTTTCCTCAGGTCATCCACGTCAGTTGCACTGAGGCTGCGGAAGGCGACGTCGATGTTGCCCTGCTGAATGTCCAGTTTGAGGTTGGTGGGGCTGGCGTAGTACTTGATCGTGGCGGCATCATTTGCAGGCTTGCCCAGTACGCCCTTGTAGTCCGGGAACGCCTTGAAGCTGATGAGCTCATTCTTCTTGTAGCTATCGATGGTGTACTGCCCGTAGAAAGCATTCGCCTTGATGATCTCATCGTCCGAGAGGACTTTAGTTGCCGGGAAAACCTCATCATCAACGATGGGCGCTGCCGGGCTGCTGAGGATCTGGGCGAAGGTTTGGTCGTTGGCCTTCTTCAGCTTGAAGACCACCGTGGTGGCGTCGGGTGCCGACACACTGTCGATATTGGTCAGCAGCGACGAGGGACCGGCTGGATCATTGATGGTCTTCTGGCGATCAAAAGAGAATTTGACGTCCTTGGAGTCCAAGGTATGTCCGTTTGCCCACTTGAGGCCGGACTTCAGCTTCACCGTGTACTCGGTGGGGGAAGTGAACGACGCCGACTCGGCAAGGTCGGGTACGGGATCGGCGCCTCCCGGCTTGGAGTTCAGGAGGAACGAGTAAACCTGGTTCATGACCATGAATGAACCGTTGTCGTACGATCCGGCGGGATCCAGGGACGTGACTTTGTCGGTGGTGCCGTAGGCAACGGGGCCCGAAGCGGCGGGGCCAGAGGACGAACCGCCTCCAGCGGGCCCGGTGCACGCCGTTAAACCAAGCGCGGAGATGCCCGCGAGCGCGATAACGCCGTGCAGAGCCTTCTTGTTCAGTGCCATTTGGTGAACTTTCTGTTCAATGGAATCGGCGCACCGCACAGAGATGTTTGTGACGGGGCGCACTCTTGATTCCACGATTCAATCAGACTTCACCGGCGCCCAAGACCAGTTTTGGTGATTCGAGACACAAAATTTACCTACGGGTAGCTTTGCGCGACTGTGGCAGGCTGGTGACGCTAGAGGACCTGCCTCTGGAGGGAGCGTGCAGCATCGATGGTTGCCTGTCCAAGAACGCGGGTGCCCTGGTACAGGACAACAGTCTGGCCGGGAGCCACACCGCGCAAGGGATCGGTCAGGGTGACCACAAGCTCCGGCCTGTCCACACCTGATGCAGCGGGGACACGTTCCACTCGAGCAACAGCGGGGACCGGGTCCCCATGTGCCCGGACCTGGGCATAGCACTCGAAATCGGCGCCTGTTTCAACCTCGGGGATAGGGAGCCCTGCCCAGGAAACCTTGATCCCGCGGAGTTCATCGATGGCCAGGAGCGCTTCGGGGCCCACCACCACCTTGTTTTCCTTGGGGCGGATCTCCAGGACGAATCGCGGCTTACCGTCCGCTGCCGGCGTCCCCAACTTCAGGCCGCGCCGCTGGCCCACCGTGAAAGCGTTGGCCCCGGGGTGTTCGCCCACCTTGGCGCCGGTTTCGTCGACGATGTCTCCGGTGGTCATGTCGATCTTCTCGGCCAGCCAGCCACGGGTGTCACCATCGGAGATGAAGCAGATGTCGTGGCTGTCAGGCTTATTGGCCACAGAAAGTCCCCGCCGCTCAGCTTCCGCCCGAACTTCCGCCTTGGAGGGCGTCTCGGCCAGCGGGAACATGGAGTGCTTGAGTTGCTCGTGGGTCAGTACACCGAGAACGTAGCTCTGGTCCTTGGCCCAGTCGGCCGCGCGGTGCAATTCACGGTTTCCATCGGAGTCTTCGATCACCTTGGCGTAGTGCCCTGTGCACACGGCATCGAAGCCCAGCGCGATGGCCTTCTCCAACAACGCGGCAAACTTAATCCGTTCGTTGCAACGCATGCAGGGGTTGGGCGTCCGGCCAGCAGCGTATTCGTCGATGAAGTCCTGGACGACGTCTTCTTTGAAGCGCTCAGAGAAATCCCAGACGTAGTACGGTATGCCGAGCACGTCACAGGCACGCCACGCATCGCGGGAGTCTTCGATGGTGCAGCAACCCCGGCTCCCTGTGCGCAGGGTTCCGGGCATCCGCGACAACGCAAGGTGGACCCCGACGACGTCGTGCCCTGCCTCAACGGCCCGGGCGGCGGCTACGGCGGAGTCCACTCCGCCGCTCATTGCTGCAAGTACTCGCATGCTGTCTTTCGTGTTATTTCAAGATGGGTAGATATCGGGTCGCATCGGTCTAAATCGAGACGCAAGCGACCATCCATTCTAGCTCGCTCTACCACACCCGCGCTAAATCCCTTGACGGAGGCGGGCGCGGCTTCTAAAGTCAAAACTACTGGTTTTAGAATCGAGCTGACATGACACAGGAACCAATGGTCATCGTTGGCGGAGGGCTTGCCGGCGCCACCGCGGCCAAGACCCTGCGCGCGGACGGCTACGACGGCGGAATCCTCCTCTTGGGCGCTGAAGAGCGCATCCCCTACCTTCGACCTCCCCTATCGAAGGAGTTTCTCCTTGGGAAGGCGAACGAGGACGCTGTGCCCGTAGTTCCAGAAGGCTGGTACTCGGAGCACGACGTCGAACTTCTCCTCGGCAGCCGAGCCGCGGGCATCGATACCGCAGCGCACCGAGTGACGACGGCGGATGGGCGCGTCCTCCCGTATTCGAAACTACTCCTGGCCACCGGCTCCCAGCCCCGCCACCTCCCGCTACCCGGGTCCGAACTCGACGGTGCCATGACCTTCCGCACCTTTGACGACAGCCTGAAACTGCAATCGCTCATCAAGGGCGGAGGCCGGAACGTGCTCATGATCGGGTCCGGCTGGATCGGCATGGAGCTGGCCGCGGCGGCACGTACTTACGAAAACAACGTGACGCTCCTAGGCCTCGAAGACATTCCCCTGAGCGCGGCGATCGGCCCGGAGTTGGGCAAGTATTTCCAGCAACTACACACGGCCCAAGGGGTCAGCTTCCGGCTACCGGCGAGCGCTGCCGCGATTGAAGGCACCGACGGCCGGGTAACAGCCGTGCGCACGAACACCGGTGAAATACTGCCAGCGGACGTCGTTGTGATCGCCGTCGGAGTCGTCCCCGACACGGCGCTCGCCGAGACCGGCGGTTTGACGCTCCGCAATGGAATCTTGGCGGACGCGAGCCTGAGAACCAGCGCCCCTGACGTCTTCGCGGCAGGAGACGTCGCCAACGCCCTCCATCCCTTCACGGGTGAGCACCAACGCAGCGAGCACTGGGCCAATGCCCTCAACGGCGGCAAAGTGGCGGCTCGGTCGATGCTCGGACAAGATGCCGTCCTGGATGTCGTGCCCTATTTTTACACCGACCAATTCAGCACCAGCATGGAATACTCGGGATTCCCGGCGCTGTCCTCCGGCTTGGTTCCCCTGATCAGGGGTTCGCTGGAGGAGGGGAGCTTTATCGCTTTCTGGGTCAGGGAGGGGCAGGTGGTCGCAGGGATGAGCGTCAACCAAAGCCGAGTGCAAAAGCCCATCAAGGCGTTGATCGCGGGGCGCGTGCAGGTGGACCGTGCCCGCCTTATCGATGCCGGGACCGCCTTGGAAGACTTACTGCCGCGGTAGCGGCCAGACTCGCCGAAACGGCTCGTCCCGCGTCCTACGAGGGCGCAACACCCTGCCGTGCGAGGGTTGCCGCCGTTTGAATGGTTGATTCGTGACCGGCCATGCCCGCCTGCCTGGCCTTGGCACACGCGCCGGGAAGTGCCGTGAGGAGCGCGTCCACGTCTGCCTCGGTGGAGCTGTGACCCAAGGTGAAACGCTGGGCTCCCCGGGCAGTATCCTCATCCAGGCCCATGGCGAGAAGTACATGCGAGGGCCGCGGCACACCGGCGGTGCATGCTGAGCCCGTTGAGGATTCCACACCTGCCAAGTCCAGCAGGAAGAGCAGGGAATCACCTTCACACCCCGGGAACGTGAAGTGTGCATTTCCTGGCAGGCGACCATTTCCTGCGGCGCCCCTGAGAACAGCGTCCGGTACGGCTTCTTCGACGCCTCGGATCAGGCGGTCCCGGAGCGCGCTGATGCGCTCGCGTTCCTCCCCCAGATGCGCTGTTGCCGCGGCCGCAGCAGCCGCGAAAGCAGCGATCGCCGGTGTATCCAGCGTTCCGGACCGGACGTCGCGCTCCTGGCCGCCGCCGTGTTGCACGGGCGTCAACTTCACGGCCCTCCCCAAGAAGAGCGCGCCGACCCCCACTGGCCCACCCAGTTTGTGCCCGGAGACCGACATGGCGGCCAGTCCTGAAGCCCGGAAGTCGACGGCAACGGACCCAAACGCCTGTACCGCGTCCGAATGCACCGGAATCCCGTGCGGTTTGGCCATTTCGACGATGTCCGGGATGGGCTGGATGGTCCCGACTTCGTTATTGGCCCACATGACGGTTATGAGCGCGATCGAGTCCGGGTCCTTGTCGATTTCACGTTGTACGGTCTCCAGCGCCACAGTGCCGCTGTGGTCCACTGGAAGCCATACGGCTTCGGCGCCTTCATGCCGCTCCAACCATTCAACGGTGTCCATGACGGCGTGATGTTCGACGGCGGAGCAGAGGATGCGGGTCCGGCGGGGGTCTTCGTCGTGGCGGGCCCAGTAGAGGCCCTTGACCGCCAAATTGTCGGCCTCTGTCCCGCCCGAGGTGAAAATAACTTCCGAGGGGTGGGCACCTGCTGCCGCGGCCAATGTTTCGCGGGCGTCTTCCACCGCCCGACGGGCGCGACGGCCGGCCCCGTGCAATGACGACGGATTGCCGGTCCGCGCCAATTCGCGTGTCATGACGGCAAGAGCTTCAGGCGACATCGGGGTGGTGGCAGCGTGGTCAAGGTATACAGGCACCCTGTAATTCTACCGATCCCGGTGATCCGGTACCGCGGAATTGTGCGCATCCTCGGGACGATGACCGGGCGCATCGATCCGTGCACAGCAATGGCCCGGGCCGGGATCGGGGCGGACAACGCCCGAAGCCAACCCGGATGCTGTCGCCGTCCCCTTCAGTAAGGCAGCGTTCATGGCACAAACCACATCCGGGTGGTCCTGGGAGAGCTGATGGAAGGGGCAATTGAGGAGGCGATATCCGCCGTCTTCCTGCGGGGCAGGTTCATAACCCAAGTCCGCTAGGGCGCCCGCCACATCCCCCGGCCGGCCGAACTCCCGGCCCTTCTCCTCCGCAACCTCCAGCAGCGCCTCACCCACGGGAACCCGTCCGGGCAACGAACGTGCCACGACGGCGGCCAACAGGTCTCCCGCCACGTCATACTGGCGCTCGGGCACTGACGCCACTACCTCGTTCAACGCCGGGCGGTAGAACTTGGCAGGCCGCCCCGAGCCCGGGCCACCCTTGTCAGCTTGCTTCCTGAACTCGACAACGGCCAGCCCTGCCCGCACCAAGCGATCCAAGTGAAAAGACGCCGTGCTGCGCGGAATGCCCATAGCGCGGGCGGCCTCATCGCGGCCCACCGCGTCCTGAGCTTGGCGGAGGTAGGCGAAGAGACGCCTCCGCATCTCATCATCCAGTGAAGCGATTGCCGAGATCCGTTGGCGCCAGGCGGATCGGGTGGAGCTCATAGGGCAAGGATATCTCTAAAAACAACATCTACTGCTTTACTTGCGGCGATCGGGAACCACAACCTATGCATGCTTCGTTCAGTAGGTGGCTGGATAAACTTGCCACTACCGCCCCTGCCGGGGAACGATCATCAACGAGAAGGGCCTGTGCTTGGCCGACGTCAGCAGTTCGCATTACCAGGTCCTCCGGGTCCCGGTGACGGCGACCGAGAAAGAAATCAAAGCGGCCTATCGCAAGGCTGCCCGGGTTTCACACCCCGATCACGGCGGTGAAGCCGAGATGTTCAGGCGGGTAACCCTTGCGTACGAAACACTGATCGACCCCGAACGGCGCGCTGACTATGACCGCAGGTATGGCGCCGGAGACTTTCAACACCATCAGTCACGCCCCGGGGATTACCAAGGCGCTCGGGCTCCGGGACCTAGCACCACGGCCCATGTCCGGCGCGATCAAACTCCTGGCAGGACGGGCAGCACAGCTGGTGATCCCCCGGTCTACGTTCCATCGTTCGAGGACCCGCGGGAAGTACCGCTCATACCGGCGTCAGAGGCGGCGACACAGGTTCACGGGCTGCCGCGCAAGCGTGGCCTGTTCGGCGCGGAGGCACGGATCCAGCGCGAGATGCGGACGGTACAGCTGATCAGTCGGCAGGTTCTCTTCGCCATCCCTGCCGCCCGGCTCATCAATGGTCTGCGCGCACCAGCGGACAACAGCCACATCGACCATGCAGTCCTCTCGGGTTACCGGCTGGCCTTGGTCGACTCCATGTTGCTGCCCAAGGGCGCCTACGCCTGGGACGGTATCTCGCTGAGGAATGGCAGCAGGTCCGTCGCACCCCCGCAATTGGCCAGCACCGTTCGGCATATGCAGGACATCTTTCCGGAACTGAACGTGACAGGCTGGGTGGTGTTGCACAGCCCGGACGGCAATCTCCACCAACCCGTTATCGATTGGCACGGCAAAGGTTCGTCCAGTCCCGCGGCGGTGGAAGTGGTCAACGGAGCCGGGTTGGCCCGCGGGCTGAAGCAGTTCCTCAGTTCGGGTCCTGCACCCAACACCGTGGTGGTCCCGGTCCTTGCCAGGTTGCTGCGCGGAATGCACTAGTCACGCACTCCGAAGGACCAGCCGGGCAACGATGAGTCGGCGTGCACCTCCGTAGCTCGCTAGGATAGGACGGTGTTCCGCATCCTCTTCCACACTCCAGAAATTCCCGGCAACACGGGGAACGCCATTCGATTGGCCGCCATCACCGGAGCGGAGCTCCATCTGGTGGAACCGCTCGGGTTCGACTTTTCCGATGCCAAGCTCCGGCGGGCCGGGCTTGATTACCACGACCTCGCCGTCGTCACCGTGCATCCTGACATCGACGCCGCGTGGAAAGCACTGGAGCCTGAGCGGGTCTTCGCTTTTACCTCCGATGGAGACACTTCTTACACCGACATCAGCTATCGGCCCGGAGACGTCCTGATGTTTGGACCGGAGTCCGTCGGGCTCCCCTCGTGGTTGAAAGAGGACCCCCACGTCACGGCCCGGGTGCGGCTGCCCATGCGGCCCACCCTGCGATCCTTGAACCTGGCTAACGCGGCCTCCATCGCAGTTTTCGAGGCATGGCGGCAAAACGGGTTTTCCGGAGCGCAGATCTAGGCCCATCCAACAGCGCCGCCGCACCGAATACCCTATGCATGGATACACCGTCCATCGCTGGTCAATGAGGGAGCCGATGTGAGCGCATTGAAGGTCAGGGCCGCAACAGCCAGCCTGCGTGCCGCAGCGACCACAATGCCCCAGCCGCCCGCAACACAAAGTAGGCATGCTGCCGCTTTCGATGCCGACGACATATGCTGGACAGTGATGGACACCCCCAACAATCCCGGCCCCGCAGTCTTTGAGGCCCCCAACCCAGCCGCGGACCTCAACAACCAGTTGACGGAGTTGCTCGGGCTGGTGGCTACAGGCGATCAACGGGCTTTCGCCGAGTTCTACCGCCTCACCTCCAGGCGAGTATTTGGCATGGCGAAGCGGGTTCTTGTGGATCCCGACCTCAGCGAGGACGCCACCCAAGAGGTGTACCTCCAAGTCTGGCAAGGTGCTGCGCGCTTCGATCGCGCCGCCGGCAGTCCATTGGCCTGGCTCATGACAATCGCCCATCGGCGCGCCATAGACCGCGTGCGGGCAGTCCAGGCCGCGACGGACCGGGAAGCGAAATACGGAGCGGCAAGCCAGGACAGGGATCGGGACTTAGTTGTCGAAGAGGCCGATACAGCATTGGAAGCCGAGGCCGTCAGCAGATGCCTTGGCACCCTGACTGACACGCAGCGGGAATCGGTCCGCCTCGCGTACTACGGCGGCCTGACCTATCGGGAAGTCGCTGAGCGCCTGGGCGCCGCCGTTCCCACCATTAAGTCCCGCATCCGCGATGGACTCCTGCGGCTGAAGACCTGCTTGGGGGTGAGCTGAAATGACCGACAACGCGGGCGGAAGCTTTATGCGACGAATGTTTGCCAATGACATCGCTACCGACCTCTCCGAGGGCAGGGTCCTCGAATTGGCAGAAATATATGCCCTCGACGCTCTGACTGACCAAGAGCGGGACATGATCGACGCTTACATCAAGGACGCGCCGGATGCCCCCGAGTTCCATGAGCGGGTCCGTCAGGCGCGTGAAGCCCTGGCCGTCAGCTTCGCTCCGGAAGAAGAACCGCCGGCCAGCCTCTTCAATAACATCGTGGAGCGCATTGCTGCCGATGCCGCCGTCGAAACTCCTGCCCCCTCCATCCAGGGGCGGGAACCGGTGGTTGCCGACCTCGCGGCTGCCCGTGCCAAGCGTGCCGAAAAACGGAGCCCGGCCACTGCTCGCCGCTGGATTGTTGGCGCAGCCGCAGCGGCGGTAATTGCGCTCGGTGGAATCGGCGTGGGTACCTATGTCTCCACCCAGAGCGACCCCGTTAACCAAGTCCTGCAGGCACAGGATGTCCAAGCGAAGTCCGCTCCAGTGCCAGGCGGGGGCACGGCCACGGTCTCTGAATCCTCAACCAAGGATTCCTTCGTAGTCCAAATGAAGGGGGTGGCCCCTGCACCGGTCGGCAAGGTCTACCAGCTCTGGACTCTCCCCAAGGACGGTTCTGCACCGGTTTCGCAAGGCACCATGGACGCCGAGGGCCTCACCAAACCGGCCGTAGTCAAGGGACTGTCCTCCGCTTCTTCGGTGGCCATCACCGTGGAGCCCGCCGGGGGCTCGAAACAACCAACCCAGCCGCCGGTCCTGGTGGTCACGCTGGCCGCCTAACCGGTTTCACCGATTGCCACCCCGCCACCAGCGGCAGGCTTAACGCCCGACGGCGGCCGTCACCTTTCGGTGCGCGGCCGCCGTCGTACTTTTGTTTGGCTTCGCCTAGGCAGGTCGCTCGGCTAAATGACGAGCGAGAGCAGCATCACGAACGCGAACCCGACCAGGGAGATCAGCGTTTCCATGACTGACCACGTTTTGAACGTCTGCCCCACGGTCAGCCCAAAGAGTTCCTTGACCAGCCAGAATCCGGCGTCGTTGACATGCGAGAGGAACAACGAGCCAGCGCCGACGGCCAAGGCCAGCAGGGCAGCGTGAGTTGGGCTAAGGCTGCTCGCGAGCGGCGCAACGATACCAGCCGCTGTCACGGTGGCGACCGTGGCCGAGCCTGTGGCCAAGCGAAGGGCAACGGCCACGATGAAGCCGAGCACCAGCACGGACATGTTGGCACCTTCAGCCCACTTCTTGACTGCGTCGCCGACGCCTGCGCCGATCAGTGTTTGTTTGAAGCCGCCACCTGCACCAACGATCAACAGAATCCCGGCAATGGGGCCAAGGCTCTGACCGAGCCTTGTGGTGATCGAGCTGCCCTTGAAACCGACCGCGTATCCAAACGTCACCATGGCCAAGAGCACTGCCAGCGTCATGGCAACCAGGGGCTGGCCGACGAAGTCGAAGAAGGTCCGAATGGCGGGGGCCGAGCCGGCGTCGGGCCAAATGATGTCGCCGAGCGCCTTCAAGAGCATCAGCACAACAGGGAAAATGATCGTCAGGAGCGTCACCGGGAACGAGGGCTGGCGCTTGACGTCGCTAAGGTCCGCCGTGTGCTTGGTATCGATGCCGCCGGCTACTGCCGGAGCATCAACGGGGACCCAACGCGCGGCAAGCCGGGAGAACAGCGGTCCACAAATGATGACGGTTGGAACGGCCACCAAGATGCCGAGCCCCAAGGTTGTTCCCAAGTCAGCCTTGACGGCACTGATTGCGATCAATGGACCGGGGTGGGGCGGAACAAGGCCGTGCAGCACGGACAGCCCAGCCAGTGCAGGGATGGCAATCCGCATCAGCTTCATCTGGGACCTCTGCGTCACAAGGACAATCACCGGAAGCAGAAGGACCAACCCGATTTCAAAGAACATGGGCAAGCCGATGATGACTGCCACGAGCGTGATCATCCACACCACTTTGTTGCCAGTGGCCTTGGCCAGCAAACTGTCCACAACACGGTTGGCACCGCCCGAATCTGCCAACAGCTTCCCGAGCATCGCTCCTAGGGCGATGAGGAGTCCGACTTCTTTGAGGACACCGCCTACTCCGTCCTCGAAGTTACTGACGACCTTGGCCAATTCCACATTGGAGGCCAGGCCTACGAAGGCCGACCCGAGGACCAGCGCCAGGAAGGGATGGAACTTCAGTTTGGCAATGAGCACCACAATGAGCGCGATACCGATCGCCGCCACAACAAGGAGTTGCGTATCGTGGCCCGTCCAGGCTTCAGCCTTGGTTGCTGCTTGCATAAAACTCATGATGCCGATTCCTCTGGGCTGTGACCGACGGGACTGAGCCCGAGGTGCTTAATGACCTGGTCCGCTTCTTCCGAAGGTGACGCAGAAACACACAATGACATGTAATTTTCTTCTTCCGTGGGTTCCTCGAGGGCATCAAACTGCGACTCAAGGAGGGAGGGCGGCATGAAATGGCCGTGCCTGGACGCCAAGCGATCGGAAATCTTGTCCCGGCTGCCCTCCAGGAAAACGAACACAACGTTCTCGCCACGAAGCACGTCGCGATATTTCTTCTTTAGTGCTGAGCACGTGATGATCGCGGGCTTTCCGGCCTCAGTGTGTTCCTTGATCCAGCGGGAAATGATCTCAAGCCAAGGCCAACGGTCCTCATCGCTGAGTGCCTGCCCGGATTGCATCTTTGCCACGTTGGCTTCTGGGTGAAGGTCGTCTCCTTCTGCAAGGTCCCACCCCAGCTTGCCGGCCAGTACACCGGCCACGGTCGACTTGCCCGAACCGGAAACTCCCATGATCACCAGAACGGGTTGTTGCGCAGTCTTCGCCATCAAACACTGCCTCTCCTGAATAAATATGATTTAACCGAGATTCAGCATATGACACAGGTTACATATCGGCAATTTCAGAAGCCGGCAATCGTCGCGCTGCCGTTGACAGCAACCACGTGGAAGTACTCAGCACTGGACCCTGCCGGCAATCCTGCGCGCTGGCCGTTTGCCCCCAGCATGTCCCGCACCACGCGTTCCATGCGCTCGACGTCGGGGTGCTGGCTGGCGTGGACACGAATGGCCTCCACCTTGGCGTCGACGTGCTCGGTGACATCCACGGCATGGTTCTCCAGAGCCTCCGGGCTGGAGATGAACCATAGCCAGGGAAGCTTGTAGGCCTCCAGTCCAGCGTCAGCCAACTCAGGATAGGCAAAGGGATTCTCGACGGCGGGGTACACGGCTCGGGTCACAGCCTCACCAGCGGCCAGATGGTCGGGGTGGCTCTTTTGGATTCGGTCCCAATTCCGCTCGGGATGCATGGTGAGGACAATGTCAGGACGGATCTTGCGGATAAGGGCCACCACTTGCTTGATGACACCGTGGGAGGGCTCGAGGTATCCGTCGCGCTCGTGAAGATAGTGGATATCGTGGACGCCTACCAGCGCTGCTGCCCTCCTCTGTTCCTCTTCGCGGAGCTCGATAATGCGCTCACGGTCCACGGGATCGAAACCACCGGCGTCGCCGTCGGTCATGATGCAGTAGCTCACCTCCACGCCGGCCGCTGTCCAAGCAGCGATGGTTCCGGCGGCTCCAAAGTCAATGTCGTCAGGGTGGGCCGTAAAGCAAAGGACCCGCTCGACGCGCTCCTTGGAGGCATCGAACGGGCTCGTTGCTGACTGAACGTCAAGAGGCAAATGAATCAGCCTTTCCGCTTCTTGATCTCGGCTGTTGCCTGGGGCAGGACGTCAAAGAGGTCGCCGATGATGCCGTAATCGGCGATCTCGAAGACGGGCGACTCCGGGTCTTTATTGATGGCGACGATGACTTTCGCCGTTTGCATGCCGGCCTTCTGCTGGATGGCACCGGAGATGCCGGCGGAGATGTAGAGCTGCGGCGAGACGGTCACGCCAGTCTGGCCCACCTGGGCATCATGCCCGATCCAGCCGGCGTCGGTTGCTGCGCGGGAAGCACCCACTGCCGCGCCTAGGGCATCCGCCAATTCCTCAACCGGCCCAAAGTCGCCGTCCACGCCGCGGCCGCCTGCAACGACGATCCTTGCTTCGCTCAGGTCCGGGCGCCCACTGACAGGCTTCTCGGTCCTGGCCGTGATGCGTGCGGCACCGTCCAGGGAATCGGCTGGAACCTCAATGGTGGCGGTCCCGGGGGAAACGGCGACAGCAGCAGGCTCGGGTTCCACGTTATTGGCCTTGACCGAAAGGATAGCCACCGGGGTGGTTGCCTTGGCCGTGGTGGTGTACGAGCCGGCAAGGACGGACTTGTGCGCCGTTCCGTCTGCCTCGACGCCCACCACGTCCGTGATCACGCCTGCGTTCAGCTTGATACTAAGGCGCCCGGCGATCTCCTTACCCTCCGGCGAATTGTCCAGAAGGACCGCGGTTGCACCGGAGGCTGTCGTAGCTGCAGCCAAATAGGCGGCCTTTGGACCAACCAAGTACTCGCCGAGGTCACCGCCCGAGGGAAGGTAAACGGTTGAGGCGCCGTAGGCACCCAACTGCTTGGCGACGTCGTCGGACAGCTCGCCGGCAACGGCGACGGCCGTCTCCCCCAGCGAGCGGGCGATCGTCAGGAGCTCGAGGCTGCTCTTCTTAAGAACGGCCCCCGGGGTGTCTATGAATACAAGTGCATTTGCCATGATGAGAGTCCCCTTAGAGCAGCTTTTGTGCGGCCAGGAAGTCGACCAGCTTGATGCCGGCGTCGCCTTCGTCGGTGATGATGGTCCCTGCCGTGCGCGGCGGACGGGGGTCCGCGGACTCGACGACAGTCCAGGAACCCGAATGGCCCACCTGCGAAGGGTCCAGTCCGACGTCGGCCAAGGTCAGCGTCGCGATCTTCTTCTTCTTGGCAGCAAGGATGCCCTTGAAGTTCGGGTACCGCGGCTCGTTGATCTGATCAGTCACCGAAACAACTGCCGGCAACTGGGCCTCGACGGTCTCGGAGAAGGATCCGGCGTCACGGCGGCCCACCACGGTGCTGCCGGAAACTTCCAAACTGGAGGCGAAAGTCAGTTGCGGATAAGACAGCCGCTCGGCCAGCTGAGCCGGAACCAGCGAAGTTTCACCATCCGTCGAAGCCATCCCCGTCAGCACCAGGTCCACGGGGCGCCCATCAGCAGACAAGTGGCGTACCGCTGCCGCCAGCGCCAAGGACGTAGCGGCCGCATCCGATCCGGCCAACGCATCATCACTGAGGTGCACCCCGGAGGAAGCCCCTATCTGGAGCGACTTCTTGACCGCGTTAACAGCGCTGGCGGGACCCATGGTCAGGGCAATGACCTCATTGCCCGCCTTGGGGCCGCCACGCTCTTCCGCTAACTGCAGTGCAGCCTCAAGAGCGTATTCATCGAGTTCGGACAAAATGCTTTCGGCGCGGTCAGTCGTGTTTCCGGGCCCATTAATGTGCCGGTCAAACTGCGCGTCAGGGACGTGCTTGACCAGAACGACAATCTTCAATGTCTCTTCCACTGTCTTCGAAGCAGCCTTCCATGCTTGTGGACGGCCAACCGCAGCAGCGTGGCCATGTACTGCCCAGCGCGTGGGCTCGTCCTAGCTAAGCATATTGCCACGGGAAATCCACTCTCCGCATTAAGGACCGTTTAGCCAAGTGCTTGACCGGGGCCATGACGGCGCTCCCGGCATGGCCCGGTAGAGGGCACCGTGATACCACCGCGGGCCGCGCCCCCGAAGAGGTGCGGCCCGCCGTCGTGCTTTACATGTGTCTCCTTGTTCAGGAGCCCTTACTGCTGTGCGGCGTCCAAAGTGACGTCGAGGTCCTGGGACTGCCCCCCGCGCTGAATGGTCACCTTGACCTTGGAACCGGCCGGTTGTTCGCGAACTGCCGCCGTCAGTTGATCGGGGTCGCTGATGGCGTAATCGCCGAACTTGGTCACGACGTCGCCCACTTTGATCCCGGCCTTCGCCGCAGCAGAACCCGAGGTGACTGCCGCCACTTCGGCCCCGACGGAGAAGCCCGAATCACTTCCGGTGGAGGTCTTCGCCCGCACCGACACACCGAACTGGGCGTGGCTGGCCTTGCCGGTGTCGATGATCTCCTGAGCCACCCGCTTGGCGTTGTTGATCGGAATGCTGAATCCCACGCCAATGTTGCCGCTCGAAGAAGATCCTGACGTATCGCTTCCAGCCGAAGCGATCGCCACGTTGACGCCGATGATCTCGCCCTTGCTGTTCACCAACGCACCACCGGAGTTGCCCGGGTTGATGGCCGCATCTGTCTGGATCACGTTGATGGAGATCGAAGCAGCGCCCGCCGTCGTCTGGCTTTGGCTACCATTCGGGGGCGCGAACTGGAAACCTTGGCCGCCTCCCTGGGAGTTATCGGTTCCGTTCTGCGGCGCTGCCGAAGAGGCCACGCTGATGGTCCGGTTCAAGGTGGAGACGATGCCGTCGGTTACCGTTCCGGTGAGGCCCAACGGTGCACCGATTGCGACGGCGGTGTCCCCCACGTTGACCTTCGATGAGTCACCCAGTGCGGCGGGTACCAAACCGGAGCCGTCGACTTTGATAACAGCCAGGTCCGACAACGGATCGGTGCCCACCACAGTGCCCTTGAGCACCTTCCCGTCGCTCGTCCGAACTTCAATGGCTGCGTTGGAGGCCGCGCCATCCAATGTCACTACGTGGGTGTTGGTCAGGATGTGTCCTTTGTCGTCAAGAACGATGCCGGAACCCGTACCTCCTTGGCTACCGCTGGTGGCCTTGATGGTCACCACGCTCGGCGACGCCTTGGCTGCAGCGGCCGTGATGGCATTGACGTCGTCCTTGTTATTGACGATCACCGTGCTGGACTGCGCACCGGTGGCGGCAGCGGGTGCCGGGTGCTCCCACAGGGCATTGCCCCCTGCCACCACGCCGCCGCCAATGAGCCCTGCGGCGAGCATGCTCGCCACCAGGGTCCCGACGCCGAAGGCCGGCTTGCGCTTGGGAGCCGTCCCGGAGGAATGCCCGTGGCCTTGCTGCATGCCACCATGCTGGGCGCCGTACTGCCCGGTGTTCTGGAACTGAGGGGCGGTGTGGCCGGTGGTCGGATTGGCAGCACCGTAGAACGGTTGCTGCTGCTGGTAGGCCGGGCGCTGGTCGGGACCCTGATGTGCGCCGTAGGGGCCTTGTGGCTGGGCGGGGCCTTGGAACTGGCCGGGAGCTTGGGGCTGGCCCGGATTCTGGGGTTGGCTCGGGTTCTGGGGCTGCCCTGGGTTCTGGGGCTGGCCGCTTTGCTGGTCCGGACCCGGATACGGTGTTGCGCCGCCAGCTTGATGCATCTGGGTGGTCGGGGGCTGGAATGCCGGCAATGGGGTGGCGGCATGGGTTCCGTCGTGCCCACCCTGTTGCTGCCCGGAGTTCCAGGCGGACTGGGACGTAGCGGCACCGCTGTTCGCGGTTCCTTCTACGTCCCGCGGCTCAGACGCCTCGCGGTTCTCTGGTGCATTGCCCTGCGCTGGGTTCTCCGTCATGGGACTTCCTTTCATCCTCGTCTTCCATAACTATGTACCCAATTACTGGATCATAAGCGGACGTTCGCTGGGAGCTTGCTGGAAGTCATGTACGAGGTCTCGGCGCTACGGGATCGATGGCAACAAACCGCAGTAACGAGCCAGTCATCAACTTCTCTCCAGTGTTTCGCTGGTGGCATATTCACCGCTGTGGACGCTCCCGGAGGTGCACCATAGAATCAAGAGGAATTGCCACAGCGACCTGCGGCTTTACACACCATGCGTGGGGGCGCTGAGCATTCTGTGACGATTGGTACGCCTTGTCCCAGTCGCAGACGTGCTGAAGGGTTGCACATGCGGTCGATAATTACACGCGTACTCGCCGTCATTGGCTTGGCTGGAATGTTGGCACTGCCAACGGCTGCGGCCTGGGCAGAGGATCCGGTGACAATTCCAACCGGCCAGAACATCGTTGACAATGCCAACGTTCTGGGCGGCCGCAAGGCCGAGGTCCAGGACGCCATCCAAAAGACCCTGAAGGACCACAAGTACAACTTGTATGTTGTAACTGTTAACTCCTTCGACAACCCGTCATCCCCGCAAGCGTGGGGCCAGGCCGTTGCCTCAAAGAAGGGCATGGGACCGGCCGACGTCATTCTGGCCATTTCCACCTCGGGCCAATATTATTTTGCGCCGAACTCCGCCAGCGCCATTTATCCCAAGCGGTCCAACATCACCCAGAACGCTATTGCTGCAAACCTGGGCGGTGGCAAGAGGGACTATGCCCAGGCGGCCATTGATACAGCGGCAGCCATTGGCGATGCGGCCGGCGGTGGAAGCGGAAGCGTGCCCAGCGGAAACGGAAGCGTCGGTGTGTTGGTCGGCGTCGGCGTCGTTGCCGCGGGCGGTGCGGGTACGTATCTCTACTCGCGCAACCGACGCAAGAAGAACGGCGCAGCAACCGGTGCCGGCTACGGCCCCCAAGGGCAACAACTCGATCCGCTTGCCGGCCTCAGCATTCCTGAGCTGCGCCAAAAGAGCGGCTCCCTCCTGATCGAAGCCGATGATGCCATCAAGTCCAGCGAGCAGGAACTGGGCTTCGCCCAGGCCCAATACGGTGATGCCTCCGTCGTCAATTTCACCAAAGCCCTCCAAGAGGCAAAAGACCACATGACGGAGTCTTTCAAGCTGCAGCAACAGCTTGATGACCACATCCCGGACACAGAAGAGCAGCAACGTAGCTGGCTCGGTGAAATCATCCGTCGTTCGGAAGCCGCCCTCAGCTCGCTGCGTGACCAGAAGGCAGACTTTGACTCCCTGCGGGAGTTGGAGAAGAACGCTCCTCAAGCCCTCGCCGCCGTGACGAGCGGCGCCAGGGACGCCGAGGCCAGGATCGCCGGTACAGAGCAATCCCTTGAGAACCTGCGTACCAAATACGCAGAGTCGGCTTTGACCCAAGTTTCGGATAACATCCTGCAGGCCAAAGAGCGTCTGGCCTTTGTGCAGCACGCTGCCGCGACCGCCCAAGAGAAGCTGGCGTCGGGTGAGAACAGCCTGGCCGCCGTCGCCGTCCGTGCAGCAGAGCAGGGCCTGCATCAAACCACAGTCCTGATCGATGCGATCTCCAAGACAGCGGCGAGCCTCGATGAGGCAAGGAACTCCCTCGAAGGTGCCGTGGCAGAGGCAAGCCAGGACTTGGCTCAAGCCCGGGCAATGATTCAGTCGGGGCAACACCCTGAACTGGCCGGCCCTGTTGCTGGCGTCGAGGCTGCATTGGCCCAGGTCCAGGCCGAGATTCAAGGTGGCAAGATCGATCCCATTGCGACCCTCGCGCGCGTGTCCTCGGCGCATCAGGCTTTGGATCAGGCGCTGTCCGGCATCCGGGACCAGCAAGAGCAGGCACGGCGCGCGCAGGCCGCCATGCAACAAACCATCATGGCTGCGCAGTCGCAGATCAGCGCGACGTCCGACTACATCGCGGCCCGGCGTGGAGGTGTCGGCACTGAAGCTCGCACGCGTCTTGCTGAGGCACAACGCAACGTCGACTACGCGCTGTCCATCTCGCGCAACGACCCCGTGACCGCATTGACCTATGCCCAACAAGCGCACTCATTAGCGGCGCAAGCGGCACAACTGGCCCAGGCAGACGTAGACCACTTCGGCTACGCCGGCCAAGGTTATGGCCGCGGAGGGATGTTTGGCGGTGGTGGTGGTGGTCTAGGCGGAGCGATCCTCGGCGGCATCCTCATTAACTCCATCCTCAATGGTGGAAGTGGCGGCTGGGGCGGCGGTCACAACGACGGCGGAGGCTTCTTCGGCGGCGGTGGCGGAGACTTCGGCGGCGGCGGAGATTTCGGCGGGGGTGGCGACTTCGGCGGCGGCGGCGGAGACTTCGGCGGCGGTGACTCCGGCAGCTTCTAACCAACAGACCACGTGGGTCCTTCGCCCACCTCGACGCGGTACAACAACTGATCACTGACTTCAGTAAAAAAACTGAGCAGGACGAAAGGCAACACCATGGTTAAGCAGTCCATTTTCGGCCGGATCTCTCAGCTCGCAAAGGCGAACATCAACGCATTGCTCGATCAGGCTGAGGACCCCCAGAAGATGCTGGATCAGATGGTTCGCGACTATACAAACAACATTGCCGAAGCCGAGTCGGCGGTCGCGCAGACTATCGGTAACCTCCGTATGCTCCAAGCGGACTACAACGAGGACATCAAGAACGCCCAAGACTGGGGCAACAAGGCATTGGCTGCGTCCAGGAAAGCGGACGAGTACCGCTCCGCTGGAAACCCAGTAGACGCCGAGAAGTTCGATAACCTCGCCAAGGTGGCCATTCAACGCCAGATGGCCGCTGAGTCTGAAGCGCGCACCGCAGAGCCCAGCATCGCTTCCCAGTCCGAGGTTGTGGACAAGCTCAAAACCGGCCTTGACCAGATGAAGAACAAGTTGAACCAGCTCACTGCCAAGCGCAACGAGCTGGTGGCCCGTTCCAAGACGGTCGCGGCACAGAATCAGGTCCACGATGCCCTCAAGAGCATCGACATCATGGACCCCACCAGCGAAGTGGGTCGTTTCGAGGAGAAGATCCGTCGCGAAGAGGCAAAGGTACTCGGCCAGCAGGAGCTGGCCAGCTCCAGCCTCGACGCGCAATTCAACCAGCTGGAGGATCTTGGAGAGCAGACCGAGATCGAGGCCCGCCTGGCCGCATTGAAGTCTGGCGGCTCCAAGCCCGCGATTTCTGCCGGCGCCCCCGCCGCCTCCGAGGCGACCATCGACGAAGCCGACTTCGATAAGCTGTAGGGCAGCTTGGGGAATTGCGTAGGCATTCCCGCACTGCAGGAAGGAGATGGTCGGATCCTGTTCGGGTCCGACCATCTCCTGTCTAAGCGGGAGCGCTCGTAGTCTAAGCCGGAGCGCTCGTAGCGGACGGACCGGTGCTTGTATCTGTGGCCACTTCGGCCCTGATCTCGAACCCTTTTGGATGAAAGTACGTCACCGTGCACTCCAAGACTTCGCCATGGGCGCCCAGGGTGGTTCGCTCCAGACGAGGCACCACCGGGAATGCACGAACATTGAGGGCGTCTGCCAAGTGGTCCGGAGGTGCTTGCATTGTCACCGTGATTTCGGCCCGCTGCAGGGGCTTGCGGGTCCGATCTTGAATGACCTGGTAGATGGAGTTCCGCTCTGCATCGGCGAGGCTGATGTGCCGGCCGATGTGCGAGGGTATGAAGATCTCCGCAATGGCATACGGCCACCCCGCGCTCGAATAGGATCGGCGGATCACCAAGACCAGATTGTCATCGGACACCAGCTTGGCAGGAACCGTCCGGTCCTTCTCCATCCACTTGTACTCAATGAGACCCTTCACGGTCTTCATTCCGGCCGCGGTGAAGGTTTCCATGAAAGGCGCCAGTCGGTTGAGCATGCGCACGGGGCGCTGGGCCATGACAAAGGTGCCCTTGCCTTGCCTACGCACTACAAGGCCCTTTACCACCAGGCCCTCGATTGCCTTGCGGACGGTGGTGCGGCTGACCCCATACAGATCCATCAGCGATTCTTCAGTAGGAAGCCGTGCGCCTGGCTCCAAACGGTTCACCTGTTCCATGAGGACATCCGCCACCTGCTGATACACAGCTATGGGGCCGTCTCTCTGGAGGACTTGCCGGCCGTTGCCGAGTTCGTAGTCTTCGCTGACCATGTTGGATCCCATCAATTCTGCGCGCCGCCAATCCGCGTTCGATGCTAGCACTGCGCTTTGGGTTGGCGGTCACTATCGATGCAAAGAAGGAGCCGGGATTAGATAAACGAGAAGGTCCGGATCAGCAATGTGATCCGGACCTTCTTTTCAGTTGCGGGGACAGGATTTGAACCTGTGACCTCTGGGTTATGAGCCCAGCGAGCTACCGAACTGCTCCACCCCGCGTCGCAAGAACTACTCTACCCCACCCTGGGAGGCGCAAGTGACGATATGCGGGCAAGGTGCTCGAGATCACTCGAACGCGCCAAGGGCCTCCCCTGCCGACTCAAAGCGACCTCCGGCGTCGCGGTTTCCGCACTTGTTCGTGAAGCACGGCGACAAGGGCATCACGTCGAACGAGGGCAAACAAAAAGGTCCGGATCACCAATGTGATCCGGACCTTTTCTTCAGTTGCGGGGACAGGATTTGAACCTGTGACCTCTGGGTTATGAGCCCAGCGA